>NZ_SOZA01000049.1 GCF_004519305.1 Pseudomonas sp. RIT623 | reverse complement strand
CGCATGACTGCCCGGGCACAGCACCATGAACTCCTCGCCTCCCAGCCGGCAGAACACATCCGTGCGCCGCAGCCGACGCCCGATGCGCTGGCACAGGCTGCGCAGCACATGGTCCCCCACCGCGTGGCCGAACTGATCGTTGATCCGCTTGAAATGATCGATATCGAGCATGATAACCGCCAGGTCCAGCCCACCGCGCTGCGCCCGGTCCAATTCAGTGCGTAAACGCTCCTGGAAATAGCGACGGTTGAAAATACCGGTCAGTGCGTCGGTGATCGACAACGTGCGCAGCTCCTCCTCCACCCGCTTGAGGTCGGAGATATCGGTGAGATAGCCATGCCAGAGCGTACAGCCATGGTCGCCGATCTCCGGCGTCGCCTCGCCCCTAACCCAGCGCAGCCCCGCGCGCGGCAAGCACACCCGGTACTCCTCTCGCCACGGCGTCAGTTGCTCGGCGGAATAGCGCACTGAGCGCCGCACCCGCTCCAGGTCGTCAGGGTGAATGCGCTCGAATACCGCCGAGGCGTCCTGGCGCAACAACGCCAGGTCGACCTCGTAGATGTCGTGCAAGCCCCGGCTGGCGTAGGGAAAACAGGAATGGCCATCGACGTCCAGGCGGTACTGGTAGATGCCTCCCGGCACCTCGTCGCTGAGCTTCTCCAACAGGCGGTCACGGGCCGCCAGTGCTTCATGTACCCGGCGGCGCTCGGTGACGTCGATGCAGATCGCCAGGTACCCCACCCACAGCCCCTGCTCGTCGAGCACAGCGGTCACCAGCATGTTGGCCAGCAAGTGGCTGCCATCCTTGCGCACCAGGGTCCAATCGGCCGGCTCGCCCGCTCCCTCCTGCACCGTTTCGGCGAACATCGCCTGGCCCGCCCCCACCTCGCGACCATAGCGCTGGCTCAAGGCATGGGCGCGCCGGTGGAGCTCGTCGGGCTGCACCAGATCCTCCAGGGTCAGTTGCCCCAAGGCCTCGCTGGCCGAGTAGCCAAGCATGCGCTCGGCGCCGGCGTTGAACGTGTCGATCACCCCGCGCAGGCTGGTGGCGATGATTGCCACCTGGGTCGCGGCATCGAGCACGCTGCGCAACTGGTTGTGGGTCTCGCGCAAGGACTGCTCGCTGACACGCAGTTCCGCCGTGCGTCGCGCGACCAGGCCTAGGGCGCGCTGGCGCTGGCCGAACAGGCTGTACAGCAAGGCCGCCAAGAGCAGGCTGAGCAGCCCGCCCAGCACACTCACCACGTTCACCGCCGAAGAGCGGTTGGCCGCCAGGAAATCCAGGCTGGGGCGGATATCCAGCTGATAATGATGGTCGGCCAGATGCAGCAGGTGGCTGCTGGCCAGGGCCATGCGCGCCGGCGTATTGCCGGAATCGAACAGCACTTCGCGCGCACCTTCGCTGGACAGGTCGTGGATACGCACCACCAGGTTGCCGTCGGCCACGGTGGGTAGGCTTTCGACGATCAGCTGGCGCAGGCTCAGCAATGCCATGACATAACCGCTGGGCGGCGCATCGGCGAACGCCGAGTCGGCGAACACCGGGGCGACCATCAGCAGGCCACGGCTGTAGGCCGGCTCGACATTGAGCATGTCCAGCGGTGCCGACACCGCCATGCTGCCGGGGCTCAAGGCCCTGGCCAGGGTCGCCTCGCGCAGCGGCTGGCCACGCAGATCCAGGCCGTAGGGTTGGCCCTGCCGGCTGGCCGCCTGGGTGAACAGCACCGGGTAGTAATAGTCACGCGCAGGCGCGGGGTGCCACGCACCCTGGGCGTCGCGGTCGCGGATCAGGTAAGGCTGTCCCAGCCAGGCACTGGCATGCTGCTCGAAGGCTTCGCGCTGCGCCGCCTCGACCCGGGGCGCCCACGAATAGGCCTGGGTGCGGTGCAACAGCGGCCGGGCATAGCCGTCGAATTCGCGGGGGGTGACCTGGCTCGAATAGCTGAAGAACCGCCGCAAGCCATCGAGGCGCTGCTCCTGTTCCTCGAAACGCTCGGCGATACGGCTGTAGCGCTCGCTGGCCAGCAGCTCGAAGCGCTGGCGCAGTTGCTGCTTGTGGAAGGCGTGGGTGGCGGTAGCCAACGCAGCCGTGAGCAGGCACCCGGCGACCAGCGCCGCCAGGGCCACGCCCCAGGCCGACAGCTGGTCGCCGAGCAGGCCCAGCAGCTTCGCAGGTACGTCCGGGTTCGACATAGAGGACTCTCACCAACGTCAGCGTCCTGCGAATTGTCCTGCCCTGTAGTGCTTTATAGCCACTGGCCAGCAGCCGCGCCATGTACCTCGTCGGCTTACTTCAAACGTAGCTGCCAGGCGCGGTGGATGCGGCTGTTGCGCGCGAAATCCGGATCCAGGGTCTGGGCGCTGATTTCCTCTACCGCATAGCGCGCGGCCAGATGTTCGTCGAGCTGGAACTTGCGGAAGTTGTTGGAGAAGTACAGCACGCCGCCCGGCGCCAAGCGGGCCATGGCCAGGTCGAGCAGCTCGACATGATCGCGCTGCACATCGAACACCCCTTCCATGCGCTTGGAGTTGGAGAAGGTCGGCGGGTCGATGAAGATCAGGTCGTAGCTCTCCGTCGCCCCCTGCAGCCAGGCCATCACATCACCTTGCTCCAGGCGGTTGCGCTCGGAGAAGCCATTCAGCGACAGGTTGCGCCGAGCCCAATCCAGGTAAGTCTTGGACAGGTCGACGCTGGTGGTGCTGCGCGCGCCGCCCTTGGCTGCGTGCACGCTGGCCGTGGCGGTGTAGCAGAACAGGTTGAGGAAGCGCTTGCCGGCGGCCTCGCGCTGGATGCGCAGGCGCATTGGCCGGTGGTCGAGGAACAGCCCGGTGTCCAGGTAGTCGGTGAGGTTGACCAGCAGCTTGACGCCGCCCTCCTCGACTTCCATGAAACGTCCTTCGGTCGCCTGGCGCTCGTACTGACGGGTGCCACTCTGACGCTCGCGGCGCTTGAGCACCACGCGCTGCGGGTCGACGCCCAAGGCTTGGGGGATCGCGGTCAAGGCATCGAGCAGGCGCGCCTGGGCTTTTTCCGGATCGACCGAACGCGGTGCGGCGTATTCCTGAACATGCACCCAGTCGTGATACAGGTCGACCGCCAGGGCGTACTCGGGCATGTCGGCATCGTAGACCCGGTAGCAATCGATCTTCTCGCGGCGGGCCCACTTGCCCAACTGCTTGAAGTTCTTCTGCAGGCGGTTGGCGAACATCTGCGCACCTTCGGACAGGCGTGCTGGCTCGCTGGCCACCGGCTGCGGACGACGAGACTCGCCCTCCACCGCCTCGACGGGACCCTGGCGGCGCTCGCCGGTGACGAACTGGTCGGGCTGGACCTTGAACAGCAGCAACTTGCACGGCAGCGCGCCGTTCCAGAAAGCGTACTGCTTGTGGCTGCGAATCCCCATGCGCTTGCCCAGCTCGGGCGCACCGGTGAATACCGCCGCCTCCCAGCCCATGCAGGCCTGGCGCAGGCGCTCGCCGAGGTTCTGGTAGAGGTACAGCAGGCTGGCCTCGTCGCCCAGGCGCTCGCCGTAGGGCGGGTTGCTGATCACCAGGCCCTTCTGGTTCTGGTCCGGACGCGGCTCGAAGCTGGCCACTTCGCCCTGGTAGATCTTCACCCAGTCACCCAGGCCTGCACGCTCGACGTTGTTCCGACCTGGCTGGATCAGCCGCGGGTCAGCCTCGTAGCCACGAATCCACAGCGCCGGCTTGGCAAGGCCGGCCTCGGCACGGGCCTGGGCCTCGTCATGCACCTTGCGCCACAGCGCCGGCACATGGCCGAGCCAGGCGCTGAAGCCCCAGCGTTCGCGCTTGAGGTTAGGGGCCATGTCGGCGGCGATCATCGCCGCCTCGACCAGGAACGTACCCACGCCGCACATCGGGTCGGCCAGGGCGCCGCCCTCGGCGGCGATGCGCGGCCAACCCGCACGGATCAGCACCGCCGCCGCCAGGTTCTCCTTCAACGGCGCAGCGCCCTGCTGCAGGCGATAGCCGCGCTGGTGCAGGCTGTGGCCGGACAGGTCCAGGGACAGGATCGCCTCGCCGCGGTCCAGGCGCAGGTGCACCCGTACATCCGGGTCGAGCTTCTCCACCGACGGGCGCAGGCCCTCGCGGTTGCGCAGCTTGTCGACGATGGCGTCCTTGACCTTGAGCGCGCCGAAGTGGGTATTGTCGATGCCCGAGCCATGGCCACTGAACTCAACGGCCAGGGTGCCGTCGGCGGCCAGGTGATCGGCCCAGTCGACCGCGTGCACGCCGTCGTACAGGTCGTCGGCGTTCTTCATCGGGAAACGCTTGAGCACCAACAGCACGCGGTTGGCCAGGCGCGACCAGAGACACAGGCGGTAGGCGGTTTCCATGTCGGCATCGCCGCGAATGGCCGAGGTGTGCTCACGCACCTCGTTCAGGCCCAGTTGGCGAGCCTCTTCGGCGAGCAGGCCTTCAAGGCCTTTGGGGCAGGTAAGGTAAAGTTCGAAACGGTCCGACATGTGCAATCCAGAGCCTTGGGCTAGGTAGATGGCCGCCGACGCATCGGCGACCGATGTTTTCCCGCACACCCTTCCAGCAGGCGCCCGGGTGGCCTGGCGAGACCTCTCGCCGGGCCGGGCCGCTCGGCAGATCGCGCCTTCGCCGATGGCGAAAGTGGCTTTGATCGCTGAGCAGTATGAAAATTTCCTCGACGACGGGTACGCATGTGACCCTTCGTCGCATTACCAAATATTTCAGTCATCAACCAGCAACACTGGCCATATGACGTCAACGCTGACTAAACCCTGATCATAGCGGGCCCAACGGCAAACAAGGTTGAGTCGCATTTATTTACTTATCCTTTCACCCTCTGAAAGGTTACGTCCTTATGACAAATCGATCATTCACACTGTGACTCGCATTCGATAGAACTGATCTCAGGTCGTCCCGCAACGGGGCGGCACTTTCAGCCCGCCACGCCGGCAGCGGGCGCATACCGGCAGAACGATTCTGCCCGGCCTCGGAGAGGCCGACGGGACATTACAGTCAACAAGTGAGGGCAACACCCTATGAGAAGACTTAAGCGTGATCCGTTGGAAAGAGCATATTCACGTGGCTACCAGTATGGCGTCACCGGCAAATCCCGCGAACTCTGCCCGTTCAATCTGCCGTCCGTCCGTCAAGCCTGGATCAACGGCTGGCGCGAGGGCCGCGGCGATAACTGGGACGGCATGACTGGCACCGCTGGCATCCATAGACTCAACGAAAATCACGCCGTTGGCTGAACGAGGACACTGAATTCGAGTCACCATGCGCGCCCCATCCGGGCGGCGGGCTGCGGCCCAGGGGGTCCCTTGAGGGACCCCTTTTTTATACCTGCCGGTTACGACCGCGGCATCGCCGCAATAGCGTCCACCGCTTCGCGAATCAGCGCTGGCCCTTTATAGATGAAGCCCGAATAAATCTGCACCAGGCTGGCCCCGGCAGCGATCTTCTCAGCGGCATGACGCCCTTCGGTAATGCCACCGGCAGCGATGATCGGCAACTTTCCACCCAGCTCACCCGCCAGCACTTTAACCGTATGGGTGCTCTTGGCCAGCACCGGGGCGCCCGATAAACCGCCGGCCTCGCCACCGAACGGCAGCCCCTCGACCCCTTCGCGGCCCAAAGTGGTGTTGGTGGCGATCACCGCGTCCATGCCCGACTCACGCAGCGCCGCGGCGACCAGGGCGGTCTCTTCGTCACTCATGTCCGGGGCGATCTTGATGGCCAATGGCACGCGCTTGCCATTCGCCTGGGCAAGCTGCTCGCGTCGCTCGGCCAGGGCATCGAGCAGTTGCTTGAGCGAGTCGCCGAACTGCAGCGAACGCAGGCCTGGGGTATTGGGCGAGCTGACATTGACAGTGATGTAGCTGGCGTCGTTGTAGACCTTCTCCAGGCAAATCAGGTAATCGTCCTGGGCGCGCTCGACCGGGGTGTCGAAGTTCTTGCCGATGTTGATGCCCAGCACACCGGTGTATTTCGCCGCGCGAACTCTTGCCAGCAGGTGGTCGACGCCTAGGTTGTTGAAGCCCATGCGGTTGATGATCGCGCTCGCTTGCGGCAGGCGGAACAGCCGTGGCTTGGGATTGCCCGGCTGCGGACGCGGGGTCACGGTGCCGATCTCGACGAAGCCAAAGCCCAGCTGGGCGAAGCCGTCGATGGCCGCGCCGTTCTTGTCCAGGCCGGCGGCCAGGCCCACCGGGTTGGCGAAGTTCAGGCCCATGACGGTCACCGGCGACGCCGCCGGCTGCTTGCACAGCAAACCATTGAGGCCCAGGCGGCCACCGGCGCCGATCAGGTCCAGCGACAGGTCGTGGGAGGTTTCCGGGGAGAGCTTGAACAGCAACTGGCGGGCCAGGGTATACATGGGCGGGCGGACTCGCGGTGTGTGAGGGAGCGATTATAGCCAGCGCGTCGCCACGGCGACAGGGTCATGGCACATGGGTTGCTAAGCCAACCTCGTGTCGTCATCTGTCAACGTCCGAGGAATGCCTTGAACACACCCCTACCGACACTGCCACTGGCCTGGGTCAACGGCAGCGATGCACCGGAAAAGCCCTGTCTGAACATCGGTTTCATGGCCCTGACCGACTGCGCCTCGGTGGTGGTCGCCGCCACCCAGGGTTTCGCCCAGCAACAGGGGCTGACCCTCAACCTGCACCGCCAGGCCTCCTGGGCCGGCCTGCGCGACCGCCTGCTCAATGGCGAGCTGGACGCCGCCCACTGCCTGTATGGGCTGGTCTATGCCGTGCACCTTGGCGTGGGCGGCGGGCCGGCCAATGCCCTGGCGGTACTCATGGGGCTGAACCAGAACGCCCAGGCCATCAACCTCTCCCCCACGCTGCAACGCCAGGGGGTGACCAGCGCCGAGGCACTGGCGCGGCGGGTGCACCAGGGTGGCGCACGCCTGACCTTCGCCCAGACCTTCCCCACCGGCACCCACGCCATGTGGCTGTACTACTGGCTGGCCAGCCTGGGCGTCCATCCGCTACGCGACGTCGACAGCGTGGTGGTGCCGCCGGCGCAGATGCGCGCCCACCTGCAGGCCGGACGCATCGACGGTTTCTGCGTGGGCGAACCCTGGTCGGCCGACGCCGTGGCCGAGGGTCAGGGATTCACCCTGGCCACCAGCCAGGCGATCTGGCCCGGCCACCCCGAGAAGGTCCTGGCCTGCACCCAGGACTTCGTCACGCATTACCCCAACACCGCTCGTGCGTTGATCCGCGCGGTGCTGGCCGCCGCCCGCTTCATCGAGCAGAGCCAGGACAATCGTCGTGGCACCGCGCAACTGCTCAGCGGCAGCGCCTATCTGGACAGCCCGCTGGGCAGCATCCAGCCGCGCCTGCTCGGCGACTACCAGGATGGCCTGGGCAACCGCTGGCACGACCCCCATGGGTTGCGCCTGTTCGACCAGGGCCGGGCCAACCTGCCCTACCTGTCCGACGGCATGTGGTTCATGACCCAGTTCCGCCGCTGGGGAATCCTGCGCGACGACCCGGACTACCTCGGTGTGGCACGCCAGGTCCAGCAACTGACGCTGTACCGCGAGGCCGCCCAGGCCCTGGGCGTGCCCTGCGCCTACTCGCCCCTGCGCAGCAGCCTGCTGATCGATGGCAGCCGCTGGGACGGCAGCGACCCCCATGGCTACGCGCGCAGTTTCGCTCTGCATGCGCTGGATACGACACCCGCCCTGCGGGCCGGACGCTGAGGGCGCGAACATGTTGCGCATCCTGCTGATCGACGACACCGAGAAAAAAGTCGGCCGCCTCAAGGCCGCCCTGAGCGAGGCCGGTTTCGAGGTGATCGAGGCCGGCAACTTGAGCATCGACCTGCCGGCCTGCGTCGAAACGGTGCGCCCGGACGTGGTGCTGATCGATACCGAGTCACCTGGCCGCGATGTGATGGAGCAAGTGGTGCTGGTCAGCCGCGACCACCCTCGGCCGATCGTGCTGTTCACCGACGAACACGACCCCGGGATGATGCGCCAGGCGATCGAAGCCGGGGTCAGCGCCTACATCGTCGAGGGCATTCACGCTACGCGCTTGCGGCCGATCCTCGACGTGGCCATGGCACGCTTCGAGGCCGACCAGGCCTTGCGCGCGCAATTGCTGGCCCGCGACCAGCAACTAGCGGAGCGCAAGCGTATCGAGCAAGCAAAAGGGCTGCTGATGAAGCTCAAGGACTGCAACGAAGAGCAGGCCTACACCCTGATGCGCCGCCAGGCCATGAGCCGCCAGCAGAAGCTGATCCAGGTGGCCGAACAAATCATCGCCATGTCGCAGATGCTTGGCTAAAACCCCATTTTTCAACTGTAGGAGCGGCCACCTGCGCCAACACGCTTGGCCCGTCTCTTGCTCAGAGAATGCCCAGGTAGCCAACGGCGGTTGCCAATATACCCCGACAAAGACGTCGCTCGCCCTTCCACGGCCGTGGACCGGGCAGCGGCGTCTTTTCGTTTCCGCGCCCAACGAGGTGTTCGATGAATACGAGCTTCTGGAAATCCGGGCATGTGCCCACCCTGTTCGCCGCCTTTCTGTACTTCGACCTGAGCTTCATGGTCTGGTACCTGCTCGGCCCCCTGGCGGTGCAGATTGCCGCCGACCTGCAACTGACTGCACAACAACGGGGCCTGATGGTGGCCACGCCGATCCTCGCCGGCGCGCTGCTGCGCTTTGCCATGGGCCTGCTGGTCGATCGCCTGTCACCCAAGACCGCGGGGCTGATTGGCCAGGTGGTGGTGATCGCCGCGCTGGCTTGTGCCTGGTGCCTGGGCGTGCACAGCTACGAACAGGCGCTGCTGCTAGGCGTGTTCCTCGGCTTCGCCGGGGCCTCGTTCGCCGTATCCTTGCCTTTGGCCTCGCAGTGGTACCCGCCGCAACACCAGGGCAAGGCCATGGGCATCGCCGGCGCCGGCAACTCCGGCACGGTGTTCGCTGCCCTGCTGGCTCCGGCTCTGGCCGCAGGCTTTGGTTGGAACAACGTGTTCGGTTTCGCCCTGCTGCCGCTGCTGCTGACCCTGGCATTGTTCGCCCTGCTGGCACGCAACGCCCCGCAACGGCCCAGACCCAAGGCCACGGCCGACTACCTGAAGGCCCTTGGCGACCGTGACAGCTGGTGGTTCATGTTCTTCTACAGCGTCACCTTCGGCGGTTTCATCGGCCTGGCCAGCGCCCTGCCGGGCTACTTCAGCGACCAGTACGGCCTGAGCCCGGTCACCGCAGGCTACTATACCGCCGCCTGCGTGTTCGCCGGCAGTCTGATGCGTCCATTGGGCGGAGCCCTGGCTGATCGCTTCGGCGGCATCCGCACCCTGCTGGCGATGTACGGCGTGGCTGCCGTGTGCATCGCCGCCGTCGGCTTCAACCTGCCCAGCGCGGTCGCGGCACTGGCCCTGTTCGTCAGCGCCATGCTCGGCCTGGGCGCCGGCAACGGCGCGGTGTTCCAACTGGTGCCGCAGCGTTTTCGCGAGGAGATCGGCGTGATGACCGGGCTGATCGGCATGGCCGGTGGTATCGGCGGCTTCCTGCTCGCCGCCGGCCTGGGCGCGATCAAGCAACACAGCGGCGACTACCAGCTCGGCCTGTGGCTGTTCGCCAGCCTCGGCCTGCTGGCCTGGTTCGGCCTGCATGGCGTCAAGCAACGCTGGCGCACCACCTGGGGCGCGGCGGCCGTCACCGTGGCGCGGGTCTGATGAGTTTGCGCCTGCGTTTCGCCCAGGCCAGCGCCATCGGGCCGCGCGCGGAGAACCAGGATGCCCTGCGCCTGGTCACCCCCACGCCGGAGCTGGCCGCCAGTAAAGGCTACCTGTGCGCCCTCGCCGACGGCGTCAGCCAGTGCGCCGACGGTGGCCTGGCGGCGCGGGCGAGCTTGCAGGCCCTGGCCCTGGACTACTACGCCACCCCTGCCACCTGGGGCGTGGCCCAGGCCCTCGATCGCCTGCTCAGCGCGCAGAACCGCTGGCTGCGCGCCCAGGGCAACGGCCAGCCACTGTTGACCACGCTTAGCGCCCTGGTGCTGCGTGGGCGGCGCTTCACCCTCGCCCATGTCGGCGATTGCCGGGTCTACCGCTGGCATGCCGGGCACCTGCAATGCCTGAGTGAAGACCACGTTTGGGATCAGCCCGGCATGCAGCATGTGCTCAAGCGCGCGCTGGGCCTGGACCAGCACCTGCTGGTCGACTACCTGGACGGCGAGTTGCACGAGGGCGAATGCTACCTGCTGCTCAGCGATGGCGTCTGGGCCAGCGTCGGCGACCAGCGCATCCAGGCGATCCTGCGTGAGCAAGCCGACCTGCAGGACGCTGCCGACACGCTGGTAGCCACCGCCCACCACAGCGGCAGCCAGGACAACGCCAGCGCCCTGCTGGTGCAGGTCGAGCACCTGGGCGCAAGCAACCTCGGCGATACTCTGGCGCAACTCGGGCAGTGGCCGCTGCCAGGACCATTGCGCGAAGGCCAGCAGGTCGATGGCTGGCAAGTACAAGGGCTGCTGACCCAGAGCCGGCAGTCATTGCTCTATCGGGTGCGCGATCAGCAAGGCCAGCCCTGGCTGCTGAAAACCTTGCCCCCAGGCCGTGAACACGAACCTGGAGCCGCCCAGGGCCTGCTGCTGGAAGAGTGGTTCCTGCGCCGCGTTGCCGGCCGCCACTTCCCCGAAGCCCACCCAGCCAGCCAGCGCCAGTACCTGTACTACCTGATGCGTGAATATGCCGGCACGACCCTCGCCGCCCGACTCGAAGCCCATGGCCCGCTGCCCCTGGCTCAGTGGCTGGAAATCGCTCGCCAGCTGCTGCAGGCGGTTGGCGTACTGCACCGACGCAATCTGCTGCACCGCGATATCAAGCCGGAAAACCTGCACCTGGGCGACGATGGCCAGTTGCGCCTGCTGGACTTCGGCCTGGCCTACTGTCCGGGTCTATCCGAGGATCAACCCCACGCCCTGCCTGGCACGCCTTCCTACCTGGCGCCGGAAGCCTTCGACGGCGTGCCGCCGAGCCCGCGCCAGGACCTGTATGCCGTCGGCGTGACGCTCTATCACCTGCTCACCGGTCATTATCCCTATGGCGAGGTAGAGGCCTTCCAGCGCCCGCGCTTCGGCAACCCGGTCAATGCCGGGCGTTATCGTCCCGATCTGCCGGAGTGGTTGCAGCGCAACCTCGAGCAGGCGGTAACCGCCAACCCCGCACTGCGTTTCGAGACCGCCGAGCAATGGTTGCTGCTGCTCGAGCATGGCGACCGCCAGGCCCCGGCCGAGCGGCCACGGCCGCTGCTGGAGCGCGAGCCGGTAAAAGTCTGGCGCACACTGGGTTTGATGTCGCTGCTATTGAATATGGTGCTGTTGCTGATTTTGCTCAAGCATTGAGCGCCTCACACGCCCTTTAGGAGCGGCCTTGTGTCGCGATGGGGCGCGTAACGTCCGCACATTTTCAGCTTCGCCACGAAGATTGCCGGGGCCGCTGCGCGGCCCTTCGCGACACAAGGCCGCTCCTACAAAAAACAGACGTGCGGGCCCGTTAAATCGCAGGCAAAGAAAAACCCGGCCGGGGCCGGGTTTTTCGTGAAGCATCAAACCAATTACTTGGCCTGGGCTTCTACCTGAGCTTCTACGCGACGGTTAACGGCGCGGCCAGCTTCGGTGGCGTTGTCGGCGACCGGACGGGTCTCACCGTAGCCAACCGAGTCAACACGGGTCGATTCGATGCCGTACTGCTGGGTCAGGACTTGCTTGACAGCGTTGGCACGACGCTCGGACAGCTTCTGGTTGTAAGCGTCTGGGCCGACGGAGTCAGTGTGACCTTCCACGGTGGTGGTGGTCTGTGGGTACTGCTTCATGAAGTCAGCCAGGTTCTTGATGTCGCCGTAGCTGTTTGGCTTGACGACCGACTTGTCGAAGTCGAACTTGACGTCCAGCTCAACGCGAACGACTTCGGCAACAGCCGGGCAGCCATCAGCGTCAACGGTAACGTTGGCTGGGGTGTCAGGGCACTTGTCGACGTTGTCGCAGACGCCATCGTTGTCGCTGTCGGAGCAGACTTCGGCAACAGGAGCCGGAGCGACTTCAGCTTGCTTCGGGCTACCGCCGAAGTTCAGGCCGATACCAACGCTCGGGGCCCACTCGGTGTCGCCCTGGTCGATGTTGTACTGAGCTTCGACGCCGGCACGGGCGTAGAACATGTCGGTGATGTACCACTTGGCGCCAGCGCCAACGTTGGCGAAGGTGGACTGGTTACGACCACCACGGCCGGTCTGGCCCAGCGACTGGTGGGAGAAACCAGCCGACACGTACGGACGGATGGCGTCGTACGGGTTGTTGAAGTGGTAAACGGCGTCCAGGGCGGTGTTCGAGCCCTTGATGTTCTTGCCGTCATCGCCACGGGCGTTGTGGACTTCGTCGTAACCCAGACGCAGTTCAACGTCGTCGGTCAGGAAGTAACCGATCGAGCCGCCGAACAGGTTGCCGTCGTTCTTGAAGTCACGCTGGCTGTCGAAGAATTCTTTCTTGTAGAAGCCTTCGACTTCTACAGCGCCAGTGCCTTGTGCCATAGCGCCAATCGAGGTGGCGGCTACGAGCGAACCAATGGCCAGGCCCAAGGTGTTTTTCAATTTCATCCGTTAAATCCCCATCTGGTGATAGTTAAGCGGTCCCACCAAAATCCGGGGGACAACTCGACGGCAAGTCTAGCAGAACTCGCCGGTTGGTTAGAGGTATTTGCAGGCGACTAAGTTTCAGCCACCCCTGCAAATTTCTCTCTAAGCTTGTCGAGCGCACGCTTGTAGCGCATTTTCGTGGCGCTCAGACCCATGTGCATGATGTCGGCGATCTCCTGGAATTCCAGCTCTGCGACAAAACGCAGCACCAGGATTTCCCGGTCGATCGGGTTCACATGCACGAGCCATTTATCCAGCCCGCCTTTCTCCTCCGGCTTCGGTGCCTTGTCCTCGGACGCCTCTTCGACAGGGTCCAGGCTCAGGGCATCCATCAACCGGCGCTTACGGCGCTCCTTGCGGTACTGGGTGATGCATTCGTTGTAGGTGATGCTGTAGAGCCAAGTCTTGAACTTGGACTTGCCCTCGAAGTTCTTCAACCCGTAGAGCACCTTGAGCATGACCTCCTGACAGACATCATCGGCATCCCGGTCGTTCCCCAGGTACCGCGCGCAGACGTTGAACAGCGTGCGCTGGTAGCGCCGCATGAGCTCCTCATAGGCGCGGGTAACGTGAAACAGCTCCTCATGCGAACGCGCCACCAACTCCTCGTCGGTGAGCTCTCGGGGGTCATAGCGCATGGGCGGCGAATGAACTTTATTCAAAACGGATCTGGCCGACAGTCAGGTCAATGTCGCCGCTCGGCCCCGTGGGCCGATTTCGCGGCGGCATACATTAACAGCTTTTGCGCGGTTAGCGGCTATTCACGCGCTGCTCGAGCAGCTCACGGTTAGCCAGCGACACCAATTCGCCCTCGTCGGTCAGCACGGTGGTCTTCACCGTGCCGATCTCCTCGATATGCCCTTCGACCTCGCCAATACGCACCTGCTGGCCCACCTGGAAAAGTTCACGCACGTAGATCCCGGCCAGGATCTGCCCGGCGATTTCACGACTGCCCAGGCCCATCGCCAGGGCAACGGCCAGACCAACGGTAATCAAACCGATGACGATCACGTGGTTCAGCAGGTCGGTCTTGACCTCAAGCTGGCTGATCGCCACCGAGATGCTGATGATGATCACCAGGCCCTGGACGATCCGCCCGACGCCAGCGGCGTATTCCAGGCCGATACCTTCGGCGGCGCCGCGCACCAGGCCGTTGGCCAACTGCGCCAGCAACACGCCGGCCAACAGCACCAGCGCCGCGCCGAACACCTTGGGCAGGTACAGGGCGAGCATGTCGAGGGTCGCCGAGACTCGCTCAAGGCCCAGGGATTCCGCGGCCGAAACCAGGAAGATCAACAGCACGAACCAATAGACGATCTTGCCGATCAGGGTCGAGATCGGCACCTGGATGCCGACCCGGGCGAGCATCTTGGTCAGCCCGGTGCCGCTCATCAGGCGGTCCAGGCCGAACTTGGCCAGCACCTTGGACAGCAGGGTGTCGAGCAGCTTGGCCACGACGAAACCGAGCAGCACCACGACCAGCGCGCCGAACAGGTTGGGGATGAAGTTCGCCACCTTGGTCCAAAGGGCAGTCATGGCGGTGACCAGGCTCTGGGTCCAGAGATCGAGTTCCATATTCAATCGGCCTTATCTGCTTTGCTGCCGGCGGCAGGCATGCGGGTAGAGTTGCGACGCACCGGCGCGACATGCGCCGAGCCATTGTTCACGGCAATCAGCAGCGCCTGGCTCCAACGGCCAAGCAAGCTGAACAGATCGCCCGCGCCGACCTGACGGTTGGCGGTCTTGAGCACGCGACCCAGGCAGGCAGCGTCGTCGCGGTTCTCGCCGGACGGCGACGCCTTGAGCAGGTCGCGCAAGGATTCTTCAAACGGATCGTGCATGGGCACCTCGCGCAATGTCAGTCAAAGACGTGGGCGCCGGGCGATGGGTCACACACTGAAGTGGGACGAATGTTTCAAAATGAGTGCTAAAGAGCCTCGCGGGGGTGCCTTTCATACCCAACGCAACCGCCGGAACAACAGCCACTGCCCCACGGCCAGGCCCAGCACGATCAGGCTGGCGAACAGGAATCCGTAGGGGCTGTCGGAGCCCGGAATTCCGCCAACGTTGATGCCGAGCAGACCAGTGATAAAACTCATGGGCAGGAAGATGCAGGTGATGATACCGAAGCGGTACATGGTCCGGTTCATCCGCTCGCTGCGCCGCCGGTCCTCGCTTTCCAGCACCAGCGCGGCGCGCTCACGAGCCAGCTCGAGCTCTTCGAGGTAGCGGATCAGGCTGTTGTTCAGCTCGTTCCAGTAGTCGCTGTCGGGGTCGGCGAACCAGCTGCACTTGTTACGCGACAGCTGGGCATAGATGTCACGTTGCGGGGCGAGAAAACGACGTAGCCCGGCGGCGCGGCGGCGGATCTGCTGCAGGCTGCCTTGCTCCGGGGTATACCGTTCGTCGGATTCCACCTTCTCTTCCTCTATATCCACCGCTTCCGACAGGTCGCTGACCAGCGCCTGGACCTTCTCGGTGAGCAGTTCACCCATCAGCAGCAGCAATTCGGCAGCCGATTTGGGCCCACGGCCTTCATCGAGCTGCTGGAGAATCTCGTCACTGGCGCGCAGGGGCCGCAGGCGCAGGGAGATGACCCGGCGCGCCTCGGCGAAGATACGCACCGAGACCATGTCTTCTGGCTCGGCGCCCGGATTGAGGTTGACCCCGCGCAAGAACAGCAGCATCTGCTCGTTGGCCATCTGCAACAGGCGCGGGCGGGTGTTCTCCTCAAGCAACAGGTCGCAGGCGAACTCGCTCAAGCCACTGTCATGCAGCAGCCAGGTGCGGGTCTGCGGATGGCTGCGGTCCCAGTGCAGCCACAGGCTCTCCTGGGGCCGCAACTGCAGGTCGTCCAGCTCGGTGCGGGCGATCGAACGCGCGCCACCCTTGCCATCGAGCACCAGGGCATGCACCAGGCCCCATTGCGCGTTGTCTTCCTCGAACATCAAAGCTCCATGGATGTGCGGCGAATCACTCGGGCATCTTCAGCGGGCTTGGCGAGACCAGCACGCCGTTGTTGTCGGCGTATACATATTCGCCCGGGCGGAAGGTCACGCCGGCAAAGGTCACCGCGACGTTAAGGTCGCCAATGCCGCGTTTGTCGGTCTTCATCGGGTGGCTGGCCAGGGCCTGGATACCGACATCGGTCTGCGCCAGCACGTCCACGTCACGCACGCAGCCGTAGATCAGCAGGCCTTCCCAGCCATTCTTCGCGGCCTTCTCGGCGAGCATGTCGCCCAGCAGCGCCCGGCGCAGCGAGCCGCCGCCATCGACCACCAGGACCTTGCCCTTGCCATCGAGCTCGACCTGCTCCTTGACCAGGGAGTTGTCTTCGAAGCACTTGATGGTGACGATCTGGCCGCCGAACGAGTCGTGGCCGCCAAAGTTGCTGAACATGGGTTCGAGCACCTGGACCAGGTCCGGATAGGCGTCGCACAGGTCGGGCGTTACGTAATGCTGCATGGGAAACTCCTGTCAGTCACAACGAAAGCGGGTGTGCCAGCAAGGCTACACCGCAGGAGGGCTGGCAGTCATCCGAGAACGGTGGGTCATGGCATTTTTATCGCCCCCCCCGATAGGACGCCCCTTAATTCACAGGCACCGGCTCCATCGCCACGGTCGAGGCATGCACCGGCAACAACGGATCACGCAACCAGCGCTCCACCAATGGCCAGACCTGGGCCTGGGCAGCCTTGCTGACCAGCATGTCGACATGACCGAAAGCCTCGAAGCCCTCGTCGCGCCCCAGGCGCAGGAACTGCTTGCTGTCGCCGCCCAACTGGTCGAACAGTTTGCGGCAGGCCCACACTGGGTCCTGGAAGTCCCCGGCGCCAGCCACCACCAGCACCGGCAACGTCACGTCGGCGAGCCCCGCCCACCAGTCGCGCTCCTGGTCGCCGAAGCGACCGAACAAGCCATTCCAGCGCAGGCTTTCCAGGGCCAGGCCAATCGGCTCGTCCTCGGGGCCGCGCTTGAGCCGCGAACCGGAAATCTGCGCGAAACGCTTGAGCAGCAGACGTGCGCCCCACTCCACCGGCGGTACCTTCAATGGCCAGTACACCCGGCTGACCTGGGTGCCGAAGAAGGCGGCGCTGGCCACCTGCTCGGGCGCCAGGTAGCCGCTGCCCAGGGCCGCCGCCAGGGTGGTGCCACCAAGGGAGTGACCGACCCAGTGCGGCGCCCGCCCGGCCTGTTCCTGGACAAATGCGGCGATCACCGGCAGGTCGTAGCGCGCATAGTCGGCGACACGATTGTGCCGCCACTCGCGGTTGCGCGGCGACAGGCCATGGCCACGCATCTCGGGGATCCATACATCGAACCCGGCGCGGGCCAGGTAGGCGCCCAGGCCGATGCCCTTGGGCGAATACCAGAAGCGCCGGTTGGAAAAACTGCCATGCACAAGAACGACCGGCACGCCCTGGGCGCGGCCCTGGTCGGCCAGCCCCAGGCGGGTGACGGCCAACTCGACGCTCGGGTCTGGGCTGTTGCCGGCCTTGATCCGGTAGACGTCTTCGCTGAGGTCGCCGCGGCGCTCGGCACTGAGCAACGCGACGGGAAATTGGGTGCTGCTGCTTTGCATGGGGTCACGAACTTGTAGGAGATAACAACGTGGGAGCGGGCTTGCCCCGCGATGGCATCAGGCCAGGTGACACTAGTGTCAACGCTGACGCCATCGCGGGGCAAGCCCGCTCCCACGATTCGATACAGGGGCGCGGCAGGCGCCCCTGATCAGTACATCAGGCCGCGCCCTGGCCTTCGGCCAGGAAGAACCAGGTCTCGAGCACCGAGTCCGGGTTCAGCGACACGCTTTCGATGCCCTGCTCCATCAGCCACTTGGCCAGGTCGGGGTGGTCCGACGGGCCCTGGCCGCAGATGCCGATGTACTTGCCGGCCTTGTTGCACGCGGCGATGGCGTTGGCCAGCAGCTTCTTCACCGCAGGATTTCGCTCGTCGAACAGGTGGGCGATGATGCCGGAGTCACGGTCCAGGCCCAGGGTGAGCTGGGTCAGGTCGTTGGAGCCGATGGAGAAGCCGTCGAAGTACTCGAGGAACTCTTCGGCCAGGATGGCGTTGGACGGCAGCTCGCACATCATGATCACGCGCAGGCCGTTGTCGCCACGGGCCAGACCGTTCTCGGCGAGCAGGTCGACGACCTGGCTGGCCTCGCCCAGGGTGCGCACGAACGGCACCATGATCTCGACGTTGGTCAGGCCCATCTCGTTGCGCACGCGTTTCAGCGCACGGCACTCGAGCTCGAAGCAGTCACGGAACGACTCGCTGATGTAGCGCGAGGCGCCACGGAAGCCCAGCATCGGGTTTTCTTCTTCCGGCTCGTAGAGCTTGCCGCCGATCAGGTTGGCGTACTCGTTGGACTTGAAGTCCGACAGGCGCACGATGACCTTTTTCGGATAGAAGGCCGCGGCCAGCGTGCTGATGCCCTCGACCAGTTTCTCGACATAGAAACCGACCGGGTCGTCGTAGCCGGCAATGCGCTTGTCGACGCTGTCTTTGAGCTCCGGCGGCAGCCCGGCGTAGTTCAACAGCGCCTTGGGGTGCACGCCGATCATGCGGTTGATGATGAACTCCAGGCGCGCCAGGCCGACACCGGCGTTGGGCAACTGGGCGAAGTCGAAGGCACGGTCCGGGTTGCCGACGTTCATCATGATCTTGAACGGCAACTCCGGCATGGCGTCGACCGAGTTCTGCTTGATATCGAAGCCCAGTTCGCCTTCGAAGATGAAGCCGGTGTCGCCTTCGGCGCAGGAAACGGTGACGCCCTGGCCGTCCTTCAGGACCTGGGTGGCGTTGCCGCAGCCGACCACCGCCGGGATGCCCAGCTCACGGGCGATGATCGCCGCGTGGCAGGTACGCCCGCCACGGTTGGTGACGATGGCGCTGGCGCGCTTCATCACCGGCTCCCAGTCCGGATCGGTCATGTCCGAGACCAGCACATCGCCTGGCTGGACCTTATCCATCTCGGACACGTCGTTGATCACGCGGACCTTGCCGGCGCCGATGCGCTGGCCGATCGCGCGGCCTTCGACCAGCACGGTGCCCTTCTCCTTGAGCAGGTAGCGCTCCATGACATTGGCGCTGGCACGGCTCTTCACGGTCTCGGGACGGGCCTGGACGATGTACAGCTTGCCGTCGTCACCGTCCTTGGCCCACTCGATGTCCATCGGGCGCTGGTAGTGCTGTTCGATGATCATGGCCTGCTTGGCCAGTTCATTGACTTCGTCGTCGCTCAGGCAGAAGCGCGCACGCTCGGCACGGTCGACCTCGACGGTCTTGACCGAACGACCGGCCTTGGCTTCTTCGCCATAGACCATCTTGATCGCCTTGCTGCCCAGGTTGCGGCGCAGGATCGCCGGGCGACCGGCCTGCAAGGTGTTCTTGTGCACGTAGAATTCGTCCGGGTTGACCGCACCCTGCACCACGGTTTCACCCAGGCCATAGGCACCGGTGATGAACACCACGTCGCGAAAGCCCGACTCGGTGTCCAGGGTGAACATCACGCCCGCGGTACCGGTCTCGGAACGGACCATGCGCTGCACGCCAGCGGACAGAGCGACCAGCTTGTGGTCGAAGCCCTGGTGCACGCGGTAGGAAATGGCCCGGTCGTTGAACAGCGAGGCGAACACTTCCTTGGCCGCGCGGATGACGTTATCGACGCCGCGGATGTTGAGGAAGGTCTCCTGCTGGCCTGCGAAGGAAGCATCCGGCAGGTCTTCGGCGGTGGCCGAGGAGCGCACGGCCACGGCCATGTTGTCATTGCCCTGGGACATTTCGGCGAAGGCGGTTCGGATTTCCGAATCGAGACGCGCCGGGAAATCGGCTTCCATCACCCACTGGCGGATCTGCGCGCCGGTCTTGGCCAGGGCGTTGACATCGTCGACATCCAGCGCGTCGAGCGCCGCATGGATGCGGTCGTTGAGGCCACTTTGCTCGAGAAAATCGCGGTACGCCTGAGCCGTAGTGGCAAAGCCGCCCGGCACCGAGACACCGGCACCGGCAAGATTACTGATCATCTCGCCCAGGGATGCGTTCTTGCCCCCCACATGCTCCACATCATGGACGCCGAGCTTATCGAGGGAAACTACGTACTCTACCAAGGTGATCTCTCCACTAACTGTATTGGAAAAGCTCAAGGGCGCCCGCCTGCCGGAATGACTGGGCCGGACGCTTGTGGCCTGGACCTGGAAAATAAGTGAGAATGCCGAGCAACCGCGTTCGGCAAACCGAACCTATCATATCCAGAAATCTTCGGCAGCTTAAGGCCCCAGGTGCAAATGAAACGAACCGCGTTCTTCATCTCCGACGGTACCGGCATCACTGCAGAAACGCTGGGCCAGAGCCTGCTCGCACAATTCGAGAGCATTCCGTTCAATAAATTCACGCGCCCCTACATCGACACGCTGGACAAGGCCCGGGCCATGGTCCAGCAGATCAACGCCGCGGCCGAGCGCGACGGGGTACGCCCGATCATTTTCGACACCATCGTCAACCAGGACATCCGTGAGGTCATGGCCACGTCCAATGGCTTCATGATCGACATCTTTTCCACGTTTTTATCCCCGCTCGAGCAGGAATTGACCGCCCATTCGTCGTATTCCGTGGGCAAATCCCACTCCATCGGCGGCAACTCCAACTACATGGAGCGCATCGAGGCGGTCAACTTCGCCCTCGACAACGACGATGGCGCGCGCACCCACTACTACGACAAGGCCGACCTGATCCTGGTGGGCGTGTCGCGCTGCGGCAAGACCCCGACCTGCCTGTACATGGCCATGCAGTTCGGCATCCGCGCGGCCAACTACCCGCTGACCGAGGACGACATGGAACGCCTGCAATTGCCGGCGGTACTGAAGAAGCACCACAGCAAGCTGTTCGGCCTGACCATCGACCCCGACCGCTTGACCGCCATTCGCCACGAGCGCAAGCCCAACAGCCGCTATTCGAGCTTCGCCCAGTGTGAATTCGAGGTGCGCGAGGTGGAGAACCTGTTCCGTCGGGAGAATATTCCCAACATCAACTCCACGCATTTTTCGGTGGAAGAGATTTCGGCGAAGATCCTCGTGGAGAAAGGCGTGGAACGCAGGTTCAAGTAAGCCTGGCCTGTGGGTACCTGTAGGAGCGGCCTTGTGTCGCGAAAGGGTCGCGAAGCGGCCCCGGCAACATCCCTGTGATGCGCAAATGATGGGGGCGCTTCGCACCCCTTTCGCGACACAAGGCCGCTCCTACAGAGACTGCGCAAGCGCCAAATGAAAAGCCCCGGCATTACTGCCGGGGCTTTTTCATTTCAGCGCGAAGATCAGGACGGCACCACCGTCGCCTGCCCGCTCATCGCCAGGTCGACCAGCTCGCGGTTGGCCACCGCGTACATTGCATAGTCGGTGCCGGTGGCATTGCGCAGGTCGTCGAGCATGGCGCGCCAGCGCTCGACCATCACCCGGTGCTGTTCGCACCACAGCGCCACCCGTGCATCCATGTCTTGCGGCGCATCGGCCATCTGCAACACCGAGATGGTGATCGCCCGCTGCTGCAGGTCGATATCGTCGCGGAACGCCTCGCGAGCCAGGGCCTGCCAGTTGTTCTCCACCGGCAGGTTGCTGATTTCCTGCAGGTACCAGGTCAGGTCCAGCGAGCTGCCCACGGCGAAGAACGCCTTGGCCACCTGCGCCGGGTCGTGGCCGGTGACGTCCGAGGCCTCGATGATCGGCAACAGGGTGTACAGGTGGGTGGTACCGGCGACCATGCGCGCCAGCAGCTCCGGCACACCGGCCTCGACGAAGCCCTGGTAGCGGTCCATCCAGCGCTCGCGGGTCGGGCCTTCGAGCAATTCGTCCAGTTTCAGCCCCAGCTGGGCGATTTTTGGCCCGAAGTGGGCGACATCGCGACCAGCGTCCTGCTCGTTTCGGCGGCTGCGCAGGAACCAGCGGGTAGCACGGCGGCCCAGGCGCATCAGCTCGTCCATCAGGGTCAGCTGGATCTCGGCCGGAACCTGGTAATCCAGGGCCTCGATCTGGCGGAACCAGTGCGGCAGGTGGAAGATGTCGCGCACGATCACGTAGGCACCCGCCACGTTGGCCGGGCTCATGCCGGTCGACTCCTTCAGGCGCTGGACGAAGGTGATGCCCATGTTATTGACCAGGTCGTTGGCGATCTGGGTGCTGACGATCTCGCGCTTGAGGCGGTGGCGGCGCATGGAATCGGCGAACTTGCTGACCAGCGACGGCGGGAACGCGGTCTCCATGTCGCGGGTCAGGTAGTCGTCGTCCGGCACCAGCGACTTGAGCAGTTGCTCCTTGAGGTCGATCTTGCTGTAAGAGATCAACACCGACAGCTCGGCGCGGGTCAGGCCCTGGCCTGCGGCCAGGCGCTCGGCCAACTGCTCCTCGGTGGGCAGGAACTCGATGGCGCGGTCGAGCTTGCCGCGAGCCTCGAGGTCGGCCATCAGGCGCTTGTACTCGGCGATCCGCTCGCGGGCGCGGCGGGCCGCCAGCGACAGCGCCTGGGTCTGCTTGTAGTTGTTGCCCAGCACCAGCCCTGCGACTTCGTCGGTCATGCTGCCCAGCAGCTGGTTGCGCTGCTTCTCGGTCATGTCGCCACCCTGCACCACTTCGTTGAGCAGGATCTTGATGTTGACCTCATGGTCGGAACAGTCCACGCCACCGGCATTGTCGATGAAGTCGGTGTTGGTGGCACCGCCATGCAGGCCGAACTCGACGCGGCCGAGCTGGGTCATGCCCAGGTTGCCGCCCTCGCCCACCACTTTGCAGCGCAGTTCGTTGCCGTTGACGCGCAGGGCGTCGTTGGCCTTGTCGCCGACATCGGCATGGCTTTCGCTGCTGGCCTTGACGTAGGTGCCGATACCGCCGTTCCACAGCAGGTCCACCGGCGCTTGCAGCAGGGCATGCAGCAGCTCGGTCGGGGTCAGGCGGTCGGCCTCGATGGCGAAGCGCTCTTTCATCTGCGGGCTGATGGCGATGCTCTTGGCGCTGCGCGGGAAGATCCCGCCGCCTTCGGACATGATGCTGGTGTCGTAGTCGCTCCAGGCCGAACGCGGCAGGTCGAACAGGCGCTTGCGCTCGACGAAGCTGGTGGCTGGGTCCGGGTTCGGGTCGACGAAGATGTGCAGGTGGTTGAACGCAGCCACCAGTTGCAGCTTGTCGGACATCAGCAGACCGTTGCCAAACACGTCGCCTGCCATGTCGCCGACGCCGACCACGGTGATCGGGTCTTCCTGCACGTTGATGCCGCGCTCGCGGAAGTGACGCTGCACGCCGACCCAGGCGCCACGGGCGGTGATGCCCATCTTCTTGTGGTCGTAGCCGGCCGAGCCGCCGGAGGCGAACGCATCGCCCAGCCAGAAGCCGTAGTCGATGGCGATGCCGTTGGCGATGTCGGAGAAGGTCGCGGTGCCCTTGTCCGCCGCGACCACCAGGTAGGGGTCGTCGTCATCGTGACGCACCACGTTGGCCGGCGGCACCACACCGCCGTCCTTGAGGTTGTCGGTGATGTCGAGCAGGCCGCTGATGAAGATGCGGTAGCACGCCACGCCTTCGGCGGCGATCTCGTCGCGGCTGCCGCCCAGTGGCAGGCGGCGCGGCAGGAAACCGCCCTTGGCGCCGACCGGCACGATCACCGAGTTCTTCACCTGCTGGGCCTTGACCAGGCCGAGCACTTCGGTGCGGAAATCTTCTTCGCGGTCCGACCAGCGCAGGCCGCCACGGGCGACATTGCCAAAGCGCAGGTGCACGCCCTCGACCCGTGGCGAATAGACGAAGATCTCGAACTTCGGCACCGGTTTGGGCAGCTCGGGGATCAGCTTGGGGTTGAACTTGAAGCTGAAGTACGACTTGTTCTGACCGTTCGCATCCGGCTGGTAGAAGTTGGTGCGCAAGGTGGCCTTGATCAGGTCCAGGTAGCGGCGCAGGATGCGGTCCTCGTTGAGCACCTGGACGTCGTCCAGGGCAGTCAGGATCGCCTGTTCCAGGCGCTGCTGCTTGTCGTCGAGGTCGTCCTGGGTGAGCTTGCGCGCCAAGTAGAAGCGGGTCTTGAACAACCGGGTCAGCTCGCGGGCGATGTCGGTGTGGTTGTTCAGGGTGCTGGCGATGTAGCCCAGGTCGAAGCCCAGGCGAATCTGCTTGAGGTAGCGGGCATAGGCACGCAGCAGCGCCACGTCGCGCCACGGCAGGCCGGCGGTCAGCACCAGGCGGTTGAAGGCGTCGTTCTCGGCGTCGCCCTTGACGATATGGACGAAGGCGTCCTGGAAGGTGTCGTTGAGCTGCTGGATATCCAGGTTGAGGCCTTCGCTGTAGGTGAAGGCAAAGTCGTGGATCCAGAACTCGCGGCCACTGGCGTGGCGCAACCGATACGGGAACTCGCCGAGCACGCGCAGACCAAGGTTTTCCAGGATCGGCAGCACATCCGACAGCGCCAGCGGCGTGTCGGCGTGGTACAGCTTGCAGTGCAACTGGCGCTCGCCGAGCTGGGTCAGCGGCTGGTAGAAGCTCATGGCCAGCGGCTTGGCCTCGGACAGACCCAGCACATGTTGCATGTCGACCACCGCCGAATGGGCGGCGAAACGCTCGCGATAACCGGCCGGGAAGCCCTTGGGGAAGTCGGCGAGAATGTTGGTGCCCTGGGCTTCGCCGAAGTTTTCCACCACCAGCGCCGAGAAGTCGTCCTGCCACGAGCGGCAGGCCTGGATCACTTCGTTTTCCAGCTGCTGCGGGTCGATGTCGATGCGGTTTTTCGGGTCGACCCGCAGAATCAGTTGCACACGGGCCAGCACCGACTCGGAGAAGAAAGTCCAGAACTCGCAGTCGGTGGCCTTGAGCCGCTCCATCAGTACCTGCTGGATCTTCTGCCGCACTTCGGTGGAGTAGATCTCGCGCGGCACATAAGCCAGGCAATAGCAGAAGCGGCCGTACGGGTCCTTGCGCAGGAACACGCGGATCTTGTTGCGTTCCTGGATCTGCACGATCGACATGGCGGTGTTGAACAGCTCGTCGACCGGGGTCTGGAACAGGTCGTCGCGCGGCAGCACCTCGAGCACCTGGGCCAGTTCCTTGCCCAGGTGAGCCTTGGCGTCGAAGTGCGAGCGGCGCTCGACCTCGGCGACCTTGCCGCGGATGTAGGGGATGGTGTGCACGCTTTCGCCATACACCGACGAGGTGTACAGGCCCATGAAGCGGCACTCCTTGACCACCTTGCCGTCCTGGTCGATCTGGCGGATCGACACGTAGTCCGGGTAGGCCGGGCGGTGCACGCGGCTCGGCTGCGAGGCCTTGGCGAACGACAGCAGGCGCGGCTCGCGCAGGTAGGCGACGGCGTAGTCCTCGATGCGCAGGTCGTCGGCGCCCAGGCCCGCACGCAGCAAGCGGGCCAGACCTAGGAACGAGCTTTCGTCGTAGACCAGGTGGCCACCGGCGGTGTCGGACTCGACGGTGAACTCCTCGTAGCCGAGGAAGGTGAAATGGTTGTCCAGCAGCCACGCCAGGAAGCTCTTCACCTCGGCCTTGTCGTTTTGCGCCGGGCCGAAGGCGTTGTCCTCGACCAGTTCCAGCAGTTCGTGGATCTTGGCCTTCATCGGCTCGAAGTCGGCGACCACGCCGCGCACTTCGGCCAGCACCTGTTCCAGCTCCTTGGCCAGGGTGCTCAGCTCGGCGGCGTTGGAGCAGCGGTCGATCTCCAGGTACATCAGCGATTCATGGCGAATGCCCTCGCCCTGGGTGCCCTTGGGCAGCAGTTCGACCAGCTCGCCCTTGGCCCCGCGGCGCACGCTGAGCACGGTGGTCTGCAGGGTATGGATGCTGTAGCCGCGGCGGTTGAGCTCGGTGCGCACCGAGTCGACCAGAAACGGCAGGTCGTGGTGCAGCACCTCGACCACGGTGTGGGTCGACTGCCAGCCGTGGCGTTCGTAATCGGGGTTGTAGACCCGCACTTGCGGGTGCTGGGGGTCGAAGCGCTCGATGATGCGCCAGGCGGACAGCGTGCAGCCGGCCAGGTCCGACAGCCTGCGCTGAGTAAGTTCGTCCAGAGAGATGATGCCGAAGAACTGCTCGGCGAACAGTGCCACTTGTGGCAGGGACTGCTCGCTGATGTGCTGCGCCAGGGCCGCTTGCAGTTGATGCTGGAAGTCGGCTTTGCTGGCTGCGGTGAAGAACGCCATCTGTGGTACTCCGCTTGGGCTTTGTTATAGGTGAAGCGTCGCGTATGTCCGCCGTGTACGGATCAACGATAGCCAACCCGTAGCAGCCGGACGGTAAACCAGGCGTTGGACGTGGCGACACGTCCATCTGTTCCAGGGATGGGCATCTGCAAAGCCGACAGCCGGATGGCGGTGGCTTTACGGGTGTCCATCGACTGGGCAGCTTAACGACTGAGCGGTCACCACGGCTTGCAGCCCTGCGACATATTCGGACAGAACGTGCACCCCCTATCCGCGAGAACAGGACGATTCGCACAGCGCCCGCTGATAACGCGACTTGCCCTGGGCCTTGGCGCTGAGCATAGCCCGATCGGCACTGGCCAGCAGGCGCCTGGCTTCGCAGCCCTGCCCTGGGCAGGCGGCGATGCCGATGCTGACGCCGATGCGTAACCCCGGCAGTTCCTCGGCCAGGGCCAGCCCGGCCACCGCGATCAGCCGCTCGCACAAGGCGTCGACCTGCGTGCCGCTGGCCTGGGTGATCAGCACGAACTCATCGCCGCCCAGGCGCGCCAGCACATCACCAGCCCGCAGCGTGCGCTCCCAGCCCTGGGCCACGGCCCTTAGCACCTGGTCGCCAAGCTCATGACCATGGCCGTCGTTGACCTGCTTGAAGCCATCCAGGTCGAGGTACAGCAGGGTGAACGCATGCCGCCCGGCCAACAGTTGAGCCAGGGCGGCGTCGAAGCCGCGACGGTTGAGCAGCCCAGTCAGCTCGTCGTGCCCCGAGGCATGCTCCAGGCGCGACAGCAGCCTGGAACGCACCTGCATGATGCCCCGCAGACGTACCGCGATGACCACCAGGCACAGCAATAGCGCCAGGCTCAGCACCACCCCAGCGGCAAACCCCAGGTACGAGGCGATACCCAACTGCGCCCGGTGCCACCAGACGAACACCAGCATCGCGGCCATGCCCAGCCAGGCGCAGCAGGAGACTGCCAGCAAGGCGGCGAAACGGTGACGCAGGTGACGGACCAGCTGCTGCTGATGGACTTCCAAGATGACCCCTTCCACGGCGCGGCCGGCGTGGTGTTCAGTGAATGCGTTTGCTGGGCTGGGCCTGGGGCAATGGTGCACGCCCCTGGGCCAGTTCGGCGGCAGCGATCTCGATCACCTCGACGTAGGTCTTGCCGTACCAGCCCATCAGCTCCCTGAGGCTCTCGGTGAATTCGTCGCCATGTGGCTGGGCGTCGCCCGCCGGGCTGGGCGTTGTCTTCCTGTCTGCCACCTTCGCTCCTGATGCGCGGCCCCATGCCGGTATATGCCACCCTAGGGCCCGGTCACGCAGGCGTCCAATCGATAGTTGTGAAGCGCCGATCAGGACGCTCTATCGACGCGCCGCTGGCCGCACGCCAGACGGCGCGGTAGCATGCGCGGCATTATCCCGAACCCTGGTCGACTGCCATGCAACTGAAAACCGCCCTGCTCTTCGCCACCCCTTGCGACGACGAAGAAGACAACATGGCGACCCTGTGCTGCCACAGCGACAAGGGCCAGATGTTTCTGCTGACCCGCTACCCGGACGAAGACACCGTCGACCTGACCCTGGACGACGAGCCGTCGACGCTGGACGGGCTGAAGGTGACCCTGAGCACCGAGCGGCTGCTGATCGAGGTGGCGCCGGGGGATCGTGATGCGCTCAAGGGCGACGAGCAACTGGAAATCATCCTGACCAGTGCCGGGACCGACATGGATGAAGTGAAAGAAACCTTGCAGAACATCCTTGCCGGTACCGGGACGTTCGTGGCCACGCTCTGAGCCGAGACATCGCACCCTGTAGGAGCGGCCTTGTGTCGCGAAAGGGGTGCGCAGCGCCCCCATATTTGTGCATAAAGCTGATATTACCGGGGCCGCTATGCGGCCCTTTCGCGACACGAGGCCGCTCCTACAGGGAGCGTGCAAGGCTTCACGACATTGACAGGTCACTATCGAGACAGGCATTGTCTGACAACCTGATCAATAAGTCCCCCGCACGTCCATGCTAGAGCTCCAGCGCCCCGACACCCTCGTTGAACGCGTCGTCAGCGCCATCCGCGCCGAGATCGATGCCGGCCGCCTGGCCGCCGAATCACGCCTGCCCACTGAACAGCAACTGGCTGAACAGCTCAATGTCAGCCGCTCGGTGGTGCGCGAGGCCGTGGCGCAGCTCAAGGCCGACGGCGTGCTGATCGCTCGCCGCGGGCTCGGTTCGTACATCTCGCAGACCCCCAACGGCACGGTGTTCCGCTTCCCCGGCAGCAACGGCCGCAAACCGGACCTGGTGCAGATGTTCGAGATGCGCCTGTGGATCGAGACCCAGGCCGCCGCCATCGCCGCCCGCCGCCGCGACGCCGACGACCTGCAGCGCATGGCCGCGGCCCTGGGCACCATGGAAGACCCACGCAGCGACTTCGCCACCGCCGCGGCCGCCGACGTGGCCTTTCACCGCGCCATCGCCGACGCGGGCAAGAACGACTACTTCGTCGCCTTCCACGATTTCCTCGGCGGCCAGCTGGCCGCCGCGCGCCGTACCGCCTGGGAAAACTCCGCCACCCCGGCGGTAGGCGGTTCGGCTGACGCCCTGCGTGAGCACCGGGCGTTGTACCAGGCCATTGCCGACGGTGACCGCCATGCGGCCGCCGCCTGCGCCGAAGCCCATCTGCGCGCTTCGGCCAAGCGCCTGAAACTCGACCTCCCCGACCTCGACTGACCCAGGAGAACCCTATCGCGACCTGGCGAGGCTTTTACGCGCACTACTTAGTCTGACAACCTGATAAGCAGACTCACCGACAAGAATTCCAAGGTACCCTGCATGACCTACGACTACTGCATCATCGGCGGCGGCATCGTCGGCCTCGCCACCGCGATGGCCCTGCTCACCCGTCGCCCCGGCGCCTCGCTGCTGATCCTGGAAAAGGAAGCCAGCCTCGGCCGCCACCAGACCGGCCACAACAGCGGCGTGATCCATGCCGGTATCTACTACGCCCCCGGCAGCCTCAAGGCCGACCTGTGCAAGCGCGGCGCCCAGGCCACCAAGGACTTCTGCGCCGAGCACGGCATCGCCTTCGAGGTCTGCGGCAAGCTGCTGGTGGCTTCCAACGACCTGGAGGTGCAGCGTATGCAGGCGCTGTACCAGCGCTCGCAGCAGAACGGCCTGAAGGTCGAGCGCCTGGACGCCGCCGCCCTGCGCGAGCGCGAGCCGAACATCGTCGGCAAGGGCGCGTTGTTCCTCGATGCCACCGGCATCGTCGACTACCAGCAGGTATGCGACGCCATGGCCAAGGTGATTCGCCAGGCCGGGGGCGAAGTGCGCCTGTCCACCGCCGTGCGCGCCATCCAGGAACACGCCGATCATGTCGCGGTCAGCGCCGACGGCAACACCTGGCGCGCCCACCAGCTGGTGGCCTGCGCCGGCCTGCAATCCGACCGCCTGGCGCGCCTGGCCGGGGTGAAGATCGACCACCAGATCATCCCCTTCCGCGGCGAGTACTACCGCCTGCCGGCGAGCAAGAACCAGATCGTCAACCACCTCATCTACCCGATCCCCGATCCGGAACTGCCGTTCCTTGGCGTGCACCTGACGCGGATGATCGACGGCAGCGTCACCGTCGGCCCCAACGCGGTGCTCGGCTTTGGCCGGGAGAACTACCGCAAGTTCTCGGTGAACTGGCGCGACGTCGCCGAGTACGCACGCTTCCCCGGCTTCTGGAAAACCATCTGGAACAACCTCGGTTCCGGCACCGCCGAGATGAAGAACTCGCTGTTCAAGCGTGGCTACCTGGAGCAGTGCCGCAAGTACTGCCCATCCCTCGAGGTCTCGGACCTGCTGCCTTATGAAGCCGGCATCCGCGCCCAGGCGGTGATGCGCGACGGCAGCTTGGTGCACGACTTCCTGTTCGCCGAGACCGCACGCATGGTGCATGTGTGCAATGCGCCATCACCTGCCGCCACCTCGGCCATCCCCATCGGCCAGATGATCGCCGAGAAGATCCTCAAGGCCCGCTGATCCATCCGCTGCACCCACAATTACAAAGACAACAAGGAAACTCCCATGTCGGTACACGAGACGGCCCTGGCCGCGAGCGAAACCCCCGAACAGCAACGCAAGCGCCTGCGCAAGGTGGCAGCGGCGACCATCTTCGGCTCGATGCTTGAGTGGTATGACTTCTACCTGTACGCCACCATGGCGGCGATCGTCTTCTCGAAGGTTTTCTTCGACCCGAGCAACCCGGCGGTAGCCTCGTTGCTGGCGTTCTCGACCTTCGCCATCGGCTTCATCGCCCGTCCGTTCGGCGGCGTGCTGTTCGGCTACCTGGGCGACCGCTTCGGGCGCAAGCACGTGCTGGTGATCACCTTCTGCATGATGGGCCTGTGCACCATGCTGATCGGCCTGATCCCCGGCTACGCCACCATTGGCATCTGGGCGCCGATCCTGCTGGTGATCATCCGCATCATCCAGGGCCTGGGCGCCGGGGCCGAGCTGTCCGGCGCGGCAGTGACCTCCTACGAGCACGCCAGCGAAGGCAAGCGCGGCAGCCAGGGCGCCTGGCCGGCGCTGGGGCTGAACCTGGGCCTGCTGCTGTCGTCGCTGACGGTGTACCTGCTGACCATGAACGGCAACGAGTTCCTGCTGGCCGGCGGCTGGCGCATCCCGTTCATCGCCAGTATCGCCCTGGTGGCGGTGGGCCTGTGGGTGCGCAAGAGCATCCCGGAGACGCCGGACTTCAAGGAACTGGACAAGGCCGATGACAAACCGCAGGTGTCGCCGCTGAAGCTGCTGTTCAGGAACGACCTCAAGGGCCTGGCCGTGGTGTTCTTCGTGGCGGTGGGCTACAACGCTCTGAGCTACATCTTCAAGACCTTCTCGCTGGCCTATCTGACCCAGTTCAAGGGCGTCGAGGCGCATGTCACCTCGCTGTCGGTGACCCTGGCCAGCCTGGTGGCGATCTTCGCCGTGCCGTTCTTCGGCTGGCTGTGCGACAAGTGGAGCAGCAAGACCGTGCTTATGCTCGGTGGCGTGCTGTCGGCGCTGTTCGCCTTCCCGTTCCTGCAACTGCTGTCGACTGGCGAGCCGATGATGATCTACTTGGCCATCGCCGTGGGCACCGGGATCCTGGCGCCGATGATGTTCGCCCCGCAGGGGTCGTTCCTCAGCCGGCAGTTCCCCACGCAGACGCGCTCGTCCGGGTTCGGCACTGGGCGAGAGGTCGGTACCGCGGTGGCTGGCGGCCTGGCGCCGTTGGGCGGGCTGGCGCTGGTGGCAGGTTCCGCGACTCATTCCACCGATGGCGTGGCGATGATCCTGGCGGTGGCTGGGGTGTTGGTGGTGGTGTTTGCGTTCTTTGACCAGGGCTGGCGTCATTCGAAGGCAAAGAACTAAACCAAGCCACGATCCGATCTTGATCTTGCTTCTAAGCGCGCGATAGTTCAGGCAACACAAGTT
>NZ_SOZA01000048.1 GCF_004519305.1 Pseudomonas sp. RIT623 | reverse complement strand
AGCCCAATAGGGCACCAATGACGTATGCGCCGACCCCGTCACAGGATCTTCATTGACCCCAACCCGCGGCCCAAACCACCGCGTGACGAAATCAACCCCCCGCCCCGGCGCCGTCACCGCAATCCCCCGCACATCGAACGCCGACAACGCCACGAAGTCCGGCTTGAGCCCCTCGATCAAGTCAACATCATCGATCACCACGATAAAGTCGTCAGTCCGATACAACGCCCGCGCCTCAATCAGCCCAAGGGCCTCCAGCAACCCGGCCGGAAAGTCCTGCACAACCGGCTGCTTGGCCGGAAAATCCATCGCCAGCAGCCCATCGGCATCACGGCTGACCCGTAACTCACCGCTACGGGTATTGAACCGCAACACCTCTGCCCGCTCGCTCAGTTGCTCGAACAACACCCAGGCCGCCGCCAACGTGGCATGCCCACACAGATCGACCTCCACCGCCGGGGTGAACCAGCGCAGGTCGAACGCCTCACCGTTGCGTACGAAATATGCGGTCTCGGACAGGTTGTTTTCTTCGGCGATGCGCTGCAGCACATCGTCTGGCAACCACTGTTCCAGCGGGATGACCGCCGCCGGATTACCGCCAAACGGCACGGCAGAAAAAGCATCGACCTGGAAAATTTCGAGTTGCATGCAAAGGCTCCTCAAGCCCGACACACCGTCAGGCAGGCATTAAGAAAGGGATCAGGCATAAACGGGGGTCAACACCGGCTCGCCGGCGAAGAACGCCTGCAGGTTGCCCAGCACCAGGGCCACCGTGTCACGCGCCGCCTCCGGCGATTGCCCCGCCACGTGCGGCGTGAGCACCGTGTTGCCCAGTGTCTTGAGAGCATCCGGCACTGCTGGCTCGTCATCGAATACATCCAGCGCCGCCCCGGCGATCACGCCGCCGCGCAAGGCGCCGACCAATGCGTCGGTATCGACCACGCTGGCCCGGGCGATGTTGACCAGGTACCCCTCGGCGCCCAGCGCCTCGAGTACCGCGGCATCGACCAGGTGGCGGGTGCCATTGCCACCGGGCGTGGCCACCACCAGAATGTCCACAGCGTCGGCCAGATGCAACGGGCTGTCGTACCAGGTGTAGGGCAGCTCGGCACGGGGCGTGCGACTGTGGTAGCTGACATTCATGTCAAACCCCTGGCTGGCCCGCCGGGCAATGGCCTGGCCGACCGCGCCCAGGCCGATGATACCCAAGCGCTTGCCACTCACCGACGGGCTGATCACCCGGTTCCACTCGCCACGCCGAGTGCTGGCGTCGGCCCGGGGAATATCGCGCAGCAGCGCCAGCAACAAGGCCATGGCATGGTCGGCGACCGGGCCGGCATTGGCCCCGGCGCCATTGGTGACGATGATGCCACGCGCCGCGGCGGCAGCCAGGTCGACCTGCTCGTAGCCGGCGCCGATCACGCAGATGATCCGCAGATTGACCAGGGTGGTGATTTCAGCAGCGCTCAGACCCAACGGACCACGGGTCAGCACGGCATCGATCTGCTCGGCATGCCGGGCAATGGCATCGGCGCGCATCTGCGGCGACGGCGCGCGGATCAGGCGGTAGCCGGCCTGCTCCAGCAGGGGGAGGTAGTCATCGACGGTTTCCACCAGCACCAGGACTGTCTTGCTCATGCCACCCTCCGGTTGAATGCGAAGGGGGAGTATGCCAGCTGTCGATGCAGCCGGTCCTGTCACCGGGTAAAAGCTATTGATTAATGCCCGAACGCGCGTCCCAGCCCGCCCGGCACACCGCTGCTGTCGGTGTCCTGCCACGGCCCGCTAGGGCTCAGCGACCAGCTCCAGCCGTTGTTCCAGCGGTAATAGGTGCGCTGGCGGTAGAAGGTGTTGGGCTGCTTCTCCAGCACATAGACGCCCAACTTGGGGTCCCAGTGGCTGGCGCCGCCAGGTGGCGGCGCGAAGCTGGCAGAGGTGCGCGGCATCGGCTTGGGCAGCGCCGCCGGCTTGCTCGGCTGGCTACCGGGCTGGCCGCCCGGCAGTGGCTTGACCACCGGCCCCTGGTGCGGTGGCGGCGTGGTCTCGATCGGCGGCAGCGGCTCGCGCTCGCCCGGCTGGTGCACCGTACACGCGCAAAGACCCAGGGCCAGGGAGATCAGGGTCAGGCGGGCGGTGCTGTTCATGGAGGTGCTCTCTTATGAGTCGGGGCTGTCGATGGTCAGATGCTGGGTGCCCTGGGTGGCGGTGGCCAATGGCGCGCTCTGGCCCTTCCACTCACCCTGGGTGGGCTGCCCGGCGCGGGAGACGCGGGCTACCAATTGGACTTCGGCGAAGTCCGACAGTTTCATCTGCGCCATCATCGCGTCGGCGTCCGACAGCTCCACTTCGATCGGCAACTGCGCCACCGTCACCCGCTTGGCCGCCAACGGCATGGGCGGGCCCTTGACCGCGCGAGCGAAGATGAACACGGTGTCGTCCGGGCGCACTTTGTCCTTGAGCGCGGCGGCCAGTTCGACCCGTACTTTCAGGCGCGCGGCCTGGGCGACCTTGCCACCGCCGGCCTTGAGCTTGTCGGCAGCGCGATCGATACCCCCCTGCAACGCGGCGCGCGAGGCGTCACCCTCCGGCAGTTGGGCCAGCAGGCGGTTCCAGAAGTCGATGGCCTCCTGATAGCGCTCGCCCTCGAAGGCGGCAATGCCGCGCAAGCCCAGGCTGGTCACTTCACGCGGGTCGGCCTGCAGTGCCTCGTCGGTCAGCCCCTGCAGTTGGCTGCTCCACCGCTTGTCGCTGGCGAAGTAGAGCGCCTGAGCCCATTGTCCGAGCAGCTCTGGCTGGCGCCCGGCCAGGGCCACCGCACGTTCGAAGGCCTTGGCGGCATCGGCCGGGCGTTGCTCGGCCATGTAGGCGCGCGCGAGGAAGTACAAGCCTTCAGCCGAATCAGGCTGCGCCTGCACGGCCCGTTCGAGGCGGGCCGTCATCTCTTGCATCGACTGCGGCGCCTGGGCGAACTCCTGGGTCAACTCGACCTTGTCCGCCGCGCCGAAGTGCAAGTACAAACCCAGCGCCATGACTGGCACCAGGATCGCCGCCAACAGCGGGATGACCTTGCCCAGACGACCCTGGCGGGCTACCTCGTCGCGCTCGGTATCGGCCAGCAGCTCGCGAGCCGCCTCGTCGCGGCCCTTGGCCAGTTGCCGCGCATCGAGCACACCGGCAGCCTGCTGGGCAGCCAGCTCGGCGACACGCTCTTCATAGAGCGCCACGTTGAGGGCCGTACGGTCCTGTTCGGCCTGCTGGCGGCGGTGGCCGCGCAGGATCGGCAACAGCAGGAAAGCCAGGGCGGCGAGCAACAGCAGGCCCGCGCTAAGCCAGAATTCAGTCATGGGTACGTTCTTTTTCCAGCAGTTTGGCGAGACGCTCGCGTTCGTCGGCGGACAGTTCGGTATTGCCGGCCACGGCTTGGCCACGGCGCCGGCGGACGATCACCGCGAGCACCACGAAGCCCCCTGCCAGGAGGATCCCCGGGCCGAACCAGAGTAGCCAGGTGCGGCCGCTGAGCGCCGGCTTGTAGCGCACGAAGTCGCCATAGCGGTCGACCATGAAGTCGACGATCTGCTGGTTGCTCTGGCCTTCGCCGAGCATGCGGAAGATCTCGCGGCGCAGGTCGGCGGCGATCGGTGCATTGGAGTCGGCGATGTCCTGGTTCTGGCATTTCGGACAACGCAGCTCCTTGGTCAGCTGCTGGTAGCGCTCACGCTCGGCGTCGTCGCGAAACTGATAGGTGTCGATGGCGGCCTTGGCCATCCCGGCCAGGCCCAGCCCCAACACCACGGCGGCAAGCCAGCGCTTCATGGCCGTGCCTCGTCGACCAGGCCCTGGTACAGCGGCGCCAGCTGTTCACGCCACACCGTGGCATCGACCACGCCGACATGCTTGTAGCGAATGATGCCCTTGGCGTCGATCAGGAAAGTTTCCGGCGCGCCGTACACGCCCAGGTCCAGGCCCAGGGACCCCTGCGGATCGGCGATGTTCAACTGGTAGGGGTTGTGGAACTCGGCCAGCCATTTCAGCGCGGCGGCGTTGTCGTCCTTGTAGTTGACGCCGTGGATCAGCACTCCCTGTTCGGCCAGCTGGTTCAGGTATGGGTGCTCCACCTTGCACGATGGGCACCAGGTGCCCCACACGTTGACCAGTGCCGGACGGCCCAGCAGGTCGGCCTGGGTCAGGTTGCGCTCGCCCTGCACCGTGGCCAGCGAGAACGCCGGGAACGGCTTGCCGATCATCGCCGAGGGCAACTCGTCGGGCTTGAGGAACAACCCCTTGTAGAGAAAGACCGCCACCAGCAGGAACACCGCCAGTGGCACTACCATGATCCAACGCTTCATGCAGTTGCTCCAGACACGCCCAGGGCTTCACGCACCCGGGTCTTGACCTTGACGCGGTAGCGCCGGTCGAGGGCCGCCAGCAAGCCGCCCAGGCCGGTCAGCAGACCGCCCAGCCAGATCCAGCGGACATAAGGTTTGATATGCACCCGCACCGCCCAGGCGCCGTTTTCCAGTGGCTCGCCCAGGGCGACGTACAGGTCGCGGGTGAAGCCGGCATCGATGCCGGCCTCGGTCATCATCGACTGCTGCACGGTATACAGGCGTTTTTCCGGGTGCAGCACCGACACTTCACGGCCCTCGCGCGAAACACGAATGGTGCCCTTGTCGGAAATGAAGTTCGGGCCTTCGAAGTGCTTGGCGCCCTCGAACAGGAAGTGATAACCACCCAGCTCGACGGTTTCACCCGGCGCCATGCGCAAGTCGCGCTCGGCGCTGTTGTTGCTCGACAACACCACGCCTAGGGCGCACACCACCAGCCCCAGGTGGGCCAACTGCATGCCCCAGTAGCTGCGGGAAAGGCCGCCGAGGCCCTTGGCCAGGCCCTTGTGCCGGGTCTTGTCGAGGATGTCGCGCACGCCGCTGAGCACCACCCAGGCAGCCAGGGCGAACACACTCAAGGCCGGCCAGTCGAAGTCGTCGACCAGCAGCCCGGCCAGCGGCGCCAGTACCGCGCTGCCAATCAGCACCGGGGTCAGCATGCCGGCCAGCCATTTGCCGGGAGTGTCTTTCCAGCGCACTACCACGCCAACTCCGAGCACCAGCATCAACAACGCCATCAGCGGCAGGAACAACGCATCGAAGTACGGCGGGCCGACCGACAGCTTGGCCCCGGTCAGGGCATCGAGCACCAGCGGATACAGGGTGCCGAGCAGGATCATCGACGCCGCCACCACCAGCACCAGGTTGTTGGCCAGCAACAGCGTCTCGCGCGACCACAGGGCGAAGCCCACCTGGCTCTTGACCACCGGCGCACGCAAGGCGAACAGGGTCAGCGAACCACCGACGACGAACAACAGGAAGATCAGGATGAAGATGCCCCGCGACGGGTCGGCGGCAAACGCATGCACCGAGGTCAACACGCCGGAACGCACCAGGAAGGTGCCCAGCAGGCTCAGCGAGAAGGCGGCGATGGCCAGCAGCACCGTCCAGCTCTTGAACACACCACGTTTTTCGGTAACCGCCAGCGAGTGGATCAGCGCGGTACCCACCAGCCAGGGCATGAACGAGGCGTTTTCCACCGGGTCCCAGAACCACCAGCCGCCCCAGCCCAGCTCGTAGTAAGCCCACCACGAGCCCAGGGTGATGCCCACGCCGAGGAATGCCCAGGCGACGATGGTCCAGGGCCGCGACCAGCGCGCCCAGGCCGCGTCCAGGCGTCCGCCAAGCAGCGCGGCGATGGCGAAGGCGAAGGCCACCGAGAAGCCGACATAGCCCATGTACAGCATGGGTGGGTGAACGATCAGGCCAAAGTCCTGCAGTAGCGGGTTGAGGTCGCGACCATCACCCGGGACCTGCGGCAGCAGGCGCGAGAACGGGTTCGAGGTGATGATCAGGAAGCTCAGAAAGCCCACGCTGATCATGCCCATCACCGCCAGCACCCGAGCCAGCATCACTTGCGGCAACTGGCGCGAGAAGATCGACACGGCAAAGGTCCAGCCCCCCAGGATCATCGCCCACAGCAGCAGCGAGCCCTCGTGGGCACCCCACACGGCGCTGAACTTGTAATACCAGGGCAAGGCACTGTTGGAGTTGCTGGCGACATAGGCGACCGAGAAGTTGTCGGTCATGAAGGCGTGGGTCAGGCAGGCGAAGGCGAACGCCAAGAAGGCGAACTGGCCCCACGCCGCCGGGCGCGCCAGGCTCATCCACAGGCGGTCGCCGCGCCAGGCGCCGAGCAGCGGCACGCTGGCCTGCACGGCGGCGAAGCAGATCGCCAGGATCATCGCCAACTGGCCCAGCTCAGGGATCACCAGGGCTGCGTTCATGGCTTGACCTCCCCACCAGTGGCGGCCTGCCCGCTTTCCTTCAGGGCCTTGGTGACCTCAGGCGGCATGTATTTCTCGTCGTGCTTGGCCAGCACCTCGTCGGCCACCACCACGCCGTCGGCGTTGAGCTTGCCGAGGGCAACGATGCCCTGCCCTTCACGGAACAGGTCGGGGAGGATGCCGCGGTAGGTGATCGGCACCGACTTGGTGTAGTCGGTGACCACGAAACGCACGTCCAGCGAGTCGGCCGAACGCTGCACCGAGCCTTTCTCGACCATGCCGCCGGCGCGAATGCGGGTGTCCAGCGGCGCCTCGCCGTTGGCGATCTGGGTCGGGGTGTAGAACAGGTTGATGTTCTGCTGCAGGGCGCTGAGGGCGAAGCCCAGCGCCACGCCGACACCGGCCAGCAGGCCGAGGATGATGAACAGGCGTTTCTTGCGCTGCGGATTCACGGTTTGCTCTCCCGGCGCAGACGGCGCGCCTCTTCTTGCAGGTAGCGACGGCGGGCCAGCAGGGGCGCGGCGACATTGAGCGCCAGCACCGCCAGGCAGATGCCGTAGGCCGACCAGACGTACAGGCCATGGTGCCCCATGGCGAGAAAATCACTGAAGGACGCGAAGCTCATTTGCCGACCTCCCGGCCCAGGCTGCTCAACACTTCATCGCGCACCCAACTGGCGCGGGCCTCGCGCTTGAGCACTTCGAGGCGCATGCGCAGCAACAGCACGGCACCGAAGAAACAATAGAAACCCAGCGCGGTGATCAGCAGCGGCGCCCACATTTCCACCGGCATCGCCGGCTTTTCGGTGAGGGTGAAGGTGGCACCTTGGTGCAGGGTGTTCCACCACTGCACCGAGTACTTGATGATCGGGATGTTGACCACGCCGACGATCGCCAGCACCGCACAGGCTTTGGCCGAGCTGTCGCGATTGCTGATCGCCTGGCCCAGGGCGATGATGCCGAAATACAGGAACAGCAGGATCAGCATGGAGGTCAGGCGCGCGTCCCACACCCACCAGCTGCCCCAGGTCGGCTTGCCCCAGATCGCTCCGGTCACCAGCGCCACCGCGGTCATCCAGGCGCCGATGGGCGCCGCGCATTGCAGCGCGACATCGGCCAGTTTCATTTTCCACACCAACCCCACCACCCCTGCCACCGCCAGCAGCACGTAGCAAGACTGCGCCAGCATCGCCGTGGGCACGTGGATATAGATGATGCGGAAACTATTGCCCTGCTGGTAGTCCTGGGGGGCAAAGGCCAGGCCCCAGGTGATGCCGACCAGCAGCAACAGCACGGCGGAGACGGCCAGCCACGGCAGCATGCGGCCGCTGATGGCGTAGAACCATTTTGGGGAGCCCAGCTTGTGGAACCACGTCCAGCTAATTTTCATCAGGGTACATCCAGGGTATTGGCCGGGCTGCGATGCCCGGGACTCGTTATTCGCCGACGCTGATCTTCAGCCCGGCCGCTATCGCAAAGGGTGCCAGTGTCACGGCCAGGGCAGTCAGGCTGGCTAGCCAGAGCAGATGACCGGTGGCCGGCATATTCTGCAATGCCGCTTGCAACGCGCCACTGCCCAGGATCAATACAGGGATATACAACGGCAGAATCAGCAGCGCCAGCAGCAGGCCGCCGCGCTTGAGACCGACCGTCAACGCCGCGCCCACCGCGCCGAGCAGGCTCAACACCGGGGTGCCCAGCAGCAACGAGGCCAGCAGCACCGGCAGGCAACTGGCCGGCAGGCCAAGCATCAGCGCCAGCAATGGCGCCAACAATACCAGCGCCAGCCCGGAAAAGATCCAGTGCGCCAGCACCTTGGCCAGTACCAGCATGGCCAGTGGATGGGGCGAGAGTACCCACTGCTCCAGCGAGCCATCCTCGAAGTCGCTGCGAAACAACCCGTCCAGCGACAACAGTACCGCCAGCAGGGCCGCGACCCAGACCAGTCCCGGCGACAAGGTTTGCAACAATTGCGTTTCGGGGCCGACCGCCAACGGGAACAACGCCACCACGATGGCGAAGAACACCAACGGGTTGGCCAACTCCGCCGGGCGGCGGAACAACAGGCGCGCCTCGCGGCGCAATAGAAGAAGAAATACGCTCATGCCGCCCATTGCCCCAGGTTCAACTCGCGATAGCCGTCAGGCTTGTGAGCGAGCATGTGATGGGTGGTCAACACCACGGTGCCACCCTGTTCGCAGTGGGCCGCCAGGTGCGCTTCCAGCTGGGCCACGCCCTGTTTGTCGAGGGCGGTGAAGGGTTCGTCGAGGATCCACAGCGGCGGGCTGTCCAGGTACAGGCGGGCTAGGGCCACTCGCCGCTGCTGGCCGGCGGACAGGGTATGGCTGGGGACATCCTCGAAGCCACGCAGGCCGACCGCCTCCAGGGCCAGCCAGATCGCGTCACGGTCGGCGGGCTTGTGCAATGCGCACAGCCAGGCGAGGTTTTCTTCCGGGGTCAGCAGGTCCTTGATGCCTGCGGCGTGGCCGATCCACAACAAGATGCTGGCAAGTGCGTGGCGCTGCTCGGCCAAAGGCTGGCCATTGAACAGGATCTGCCCGGCGGTGGGTTGCATCAGCCCGGCCAGCAGACGCAGCAGGCTGGTCTTGCCACTGCCATTGGGGCCGGCGATCTGCAACATGTCGCCGGGGCGCAGCTCGAAGTCCAGGTGCTCGAAGAGCAGTCGCCAGTCGCGCTCGCAGGCCAGGCCCACGGCTTGGAGGTGAAGGGTCACAGTATCGCCTTATGCAGTGTGGGGCCAGATCGCACCCCGTGTCTCAAGTCGCCTCAAGCCCTGCCGTTATACTGGCAGTGGCGGGCAGGCGGCATTATTACACGCGGCGCCGCCCTGCCAAGAGGGCGGGTTCGACAGGTTGTATACAATCATGACTGAAATCAATAGTCTCGGCGCTCAAACTGCGCTAAGCCCGCAGGTGGCCAAGGCCGCCATGACCGGCGAACTGCTGCGCCTGCTGCAGGCCCAGCCAGGCTTGTTGCCGCCCGGCGAAAGCGCCGAGGCCGAGGTGGTAAGCCTGCGCCAGGTCGGCCCGGACTTCCAGCTGCTGCTGCGCCTGACCCAGGCCAACGGCAACCAGAGCCAAGTGCTGGCCAACGCCAGCCAACCCCTGGCCCCGGGTAGCCAGATCATCGTCAGCCAGCCCGACAGCAACCGCCTGGCGGTCATGGTGCAACTGGGCAACGCCGGCACTATCGCTACCCTCACCCAGCTCGACACCCGCCAGGTCCCGGTTGGCACTCTGTTGCAGGGCAAGGTACTGACCAGCCAGGCACTGCCCCCGGTGCCTGGCGAAACCACCAGCTTTCGCTCGCTGGTGAGCCTGCTCAATAGCAGCCAGGCTGGCGCCACCCTGGTCATCGACAGCCCACGTAGGCTACCACTGGGTAGCCTGCTCAGCGCCGTGGTGCAAGGCGACCAGTCACTGCGCTTCGTGCCCCTGAGCGGTCGTCAGGACCAGCTGGCGGTCACCCAGCACCTGTCGACCCAGCAGGCCCAGCAGGCCTCGCTGCCGGGGCTGCTCAACGTGCTGCAACGCATCGCCAGCACCCCGGATGCCGGTGTCGAACTACGCGCCAGCGCCGAACGCCTACTCGCCAGCCTGCCAGACGCGCGACAACTGGGGGATGCGAAAAACCTCGCCCAGGCCCTCAACGACAGCGGCACCTTCCTCGAGGCCAAGCTGCTCGGCGGCCAGGCGGCCAGCGTCGCCCCCGACCTCAAGGCGCAGTTGATCCGGCTGGTGGCCCAGGCCCTGCCCAATCAGCCTGGCCATCCGCCGCTGGCCCCTGCCCCATCCCTGGCCGGCACGCCCCTTGCCCACGCCCTGCCGGGCTTGGCCCGTAGCGCCCTGGGCATGCTCGGCCAGGTAAGCCCACGGCCCTTGCCCAGCGCTTTCCCCTTGCCCTCGCGGCTGCTGCAGAAGCTGGAAAGCGAAGGCGACCTGCAGCAACTGCTGCGCCTTGCAGCAGCGGCGATTTCCCGGCTGCAGAGCCATTCGCTGTCGAGCCTGCAGCAGAGCGGTACCCTCGACAACGGCAACCAGCAGACCACCTGGCAGAGCGAAATCCCGGTGCGTCACGGCCAGGAGTTCATTCCCCTGCAAGTGAAGCTGCAACGCGAGGAAACCCCGCAACAGCAGGCCGACCGTGAACGCGAACAGCACGACCCGCTGCAGGCCTTGTGGCGTATCGAACTGGCCTTCGACCTGTCGCCACTCGGCCCGTTGCAGGTTCAGGCACAGCTGGCCCAGGGGCGGCTGTCCGGCCAGTTGTGGGCACAACAGGAACACACCGCGCGCCTGATCGACAGCCAGTTGGGCAGCCTGCGCGAGCGCCTGCTGGCCCGCGGCCTGGACGTCGGCGACCTGGAGTGCCACCCTGGCACCCCGCCGCAAGGCCCGCGCACACGCCTGGAACAACGCTGGGTGGACGAGAACGCATGAGCAAAAAGCCACCCCGCCAGGCCATCGCCCTGAACTACGACGGCCAGCAGGCCCCGACCCTGACCGCCAAGGGCGACGACGAGCTGGCCGAGGCCATTCTCGCCCTGGCTCGCGAGCACGAGGTGCCGATCTACGAGAATGCCGAGCTGGTGCGCCTGCTGGCGCGCCTGGAGCTGGGCGAGCAGATCCCCGAAGCGCTGTACCTGACCATCGCCGAAATCATCGCGTTCGCCTGGCAGTTGCGCGGCAAGGTGCCGGTCGGTTTCAGCGACGAACCCGCCGCCGAGCGTGATATCACCCCACAACTGCCAGGCCTGCCCTACCACCCTTGATAGCGGGTGGTAACCCGCTGCCGCTCGCGCGCAGGCCACATCGATCATCGTGGCGCCCCCTATCCATGCTGGGTCACCACGATGAACAGCCGTTACGTCAGCAATGCCGGTGTACGCTTTGTAAGCGACCACCTCAAGGACTTCCCTCGCCCTGATCGCGCCGCGGCCACGGCCATCCGCAACTGGGCCGCTCGCCGCGGGCAAACCCTGGACCCCGACCGTACCGATGTGGTCGTGCTGCACCACCAATGGCGCCACGGCATTGGCGAGGTTGGGGTCGTGCAACAGAAAATGACACTGACCCAGGCGGTGCTGGCCAACTGGCAAGGCGAGTCCAGCAACAACCTCCTCGGTGCCGCACTCGGCAGGCCCTGGGCCGGGAGCTTTCCGGACAGCCAACGCATCACCCTGGTCGACCAGCTCGACCCGCCGAAGCCGCTGTCCAACGCTAGCGCCTACGGCATCTACAACGGTCTTTTCCGCCAGACCGTCCCCAGCGAGTACAGCGCCCGTACTCATGTCGCGCTCGCGGCGGAAGATTTCCAGCAGTTCATCTGGGACCTCGACTTGCACAGTACCTACAAGACCATGCTGGATACCTACTGGCGGCGCCGCGCCAGCAGTCACCGCCTGGCGGCGAAGATCGCTTTCATCACCGCCTGTAACCGCCAGGTCGCCGAAGGCAGCCTCGACGACCGGGCGCGCCGGCTCGCCTGGCGCGCGGCGGGGCTGGAGCAGGCGCCCACACCGTTGCACCTGCGCTTTCTCAACATCTATGGCTATGCCGCCACCGACCTGCTGCAGATCAGCGACCCGGCCAGCGGCCTGACTCTGCTCTACATCCCTGGCAACGCCGCGCCACTGCATGCTTTCGCCAGCCCCAGCGCGCTGCAGGACTGGTTCGCCAGCCAGTGCCGCAACCCCGGCACCCGCGCCGCTTTGCAACAGCACTTCGCCCTGGCCGATGTGCCCGACGGCCTCGACTTCAGCGGTCTGTCCACCGCGCTGGACGGGCTTGGCCTATACCCCGCGCCCAACCACCTGTCCAGCAACCGCCCGGGGTTCACCGCCGAAGGCCTTTGGCATCCGCACACCTACGTCAACTACAAGCCCGACCAGTACAGCCCGCTGATCGCGGACGACCTGTTCCTCGCCCTGACCCGGCAACAACGCAAGCGCAGCTACGAGGATGCCGACTACCGTATCACCAGCAACGGCGAAGTGAGCAAAGCTCGCTGGCGTGGCTACCTGAGCTCGGCGATCAACCTGCTAGCTCCGCTGGCCATCGTGGTGCCGGAACTAGCACCCATATTCGCGCTGGGCGGCATCGCCCAGTTCGGCCTGGGCCTGGACCAGGCCATCAATGCTCATGGCCAGCAGGAACGCGCCGCGGGCGTGGGCAACGCCACCTTCGGCCTGCTCAATGCCCTGCCGCTGGCGCACGCCGGCCTGACCCGCGAGGTAGCGCTATACCGCGTCAAGAACGAGGGTTTCATCGCGCCCCAGGAGGTCAACGGTCGCTTGGGATACCCCCTGAGCCCAGTCTCGCCACCGCACCTGCCGGTCGACGAGATCGCGCCTTACTTTCATATCCCCGATGCCATCGCATCGATCCCGGGTGCCGATGCCGCTACCTATGCAGCCATCGACCGGGTCCCCCGCTACGACGGGACGCCTGACCTGCTGGCCGCCTCCGTGGGTGGCTACAACGCAGAGATGGTCTACGACCTGGAGAGTGACAGCTTCATCTTCGAGGGCGACCTCAACGAAGTCGACCCGACCCATTACATTCCCCAGGCCGGACGCCGCGACCTGCTGCAGGTGAACCTGCGTAACCGGGTCGTCACCGATCCGATGCGCATCGCCACCCTGCGCGCACTCGGCGTGGACCTGCAACTGCCAGTGGCGATACCTGACGTGCCAACCACCGGCATGCGGCCAATTCCACGGCAGTTCCTCAGCCTCTGGGTAGGCGACAAGGTCATCGACGCGCCATTGCTGACCAACCTGGGCAACAACGCCGAACGTTTGAATGACACTACCTACAACCTGCGCCTTTATCTGTCCCGGGCCAACGCTGACGCCCACGCCGAAAACCTGCGCCTGCTGGGCATGCATGCACCCGGCGTGCAAGTGCTGACCCTGGAACAACAACCCTGGTTCATCAGTTTTCGAGATGGCCCTTACCATGCCCAGTACCAAGCCGCGATTGCTGGCGGCAACTTCTCGTCAGCCTCGGATGTACTGCGTTATCCAATGCTCGATAGCGAAGGGGGCATCTACATGGACGTGGACGACAGCCTGCTGACGGTGGGTGAGTATCCGCACGTCGCCGCCGGCAAACCATTCGGCAAACCCGGCGAAGCCATCGAGCAAGTCGAGCTAAGCACCCGCGACGACGGGCTGCTGCTGTTCCCGCCGATGTCCAATGAAAAGCTCGGCATGAACTGCCAGTTCAATACCAGCGTGATCGGCAGCCACGCCAACAACCCGACATTGCGGGCGATCAGCGAGGAAATGCGCAGCCGCTACCTGGCCGAACCAGGCTTCTATGCCAGCCGCCCCAGCCTGCGCCAGGACCCGCAGGGCTTCTATCGCTATGCCGGCAAACTCAACCGCCTGACCGGCCCCGGGCTGCTCACCGACGTGGTCGACCGGCACCTGCCGACGCTGAAGCTGCTGAGACAGATCACCAATCTGTACCAGATGCCCCGCATCAACGCCGGCCTGTACGTGGACCTGGACCGTTATCGGGCGGTCTCGCGGCAATTATTGCCATTCAACCGACTAGTACGTGTGGGAGGGAATCACGCCTGGGCCAAGCCCTGAATCACCGGCATGGCTCGCGGGAGCGAGGCGCACGAAGCCCTCCTCCCGCAGATCGGAGTGGTAAGTATGTACAACAATTCACGCCCGCTCCTTCGCTACCGTGGCGGCTCATTCTTCGTACAAGTGCACCCCCATGGCCTCCACATTCGTAAACGACGCGGGCGAACAGTTCATCCGCGACCACTTGCAACACATTCCTCGCCCTGACCAGCTCGCTTCTGCTGCTATTCGTAAATGGGCTCAACAGCAAGGCCATGACCTCGACCCCGAGCAGATCGACGTGGTTACCCTGCACTACCGTGGCAACCAAGCTGTAATCGCCCAACGCGTTTCCCTCACCCAGGCGCTTCTATCCAACTGGCAAGGAGAGACCGACAAGAACTGGATTGGCCAATGGCTTCCTGGCCACTGGGCTGGCCATTTTCCAAGTGGCCCATTGGCTATTGTCGAGCACTTGCCTGAACCAGGAGCATTGGACAACAGCTCCCGTTTCGCGGTGTTCAACGGTCTGTTCCGCAGGACCACTCCCGCACGCTACGACAGCACCACACATCTGCCGCTCGATGTCGAGGCCATGCAGCGGTACATCTGGAACCTGGATTTCCATACACGTTTCTCCAAGCTGCTGGACAATTACTGGAGAAATGCTCAGGAAACCCATCGGCAATCTTTGCAGATGAGTTTCATCGCCGCTTGCAACAAACAAGTCCAGGAAGGCTCATTGAGCGACGCTGGTCGCCAACTGGCCTGGCAGGCTGCAGGGCTCATGCCGCGAGATCCTGGCTTGGAGATCAGGCCCTTGAACGTCTATGGCTACACCGCAACCGACCTGATCCAGATCACCGACCCGCAACAGTCGCAGATACTGGTGTATCTGCCGGGCAATTCATCGCCCTTCCATGAGTTCGACGGCATGACCGCCCTGCAAGACTGGTTCGGCGAGCAGTGCCGCGACAGCAAAAAACGCCAACGCCTGCGTCAGTACTTCAAACTAGCCGATACACCCGACGGCCTGGACTTCAGTGGGCTGGATACCGCACTGGACGGCCTTGGCACTTACCCGCACTTTCACACTCGATCGCCCAACCGACCAGGTTTTACCGTCGATGGTCCTTGGCCCCCCAGGGACTACGTGAACTACAAGCTTCCCAAGTACAGCCCATTGCTCGTGGGTGACTTGTTCGAAGCCCTCACACTGAGCCAGCGCAAACGCAGCTATGCCGACGCCGACTTTATGATCACCAGCAAGGCGCAAGTGACCAAAGCCCGCTGGCGTGACTACCTGACGACCTCGATCAATCTGCTTGCGCCCTTGGCGCTAGTGGTTCCTGAACTCATACCGCTGCTGGCCGTCGGAGGTATCGTGCAGTTCGGCCTGGGGCTTGATCAGACAATCAACGGCAAGACGCCCGAGGACAAGGCTGGCGGCGTGAGCAACATCACCTTCGGCCTGCTAAATGCCGCACCGCTGCCCTTGCTACTGGCGACCCGCGCGCAAGTCCTGTTCCCAGGCAAAAACTGGCGATTCGTCCTGCCGACGCGAGTGAACGATCAGGTGGGCTACTCCCTGAGCCCCATGGACCCTCCCCGGTTACCGGAAGATGGCCCGGCACGCTACTTCTCTCGCCCCTCATTCCCATTGCCAACCGTATCTGCGGGAGATAGCCCCGTAGCTCAGTGGGTAAACAGAGTCATTGATGAAGAAACTGGCGCCACGCGCTTGGAAGCAGTCCTGGACGAACGCAAGGTCGTTGTACGGTACGACAGCGAACACGACGCATTCACTCTCGAGTCGGATGCCGAAAAAAGGCAGCCGACATTCTATCAAGTCACTCATCAAAGCAACGGTCTGGTTGCGTTGGAGGGCACCAACCGCCTGGTTACAAACGAGATGCGCATGAAGACACTGCGTGCTCTCGGTATCGACTTGCAGCTGCCGATCGAAATTCCAGCGGTCACCGGCACCGAACTGAAAGTACTGCCCAAGACAATCATCAGTATCTGGGTGGGTGACAATGTGATTCCTGAAGACCTGCTGAAAACTGTCGGCACCAACGTCGAACGCTTGCGAGGCACCCAATATCGCTATCGGCTGTATCTGTCAGCGGAAAACCCACTGGCATTCGCCAGCAACGAGACAAACTTGGCGCAATACAGCGACACGCTGGAGATATTGAAGCTGGAAGACGAACAACCCTTCAAAGACTTCAAGGATACCGAGTACCACGCCCAATACAAAAAGGCCATTGAGATGAAACACTTCGCCTCGGCCTGTGACGTACTCCGTTACCCGCTACTCAATGCGGAAGGCGGAATTTACATGGATGTCGATGATACCTTGCAGATCGCCACGAACAATCTGGACACCAAGGCACTGATCGCCTCGACCATCTTGAGAACGACTCAGGAAGGGTTGGTGCTAAGCGCCCCGATGAGTAACGACCTCATGGGCATGTATCTGGAGTACGGCACCAGCATAATCGGAAGCCATGCGGACAACTACACCCTGGAAAGAATCTCCGAGGTGATGCGCGAACGCTTCCTCGACAGGCCAGATTTCTATGACAGCAGGCCGCTACAAGGGCAAGCCGGCTACGAAGAGTACGTCAAGGAGTTGAGCAGAATGACAGGACCTCGCCTGCTGAACGACGTGATTGACGATGTAGATAACGAGGAACTGTCCCGGCTGCGCATTCTGCGACAGATTGCCAAGCTGAGATCAATGCCTCAACGCAACTTCCGCTTCCTCATGGCCGAGCCGTTCGGCGACATTGATGCCGCCGAGAAAAGAGACCAGGCGCTTAGCGCCCTCGTGGACATCGGCAACGCGCATTCCTGGAGCTGACCCTGAAAAAACCGGGCGACTAAAGTCGCCCGGTTCGTCACTCGCCGCGGTGCAGCTTGCTCATCAACTGCGCCTCGGCCTGGGTCAAGCCGCAGGTCTGGGTCAGCTCTTCGACGCTGGCGCCCATCACCACCAGCTTGGCCGCCTGGGTGAAGGTGACGCTGTTGGGGTCGCGCTGCTCGAGTTGCTGCAACTTCTCGGGCAGCGGCGCGACCACCGCGCGCAGTTCATGGATTGCCTCGCCCATGCGCACGGTGCCGTTCTGGTAATCGTCCAGGCGCTTGGCCAGGTCCTTGATGCGCTGGTCGCGCAGCGCATCGCCCTCGGCCTGCTGGGCGGCCAGCTCACGCTGGCGCTTGCTGTAGTTGAGGAAAAACCACAGGCTCAGCGCCCAGAGCAGCGCCAGGAAGATGACAGCAACCTCGAAGATCAACTCAGATGTTCTCCAGCTCGGACCACTCTTCCTCGGTCATCATCTTGTCCAGTTCGACCAGGATCAGCAGCTCGCCGTTCTTGTTGCAAACGCCCTGGATGAACTTGGCCGACTCTTCGTTGCCAACATTCGGCGCGGTCTCGATCTCCGACTGACGCAGGTACACCACTTCAGCGACGCTGTCGACTAGGATACCGACCACCTGCTTGTCCGCCTCGATGATGACGATGCGGGTGTTGTCGGTGACTTCGCTGGACATCAGGCCGAAGCGCTGGCGGGTGTCGATCACCGTCACCACGTTGCCGCGCAGGTTGATGATGCCCAGCACGTAGCTCGGCGCACCTGGCACCGGAGCGATCTCGGTGTAGCGCAACACTTCCTGTACCTGCATCACATTGATGCCGTAGGACTCGTTGTCCAGACGGAAGGTGACCCATTGCAGGATCGGATCTTCGGAACCTTGTGCAGACGACTTTTTCATTCCCCTAGCCCTCTAAACCCGCCTTTGGCGGTGTGCTCTGTGTAGCCGCGGCAGTAGCGGCGTTGATTCAGTTGTGTTTGGTGTTCATCTGCTTGACCGCGCCACTGGCGATCAGCTCGGCCAGTTCGGCCACATCGAGCAGCGCGCACATGTGTTCAATCACCGTGCCGGCCAGCCACGGGCGTTGCCCGCGCTGGCTGCGCCACTTGATCTCGTTCGGGTCCAGGCGCAGCGAACGGCTGACCTGGTGGACCGCCAAGCCCCATTCATAGCCCTGCACGGAAATCACGTACTGCAGGCCCTGACGAAAATCGTCGCGGTAGCGGTCGGGCATGACCCAACGCGCCGTGTCGAGCACCTTGAGGTTGCCCGCCTGGCAAGTGAGAATGCCGAGGAACCAGTCCGGTTGGCCGAACAACGGTGTCAGCTCCTGCCCGGCCAGGGTGTAGATCGAACCGAGGCAGACCAGGGGTACCGCCAAGGTCAGGCCAGCCACGTCGAACAGCAGGCATTCGAATGGCTCGGCGGCCCAGGCCGGACGCCCATCGACCGTCACCGGCGGGGTCGGCGCAGCAGGCGCGACCGGGGCATGCAGCTCGACCAGCGGCGCCACCAACTCGGCGGCCGGGGCTTCGGTGGGTCGCGCAATACTGGCTTCGGCCACCACGCTGGTTTCCGCCACGCTGACCACCGGCGCCTCTACAGGGGGCACCGGGGGCAGAACGGTGGGCAAGATTTTGGCTTGCGGCTCGGCGAACGGCCGTGCCAGCACTGGCGAGGGAACGTCTTGACGCTGGGCGTCGCGGGCCTGCTCCTCACGGACGGCCGCCTCGAAGTCATCGCTGGGCGCCGCTTCCAGCGCAGGCGCGGTGACTGCCGGTGCTTGCTCCGGCAGGTCGAATGTCTCGGTGGCTTCCTGCAGCAATCCGTCGAGGTAGGACTGCAGGGCCATCTGGGGCTTGCTGGTGATAGGCCGGGCCTGGTTCATCACGCCACCTGCAAGGTAGAACGGTAGGTGAGCAGGTGCTTGAGCAGCGCCCGGTAGGCCACCACGCCACGGCTCTTGCCATCGAACTGCGACGGCGTGACGCCGTTGCGGCTGGCGTCGCGCAGACGTGTATCAACCGGAATGTAACCCTGCCAGACCTGCTCGCCATAAGTGTCGCGCAGCACTTTCAGCGTGCCCAGCGAGGCCTGGGTGCGGCGGTCGAACAGCGTCGGCACGATCTGATACGGCAGCGCCTGCTTGCGCGAGCGGTTGATCATGCCCAGGGTCCCGACCATGCGCTCCAGGCCCTTGACCGCAAGGAACTCGGTCTGCACCGGGATCACCAACTGCTGGCTCGCGGCCAGGGCGTTGACCATCAGCACACCGAGCAAGGGTGGGCTGTCGATCAAGGCGAAGTCGAAATCCTGCCACAGCTGCGCCAGACTCTTGGCGATCACCAGGCCCAGGCCGCTTTGCCCCGGCGACTGGCGCTCCAGCACTGCCAACGCGGTGCTCGACGGCAACAGCGAGATGCGCTCGTCGCTGGTGGGCAGCAGCAACTGGCCGGGCAGGCCCTCGGGCACCGTGCCCTTGTGCAGGAACAGGTCATAGCAACTGTGCTCGAGCGCGTCGGGGTTATGCCCGAAGTAACTGGTCATCGAGCCGTGGGGGTCCAGGTCGACCACGACCACGCGCTTGCCCGCCTCGGCCAGCAGGCCGGCCAGAGCGATGGTGGTGGTGGTCTTGCCGACGCCACCTTTTTGATTGGCTACTGCCCAGACTCTCATAGGACAACTCTTGACTCGTTAATGTCGCCGAACCCTGTGGAAACCGGCTCCCACAGGCACACGGCGACAGAGAATTGACGAGTTATTGCCCCGCCACCGATGCAGGCGTGGCTGGTGCACTTTGTGTGCCAGCCCGGCGCAGCGCGGCATCGGGGGTGGCATTGGCGCTGCCGCTGCCGGTCAGGCTGCGACGCACCTCGAGGTTGCGCGAAATCACCAGGACCACGCGGCGGTTGCGCGCGCGGCCCTCTGCACTGTCATTGCTGGCCACCGGCTGGTACTCGCCATAGCCCACCGATGCCATGCGCGCCGGGTTGACCCCTTCCATGGCCAACAGGCGGACGATGCTCGCCGCCCGCGCCGAGGACAGTTCCCAGTTGGTTGGATACTGGGCGGTGCGGATCGGCAGGTTGTCGGTGAAGCCCTCGACGTGCACCGGGTTGGCGAACGGCTTGAGGATCTTCGCCACCTTCTCGATGATCTCGAAGGCGACATCGCTAGGCATGGCATCGGCGCTGGCGAACAGCAGCGAGGAGTTAAGCTCGATCTCGACCCACAGCTCGTTGCCGCGCACGGTCATCTGGTTGGACTTGATCAGGTCGCCGAAGGCATCGCGAACATCGTCGCTGATGGTCTTGAGCGGGTCGGCGCTGCTTTGCGCCAGGCCCGCGTCGGTCTGCTCGCTGTCCTTGATCAACGGCTCGGCCGGACGCACCGACAGCGGCCGCTCCTCGCCGATAGGGATCGGTTTCATGGTCCGATCGGGGTCGTTGAACACCCCGATCAGCGCCTGGGAGATGACCTTGTACTTACCCTCGTTGATCGAGGAGATCGAGTACATGACCACGAAGAAGGCGAACAACAGGGTGATGAAGTCGGCATACGACACCAGCCAGCGTTCGTGGTTTTCATGTTCCTCGGTATGACGACGGCGGGCCATGGCTTACTCCATGAAGCCTTGCAGCTTCAGCTCGATCGAGCGCGGGTTCTCGCCTTCGGCGATCGACAGCAGGCCCTCGAGGAGCATTTCACGGTAGCGCGACTGGCGCAGGGTGATGGCCTTGAGCTTGTTGGCGATCGGCAGCAGGATCAGGTTGGCGCTGGCCACGCCATAGATGGTGGCGACGAAGGCCACGGCGATACCGTTGCCCAACTGCGACGGGTCGGCCAGGTTACCCATCACGTGGATCAGGCCCATGACCGCACCGATGATGCCGATGGTCGGCGCGTAGCCGCCCATGCTCTCGAACACCTTGGCGGCCTGGATGTCGCGGGCTTCCTGGGTAAGGAAGTCGACTTCGAGGATGCTGCGGATGGCCTCGGGTTCGGCGCCGTCGACCAGCAGTTGCAGGCCCTTGCGCGCATAAGGGTCGGGCTCGGCGTCAGCCACGCCTTCCAGGCCCAGCAGGCCTTCCTTGCGCGCGGTCAGGCTCCAGTTCACCACCCGGTCGATGCCACCGACCAGGTCGACCCGTGGCGGGAAGAAGATCCAGCGCACGATCTGCAAGGCGCGCTTGAACGACGACAGCGGCGACTGCAGCAGCGCCGCCGCCAGCGTGCCACCCAGCACGATCAGCGCGGCCGGGCCGTTGAGCAGCGCGCCGACATGGCCACCCTCGAGGAAGTTGCCGCCGACGATGGCGACAAAGGCGAGGATCAGGCCGATAAGGCTGAGGACATCCATCAGACGCACGCCTCGACCAGGTGCTTGCCGATTTCGTCCAGGCTGTACACGGCATCGGCCAGGTTGGCCTTGACGATGGCCATGGGCATGCCATAGATCACGCAACTGGCTTCATCCTGGGCCCATACGGTGCTACCGCCCTGCTTGAGCAGGCGCGCGCCTTCGCGACCGTCGGCGCCCATGCCGGTGAGTACCACCGAGAGCACCTTGTCGCCATAGGACTTGGCCGCCGAACCGAAGGTGATGTCGACGCAAGGCTTGTAGTTCAGGCGCTCATCGCCCGGCAGGATCTTCACCGTGCCGCGGCCGTCGACCATCATCTGCTTGCCGCCAGGGGCGAGCAGAGCCAGGCCTGGGCGTAGCACGTCACCGTCCTCGGCTTCCTTGACGCTGATCTTGCACAGCTTGTCGAGGCGCTCGGCAAAAGCCTTGGTGAAAGCCGCCGGCATGTGCTGGATCAGCACGATCGGCGCCGGGAAACTGGCCGGCAGTTGCGTGAGCACGCGCTGCAGGGCCACCGGGCCACCGGTGGAGGTACCGATGGCCACCAGCTTGTAAGGCTTGCGCTTGGGCGCCGGCGAGTGCGCGGCAGCCGGTGCCGTGGCTCGGGCCGGGGCGGTACGCGCCGGGGCGCTGCTGGCCAAACTGCTGGTCGGGGCATGGCTGCTGGCCGGGGCTGGCGCGGCGGCCGGGGCGGCATAGGCGCTGAAACGACGGTTGCTGCGCGAGATGGTATGGACCTTTTCGCACAGCATCTGCTTGACCTTCTCGGGGTTGCGCGAGATGTCCTCGAAGTTCTTCGGCAGGTAGTCGACCGCACCGGCGTCCAGCGCATCGAGGGTAACCCGGGCGCCTTCATGGGTGAGCGAGGAGAACATCAGCACCGGTGTCGGGCAGCGCTGCATGATGTGCCGCACCGCGGTGATGCCGTCCATCATGGGCATTTCGTAGTCCATGGTGATGACATCAGGCTTGAGCGCCTGCGCCTGGTCGATCGCTTCCTTGCCGTTGGTCGCGGTGCCCACGACCTGGATCGTCGGGTCCGCCGAGAGAATTTCCGAGACACGGCGGCGGAAGAAACCAGAATCATCCACCACCAGGACCTTGACTGCCATAAACACTCCATTAGGCGGCGCACCCGCCAGGGCGCGCCACCGAAATCAAATACGCCGGGCGGCGTAACGCTTGAGCATGCTCGGTACGTCGAGGATCAGCGCAATGCGCCCGTCACCGGTGATGGTGGCGCCGGACATGCCCGGGGTCCCCTGCAGCATCTTGCCCAGCGGCTTGATCACCACCTCTTCCTGGCCAACCAGCTGGTCGACCACGAAGCCAATGCGCTGGGTACCGACCGACAGGATCACCACATGGCCTTCGTGCTGTTCCTCGTGCTCGTGGTCCTGGACCAGCCAGCGCTTGAGGTAGAACAGCGGCAGCGCCTTGTCGCGCACGATCACCACTTCCTGGCCATCGACCACGTTGGTGCGCGACAGGTCGAGGTGGAAGATCTCGTTGACGTTGACCAGCGGGAAGGCGAACGCCTGGTTGGCCAGCATCACCATCAACGTCGGCATGATCGCCAGGGTCAGCGGCACCTTGATGACGATCTTCGAGCCCTGGCCCTTGGCCGAGAAGATGTTGATCGAGCCGTTGAGCTGGGAAATCTTGGTCTTCACCACGTCCATGCCGACGCCACGGCCGGACACATCGGAGATCTCGGTCTTGGTCGAGAAGCCCGGGGCGAAGATCAGGTTGTAGCAGTCCGACTCGCTCAGGCGATCGGCCGCGTCCTTGTCCATCAGGCCCTTTTCCACGGCCTTGGCCCGCAGCACGCTGGGGTCCATGCCCTTGCCGTCGTCGGAGATCGACAGCAGGATGTGGTCGCCCTCCTGCTCGGCGGACAGCACCACGCGGCCGGTGCGTGCCTTGCCGGAGGCCTCGCGCTCATCGGGCATCTCGACCCCATGGTCGACGGCGTTGCGCACCAAGTGCACCAACGGGTCGGCCAGGGCCTCGACCAGGTTCTTGTCGAGGTCGGTCTCTTCACCGACCAGCTCCAGGTTGATCTCTTTCTTCAACTGGCGGGCCAGGTCGCGGACCAGTCGCGGGAAGCGGCCGAAGACTTTCTTGATCGGCTGCATGCGAGTCTTCATGACCGCGGTCTGCAGATCGGCGGTGACCACGTCGAGGTTGGACACGGCCTTGGACATGGCCTCGTCGCCGCTGTTCAGGCCCAGGCGCACCAGGCGGTTACGCACCAGCACCAGTTCGCCGACCATGTTCATGATTTCGTCCAGGCGCGCGGTGTCGACGCGCACGGTGGTTTCCGCTTCGCTGGCGCCGTGCTTTTCGGCGGCAGCGGCCGGCGCACGGGCTGGCGCGGCAGGTTTGCCAGCCGGTGCTGCAGCGGCGGCAGGCGCCGGCGCTGGCGCTGGCGCTGGCTTGGCGACCGGCTTGACCTCGGCCTTGGGCGCCGCCGGCGCGGCAGCCACGGCAGCGGCGGGTGCCTCGGCAGCGACGGCATCGCCGGAGAACTTGCCCTTGCCGTGCAACTGGTCCAGCAGCGCTTCGAATTCGTGTTCGCTGATATTTTCGTCGCCCGCGGCAACCGGCGCGGCGCTGTCCGCCGCCGGGGCCGCCGCCACGGCAGTCGGCAGGGCGTCGACAGCAAAGGTGCCCTTGCCGTGCAACTGGTCGAGCAACGATTCGAACTCATCGTCGGTGATTTCGTCGCTGGTCGGCGCCGCGGCCGTAGGCTCGCTGACGGCTGCTTCAGCCGAGAACTGGCCCTTGCCATGCAACTGGTCGAGCAGCGACTCGAACTCGGCGTCGGTGATTTCGTCACCCTGGCCAGTGACCTGCTCGCCTTGCATCTGCTCGTGAACGGCTGCTTCGGCCTTGACCGCATCCAGCGAATCGAGCAGTTGCTCGAACTCGGTGTCGGTGATGTCGGGCTCGGTGGCCGCTACCTCGGCGACCGGCTCGGCCTCGACCACTGGGGCCGGCGCTTCGGCGCCACCCGGCTCGGCCAGGCGCGACAGCGCCGCCAGCAGCTCCGGGGTGGCCGGGGTCACTTCGCTGCGCTCGCGCACCTGGCCGAACATGCTGTTGACCGTGTCGAGTGCCTCGAGCACCACGTCCATCAGCTCGGCGTCGACCCGACGCTCACCTTTGCGCAGGATGTCGAACACGTTCTCGGCGATATGGCAGCACTCCACCAGCTCGTTGAGCTGGAGGAAGCCGGCGCCCCCTTTTACAGTGTGGAAACCGCGGAAAATCGCATTGAGCAGGTCCGCGTCATCGGGCCGGCTTTCCAGCTCGACCAGTTGCTCGGACAGTTGCTCGAGGATTTCGCCGGCTTCTACCAGGAAATCCTGGAGGATTTCTTCATCGGCGCCGAAGCTCATTAAACGTGCTCCTTAAAAACCCAGGCTGGACAGCAGATCATCGACATCGTCCTGACCGGACACGACGTCTTCACGCTTATCGGCATGAATCTGCGGACCTTCACCCCGAGTCGGATGTTTTTCTTGATCTTTTTCAGCACGCAGCTGCTGGTGGTCATGTTCGATGCCGGCAAAGCGGTCGACCTGACTGGCCATCAGCACGAGCTTGAGCAGATTGCTTTCTACTTCGGTGACCAGCGCGGTCACCCGCTTGATCACCTGGCCGGTCAGGTCCTGATAGTCCTGAGCCAGCAGAATGTCGTTGAGGTGGCCCGAGACCTTGCGGTTGCCTTCGGCACTGTGTGTCAGGAAACTGTCGACGCGCTTGACCAGCTCGCGGAATTCCGGCGCCGCCACTTCGCGGCGCATGAAGCGCTGCCAGTCGGCGGACAGGTCCTGGGCCTCGCTTGCCAGTGCATTGAGCACCGGGGTGCTCTCCTCCACCAGGTCCATGGTGCGGTTGGCGGCACCTTCGGTGAGACGCACCACGTAGGAGAGGCGCTCGGTGGCATCGGTGATCTGCGAGACTTCCTCGGCCTGCGGCATCGCCGGGTCGATCTGGAAGCTGACGATCGCGCTGTGCAGCTCGCGAGTGAGCTTGCCCACTTCCTGGTACAGACCGCGGTCGCGGGTCTGGTTCAGTTGGTGGATCAGTTGCACGGCCTCGCCGAACCGGCCGCGCTCAAGGCTCTCGACCAGCTCCTGGGCATGCTTCTTCAGGGTTGATTCGAACTCACCCAGCGAGTTGTTGATTGACTCCATGGCGCCCCCTGACGTGACTCAGCCGTTGACGCGTTCGAAGATCTTCTCGATCTTTTCTTTGAGCACCTGGGCGGTGAAAGGCTTGACCACATAGCCATTGACGCCGGCCTGGGCCGCCTCGATGATCTGGTCGCGCTTGGCCTCGGCAGTCACCATCAGCACGGGCATGCCCTTGAGACGATCGTGGGCACGCACCTTGCGCAGCAGGTCGATACCGGACATGCCAGGCATGTTCCAGTCGGTCACCAGGAAGTCGTAATGCCCGGCTTCGAGCATCGGCAGTGCCGTGGTGCCGTCGTCGGCCTCTTCGGTATTGGTGAAGCCCAGATCACGCAACAGGTTCTTGATGATCCGCCGCATCGTCGAAAAATCGTCAACGATGAGGATTTTCATGTCTTTGTTCAATTAGACCTCCAAGCAGTCTTAAACGCGCTCGGCGCCGAGCGCGCAGTCAATCAATTCGGCACCACAAAATACGACTGCATCAAACCTTGGCTCAACGCGCCCGCCATTCACCCAGACGGCTGCGCAGACGTGCCGCGCATTGGCTGTGCAACTGGCTGACACGCGACTCGCTGACCCCCAGCACCTCACCGATTTCCTTGAGGTTCAGTTCTTCGTCGTAGTACAGCGCCAGGACCAGGCGCTCGCGCTCCGGCAGGTTGGCGATGGCATCGGCCAGGGCGGCCTGGAAGCGCTCGTCCTCCAGGTCCCGCGATGGCTCCAGCTGGCCGCTGGCTCCGTCCTCATGCAGCCCTTCGTGTTCGCCGTCCTGTAGCAGGTCGTCGAAACTGAACAGGCGGCTGCCCAAGGTGTCGTTCAGAATCCCGTAGTAATCATCGAGACTCAATTGGAGTTCGGCAGCAACCTCGTGATCTTTAGCGTCGCGACCGGTCTTTGCTTCAACACAGCGAATCGCATCGCTGACCATGCGCGTGTTGCGGTGCACCGAACGCGGCGCCCAATCGCCCTTGCGCACCTCGTCGAGCATGGCGCCACGGATACGAATACCGGCGTAGGTCTCGAAACTGGCACCCTTGCTGGCGTCGTACTTGTTGGCCACTTCCAGCAGGCCGATCATGCCAGCCTGGATCAGGTCCTCGACCTGGACATTGGCCGGCAGCCGCGCCAGCAGGTGGTAGGCGATGCGCTTGACCAGCGGCGCGTAGCGTTCAACCAGCTCATACTGGGCGTCCTTCGCCGCCTTGCTGTACATCTTGAAACCGCTCGCGTTCATAGCACGGGCCCTGCGCTGGTGGGTTGCACCAGGCGCTCGACGAAGAACTCCAGGTGGCCCCGCGGGTTGGCAGGCAACGGCCAGCTGTCGACCTTCTGCGCAATGGCCTTGAAGGCCAGCGCGCACTTGGACCGAGGGAAGGCCTCATAGACCGCTCGCTGCTTCTGCACCGCCTTGCGCACGCATTCGTCGTAAGGCACGGCGCCGACGTATTGTAGGGCGACGTCGAGGAAGCGATCCGTGACCTTGGTCAACTTGGCGAAAAGGTTGCGGCCTTCCTGCGGGCTCTGGGCCATGTTGGCCAGCACGCGGAAGCGGTTCATGCCGTAATCGCGGTTGAGCAGCTTGATCAGGGCGTAGGCGTCGGTTATCGAGGTGGGTTCGTCGCACACCACCAGCAGCACTTCCTGGGCGGCGCGAACGAAGCTGACCACAGAGTCACCGATCCCCGCGGCGGTGTCGATCACCAGCACGTCGAGGTTGTCGCCGATCTCGCTGAAAGCCTGGATCAGCCCGGCATGCTGCGCCGGCGCCAGGTGCACCATGCTTTGCGTGCCGGAGGCCGCCGGCACGATGCGCACACCACCCGGCCCCTGCAACAGCACGTCGCGCAGCTCGCAGCGGCCCTCGATGACATCGGCAAGGGTGCGCTTGGGCGTGAGCCCCAGCAGCACGTCCACATTGGCCAGGCCCAGGTCGGCGTCCAGCAACATGACCCTACGGCCGAGCTCGGCCAGCGCCAGGGACAGGTTCACTGAAACGTTAGTCTTGCCGACGCCACCTTTGCCACCGGTCACGGCGATCACCTGTACGGGATGCATGCTACCCATGTCTGTTCTTTACCTTGTCTCGCTTGGACCCAGGCCACATGAGGGGCTGAACAGTCAAGGCCACGGTCCGGCCGGACAACCCCATGATGTAGGTACTTTGCACAGTATTCACCCTCAACCCGCGCGCTTGCCAGGGTTGTGGTACAGATCAGCGAACATGTCGGCCATGGCCTCGTCGCTGGGCTCGTCCTGCAGCTGCACGCTGACCGCGCGGCTCACCAACTGGTGCTTGCGCGGTAATTGCAGGTCGTCGGGAATGCGTGGGCCATCGGTCAGATAGGCCACCGGCAGTTCGTGACGAATGGCCAGGCTCAGCACTTCGCCGAGGCAGGCCGTTTCGTCCAGTTTGGTCAGGATGCACCCGGCCAGGCCGCAGCGCTTGTAGCTGTGGTAGGCGGCGGTGAGCACCTGTTTCTGGCTGGTGGTTGCCAGCACCAGGTAATTCTTGGCGGCGATACCGCGCCCGGCCAGGGTTTCCAGCTGCATGCGCAGGGCCGGGTCGCTGGCCTGCAAGCCGGCGGTGTCGATCAGCACCACGCGCTTGCGCAGCAGTGGTTCCAGGGCCTGGGCCAACGACTCGCCCGGGTCGACGTAGGTAACCGGCACGTTGAGGATCCGCCCCAGGGTCTTGAGCTGTTCCTGGGCGCCGATGCGGAAGCTGTCCATGCTCACCAGCGCCAGGTTGTTCGCGCCGTACTTGAGCACATAGCGCGCGGCCAGCTTGGCCAGGGTGGTGGTCTTGCCCATGCCGGCGGGGCCGACCATGGCGATCACCCCGCCTTCTTCGATGGGTTCGATCTCGGGCACGTCGATCATCCGCGCCAGGTGCGCCAGGACCATGCGCCAGGCTTGGCGCGGTTCTTCGATTTCGGCGGTGAGCTCGAGCAGTTCGCGAGCCAGGCCACCAGACAGGCCCAGGCGCTGCAGGCGGCGCCAGAGATTGGCCTGCTGCGGCTTGCTGCCCTGCAGTTGGCTCCAGGCCAGCGAACCGAGCTGGACTTCGAGCAGCTCGCGCAGGCCATTGAGTTCGAAGCGCATGGCATCGAAAAGGCGTGGGTCGACCGCTGCGGCGGCCGGAGCGGCTACTGGCGCGGGCTCATCGACCTGCGGCTCGATCAGCGGCTCGGACGCGGTCAGCGACTGGCCGGCAAACAATTGGCGGTTACCGCCCTCGCCCGCCTCGCCACGGCCGCTCAGTTCGGCCTGAGCGGTAACGATGCGCGACTGGGTCTTGCGCAGCTCGTCTTCCAGCTCGACGTTGGGTACGCGCGGGGCCAGGGCGGACAGTTTGTAGTCCAGCGCAGCCGTCAGTTCGACACCGCCAGCGATGCGCCGGTTGCCGATGATGGCGGCGTCGGAGCCGAGCTCATCACGGACCAGCTTCATGGCCTGACGCATATCGGCGGCGAAAAAACGCTTAACTTGCATAACCCACTACCTCAGCCATTGGGGCCCACGGTGGCAACGATGGTGACTTGCTTGTTGTCAGGTATTTCCTGATACGCCAAAACATGCAAATTCGGTACAGCCAGGCGACCGAAGCGCGACAGCATGGCGCGGATCGGGCCGGCAACCAGGAGGATGGCCGGCTGGCCCTGCACTTCCTGGCGCTGGGCGGCTTCGATCAACGAACGCTGAAGCTTTTCGGCCATGCTTGGTTCAAGAAGAACACCGTCTTCCTGACCTTGCCCGGCCCTTTGCAAACTATTGAGCAAAATCTGTTCCAACCTTGGTTCCAAGGTGATTACAGGCAGCTCGGACTCAACGCCGACAATGCTTTGCACGATGGCGCGACACAATCCGACACGTACCGCCGCCACGAGCGCGGCGGTATCTTGACTCTTGTTTGCATTGTTGGCGATGGCTTCGGCAATACTGCGGATGTCGCGCACCGGCACCTGCTCGGCAAGCAACGCCTGCAACACCTTGAGCAGGCCCGACAAGGAAATGACACCCGGCACCACTTCCTCGGCCAGTTTCGGCGAGACCTTGGCCAGCACCTGCAGCAATTGCTGCACTTCCTCATGCCCGATCAGTTCATGGCAGTGCTTCTGCAGGATCTGGTTGAGGTGAGTGGCGACCACGGTACTGGCGTCCACCACGGTGTAGCCCAATGACTGCGCCTGGGCACGCTGGCCAACGTCGATCCACACCGCCTCCAGGCCGAATGCCGGGTCGTGCGCGGCGATGCCGTTGAGGGTGCCGAACACCTGGCCGGGGTTGATCGCCAGTTCCCGGTCCGGGTAGATCTCGGCCTCGGCCAGGATCACCCCCATCAGGGTCAGGCGGTAGGCGCTGGGGGCCAGGTCGAGGTTGTCGCGAATATGCACGGTGGGCATGAGGAAGCCCAGGTCCTGGGAAAGCTTCTTGCGCACGCCCTTGATGCGCGCCAGCAACTGGCCACCCTGGTTGCGGTCGACCAGCGGGATCAGGCGGTAGCCGACCTCCAGGCCGATCATGTCGATGGGGGTGACGTCGTCCCAGCCCAGCTCCTTGGTTTCCATGGCACGCTGCGGCGAGGGCAGCAGGTCCTGCTGGCGCTGGGCTTCCTCCAGCGCAACCACCTTGGCCTTCTGCTGCTTCTTCCAGACCAGGTAAGCGCCACCACCGGCCAACGCTCCGAGACTGAGGAAGGCAACGTGCGGCATGCCTGGCACCAGGCCCATGACGATCATCAGCGCCCCGGAAACCGCCAGGGCCTTGGGCGAATCGAACATCTGCCGGTTGATCAGCTTGCCCATGTCCTCGGAGCCCGAGGCGCGGGTGACCATGATCGCGGCGGCGGTGGACAGCAGCAGCGACGGCAACTGCGCCACCAAACCGTCACCGATGGTCAGCAGGGCGTAGACCTTGCCGGCGTCGCCGAAGGTCATGCCGTGCTGCAGCATGCCGATAAGCATGCCGCCGATCAGGTTGATGAACAGGATCAGCAGGCCGGCGATGGCGTCACCGCGAACGAACTTGCTGGCACCGTCCATCGAGCCGTAGAACTCGGCCTCCTGAGCGACTTCGGCGCGGCGCGCCTTGGCCTGCACCTGGTCGATCAGGCCGGCGTTGAGGTCGGCGTCGATGGCCATCTGCTTGCCGGGCATGGCGTCGAGGGTGAAGCGCGCGCTGACCTCGGAGATGCGCCCGGCGCCCTTGGTCACCACCACGAAGTTGATGATCATGAGGATGGCGAACACCACCGCACCGACGACGTAGTTGCCGCCGATCACCACTTCACCGAAGGCCTGGATCACCTTGCCCGCGGCGCCGTGGCCCTCTTGGCCATGGAGCATGACCACGCGGGTAGAGGCGACGTTGAGGGCCAGGCGCAACAGGGTCGCCACCAGCAGGATGGTGGGGAACGCGGCGAAGTCCAGCGGCCGCAGGGCGTAGACGCAGACCAGCAGGACCACGATCGACAGGGCGATGTTGAAGGTGAAGAATACGTCGAGCAGGAAGGGTGGTATCGGCAACATCATCATTGCCAACATCACCAGCAGCAGCAGCGGCACGCCCAGGTTGCCCCGGCCGAGACCGGCCAGGTTGTTGCGGGCGTTGCTGATTAACTGAGTGCGATCCACCGCGAGTCCTCTTCAAGCAAAACTTTGACGCCTAGGTGGCGCTTGGCGCTGGCTTTGCAAGAAGCTTTCCAACTTTTGGGGATGGGGGTTTTCTTGGGGGGGTCGGGTTCGGGTTTTATAGTGTGGGTTTTGTATCCTTTATGCGCATTCGTAGACGATGTCGACACTTAGTCACCTTTTCGCCCTTACGGCGACCTACTTTTGCACGCGGGCAAAAGTAGGCAAAAACCGCTGGCTCCATTCATCCGGCCCCTACGCTGCGCTCCGGGGTTCCCTCGCTCCGTTCTTGCTCCCGTGGGTACCGCGCTGCAGGGCCCATCCTGGGCCCCAGCGCTCGACGGCCATCCATGGCCGTCGCCCCACTACGCAAGAACTCCACTCGGCCTCCTGAAGTCGCAATTGGCGGCGCCTGGACTATTGCGCGCTTAAAAGCAAAATCAAGAGCAGATCAAGAGCAGATCAAGAGCAGATCAAGAGCAGATCAAGAGCAGGGATTTTTGGTTTGTCAGTTGGAAATGTGTTGTTTGTTCCAACGCCGTCGTGGTGCAAGCCAACTTCCACGCTTGGCCACTTTACCGGTTTGGCGTGGGAGCGGGCGTACCCCGCGATGCGCACCAGAGCTCCCACACATTCAACTAGCGACTAGCTGCGCCAGTGCAGACGCCGCCCCTAACTTCGCGACTTCAGGAGGCCGAACGCAGGCCTTGCGTAGGGAGGTGACGGGCATGGATGCCCGTCAAGCGCTGGGGCCCAGGATGGGCCCTACAGCGCGGCCCTCCCGGGAGCAAGGCCGAAGTGAGGGAACCCCGGAGCGAAGCGCAGGGGCCGGATGAATGGAGCG
>NZ_SOZA01000047.1 GCF_004519305.1 Pseudomonas sp. RIT623 | reverse complement strand
TGAGCGGCCGAAGCGCTGATGGCTCATCAGAAGGCCAACCTCCTCAAGCCACCGCAACGCATTGCGTACGGCCCGCTCCGAAAGGCAGGTGCGCGACCCAATGGTGGCGATGGATGGCCAGCAAACGCCGTCGTCGTTGGCGTTGTCGGCCAAGGAGATCAGCACCGCCTTTTGGGCAGGGCTCATCCCCTGCAATGGCCAGCAGGCCGTCATCACAATGGTGCTCATGACTTGGTCTCGCACAGGGAGGCGCGCAAGTGCTCAACACACTCGGCGCGGAAGGCATTCTTCGATTCGATTGCGTACTGGAGGCGGATCATTCGAGCCGCATGGATTGCTGCGGACTGGTGGTAGGCTTTCTGGTGCGAAACGGCCTGTGGCGCGGTGTTGCTTGCGTCCATTGCAGAGTGCATAATCGACCTCGTTGTTGTTTCAGAAGACCGCCCTGCCAGGCGGTTTTTTTTCGCCTGCTGTTCGAGCACTGGATGCATGAACAGCGGGGCGGACTCACTACTGGCGCAAGGCCAATCAGTGGAAAATGGTCATCAAGGAGCTTGCACATCCTCCGCCGGATACAGATCAGGCCTTAGGTCATGTCGAGAGACCCCTGTGGCCTTTTCAATCGGTATGGCCTGCCTCGCAGGCACGCCTCGCGATTTCCAGTAGGAGACGGCCATCGGCGTAACCCCCAGCAGATCAGCCAGGGCCCTACCTGTTCCAGCCGCTCGGATAGCGCGCTCAAGGGGGGTGGGCTGCATAAACATTCCGCCTCGGGCGAATAAACATACCTCAACAATACGTTTATTTAATAAACAAGGCAAGCCGCGTAAACTTCATGTTTATGACTATTGAACATTCAGGCGATCGCCTTCGGCAGTACGCCTCTCAGAACGGCCTCGCACCATCCTGGTTGGCTGAGCGGCTCGGCATCAGCGCTCAGTCCCTGAACAACTGGTTCGGGCGCGGCATCCCCAAAAAAGACCTCTATCGGGTAAGCCGAGAGTTGTCCCTGAGCTTTGATTGGTTGGAATCGGGGGATGGAAGTCCACTTATCGCTGATTTGGCGGGTACGCGGGATCGCGACGCCGCCGGCGAGCTGCTGGATATCGATGCCTGGGACGAAAACTCCCCTCTCAATGAGAACGAGGTGTGGGTGCCATTCCTAGAAGAGGTTGAGTTGCATGCCGGGGAAGGTGGATTCGTAGTCGAAGAGAGCCCTACTGATAAGCTGCGCTTCTTTAAGGCCGACCTTCGGCGGAACGGCGTGCAAGCCCAAGACGCAAAATGCGTGACAGTGGTTGGAAACAGCATGGTCCCGGTACTGCGTGCCGGTGCCACCGTCGGGGTAAACGTTGCGAAGAACTCAATACGAGACCTGGTCGATGGCGAAATGTATGCGATTAGCCACTCGGGTCAGCTGAGGGTTAAGCAGGTTTATAGAATTCCTAGCGGCATCCGCTTCCGGAGCTACAACCGCGACGAGCATCCCGATGAGGATTACACCTTCGCAGACATTCAGGAGCAGCAGATCCGTATCATTGGGCACGTCTTCTGGTGGGCAATGTACTCCCGCACCTGATGCCTCCCTGCCCCAAACAACCCGGCCAAGCGCCGGGTTTTTTGTGCCTGATTTTTTCCCGCCAGCAAATCGCTGTCCCCCGCGAATAAACATAAATAAACATTTTGATTGACGAGGCAATAAACATGGCGTTTACTAAGCCCATGCCGGATCGACACCGGCCGCAGCAAAGGCAGCAAAGGCAGCGATGGACAGGCCTCAACAGTCCAGAGGGGTGGCAACTGCCCCGGGTGTGCAGGGTAAAGCACCAAGATCAGTTATCCGGCGGGAAGGTCCGCGGTCGGAGTCACCAATTCAAATCCATCCAGGGCCGTCGCCAGTAGCGGGCGCTGGAACCCAGCAGGAGGCCGCCATGTTTTACCGAATCGCTGAGTTCGCCACCGCAGCCGCGCTGCTTGGGCCTCTCCTTGCGGCTTGGCTTAGGTTGGCGGGACTGCTGTAGGGATTTCACTGGCTGGCCTTCGAGGTTGAGGGCCAGACGGGAAATCAACCGCCCGAGAGCAAGTCATGGACACCATCACCATTGGCCAATGGAAAGGCCACCTGGGCCGGGGCCTCGCGCCCCGCGAGCTGGAATGCGTTCTCGACGTTGCCCAAGGCATGACGTCGAAGCAGATCGCACGCCGCTTCGGCATCAGCGAGGGCGGCGTCGAGAAGCGAATCGCGGCGGCAATGTTCAAGCTCGACGTGCCCCGTCGCGCCGCCCTAGTCGCCGAGGCCATGCGCCGCAACATCATCAGCCCCATGTGCTTCCTGCTCGCCTCGCTGATCGCCATGCACGCGGTCATCGACGACAGCGACCCCATGCGCCGCGATCGCCGGGCTCCCGAACGGCGCACCGCCCAAGTTCGAATCGTTCGCAAGGCCGAGGCCTTCGAGCACCACGCCTGAATCCCACCCGAGGATCACCCCATGCACATAGCCTTCCAGGATCGCCGGCAGGTACTTGCCGCCATGCGCGCTCGATCGGTCATCGCCACCGCCGAGCTCTACCAGATGATTGGCCGCCCTGCCCCGGCGCCTGGGCCGCTGTACAAGGCCGTGACCAAGGGCAACGCCTGGCACATCATCGAGATTGCCACCGGCAAGACCAAGGGCTTCTGCTTCAGCTACAAGGCCGCGATGGTGTTCGTGGATGCGATGGAGGCAGGCGCGGCGACAAAGCGAGGCGCCCTGCAATGAGCAAGCGCAAGCCACACAACATGCGGGCACGCCTCGAACGCACCTGCCGGGCCCTGGTCTCCGCCAACCACGCCGCCGTGGTCAACATCGATCCCAGCGGCCAGCAGGTGCTGCTCAACTGGAAGAACCTCAAGCAGATCCGGGCGCGCCAGGTCGTCGACGCCGTCTGCGACATCCCGCACCGGTGGACCATCTAGCTCAGCGTGCTGTGCCGGACAGAGCTCGGCGAACGCTACAACAAGTCGGTCGAGGTCGCCCCGCAAGGTAACTACCGGGCTGAGCACCTGACCGAGGTGATCGAAGCCACCTACACCGACCTGCGGGCAACGGCCAACCCGAATCACTTGGTGGCGGCCGGCTGGATCGCCATCCCTACCGACACAACGCTTGACGAGGCAGAGGCCGCCAAGATCTTTGCCGCCGTCGGCGCCTGGAATCAGCAGAAAGCAGCATGAAGCGCATCACCTCCCGCGTCCGGCACGGCCGGCGCCAGCAACACATCAATCTGCCGCCCAGCGGGTTATCAGAAGATCGAGGAGTCGCGCCACATGAGAATCGACCTTCCGGGCCAGTACGACCTACCAATTCAGGTTGCTCACCAATCGCCGCCGGCACCTACAGGTAGCAAGGCTGAGCTGGCCGAGCGCATAGCCAAGGCCCTGGTCAAGTACGAGGCTCGGCCTTCTTCTGCGCTCTGGATCGAAATCCAGGCCTGCGCCAAGGCAATCCTGAAGTAACAACCTCCCCGATCCATCACTACACCGCCACCAGCCATGGAGGGCGGCCTACACCCTGGAGAAAGTCATGACCCAATCTGTACTGCAATCCATCGCCGCCGCCGACCTTCCTGAGCGCGGCCAGCCATTGGCCGGTGGCACCTTCGTCACCCGCTACTGGCTCAACGGCCAAGAGCGGGCCCTGATCCAGCTCGACAACGAGTTCGAAGGCGTATGGGGTAAGTACGGGGTGAAGATCCCGGGCGCCGACAGCTACAGCGACGGCGAAGCGAACACCCGCGCCATGGCCGAGGCCGGCAGTGAGATCGCCATCAAGGCGCTGGAACTTGGCGCCTTCATCCCGTCCTGCCTGGAAGGTCAGCTGGTAATGGCGGCCAAGGCCGATGGCCTGGTCAAGTTGCGTGAGGATAGCTGGCACTGGCTGAGCTCGCAGCGCTCCGCCAACAGCGCCTACTACGTGGACTTCGAGAGTGGCTGGCTCTTCAGCAGCGGCAAGTACAATGAGTTCCTCGTTCGCCCCGTCCGCAGCCTAATCCTTCAGTAATTCACCCATTCATTCCTTTCCCTTGCAGGCGATTCCGGGTTCGTCAGGATGACGATCAGACCAGAAGCGCGCCGGGAAGCGCCGGCCGCCTGCACCTATTTCCATCAGGAGCACACCATGGAGCAACTAAGCATCCAAGTTGACGCCAGCCTGGCGTCTCGATTCATTCAACGCGAGATCGACAAACTGCTCGGCGCAGTGCCAGTCGCTGATCTGCGCTTCGAGGTGCCAGCACTTGGTTCGTACTGGCCTGCCCAAGGTGGCTACAACGCCGGACTGATGCGCGGCGAGGACGGAGCGCCGGACTACTACCTGATCGTGCCCGTCCTGAGCGAGCAACTGCGCGCAGAATGGGGTGGTAGCGGCGAAGAGTGCGAGGGCGCCACCAGCGCAAGCGATGGCCGGGCCAACACCAAAGCCCTTCTGGCTGGCAGCAGCGAGCACCAAGCCGCGAAACTGGCCAGCGAGTTCACCGCCGACGGCCACAACGACTTCTATCTGCCTGCCCGACGCGAGCTGCAGGTTGCCGAAGCGAACGTGCCTGAGCTATTCGAGAAGGCCTATCACTGGTCGTCTACGCAGCGCTCCGCCTACTACGCCTACGTCATGGACTTCGAGAGTGGCTGGCTCACCAACTTCGGCAAGGACAATGAGTTCCTCGTTCGCCCCGTCCGCAGATTTATTCCGTAATTCAATTCTTCATTCCTGGGCGCGGACGCGCCCTGCTTTAGGAGGCCAGGATGGCCCTTCACACAGACCTTGAGATCCACAAGGCGGCCGAGGAGCTTCTCGGCCTTTCGCTTGACCTGGTACGGAACATCCCGCGCGACCTCAAGCAGGTCGTCGGCTCGAAGATCAGGGACGAGTGCCTGCAAGCTCTGGTACTGATAGGCCGAGCCAATATGGCGCGGGACAAGCTCCCGCATCTGAACCTCCTGCTCGAAAGCATCTGGATGCTGAACTACCTACTGCGCGCCCTCACCAACAAGGGCCTGATCAGCAAGGGGCAGCATGCCAAGGCAATGAAGCTCACGGCCTCCGTCGGCCGCCAGGCCAACGCCTGGAAGAAATCCGCAACCGCGCCCGCTGCTTGAGGGTTAAGGCCCTCCTGCCTGCGCGCAGAATCTGGTCGTGCCGCTGATCGATGATCACCGCCATGCGCAGCACGGATACCGCCAGCAGATGCTGGTAGGTCCGGCGCAGTTTCCAGGCTGAGCAATCGTCCTGGCGACGTAGATAGCACGATAGGTCGCAGCGCTCCGCCAACAACGCCTACAACATGGACTTCGAGAGTGGCTGGCTCAACAACAACGACAAGAACAATGAGTTCCTCGTTCGCCCCGTCCGCAGATTCTCCTGTTGCGAGCTTCACCTTCGAGGAATTGGTTCAGGCCTACTACGACTGCCGGCGGCACAAGCGGAACACCGCGAGCACCCGACGCTTCGAAGTGGACATGGAATCCAATCTCCTCGACCTATTCGAAGAGCTCCAGGTCGGAACCTACCGCCCCGGCCGCTCTATCTGCTTTGTGGTCACCAGACCAAAGGCCCGCGAAGTGTGGGCCGCCGACTTCCGCGACCGCATCGTGCACCACCTGCTATACAACCGCATTGGTCCACGGATCGAGCGCAGCTTCATAGCGGACAGCTGCGCATGTATCCCCGGGCGCGGTACGCTGTACGCCGGTAAGCGGATGGAGGCGAAAATCCGCAGCCAGACGCAGAACTGGTCGCGGCCTGGCTTCTACCTCAAGTGCGACCTGGCCAACTTCTTCGTGTCAATCGACAAGCGCGTGCTGGCCCGGCAACTGGCCAGCAAGATCGATGATCCGTGGTTCGGGAAGTTGGCCTTGCAGGTGCTCATGCACGATCCGCGCGAGAACTACGTCGAGCGCAGCCCGGCGCACCTGTTCAACCGGGTGCCGCAGCACAAGCGCCTGACCGGGCAGCCCGCTTACCTGGGCCTGCCCATCGGCAACCTGTCGTCGCAGTTCTTCGCCAACGTCTACCTGGATGCATTGGACAAGTTCTGCAAGCACACGCTGAAGGCCAAGCACTACATCCGCTACGTCGATGACTTTGTGCTGCTGAACGAGTCGCCGCAGCAGCTCAACGAGTGGTTGCGCCAGATCGAAGACTTCCTGCCGAGCCTGGGCGTAAGGCTCAACCCGACGAAGACAATCCTGCAACCCATCGACCGCGGCGTGGACTTCGTCGGGCATGTGATCAAGCCATGGCGGCGCACCACCAGGAAGAAGTCGGTGGCCCAGGCCATGAAGCGAACCGCTGCGACGCCAGCAGAGAACCTCCGCGAGACAGCCAACAGCTACTTCGGCCTGCTTGGCCAGGCCAGCCACAGCCAGAAAGACCGGGCACGGCTGGCCAAGCTCGTCCTTCGCCGCGGGCATGTGGTCAACGGCGCGCTGACGCAAACCTACCAGAAACGATAGCGCTGCCCGCCAGCGCCTTCTCCTATTCAATGATAACGCCGACCCGGCGAGGGCGGCGCCTGCTCGGAGGTATCCATGAAGATTCAGGTCAAGGCTCTCTATCGATGCTGCTCCTGCCGAGAGATCCATGATTGCGAGGACGGTGCACTCGAATGCTGCCGCCCTGGGATAGAGGAGCTTTTCGAGTGCCCAGTCTGCAAATCAGTGCATGACGACGAAGACGCCGCGATCAGCTGCTGCGGTGTCGACGCAGTTCAGTGCCCTTCGTGCCTTCGCGACTACCCATCGATCTCGCTTTCCTTCCAGGCCATCAAGATCGCCGGCCACTGCACCACCTGCAACCCGATGTTCACCATCGACCAGCAACAGGCCATACAAGACCTGCATTACCACGAGACTGGGCGCCGCGAGCACCTGTTCGACTGACTTCAGGAGTTACCCATGCCCACAGAGAACCGATCCAGTAACACCAGCGAACTGCTGCCGTGCCCTTTCTGCGGCCAGCATGACTTTCTCATCGAGCGCTTAGATAGCGACGCTTCAGTTGTGATCTGTCAGGGCCTGACCGGGCCGCATGAGGCCTGCCTGGCCCGTGGCCCAGTGGGCGTAGCGCAGAATGAAGGCGAGGAGCAGCCAGGCCGCGACAAGGCGGTCGAGCTCTGGAATGCGAGAGCCGAGCAGCGCCAGGGCGAGCCGATAGGCGAGGTCGTGGCGTTCGGTAAAGGCTTGCATGAGATCGCATGGTCACAAGGCAAGATGCCGCGCCTTGGGGCCAAGCTCTACACCCACGCCGATCCTGGCGAGGTTGAGCGGCTGCGCGCCGAACTGGAGAGCGAACGCGGTCTACGTCGTAAGCTGGCTGCGCGGCTGAGCCAGTACAAGGACGAAGCCAAAGCAGAGGCCGACACCCTGCGCGCCCAACTGGCCGAGCAGAATGCGCTGTTACGTGATGCAGCGCTGCATGCAAGCTGGATGGAGCCCAATAGCGCAGCGGTGCTCAAGCGCATCAATGCAGCCCTATCCGCCAGTGCAGAGCCGAAGTCGTGAAGGTGCATTTCTGCCCGGGGGCTGCCCCGGAGGACCTTGAGCAAGCGCCCTGCGGCACCTGGCTAGGGGAATCCTCCGAGCTCTCAGGTGACTGGGCCAGAATCGATTGCAGGTTATGCCAGAGCCGCAAGGAAAAGATCATCGGCTCTGCCGCCGCCGAAGAACACGCCATCATCGAGCAGATGGGCGACATGGCAGATTTCATGCGCGCGGAATGCTAGGCCGCACAAGAGCACATTTGTACTCCTCGCTGTAACCCCTCTCCCCTCTATTCACTGCCGCGAGTGCGGCCAAGGAATCGTCATGCCTGAAGAAATCAAGCTGATCCAGCCGGCGCCGGTTGAGCGCGATGAATACGGAATGTTCCAGCACCCCGACCTGCCCGACTTCGACGAGGGCGACGGCGAGAAGTGTAAGGCCTGGGTCGCACAGCAGGGCCTGCAGCTCGCCATGTTCCACCTGGAGACCGACGCACCGGAGGACATCGCAGAACGCTACTTCGAGTCTGGCGACCCCGATTGCAGCTACTGGGATCCCAGTAAGCCAGATGGCGATGGCTGGTTCTGCCTGGCCATCCACGACACCGATGACGGCCCGGTGTGCTGGTGGGCGCGCCGCGAGGTGACGCCATGAAGCGTCATCTGGTCGTCATGGGCGCCATCGTTGGCGCCTTCACCTTGGTGCAGGTCTTCTGCGTTGGCATGTTCGTCGGTCGCGAGACCAAGGCCTGCCATCTGCAGGCCGGCAACGAGCGCCAGCTCTCCCCGCACGAACAGCAGGACAACGGACCTACACCCGCACTGGCGCCTGGGCGCTGGATTGATGAGAGGTATCAGCTGTGAGCCAGCTATCGAAAACTGTGGAGCTGCCAATCTCCTGTGAGGTTGGCGGTCGCGCCTGGAAGCTCTTCACCTTCGACTATGAAACCCCGGATGGCACTTTCAGCGGCTATCTGCACGCCATTTCAGCTGAACATGCCGCCGCGCTGCTTATGGATATGAAAGCCACGGCTGCTCTCAAGGGGGAAATGATTGGGGTGGTGCCATGAGCCTGTTCCAGTGCTACGAATGCGGTTGCCGGGAGAATACGGCGCTATGCAACTTCTGGGTCAGGATGGCGGATGCCGGCGGCAAATGGCGCGGACTACCTAGCCAACCCTGGATGCTGTGTTCGGCTTGTGACCCACGCATCCATGAATGGCACAGACAGTTCGAGCGCCTGTATTTGCCGAAGGGCGAGTTTCGCACGAACGCCCAGGGCAACCTTGAGCACATCGCAACCGGAAAGCTTTGCCATGAATTCTTGGCTGAGGTGTCGCCATGAACGATCTGATCGAAGTGAAGACGGCAGACCTGGCCGGAGAGGCGCTTGGGTGGGCAGTCGGCATTGCCGAGGGGCTTGACCTGATCCTGGTCCCGCCTGAGTACGGTAACCCCTGGCGCGTGTTCGCCCGGCACCAGGCAACAGCCACCGAACACACCAAGCGCTACAACCCGTACGAGGACTGGGCCGTGGGTGGGCCATTGATCGATAAGCATCACATCCAGACGAGCTTCAATGGCTCAGGCTTCAGCCGAAGCCCAACTGGAGAGTACTGGTGCGCCTATGTCTGCAAGTCCACCGGCCAGGAGGTGTTCCCGAGCGGCGGCGGACCCAGCGCGTTGACAGCCTCATGCCGAGCGATAGCGCAGGCCAAGCTCGGCGATACCGCACAAGTGCCAAAGGAGCTGATGCCATGACCGAACAAAGCACCAAGGAATTCTACTCTGTCGATCAAGCCTCTCAGCATGCTGCTGAATGGTGCAAGCGCAATCCCGCATGGCGCAGGATCTGTGATATCCCTGATATCTCCGTGTTCGAAAAAACCTACGATGAGATCCCAAAGCGTGAGCGCGCCTACTGGGATAAGAACGGCGGCGAAGAATGCTGGCGTGAATTCGGCGCCGGAGGAACCAAGGTGCCTACAGGATTCATCTCTGGAAAGGGCGAGTTCTTCGACCACGTCCTGAAGGTGCCACTCCATCACAACATGATGATGGTGTACCGCGTCGGCAAGAGGTGGAAGCCATGATCGCCCCGAACGTAGTTGAGCAACTGATGAAGGCCTGCCAGCGCGGCGTGGCCGGCAAAGGCCCGGCTATCGAGGCCGCAAACAACCTGCTGGCCGAGTGCTACGGCCTGCTTGGCAAGCTCTCTGCCGAGAACGAGGCGCTACGCAAGATCATCAGCGAATCCGCAACGGCCTGCGGCGCCGCCGTATCCGTCGAGTGCAGCATTGAATTCATGTCGATGCTCCCCGCCGAGATCGGATCAGTTGTTGAGGGCATGCGCAAGGATGCGGAGCGGTACCGCTGGCTGTGCGAGGCATTCGGCGTGACGAAGCTGCCGTGTGCAGTTGAGCGAATCCTTGCCGGTGACGTGTACGTCGCTGATGGAAAGTCCGGAGTGGATGGCGCCATCGACGCAGCCATGACCAAGGAGGCCCAGCCATGATCGCCCTCGCCTACATGGCCTACCTGATCTATCGGGGCCCGCGGTGAACAACCACCAGTACCAGCCATTCTCTGCTCGGGGATTCGGTAGCTGGCACACCTGCAGCGTCTGCGGAACATCCAAGCACAGCGGCTACTACTGGCTTGGCGGCTACAAGAGCAAGACAGAACCGCCCTGCATAGCCTGGAAGATGGACGCCGAGTGGAAAGCCCAGGCCATCCCAGCACCCATCACCGAAGCCTAACCCCTCCCCTAACTACTCAAGCCCGCCGACATGCGCGGGCGAGGAGAGATCATGTCCGATTTCCAGACGACATCCGACCCCGTGGCCAGGAAGCGCCACATCTGCTGCGAGTGCCGCGGGCACATCGAGCCACGCCAGGCATACCAGCTCGTTGCCGGCTGCTGGGAAGGCGATATGAGCAGCTTCAAGACCTGCACGGAATGAGCCCTGGCGCGCGATTGGGCGATAGCTCAACCCGAGTGGGTAGCCGACGGCGAGCACCTCTACTACTTCGGGATGCTCGAAGAAGACCTCTGCAACCTGGCCCCGGAGATGGGCTTCGGTGACGGCCGCCGTTTCAAGACCTATCGACTGCAGGTGCAAATGCGCCGGCGCCGAGACCAGGCCAAATCGCAGAAAGCAGCCTGACCACCAACCTGCCGCCACCGGCGGCGTGGAGACCAACATGCAAGATGACGAACGCCAGCCGGTGGCCTATGTCTCCGACAAGGTCCCGGAGGAAAAAATGGCCGAGCTGATCGGTACGACCAAGCGGGCCTTGGAAGGAAAGCGCAGCCGCGGCGTGATCCCTGAGGGGGTTTGGAAGAAGATCGACGGCCGGATTTTTTACAGCATCAGGAGATACGAAGCGTGGCTGGAAGGAAGCTGGGGCTACCCACTGGAGTCGAATTCATCGGCAAGTCAATCCGGATCCGTTTTACTTGGAACGGTGAGCGTAGATCCGAAACGCTTGCATATCCCCAAACCGCCAAGGGGATCAAGGCGGCAGCCGATCTACGCGCTCAAGTAGTCAGCCTGGCCAGGCACGGCGTGCTTGACGAAAAAAGGTACGCCGAGCTGTTTCCGGCCTCCAGCTACACGGCGCCAGCCAACGAACTGATGTTTGGCGAGTACGCCCAGAGCTGGCTGGACAGCCTGGAGGTGGTGCATGACACACGGGTCAACTACAAAGGATTGATGAACAACTACTGGATGCCCCATCTGGCGACACTGCCGATCAAGGCGGTAACGCCGATGGTGCTGAGGGAGGTGGTCGCGAAGACCGAGTGGAAGAGCTCGACAGTCAAGCGCGCTGCCATCGCGCGGGTCAAGGCGATGTTTCGCGCAGCGGTATATGACGAGGTGGTTGACAGGAACCCGGCAGCATCAATCCAGCTGCCGCAGAAGAACAAGAAGCAGGTCGACCCATTCACGGTTGAAGAGGCGGAGAACCTGATCAGGTGGATGTACAAGAACTTTTCACGCTGCAACCAGGTGTTCGCAGCGTTCTATGAGTTTGCTTTCTACACCGGTATGCGCACCGGCGAGATCATGGCGCTGCGCTGGGACGAGATCGACCTGGAGAAGAAGACGGCCCACGTATGCCGGATCGTCGTAGAGAACCAGGTGATGGAGCGAACGAAGACCAAGTACACCAGAACGATCATGCTCAACAGCCGAGCGCTGGGAGCCCTCGAGCGAGCAAGGCAGATCGCCGAGGCCAGGAAGCGCAACGGCAGACGAGTCTCAGCAGAATCTCCATTCGTCTTCCAGCCGGCCGGGAGGTCGCCACACATGAAAGGCCCGAGCACGCCTGGCGGGCACTTCAATGAAGCGATCGAGGCAACCTCGATCAGAGCGAGGCCACAGTACAACTGCAGGCACACATATGCCACGATGTGCCTTATGTCAGGGATGAACCCTGCCTTCATCGCCGGGCAGCTTGGACACTCTGTGCAAGTGCTACTCACCACCTACGCCAAGTGGCTGAATTCAGCGAATGATTGGTCCGAACTTGCCAAGCTGGAATCGGCGGTAATTGGTACAGAATTGGTACAGGATTAAATTTCCTTCACCTTGCGCCCTTTGGATATAAGGCATTCGACAGCGCTTCGGCCATACTCCAAAATGCAACGGTTTTTTGGGGGAAACCCTTGCACAGCCAACGACATACCAACATTTAGTGAGCCTCAACGTGAAAACTTCCCTGTCCATCCTCAGCCTGCTGCTGTTGCTCACAGGTACCGCCACCCTGCCGTCGACCGCTGCTGCACAACAACCCCCGGCCCAGCAGCAACGCGACCCCGCCAAGCTGCACCTGGCCTCCGGCAGCGCCCTGCTGATCGACCTGAACACCAACCAGCAGCTGTACGCCAGCCACGCCGACCGCGTACGCCCGATCGCCTCGGTCACCAAGCTGATGACCGCGATGGTGGTGCTCGACGCCAAGCTGCCCATGGACGAAATGCTCGGCATGACCATCGCCAACAACCCAGAGATGAAAGGCGTGTATTCGCGAGTACGCTTGGGCAGCGAGCTGAGCCGTCGCGAAACCCTGCTGATCACCCTGATGTCGTCGGAAAACCGCGCGGCCAACAGCCTGGCCAACCACTACCCCGGCGGCTATGGCGCGTTCATCAAGGCGATGAACGCCAAGGCTCGCAGCCTGGGCATGAGCCACACCCGCTATGTCGAGCCGACCGGCCTGTCGACCCAGAACGTCTCCACCGCCCAGGACCTGGCCAAGCTGCTGATGGCCTCGCGCAAGTACCCGCAGCTCAGCGAGCTGTCGACCACGCGCGAGAAGACCGTGGCGTTTCGCAAGCCCAACTACACCCTGGGTTTTCGTAACACCGACCACCTGGTCAACAAGAGCAACTGGGACATCAAGCTGACCAAGACCGGCTTCACCAACGAGGCCGGCCACTGCCTGGTGCTGCTGACCAAGATGGACAACCGCCCCGTGGCCATGGTCATCCTCGACGCCTTCGGCAAGTACACCCACTTCGCCGATGCCAGCCGCATGCGCCAGTGGCTGGAGACCGGCAGCGCCAAGCCAGCCCCAGCAGTGGCCATGCAGTACAAGAGCGAGCGGCAGAACCGCGCGCGCCTGGCCCAGGACTGAGGCCAGAGGGCCGGGGCCAGTCGCCGGCCCCGGCGCCACGGCGCATCAGGCCGTGGTGTTGATCGAACCACCGGCGCTGCTGCCACCGCTCTTGTTCAGCGCCTCCAGCAACTGCGCGGTCGCGGCCATGATCAACCCGGTCAGGGTGGTGATGCTGGCCTGCTTGGCCTGCACCGCCGCCATTTTGCTGGGGTCTTTCTTCGCTTGCTCCTGCAGTTGGGCCAGTTGCTTCTGCTCCTCGGCCAACTGCTTTTGCAGGCGCTTGATCTCCTCGCGCAGCTCCTTGATGCTCGGCGGCTCAGTTGGGTCGGACTCCACCGCCTCGGGCTTGCTGTCCGGGGCTTTGAATGCATCCCCCTGGAACACCAGGCCACCGCGCTCGTTGACCTCAGGCTTGCCCGGCTGCGAGGTGGTCGCCAGGGGCTGGCTGGCGCCAGACAGGGTCGGGATATTGATATTGGCGTTGGTTATTGCAACCATTGCGCACCTTCCTTGAAATAGATTTTTACACTACCGGCTATCGGCCAGCCCGCCTGGTTCTTGAATGCCGCGCGCGGATAAATTTGCCCGCGCGCCACTCGTCCACCTGATACCCGAGCCCTGCCCGCGTTTGCCGGCAGGCCGATCCGATCAGTCCGCAACGAGATGGCAATGACCAAGACCCGTTCCCGCAAAGCCCTGTACATCGGCCTGCCGCTGGCCCTGGCGGTCGCCCTGGGCAGCGCCGCCGGCTACCTCTACTGGCCACGCGAGGCCGGCTACCCACGCCAGGTCGTCGAGCAGGCCAATGCCTTGCACGAGCACATGCTGTCGTTCGACAGCCACATCACCGTGCCCCTGGACCTGGGCGCCGCCGGCCACGAACTGGACAAGGACGGCCCTGGCCAGTTCGACCTGGCCAAGGCCGGCAAGGGTCGCTTGTCGGGCGCGGCGTTGACCATCTTCGGCTGGCCGGAGATCTGGAACGGCGCCAACGCCCCGCACCGCCCCACCCCCGGCTTCGTCGACGCGGCGCGCCAGGAACAGGAAGCCCGCTACAAGATCATCAGCGGCATGGTCCGCGACTTCCCCAACCAGGTCGGCATCGCGTACACCCCCGAGGACTTTCGCCGCCTCAATGGCGAAGGCAAGTTCGCCATCTTCATCAGCATGCTCAACGCCTACCCGCTCGGCCACGACCTGGCGCAGCTGGACCTGTGGGCCGCGCGCGGCATGCGCATGTTCGGCTTCAGCTACACCGGCAACAACGACTGGGCCGACTCCTCGCGCCCGCTGCCGTTCTTCAACGACAGCGCCGACGCCCTCGGCGGCTTGTCACCGATCGGTGAACAGGCGGTCAAGCGCCTCAACGACCTGGGCGTGATCATCGATGTGTCGCAGATGTCGACCCTGGCCCTGGAGGACGTCGCCCGCCTGTCGCGCGCGCCCTTCGTCGCCTCGCACTCGGCGCCCCGGGCGCTGGTGGACATCCCGCGCAACCTCTCCGACAAGGAGATGCAGCTGATCAAGGACAGCGGCGGGGTCATCCAGGTGGTCGGCTTCGGCCAGTATCTCAAGCCGCTGGGCAAGCCGGTGCTGGACAAGCTCGAGGCCTTGCGCGTGCGCTTCGACCTGCAGCCGCTGCAGGGCCTGGCCAATGCGCTGATGCCGGGCGACGCGGTGATCGCCATCTGGCCCGAGCAGCGCTTCGGCGAATACGCCAGCGCCCTGTACGGCATCCTCGAAGAAGAGCCCAAGGCGACCCTCAAGCAGTACGTCGACGCCATCGACTACACGGTGAAGAAAGTCGGCATCGACCATGTCGGCATCAGCTCGGACTTCAACGACGGCGGCGGCCTGGATGGCTGGAAAGATGTCAGCGAGATCCGCAACGTCACCGCCGAGCTGCTCAGCCGCGGCTACAGCGAAACCGACATCGGCAAACTCTGGGCGGGCAATTTCCTGCGCGTCTGGGAGCAGGTGCAGAAGTCCGCCCACCCCGTCGCCAACCGTTGAGTCGAGCCTGTCCTCCATGAACAACCGTCGCACCTTTCTCAAGCAGGCCGGCCTGCTGGCCGCCAGCCTGCCGCTGCTGCCCCAGGCCCTGGCCGATACGCCCGACAAGCCGCTGGGCGGCGCCGACAAATGGCGCAACCTGCGTGAGCTGTTCCCCCTCGACCCCAACGTGGCGCACTTCGCCAACTTCCTGGTCACCGCCCACCCACGCCCGGTTCAGGCCGCCATCGACCGCCACCGCGCCGACCTCGACCGCAACCCCGCCGCGCTGATGGACTGGGAAAGCCAGTACGAATGGCAGCGCGAGGATGAAGTACGCGAGTGGGCCGCGCGCTACCTGGAAGTAGGCCCGCGCCAGATCGCCCTGACCGGCAGCACCACCGAAGGCCTGGCGATGATCTATGGCGGCCTCAAAGTCGGCGCCGGGCAGGAGATCCTGATTACCGAGCACGAGCACTATTCCGCGCAGAAGACGCTGGAGTTCCGCAACCAGCGCCAGGGCACCGCGGTGCGCAAGATCCGTCTGTTCGACGACCCGTGGACGGTGTCCACCGACCAGGTGCTGAGCACCCTCGACAAGGCCATCAAGCCCAACACCCGGGTGCTGGGCATGACCTGGGTGCACTCTGGCAGTGGCGTCAAGCTGCCGGTGGGCGAGATCGGTGAACTGGTGCGCCGGCACAACCGCGAGCGCAGCGAAGCCGAGCGCATTCTGTATGTGGTCGACGGCGTGCATGGCTTCGGCGTGGAGAACGCCTGCTTCGCCGACTTCAATTGCGACTACTTCATCGCCGGCACCCACAAGTGGATGTTCGGCCCGCGCGGCACCGGGATCATCTGCGCCGCCTCCACCGGCATGCAGCACCTGGTGCCCAGCGTCGCCACCTTCTCCCGCGACGAAGACTTCGCCACCATCATGACCCCGGGCGGCTACCACGCCTTCGAGCATCGCTGGGCCGCCGGCGAAGCGTTCAAGCTGCACCTGCAGCTGGGCAAGGCCGAGGTGCAGCAGCGCATCCACCAGCTCAACAGCCTGCTCAAACAGCGCCTGACCGAGCACCGCCAGATCCAGCTGGTGACCCCGCGCAGCGAACAGTTCTCCGCCGGTTTCACCTTCCTGCGCATCAAGGATCGTGATCCGGACGCCGTGGCCGCCCACCTGTGCGCCAACAAGGTGATGTGCGACGCGGTGGCTCGCGACGTCGGCCCGGTGATCCGCCTGGCCCCGAGCCTGCTCAACGACGAGCGGCAGATCGACCGGGCCATGGCCCTCATTACCCAGCAACTTTGAACAAGGCATCTCCCATGAGCGCACCTCTGCACCGCCTCACCCTGGCCGCCGTGCTGGCCGCCTGCAGCCTGCCGGCCCTGGCCGCGCAACCGTCGCACACCCCCGGCACGGTGTTTCGCGACTGCGACAAGACCTGCCCGGAAATGGTCGTGCTGCCTGCCGGCAGCTTCATGATGGGCACCCCCGACGATGAACAGGGCCGCCAGGATGACGAAGGCCCGATGCACCAGGTGACCTTCGCCAAGCCGTTCGCCATGAGCCGTTTCCAGATTACCGCCGGGGAATGGGCCGCCTACCAGAAGGCAACCGGCACGGTGCTGGCCGACGGCGACGAGCGCCCGGGCCGGCGCTGCAGCAATGGCAAGCCCAGCTACAAACAAGGCCCGCGTCAGCCCGCCGTATGCATGGACTACGCCGACGTCGAACGCTATGTGGCATGGCTGTCGAAGAAGACCGGCCAGCACTACCGCATGGTCAGCGAGGCCGAGCGCGAATATGCCGCCCGCGCCGGCAGCACCGGGCCGTTCCCCTTCCCGTTCGACAAGGGCGGCGACTACCAGATCAGCCAGCACGCCAATGTCTACGGCCCTACCGACGGCTTCAGCTACAGCTCGCCGGTCGGCAGTTTCAAGCCCAATGCCTTCGGCATGTACGACATGCACGGCAATGTCTACGAATGGGTCGCCGACTGCTGGCACGACAGCTACGAGGGCGCGCCGAGCGATGGCAGCGCCTGGATGACCGGCAACTGCAAGACCGCGCAGATCCGCGGCAACGACTGGGGCGAGGCACCGATCTTCTCGCGCTCGGGCAACCGCAACACCGTGGTACGCAGCGAACGCGGCGATTGGCTCGGCGTGCGCGTGGCCCGTGAGCTCTGATCGACGACAACGCCTGGTCGGCGATCCCGGCCAGGCGGTAAATTAGCCAGGCAGCCAGTCGTTTACAGGGAATCTACTCCCAACGAATGGACTGCCCCATGAGTCAGACGAACGCTTCGAACAAGATCCACGACCTGATCACGGTCGGTTTCGGCCCCTCCAACCTGGCCCTGGCCATCGCGCTGCAGGAACTGGAGCAGAGCACCGGCCACAAGCTCGACGCCCTGTTCCTGGACAAGCAGACCCACTACCGCTGGCACGGCGACACCCTGGCCAGCCAGAGCGAACTGCAGATTTCCTTCCTCAAGGACCTGGTCTCGCTGCGCAACCCCACCAGCCCCTACAGCTTCGTCAACTACCTGCACAGCAACAACCGCCTGGTCGACTTCGTCAACCTCGGCACCTTCTACCCCTGCCGCCTGGAATTCAACGACTACCTGCGCTGGGTGGCCGAGCACTTCAGCCACCAGGCCCGCTACGGCGAGCAGGTGCTGCGCATCGAACCGGAACTGGAAAACGGCCGCGTCGCCCACCTGCGGGTGATCGCCCGCGACCAGCAAGGCAAGGAATACACTCGTCGCACCCGCAGCGTGGTGGTCGGCACCGGCGGCACGCCGAAAGTGCCCGAGCTGTTCCGCCCGTTCAAGGATGACCCTCGGGTGTTCCACCACTCCAGCTACCTCAGCGCCCTGGAAAAACTGCCGTGCGCCAAGGGCAAGCCGATGCGCATCGCCATCATTGGTTCCGGGCAGAGTGCCGCCGAGGCGTTCATCGACCTCAACGACAGCTACCCGTCGGTCAAGGTCGACATGATCCTGCGCTCCTCGGCACTCAAGCCCGCCGATGACAGCCCGTTCGTCAACGAGATCTTCGCCCCGCAGTACACCGACCTGGTGTTCGACCAGCCACCGGCCGAACGCCGCAAGATCATCGACGAGTACCACAACACCAACTACTCGGTGGTCGACCTGAACCTGATCGAGCGCATCTATGGCGTGCTGTACCGGCAGAAGGTCTCGCACCAGTTCCGCCACTCGGTCCTGTGCCGCCGCCAGGTGGAAAAAGCCGTGGATACCGCCGAAGGCATCGAGCTCACCTTGCGCGACCTGGCCACCAACGGCCAGCTCACCCATCGCTATGACGCGGTGATCCTCGCCACCGGCTACGAACGCCGCACTCACCGCGACCTGTTGGCGCCACTGGCCGAATACCTGCAGGACTTCGAGGTCGACCGCGACTACCGCGCCATCGGCAGCGGCAAGCTGGAGGCCGCGGTCTACCTGCAAGGCTTCTGTGAACAGTCCCACGGCCTGAGCGATACCTTGCTGTCGGTCCTGCCGATGCGCGCCGCCGAAATCGGCCAGTCGCTGTACCACAGCCTGGGCAAGCTGGCCCCGGACGCGGTGCGCGACACCGAACAGTTGCTGCCCCTGACCAACGCCTGACGAGCTCTCGACATGACCGCAAAAAACCGCGGGGCGCTCGGCCAGCTGTTCCCGCTGCTGCGCCCATTCTGGCCCATCGTGGCCATATCGATCGTCCTGGGCATGATTGGCGGCCTGAGCGTCACCGCGCTGCTGGCCACCATCAACAATGCCTTGCACCAGGAGGGCGGCCTGGGCCAGGGCGCCCTGCTGGCCTTCGCCGGCCTGTGCGTGACCGCCCTGTGCTGCTCGATCCTCTCCGACATCGGTACCAACCATGTCGGCCAGAACATCATCGCCAGCCTGCGCAAGAGCCTGGGGGAGAAGGTCCTGGCGGCGCCGATCGACCAGATCGAGCGCTATCGCAGCCATCGCCTGATCCCGGTGCTGACCCATGACGTCGACACCATCAGCGACTTCGCCTTCGCCTTCGCGCCACTGGCCATCTCTTTCACCGTGACGCTCGGCTGCCTGGGCTACCTGGCGATGCTGTCCTGGCCGATGTTCCTGCTGTTGATCGTGGCGATCGCGATCGGCATGGGCGCCCAGTCCATCGCCCAGTCCATCGGCCTGAAGGGCTTCGACAGCGCCCGCGCCGCCGAGGACGACCTGCAGCGCCAGTACAATGCGATCGCCGACGGCGCCAAGGAACTGCGCATCCACCGACGTCGTCGCCACCGCATGTTCGTGCATGGGGTGCAGGCCACCGCCGACTTCATCTGCCGCACCCAGATCCGCTCGATCAATACCTTCGTCATCGCCAAGTCGTTCGGCTCCATGCTGTTCTTCGTGGTGATTGGCGTCGCCTTGGTCATGCAGTCGCTCTGGCCCGCCGACAACCCGGCGGTGATGAGTGGCTTCGTGCTGGTGCTGCTATACATGAAAGGCCCGCTGGAACACCTGATCGGCACCCTGCCGATCATCGGTCGCGCGCGTATCGCCTTCCAGCGTATCGCCCAGCTGTCCGAGCAGTTCTCCTCGCCCGAGCCGCACCTGCCGCTGACCGACAACACGCCCAGCCCCCAGGCGATACACAGCCTGGAACTGAGCAACGTGCGCTATGCCTTCGACCCGGTGCCCGGCGCCACGCCGTTCTGCCTGGGGCCGGTGAACCTGCGCATCGAACAGGGCGAGATCACCTTCATCGTTGGCGAGAACGGCTGTGGCAAGACCACACTGATCAAGCTGCTGCTGGGCCTGTACGCGCCGCAACAGGGTGAGGTACGCCTCGATGGCAAGGCAGTCCAGGCCGAGCAGCGCGATGACTACCGGCAGCTATTCACCACGATCTTCGCCGACTACTACCTGTTCGATGACATCGTCCAGGGTGACCAGCACATCCCCGAAGACGCCAACGCCTACCTGCAACGCCTGGAGATCGCCCACAAGGTCAGCGTGCAGGACGGCCGCTTCACCACCACCGACCTGTCGACCGGCCAACGCAAGCGCCTGGCGTTGATCAACGCCTGGCTCGAAGAGCGCCCGATCCTGGTGTTCGACGAGTGGGCCGCCGACCAGGACCCGACCTTCCGCCGCATCTTCTATACCGAGCTGCTGCCGGACCTCAAGCGCCTGGGCAAGACCATCATCGTGATCTCCCACGACGATCGCTACTTCGATTTCGCCGACCAGCTGGTGCGCATGGAAGCCGGCCGGGTGGTCAGCGAACGCGCCCTGGCCTGACCCCAAACCACGAATCGCAGGAAACTTTTCCGGTTTCCTACGATTCGTGCGTCTCATTCCCCAGTAGTAATAATTCTCAATTAGACTGCCACCCCAACTACGGACAAGACTCGAATGAGCAGCCCCGACATACGTGCCCCTCGCTCCCGCTTCCCTCACCCGAAGACCTTGCTTGCCCTCGGTGTCACCCTGGCGCTCAGTTGCACCCAGGCGCATGCCGAGGTGGTCGAGCTGAACATTCCTGCGCAGTCGCTTTCCAGCGCCCTGCAGGCACTCGGACACCAGGCCAACCTGCAGATTCTGTACAGCCCGGACACCGTCGGCAGCCTGCGCGCCAATGCGATACAGGGCCGCATCGACAGCATCGATGCGCTGCGCCGATTGCTCCAGGGTACCGGCATCACCTACCAGGTCGAAGGCAACGTGGTGACCCTGAACGGGGGATTTGACACCAGCAGCGGCGCGATCAACCTCGACACCACTTCGGTCACCGCCTCGCAGTTGGGCAACATCACCGAGAACACCGGCTCCTACACCGCCGGCGCGGTCACCGTGGGCGGCAAGACCCCTACCGCCATGCGCGAGATCCCGCAGTCGGTATCGGTGATTAGCAGCCAGCGCATCGAGGACCAGGGCTTGCACAACGTCGAGCAAGTGCTCAAGCAGGCCCCCGGCATCACCCTGGTCGGTGGCAACGACAACGATGTGCAAATCTACTCGCGCGGCTTCAAGGTCAGTAGCTTCACCACCGACAGCGGCGCGCCGTCGATGCGCGAGGAGACCTACCAGACCCTGCCGGACATGATCCAGTACGACCACGTCGAAGTGCTGCGCGGCTCCGACGGCATGAACACCGGCAACGGCGAGCCTGGCGGCACCATCAACCTGGTGCGCAAGCGCGCCCTGGACCACAACCAGGTCAAGCTCGCCAGCTCCGCCGGCAGCTGGGCCAACTATCGCCAGGAAGTCGACGTGACCGGCCCCATGGGCTTCGACGGCAAGCTGCGTGGCCGCTTCGCCGCCGCCTACGAGGACCGCGACTACTTCTACCACGGCTCCAACAGCCAGAAGCAGGCATTCTTCGGCGTGCTCGAAGCCGACCTGACGCCGGACACCCTGCTGACCTTCGGCGGCAGCTACGAAAAACGCGACATGGACGGCTACTGGGACCAGGGCCTGGTGCGTTCCAGCAGTGGCGAAGACCTGGGGCTGTCGCGCAAGACCTCGCTGGCCGCCGACTGGTCGTCCGCCAACAACGAACGCATGGAAGCCTTCACCAAGCTCGAGCAGGCCTTCAACGAGAACTGGAAAGGCGAGTTCAGCTACACCTTCAGCAAATTCAACACCAGCCACGACCTCGGCCAGGTCATCAGCCCACCGAACCTGCAGGCCGGCACCCAGGCCAACTTCCAGCGCATCCTGCGTGACTACGAGAACGTCCAGCAGCTGTTCGCCGCCAACATCCACGGCACCTTCGAGGCGTTCGGCCGCGAGCACGAGCTGCTGATCGGCGCTGACCACTCGAACATCCACCGGATGTACGCCGACCACAGCACCAACACCGAAGTCACCCCGGTGGACCTGTACAACACCGACATCGGTTCGCTGCCCAAGGGCAGCCACCCTGGCCTGTTGTACACCTTCCCGACCTGGGACGCGAAGAAGACCGGCGGCTACATGACCCTCAAGGCGCAACTGACCGATCCGCTCAAGCTGATCGTCGGTGCCCGCTACAACGACTTCGAGGACGCGCTGTTCAGCGTGGTGCCCAACGCGGACGGCAGCACCTCGACCTACACCTCCGGTGGCAAGGACTCCGGCAACATCACCTACTACGGTGGCCTGGTCTACGACGTCGACGAGAACTGGTCGCTGTACACCAGCTACTCGGAGATCTACCAGCCACAGACCAGCATGCTCAGCAGCTCGTTCGGCCCGATCGCGCCAATCGAAGGCAAGACCTACGAGGTGGGGGTGAAAAGCGCGTTCTACGACGGGCGCCTGAACTTCTCCAGCGCCCTGTACTACGTCAAACGTGAAAACGAAGGCGTGTACATCGGTGGCCCGTCCACCGCGGCCAACTCCTGCTGCTACGTCAACGGTGGCGAAATCGTCAGCCGTGGCTGGGACACCGAGATCAGCGGCGAACTGTTGCCGGGCTGGGAAATGTCCGCCGGCTACACCTTCAACATGAACGAGTACCGCAAGTCCGGTACCGCCGACAACGTAGGCAAGCCGCTCAGCTCGCAGACGCCCAAGCACCTGTTCAAGTTCTTCACCACCTACCAGCTGCCGGGCGACCTGGAGCGCTGGAAGGTCGGCGTAGGCGCCAATATCCAGAGCCGCAACTACATCCAGGGTGAAGTGGTGCGCGACAGTGTCAGCACCCCGTTCGCCTACGAGCAGGCCGGCTACGCAGTATGGAACAGCCTGCTCGAGTACCGCATCGATCAGCACTGGACCGCCGCGGTCAACGCCAACAACCTGTTCGACAAGCGCTACTACCAGACCGTCGGCACCAGCGAGAAAGGCAACTGGTACGGCGAACCACGCAACTACATGCTGACCCTGCGCGGCACCTTCTGACTCAGCCCCAGGCAAGCGAAAACGCCCGATGCAGCGCTGGCTGCATCGGGCGTTTTACATTGTGCGCGGTTCAGGCCGACAAGTAGCGGCGAATCACCCCCGCCAACTGTTCATGCACCTGCTCCACCGCCGGCACCACGCTGCGCATGCGCAGCAGGTCGTGGGTCAGCTCGCGGTACTCCAGCAACTCCACCTGCACGCCGCTCTCGCGCAGGCGTCGGGCGTAGGCCAGCCCCTCATCGAGCAGCGGGTCGAAACCTGCCACCGCCACCACCGCCGGCGCCGAGCCGCTCAGGTCCTCGGCCAGCAATGGCGAGAAACGCCAATCGCGGCGGTCCTCGGCGCTACGCGCGTACTGCTGGTAGAACCATTCCAGGGTCGGGGCTTCCAGCAAATAGCCTTCGGCGAACAGCGCCATCGACTCGCTGGCCTGCGATGCATCGGTCATCGGGTAGCACAGCAGCTGCAGGCACGGGGTCAGCGGCGCCTCGGCGCCCAGGCGCGCGGCCTCGATCGCCAGCACCGTGGCCAGGCTGGCGCCGACGCTGTCGCCAACCAGCGCCACCCGGGCCAGGTCGATGCCCATCGCCGGCGCCTGGGCCTTGAGCCAGTGCAGTACATCGGTGCAATCGTGCAACGCGGTGGGGAACTTGTGCTGCGGCGCCAGGCGGTAGCCCACCGCCAGCACCGGGAAGCCGCTGCGCTGGCACAGCTCGCGGCACACGCCGTCATGGGAGTCGAGGCTGCCCACCACGTAGCCGCCGCCATGCAGGTACAGCACCAGGCCATGGGGGCCGGCGCCCAGCCCATGCGGGCGGTACAGGCGTAATTCCAGTGCCTGGCCGTCGCGGCTGTCGATGTGCAGGGCCTGCACGTCCAAGTCCTGTGGGGCCGGCCAGCTGAGCTGCCGGGTGGTCTGTTCGAACGCCGCGCGGGCTTGTTCGGCGCTCATCTGGTGGAAGGCCGGTTGGCGCGCCTGGGCTTCATCGGCCAGGTCGAGAAACGCGCCGATATCGGGATGCAGGGTCATGTGAAATTCCTGAAAGTGGGCAACGCACGCCCGGCGAGGGGCGTGCGTGCAGTCGGATCATGCCGGCGTGGTGTGCGCCAGGCAGTGCTCGATCATGTGCAGCAGCTCCTCGCGGAACGCCTCCATCAATGCCTCGACCGTGCTCGCGCGGTAACGCCGGGTACTGTAGAAGCACAGCAACGACATTTGCCCGTCGTACACCTGGCCGGTCACCTCCAGCCAGTTGCTCATCGGAGCCCGTGGCGCAAACTGGGCACCAGAGCTTTCGCTGGCCGGCGACAACAGCCCGTCCTCCTCGAAGGTCTGGTCGAACTGCCCCATGTAGTTGAAGGTCACCCGCGCCTCTGGCAGGCCAGCGAAGCGCTCGGCGATCTCCGGCGCCGCCATGTGCCGCAGGATGCCGTAGCCCAGGCCCTTGTTCGGGACCTGCGCCAGCTGCTGGCGAACCGCCTTGATCGAGCTGCCGAAGTCCGCGCCCAGCCCCGGCTGCAGACGCAGCGGGTACATGCTGGTGAACCAACCCAGGGTGCGGCTCAGGTCCAGCGCCTCGAACAGGTCCTCGCGGCCATGGCCCTCGAACTGCAGCAGCACCGACTCGGCCTCGCTCCAGCGACACAGCACGCGGCTCAACGCCGTGAGCAGGATGTCGTTGATCTGGGTCTGGTACACCGCCGGCACTTCCTTGAGCAACCGCGCTGTCTCGCGCTCGCTGAGCTTGATCTGGGCGCTGGCCTCGAACTGCATCTCGTTGCGCCCGCGCGGGTTGTCGCAAGGCAGCTCGGTGCTGGTCTGGTCGAGCTGCGCGAGCCAGTAGTCAAGCTCGTTCGCCGCCAGGTTGGGCGCCTCGCCTTGCAACGACTCGGCCCAGGAACGGAAGCTGCTGGTACGGATCGGCAGCACCGCCTCGTCCCCCGCGGCGCAGGCCGCATAGGCCTGCTGCAGGTCCTGCAGGAGGATGCGCCAGGACACCCCGTCGATCACCAGGTGGTGAATGGCGATCATCAGGCGGCTTTCGCCGTCGGCCATCTGTGCATGCACCACGCGAATCACCGGCCCGTCGACCAGGTCGAGGCTGCGCTGCGCCGCGTTGACCAGCTCGTTGAGCGCCTGGGCATCGGCCACATCCCGATGCCAGATCCATTCACAGCTGCCGGCCAGGGTGTCGTAGTACTGGTACCAGCGACCGTTTTCCTGGCGGAAGCGCAGGCGCAGGCTGTCATGGTGGCGCACCACCTGCAGCAAGGCCTTTTCCAGGGCCACGCCATCAAGCGGCTGGCTGGCGCGCAACATCAGCGACTGGTTGAAGTGATGCGGCGCCTCCATCTGCTGGTCGAAGAACCACTGCTGGATCGGTATCAGGTTGAACAACCCCTCCCCGGCCAGTTGCGTGAGGTCCTGCTGCGGGCCACGACGCTGGGCCGCGCCCTGGTCGAACAGCGCTTCGATGCTCTGGTGGCGCATCAGGTCGCGCAGCTTGAGGTCCATCTCCAGGGTCGGGTGGTTACGCACTCGGGAAATCACCTGCAGGCTGAGGATCGAGTCGCCACCCAGCTCGAAGAAGTTGTCGGTGATGCCCACCTGCTCCACCTGCAGCACGTCCTCCCAGATCTGCGCCAGCCACTGTTCGCGCGGGTTGCGCGGTGCCACGTAGCGGGCCGCCTCGAACTGTGGCTCGGGCAGGCCGCGGCGGTCGATCTTGCCGTTGGGTGTCAGCGGGAAGCGCGCCAGGCAGACGATCTGCGCCGGCACCATGTACTCCGGCAGCACCTGGCGCAGGGCCGCCTTGAGTTCGTTGCCCAGCCCTTCGCCGGCGGCGCTCACCACGTAGCCGATCAGTTGCTTGCCCGAGGGGCTTTCGCGAGCGATGACCAATGCATCATCCACCTGCGCCTGTTGGCGCAGACGGGCCTCGATCTCGCCCAGTTCGATACGGAAACCGCGGATCTTGACCTGATGGTCGATACGGCCAACGTAGTCGATGATCCCGTCGGCGCGCAGGCGCACCAGGTCGCCGGTGCGGTACAGGCGGTCGCCGTCGGCGCTGAACGGGTTGGGCACGAAGCGCTCGGCACTGGCGTCCGGGCGGCGGTGATAACCACGCGCCACGCCATAACCGCCGATGTAGAGTTCCCCGGCAAAGCCGGCCGGCAACGGGCGCAGGTCGTCATCAAGCACGTACAACGCACGCGGCCCGACCGCGCGGCCGATTGGCGCGTAGGCCGCCGCGCAGCGCTCCATGCTGTCGGCCTTCCACAGCATGGGCGTGACCACGGTTTCGGTGGGGCCATAGCCGTTGGTGAAGTAGCGCGGCTTGAGCGCGGCCTTGACCTGCTCGTAGGTCTGCTCGGGCACCGCGTCACCACCGAAGCAGTAGATGCGCACCGGCGGCGCCGGCTCGGCGCTGGCCTGGACGAACTCGGCCAGTTGCTTGAGGTAGGCCGGCGGGAAGCAGGCGATGGTGATGCCATGGCGATGCAGGGCCGCGCAGGTCTGCTCCGGCGTCCACAGTTCGTTGTCGCGCAGCACCAGGGTACCGCCGGCCAGCAGCGTGCTCAGCCAGCGCTCATGGGCGCCGTCGAAGGCGAACGACATGAAGTGCAGTTCGCGGCTGTGGGCATCCATTTCATACAGCTCGACGATAGCCTGGCAATGCGCGCTGATCGGCCCATGGGCCACGGCGACGCCTTTCGGGCGTCCGGTGGAGCCGGAGGTGTAGATCAGGTACGCCAGCGAGTGCTCGCGAATCCCGCTCGACGGTGCCTGCGCCGGATAGGCGTGGGTGTCGCAGCGGTCGACTTCGAGCACCGCCAGGGTCGCCGGCAGGTCGAAGCGTGCGCGCAGGGCCTGCTCGGTCAACAGCAGGCTCATGCCCGAATCCTCGATCATGTAGGCCAGGCGCTCCGGCGGATAGTCGATATCCAGTGGTACGTAGGCCGCGCCACTCTTGAACACCGCCAGCAGCGCCACCAGCAGTTCAGGCGAACGCTGCATGGCCACGCCGACCACCCGCTCCTGCCCCGCGCCCTGGGCTTGCAGGGCATGGGCCAGGCGATTGGCCCGCTGCTCGAGGGTGGCGTAGTCCAGGCTGGCCTGGCCACACTGCACGGCGATGGCCTGGGGTTGTCGCTCGGCATGGTGGGCGATCAACTGCGGCAGGTCCAGGGCCTGGTGGCTCGCCTGCGGCGCCGCGCTCCAGCCCTGCAGCGCCTGCTGCTGCGCCGTCGCCAGCCGCGGCAGGTTGCCCAGCGCCAGGTCCGCCGGCGCTTCGAGCAAGGCGTCCAGGGTTTGCTCCATGCACGCGCGGATCCCCTCCACCGCCTCGGCGGCGAAGCTGTTGCGCAGGTACATGTACTCGATGGTCAGGCGGTCGCTGAGGCTGACGGCCAGGTCCATCGGGAAGTTGGTCAGGCCCTGGCTGGCACTGGCGCCGAAACTCAGGCCGGTGTCGATTTCCTCGTTCAGGCGCTCGTCGATCGGGTAGTTCTCGAACACGATGATGCTGTCGAACAAGCCCTGGGCGCCCAGCCCGGCCCAGCGCTGCACGTCCGCCAACGGTGCCTGGGAGTAATCGCGGATGTCCAGGTTGTAGTGCTGCAGCGCGTGCAACCACTGCTCCAGGGGCTGCGTCGGCTCCAGGGTCTGGATCACCGGCAAGGTATTGATGAACAGGCCGAGCATGCTGTCGGCACCCGGCAGGCTCTCCGGGCGCCCGGCCACGGTGGCGCCGAAGGCCAGGGTGGTCTGCCCGGTGTAGCGCTGCAACACCAGTAGCCAGGCAGCCTGCACCAAGGTGTTGAGGGTGATGCGCAGGTCGCGGCAACGTTGCTGCAACTGGGCGGTGCGCGCCGAGTCCCAGTGCGAGTACAGCGCCTGGTGCCCCGACAATGCCACCTCGTGACGCGGATGCACCGCCTGGCTGAGCAGGGTCGGTTCCTCCAGCGGGCGCAGGCGCTCGCGCCAGAACTGCTCCAGGGCGACCCGATCCTGGTTCACCAGCCAAGCGATGAAGTCGCGGTAATGCCCCACCTGCTCCGGCAGCGCCTGCCCGGCATAATGTTGCAGGACCTCGGCGAACAGCCGCGAGCTGCTCCAGCCATCCATCAGGATGTGGTGGCTGGTCCAGATCATCTGGTGCCGCGTCTCGCTCAGGCGCACCAGCAACACCCGGTGCAGTGGCGCGCTGGACAACTCGAAGCCGCGCTCGCGCTCCTCGCGCGCCAGCTCGGCAAGACGTTGCTCGTCCACTGCTGCGTCACGCCAGTCGAGTTCGCGCAGGTCCAGTTCGACATGCCGGTGCACCACTTGCAAGGGTTTGCTCAGCCCGGCCTGCCAGTGGAAGCTGCTGCGTTGCACGGCATGCCGCTCGGTGACGAACATCCAGGCTTGGCGCAGGCGCGGCACATCCAGGCCGTCGATGCTCATGCTCGACTGGTTGATGTACAGCTCGCCATCATCGTCGCTGACGCTGTGGAACAGCATGCCCTCCTGCATCGGCGACAGCGGGTAGATATCCTCGATGTCCACCGCGGCCACCGGCAGTTGGTCAAGGTCGCGCTGGGTCAGGGCCGCCAATGGGAAGTCCGAGGGTGTCACGCCTTGGTTGTGCGGGTCGAGGCAATGCTCCACCAGCCGTTGCAGCTGCGCCTGGTAGCGCGCGGCGAGACGTTGCAGGTCTGCTGCCTGGTAACACCCTTCGAGGGTCCAGTGCAGGTGCAAGCGCTCATCCTGCTGGGTGACCTGCAAATGCAGCCCCGCCGGTGCGTTGACCAAGCCTTGGCCCAGCACTGGCCAGGCATCGGCCGTAGAGGCCGGCCTGGTCGCGTAGGTGAAGGCAATGGCCGGCAGCGGCTGCGCGCCGGCTTGCCCGCCGCGCACGCCTTCCTTGACAGCCTTGATGGCACTGGCCAGGTCGCTTGCCAGCGGCAGGTGCAGGACCTGGCGGCCGGCGAATGGCCCGACGCTGCGCGTCAGGTCGCAGGTCGCGACAAGGCGGCCGGTCTGGGCGGCCACGGCGATCGACGGCAGCTCGCTGTCGGCGCCCAGGCACAACACCAGGGCGGTCAGCAGCAGTTCGCCCGCATCGCTGCGGTAGGCGGCCGGGGCCAGGCCCAGCAATGGCTGGCCAAGGTTGACCGGCAGGCGCTCATCAAGGCTGAACGTCCCTGGTTGCGCCGTGGTTTGCGCCAAGGCCGTCAGGCACGGCGCCACAGGCCCCTGGACGTGGCTCGACGCCGGGCGCTGCGCCAGCCAATGGCGTAGCGAATGCGTCTTGGCCGGCAACACGCGCTGCTCGCAAAGCGCCTGCAGGTCCTGCCCGAGCAGCGTCCACGAGTGGCTGTCGAGCACTTCGCCGGCACCGACCAGCAGCAGGTTGCGCTGCCCCTCGATCACCGGGCCCAGGGCGGCGCGCAATAGAATACCCGCCGTCGGCGCCAGGCCCTCGGCCAGCACCTGGCGCTGCGCGGCCTGCGCATCGCCGTCGATTAGCAAGGGTTGCGCCTGCCAGGCTGTTTGCAGGGCCTCCAGCGGCAAGTACTCGTTGCCCTCCACGGCAACACGCACGCGCAAGCTGTCGTGATGGCCGACCAGCGCCACCAGCGCCTGCTCGAGCCGCGCCCGGTCCAGCGTCGCCGGCACGCGCCACTGCATCCACTGCGCGCCGGCGTCGGCCAGCACCGGCAAGGCCGGCAACGCGCCGCTGAGCGCCTCCTGCTGCCGCGCAGGGTCGCCGCCGTCATGGCTGGCCACCGCCGCCAGCGCGGCGATGGTCTGCTGTTCGAACAGCTGTTTCGGGGTGAACACGATACCGGCGCGACGCGCCCGGCTGACCACCTGGATCGAGACGATCGAATCACCACCCAACTCGAAGAAGTTGTCGCTGATGCCAACGCGCTCAAGGTGCAGCACGTCCTGCCAGATCGTCGCCAGGGTGGCCTGCAGGGCATCGCGCGGCGCCTCGTAGGCTTGCTGCAGTTCGCTGGTGTCAACCTCCGGCAGTGCCTTGCGATCCAGCTTGCCGTTGGGGCTCAGCGGCAGGCGCGGCAAGGCCACCAGGTAGGCGGGCACCATGTAGTCCGGCAACAACGCCTTGAGGTGCTCGCGCAGCGACTCGCGCAACAACGCGGTATCCGCGCCCTGCGCTTGGTCACGCGCCACGTAGTAGCCAACCAGCTGGTGGCCGCTGGCGGCCTTGCGCGCCACCACCACCGCTTCATGCACCTGCGGGTGCTCGACCAGGCGTGCCTCGATTTCACCCAGCTCGATACGGAAACCGCGAATCTTCACCTGGTGGTCGACCCGACCGATGTAGTCGATCAGCCCGTCCTCGCGATAACGAACCAGGTCACCGGTGCGGTACAAACGACCACCATCGACGGCAAACGGGTCAGGCAGGAAACGCTCGGCGGTCAGCCCCGGGCGGCCGAAATAACCGCGCGCCAGCAACTCACCGCCAATCATCAACTCACCGACCACCCCCACCGCGGCGGGTTGGCCATGATCGTCCAGCAGGTACAGGCTGCGCCCTGGCAGGGCCCGGCCAATGGACAGGGTCAACGGCAACGGCTCGCGGCCATTGACGTAGTCGCTGCAATCGAGGGTGCTCACCGTCACCGTGGCCTCGGTCGGGCCATAGGTGTTGAGCAGGCGCACATGGCCCAGGCCCGCGGCCTGCCAGGCGGCCAGGCCTTCAACCGGCATCGCTTCGCCACCGCTGTGCACCTGGCGCAGGCGACCATAGGCGCGTGGCGCCTGGGCGGCGAAGTCCTTGGCCAGCATGTTCCAGTAGGCAGTGGTCAGGTCGACCACACTGATGTCCTTGTCGATCAGTTCGCGGTAGAACGTTTCGCTGTCCCAGATCTCGTTACCGCGCAAGACCACGCTGGCGCCGCAGATCAGCGGCGGATACAACTGCTCGACGAAGCCGTCGAAGTTGAAGGTGGAGAACTGCAGCCCACGGTCCTCGGCGCTCAGGCCGAAGAAACCGACGGACACGAAGGCATGCCGGGTCAGCGCGCGCTGACTGATGCCCACGCCCTTGGGTCGGCCCGTGGAGCCGGAGGTGAACATGACGTACGCCAGGTGTTCGCCATGCACCCGGTTGACCAGGTTGTCGGTGGCGTACCGCGCCCAGTGCTGCGGCTGGTCCAGCAACAGGCGCGGCAAGCTGTCGGGCACCGCCAGGCGGCCAACCACTTCGGCATGGCCAAGCAGCAAGGCAATGCGACTGTCCTCGATCATGCACAACAGGCGGTCCTGCGGGTAGCTGGGGTCGAGCGGCACATAGCCGCCGCCGGCCTTGAGCACCGCCAGCAGGCCAACGATCATCTCCAGGCCACGGTCGGCGGCGATGCCCACCAGCACATCCGGACCCACTCCCTGCTCGACCAGCTTGCGCGCCAGTTGGTTGGCCTGCTCGTTCAGTGCCCGATAGCTCAGTTGCCGGTCTTCGAACAACAACGCCGGGGCCTCGGGCGTGCGCGCTGCCTGGGCTTCGAACAGCACATGCACCGGCTCATCGCTCGGGCAGTCGAACGCCGCCGTGCTCCAGTCATGCACCAGCCGTCGCGACTCATCGGCCTCCAGCCAGGCCAGTTCGCTGAGCGGCGCGTCGGCATCGTCCTGCATCGACGCCAGCAGTTTGACCAGACGGTTGGCCAACTGCGCGGTCATCGCCGCACTGAAGGCCGCGTGGGTGTAGCTGAAGTGCAGGTGCAGGCTGGCCCCGAGGGTGACCGACAGGGTCAACGGGTAGTTGGTCTGCTCGTGATTGTCGATCCCGGAGAAACTCAGCCCCGCCGGTGCCTCCTGCTCGAGCGCCTCGGCGACCGGGTAGTTCTCGAACACCATGAGGGTATCGAACAGCGATTCGGCGCCATGGCCGGACCAACGCTGAACCTCGAACAGCGGCGTGTGCTCGAACTCGCGCAGCGCCAGGTTCTGCGCCTGGACCTGCTGCAGCCACTGGCCGACGCGCTGCTCTGGCAGGGGCGCGGCCACCACCGGCAGCGTGTTGATGAACAAGCCGACCTGCTGCTCGGCGCCACGAACCTCGGCGGAGCGCCCGGCCACCGTGGCACCGAAGGCCACCGCATCCTGTCCGGTCTGGCGCTGCAGCAGCAGCAGCCAGGCCGCCTGGACCACGGTGTTGACGGTGACTTTCTGCTGCCGTGCGAAACCTGCGAGGGCTGCCGTCTGCTGCGCGTCGAGCAGGCGAACAAGCTCGCCATGCCCCTGGGTCGGGGCATCCTTGGCACGCAGGTTGGCCATGGCCTGCACCAGGCGCGTCGGTTCCTCGAGCAGTGCCAGCTGGCCACGCCAGAAGCCCTCGGCCTTGGCCGCGTCCTGACGCTGCAGCCAGGCGATGTAATCGCGATAGCGACCGACCCTGGCCGGCAGCGTGTTGCCGTTGTAGCGCTGCAGTACTTCGGCCATCAACTGCGAATGGCTCCAGCCATCCATGAGAATGTGATGGTGGGTCTGGATCAACTGATAACAGGTGTCGTCCAGCTGCACCAGCAATACCCGCAACAGTGGCGCGGCACCGAGTTCGAAACCTTGCGTCAACTCTGCGTGCGCCAGGGCCTCGAGCGCCGCCTGCTGATCGTCGCGGCCACGCCAGTCCAGGCACTGGAACGGCAGCGCCAGGTGCTTGTGCACCACCTGCACCGGCTCGTCCAGCCCTTCCCAGACAAAGCTGCTGCGCAGTACTTCGTGTTCGTCGAGGGTGGCCTGCCAGGCGGCACGGAAGCGTTGCGGGTCGAGCCCGTCGACCGCCAGGCTCATCTGGTTGAGGTAGTCCCCGCCCTCGGCCTCGTACAAGGTATGGAACAGCATGCCGCGCTGCATGGGTGCCAGCGCATAGATGTCCTCAATGTGCGCCGCCGCTATCGGCAGCTCGTCGAGCTGCGCCTGGGTCAACGCCGCCAGCGGGAAGTCGCTCGGCGTGACGCCGCCGTGCTCTGCTGCCAGGCAATGGGCGACCATCGCCTGCAGCTGCGCGCCATAGGCGTCGGCCAGGGCCTGCACGGTGGCGTCATCGAACTGCTCGGCGCTGAAGGTCCAAGCCATGCTGAAGACGCCGTCGAACACCTGGCCGTTCAGGGTCAGGCTGTTGCCCAGCGGCGCCTCGAGGTCCTGTTCGTCACCCTTGGCGCCCGCGCACAGCGCCAGCAAGGCCGGCTGGTCGGCGTCGCCACCGGCATCGAACTGGCCCAGGTAGTTGAAGGTGATGCCCGCCTCAGGCAGTGCCGCCAATGCCGCACGGCTGGCAGGGTCACCGAGGTGGCGCAGCGCCGAGTAGCCCAGGCCCTTGTCGGGAATGGCACGCAACTGCTCCTTGACCTGCTTGATGGTCGCGCCGATCTCGGCGTGGGCGTCCAGGCGTGCCGGATACAGGCTGGTGAACCAGCCGACGCTGCGCACCAGGTCGATGTCATCGAACAACGCCTCGCGACCATGGCCTTCCAGCTGCACCAGCACTGCATTGTTGCCGGTCCAACCGGCGATCACCTGCGCCAAGGCACTGAGCAACAAGTCGTTGACCTGGGTGCGGTAGGCCGCTGGCGCCTGCTGCAACAGCTGGCGGGTGACGACCGGGTCCAGTTGGGTATGCACGGTCCGTGCATGGCGGCGTGCCAGGCTGCCGGCGCGGTCCAGCGGTAGCGCCGTGGCCAGGCCTTGCAGCTGGGTTTGCCAGAATTGCAGCTCGGCTTGCCGACGCTCGTCGCGGGCATAGCCCTGCAGACGCTCGGCCCACTTGCGCACCGAGCTGGTCTTGGCCGGCAGCACGGTGGCCTGGCCGTCGACCAGCGCCTGGTAGGCGCGCTGCAGGTCCTCGAGGAGGATGCGCCAGGACACGCCATCGACCGCCAGGTGATGGATCACCAGCAGCAGTCGTTGCTCACCCTCGGCACAATCGACCAGCACGCCGCGCACCAGGCGGCCCTGGCCCAGGTCGAGGCTGCGCTGGGCTTCGTCGCCGATGGCCTGCAAGGTGTGCTCGTCATTGGCCGTGGCACGCCACAACAGTGGCTCGCGCTGCCACAGCGCCTGCACGGCATCCTGGTCGAGGAAGCGCGCCTGCCAGCCTTCGGCCTGCTCGACGAAGCTCAGGCGCAAGGCATCGTGATGGCGCACCAGCGCTTGCAGTGCCTGCTCCAGCAGTTCAGCCTGCAATGTCTCGCCGGCCTTGAGCAGGACCGACTGGTTCCAGTGATGGCGTTCGGGGATCTCGGTGTCGAAGAACACCTGCTGGAACGGCAACAGCGGCGTGTCGCCCTGCAGGGGGCTCTGGTCGATCGCCAGTGCCGCCTCGCCAACCCGGGCGCCCCCGGCCAATTGCTGCACGGTCTGTTGCTCGAACAGATCCTTGGGAGTGAAGCGGATACCGGCCTGACGCGCCCGGCTGACCACCTGGATCGAGATGATCGAGTCACCGCCCAGCTCAAAGAAGTTGTCGTGCAG
>NZ_SOZA01000046.1 GCF_004519305.1 Pseudomonas sp. RIT623 | reverse complement strand
CGGCCGCCAGGGGCCCGCCACAAGCCTTGCAGCGCCTAGCAGATCGAGCGCCGCCCGCGCGGCGCTTCGCCGGCAAGCCGGCTCCTACGGTTTGTTTCGGGCCAGTTATGCCTGTGAAAGTATCGGCGCCTGCCTTGGTGCTTGTCGTGAGTCGGTACCAACAAGGCGGACCAGGTGATGGCACAGAAGAGATTGGCCCGAAACAAATGTAGGAGCCGGCTTGCCGGCGAAGCGCCGCCCGGGCGGCGCTCGATCTGCCAGGCGCTGAATGCCTAACGGCGAACACCCCTCAACGCCGACTCAACCTCCAGACGACCACCTCTAACTCCCCTCCCCCCCTTCCAACTATCTATGCACCTATATAAAGAACCCTACCGCGCCGCCACCGCCCGTTCCGCCGCCCTCCCCTGCTGACGCAAAGGCCGCGGTCGCCACCAGTTCTGCCCGGCATGGGGCGAGTCCAGGCTGACCCGCTCCCCCATCTGGGGCGTGCTCAACGGCACCTGTGCCGCGCTGGCCAACGCCAGGATGCGTTCATAAGGCTCCTGCCAACTGTGAGTCGACAAATCGAACGTGCCGTTGTGGATCGGCAGCAGCCAGCGCCCCCGCACATCCCGATGCGCCTGCAAGCTTTGCTCAGGCTGCATATGCACGTTGGGCCAGGCCAGATTGTAGGCGCCGGTCTCCATCAAAGTGATATCGAATGGCCCGAAGCGCTCGCCGATTTCGCGAAAGCCCGCGAAGTATCCGGTGTCACCGCTGAAAAATAGGCGCATGTCCTCGTCTATCATCACCCAGGACGCCCACAACCTGCGGTTGCTGTCGAACAACCCGCGCCCCGAGAAATGCTGCGCCGGGGTCGCGACGAAACGCACGCCCTCGACTTCGGTGCCTTGCCACCAGTCCAGTTGCCGCACCTTGGCGGCCGGCACGCCCCACTCGATCAGCAAATCACCGACGCCCAACGGCGCAAGGAAATATTCGGCGCGCGGCGCCAACCGGCGAATCGCCTGTTCGTCAAGGTGGTCGAAATGATCATGGGACAGGATCACCGCCGTCAGCGGCGGTAGGTCATCCAGCGCCAGAGGGGGCGCATGGAAACGCAACGGCCCGGCCCACTGCACCGGTGAAGCGCGTTCGGCGAATACCGGATCGGTAATGAAGAAACGCCCACGCAGCTTCAACAGTACGGTGGAGTGTCCAAGGCGCCAAAGGCTGCGATCCGGAGCATCGACTACCTGCTGACGGGTCATCGGCTGCACGCTGAGCGCATTACCGGGCCGGGTCTCGGGCGGCTTGCGCAACAACAGGTATTTCAGGCCGATGCGCAACTTTTTGAGCACGCCATCCTGGGGCAGTTCGGCCTGGTTGTGAAAGCGTCCATCCCGATGCGGCGCCGGTTCACCGGCGGGTGACGACAGAGGAGCCATGAGCAGGAGCACTCCGAGCAAGAGGAAAGCCTTCATATTACCCCACAGGGTCGGATCAACCGTGAAAAGGCTTGTAAGGCCATTTTTCGCCGATGAACGATTGTTCAACAATATTCACACGACTTATGCGATAAACGGCGCCTCACAGAAGAACAACTACCATGACCGACAACCGCAGCGGCAAAGGGCTCTCTTTCGTCAGGCGCATCTATCTGCCGCGCATCATCGGCTTGGGTATCGGCCTGTTCAGCGTCATGGCCGCCGTCGCGTCGCTGCACCTACCTGACTGGGCTTGGGCTTTGCTGCTGTTCCATGGCCTGCTGTGGCCCCATGTGGCTTATCAATGGGCACTGCGTTCAGCCACACCGTATCAGGCCGAGCAACGCAATATCTTGCTGGACTCGCTGATGGGCGGCTTCTGGACCGCGGCCATGCAGTTCAACCCCCTGCCTAGCGTCACCATCCTGTCGATGATGACCATGAACAATGTAGCCGCCGGCGGGATGCGCATGCTGCTGCGTGGCCTACTGGCCCAAGGGTGCGGCATGCTGCTGGCCACCGCCCTGCTCGGCTCGGGGCTACGGTTACAGACTACTGGGTTGCAGATCCTCGCCTGCCTGCCGATGCTCACCCTCTACCCCTTGGCCTTGGGCTGGGTGTGCTACCAGTTGGCGATCAAGCTGGCCGAGCACAAACGCCGGCTCAGTGCCCTGAGCCGCACCGACAGCCTGACTGGCCTACTCAATCATGGCTCATGGAAGGACACGCTGCTGCTCAAGTTCCAGATCTGTCGACAACAGCAACTGCCGGCGGTGGTGGCGCTGATCGACATCGATCATTTCAAGGCCATCAACGACACCTACGGCCATGTGGTCGGTGACTGCGTACTGCGCCAACTCAGCCAGGAGTTGCGGCGCAACCTGCGCGAGGACGACCTGGCCGGGCGCTATGGCGGCGACGAGTTCTGCGTGATCCTGCCGGGCGCCCACGGGGCCCAGGCCTGCCAGGCGATGGAGCGCTTGCGCGAGCGCGTGGGCGCTTACCGCAACCCGCAGCTGCCGGCGCTGCGCATCAGCCTGAGCATTGGCCTGGCGGACCTGCACCCGCGCCTGAGCTCCCCGGAGCACTGGCTCGAAGAGGCCGACAAAGCCTTGTATGCCGCCAAGCGCCTGGGCCGCGACCAAGTCAATTTTGCCCGCGACGAGGTCGCCCCGCTGAAGCTGGCCTATCCTGACTGAACCTTCCCCCAGGCCCCGGGCGGAAGACTGCTGTTGAAGGAGTCGCCCGTACATGGACAGGAACGTCGACCTTTCACCCTTGAGCCCCACCTCCGGCCTGCAAGTGCGTCGCCTGGTGGTCGGGTTCTGTGCGCTGTTCGGGCTCGCTTGCCTGATCGCCTTGGGGGCACTGTTCAACATCGCCGCCACCCTGGACCAGCAAGAGCAGGACCGCAGTACCTTCCACGCCACTCAAGCACTGCAGCAACGGCTGCTGGCCTCGCGTCAGTTCCTTTCCAGCTACGCGGTGTGGGACGCCGCCCAGGAACACCTGGTCGGCCAGCTCGACTGGCACTGGGCCTACGAAGAAAAGAACGTGGGCGAATCGCTGTTCAGCGCCAGCGGCTACGAAGGCGTGTTCGTGGTCGACGACTCGCGTACCAGCTATGCCCTGTTCAAGGGAAAACCCTCCGATTCCCCCGCCAGCGCCTACCTTGACAGCCCCTTGGCAGCCATCATCGACGAAGCTCGCAAGGCTGCGCCGGCCCGCGAGCAGGTCACCCATTTCGTGCGTTTCAACGGCTGGCCCGCCGTGCTTAGCGCCGCTGCCATTCGCCCGGACAAGGACGTCCTGGAGGGTGAAGTCAGCCAAGCACCGGTGATGATCTTCGTCGATCAACTGACCGAGACGAAACTGACTCGACTGGGCGAAGGCGCGGGGCTGACGCGGATGCGCCTGGAAAAGAACCTGGCCAGCACCGACCAGCAACCGCATATCACCCTCGGCGACACCGGCTATCACCTGGCCTGGGACAGCCCGCAACCGGGGCATCAGTTGCTCTGGGCGGTACTCCCGGCGCTGCTGGGGGTGCTGTTGGTGCTGGGCCTGGTGCTGCTCTACCTGATTCGTCATGCCCTGCGCAGCTCCCAAGCCGTCGACCAAAGCCTGCTGTGCCTGCAACAGAGCAACCAGGCCCTGGAAATCAGCGAGCAGCGGTTTCGCGCGGTGGCCGAGTCTGCTTCCGACTGGATCTGGGAAACCGACCGCCACCACCGCCTGACCTATCTGTCGCAACGCTTCGCCATCGTCACGGGCTATCGCAGCGAAGCCTGGCTGGGCCAGCCGCTGAACCAACTGCTGTCCTGTGACACCACGCCCTTGCTGCCCTGGCTGGACAGCCAGGTCGACAACGATGGGCAACAACTGGCCAACCTGCGCTGCAACTATGACGACGCCACCGGGCAAAACCGCTACTGCCGCATCTCCGCCCGCTCAATCCTGTTCGACGACAAACTTGTCGGCTTCCGCGGCACGGCCAGCGACATCACCGACGAAGTCGCCGCCCATGCCCGCATCCAGCATCTATCGATGCACGACGCCCTCACCGGCCTGGCCAACCGCAACAAACTTTCGCGCCACCTGGAGCAAGCCCTGTTGCGCGGCAGCGACGGCCCGCCCTTGACCCTGCTGCTGCTGGATCTAGACAGTTTCAAACCCATCAACGATTCCCTCGGCCACCCGGCAGGCGACGCGGTACTGCAAGAGGTGGCCACACGCCTGCGTGACACTACCCGCGACGGGGACCTGGTGGCACGCCTGGGTGGCGACGAATTCGTCCTGGTCCTGCACGGGCTGGGTAACCGCAGCGAGATCGACCGTTTTTGCGCCCGTCTGATAGGCCTGTTGCAACAGCCCATCATGTTCGAGGAGCACCAGTTGCACATCGGCGCCAGCGTCGGCATCGCCCTGGCCCAGCCCCAGGGCTTCGATGCTGGCGAGCTGATCCGCTGTGCCGATATCGCCCTGTACCAGGCCAAAGCCGACGGCAAGAATACCTGGCGCTACTTCTCCCCCGAGATGAACCAGCAGATCCAGTACCGCCGACAACTGGAAAACGACCTGCGCCGGGCGATCAAGCAGCACGAGTTCGTCCTGCACTACCAGCCGCGCTATCGCCTGGAAGACCTGAAGATCGTCTCGGTGGAGGCGCTGCTGCGCTGGCAGCACCCGCAAGAAGGCCTGCTCGGGCCGGATACCTTCATCCCCCTGGCCGAACAGAGCGACTTGATCGTGCCCCTTGGCCGCTGGGTGTTGGCCGAAGCCTGCCGCGCCGCCCTCGGCTGGCCTGCGCAACTGGTGGTGTCGGTCAACCTGTCACCGGCGCAGTTCTCACGCAGCGATGTAGTCGCCGATGTGCGTCAAATTCTGTTGGAGACCGGTTTCCCGGCCCAGCGCCTGGAGCTGGAAATCACCGAGAACGTGATGCTCAACGACATCGAAGGTGCCCTGGGCACCATGCTGGCGCTCAAGGAGCTGGGCGTACGCCTGAACATGGACGATTTCGGCACCGGTTACTCGTCGCTGGGCTACCTGCGTACCTACCCGTTCGACAGCATCAAGATCGACAAACGCTTCATCGCCGGCTTGAGCAACCATAGCGGCAACGACCGGGCGGTGGTGCAGGCCATCATCAACCTGGGCAAGGCCATGGGCTTGACGGTAACGGCCGAGGGGGTGGAAACCGAGCAGCAACTGAAAGCGCTGGGCAAGGAGCAGTGCCACGAGGTGCAGGGCTACTACCTGAGCAAGCCGGTGGACCGCGCAGGGTTCGAGGCACTGCTGGCGGGGCGTGAGGCGCGTCAGGACGTGAGCTGACGCACGTTGCGCTCGGCGACGATCTCCGGCAGGTCGGTACGCCGCAGGTAAAGCCGCAGCGGCTCGCCGATGTTCAAGCGGTCATCCACATGCTGCTCCAGCAGCAGCGCCAGCCGTGTCCTGCACAACGCCATGCGGGTATCGGCCTCGAGCCGCCAGACGAATTCACTACAGGGGGTGATGCTGTCGTCAGCCACATCCATGCCGAACGAATCTTCGGAAAAACGCACGATATGAGTGCCGCGCTTGCCGTGGAAACCAACGAAGCCCTTGAGCTGGTCGGCAGCGTTGCAGATGTCCTGGGATGTAATGGCCATGGCGTTACCTCGCAAAAAGTTCGGAAGTGACGCACGCCGGGCAAACGGTCGCCTCTGGCGGGCAACGCGCAGGTGCCAGACTACCCCATGTAGCAGACCGTTCGCCAAGGTTTTTCCAACGCAGCCTCAAGGCCCGCTAGACTGATTTTTCCAAGCTGCTTCAGCCGCCATCGGATCCGGATTTTCATGACCCAGGCCGTCACCGCCGACATCGCCATCATTAGCCGCATCACCGCCGTACCGGCCGTCCTCCAGGTGATTTGCGAAACCACCGGCCTACGCTTTGCCGCCGTGGCACGGGTCACCGACAGCAGTTGGACCGCTTGCGCCGTGCTCGACACCCTCGGCTTTGGCCTGCAGGTCGGCGACGAACTCGATGTCGCCACCACCCTGTGTCACGAAATCCGCAGCACCCGGCAAACCATCGTGATCGACAAGGCCAGTACGGATGAGCAGTACTGCCACCATCGCACCCCAAGGCTGTATCGTTTCGAAAGCTACATCTCGGTCCCCGTGCTACGCACCGATGGCGCCTTCTTCGGCACCATCTGCGCCCTGGACAGCAACCCGACGCCGCTCAAGGGCACGGCCATCCAGCCGATGATGGAATCTTTCGCCCGCCTGCTGGCAATCCAGATCGAAAGCGAGGAAAACGCCCAGTGCACGGAGCGCGCCCTGGAAAAGGAACGGGCCAGCGCCGAGGTACGCGAACAGTTCATCGCCGTGCTCGGCCATGACCTGCGCAACCCACTGTTCGCCATTACTGCCGGGGCCGAGCTGCTGACCCAGCGCATACAAGACGACAAGCAGCAGGCCATCGCTCGTCATATCCTCACCTGCGGACTACGCGCCACGCAGTTGGTGCGCGACATGCTGGACTTCGCCCGCGGCCGCCTGGGCGCGGGCATCCCGCTGAACCTGGAGCCCTGCGACGACCTGCGCACCGCCCTGGAACATGTCGCCTCCGAGCTGCAGAGAGTCCAACCGCAGCGGCGTATCACCCTGGAGATAGGCCCAGTCGCCGGCGTATTGTGCGACCGCGAACGGATCACCCAGCTACTTTCCAACCTGATCGCCAACGCCTTGGACCACGGTGATCCACTGGGCGAAGTGAAGGTCCGCGCCGCACTGACCGACGGCAGCTTCATACTCAGCGTGCATAACGAGGGGGCGCCCATTGCGCCACAGTCCTTACCGCTGCTGTTCCAACCGTTCAGCCGCCCGCTGTCGGGCACGCCGCGGGAAGGCCTTGGCTTGGGCCTGTACATCGCCAACCAGATCGCCCTGGCGCATGGCGGTCATATAGAGGTGACCTCCAGTAGCGAGGCCGGCACCCTGTTCAGCTTTTGCCTGCCACTGGATCGACCTGCGACTGCAACAACACCGCCAGCCAATTCATGAACGCCTGGACCCGACGCGGCACGTGGCGCTGCCGGGCATACAGCAGCGACACCGGCATGGCCCGGGCTTGCCATGGTTCGAGCAGCGCCACCAACTCGCCGCGGCGCAGGTGCTCATCGACCCCGACCGCCGGCACCTGGATCAACCCCAGGCCCGCCAGGCAGGCCGCGGAATATGCCTCGGCATTGTTCACCGTGACCACGCCGCCCATGGCCTGGAAGCGCAACTCGCCCTCCTGCTCGTACTCGAACCCCTGGCTGCGCGCGCCAAGGTTGCGCACATAGTGGACCAGACGGTGTTCGACCAGGTCTTCCAAGGTATGCGGCACGCCGTAGCGCTCAAGGTAAGCGGGACTCGCGCAATTGCGCATGCTCAACCGTCCCACGGGTCGCGCCACCACGTCCAGGTCGCTCAGCGCGCCGATGCGCATCACGCAGTCAAAGCCTTCACGCAGCAGGTCTACCTGGCGATCGGTACAACTGATTTCCACCTCTAGCCGCGGGAAACGCTCGAGAAACTGCGGCAGCGCCGGCACGATCAGCCGCCGCGCCATCATGGTCGGCAGGTCTATGCGCAGGCGCCCGGCCAGCTCGGCGTCATCGCCGCGGAACAGGCTCTCGATCTCGTCCATCCCCGACAGCAGGTCCTTGCCGCGCTCGTACAGCAAGATGCCATCCTGGGTCGCCTGTACCCGGCGGGTGGTACGGTTGAACAAGCGTGTGCCCAGCAAGCTCTCCAACGCCCGCACCTGCTCGGACACAGTCGAACGCGGCAAGCCGAGGCTCTCGCCGGCCAGGGTGAAACTGCTCAGCTCGCTAACCCTGACAAAAGTGCGCAACAGGTCGAGCTTGTTCATAGAGGGTGCCTATTGTCTGAAATTACCGAACAGTATTTCCGGAATCACAGGATTTAACAGCCACCTGCCGACCAATAACCTTGTCATCCATCGTCCCCCACCCAAGGTAATCGACATGACTCGCAAAATTGCACTGATCACCGGCGCCAGCCGCGGCCTGGGCAGGAACACTGCCGAACACCTGGCCAGGCGTGGTATCGACATCATCGGCACCTATCACAGCAAAGCCGACGAAGCCCGCGCCGTGGCCGCCTCGCTGGAGCAGGCCGGGGTGCGCGCAGCGATGCTGCAACTGGATGTCAGCGACAGCGCCAGTTTCGCCACCTTCGTCGAGCGACTGAGCGAAACCCTCGCACAGCAATTCGAGGGGCGCCCGCTTGACTACCTGGTGAACAACGCCGGCATCGGCCTGAACGTGCCGTTCAGCGAAACCAGCGAGGCACAGTTCGACCAGTTGCTGAACATTCAGCTCAAGGGCCCGTTCTTCCTGACCCAACGCCTGCTGCCAGTTCTGGCCAATGGTGGCCGCATCGTCAACATCTCCACCGGTCTGACCCGCTTCGCCCTGCCTGGCTACGCCGCCTATGCGGCCATGAAAGGCGCGATGGAAGTCCTGACCCGTTACCAGGCCAAGGAGTTGGGTACGCGCGGCATTCGCGTCAACATCCTCGCCCCCGGCGCCATCGAGACCGACTTCGGCGGCGGCCTGGTACGTGACAACGCGCAGGTCAATGACTTCATTGCAGGTAACACCGCCCTGGGCCGGGTCGGGCTGCCGGACGATATCGGCGCGGCCATCGCGCTGCTGCTGGAGGACGGCAACGGCTGGATCAGCGGGCAACGCCTGGAGGTCTCCGGCGGGATGTTCCTCTGAGCCAAACGGTCAACGTGGGAGCGGGCTTGCTTGGCGAGCATCGGCAAAGCCGATGCCCTCCAACCCAGGGCCTGCCCGCTCCCACAGCAAGGCCAGTGCAGGGAGTTGCAAAGCTTGGTGGGTCAGGCACAGTCCGATCCGTCGCCGCAGGCCCGGGCCACTGCCCGGTTGCCAATAGACGCCCGGATGCCGCTCGACCAACGACTGCGGCAACCAGGCCGCTCCCAGACCAGCGGCGACCATGGCCAGGGCCAATTGCAGCGAAGCGGCCTGCGCCACCTGCTCGCCATCGCCATACAAGCCCATCAAGCGCTGGTGCGACGCATGTTGCGGACAACTGACCCAGCGCCCGTCGGGTTGGCTGCCAATGGCCATCACCCGCACGAACGCTTCCTCCCAGAGCGGCAAAAACAGTTCGTCCTCGCAGCGTTGGGCTTCATCGGCCAACCGCGCATCGCCGTCGCAGCCCTCCAGCAAGGTCAACTGCAACCCGGCCACTGCCTCGCTGGCCAGGCGTACGCAGGCTTCGACCTGCGCCGGGGCGATGTCCGGCTCGACCCCCAAGGCCAAGGCTATCCGCTGCTGGCCTTGGCGAAACCGCAGACGCAGCGCTTCGGCCTCGGCCACCATGCGGCAGGCCTGAGGGTAGAGTTCGCGAGCCTGCTCGCTCACCGTCACCCCGCGGGCCTGGCGCAAGAACAACGGCGTGCCCAGGTCGTCCTCCAGCTGGCGAATGGTCACCGACAAGGTGGGCTGTGCCACACACAAGCGTTGCGCGGCGGCAGTGATGTTGCGCGCTTCGAACACCGCGATAAAAGCCTTGAGGTGACGCATATCCATAGGTAAATCCGATGCCATCCAAAGAAATAAGCCGTTTTTCAGGCCGGGAATGACTACCTAGAATTCAGGCCATCGATAACGATTATGCCTTGGAGGCACCCATGAACAAACCACTGATCGTCGTCACCGGCGCCAGCTCCGGCATCGGCGCCGCCACCGCCCGACTGTTCGCCGCCGCTGGCCACCCACTGCTGCTGATCGCCCGACGACTGGAGCGCTTGGAGGCGCTGGCGCTGCCCAACTGCCTGTGCCGTGCCGTGGATATCCGAGATCGCGCGGCGCTGGTTGCGGCAGTGACCGAAGCCGAGACGCTGTACGGACCGGCCGACGCGCTGGTGAACAACGCAGGCGTGATGCTGCTGGGCCAGATGCACGAGCAAGACCCACAACAGTGGGAGCGCATGTTCGACGTCAACGTGAAGGGTCTGCTCAACGGCGTGCATGCCTTGGTCGGCGGTATGCGCGAACGGCGCCGGGGCACCCTGATCAATGTCAGTTCGGTGGCCGGGCGCAAGACCTTCCCCAGCCATGTCGCCTATGTGGGCAGCAAGTTCGCCGTGCATGGGTTGTCGGAGAACCTGCGCGAGGAATTGGCAGCGTACAATGTGCGCGTGGTGACCATCGCCCCTGGAGCCGTGGAGACCGAACTGCTCGGGCACACCACCGACGAGGGCATCAAGCGTGACTACGAGGCGTGGAAAGCCAACGACATGGGCGGCGTGGTACTGGCGGCCGAGGATGTGGCCGGGGCGATCGTCTGGGCGTATCAGCAACCACAACAGGTGTGCATCCGCGAGATCGTGCTGGCGGCCACGGCACAGCAGCCTTGAGTTTGTAGCCGTGCTGGATGGCTGGCGCCCAACGGCATTTCTTCCAGGCAAAAAAATGGGCGACCGAAGTCGCCCTAAATGCCTTGCGTGCTCCTGAACCCGGAACGATTCAGCGCTGATTGCGCTTTTTCGAATCCTTCCAGATGAAAATCCCCAGACCGGCGAAGAACGCCAACATCAATCCGACCGTTACCACACCTGCGATAACCACGTTGTCGAAGAACATGTCGGCCCCTCCCTTGGTGTGCCGTCATCCGATGGGTGCAAGGTAACCAATGCCGGGGGAGAGAAAATTGACCGGAGTCAAAGGTGCCCGGGGCCGGGCACGCAAGGCGGGTGCGGGGTTGACCTGAATCAGTTTTTAACGCTTCTTCGGCTTGCCCTTGGGTTTTTTCTTCTTGGCCTGGCTCAGCGGCATGGCTTGCTCGAAAGCCTGACGCATGTCGTTCAGGCGCTTGTCGTTGAGGTCATGGATACGTTTGGCGCGCTCGGCACCGAAGTCGATCAGGTTGTCTTGGCTCATGGGCGGGCTCGACGGACAGCAGAGGCCTTCATGATGAAGGCAAGCGTGGGTGCTGACTAGTCAGACTTCGATATCCACCAGCAAGCCCTGGCGCGTGCGCTCGCCCAACGGCGCTACCGGTACGGTGTTGTCGGCATTGAGCTCATCGCCTGGCATGGCCTCATGGCGCTCGGCTTCGGCCTGCTCGCGCCGCTGTTGCTGGCGGCGCTGCTCGTCACGCAGCAACAGCACTTGCTCCTCGGGGTCGCGATGACGCTTGAGGTCGACGCTGGCGTCGCTGGAGGCAGGCTGCGCCGGCACCACAGGGGGAATGGTCGGCGGCGGCTTGACCGGATCCTGTTGCGAGGTCACGGGGGCGGCACTGAGCGGGATGATCGGCGGCAGCATGGCATGGTCTCCTGTAACCACTGTGTCGGCCGCCGACACGCCGCCTTGAATAGCGCCGGGCAACGGTGTGCGGTGCGTCACAACCGCCAGTATAGAACGCGGCTATTCGGCGTCGTCGGGGCCGTCGTCCGGCGTGCTGACCGAATCGTTCCACGGCCGTTTGTAGACCTGCTGCCACACCGCATCCATATGCTCGCGCAGCACCTGTGGCGCGCCTTTGAGCGAGGCGCTGTCCTCGCGTTCTCCGCCGAACGGGTCCTCGCCGGGCGGGGCGATCAGCGACTGGCCGGTGATGGTGTAGCTGGCCTGCCCTTCGCGCATCTCGATGGCGATGTCGTGCGGGTCGATCCCACCACCGCAGAACGCATGGCTGGCCACGGTCACTTCGGCCACGCCGTCCTTGTTCAGGTCGCTGACATCGCTGACGTCGGCATAGAAGTCGACATCCAGGTCAAGGCCGGCACAGGTGGTCTCCTGCTCGATCTGCCAGCGTGCCTTGAAGGCATCGCCACCGGCGGCGCGGCCATACACGGTGGCCTTGAGCACCACCTTGTCGACCTCTTCCTCGGTATCCGGGTCGGTGGCCTGGCCATCGACCCGGCTCAATACCAGCAAACCCTCGCCGTCGCGGTCATGAAAGTGCACGCTCTTGATCGGCGTCTGCACGCCGAGCACCTCCAGTTGCTCCACTGGAATGGGCGGCAGGATCTCGAAGCTTTTCTGTTCGCAAGCGGCCAGCAGCGCCAGGCTGCCCAGGGCCAAGGAGAGGTTCAACCAACGGTGCTTGGCAAACATGTGGCGCGTGGCCCTCGTGACGGGACGGTGTGCCTCGACGAACACGCTAGACTCTCTACTCGTTCGAGTAATCTTTGGTCTGGCGCAGCCGATCCGGTAACATGAGCGGCTTTTTCATCGCGGGAGTTTTGGCAGTATGGCGCAGCAGTATCAACCGGGGCAACGCTGGATCAGCGACAGCGAAGCCGAGCTAGGTCTTGGGACCATCCTGGCGCAGGATGGCCGCCTGTTGACCGTGCTCTACCCGGCCACGGGCGACACCCGCCAGTACTCGCTACGCAATGCGCCGCTGACCCGCGTGCGTTTCTCGCCCGGCGACCAGATCACCCATTTCGAGGGCTGGAAGCTGACCGTGCGTGAAGTCGAGGACGTCGACGGCCTGCTGGTCTACCACGGCATCGACGGGCAGAACCAGGCGTGCACGCTACCCGAGACACAACTGTCGAACTTCATCCAGTTCCGCCTGGCCAGCGACCGTCTGTTCGCCGGGCAGATCGACCCGCTGTCGTGGTTCTCGCTGCGCTACAACACCCTGCAGCACACCAGCAAGCAGATGCTCTCCACCCTGTGGGGCCTGGGTGGCGTGCGTGCCCAACCTATCGCCCACCAGTTGCACATCGCCCGTGAAGTGGCCGACCGCATTGCCCCCCGCGTACTGCTGGCCGACGAAGTGGGCCTGGGCAAGACCATCGAGGCCGGCCTGGTGATCCACCGCCAGCTGCTGTCCGGTCGCGCCAGCCGCGTGCTGATCCTGGTGCCGGAAAACCTCCAGCACCAATGGCTGGTGGAAATGCGCCGACGTTTCAACCTGCAGGTCGCGCTATTCGATGCCGAGCGTTTCATCGAAAGCGACGCCAGCAACCCGTTCGAGGATGCCCAGCTGGCGCTGGTCGCCCTGGAGTGGCTGGTGGACGACGAGAAGGCCCAGGATGCGCTGTTTGCCGCTGGCTGGGACCTGATGGTGGTCGACGAAGCCCACCACCTGGTGTGGCACGAGGAACAGGCCAGCCCCGAGTACGCCCTGGTCGAGCAACTGGCCCAGGTGATCCCCGGCGTGCTGCTGCTCACCGCCACCCCCGAACAGCTCGGCCAGGACAGCCACTTCGCCCGCCTGCGTCTGCTCGACCCCAACCGTTTCCATGACCTGGCCGCGTTCCGCGCCGAGAGCGAGCACTATCGCCCGGTGGCCGAGGCGGTGCAGGAACTGCTCGACGAGGGCCGCCTGTCGCCCAAGGCCCACGCCACCATCCAGGGCTTCCTCGGCGCCGAAGGCGAGGCGCTGCTGGCCGCTGTCAGCGATGGCGACAGCCAGGCCAGCGCCCGCCTGATCCGCGAACTGCTCGACCGCCACGGCACCGGCCGCGTGCTGTTCCGTAACACCCGCGCGGCGATCCAGGGCTTCCCCGAACGCCAGCTGCACCCCTACCCGTTGGCCAACCCCGAGCAGTACGCCGAGCTGCCGTCCGGCGAGCGCGCCGAGCTGTACCCGGAAGTGGCCTTCCAGGCCCAGGGCGAAACCGCCGACGACGAGCGCTGGTGGCGCTTCGACCCGCGGGTCGACTGGCTGATCGACACCCTGAAAATGCTCAAGCGCACCAAGGTGCTGGTGATCTGCGCCCACGCCGAAACCGCCATGGACCTGGAAGACGCCCTGCGCGTGCGCTCCGGCATTCCAGCCACGGTGTTCCACGAGGGCATGAGCATCCTCGAGCGCGACCGCGCCGCGGCCTATTTCGCCGACGAGGAGTTTGGCGCCCAGGTGCTGATCTGCTCCGAGATCGGCAGCGAAGGCCGCAACTTCCAGTTTGCCCACCACCTGGTGATGTTCGACCTGCCGGCCCACCCAGACCTGCTCGAGCAGCGCATCGGCCGTCTCGACCGGATCGGCCAGAAGCACACCATCGAGCTGCACATCCCCTACTTGCAGGACAGCCCGCAACAGCGCCTGTTCCAGTGGTACCACGAGGGCCTCAACGCCTTCCTCAATACCTGCCCGACCGGCAACGCCCTGCAGCACCAGTTCGGCCCGCGCCTGCTGGCGCAACTGCCTGGCGGCGACGACAAGGGTTGGGACAAGCTGGTGGCCGAGGCCCGCGTCGAGCGCGAGCGCCTGGAAGCCGAGCTGCACACCGGCCGTGACCGCCTGCTGGAACTCAACTCCGGTGGTGCCGGCGAAGGCCAGGCCCTGGTCGAGGACATTCTCGAACAGGACGACCAGTTCGCCCTGCCGATCTACATGGAAACCCTGTTCGACGCCTTCGGCATCGACAGCGAGGACCACTCGGAAAACGCCTTGGTGCTCAAGCCGAGCGAGAAGATGCTCGACGCCAGCTTCCCGCTGGGCGACGACGAAGGCGTGACCATCACCTACGACCGCGGCCAGGCGCTGTCGCGCGAGGACATGCAGTTCCTCACCTGGGAACACCCGATGGTCCAGGGTGGCATGGACCTGGTGCTGTCCGGCTCGATGGGCAACACCGCCGTGGCGCTGATCAAGAACAAAGCCCTCAAGCCCGGCACCGTGCTGCTCGAGCTGCTCTATGTCAGCGAGGTGGTAGCCCCGCGCAGCCTGCAACTGGGCCGCTACCTGCCACCGGCGGCACTGCGCTGCCTGCTCGATGCCAATGGCAACGACCTGGGCCCGCGGGTGGCCTTCGAAACCCTCAACGACCAGCTCGAAAGCGTGCCCAAGGCCAGTGCCAACAAGTTCGTCCAGGCCCAGCGCGACGTGCTGGCCAAGCGCATCGCCGACGGCGAGGCCAAGGTCCTGCCAACCCACGACGAGCGCGTGGCCCAGGCCCGGCAGCGCCTGACCGCCGAAGCCGACGAGGAGCTGGCGCGCCTGACTGCGTTGAAGGCCGTCAACCCGAGCGTGCGCGACAGCGAGATCGACGCCCTGCGCAAGCAGCGTGAAGAGGGCCTGGCGGCGCTGGAAAAAGCGGCACTGCGCCTGGAAGCGATCCGCGTGCTTGTCGCTGGCTGATCGGGATTCGCGCATCTCCTGTAGGAGCGGCCTTGGGTCGCGAAAGGGTCGCGCAGCGGCCCCAGGATCTTGGCTGTGTCGCAAGATTGTCGGGGCTGCTTCGCAGCCCTTCGCGACCCAAGGCCGCTCCTACAGGGATCGCGCGAGACTGAATACCCATTTAGATCTTCCAGCTATTACCTTCATATCCAAATGGTAGAAACCAAAGTGCCATTAATCAGGAAGGCTTAAGCCTGCATTCCTATACTCCAGCAGGAACAGTCTCCATCCGTGCTTTTTGGGGACGAGTGAAGACTCGACGAAGAGGCCTGCAATGGAGTGGCTGGGACTGCAATTGTTCGCCGAGCTACCGGCGACCGGACAGATCATCCTCGACTGCCGACACAACCCCTTCCTGGTGCTGCTCGCCTATGCCGTAGCCTGCGCCGCCTGTTTCGCCACCCTGGACATGGCCGAGCGCCAGAGCCACTGCGAAGACCGCATGGCACGCCGACAATGGCGGGTGCTGGGCGCCTGCTGCCTGGCCGGCGGCATCTGGGCCATGCACTTCATCAGCATGCTGGCCTTCCAGGCCCCGCTGGAAATCCACTATGACGCCCCGCTCACCGGCCTGTCGCTGCTGATCGCCCTATGCGCCGCGTGGCTGGCGATGAACAGCCTCGATCGCAGCCACATGCACCTGCGCCACTACCTGCAAACCGCGCTGTTCATCGGCCTGGGCATCAGCGCCATGCACTACACCGGCATGGCCGCGCTGCAGACCAGCGCCCAACAGTACTACCAGACTGGCCCCCTGCTGGCGTCCATCGCTATCGCCATCGCCACCAGCCTGGTGGCGCTGCTGATGGCCCGCTATTTTCACCAGGGCAGTGGCACCATGCACCTGCTGCTCAAGTACGGCGCCAGCCTGCTGATGGCCGGCGGCATCGTGCTGACCCACTTCACCGGCATGACGGCGATGACCCTGGTGATCCCCAGCGAGACCGCGCTGCGCCTGCCCAGCGTGGACAACAGCCTGCAATTGGCGCTGACCATCGCCTTCATCACCCTGCTAATCAGCGGCAGCAGCATCAGCGCCGCCCTGGCCGACAAGAAGCTGCAAAGCAAGGAGCACGACCTGCGCCGGGTCAACGTGCTGCTCAGCCAACTCGACCAAGCACGGGTGTCATTGCAGCAGGCGGCCCATTACGACGCCCTGACCAACCTGGTCAACCGCCGCGGTTTCAACCAGGTGTTCGCCGAGCGCCTGGCCGAACAGGCGGCCCACGACGGCATGCTGGCGGTGATGTTCCTCGACATAGACCACTTCAAGCGCATCAACGACAGCCTCGGCCATGCCGCGGGCGACGAACTGCTCAAGGTGATCGCCGGGCATATCAAGGCCGCCACCCGCAGCCAGGACTTGGTCGCCCGCTTTGGCGGCGACGAGTTCTGCATCGTCACCAACCTCAACAGCCGCGACGAAGCCCGCCACCTGGCCCAACGCATCATGCAGCGAATGAAGGAGCCCATCGACCTGGCCGGCCGGCGCATGGTGATGACCACCAGCATCGGCATCAGCATCTTCCCCGACGACGGCCTGAGCACCGAAGAGCTACTGAAGAACGCCGACCTGGCGCTGTACCAATCCAAGGGCTGCGGGCGCAACAACCTGAACTTCTTCAACGACGGCCTGAAAACCCGCGCCACCCTCGAACTGCAACTCGAGGAGGAGCTGCGCGTGGCACTGTTCGAGGAACGCGGCCTGTGCGTGCATTACCAGCCGATCTTCGACCTGCGCAGTGGCCAGGTGGCCAAGCTCGAGGCGCTGGTGCGCTGGCAGCATCCACAGCATGGCCTGCTCAACCCGGAACGGTTCATCTGTATCGCCGAGGCCAACGGCCTGATTGCCGACCTCGACCTGTGGGTGCTACGCCGCGCCTGCGAGGACCTGGCCCAGCTCAACCGGCATGGGTATGGCGAGCTCAAGGTCACGGTGAACTGCTCGGCGCTGACCCTGGGCCGCGAGGAGCTGGCCACGGAAGTGGAAATGGCGCTGTTCCAGGCCGGGCTCACCGCGCGCCAGCTGGAACTGGAAGTCACCGAGAACGCGTTGATGGGCGATATCCAGCACACCGTCAGCCTGCTCAAGCGCATCCGCGCCATGGGCGTGGCACTGTCGATCGACGACTTCGGCACCGGCTACTCCTCGCTGGCCTACCTCAAGCGCCTGCCGCTGGACGTGCTGAAGATCGACCGCTCGTTCATCCACGAGGTGCCGGGCAGCCAGAAGGACCGCGAGATCGTCCAGGCGATCATCGTCATGGCCCACACCTTGCACCTGAAAGTGGTCACCGAAGGCGTCGAGACCGTCGAGCAACATGAGTTCCTCGCCAGCCACGGCTGCGACTTCCTGCAAGGCTACCTGCTCAGCCGCCCGGTGCCGCTGGCCGAATTGCGGCCAGTGCTCGAGCGACTCGACCGCCAGGCCTGTGCATTCAGTCCTTGTTGCGATACAGCGCTACCAGGGTCGCCGGATCTTTTTCCAGATACCCCTGGCTACCGTGCAGGCGCATCAATTGCGCGGCGAGGGCACTGAGCGGAGTCGCCGAGCCCCGCTCGCGGGACAGTTTCACCGCGCCGTCGAGGTCCTTGAGCAGGGTACGCACATGCCACTTGACCGGCTCGAAGCGGCTTTCGGCCATTTGCGGGGCGAGGATCTGCAACGGCTTGGAGTCGGCGAAGCCACCGGCCAGGGCCTCGGCAAGCAACCGTGCATCGACCCCTGACTGCTCGGCCAAAGCCACCACCTCGGCAATCACCAGGGCGTTGCAGGCGACGATCATCTGGTTGCAGGCCTTGGTCACCTGGCCGGCCCCCACCGCGCCCATGTGCGTGACCCGCTGGCCCAGGGTCAGCAGCACCGGCCGCGCCCGCTGCAGATCGCTCGCCTCGCCGCCGACCATGATCGCCAGGCTGCCGGCCTCGGCACCGGGGGTGCCGCCAGACACAGGCGCATCGAGCCAGGCCATGCCACACAGCGCCGCCAGTGTCGCGGCCATCTCCCGGGTTGCGCTCGGCTCGAGGCTGGATAAATCCACCAGCAGTTGACCGCTGCGCCCGCCCTGGGCAATGCCCTGTTCACCGAAGACCACCTCGCGCACCACCGCCGTGTCGGCCAGGCACAGCAGCACCATGTCCACCGCCGCGCACAGCTCGGCGGGGCTGCTGGCCAAGCGCGCGCCGGCGGCGACCAGCTCGGCGCACTTGTCCGGGCTGCGGTTCCACACGGTCAGCGGGTAGCCGGCCGCCAGCAAGCGGCGGCACATCGGCAGCCCCATCAAGCCGATCCCGGCGAACCCCAACGAAGGCAAGGCAGTACTCATGAGCAACTCCAGATTAAAGAAGCGTGACAAACGGACGATGCAATGCGGGTGCGAGGCAAAAACCTTAGTCGCGCTAAGGAAAACCCCTATCGCATGAGAAAAAGACGCACTGATAAAGTCGCGAAATTTCCCGTGATGGCCAGATGACATGCATCACCGGGAAGCCAATCACTTCAGGCAAATGGCGCACTATGACCTCTACGAACACTTCTGCCAATGCGGTCCCCGAGTCGTCGCTCAGCCCCACTTCGCTGACCGCGGGCAGCAACCGGGACCTTCCCGCCGCCCGCAGCCTGCCCGCGCAGCAGTACCTGTACTTCACCGAGCAGGACATCCAGCGCATCCTCGACAACCTCGATGGCCTGCGCGACCTGGTGTTCCCGCCCAACCTGCATGTCGAGGACGAGGACCAACTGCGCCTGGAGCAGCAGTTCCCGTCGGTGTGCCTGATCGGCCTGGGTCGTTGCGGCTCGAACATCGCCCTGGACGTGGCGGAGCTGGTATACAACGCCCGCACATTCTTCCTCAACGAGTACAACAACGAGGACCGCTTCAAGGGCGAAGCGGGCTACAGCCCGGCGCGCTGGATCCGCCAGAACCTGCGCCTGGTACAGAACAAGGCGGCCAAGCCGGTGTTCCTGGTCGAGCCGCTGGTGATGCTCGGCGACCTGGACAAGGACATCGCCGGGCGTATCCGCTTCTCGCGCAAGGGCGAGCGCGGTGGCTTTTTGCGCGACTACAGCAAGATGAAGATCATGGACCTGTCCGAGGTGCATGCCGGCGGCGCCGGCAACGCGCCGATCCTCGGCCAGTACCTGGCCAAGATCATCCTCAACAAGGACACCCAGCGTTTCTCCAGCGCCGACTGGAAGCTGATCCACTCGTACCTGATCGATTCCTGCGGCATCAAGGCCAACCAGTCGCGCCTGTATTTCTACATCTTCAGCGCCGGCGGCGGCACCGGCTCGGGCATGGCCTCGGAGTTCGGCCTGGCCCAGCAGTACTCGTACATGAACAAGACCTTCGACACCAAGCCGGCCGACGAGAACGACGGCAAGAGCGGGCATTCGTTCGTCTTCGAACCGATCTTCACCAGCGGCATCTGCGTGCTGCCCAACGCCTCCGATCACCGCAGCGAAATGTCCGAGGCGCTGCACATCAACGCCGGCCGCCTGCTGTGCAAGTACCTGTCGGAAGAATGGGACTTCTCGTACAACTTCGACAATGAAGACAGCAGCGAAGCCAGCGTCATGGGCCGCATCCGCCCGTGGAACGCGATGATGCTGATTTCCAACGACATCATGCGCTACGCCGAGGAGAGCGACGACGGCACGATCCAGAACATCGACGTCAACGCCATGGAGAAGCACGCCAACCAGTACATCTCCCAACAGATCTTCAACATCCTCACCGCCCAGGCGGTGACCACCGACTACGACCAGAACTACTTCCGCCGCGCGGGCATCGACATCGGCGAGACCATCCGCCTGGACGCCAACGACCTGTTCATGAGCCTGGCCGGCCCGGTGGCCATCGCCTATGCCGAGTCGGTGGTGCCGGAAGTGCCGCCTGCAGGGTCGGACAAGTTCAAGGTGTTCGAGCGCGAGCAGCCGCGCCTGGACATCGACGACCTGTTCTTCCGCTCCATCGACCTGCCGCACTTCAACAAGCAGACCCAGGCCATCGAAGGCATCAGCCTGCTGCCGATCGAATCGCGCCGCTACCGCGCCGCGCTGGAGCAATACCAGGCCTCGGGCTACGACGCCGCGGCGCTGCACGACCTGCACTTCTTCAAGAACTGCTCGTCGGTGGTGTCGATCGTCTCCCTGCCCAAGGACTACAAGCTGTCGTACATGGACCTGAACCGGCTCAAGACCCACCTCAACAGCCTGTTCCCCAACACCACGCTCAAGCGCTACGCGCTGGTGATCGGCGCCTCGGCCAACCTGTCGCTGACCACCCTGATCGCCAAGAGCCCGTGCCTGTCGGACGACTTCCTGACCTTGATCGTGGCATTCATCAAGCGTTGCTTCGCGCGTAATCCGTACCGTTTCGACGACACCATGGACAACGCCATTCTCGAGTTCATCACCAGTGAGCACTTCGACGAGGCGCGCATCGATGACCTGCTCAACGAGTTCGAGAACCCGGCGAAGATCCTCGACACCAACTGGTATGCGATCAAGCCGATGTACGAGAAGAAGTACCGCGAACTGATCAACGACAAGAGCCGCTTCGTCTCGATCAACGACATCCGCCTGTCGCGCGAGTGCGTGAAGAAGGCGGTGAAGTACCTGCGCGAGATCTTCAGGCACCGCATCGGCAAGACCCGGGTCATCTCGCTGAACAGCCATACCGGGCGCGTGGATTACTGACATCATCCGGGCGCGCTTCGCTCCCCTTTCGCGGCACAGGCCGCTCCTCCAGGAAATCGCGTAGTCCTGTAGGAGCGGCCTTGTGCCGCGAATGGGCTGCGCAGCAGCCCCAGTTACGTATTCCGTAAACTGTTACCGCCCCGCCGAATCACCCCGCCACTGTTACCAACTTCCACCTTACGTGAGCGTCAACGCGCACCAGCACGATGCATCTGCGCGTTATCACGCACTAAAAAAGCGCGTGCTTATTCCGCTTTCTTCGCCTGGATCACGATGAACGGCGAAACCACCACCGCCCAGATCTCTGGATCGCGGGTTTGCAGCTCGAGTGCCTGTTCAGCAGAGACCGGCCCGACAGTGCCATCATCGCGCCACTTGGCGAAGATCTCGCGGCGATTCTCGGCCATTGCCTCGGCAACGGTGATCAGGTCGAGGGACGGATCGACCCAAATCAGGTCACCCTTGGCCCAGAAACGCTCCAGGGCTTTCCACTCGATGACGGCAGTCTCACCGAGCAATTTGGCATAGAGGGTGCTTACTTGATCAGTCATGGGTTACCTGCGCAAAGATCGGCCAACAAAAAGGCCGGCATTTTTGCAGAAAAACCCGGTTTCAAATACGTAATTTGGTCGATCCGGCCCGAGTTTGTGGGGACGGGCCGAAGATGCAGGCAAATTGATGGCGCCTTTCTGTATCTTTATGTCGATCAGGCGACACCCCTGGAAACAGACGCTTTTCGCCCGCTTTTCAAGCGCTCGGACAGCGCTCTACACTGTACCGGTACAGTTCCGGGACATGTTCCGGGGGAAGGTGGGGCCGGCGCATTGGCGTAGCCAGTGCGCAAGTCCCGCCCGGTCTGTAGCCCTGACCTCAGGTCTATAAGAATTACAACAGAATGAGTGGAGCACTATGATCAAGATTTCCAAGCTGTTCGCCGCAATGGTTCTGGCCGGGGTTGCCAGCCATTCGTTTGCCGCCGATACCATCAAGATTGGTATCGCCGGCCCCAAGACCGGCCCGGTCACGCAATACGGCGACATGCAGTTCACCGGCGCCAAACAGGCCATCAAGGACATCAACGCCAAGGGCGGCGTCGATGGCAAGATGCTCGAAGCCAAGGAATACGACGACGCGTGCGACCCTAAACAGGCCGTGGCCGTCGCCAACAAAGTGGTCAACGACGGCGTCAAGTTCGTCATCGGCCACCTGTGCTCCAGCTCCACCCAGCCTGCGTCCGACATCTACGAAGACGAAGGCGTGATCATGATCACCCCCGCCGCCACCTCCCCGGAAATCACCAGCCGTGGCTACAAGCTGATCTTCCGCACCATCGGCCTGGACAGCGCCCAGGGCCCAGCCGCCGGCAACTACATCGCCGACCACGTCAAGCCGAAGGTCGTTGCGGTGCTGCACGACAAGCAGCAGTACGGTGAAGGCATCGCCACCGCGGTCAAGACCACCCTGGAAGGCAAGGGCACCAAGGTTGCCGTCTTCGAGGGCCTGAACGCCGGTGACAAGGACTTCTCCTCGATCATCCAGAAACTCAAGCAGAACAACGTCGACTTCGTCTACTACGGCGGCTACCACCCAGAACTGGGCCTGATCCTGCGCCAAGCCCAGGAAAAAGGCCTGAAAGCCAAGTTCATGGGCCCGGAAGGCGTGGGTAACGACTCCATCTCGCAGATCGCCCAGGGCGCCTCCGAAGGCCTGCTGGTCACCCTGCCGAAATCCTTCGACGCCGACCCAGAGAACAAGGCCATCGTCGACGCCATCAAGGCCGACGGCAAAGACCCGAGCGGTCCGTTCGTGTTCCCGGCCTACTCCGCCGTCGAACTGATCGCCGGTGGCATCAAGGCGGCCAAGTCCGAAGACACCGACAAGGTGGCAGCCGCCATCCACGCCGGCACCTTCAAGACCCCGACCGGCGAGCTGTCGTACGACGAGAAAGGCGACCTGAAGAACTTCAAGTTCGTTGTCTACGAGTGGCACTTCGGCAAGCCGAAGACCGAAGTTTCCCCTCAGTAACTGCGTGACTAATAGCTGACCGAGAAGCCCACTGTGCGAGCAGTGGGCTTTGTTTTACGAGGTTCTATGGGCCCGATCCCCGTGATCCGGGGGCCGGCTCACCTGAAAATCTTAAAACCGTCACCCGCGGTTTCCTGGCTGTGCCCGCACAACGATCACGTGGCGAAGACCGCGAGAACAAGGGCCCGGGCCTCCCCCGCCAGCGAAATGCAAATCAGGTTTTTAGGAGCGCTGTAATGCCTGAGATCTACCATTTCCTACAACAACTGGTTAACGGATTGACCATCGGCAGTACCTACGCGCTGATCGCCATCGGTTACACGATGGTGTACGGCATCATCGGCATGATCAACTTCGCCCACGGCGAGGTGTACATGATCGGTTCCTACGTGGCCTTCATCGCCCTCGCCGGGCTGGCCATGATGGGCATCCACTCGTTGCCGATCCTGATGACCGTGGCCTTCGTCGCCACGATCTTCGTCACCAGTGCCTACGGCTACAGCATCGAACGGGTCGCCTACCGGCCGCTGCGCAACAGCAACCGGCTGATCCCGCTGATCTCCGCCATCGGCATGTCGATCTTCCTGCAGAACACCGTCCTGTTGTCGCAGGACTCCAAGGACAAGTCCATCCCCAACCTGATTCCCGGCAGCTTCTCGTTCGGCCCGGGCGGAGCGGAGGAAGTGCTGGTCTCGTACATGCAGATCCTGGTGTTCGTGGTGACCCTCGTCGCCATGACCTGCCTGACCCTGTTCATCTCCCGTTCCCGCCTGGGCCGCGCCTGCCGCGCCTGTGCCGAGGACATCAAGATGGCCAACCTGCTGGGCATCAACACCAACAACATCATCGCCCTGACCTTCGTCATCGGCGCCGCCCTGGCGGCGGTGGCGGCCGTGCTGCTGAGCATGCAGTACGGGGTGATCAACCCCAACGCCGGTTTCCTGGTGGGCCTGAAGGCCTTTACCGCGGCGGTACTGGGCGGCATCGGCAGCATTCCGGGCGCCATGCTCGGCGGGCTGGTGCTGGGCGTGGCCGAAGCGTTCGGCGCCGACATCTTCGGCGACCAGTACAAGGACGTGGTGGCATTCGGTCTTTTGGTTCTTGTCCTGCTGTTCCGGCCGACCGGCATCCTGGGCCGCCCGGAGGTTGAAAAAGTATGAACAGAAATCTCAAACAGGCGTTCTTCAGCGCCTTGCTGGTCTGGGCCGTGGCCTTCCCGGTACTGGGCCTGAAACTCAGCATCGACGGCATCAGCCTGATCGTGCACAGCCAGGGCTCGTTCACCATCAGCATCATCGCCGCGTGCTCGGTCCTGATGTTCCTGCGCGTGCTGTTCGACAAGCAATGGAGCGCGGTGATGGGCCGGCGCTCGGAGCGCAAGCTGGTACCGCCTTCGGTGAGCAACTTCCTGACCCTGCCGAAAACCCAGCGCTGGGTGATCATGGGGCTGATCGTGGCCGCGCTGATCTGGCCGTTCTTCGGCTCGCGCGGCGCGGTCGACATCGCCACGCTAATCCTGATCTACGTGCTGCTGGGCCTGGGCCTGAACATCGTGGTCGGCCTGGCGGGGCTGCTCGACCTGGGTTACGTCGGCTTCTATGCCGTCGGCGCCTACAGCTACGCGATGCTCTCCCACTACCTGGGCTGGAGCTTCTGGGTGTGCCTGCCGATCGCCGGCCTGATGGCCGCCACCTTCGGCTTCCTGCTCGGCTTCCCGGTGCTGCGCCTGCGCGGCGACTACCTGGCGATCGTGACCCTGGGCTTTGGCGAGATCATCCGCCTGTTCCTGCGTAACCTCACCGACTGGACCGGCGGCCCCAACGGCATCAGCAACATCCCCAAGCCGGAGTTCTTCGGCCTGACCTTCGAACGCAAGGCCGCCGAGGGGATGCAGACCTTCCATGAGTTCTTCGGGCTGCAGTACAACTCGATCAACAAGGTCATCTTCCTCTACCTGGTGGCCCTGCTGCTGGCCTTGCTGGCGCTGTTCGTCATCAACCGCCTGCTGCGCATGCCGATCGGCCGCGCCTGGGAAGCACTGCGCGAAGACGAAATCGCTTGCCGCGCGCTGGGCCTGAACCCCACCGTGATCAAGCTCTCGGCGTTCACCCTGGGGGCCTGCTTCGCCGGTTTCGCCGGCAGCTTCTTCGCCGCCCGCCAGGGCCTGGTGACACCGGAATCGTTTACCTTCATCGAGTCGGCGATCATCCTCGCCATCGTCGTGCTGGGCGGCATGGGCTCGCAATTGGGCGTGATTCTCGCGGCCATCGTGATGATCCTGCTGCCGGAGATGATGCGTGAGTTCAGCGAATACCGGATGCTGATGTTCGGTGCGCTGATGGTGTTGATGATGATCTGGCGTCCGCAGGGGCTGCTGCCCATGCAACGTCCGCACATGGAGCTGCCTCGATGAGCCGCGAAATTCTGCAAGTCAGCGGCCTGAGCATGCGCTTTGGCGGCTTGTTGGCGGTCAACGGCGTGGCCCTGACCGTCAAGGAAAAACAGGTGGTGGCACTGATCGGCCCGAACGGCGCCGGCAAGACCACGGTGTTCAACTGCCTGACCGGCTTCTACAAGCCCAGCGGCGGCACCATCCTGCTCGACGGCCAGCCGATCCAGGGCCTGGCCGGCCATCAGATTGCCCGCAAGGGCGTGGTGCGAACCTTCCAGAACGTGCGCCTGTTCAAGGAAATGACCGCGCTGGAGAACCTGCTGATCGCCCAGCACCGGCACCTCAATACCAACTTCTTCGCCGGCCTGTTCAAGACCCCGAGCTTCCGCCGCAGCGAAAAAGAAGCCATGGAGCGTGCCCAGTACTGGCTGGAGAAGGTCAACCTGACCGAGTTCGCCAACCGTACCGCCGGCACCCTCGCCTATGGCCAGCAACGGCGCCTGGAAATCGCCCGCTGCATGATGACCCAACCGCGGATCATCATGCTCGACGAACCGGCCGCCGGCCTGAACCCCAAGGAGACCGAGGACCTCAAGGCCCTCATCGCCTACCTGCGCGAATCGCACAACGTGACCGTGCTGCTGATCGAGCACGACATGAAGCTGGTGATGAGCATTTCCGACCACATCGTGGTGATCAACCAGGGCACGCCCCTGGCCGACGGCACGCCCGAAGAGATTCGCGGCAACCCGGATGTGATCAAGGCCTACCTGGGGGAGGCGTAAATGCTGAAGTTCGAGAACGTTTCCACCTTCTACGGCAAGATCCAGGCGCTGCACAGCGTCAACGTCGAGATCAACCAAGGCGAGATCGTCACCCTGATCGGCGCCAACGGCGCCGGCAAGTCGACCTTGCTGATGACCCTGTGCGGCTCGCCCCAGGCGAGCAGCGGCAGCATCAAGTACCTGGGAGAGGAGCTGGTCGGCCAGCCGTCCTCGCACATCATGCGCAAGAGCATCGCGGTGGTGCCGGAAGGCCGCCGCGTGTTCGCCCGCCTGACTGTCGAGGAAAACCTGGCCATGGGCGGTTTCTTCACCAACAAGGGCGACTACCAGGAGCAACTGGACAAGGTCCTGCAGCTGTTCCCACGCTTGAAGGAGCGCTACATCCAGCGTGGCGGCACCATGTCCGGCGGCGAGCAGCAGATGCTCGCCATCGGCCGGGCGCTGATGAGCAAGCCCAAGTTGCTGCTGCTCGACGAACCGTCCCTGGGCCTGGCACCAATCATCATCCAGCAGATCTTCGACATCATCGAACAGTTGCGCCGCGATGGCGTGACCGTGTTCCTGGTCGAGCAGAACGCCAACCAGGCACTGAAGATCGCCGACCGCGCCTACGTGCTGGAAAACGGCAAGGTGGTGATGCAGGGTACCGGTGAAGCGCTGTTGACCGACCCTAAGGTGCGCGACGCCTACCTGGGTGGTTGATCGATCAAAGGGCCTTCGGGCCCTTTTTTCTGCCTGTTGAATTCGCTGTTGGCGTGGCCCGTGTAGGAGCCGGCCTTGCCGGCGAACACCGGCGTAGCCGGTGCCATCCACCGAGGCGCCTGATTCGCCAGCAAGGCTGGCTCCTACGCCACGACTCGTGCACTGCTCTTGCCCCTCTTGTCGTCACCCCACAGGCTCGGTAACGTGGCCGGCACTTTTTGCCCGAACACCGGAGCCCGCCCCATGCGCCTCACCCCATCCCTGCTGCTCACCGCCCTGCTGCCGCTGTTCGCCGGCTGCCAGATGCTGGCCGAAAAACCAGTCGACCCGAACCTCGGTAGCACCCGCCTGCAGGGCGAACTGAGCGCAGCCGGCGGCCACCTGCTGTTCAAGCCGTGCCGCGAAAGCCGCCGCTTCATCATCAAGGACGCCGCCGGCACCGGCATCCTCCAGGAAGCCGCCAACCTGGCCGACGACGCCGGTGACAAGCTGTTCGCCGATGTCCGAGGGCGCATGACCGGCAGCCAGCAAGCCGGCAGCGATGGCCAACTCGAGGTGACTCGCCTGTACCGCCTGGAAACCTCCGAATACAGCGGCTGCGAAGACCCCAACTTCAAGCAGCTGACCCTGCGCGCTGGTGGCAACGAGCCGGACTGGGACATCAAGGCCAGCGGCAAGGGCATGGTCCTCAACCGCGTTGGCGAGCCGCCGCTGCCGCTGCCCTACCTGGAAGAAGCACTGCCCGGTGGCGGCCTGAGCCTGTCCAGCGAAGCCAATGGCCAGCGCGTCGAGTTGTGGGTCGCGCCGCAGCGCTGCGTCGACGGCGCCACTGGCGCCATCCGCCACCTCAAGGCCGAACTGCGCATGGACGGCAAGACCCTGCAAGGCTGCGCCTACTACGGTGGCGCCCGCGATCTCTGACCGCTGGGTGCTTTTATCCTGCCAGTCTGGGTGGCGAACAGCTTATACTTGGCGGTTTATGTAAAGCCGCCGGCCGCCCATGGCCGGGATACTGGACCCTGCCATGCTACGAATCACCGAACTGAAGCTGCCCCTGGACCACTCCGACGACGAGCTGCGCGCGGCCATCGTCCAGCGCCTGGGCATCGACGACGCGCAACTGCTCGGTTTCACCCTGTTCAAGCGCAGCTACGACGCCCGCAAGAAGAACAGCGAATTGCTGTTCATCTACACCATCGATCTGCAGACCAGCAACGAAGCCGAACTGCTGCGCCGTTTCGCAGATGACAGCAAGGTCGGCGTCGCCCCGGACGTCAGCTACAAGTTCGTCGGCCAGGCCCCGGCCACCCTGCAGGAACGCCCGATCGTGGTCGGCTTCGGCCCTTGTGGCATCTTCGCCGGCCTGCTGCTGGCACAGATGGGCTTCAAGCCGATCGTGCTCGAACGCGGCAAGGAAGTGCGCCAGCGTACCAAGGACACCTGGGGCCTGTGGCGCAAGAGCGTGCTCAACCCCGAGTCCAACGTGCAGTTTGGCGAAGGCGGCGCCGGGACCTTCTCCGACGGCAAGCTGTACAGCCAGATCAAGGACCCGCAGCACCATGGTCGCAAGGTGCTGGAAGAGTTCGTCAAGGCCGGCGCCCCGGAAGAAATCCTCTACATCAACAAGCCGCACATCGGCACCTTCCGCCTGACCAGCATGGTCGAGAAAATGCGTGAGGAAATCATCACCCTGGGTGGTGAGGTGCGCTTCGAGCAGAAGGTTACCGATTTGCTGGTGGACGGCGAACAGCTCACCGGCGTGGTGCTGCAAAGTGGTGAACAACTGCATTCGCGCCATGTGGTCCTGGCCCTGGGCCACAGCGCCCGCGATACTTTCCGCATGCTGCACGCCAAGGGCGTGTTCATGGAGGCCAAGCCATTCTCGGTGGGGTTCCGTATCGAGCACCCGCAGTCGCTGATCGACAAGGCGCGCCTGGGCAAGTATGCCGGCCACCCGAAACTCGGCGCCGCCGACTACAAGCTGGTGCACCACGCCAAGAACGGTCGTTCGGTGTACAGCTTCTGCATGTGCCCCGGCGGCACCGTGGTCGCCGCTACCAGCGAGCCGGGCCGGGTGGTCACCAACGGCATGAGCCAGTACTCACGTAACGAACGCAACGCCAACTCCGGCATCGTCGTTGGCATCGACCCTGAGCGCGACTACCCGGGCGGCCCGCTGGCCGGTATCGAGCTGCAGGAGCGCCTGGAGGCCCACGCCTACGTGATGGGCGGCAGCAACTACCAGGCCCCCGCGCAACTGGTTGGCGACTTTGTCGCAGGGCGCCCGTCCACCGCGCTGGGCAGCGTCGAGCCGTCGTACAAACCGGGCGTGACCCTGGGCGACCTGGCACCGAGCCTGCCGGACTTCGCCATCGAGGCGATCCGTGAAGCGCTGCCGGCCTTCGATCGCCAGATCAAGGGCTACAACCTGCATGACGCGGTGTTGACCGGGATCGAGACGCGCACCTCCTCGCCACTGCGTATCACCCGTGATGCCAGCTTCCAGAGCCTCAACCTCAAGGGCCTGTTCCCGGCAGGTGAAGGCGCAGGCTACGCCGGTGGCATCCTGTCTGCCGGTGTCGACGGGATTCGCATCGCCGAAGCGGTGGCACGGGATATCCTCGGGCTGAACGACTAACCCGATCGCCTTTTGCAGGCAAAAAGAAACCCCGACACGGCCAAGCCGGTCGGGGTTTTCTTTTCAAGCGAGCTGTCAGTGAGTGACGCGGCTGGTGCCGTCGACAGTCATGATGCGAACACGCTCACCCACACGGAAGATTTCGTTCTGCTGCACTTGCTGCACGTAGGCGCGCATGCTGCCGTCGTCTTCACGCACGGTGATCTCGACACCTTGGGTGCGGGTCAGGCCTTCTTCAGCGGCGGAACCAGCCAGGCCACCGGCCACGGCACCAATCACCGCGGCAACGATACTGCCACGACCACCACCTACCGCACTGCCGGCGACACCACCGACAATAGCGCCTGCGCCACCACCGATCGGGGTCTTGGTGCCTTCGATCTTCACCGGACGCAGGGATTCGATGGTACCCATGCGTACGGTCTGCACGCGGCGGGCCTCATCACGGGAGTAGCTGTCGCCGGTCAGCGACGATTGGCAGCCGCCCAGCAGCAGCGACACAGTGGTGAAGCTAGCCAGCAGCAAAGCGGATTTACGCATGGGTCAATCTCCATAAGACAGGTGTCCATTAGACTCCGCGCATTGACAGGTGTCACGGCGCAAACGTTATAAAATTGTTTTCATTCAGCTCAGGTACAGCCGTTGCTGGCTGAATCGCGGGCCTACAGGTGAGACCAAGGATAGCCATGGATTACTTCATCGTCGTCGTAGTGACTATCGCCGGCCTGTATTTTCACGGCTGGCTGTATGTGCGCATGCGCCGCTGGATGGACCGCGACCTGGCGCTGTCGCTGGCCGGGGAGGATCCGGCGAAGCGAGATTTCATGCTCAAGCTACTGGAGCGGGCGCGGGTGGAGAAGGTGCGGCGCAAGGAGTTGGCGGCGTGGCTGGAGCGGGAAGCGGCGGGCTATCGGTAATGCGTGGGCTGCTTTGCAGCCCATCGCGGCACAAGGCCGCTCACAAGGGTTACACGGTTCCTGTAGGAGCGGCCTTGGCCGCGATGGGCCGCGCAGCGGCCCCGCATATCACGGCGCCAGGCGCTCGCGCAGCCACTGGCCATCGACCAGCCGGTAGTTCAGACGGTCATGCAAGCGACTGGCCCTTCCCTGCCAGAACTCGATGCGCTCCGGCACCAAACGGTAACCGCCCCAGTGCTCCGGGCAATGCGGCTGGGTATCGGAGAAGCGTGCCTCGGTGGCCTTGACCAGCCCCTCAAGCTCCTCGCGATCGGCAATCACCCGGCTCTGCGGCGACGCCCAAGCGCCCAGGCGGCTGCCCAATGGGCGTACCTGGTAGTAATCGTCCGACTCCTTGGCCGTGACCTTCTCCACCCGACCTTCGATGCGTACCTGACGCTCCAACGCCGGCCAGAAAAAGGTCATCGCGGCAAAGGGATTGGCCGCAATGTGCTGGCCCTTGGCACTTTGGTAATTGGTGAAGAAGGTGAACCCGCGCGTATCCAGGGCCTTGAGCAACAGCACCCGGCAATGCGGGCGACCGTCGGCATCGACGGTCGCCAAGGTCATGGCGTTGGCTTCCACCGGTAGCTGCTCGGTCTTCACCGCATCGGCGAACCAGTGATGAAACAGCGCGAACGGCTCCCTCGGGGCCTGGGCTTCGGCCAGGCCATCACGGGTGTAGTCGCGGCGCATATCGGCCAGGGATTGGGTCATGACTGCGTTTCCTTGACGATCAGTTGGTCTTCGCAGGGCTGTTGGCGGCGACTTTCTTGTCGGTGGCAGCCTTCTTCGCGGCGGGCTTGGCCGCAGTGGCTTTCTTCTTCGCGGTGGTGCTGGCCTTGGCCGGGGCCTTGGCTTTGGCGGCCGGCTTCTTCGCCGCAGGCTTGGCAGCGGCCTTGGCGGCTGGTTTGGCGGTAGCGGCCTTGGCTGCCGGCGCCTTGGCGTCTTGCACCGCGACCATGGCGGCCGGCGTCGGCACCGGTGCGGCCTGCTGGTACTTGGCCAGCAGCGCGACCATGGTGTTCTGTGGGGTCAGCAGCAGTTCTACGCGGCGGTTCAGGGCGCGGCCCTCGGCGCTGTCGTTGGCAGCGCGCGGCATCACCGAGCCCATGCCCTTGAGCATCAAGCGGTCACGCTGCAGGCCGCTGAGGCGGAAGATCGCCGATACCGAGGCGGCACGCTCGAGGCTGAGCTTCTGGTTGGCGGCGCTGGCACCGCTGCTGTCGGCGTGGCCGAGGACCAGCACGGCGGTCTTGCTGTCGGTCTCGACGACCTTGGCCACCTGGGTGATCGGGCCAAGGGTGACCGGCAGCAGCATGTTCGGACGGTCCGGGTTGTACGAACTGTCCACTGGGATGGTCACGGCCAGCACGTCCTCGCGGCGCTCCAGTTCGAACTTGCTGCCTTTGATGGCCTCGCGAACCTTGGGTTCGTATTGGTCGAGCCAGGCCTGGGTGGCTTTCTGGTCGATCTTCGGCACGGCCGCGACCTTGCCCTGCTTGTCGTCGCCACCAAACGGCCACCACCAGCGGCTGCTGCTCTCGGACTTGGCATCGGCCTTGGCGACCTTCTCGACCACGGCCTCTTTCACTTCCTGATCGGCGACCTTGTCCGAGCCGAACGGCCACCAGTTGAGTGCACTGTCCTTGGACGAGTCCTGTGAATGGCTGGCGCAGCCGGTCATGGCCAGGCACAGGGCGAGTGCTAAGGTTTTATGTGAAGACATCAGCGATACACCATGAAATAGAAAGAAATTTTGCCCATACGCGTCAGGCGTTGGCATTGAGGATAGTCAAAGGGTCCGAGCAATACCCGCGTTACCCGATCAAAGGCAGCTGCCAAGGGTGCGCACCAGTCGCTGTGCGCGCGGATCCATCAGCACGTAGGGGCCCAGGGTATTGGTGACGAAGCCGAAGGCAACGTCGTGTTCGGGGTCGGCAAAACCGACCGAGCCACCTGCGCCTGGGTGGCCGAAGGCGCGGGCGCCCAGCCCGAAGGTGGCATTGGCCACATCCGGCTGGTCGAGCATGCAGCCCAGGCCGAAGCGGGTCTGGGTCAACAGGGTACGGTCCTGGCCGAGGCTGTGCTCGCGGGTCAACTCGTCAAGCAGTTCGGATTCGAGCAGGCTGCCGTCGAGCAGGCCGGCGTAGAAACCCGCCAGACTGCGGGCGTTGCCGTGGCCATTGGCCGCCGGCTGCTGCATGCGCCGCCACTCAGGCTTGTTGGTGCTGGTGAGGATGGCCGGAGGATTGGTGAAGGCCCGGGTCGACAGCGCCTCGGGTTCACGCATCGTTACCTGCAGCAGGCGCTGGGCCGCGGCATCGCCAGGGTTGCCCTTGCCGCGGGCGATATGCGCCACGCGGTGGAATTCTTCATCCGCCAGGCCGACATGGAAGTCCAGGCCCAGCGGCTTGGCAGTACGAGCGACGATGGAGTCACCCGGGCCACGGCCGTCGGCGCGACGGATCAGCTCGCCGATCAGCCAGCCATAGGTGATGGCGGCGTAGCCATGCTCGCTACCAGGGTTCCACCAGGGCGCTTCGGCGGCCAGGGCGTCGACCATCGCCTGCCAGTCGTACAGGGTCTCGGCCGGCAGCAGTTCGCGAATGGCCGGCAGGCCGGCGCGGTGGCTGAGCAGTTGCCGCAAGGTCACCTGCTCCTTGCCGGCCTGGGCGAACTCGGGCCAGTAGCGGGCCACGGGCGCGTCGAGGGCCAGCTTGCCCTCGCCCACCAGTTGCAGGGCGGTGACGGCGGTGAAGGTCTTGGTGCAGGAGAACAGGTTGGCGATGGTGTCGTTGTGCCAGGCCTCGCGGCCGTCCTTGTCGGCACTGCCGGCCCACAGGTCGACCACGGTTTGCCCGCCGACCTGGATGCACAGCGCGGCACCACGCTCCTGGGGATCCTCGAACAACGCGGCGAATGCCTCGCGCACCGCCTCGAACTTCAGCTCATAGTGACCCTGGATCTGCACCCGACTACCTCTCTGCACGGCCTGGCTTGCAAAAGCGTGCATTGTTTCAGTAGTTGGCCAATTTGCCTACTGGAGATGGCTGGGTGGTTGTGGGGTTGTTCTGATATTACCGGGAGCGACCCGTTCACCGACAAGGCCAGCTCCTACAACAGCGCCAGCCTGCGAAACCTGCAGGCACCAGCCTTGCTGGTGAAAGGGCCTGGCGCCGCTAGTGTGCAGGCTTGCTGAACGCAGCAAGCGCTTGTCGGTTGCTGCGACGCACCGCTTCGGCGAAACCCGCGTAGGGCACATCGGTGATCGCCACCAGCCCCAAGTGCCCATTCTCGCCATCGAGCAGGCGCCCGCTGGCGGGTTGATCCAGGTACTGGAACCAATGCGCGCCGACGATCATCGGCTGGGCCAAGGCGGCCTTGAGGAAATTGGCATACGCCGGGCCACGGTCTTCCTCGCGGGCCACTTCCAGCGGACCAGGCCAGAACGGGCCACGGTCACGGGAGCCGAACTGGAACTCGGACACCAGCACCGGCTTGTCCAGCTCGGCCAGGCGGGCGAAATCGTAGCCGTGATCAGGCTTGAGGGTATAGAAGTTGAAACTCAGCACATCGCAGAACTCGGCGCAGGCCTTGACCGCCTCGGGCGTGCTGACCGCGTAACGGCCACCCAGCAGCAGGTGATTGGGCGCATGCCACTTCAGCGCATCGGATATGGTCTTGAAGTAGGTTTCGGCGAACACCTGCTGGAAATACTGGTAGTCACGCTCGATTTCCGGGTGCTCGGGGTTGGGCAGAGGCGCCTCGAAACCTGGGTCTTCCATCAGTTCCCAGGCGGTCAATTCGATACCCCAGGCCTTCGACAACCCGGCCTGGTTGCGGTACTTGTCACGCAACTGCTTGAGGAAGGCACGCTTGGCCGGCACGTCGGTGGTCAGGCGCAAGGTGCCGTAGGCCAGGCCATAGCGGGCCTTGGGATCGTCGCCCGGCGCGGCCCAGGCCAACTCATTGTCGGCAAAGTAGCCAATCAGCCAGGGGTCGTCGCGGTGATCGCGGGCGGCGATGGCCACGGCGCGCTCGGTGGCCATGGCGAAACGCGGGTCGAACGGGTCAGGCATGCGGCCCCACCAATCCATGCCGGTGCTGATGCTGGCGTAATCACCGACGATCGACAGCGCCAAGGTATAGGGCAGGCGCTTGGCCTGGCCCAACGCCGGGTCGCTCCAGTTGCCCAGGGTATTGAAGCCCCAGGCTTGCAGGCGATCGAGGGTATGGCCCTGCCAGCGGGGCGCATCCACCACCAAGGGTGGGCACGCCGCTGCCTGGTCACCTTGCTCGCAGGGTTTGCCGTAGGTGCGCTGGAGATTGCTGGCATAGAAGTCGAACCAGCGCCCCTGCTTGAAACCACGGCCCAGGGACGAAGCATTGCCATCGTCATTGTTGCCCTGGCCATAGAACGCCGCCAGCGCGTCGCCTTCGCCCGGCAGGGCCTTGAACATGCCCTCGCGTCCGGCGACATAGGTGCGCCCGCCGTCAGCGGCCACGGCATTGACGCCCAGCGAATAAAACGGGTGCCCGTCCGGGGTCACCAGGTACCAGCGGCCCTCGCGCTTTTCGCTGCGGAAGAAGCCCTTGGCCTCGAACACCGGGCCCGCCAGCACGCCGCCGTAGGCATCCAGCTTAAGCGTATCGCGCTCGGCCAACCAGGCCTTGAGTTGCGTCTGCTCGCGGGTGGCGGCAGCCTTGAGCTGCTCGTCGTTGACGATCTTTTCCGGCCAGCGTCCGCGGGTTGACTGGCCGTAGCCATCGATCAGCTCGGCATAGGCGGCCTTGAAGGCCAGGTCGTCATCCTGCACGCCGACTTTCTCGATCAGCAGGCTCTGGGCCACCTTCGGCCCCGGGATGCTCAGGCTGAGCGAAGTGATCTGCGCCAGGTCCGCTTCCCCTTCACTGCTGGTCAGCAGCAGGCGTTGGCCCTCGAAAACCCAGGGCATCGGCGGCCCGGCGCGCATGCCCTGGCTCAGCGGCGAGCTGGCCTTGAGCGGGACCATCACCGTCTGCGCCGGGCCAGCCGGCAGGTCGATCCGGCTGGTGAGGGTCCGCCCGTCACTGCTCTGGATCGTCACATTGACGGTCAGGGCCCAATCCATGCCGCTTTGCAGGCGCAAGGTCAGGGCCTGCCCGGCCGACCAGTCCCAGGCTCCACTCTGCGGGGCCAGGCGCAAGGTCGGCTGCGCCACCGGGTTGAACACCACCCGTCGCAATACCTCGCCTTCGGCTGTCTGTTCCGCGTTGTACTGCGGCAACGTGGCGTCCTGGGTGGTCACATTCACCACCGACGCCGGGCGCACGAAACTGAACAGCGTCTGTTGCGCGGCGAGCAAGGGCGCGCTGAACAACAGGATGAACATCACAGGCAGGGTACGGCGGATCATAGGGCGGTGGCTCTCCTTCAGAGCCCGTCACGGGCTCCAGATCGAGTAATGGACAACGGGTGGCGCGTCTGGCTCAGGCAGTCAGCCGATTTCCCGTCGGAACGGCGGCAGTGCATTGAGAATAGCCTTGCCGTAGCGTTGGGTGACCAGGCGGCGGTCGAGCAAGGTGATTACCCCGCGGTCCTGTTCGGTACGCAACAGGCGACCGCAGGCCTGGATCAGGCGCAGCGAGGCGTCGGGCACGGCGATTTCCATGAACGGATTGCCGCCGCGGGCCTCGATCCACTCGGCCAGGGCCGCCTCGACCGGGTCGTCCGGCACGGCGAAGGGGATCTTGGCGATCACCACGTGCTCGCAGTAAGCGCCCGGCAGGTCGACCCCTTCGGCGAAGCTGGCCAGGCCGAACAGCACGCTGTGCTGGCCGTCGTCGACCCGCGCCTTGTGTTTATTGAGGGTCTCCTGCTTGGACAGGTTGCCCTGGATCAGCACCAGTTTGCGCCAGTCGCGGTCCAGGCCGTCGAATACGTCTTGCATCTGCTTGCGTGAGGAGAACAGCACCAACGCGCCACGGGCGTCCTCGACGATGCCCGGCAGCTCGCGGATGATCGCCGCGGTGTGGGCGGTGGCATCACGCGGGTCGGCACCCAGATCGGGCACCCGCAGCAGGCCGGCGTCGCCGTGCACGAATGGGCTGGGTACCACGCACTGCACGGCATCGCGGGGCAGGCCCGAACGCATGCGAAAGCGATCGAACTTGCCCAGCGCGGTCAAGGTCGCCGAGGTCACCAAGGCGCCATGGGCGACGTTCCACAAGCTCTTGCGCAGCATCTCGGCGGCCAGAATGGGGCTGGCATTGACCTCGATGTCGAACAGCGCGCCGCTCTCGGCCAGAGTCAGCCAGCGCGCCATGGGCGGGTTGTCCTCGGGGTCTTCGGCGGTGAAGGCGGTCCACAGCTCCCAGTTGCCCTGGGCGCGGGTCACCAGGCTGCCGAACAGCGGGTACCACTCCTCGGCCTGGTGGCTGGCGATGCCGATGTTGTTCTCGCCGTCCATGCCTTCCTTGAGCAGGTCGGCCAGGCGGGTGAACAGGTCGTTGAGGCGGGCGAAGCCTTTCTTGAGCTCGATACCGACTTCGCGGATCTGCTCGGGCACCACGCCGCCTTCGAAACGGTAGCGCGGGCGGTCACGGCCTTCCATGTCCTCGCCGACGCGGAAGTCCGCCACCTGCTCGCACAGGGTGAACATGAACTGCTGCTGGGTACGCACCTCGCGGGCCAGTTCCGGCACCTGCTCGATGTACTTGCCCAGGTCGCCCGGCAGCGGGTGCTGGGCCAGCAGCTTGGTCAGGTTCTTGGCGGTCTGTTCCAGCCAGTCGGCGGTGGAGCGCAGGCGCGAGTAATGGGCGAAGTGGCCGATGGCCTTGTCCGGCAGATGGTGACCTTCGTCGAACACATACATGGTTTCGCGCGGATCGGGCAGCACCGCGCCGCCGCCCAGCGCCAGGTCGGCCAGGACCATGTCGTGGTTGGTGACGATCACGTCGACCTTGCCCATGCCTTCACGGGCCTTGTAGAACACGCACTGCTGGAAGTTCGGGCAATGACGGCCGGTGCACTGGCTATGGTCGGTGGTCAAGCGCGCCCAGTCTTGGTCCTCGATGGCTTCCGACCAGCTGTCGCGGTCGCCGTCCCAGCGGTTGCCGGCGAGCTTCTCGATCATGCTGTTGAACAGCTTCTGGCTGCGCTCGTCGACTTCGATATGGAAGCCTTCTTCCTCGAACAGCTGCGCGGTGGCCGACTGGGCGTGGCCTTCCTGCAGCAGGATGTCGAGCTTGGACAGGCACAGGTAACGGCCCCGCCCCTTGGCCAGGGCGAAGCTGAAGTTCAGCCCGCTGTTGCGCATCAGGTCGGGCAGGTCCTTGAAGACGATCTGCTCCTGCAGCGCGACGGTGGCGGTGGCGATCACCAGGCGCTTGCCGGCGGCCTTGGCGGCGGGGATCGCGGCGAGGCTGTAGGCGACGGTCTTGCCGGTACCGGTGCCGGCCTCGACCGCCACCACGGCGGGCTCGCCCGCACGACGGCCTTCGTCGTCGCAGGCGATGTCGCCGAGCACCTTGGCCACTTCGGCGATCATCAGGCGCTGGCCATAGCGTGGCTTGAGGCTTTTGGCTTCGAGGAAACGCGAATAGGCGCCCTGGATGGTGGCTTTGAGTTCGTTGCTGATCATGGTCTGCGGGCGCCCGGAGGGCTGGATATATTTTCAGTGTTTCGCATGGGCCGGCTATCATACCCCGCTATTGCCCTTTGTGCCCCATGGAGATCTGGATGCTTGCCTTTGCCCTGCCCTATACCTTGCATGTCCTGGCCGCCCTGGTGTGGGTCGGCGGGATGTTCTTCGCCTGGCTGGTGCTGCGCCCGGCCACGGTTGCCGCCCTCGAAGGGCCGGCGCGGCTGCGCTTGTGGGTGGAGGTTTTCCAGCGGTTCTTCAGATGGGTCTGGCTGGCGGTGGCGGTGCTGGCTGTCAGCGGAGTCGGCATGATCCACCTGCGCTTTGCCGGGTTCGAGACTGCGCCTCGCTATGTACAGGTGATGATTGGCGGGGGGATTGTCATGTTTGCGTTGTTCATGCGGGTTCAGGGGTTGTTGTTGCCCGAGTTG
>NZ_SOZA01000045.1 GCF_004519305.1 Pseudomonas sp. RIT623 | reverse complement strand
CGGGGGGGGCGGCGCTGACCTGCTCCACGCTCAGTTGCCCGGTCGGCGCCGGCAACGGCATCGGCGCAGGTGGCTCCGGGTGCTCGCGCAGCAGGCTGTCCAGGCGCTGATAGGCCAGCTGGGCGCCGCTCCATTGCTTCCACACCGCGATCAGTTGGTCGATCGGCGCCAGCACCCGGCCCATGAGGATCGACCCGGCGATCATCATGCCTGGGGTCATCTGCCCTTCGATCACCAGCAGCGCGCCCAACCCCAGCACCAGCGATTGCAGGCACAGGCGCAGGCCCTTGCTGGTGGCGGTGATAACCGCCGAGGTGTCGCTGGCCTTGTTCTGCAGGTCGAGGAATCGCCCGTGCAGGCTGAACCAGCGCTGGCGCAGCGCGCCGAGCATGCCCATGGCCTGGATGCTCTCGGCGCTCTGCAACTGGCTGCCGGCAAGCTGCGTCGACTGCTGCTGGAAGCCACTGGCCTCGGCCAGGGTCGCGTGGGTCATGCGCTCGTTGAGCACCGCCAGGGCGATCAGCAGCAACGCGCCGACCGTGGCCATCACCCCGAGCCAGACGTTGAAGACGAAGATCACCGCCAGGTAGAGGGGAAACCAGGGCGCGTCGAAGAAGGCAAACAACGCCGGGCCGGTAATGAACTGACGCAGCTGGGTCAGGTCGCCCAGGGCCTGTCCGGCGGCACCATCACGCTGGCGCAAGTTGCGCTCGAAAGCCGCCCGATAGACCTTGAGGTTGAAACTTTTTTCCAGTTGGTTGCCCACCCGGATGACAATGAAACTGCGCACCGCTTCCAGCGCGCCTATATAAACGAAGAAGCCGACCACCATCAGGGTCAGCATCCACAAAGTTGTGGTGTTCTGCGAACTCAGTACACGGTCGTACACTTGAAGCATATAAATCGACGGCACCAGCATGAGCAAGTTGATCAAGGCCGTGAAACAGCCCACGCTGATCAAGGTCGATTTATATTCGCCGAGTGCCGCCCACAAAGGCGCCCCGGGCTTTTTGCTCGGTAGTTTCATGTTTCGCCCTTGCTTGCCTGAAACTTTGAAGTTTCAGGCCGGGGTTATTTGTCCAGGTGCTTGAGCACCAGTTGGGTACCATCCGGCCGGGTCCAGGCGTAACGCTTGGCACCCTCGCGGTTGAAGTGCACCACGCTGCTGCCATCGCCCCCCACCAGGGCCAGTGTGTCGGGCGTCACCAGCCAGCTGCCGGGGCGCAGGCCCAGCAAGTCCCTGGCGCAATCCAAGTCGCCTTCGATTTCGCCTTCCGTGGCGCCCAGGCGCAGGTTGCAGGATTGCCCCCCCTGCTCTTCGGGTTGAAGCGTCCAATCACCGGCCATTTGCGCGGCGTTGGGGAGTAACAGGCTGCTCGCCATACCTACCTCGGTCATCGACATCAGGGTAATCGCGGCCAGCGCGATCGTTTGCAAGGTTGCTTTCATTCGTCTGCCTCGCCGACAAAAGGGCGACGCGCAAGCGCCGCCCCCTGTTACATCAGACCACGATGTCGGTGACAGCGGCCTGGCCAACGGTGGTCACCAGGAAATCGGCCGAGGCGTTTCCGGTGAAGTCGATGGACAGGCTGCCCAGGTTGGTGGCCTGGTCGTAGGTCAGCAGCGCTTCGCCGGCATGGCCGGTGAAGGCGTTGACGAACTGCAGCGGCAGTTTGTTCACGGCGAAGGCCGAGATGGCCGACAGGTCGATCTTGTCCACACCCGAGGTGAAGTCCATGATCCGGTCCGGCGCCGCCTTGGTCGAGTCGCTGATGGCCGCGTACACGAAAGTGTCCGCGCCAGTGCCGCCCCACAGCTGGTCAGCACCGCCACCGCCGTAGATGATGTCGTTGCCGGCACCACCCTTGAGCACGTTGGCCAGCGCGTTGCCGATCAGCAGGTCGTTACCCGAGCCGCCGATGGCGTTCTCGATGGTCACGCCCTTGGCGATGGACACGTTACCAACCATGCCGCCAACGTCGGAGAACGACGCTTCGTTGAGGTTGATCTTCTGGTTCTGGGTGAAGCCCGAGAAGTCGAAGGTGTCGTTGCCGCCACCGTCCCACACCGAGAACACCAGCTTCGACGAGGCCGAGGTGGCCGAGTAGAAGTCGCGATCAGCGGTGGAGTTGAAGCCGTAGGTGGTGTCGCTGGCACGGGTGGCGTAGTTGGCGCCGTAGAGCTTCTGGATCGCCAGGATGTCGTCCATCAGCGGGGCCGAGGCGTAGTACTGCCCGCCGCCCTTGACGAAGTTCTGGCCGTTGTTGCTTTCGCTCCAGTAGCTCATCACGCTGTAGCCGCGAGTGTCCTGGGCGTAGTCGGCGTCACGGTAGGTCGGGTTGCCCTGGCCGGCGTTGTAGTCGCCGGGGTGGGACAGGCCGAGCACGTGGCCGATTTCGTGGGTCAGGGTCTGGCGGCCGTAGTTGCCGGTGCCCGGGGTGATGTTGACCTGGTAGCCGCTGTTGATCAGGTACCAGGACTCGCCCTTGTGCGAACCTGGGCCGTCGAACGGCAGGTAGGCGAACGCCGCGCCGCCATTGCTGGCGCTGAAGTTGCCGAAGGTCATGTGACCGTCGCCACCCGAGGCGGCCTCGGTGAAGGTGACCTTGGCCACGTCCGACCAGGACTGCATGGCGAGCTTGGCCTGCTCTTTCTGCAGGTCGCTGAACTGGCTGAAAGTACCGAGCTTGCGCGCGGTGAAGTCGCCAGGCGCCTTGGTCAGGAAGGTGTAGCTGAGGCTGATGGTGCCGTCCTTGTTCAGGTCTTTCCAGGCTGCGCCATCACGCAGGAGGTGATCGGCGGCCTGGTCGGCCGTGAAGGACTTCTTGCCATTGATGTTGGCGCCGCCGCGATCGTACTGGTGGGCAAAGCTATCGATCAGGCCGAAGGACGAACTTGGCCCCTTCGGTTGCACTGCGGAGACGGCCGATGCAATAGCGTTTTCTTTGACTTTCGACATGCAGGTTACTTCCTTGTTTAACAAAAAAGCCATTGATGTCAGACAGGCGTTCTTGCACCTCGCGAGAACGTCCTGTCACTCGCCCTTATGAGGCGCAAAAAAACTGACACAAAATGAAACTTAATGTCCAGCCTTTTTTGACGTCATTTTTTCGTTTTCGAAAATTAACCTGCGCCGTACTAATTTGCACAATCTGCGATGGATCAGCCGCGACACCTGAAAGCATTAGTTACAGTCATGGGTCCTGACTTATTTATATAACCAATCGAAGTTTAGTTATGAAAACGCGACTTGCGCCTGGTGTTCATTCGCGCCCCTTCGTTTTGGCCCGACGCGTGCGACCACGGGTCACACGACCCTCCGTCGCCTGGCCGTTGACTTGCCAGCGTGCCAGGCGCTCAGTAGGCGTTGGTCAAAAGCCCCTTCCTGACAGGACGACACAATGACAAGACTCACGGTGCAATCCGGCGATTTCTTGCAAGGTGAAGGCGAGTATCGCAATGGAGCGCTCACTCTCAAGACCCCACGCAGCCCCTCGCCCGGCGAGCGCATTTCGCTGACGCGCATCCAGGACCTGAAGCTGGCCAACCTCGAAACCACCCGCAGCCTGGGCAGCGCCCTGGGCTGGGGGGTGGCCGGCGCGCTGGTGGCCGGGCCGGTGGGCCTGCTCGCCGGCCTGCTGCTCGGCGGCAAGGAGGACGAGGTGACCTTCCTCGCCACTTTCAAGGATGGCCGCAAGCTGCTGGCCATTACCGACGGCAAGACCTGGTCGAAGATCGACGACAGCTGGCGCCGCCACCAACGCCCTGTCGCGGCCTGAAGCGCGGCCCGAGTCGTTCGTCTTCACAGTATTGGCCTTTTCACCGGCAAGCCGGCTCCGGCAGCGCTGGAGCCTGCTTGCGCCGCTTCCACGCCCCAGTCTTCTCCTGAAAAAGTGCCCGATGGCCTGCTAACATGGCGCCCGTTTGCCCGCCCGACAGCTGCCGACCGATAACGGCGCGTCCGCCTTTGAAGGAGCCCCGCATGACCCCGCTTCGCCCTCGCCTGCCCCTTGGCCTGCTCGGCCTGGGCCTTGCCCTGCACAGTGGCCAGGGCCTGGCCGCCGACAGCGTGACGCTGGCCCCGGTGCGCATCTCCGATGTGCAGGACAACAGCGGCTACCAGGCACGCGAGGCCCAGGTCGGCGGCCTGCGCACGGCGCCGCTGCTCGACACCCCGGCCGCGGTCAGCGTGTTCAGCCGCCAACTGCTAGACGACCGCCAGGTGCGCAAGCTCAGCGAGGTGCTGCAGAGCGATGCCTCGGTGGGCGAAAGCTATGCGCCAGTCGGCTACTACGAGAACTTCAACGTGCGCGGCTTCGAGCTCAACGCCGCCAGCAGCTACCGGATCAACGGCCAGACCATCGCTGGTGAGCAGAACGTGGCGCTGGAGAACAAGCAGCAGGTGGAACTGCTCAAGGGCTTGTCCGGGCTGCAAAGCGGCGTGTCGGAGCCTGGCGGGTTGGTCAACTACGTGACCAAGCGCCCTGAGGATGTGCGCAGCATAAGCGTGTCGAGCAACGAACAGGGCGAGCGCTACCTGGCCACCGACCTGGGTGGCTGGTTCGGTGCCGAGCGCCAGCTGGGACTGCGGGTAAACCTGGCCCACGAGGACATTCGCTCCTATGTCGATCATGCCGACGGCAAGCGCGACTTTGCCTCCGTGGCGCTCGACTGGCAGATCAACCCAAATGCCGTCCTGGAGCTGGATGCCGAGTACCAGCATCGCGAGCAGTATTCGGTGCCCGGCTATCAACTGCTTGGCGGCAACCAGCTACCCCATGGCGTCGACCCCAAGGATCACCTGGCCTGGCAGTCCTGGGCCAAACCCGTGCAGAACGACTCCCTGACCCTGGGCGGGCGTTTCAAGTACCAGTTCAACGACAACTGGAACGGTACCTTGAGCGCCTCGCGCAGCAAGGTGGTGATCGATGACTACAGCGCTTTCGCCTGGGGTTCGAGCGAAGGGGCCTACTTCGGCAGCAATGGCGATTACGACATCTACGATTTCCGCAGCCCTGACGATACCCGCCGCATCGACGAAGCCCAGGCCATGATCGACGGGCGCTTCGATGCCTTGGGCGTGAGCCATGAGCTGACCGTCGGCACCAGTGCGCAACGCCGCACGCTCGACCAGCGACCGGGCTACAACGAGTGGCGAGGCACAGGCAACATCCATACCGGTGCGCCAGCCGTGGAGCCGTCGGAGAAGCCCATTGGCAGCAGTGAGCGCCGCCTGGACAGCCGCCAGTACGGCCTGGTCTTCAGCGACCGTATCACCTTCAATGACAATTGGCAGACCGTGATCGGCGCCCGGGAAGTGCGCCTGGATGAAAAGACCTGGGACCAGAATGGCGTCGCCGGGCGCCACACCCGACAGTACCAACTGCTACCCAACGCAGCTTTGATCTACAAGCCGCAGCCAGACACCACCTTGTACGCCAGCTATGCGAAAGGCTTGTCCTCGGGCGGCACCGCCCCCTGGTATGCCAGCAACGCGTTCGAAATCCTCGCCCCGACCCTGTCGCGCCAGCTCGAAGTCGGCATCAAGCGTGACTGGCAGGGCATGAGTTTCAGCGCGGCCTTGTTCCAGATCCGCCAGGCGTACCAGTACGCCCGCCCCGACGGAACCCCGGCGCCGACCTACGTACAGTCGGGCCAGCAGAAGAACACCGGCCTGGAACTCGGGGCAAGCGGCTGGGTGACCTCCAACCTGCAGATCCAGGCCAGCGCCGCAGTGATCCGTGCCCGGGTGCAGAACAGCGACACCGCCGCCTACGAAGGCCACCAGGCAATCAACGTGCCGCGCCTGCGCGCCGCGCTGCAGGCCGACTACGCCCTGCCCGTGCCGGGCCTGGCACTGCTCGGCGGTGCACGCTACAGCGCCAGCAAGTACGCAAGCTCAGCAGGCAATGTCGAAGTCGGCGGCTACACCGTATTCGACATCGGCAGCCGCTACCGCACGAACATCGGCGGCTACGACACCGTGCTGCGCCTGACCGTGGACAACGTCTTCGACAAGCGCTACTGGCGCGACGTGGGCGACTACCTGGGCGACAACTACCTGTTCCAGGGCGCCCCGCGCACAGCCAGGCTGTCGGCCTCGGTCAACTTCTAAGGACGCTTGCTCCTGTAGGAGCCAGCCTTGCTGGCGAACCAGGCGATGCGCAGTTGGGCACCGGCCACGCCGGTGTTCGCCGGCAAGGCCGGCTCCTACAAGGGCGAGGCGCGCCTCAAGACGGAAAACAAAAAGCCCCCGAACCTTTCGATTCGGGGGCTTCTCGTAGAATGTGGCGGTGAAGAAGGGATTTGAACCCTTGATACGATTTCTCGTATACACACTTTCCAGGCGTGCTCCTTCGACCACTCGGACACTTCACCGTTTTCTCTTCAAGCTGTTCAGCCTGTCGAGGCGCGCTAATTTAGTAGAAGAGCTTTTCTTTGGCAAGCATTTTTTTCAGAATTTTCATGTGCTTAAGCCAATCGATGGAAAACCCCTGGCAATCAAGGCAATGCTGCCATTGTGCCCAGCGCTTTTCCCCATGCCCTGGCCCCTGCCCCGCTAGCGCTAGGCATGGCGCCCGGACACTGACCGGCCAGTCAGTCTTGACGCTTTACCTCGCCTCCCGGGCTGGGTAACGTCGTCGCCACGCCATCCAAAGGACTCCGCCATGAGCGAGCTGCTTACCTACCATGCCGAAGACGGCATCGCCACCCTGACCCTGAACAACGGCAAGGTCAACGCCATCTCGCCGGACGTGATCACAGCCTTCAATGCCGCACTGGACCGCGCGGTGGAAGAACGCGCGGTGGTGATCATCACTGGCCAGCCAGGCATCCTCTCCGGCGGTTACGACCTCAAGGTGATGACCGCCGGGCCCAAGGAGGCCGTCGGCCTGGTCACCGCTGGCTCCACCCTGGCCCGTCGCCTGCTGTCGCACCCGTTCCCGGTGATCGTCGCCTGCCCCGGCAACGCCGTGGCCAAGGGTGCCTTCCTGCTGCTGTCGGCCGACTACCGCATCGGTGTCGAAGGCCCGTACAAGATCTGCCTGAACGAAGTGCAGATCGGCATGACCATGCATCACGCCGGCATCGAACTGGCCCGTGATCGCCTGGGCCGTGCCGCCTTCCAGCGCTCGGTCAACAATGCCGAGATCTTCGACCCGCAAGGCGCCCGCGAAGCCGGCTTCCTCGACAAGGTGGTGCCGGCCGAGCAGTTGCAGGAAGTGGCCCTGGCCGCCGCCCGCGAACTGAAGAAGCTGAACATGCTGGCGCACAAGAACACCAAGCTGAAAGTGCGCAAGAGCCTGCTGGAGGCCCTGGACGAAGCGATCCTGGTCGACCAGAACCACCTCGGCTGAGGCCCTGGCTATATCAACTTGATGCACGAATCCTGGGGCCGCTATGCGGCCCTTTCGCGACACAAGGCCGCTCCTACAGAAAGCCATGGCCAAGCTCCTATGCCACACCAAGGTTTGCCCCAGCCAGTGCACACCCGTACACTGCGCGGCGACTGTCTGGTGTGAGTCGTACCATGCTCTATCTGTTTCGCATGCTCCTGCTGGCGCTGCATTTCCTGTTCGTCGGTGTCGTCGGCCTGGTGATCGGCCTGCTGCGCCCGTTCAACCCTGACAACAGCCGCCTGTTCGCGCGCCTGTACAGCGTGCCAGCCGCCTGGTTCATGCGCATCAAGGTCAAGGCCGAGGTCGGCCCGTTGTGGGACCAGCCGCCCGGCTGCGTGATCATCGCCAACCACCAATCCAACTACGACCTGTTCATCCTCGGCCAGGTGGTGCCGCGCCGCACCGTGGCCATCGGCAAGAAGAGCCTGGGCTGGATCCCGCTGTTCGGCCAGTTGTTCTGGCTTGGCGGCAACGTGCTGGTCGACCGCAAGAACGCCTACCAGGCACGCAAGGCCATGCAGGCCACCACCCGGACCCTGCGCGACGACACCTCGATCTGGATCTTCCCCGAAGGCACGCGCAACCCAGGTGAACACCTGCTGCCATTCAAGAAGGGCGCCTTCCACATGGCGGTGGAGGCCGGCGTGCCGATCGTGCCGGTGTGCGTCAGCCGCTATTCGCAGCGCCTGGGCCTCAATAGCTGGCGCCAGCGCACGGTGATCGTCCGCTCCCTGGCCCCCATCGCCACCGCCGGCCTGACCCAGCAGGACCTGCCGGCGTTGATCGAGCAGTGCCGCAACCAGATGCAGCATTGCATCGACCATATGGAAAGCGAAGTCACCAGCCAATAACCGCAGGCTTGGCCAAACCGCGCATTTCTTCATGCGCGACAGGTTGCCCTGCCGCGCGACACAGCCCAAGCTGTCTGGGTGTTCAACCAGACAAGCGGACAACCATGGGTCGAGTCGTCGCCGCGGCGGTGTACAGCGCCGGCAGGAAGGTCACCAACATCAGCCTCGATGAGGGCGCCGAATGGGCACGCAAGCCCGGACACTTCGTGTGGATCGGCCTGGAAGAGCCCAACGCCGAGGAACTGGCCAACCTGCAGCGCCAGTTCGGCCTGCACGAACTGGCCATCGAGGACGCCCTGGAGAAGCACAGCCGGCCGAAGCTCGAGACCTTCGGCGACGCGCTGTTCATCGTCACCTACTCGCCGGTGCGCCATGAAGGCAAGCTCGAGTTCATCGAGACCCATATCTTCGCCGGCAACGGCTACATCATCACCTGCCGCAACGGCCATTCGAAGTCCTACGCCCTGGTGCGCCAACGCTGCGAAGCGCGCCCGCTGCTGCTCGAGCATGGCGAAGACTTCGTGCTTTACGCCCTGCTCGACTTCGTCACCGAGAACTACCAGCCGGTCAGCGAGGCCATCCACGGCGAGATCGAAGAGCTGGAGCAGAGCGTGCTGAGCAACTCGCTGCAGGAAGAGGACATCCAGCGCCTGCACAGCCTGCGCCGCGACATCCTGCGCCTGCGTCGCTACGTGGCGCCGATGGTCGAGGTCAGCGAGGAGCTGCAGCGCCTGAGCTTCCCGTTCATCGACAAGAACATGCGCCCGTATTTTCGCGATGTGCAGATCCACGTGACCCGGCAGATGGAAGACCTCGCCGGGATTCGCGACATCGCCAGCCAGACCATCGAGATCGGCATGTTGCTGGAGGCCTCGCGACAAAGCATCACCCAGCGCAAGTTCGCCGCCTGGGCGGCGATCCTGGCGTTCCCCACGGCGATTGCCGGGATCTACGGGATGAACTTCCAGAACATGCCCGAGCTGGGCTGGCACTACGGCTACTTCACCGTGCTGGGGGTGATCGGCCTGGGCTGTTCGGGGCTGTATTACAGCTTCAAGCGCTCGGGTTGGTTGTAACGCCAAGGAACGTGGGAGCGGGCTCAGTCAACGTGGATCTCAGATCATGCGACTACCGGGCTGCTGAATGAAGCGCAGCATCCACTCGCCCACCAGATCCCCCTGGTGTTCGCTGGCCAGGCTGGCCACTGCCTTGGTGTACACCTCTGCCCCCAGGGAAGCCTGCCGCGCATCGAGCAGCGCCCGCGAGTAATCGTGGACGAACTCCGGATGCCCCTGGAAGCACAGCACCTGGTCACCGATGTGATACGCCGCGTTCGGACAGAAGTCGCTGGAGGCAATCACCGTGGCCCCTTCGGGCAGCTCGGTGACCTGGTCCTGGTGGCTGATCAGCAGGGTCAGCTCGGATACCTGCGGGTCCATCCACGGTGCATGGGCAGCCAGGCTGTAGCGGTGGATGCCCACGCCCCAGCCCTTGTCGGCGCGCTCGGCCTTGCCGCCCAGGGTCAGGGCCAGCAACTGATGGCCGAAACACACGCCCAGCAACTTCTCGCCACGCTCGTAGAGTTTGCGCAGGTAGGCCTTGAGGGTCTGGATCCATGGGTCGTCGCCGAACGAGTCAGCCTTGCTGCCCGTCACCAGGTACGCATCGAACCGTTCGCTCTCGGCCGGGTATTCGCCGTTCATCACGTTGTACACGTCAAACTCGGCGGCGATCGGCTGGCGCGAAAACAGCTGCTCGAACATCCTGCCGTAGCCCTGATACTGCGCGATCAACTCCGGCCGCAGGACATCGGTTTCAAGGATGCAGATGCGTAACGACATAGGGGTAGTCCTGAACGACATGTGGGTGGGATTTGCTGTAGAGACTGACGCGAAAAACCAGTACAAGCAAGTAGCATATCCAGACGGACGGTAGGCCCTGTAACCCTCGGTAACCCTGGCCGCGCACTCGTCTAGCCCAAGCACGCCAGCGGGGTGGCCAGTGGCCTTAAATCACTCGGAAATTTGCCACAATTTGCTTAGAACAAAGGGTTCTGAATCAGGGATGACGCGGGCCCTACTGTTGGTTGTATATCCAGACACACGAGGCAAGCAGGTTCGGCGTTTCACCAAGCCACTGCGATCGACCCGACGTGCGACAAGGAAGCCAAGGGTTATTCAGGAATAACAACAAGAAGGCGGTCCGCCATGTTCAGACAATCGAAAGTACGCCAAGCCGGGCTCATTCTCTTCGCCACGACGCTGCTGCTGATCCTGCCCAACCTTACCCGGTTGTTCGGCTGAAACGGCAGTGGCCCTGGCCGCCCATGCGCAGGTAATCTGCCAGCCCTGACGGTTGGAGATTGCCCATGCGCCTGTGCCTCACCCTGCTCTGCCTGTTGTTCGCCTTGCCGCTGTCGGCAGCGCAACTGACCCTGAAGCTCGAGGGTGGCAGCCGCCAGTGGCAAACCGCGCAACTGCTCGCCCACCCGCAAACCCGCGACCTCAGGGTCGAGCAAGACGTTGCCTACAAGCGCGCCATGCACTACCGCGCCATTCCCCTGGCCGTGCTGCTCGAGGGCGTGCAACCGGGCGATCACCTGCAGGCCGTGGCGCTGGACGGTTTTGCCGCGGAAATGCCTGCCGGCCCCTTGTTGCAGGCTGGGCCGGCCCAGGCTTGGCTGGCCATCGAGGACCCCAGCCAGCCCTGGCCACCACTGGCCAAGGGCAAGCCGGGGGCCGGGCCGTTCTACCTGGTCTGGCACAACCCGCAGGCCAGCGGCATCCGCCCCGAACAGTGGCCGTTCCAGATCGCCACCATTCGCCGGCTGCCCCCGGTCGAAGCGCGCTTTCCGGCCCTGCTGCCCGACCCGGCGCTGGCGGCCAACGACCCGGTGCGCCAAGGTTTCGCCCTGTTCCAGCAGAACTGCCTGGCCTGCCACCGGCTCAATGGCGCAGGTGATGCGCAATTCGGCCCGGACCTGAACCTGCCGCACAACCCAACCGAGTATTTCCAGCCGGCGTTCCTGCGCCAGTACATCCGCGACCCGCAAAGCTTGCGCCAGTGGCCCCAGGCAAAAATGCCCGGGTTTGCCCCGCAGGTGCTGAACGAGCAGGAGCTCGATGCCCTGCTGGCCTACCTGGGGCACATGGCCGGACGCAAGGTCCACCCGTAGGTGCCTGGTTCGCCAGCAACGGGTCCAAAGCACGCTGCAATCGCGTAGGAGCCGGCTTGCCGGCGAACACCGGCATCGCCGGTACCATCCACCGCGCTGCCTGGTTCGCCAGCAAGCTGGCTCCTACGGGCCTGAAGCACGCTGCAATCGACTTGCCGGTGCCATTCTAGGCGATGGGCCGTTCCTGCTTGACGCCCCAGCCCTCGACCTCGCCGCCATAAGGCGACACGACCAGTTCGAAAGCCTGCTCGAAAGCGCCGATACCACCATGGGTGGCGTACATGACCTTGCTCAGTTCCAGGTGCCAGGCGCCGTCGTCACGCTCGCTCACCTGGGCGTTGAGCGACTCGCCGCGAAACTGCCCAGCCGCCCGGCGCGCACCGACTTCGTCGGGGAACACGGCATAGAACTCGATGGGATGGATGCGGGTGAAATCGAAACCGCCAGCTTTCATCTGGCGCAGGACGCTGCTGCTGATATCGTCGTTCGAGCTGCTCATGAAACGTCCTCCTGCAAAGCAATGGATAGACTTTCCGTGCACAACGCACCTGCCTGGCAACAAGGTCATGCCTGACATTACGAGCGGATTGCGAGACGCGAATGTAAACGGCGGCGGCCCGCAGAGAAGACCGGCGCCTCATTGCAGCGTAGCGCCTGTACAGGCACTACGCCAGACAGACTCCTTCAGGGCGCTTCACGGATGGTGGTGATGATCACCCCGCTCTGCTCCTTGAGCCAGCGTGCCGTAGGGGAATAACTGCGGTCCTGGAAGTCGTTGAGGTCCAGCTCGTCCATCAATGGAAACAGCCGCGAGCGAATCGCCCGTGCGGCATCTTCCTCGCTGGGGCACTGCTCGGCGTTGAGCAGCAGGGTTTGCGGTTCGCCCTTCTGGTTGGCAAAGCTGACTTCCCACGCTTTCATCGATCAGCCCTCGCTGGAAACGGTGAATGACACTCCGTACTAGCTTGACCATGGGCAGCAGACGATGTTCAGCCGGGCGCATCAAACACCATGAAAAAAGCCCGCCGGGCAACGGCGGGCTTGTTCATGACGGCGGCCGGCTTACTTCGGCGTGCCGTGGACGACACCGGCGGTGTTGTCCAGCAGGCTCTTGGTCGCGGTCTGGATATAGGCCTCGAGCCTTTTGAGCATGTCCGGCTGGTCCGGGCTTTCGATCAGTTCGGCCTTGAACTCGCGGCCCAGCTGATAGCGGTACAGGCGCGGGGTCATGTCCTTGGACTCGATGAGGATCCGGTCGCCCTGCACCAGTCCGACGATCTGCTCGCTGCCGGAGGGCTTGATCATGCCCACGCCCTGGTCGCCCTCGGGCAGGTTGAGCAAGTCGCGGCCCCAGCACTGGTGGCGGGCATGGCCGCCCAGGCGGCCCATGATGGTCGGCACGATGTCGACCTGGGTGCCGACGGTATGGTTGACCGCGCCGAATTTCTCCTGGATGCCGGGGGCAATCAACAACAGCGGCACGTTGAAGCGCCCCAGGTCCAGCTCGGTGACCTGCTGGTTGTTGCCAAAACCATGGTCGCCGACGATGACGAACAAGGTGTCCTTGAAATAAGGCTCCTTGCGCGCCTTCTCGAAGAACTGGCCCAGCGCCCAGTCGGAATAACGCATGGCGGTGAGGTGTTCGTCCAAGCGGCCGTGGCCGCTGACCTTCTCCACCGGCAACTCGGTGGGCAAGGCGTACGGCGTGTGGTTGGAGAGGGTCTGCAGCAGCGCGTAGATCGGTTTCTTGCCGTCGTGCTTGGCCAACTCCTGGTTACCCCGGTCGAACATGTCCTGATCGGACACGCCCCAGGTCGGGTCGGAGAACACTGGGTCGACGAAATCATTGCGGCCGATGAAGGTGGTCATGCCCTGGTTGCCGAAGAACCCGGACTGGTTGTCCCAGGCGAAGTCGCCGTTGTACACGTAGACATCGTCGTAGTCCCGGGCGCTGAGCAACGCCGGCAGGCCGGACAGCTTGTGGCCGCCCTCGGGGGTCTGCATCAGGTACTCGAAGCCTGGCAGGTTGGGGAAGCAGGCCATGGTGGCGAACATCCCCTGGTGGGTATGGGTGCCATTGGAAAAGAAGCGGTCGAACAGCAGGCCTTCCTTGGCCAGCTTGTCGAAGTACGGGGTGATGTTGGCATCGCTGCCCAGGGCGCCCACCGAGTGGCCGGCGAAGCTCTCCATCAAGATCACCACGACGTTCTTGATCGCCAGGGTGTTCTTTTCTGGCGGCAGGAAATCACGGCGCACAGGAGCCTCGTCGGCATCGACCAGTGTGTCGTTGGCGGTCAGCAGTTGCTCGCGCACGGTCTGGGTGGCCAGCGCCTGGTCGAGCACGGGCTTCCAGATGTTGGCGCGGTCTTCGCCGAAGCGGCTCTTGGCGGCATCGATCAGGGTCAGGGTGCCGTTGAGGCCGAGCTGATTGACGAAGTTCGAGTCGGTGGTGAAGGCGTCGCCCCAGCGCATCGGCGGGCCCTGGCGCAAGGTGCCACGGGCAGCGACCACCGCCACCAGCAGCACCACCATGAACACCGCCAAACGGCCATACCACGGCGCCAGCGCACGGCTGGCGCCACCAGCGGCAGCCGCCGTGCCACGGGTCATGCGATCGATGCCCTTGAACAGCAGACTCAACAGCCAGGTGCCGATCAGCCAGGCCAGCAGGTAGCGGACCACGGGGAAGCCATACCAGAGCATGCTCAGCACCGTCTTGGGATCTTCCTGGATGTACTGGAACACCAGGCCGTTCAACCGCTGGTGGAACTCACGGTAGAAGTCCATCTCCATCAGGCCGAGGAACATCACCACGCTGGAGGCGAGCGTCAGCCAGAGGCGGAAAAAGCCACGGCGGGCCATCAGCCAGGGGCTGAGCAGTGCCAGCAGCAGCGGAATGCTGATGTATACCACCACCCGCAGGTCGAAGCGCAGGCCGTTGAAGAAGCCTTCGGCAACCGTGGCGGTGGGGGTGTCGCCGACCATGTCGCTGTTGTAGACCAGCAGCGCCAGGCGCACCAGGCTGAGCATCAGCATGATCACCAGGCCGCTGAGCAGCGTGTAGGCCAGGTGGGATTTCAGGGTCGGCGAGAACGAGCCTCGCGCACCCTGTTGCTTCAAGGCGTCCGTGTTAGCCATGAATGGAGAGATCCTAGGATTGCGGTTTGCGGGAAGGCGAGAGTCGCCTGCAGCCTGAGGTGCGACCGTCCAACCAAGGCCGCATTGTGCGGCGCGGATTTTCAAAAATCGAGTGTGAAAATTTTGTCGAGAGCAGCCTGTCCTTACAAAGTTAGGCCTCAGATACGCACATTGCCCCGTGGTCCGGCGATGGCCCAGATGATCAGCCCCAACACCGGCAACAGGACGATCAACAAGATCCACAGCACCTTGATGCCCACCTCGGCACTGCTCTTGAGCACGTTGAGGATCGCCCAGATGTCCAGGGCCAGAATGATCAGCCCGACCAGGCTATTGAAGGTAGAACCCATATCGCTGCTCCCGTGCGATGTGCCTGGTGCACAGCATAGCCGCCTATGGCGGCGATAGAAGGGAATCCTTGGCCAGCTGGGCAGGTCACTGTCTAGACTGCTGTCATTCATTGTTTCGAGGTACGCATGTCCCCTGCTCACGCCCATAGCCCCGCTCCCCCGTCCCTGCTCAGCGCCTGGCGCCAACAGGCGCTGAGCACTCCCTGGCTCAGTGCCGGCCTGGCCCTGAGCCTGCTGGCGATCATCGCCCTGTTGCTGGCGAGTCTCTGGAACGCGGTCAACGGCGACCACGCCGATAACCTGCACCTGGCCCTGCTCGGCGGCCTGTCCGGCTTCGGCGCCACGGCGCTGGGCGCGGTGCTGGCGGTGATCCTGCGCGATGTCAACGCCCGCACCCAGGACGTGATGCTCGGCTTTGCCGCCGGCATGATGCTCGCCGCCAGTTCGTTTTCGCTGATTCTGCCGGGCCTGGACGCCGCCCGTGCAATCACCGGCAATGGCCCGGCGGCGGCTTTCACCGTGGTGCTGGGCATGGGCCTGGGTGTGCTGCTGATGCTCGGCCTCGACCGTTTCACCCCCCACGAGCATGAAAGCACCGGCCCTTGCGGCCCAGAGGCCGAGCGCCTGAGCCGGGTCTGGTTGTTCGTGCTGGCCATCACCCTGCACAACCTGCCGGAAGGCATGGCCATCGGCGTGAGCTTCGCCAATGGCGACATGAATATCGGCTTGCCGCTGACCAGCGCCATTGCCATCCAGGACATCCCCGAAGGCCTGGCCGTGGCCCTGGCCCTGCGAGCCACCGGGCTGTCGAACTTCAAGGCGGCACTGGTGGCGATTGGCTCGGGCCTGATGGAACCGCTGGGGGCGGTGATCGGCCTGGGGATTTCCACCGGCTTTGCCTTGGCCTACCCGGTCAGCATGGGCCTGGCGGCGGGGGCGATGATCTTCGTGGTGTCCCACGAGGTAATTCCGGAGACTCACCGCAACGGCCACCAGACTGCGGCGACCCTTGGGCTCATGGGCGGGTTCGCGGTGATGATGTTCCTCGATACGGCGTTGGGTTGAGCGCTATCCAGGCAATGACGGCAACGCCGCCCGGGGCTACCCACACATACCGTAGGAGCCGGTGCCATGCACCGTGTCGCCTGCTTCGCCAGCAAGGCTGGCTCCTACAGGTATTGCAGGCCGTAACCGTTGTAGGAGCCGGCTTGCCGGCGAACACCGGCGTTGCCGGTGCCATGCACCGTGTCGCTTGCTTCGCCAGCAAGCTGGCTCCTACCGGTATTGCAGGCCGTGACCGTTGTAGGAGCCGGCTTGCCGGCGAACACCGGCGTTGCCGGTGCCATGCACCGTGTCGCTTGCTTCGCCAGCAAGCTGGCTCCTACAGGTATTGCAGGCCGTAACCGTTGTAGGAGCCGGCTTGCCGGTGCCATGCACCGCGTTGCTTGCTTCGCCAGCAAGGCTGACGCCTACAGAACGTTGCTTAGACGTGCAGCGCCACCTTCAGGGCTTCCAGCGCCGGCTCCACCTTGATCCCCAGCACCGCCCCCAGCTCCAGCACCCGGGCCAGATCGTGCTGGCCGACCATCACCATCTGCAACTCATCGTCGAGCAACTGGCTGAAGTTCAGCAGCACATAGCCGCCAGCCTCCTTGTTCAGCGCGCCCATTTGCACCTGGATGCGGTTCAGCGCGGTCAGCGCCTCGGTGCGCGCCAACTGCTTGGGCTTGAGGGTGAACGGCACGCTCTTGTCGAACGAGTCGCTGATCTGCTGGAACAGATCCTGGTAGCTGTCGGCCTGGAACAGCACGGTGTCCGGCAGGCTGCCGACCACCACCCACTCCCCCAGGGAAAACGGGAAGCTGTCGTCGTAATTGATGTCGGGGTTGGCGGCCAGGAAGGCGGCGGGGTCGGCGTAGGCCTGGGCGGCTTCAGCGGCAATGCGCTCGATGTCTTCCTCGCGCATGCAGCCAGCACCGACAAGGCGGATGAATTCGAGCAACTGGTCTTTCATTTGGGGGCCCTGCGCATTGGCGTAAAAGGCGCCAAGGATAGCCGCAAACGCCCCCGAACGGTTAGCTGGCCTGCGTCTCGAGGCGCTTGGCGGCGTCTAGCGCGCCCATGGTGCGGGCCGCCATCAGCGCGGTGGCGCCAGCGGCGTCGCGATGCGCCGGGTCGGCGCCCTGGGCCAGCAGGTAGTCGATGATCGCCAGGCGATTGAACATCGCCGCCAGCATCAAGGCCGTGCGGCCATCAGCGGCGGCGGCATCCACCGGCACACCGTGCTCGCGCAGCAACTGGATCATCGCCAGGTCACCCTTGAACGCCGCGCCGGCGATGGGCAGTTGGCCGTTGTCGTTGGCGATCAGCGGATCGGCGCCCTGTTCGAGCAGCACGCGCACGGCATCATGATGGCCGTGGTAGCTGGCCAGCATCAACAAGGTATCGCCCTTGTGATTGCGCAGGTCGGCGGGCAGGCCACTGGCGAGCAGACGCGCAAGCATTGGCGCGTCACCGCGGCGGGCGCGCTCGAAAACCTCCTCGGCGAAGGCGGCGGTTTCCTCGGCGGTCATGGCGCTGGGCTGTTGGTCGGACATCGGGAACCTCCTGGTAATGGCGTGGGCCCTAGTGTTCGTCAGGCAGCCGCCACGGGTCAAAGGTTCAGATTCTATGGGGCGAACAGAGCCAGCCTATCACCGTGCAAATTGCACTGTGCAAAATGCACGACCATGCACAATGCAATGACGAACAATCCTAAATCAATCACAACACATTGATTTATAAGGATTTTTTTACAATTAAAAAGCTGGCATGGTCACTGCAATATTCAACTCACGTCTGCCCACACAACAGTCAGGAGTTGATATGGACCTCATCCAGGAAAAATTCGCCTCGGTGTTCGCCGCCTACCAGGTCGCCACCCAATCCCGCCCGGACGGCGGCGTCCTGCTGACCCTGCGCGCCGCCGACGGCGTGGTGACCCGCCGCGTGCTGTCGTACGCACAACTGCACAGTGCCGAACAGCTGTCCTGGGCCATCAGTGCCATTCGCCGCGACTTGGCCGAACAAGCCAGCGAACTGCCCGTGATCTCGCGGCTGCAAAGCCAGCAGCGCTTCGCCCTGCCAACCTATCGTTGATCGCGGCACCCCTTCGCGGGGCGCTCCCCGGCCACCAAGGGACTGAGTGGCGCAGGAGCGCCCCGCGAGCCATTTCCCTCAGAGCTCATCAAGCCCCAGGAACCGCCGGGCCCCGGCATCACCGGTAAAGCGTGGCTGCGCGCCGGCTTCGCTGGCGAACAGGCGCAGCGCCAGGCAGAACGGGGTGTCGCCCATGTCCAGCCAGCGGCGGGTAGCGGCGGGCACCACCAGCAGGTCATCCTTCTCGCACAGCACCGCGTAGACGAAGCCGCCCAGGCGCAAGCTGAGCTGGGCTCGACCGCTTATCATCGCGAACACCTCCTCGCTGTCATGCACATGCTCGTCGCGCAGGTCGGCCTGGCCCGGTGCCTGGCCGTCACGGCTGAACACGGCGAAGCTGGCACTGCCATGCTCGGTCATCAAGCGGTCCAATGGTTCGCGGCAGGCGTCCAGCACTTCCTGGGTGCTGCTGCCTGGGCGCAGGCGCACGCCGGGCTGCCAACGACCGAAGCGCACGCCCTGCTCGGCCAGGGTCGCGGCGATGTCCTCGTGGTGGGTCAGCACCTTGTGCGGCAGGTCCGGGCTGGAGGGATCGAATACGCTGAGGATGCTCATCAGGGGTGTTTCCTGCTTTCTTCAAGACAAAGGGCAATGATAACGGCTGCAGCCAGCGCCGCGACGCTGGCCATACCAAAGGTGAAGTGCGGACCCAGCAGTTTCCAGCTGTAGCCCGAGTACAGCGCGCCCAGCGCGCCGCCAGTACCCGACAACGCCGCGTACAGCGCCTGGCCCTGGCCTTGCTGGCGGGCGCCGAAGCTGGCCTGGACGAAGGCGATGCTGGCGGCGTGGAAACAACCAAAGGTAGCCGCGTGCAGCACCTGGGCGAACACCAGCAGCGCCGGCACATCGGCCAGGTTGCCCAGCAGCAGCCAGCGCAGCGCGGCCAGCAGGAAACTCGCCAGCAGCACCCGACGCACCGAGAAGCGCGCGAAGATTCGGCTCATGGCCAGGAACACCAGCACCTCGGCCACCACCCCCAGCGCCCACAGCAGGCCGATGGCGCCACGGCTGTAGCCCAGGTGTTCCAGGTGCAGGGTGAGGAAGGTGTAGTACGGCCCGTGGCTCAGTTGCATCAGCGCCACGCAGGCATAGAACGCCAACACCCCAGGCGCCCGTACCTGCTTGAGAAAACCCCCGACTGAGCGCCGTTCGGCGTGCTCCGCTGGCTGCGCGTTGGGCACCCACAGGCTGGCGACGATGATCCCGGCCATGATGGTCACCAGGGCCACCGGGTAGATGTCCAGGCTCAGCCATTCGAACAACCGCCCCAGGCCGACCACGGCGAGAATGAAGCCGATCGAGCCCCACAACCGCACCTGGCTGTAGCGGGCGGTCTGGCCGTGCAGGTGGGCCAGGGTGATAACCTCGAACTGCGGCAGCACCGCATGCCAGAAGAACGCATGCAAGGCCATCACCAGGGCCAGCCAGGCGTAGCTCTTGCCGAAGAAGATCAACGAGAAGGTCGCCAGGGTCGCCAGCGCGCCCAAGCGCACAATAAGCAGGCGCTGGCCGCTACGGTCACCCAGCCAGCCCCACAGATTGGGCGCCACGCAGCGCATCAACATGGGGATGGCCACCAGTTCGCCGATGCGCGCCGGGGAGAAACCCAGGTGGTCGAAGTACAGCGCCAGGAACGGCGCGGTGGAACCGAGCAGGGCGAAGTAGAACAGGTAGAAGCTGGAGAGGCGCCAGTAGGGGATTGGAGGCATTGGGAAGTCCGTTCAGAGGCTTCCGGCCCTATCGCGGGGCAAGCCCGCTCCCCACGCTGGAATTCGTGGGAGCGGGCTTGCCCCGCGTTGGGGCCGGGACTGTCAGAGCTGGCCCAGCACCGGGGTGTTGACCCTCACGTCGGCATTCTGCGCCCGGTGACGCAGCAGGTGGTCCATCAGCACGATGGCCATCATCGCCTCGGCGATCGGCGTGGCGCGGATGCCCACGCACGGGTCGTGACGGCCCTTGGTGATGACCTCGACCGGGTTGCCGTCGACGTCGATCGAGCGGCCCGGGGTGGTGATGCTCGAGGTCGGCTTGAGCGCCAGGTGGGCGACGATCGGCTGGCCCGAAGAGATGCCGCCGAGGATGCCGCCGGCATTGTTGCTGAGGAAACCGTCTGGGGTCAGCTCGTCACGGTGCTCGGTGCCGCGCTGGGCGACGCTGGCGAAACCGGCGCCGATCTCCACGCCCTTGACCGCGTTGATGCTCATCAGCGCGTGGGCAAGCTCGGCGTCGAGGCGGTCGAAGATCGGCTCGCCCAGGCCCGGCATCACGCCTTCGGCGACCACGGTGATCTTCGCCCCGACCGAGTCCTGGTCGCGGCGCAGCTGGTCCATGTAGGCCTCCAACTCCGGCACCTTGCTCGGGTCGGGGCTGAAGAAGGCATTGTCCTCCACCGAATCCCAGCTCTTGAACGGGATCTCGATCGGGCCGAGCTGGCTCATGTAGCCACGCACGCGAATGCCCTGGGTGGCCAGGTATTTCTTGGCGATGGCGCCGGCGGCCACGCGCATGGCGGTTTCCCGCGCCGAGCTGCGGCCACCGCCACGGTAGTCGCGGATGCCGTACTTGTGGTGGTAGGTGTAGTCGGCGTGGGCCGGGCGGAACAGGTCCTTGATCGCCGAATAGTCCTTGGACTTCTGGTCGGTGTTGCGAATCAGCAGGCCGATCGAGCAGCCGGTGGTGCGCCCTTCGAACACCCCGGAAAGGATTTCCACTTCATCCGGCTCCTGGCGCTGGGTGGTGTGCCGGCTGGTGCCCGGCTTGCGCCGGTCGAGGTCGTGCTGCAGGTCGGCCAGGGAAATGTCCAGGCCGGGCGGGCAGCCGTCGACAATGGCGACCAACGCCGGCCCATGGCTTTCGCCAGCGGTGGTGACAGTGAACAGCTTGCCGTAGGTATTGCCGGACATGGACGCTCCGCGAATCAGCCTGAGGTGAACGAAAGCGCCAGTATACGGAAAACCACGGGGCTGTGGTTGCCTGTACCGGCCTTATCGCGGGGCCAGCGCGCGCCCACGAGGGCGCCCGGGTTCAAGGTCGAGAACCTTCAGCAGGGCGCAAGGTCGAAGCAGCAACTTCCCAGGTAGTGCCCCATCCATGAAGTCGCGCCTCGTCGCCCTGCTCCTGCTGTTCTGCGCCCACCTCGCCCATGCCGCTGCCCCGACCGTGCTGCAACGCCCCATCGACCTGGACACCGGCCACGGCGTGCTGCACGGCAGCCTGCTGCTACCGCAGCAGGCCACCCCGCCACCGGTGGTACTGATCATCGCCGGCTCCGGCCCCACCGACCGCGACGGCAACAACCCGGCTAGCGGGCGCATCGATAACCTCAAGCGCCTGGCCCTGCTACTGGCCGGCGAGCATATCGCCAGCGTGCGCTACGACAAGCGCGGCGTGGCCGCCAGCCAGCCGGCCAGCCCCGATGAGCGCGACCTCAGCGTCGAAGGCTATGTCGCCGACGTGGTGGCCTGGGGGCAGGCGCTGCGCCACGACCCGCGCTTTGGCCGGCTGATCCTGGTCGGCCACAGCGAAGGCGCGCTGATCGCCAGCCTGGCCGCCGAGCAGGCCGGCGCGAGCGCCGTGATCACCTTGGCCGGCAGCGGCCGTCCGGTGGCCGATGTGCTGCGCGAGCAGCTGGCCCAGCGCCTGCCCCCGGCGCAACTGGGCGCGGGGGTGGCGCTGATCGACCGCCTGCAAGCCGGGCAGACCAGCCTCGACGTGCCCGCGCCGCTGCGCCAGGTGTTCCGCCCCAGCGTGCAGCCCTATCTGATCTCGCTGCTGCGCCAGGACCCGGCAGCGGCCTTCGCCCGCCTCAAGGTGCCGGCCCTGATCATCCAGGGGCGCAACGACGTGCAGGTGGACGTGGCTGACGCCGAGCGGCTCAAGGCGGCCAAACCCGATGCCGAACTGGCCTTGATCGACGGCATGAACCACATGCTACGCATCAGCCCCAGGGACATGCACCAGCAGCGCGACAGCTACCGCAATCCCGAACTGCCACTGGCGCGAGAACTGGGGGAACGGATGGTGGCCTTCATCCGCGGATTGCCTGCGACGTGACGACCAGGCTCAGGTCTTGGCGGCCTCTGCCGATAACGCGGACAACAAGGCGATGATCGCGGGCGTGCCACGGCGATCGATCAGCCGCCGTGCACCTGAGGAAACCCCTGATGACCGATGCCCCCGCCGCCGAGGCGACTGAAGAACAAACGCCAGAAAGCGCGCCCCTGCCCTGGGCGGACCTTGCCGCCGAGCACTTCCAGCTGTTGCGCCTGGCCCCGCAGCCCACCGACCGCAACAGTGGCGCGCGCCCGTTGCGTTTCGTCCAGTTCGGCTATGCCGAGCGCCATGACAAGGCCCACAGCCTGCTGCGCATGGAAATCCGCCTGCCCGGACAGAAGACCCGCAAGGAGCAGAATCAGCTGGATGTACGGGTCGATCACGAGCAGCGCCTGGTGCGCATCGGCGATTCCGCCGGCCTGCAGCTCGAACCGCTCAACCGCGGGGTCGGCCGCTACCTGCTGGGCCAGGCGGTGCAATGGCTGCAGCAGCGTTGCTCGCACTATCAGGTCGAAGGCATGAGCCTGCCGAACAAGGATGCCCTGAACGAAGACACCCGCCTGCGCCGCGACCATGTGCTGGCCAGCATCGGCCTGCCAGTGGAATACACCGATGGCCAGCTGCTCAAGGGCCGCGTGGTGGAGACGCCGGCGGGCCAGCTCAAAGGTGGCTGGAATACCGAGAAGGTCCAGCGCGTCGATATCCTCGAGGCGGCCGGCATGCTGCAACAGGCCGAGCAGAACCTGGCGGAGAAGGAAGCCCAGTTGCGCGAGCGTGACGAGCGGGTAGCCAAGTACCGCCGTGAGGACAGCGGGCTGCGCTTCACCATCACCTGCCTGGTGGCGTTTGCGGTATTCCAGGCAGGCTTGCTGATCTGGATCGCGACCCGCTGACCCACCCTACGCGATCCCTGCAGGAGCGGCCTCGCGCCGCGAAAGGGCCGCAAAGCGGCCCCAGCGATCTTTGCGTCAATACTGTCGTCCTGGGGTTGCTACGCAGCCCTTTGGCGACACGAGGCCGCTCCTACAGGGGAACGGCGTGAATCCGTCAGACCCGCGCCTTGAACAGCTCCTGATGCTGCCGGCACTGCTCGGCGGTCAGCATGAACACGCCGTGCCCGCCGCGCTCGAACTCCAGCCAGGTGAAGTCCACCTCTGGGTACAGCGACGCCACATGCACCTGGCTGTTGCCTACCTCGACGATCATCAAGCCCTTGTCGGTCAGGTGGTCGGCCGCCTCGGCGAGCATGCGCCGCACCAGGTCCAGGCCATCGTTGCCACAGGCCAGGCCCAGCTCGGGTTCGTGGTGGTACTCGGCCGGCATGTCGCCGAAATCCTCGGCATCGACATACGGCGGGTTGGACAGGATCAGATCGAAACGCTGCCCCGGCAACCCGCCGAAGCCATCGCCCTGCACGGTGTAGACCCGCTCATCGAGGCCATGGCGCTCGATGTTCTGATTCGCCACCTCCAGCGCGTCGAACGACAGGTCGGCCAACACCACCTCGGCCTCCTGGAACACGTCGGCGGCGACGATACCGATGCAGCCAGAGCCGGTGCACAGGTCGAGGATGCGCGCAGGCTCGGCGGCCAGCCACGGCTCGAAGCGCTTCTCGATCAGCTCGCCAATCGGCGAGCGCGGTACCAGCACGCGCTCGTCGACGATGAACGACATGCCGCAGAACCACGCCTCGCCCAGCAGGTAGGCGGTGGGCACGCGTTCCTCGATGCGGCGCTTGAGCAAGTGCTGCAGGCGCACCCGCTCGTCATCCTCGAGCGCGCAGTCCAGGTAGCTGTCGGCCACTTCCCAAGGCAGGTGCACGGCGCCGAGCACCAGCAGGCGCGCCTCGTCCCAGGCATTGTCGGCACCGTGGCCAAAGAACAGCTCGTGCTCATGGAAGCGGCTGACCGCCCAGCGGATGTGGTCGCGCAGGGTGCGCAGGCGGGATGTGATCACGGGGTACTCCTTTTCAGACAGGACAAAAGTCTAACAGCCCGCACCGCACAAATGTTCCCTGCGATAGCCGAATGGATAGCCACAAGCCAGTAACCATGCCGCCTGCAATGTCAACCATTCACATTGGCGCCAAGGCAAGGGAGAATAGGTAGACAAAAGCCCTACCCAAGGAGCCCTTGATGTCCGTTCCAACCACGATGTTCCGCCTCACTGGCCGCGACTACCCGCCGGCCAAGCTGAGCCAAGCCAGCCTGATCGTCATCGATGCGCAGAAGGAGTACCTGAGCGGTCCGCTGGCGCTGTCGGGCATGGACGAGGCCGTGGCGAACATTGCCAGGTTGCTCGACGCCGCCCGCAAGGCTGGCCGCCCGATCATCCATGTCCGCCACCTCGGCACCGTCGGCGGTCGCTTCGACCCGCAGGGCCCGGCGGGTGAGTTCATCCCGGGCCTGGAGCCACGCGAAGGCGAAACCGTCATCGAAAAGCGCATGCCCAATGCTTTCAAGAACACCAAGCTGCACGAGACGCTGCAGGCCTTCGGCCCGTTGGACCTGATCGTCTGCGGCTTCATGAGCCACTCCAGCGTCAGCACCACCGTGCGCCGCGCCAAGGACTATGGTTATCGCTGCACCCTGGTCGAGGATGCCTCGGCGACCCGTGACCTGGCGTTCAAGGACAGCGTGATCCCCGCCGCGCAGATCCACCAGTGCGAAATGGCCGTGATGGCCGACAACTTCGCCTGCGTCGCCCCCACCGCCAGCCTGGTCTGAACCACGACCGCCCGGCGGACGGGCGGAACCCCAAGGTGACCCGCAGGTCGAAATCCGGATCAGCACTACCCGATCCCGAGGAATTCGAATGAAGCTCAAAGGCAGTTTCGATGCCAAGCGCCTGCGCCAGCGCGAGCCGAGCAACTGGGGCGCGCGCATCGCCGCGGCACTCTCGGTACTGCTGGCCACCCTGGGCATCCTGCTGGCCATGGCCGGCTTCGCCGGCTTGCTGGGCAACTACGCCGCCCTGGCCGAACTCAACGCCAACCGTCCCTTGTCGGCGACACTGACCGTCATCGGGCTGGCCCTGCTGTACTTCGGCGTGCGCCTGTGGCGGCGCAGCCGTATCCGCCTGCGTCGTGGCCGCGAACTGAACCTGTCGCCGCACCTGATGAAAAAGCACGACTGACAGATTCACACATCCCCGTGTAGGAGCGGCCTTGCGCCGCGAAAGGGTCGCAACGCGGCCCCTGCGATGCATAGATCGCCGGGGCCGCGTTGCGACCCTTTCGCGGCGCAAGGCCGCTCCTACACATAACCGCGCGCAGCTCAGGGCTTCACTCCCACGCACAGTCGCGTAAACTACGCCGCCCACGTGGAGGCACCATGCAAGACGACGACTTTTCCCTCTTCCGCAGCCAAGTGCAGGGCGTCAAGCCGATCAAGCACGATCGCGCCGAAGTCGGCAAACCCAAGGCCGACCGCAAGCAACTGGCAGGCCTGCGCCAGGCGGCGACCATCCGCAGCGACCAGACGCTGGTGATTGACGGCCTGTCCGACCAGTTCGTCATCGACGTCGGCGCCGAGGATGAGCTGATGTGGCGGCGTGACGGCGTGCAGGAAACCCAGCTGCGCAAGCTCAAGCTCGGCCAGATCGCCTTCGAGGGCAGCCTCGACCTGCACGGCATGAGCGTCGAGAAGGCCCGCGAGACGCTGTGGGCCTTCATCGCCGAAGCGACCAAGCTGGAAGTGCGCTGCGTGCGCGTCACCCACGGCAAGGCCGCGCGCCTGGACGGCAAGCGCCCGATGATCAAGAGCCACGTCAACACCTGGCTGCGCCAGCACCCGCAGGTGCTCGGCTTCGCCTCGTGCCAGGCCCGCCACGGCGGCACCGGCGCGGTGTACGTGATGCTCAAGCGAACCATGCTCGAAGGCCGCGACGAGTGACATCGCGCTTGCAGCGCCGCCGCCGCCGCCGTACCCTTCGTCTTTGCGAAATTTTCCACAGGTAGATCCATGTCCCTGGAACAGAACTACACCGCGATCCTCAGCCAACTGGGCGAGGACGTCACCCGCGAGGGCCTGCTCGACACGCCCAAGCGGGCCGCGAAGGCCATGAAATACCTTTGCCGCGGTTACGAGCAAACCCTGGAAGAAGTGACCAACGGCGCGTTGTTCACCTCCGACAACAGCGAAATGGTGCTGGTCCGGGATATCGAGCTGTATTCGATGTGCGAACATCACATGCTGCCGTTCATCGGCAAGGCCCATGTGGCCTACCTGCCCAAGGGCAAGGTACTGGGCCTGTCGAAGGTCGCGCGGATCGTCGACATGTTCGCCCGCCGCCTGCAGATCCAGGAAAACCTCAGCCGCCAGATCGCCGAGGCCGTGCAGCAGGTGACCGGTGCAGCTGGCGTGGCGGTGGTGATCGAGGCCAAGCACATGTGCATGATGATGCGCGGCGTCGAAAAACAGAACTCGACCATGCTCACCTCGGTGATGCTCGGCGAGTTCCGCGACAACGCCGCCACCCGCAGCGAGTTCCTCAGCCTGATCAAGTGATCGGCACAGGATTCGAGCCGGCCCCTTGTGGCCGGCTTTTTCATTTCAGGAGTCAAGCATGATCGTCAAAGCCCTGCGGGTCGGCCTCGGCCAGCTCATCGTGTTCGGTGACTGGGTCAGCCGCCCGGCCAAGAAAAAGCGCGACGCCGCGGCCCAGGCCAGTGTGGAACAGCAGGCCAAGGGCTTGGCGCTGTACCAGTTCCATGCCTGCCCGTTCTGCGTCAAGACCCGCCGCGCCCTGCACCGCCTGAACGTGCCGGTGGCATTGCGCGATGCGAAGAACGACGCGCAGCACCGCCAGGCGCTGCTCGAAGGCGGCGGCCGGGTGAAGGTGCCGTGCTTGCGTATCGAGGAAGAAGGCAAGGTGACCTGGATGTACGAGTCCAAGGACATCATTGCCTATCTGGACAAACGCTTCGCGGCGGTCTGACAGATCGCCATCGAGGGGCCGGTCAATCCACCATCGGCACATGCCGTGGATGGCTGGCCACCCGTGCCAGCCAGGCTCTCACCGCCGGATATTCGCTCAGGTCAAAGCCCCCCTGCTGCGCCACGTGGGTGTAGGCATACAACGCCACGTCGGCGATCGAGTACTGCTCGCCCACCAGGTACGGGGTCATTTCCAGCTGCCTGTTCATCACCTTGAGTGCCTTGTAGCCGCCCTTGTGCAGCTTGCGGTACTCCTCCAGCCGGTCTTGCGGCAGCCCCAGGTAGAACTGGATGAAGCGCGCCACGGCGATGTAAGGCTCATGGCTGTACTGCTCGAAGAACTGCCACTGCAACACCTGGGTGCGCAAGCGTGGCTCGCTGGGCAGGAACTCGCTTCCATCGGCGAGGAAGTTGAGAATCGCGTTGGACTCCCACAGGCAGGTGCCGTCCTCGAGCTTGAGCACCGGCACCTTGCCGTTGGGGTTCATGGCCAGGAACTCAGGGGTTTCGGTTTCACCCTTGAGAATATCCACCGGGTGCCATTCATAGGGGCGGCCCAGCAGGCTCAGCATCAGCTTGACCTTGTAGCAGTTGCCCGATTGGTAATCCCCATAGACCTTGTACATCGCCCCTCCCCTGTTCACGCAGTTGCGTAGTAATGGCCAATAGTTGGCGACTGTACGGCTAAATGCAATGGTTGCTGTATGGCAGCGGTCAGCCCGGCCCGCGGTAGCCTGCAAAAATTGCTTACATCCACAACAAGGAATGCCCCATGACCGATGCTACCTCCGCGCGCCTGCGGCCGCTGGCGGACAGCTCCCCGTCGGCGATCGTCGCTGGCTTCATCGCCATGCTCACCGGCTATACCAGCTCGCTGGTGCTGATGTTCCAGGCCGGCCAGGCCGCGGGCCTGACCAACGCGCAGATCTCTTCGTGGATCTGGGCCCTGTCGATCGGCATGGCAGTGTGCAGCATCGGCCTGTCGCTGCGCTATCGCACGCCGATCACCGTGGCCTGGTCGACCCCTGGCGCTGCGCTGCTGATCACCAGCCTGGGCGGGGTGAGCTACGGCGAGGCGATCGGCGCCTACATCACCTGCGCCGTGCTGGTGCTGATCTGCGGCCTGACCGGTAGCTTCGAGCGCCTGGTGCGACGCATTCCCGCTTCGCTGGCCTCGGCCTTGCTGGCCGGCATCCTGTTCAAGATCGGCAGCGAGATCTTCGTCGCCGCCCAGCACCGCACGCTGCTGGTGCTGGGCATGTTCTTCTGCTACCTACTGGTCAAGCGCCTGTCGCCGCGCTACTGCGTGCTCGCCGCGCTGCTGGTCGGCACCGCGCTGTCCGGCGCCCTGGGGCTGCTGGACTTCAGCGGTTTCCAGCTCGAGGTGGCCACCCCGGTGTGGACCACGCCGAGCTTCTCGCTGGCGGCGACCATCAGCATCGGCATCCCGCTGTTCGTGGTGGCCATGACCTCGCAGAACATGCCAGGGGTCGCCGTACTGCGCGCCGATGGCTACCAGGTACCGGCCTCGCCGCTGATCTCGGCCACCGGCTTCGCCTCGCTGCTGCTGGCGCCGTTCGGTTCGCACGGGGTCAACCTGGCGGCGATCAGCGCGGCGATCTGCACCGGGCCGCATGCCCATGAAGATCCGGCCAAGCGCTATACCGCGGCGGTGTGGTGCGGGATCTTCTATGGCATCGCCGGCACCTTTGGCGCCACCCTGGCGGCGCTGTTCGGCGCCCTGCCCAAGGAGTTGGTGCTGTCGATCGCCGCGCTGGCGCTGTTCGGCTCGATCATGAACGGCCTGAGCGTGGCAATGGGCGAAGCCCGCGAGCGCGAGGCGGCGCTGATCACCTTCATGGTCACGGCGTCGGGGCTCACCCTGTTCTCGATCGGCTCGGCGTTCTGGGGCATCGTCGCTGGGGTGCTGACCTTGCTGATCCTCAGCCCGCGCAAGGGCTGAAGCCCGCCCTTGTAGGAGCGGCCTTGTGTCGCGATGGGGCGCGTAGCGGCCCCAGATTTCAGCTGCGCCGCGTAGATCGCCGGGGCCGCTTCGCAGCCCTTTCGCGACACAAGGCCGCTCCTACAGGGGCCATTACAGCCTGAAATGTCCAACCATGCGCTTGAGGTCGACGCCCACCTGCGCCAGCTCGATACTTGAGCGGGCGTTGCCCTCCATCGCCAGCGCCGCCTGATCGGCACTGCCACGAATCTGCGTGACGCTGCGGCTGATCTGCTCGGCCACCGAGCTTTGCTGCTCGGCCGCCGCGGCGATCTGCTGGTTCATCTGCTGGATCAACGACACCGCCGCGGCAATGCCGCCCAGCGCGCTTTCGGTCTGCAGCGCATCCGCCACCGCCAGGCGCACCAGTTCGGTACTGCCACGAATCTGTTGTACCGACGCCTGGGCATTGCCACGCAAGCTGGCGACCAGGCGTTCGATCTGCTCGGTGGATTGGCGGGTACGCCGGGCCAGGGCGCGCACCTCGTCGGCGACCACGGCGAAGCCCCGCCCCTGCTCGCCGGCGCGCGCCGCCTCGATGGCCGCATTGAGCGCCAGCAGGTTGGTCTGTTCGGCCACGCTCTTGATCACCTCGAGCACATCGCCAATGGTATGAATCTCGGCGCTGAGGCTGTCGATACCGCTGCTGGCGGTCTCGGCCGCCGCCGCCAGTTGCTCGATGCGCCGCATGCCCTGGCGCACCACCTGCTGCCCGGCCTCGACCCGCTCATCGGCGGCCTGGGCCGCTTGCGCCGCCTGCTCGGCATTACGCGCGACATCGTGGACCGTGGCGGTCATCTGCTGCATGGCAGTGGCCACCTGTTCGGTTTCGTCCTTCTGGCTGCCGACCTCGCGGTTGGTCTGCTCGGTCACCACCGACAGCGCCTGGGCGCTGCCCGCCAGTTGCTCGATGCCCTGTTGCAGGCCACTGACGATGCCCGACAAACCCTCGGCCATCTGCTGCATGGCCAGCTGCAATTGGCCGACTTCGTCGCCGCGCGCTGCCTGGGCCTGCATCGCCAGCTCGCCGGCGGCAATGCGCCGGGCCTGGCTAATCACCCGCCGCAACGGCGCAACCACGGCACGGGTAATCAGCCAGGCCGCGAGCACACCCACCAGCAGCGCCAGCACGGCGGCAATGGCAATGGCCAGGGCGTTGCGCGCCAACTCAGCCTGCATGGCCTGCTCCTGGGTGGCATAGGCCTGGTCGACCCGCGCCGTGACCTGTTCAGCCCGGGCCTGCAACTGGTTCTTGATCCCCTGCTCCTGGCCGAGCAGGTCGGTGTACTCGTCGAGCTTTTCGGAAAAACTGCCGATATGCCCGGCCACCTCGCCGAGCACGCTCTGGTAGCCGGCATCGGCCACCGCCGCCTTGAGCTGCTCGACCAGGCTGGCCGCTTCCACGGTCTGGGCGATACGACCTTGCGCCAGCGCCTCACTGCCCTTGCGGCTCTGCTCCAGGCGCACCCGCGCTTCATCCATGGCCTGCAACATCAACCGCGCAACCTGCGCCACCTGCCCGGCCTGCTCGAGGAATTCACTGCCCTGCTGGCCCTGGGACTGCTTGAGGGTATAGGTGCCATCGTCGGCCAGGCCGGCCTGCAGCACATCGAGGTTGTTGGCCACGCTGGACACCGACCAGCTGGCCATGTCCAAGGCCAACTCCTTGGCCTGCAGCGCCTGGACGAACTGCTCGAAGGCCTGGCCATAGCCGCCAAGCTCAGCTTCGGCCGAGGCCAACGCGGGCACGCCGCGGGCCCGCTCGATCAAGGCCTGCAAGCCGCTACGCAGGGCCTCGGCCTGCTTGGGGTCGGAACGCAGGGCGAAGGCCTGCTCGTGCTGGCGCAGCTTGAGCAGGTCGATATTGAACTGGGCCATCAGCCGCAGGTCATCGAAGCGCTGGCCGACGCTGGCCAGGGCGTACACGCCGATGCCGGCCACCACCAGGGTGAGCAACAACACCAGTGCAAAGCCCAGGCCGAGCTTGCGCGCCATGCCCAGGTTGGCCAATACACCTTGCTTGGAGCCCGTCATCGCCAATCCCCCTGGGTTTTGCCCGGCGAACAATCGCCTGCCCGCAACGGGCCAAGAGTGACAACCACGGCACGCCCCTCACAAGAGGGGGACGGCGCAATGGTGTCATTTGGCTATGAAGGTGTCGCTTTCAGCGCGCTACAGGTCGCCCTGCATGCTGGAAGAACGCCTGGGCCCGCACATCCTGCCCATACGCGACATTGATACGCAGCCACTCGCTGGCCCGCCCCTGCGGGTCGAAAGCGCTGCCCGGGGTCAACAGGACCGAGTGCTCCAGCGCCAAGGCATCCAGTTCGGCGAAATCACGGCCGGGCACCCGCGCCCAGACGAACATGCCACCGAAGGGTTCGCAGAACACCTCCCAGCCGCTGGCTTCCAGTTGGCCAAGCACCTTGGCCATGTGCTGGCCAAGGCGCAAACGCAGGCGCTGCACGCTCTTGCGGTAGCTGCCATTGGCGAGCATCTGCCCGACCACTTGCTCGGCAAAGCGCGAGGTGCCAATGCCACTGATCATCTTCAGCTCCGCCAAGCGAGCGACCAGCGGCGGATCCGCCACCAGGTAGCCAACCCGCAGCGAGCTGCTGAGGGTCTTGGACAAGCTGCCCAGGTAGATCACCCGCTGCTCGCTGTCCAGGGTACTCAAGCGCGTCGCCGGCCCCTCCTGGAAATCCGCGTACAGGTCATCCTCGATGATCCGCAGGTCGTGCTCACGGGCCAGCTCCAGCAGGCGGTAGGCAACTTTCGGGGTTAGGCTGGTGCCGGTCGGGTTCTGGTACAGGCTGTTGATGAACAGGCAGCGTGGCCGGTGCTCGGCCAGCAACTGCTCGAGCACCGCCAGGTCCGGGCCGGTGGTGGTACGCGGCACTTCGAGCATGCGCACCCCATGCAGGCGCAACAGGTTGTAGAGGTTGTAGTAGCCGGGGCGCTCCACCAGCACGGTGTCGCCCGGCACCAGCAACGTGCGTACCAGTAGGTCGAGGGCATGGCTGGCGCCCTGGGTGGTGACGATGCGCTCAGGCTCGGCGCACATGTCCAGGCGCGCCAGGCCCTTGTGCAATTGCAGGCGCAGGCTGGCCAGGCCCTGGGGCGGGCAATAGTCGAACAGCGCCTCGGCGGCGCCGCGGCTGACCTGGCGGATCGCCTGGGCCAGCTCGGCCTCGGCGCGCCAGGCCACCGGCAACCAGCCGCAACCGAGCTTGAGCACATCACCGTGCCCTTCGTGGAACTGCCGCCAGCGACCGTCGCTGGCTTCGCCCCAGGACTCGCCAGCATCGCGCTGCACGCCCGCCTTGCGTTCGGCGACAAAGAAGCCGGCGCCATGCCGTGCCTCCAACCAGCCGCTGGCCACCAGCCGGTCGTAGGCCTCGATGACGCAGGACGCGCTCACCGCCTGGCTGTGCGCCAGGGCGCGAATCGACGGCAAACGCGTGCCAGGGCGCAGACGCTGCTGTTCGATCCAGGCCAGCAACTGTTCGCTCAGTTGCTGGACCAGCGGTGTGGAAAGTTGACGATCCAGGGTGATGTGCATGGCAAGTGTTCGCTGATTTCAGGCAAACAGTTAAGCATAAATGCGCACGGAGTGTGTCTTGGCGAGCCCTGGGGTGAAGCCCGATCCTGTATGGAAACCACCGTACGGACATGCCCGATGCCCAGTCGCCACGCCCCAGCCCTGCTGGCTTTCGCCCTATGCCTGATCACCCTCGCGGTCAACTTGCAGGCACCGTTGTACATCACCTACGCCGAGCTTTCCGGGCGCGGCGCCGCGGCCACCGCCGTGGCCTTCTCCGGCTATGTGCTCGGCGTGTTGCCGGTGCTGCTGGCCCTGGGCGGGCTGGCTGACCGGATCGGGCGCCGGCCGTTGATTCTGGCCGCCCTCGCCCTGTCGATGCTCGCCACCCTGATCATGCTGTTGTCGCCGAGCCTCACCTCACTGGGCGTGGCGCGGCTGTTCCTGGGCCTGGGCACCGGTCTGGCCTCGGCCACCGCCACCGCTTACATGGGCGAGTTGATGGCGCCTGGCGACAGCGGCCAGGCCGCCACCTGGGTAACCGCCAGCACCTCGCTGGGCTTCGGCCTGGGCGCGGCGCTGACCAGCCTGTTCCTGCTGGCCGGCCCGACCCTGACCCCAGGCAGCTTCCACCTGCAACTGGCACTGGCCGCCCTGGCCCTGCTGCTGGTATCGCGCCTGCCCGACCCGCGCCCGGCGCAACGCGGCGCCATGCTGCGCCTGCCCTGCTACCCCACCGGCAGCCTGGCCTATGGCCTGGCGATCCTGCTGGCCTGGGCCTGTGTCGGCCTGGTCATCGCCCTGCTGCCGGGAATTTTGCGCCAGCACGGGCTGAGCGCCTGGTCCGGGTTCTCGACCTTCTGCGTGATCAGTTGCGGGCTGCTGTTCCAGCCCCTGGCGCGGCGCATGGCCAGCGTCCGGGCAACGTTGCTCGGCCTGCTGATACTGCCATGCAGCTATGCCCTGCTGGCCTGGGGCGCCGATCGCGGCAACCTTGCCGGGGTATTGCTGGGCGCGTTCGCCGCCAGCAGTGCCTGCTACGGTTTTATCTACCTGGGCGGGCTGGCGGCGGTGAACCAGTTGGCCGGCAGCGAGAAGACCCGGGCCAGCGCCGGGTTCTTCCTGCTGGCCTACCTGGGCTTCAGCCTGCCGGTGATCTTCACCGGGCTGCTCAGCGACCATCTGGGGGCACGGATGGCGCTGATGGTGTTCGGCGGTCTGTTGGTTCTAGGGTGCGCGGCAGTGGCTCTGGCCTTGTCGAGATCGGCCAAGGCCCTCGCGCTGGTAGATGCCCGCTCCCGCACCGCCTGACACCCCTCAGATCGCCAGGGCACCGCCGTCGACGGTGAGGCTGTGCCCGGTGGTGAACGCCGCGCCATCGCTGCACAGGTACAGCACCGCGCTGGCGATCTCCTCGACCTTGCCGATGCGCCCGACCGGGTGCATTGCCGCGGCGAACTCGGCCTTGCGCGGATCGGCCTCGTAGGCGCGGCGGAACATGTCGGTATCGATCACCGCCGGGCACACCGCGTTGACCCGGATGCCCTTCTTCGCATATTCGATGGCCGCCGACTTGGTCAGGCCGATCACCGCATGCTTGGAAGCGGCGTAAATGCTCATCTTCGGCGCCGCCGACAACCCAGCCACCGAGGCGGTGTTGACAATAGCGCCACCACCTTGGGCCAGCAGCAGGGGCAACTGATACTTCATGCACAGCCACACCCCCTTGACGTTGACGCCCATGATCGCGTCGAACTCGGCCTCGCTGCCATCGGCCAGCCGGCCCTGCTCGATCTCGATACCGGCGTTGTTGAAGGCATAGTCCAGCCGACCATAAGCTGCGATGGCTTGCTCGTGCAACTGGCGCACCTCGCGGTCCTGAGTCACGTCGCAGGCGACGAACAGCGCCTCGCCGCCAGCCTGGCGAATCAGCGCCACGGTGGCCTCGCCGCCCACCGCATCGCGATCGGCGACCACCACCTTCAGGCCCTCGGCGGCGAACGCCTGGGCCGTGGCCCGGCCGATACCCGCCGCGCCGCCGGTGACCAGGGCGACCTGGCCGGAGAAAGTCATGCTCATCACTGGCTCCTGCAAAAGGATGGGAAGTCGTGGCTGAGTCTAGTCAGGGCCCCATCGAGCTGGGCAGCATCATCAAGGGCACGGTTGGACTACTATCGTTCGCGGTGATCTTGCGTGACGCGCCCCATTCAACCCGCCGATCATCAGCCCTTCACACTCGTTCAGGAGAATTCGCCATGCCCAACACCAACCGCCGTTTCCTGCTGACCAAGCGCCCGGTCGGCGCCGTGCGCCGTGACGACTTCACCTACGAGCAGGTGCCCGCCAGCGAGCCGGGCGAAGGCCAGGTCCTGGTGAAGAACCTTTACCTGTCGCTGGACCCGGCCATGCGCGGCTGGATGAACGAAGGCAAGTCGTATATTCCCCCGGTGGGCCTGGGCCAGGTAATGCGTGCCCTTGGCGTCGGCGAGGTGGTCAGCTCCAGGCATCCGGACTACAAGCCCGGCGACCATGTCAGCGGCGCCCTGGGCGTGCAGGACTATTTCACTGGTGAACCCCAGGGCCTGCACAAGATCGACCCGCGCCTGGCCCCCCTGCCGCGCTACCTGTCGGCACTGGGCATGACCGGCATGACCGCCTACTTCGCCCTGCTCGACGTCGGCCAGCCCAAGGCCGGCGAAACCGTGGTGATCTCCGGCGCCGCCGGCGCGGTTGGCAGCATTGCCGGGCAGATCGCCAAGCTCAAGGGTTGCCGCGTGGTCGGCATTGCCGGTGGCGCGCAGAAATGCCAGTACCTGCTGGATGAGCTGGGCTTCGACGGGGTCATCGACTACAAGGCCGAAGACCTGCTCGCCGGGCTCAAGCGCGAATGCCCCAATGGCGTGGATGTGTACTTCGACAACGTCGGTGGCGAGATCCTCGACGCGGTGCTGTCGCGCCTGAACTTCAAGGCGCGGGTGGTGATCTGTGGCGCCATCAGCCAGTACAACAACAAGGAGGCGGTCAAGGGCCCGGCCAACTACCTTTCACTGCTGGTCAATCGCGCGCGCATGGAAGGCTTCGTGGTGATGGACTACGTCAAGGAGTACGGCAAGGCCGCGCAAGAGATGGCCGGCTGGCTGGCCAGCGGCAAGGTCAAGAGCAAGGAGGATGTGGTGGAGGGTTTGGAGACCTTCCCCGAGACGCTGCTCAAGCTGTTCAGCGGGGAGAATTTCGGCAAGTTGGTGCTGAAGGTTTGATCGCCGCGGAGGGCCTGTAGCAACGGGCTTACCAGCGATGGGCCGCAAAGCGGCCCCACCGCTGTCCAATCAACCGCGGATTTCAGCCACCACGGCAGCCAGCGCCTGGGCCGGATCCGCCGCCTGGCTGATCGGACGGCCGATCACCAGGTAATCGGAGCCAGCATCCAGCGCCTGACGCGGGGTCAGGATACGGCGCTGGTCATCCTGGGCACTGCCAGCCGGGCGAATACCCGGGGTCACCAGTTGCAGCGACGGATGCGCAGCCTTCAGTGCCGGCGCTTCCAGCGCCGAGCACACCAGGCCGTCCATGCCGGCCTTCTGCGCCAATGCCGCCAGGCGAAGCACCTGCTCCTGCGGGTCGACATCCAGGCCGATACCGGCCAGGTCCTCGCGCTCCATGCTGGTCAGCACGGTCACGCCGATCAGCAACGGCTGCGGGCCGCTGCGCTTGGCCAGCTCTTCACGGCAAGCCGACATCATGCGCAGGCCACCGGAGCAATGCACGTTGACCATCCACACACCCATCTCGGCCGCGGCCTTGACCGCCATGGCGGTGGTGTTGGGGATATCGTGGAACTTGAGGTCGAGGAACACTTCGAAGCCCTTGCTGCACAAGGTCTCGACGATGCCCGCAGCGCTGCTGGTGAACAGTTCCTTGCCCACCTTGACCCGGCACAGGGCAGGGTCGAGCTGGTCGGCCAGCTTCAGGGCGGCGTCACGGGTAGGGAAATCCAGGGCGACGATCAGGGGCGTCTGGCAGGCGGACATGGGCAGGGTCTCTTGGCAAGTCGTAAACGGCGCGCATTGTAAACGAAGTAGGGCCGGGTTGGGGGCCGCAGGTCATGAGAATTGGCCCGCCGGAGCGCGACTCCTATAATGGAACCAACACCTGCCAGCACGGCTCGAATGCCATGCAAGCAGCGTCCTATACACGCTCAGGAGGAATTTCGATGCCTTGGTATGCCTGGTTGATACTTGTCATCGCACTCGGGTCTATCGTCGGCGGGTTGCTGCTGCTGCGCGATACGGCGAAAAAGCTGCCATTGACCGACGAGCAGTTGAAGAAGGTGCATGAGCGCAATGCCGAGGCCGATGCCAAGGATGCGCAAGAGCGCTAAGCTGGCCCTCCCCTCACAGCCGACCGCCTAGCGGCTGGCCGGCTGCCTCGCATGCTTACTCGATGGTCAGTTGGTCACGGTTGCGGTCCAGCAACGCCTTGCCAATGCCCTTGATTTCCAGCAACTCATCCACCGACGCAAATGGCCCGTGCTCGTCGCGGTACATCACGATGGCGTCGGCCTTGGCCTTGCCAATGCCGTTGAGCGCCTTTTGCAAGGTCGCGGCGTCGGCGGTGTTGAGGTTCAGCTTTACCGAGGAAGAAGCAGTGGCAACCACTGGCACCACCGAATCGACGGTTGCTGTAGCAGGTGCCGCGGTGGCGGAGAATGCCAGGCTTGCGAATAGCGGAAGCAGCAGATGGGAAAGGACGATGTTGCGCATCATGTTCACTCCTGTGGCTCAATGGGTTGGCAGCGTTTCCGTGGCTGCCTGATCAAGCTAGCAAGGGGTGAATCCGGAGGCGATTCGGCAAGTATTGCAAAAGTAAACTTGGTTGAAGGTGCCGCCAAGCCAGCAAACCCTGGGTGACAGGGCGTTCGAGTGGAGCTCTGACGGCTGAGGGTGCGCTTGCCTACAGCGCCAGTTTATTGCGCCTAAATCCTCAACGGAAATAACCAGCGCCAATAGGCTCGTTTACAACTTCGCCCCTTCAGCCCCGCCCAGGACAACCTGTAGGAGCCGGCCTTGCCGGCGAAGCGCCGCACACGCGGCGCCCGATCTTTACGGGATCATCCTCGCTAAACGCTTAGCGCATACCCCCTGCAGGCAGCAACGAATCGCCAAGCTCGACGGGATCGGTCGCAGCGTTGGTGCGAGCGATATCGGCTGCGACCAGCACCGCCGCCAGCGCGATGAACATTTCGTAAATGAAGCCCACGTTGAACAGCACCACATCGACAAAAATGAAGCAGACCGAGTGCAGGAAGAAAAACGCGAGGAACCCCGTGCTGGCAACCGGCATGTCGCGCAGCAGGCTCATCGACCTGAACGCACCGGACATCTTCAGCAACGGCAAGCCCAGCCAGAGGCCGGACAGGAACAAATAGAACAGCGGGTTGAGCAGGTGCGAAACGTTTTCCAGGTAATAGTAGTAACTGGCTTCACTACTGACCCCGAGGATTTCCGCCACATTGATGTTGTGCAGGTTGGTCTCGCCCTGGGCATTGTGCGAGGTCAGCAGCGGCACCGCGTCGGTGTAATCGAACCAGTGGTAGCCCCAGCTGGTTTCTTCACCGAACGCGAACAGGCTGACAGCAGCGTAGAGGGCTAGCCAGCAGCGCTCCACGGTGGAGCGCGAACGCATGAACAGACTGACGAACAGGCCGAAGGCCACGGCCCACAGCACCGCTGAGAGCACCTCGAGGAAGGAGTCTTCATTCGTGCTCAGGATCTGCTCGGTGACCAGCCATTTGAGGGACGAGGACTCGACCCAGGCGTAGTTATCGACAGCGCAGAGGAGGTACAACGCTACTACGAATACAACAGAAGCGCTCAAGTAGGGGAGCTTCGACATCCACTTCGAAATCATTGAATTAACTGTCCATTTTGGAGTTACTTTCTCGCACGGTAGGCGCTGAACCTAGCTCTGTATCGGCAGCTTTATGACACACTTGAGGAGTCAAAACACACAAATACTAATAAGATTAATTTTCATTTGAAAGCAATAGTAAATTGCCTTATCTCTCGAGGCGTTACATCCTACACGTACTGCATAAGCTTGAGCGATCAATGGCAGGCGTCCCTAGTTTCGTAGGCGCCTCTATGTAGTGGTCAACTCATCCCGGACAAGATTTTGAGTTTTTCTTCAGCTTTCGCCGGAGCCAGTCCATCGTTGAACTGATGAGGTCAGATCCAGTTGTAGTGGTTCGTCAGGTACTGGCCAATGTCTCGTTGAGCTTGCTGCTCGGTCAGGTAGCCCGTGGTCGGTATCCACTCTGATTTCAAGTTGCGAAATACTCGCTCCATCGGTGCATTATCCCAGCAGTTGCCTCGGCGGCTCATGCTCTGGCCCATGCGGTAGCGCCACAGTCTCTGGCGGAACTGACGGCTGCCATATTGCGGGCCCTGTCAGAGTGGAAAGTAGTCCTTGGGGCTTTCCGCGTTGTTCGTAAGCCACCTCCAGCGCTTTGACCACCAGGTCTGCATCCGGCTTCTCTAATAAGGCCCAACCCACCACTCTGCGTGAGATCCAGGACAACTGCCAGATAATGCCATTTGCCCTATGCCCTATGCCCTATGCCCTATGCCCTATGCCCTATGCCCAGACATAGGTGATGTCGCCACACCAGACCTGACCAGACCTGATTTGGCACTTCGACATCAAA
>NZ_SOZA01000044.1 GCF_004519305.1 Pseudomonas sp. RIT623 | reverse complement strand
GAGCAAACGAAAAAGCCCAGTCGTTTTCGACTGGGCTTTTTCGTTTCAATAATGGTCGGGACGGAGTGATTCGAACACTCGACCCCTTGCACCCCATGCAAGTGCGCTACCGGGCTGCGCTACGCCCCGACAAGGCGGTTCTCAATGCTGCCGAGAACGAGAAGAAATTTACCCTAACCTTTTGATTAATGGAAGCTTTTTTTCAAAAAACTTTCCATTCATCGGCTTTGGTCACTTCTTGAGCACCACCAACACATCCTCCAACTCCGCAATCATCTGCCGAATCAGCTGCTTGTACTGGCTGGACTCATCCTTGACCTCATCACTGGAGAGCCGTAACCGCGCCCCGCCAATGGTAAAGCCTTGGTCATACAGCAAAGCGCGGATCTGGCGGATCATCAGCACGTCCTGGCGCTGATAGTACCGCCGGTTGCCACGGCGCTTCACCGGGTTGAGCTGCGTGAACTCCTGCTCCCAGTAGCGCAGCACGTGCGGTTTTACCGCACAGAGCTCGCTGACTTCACCGATGGTGAAGTAGCGTTTGCCCGGGATGGGGGGCAGCTCGTCGTTATGGCTTGGTTCCAGCATAGGCCTCTACCCGGGCTTTCAGCTTCTGCCCTGGACGAAAGGTGACGACGCGGCGCGCGGTGATCGGGATCTCTTCCCCTGTTTTAGGGTTGCGGCCCGGCCGCTGGCGTTTGTCGCGAAGGTCGAAGTTGCCGAAACCGGACAACTTGACCTGCTCGTTGTCTTCAAGCGCGTGCCGAATTTCTTCGAAAAACAGCTCGACCAGCTCCTTGGCCTCACGCTTGTTAAGCCCCAGCTCCTCGTACAGCCTTTCGGCCATCTCAGCTTTCGTCAGAGCACCCATGCCGTTATTTCCTTAACGTGGTGTTCAACCTTTGTTCAAGCGAGGTGAGGATGGTTTGCAGGGTTTCATTCACCTCATCGTCGTTAAGAGTGCGCGATGGATGTTGCCAGGTCAAGCCGACCGCCAGGCTTTTTCTATCAGGATCAATGCCTTTACCCTGGTAGACGTCAAACAGCCTGAGGTCTGTGAGCCATTCGCCCGCATTGTCACGAATTACTTCAAGCACCGAGCTAGAAGCTACATCACGTCCTGCGATCAAGGCCAGGTCACGACGGGTTTCCGGGAACTTGGACAGCTCGCTGAACTTCGGCAGGCGGCCTTCGACTACATCGCCGAGCACCAGCTCGAAGACGAACACCGGGCGGTCGAGGCCGAGGGTCTTGGCCAGCTCGGGGTGGATCGCGCCGAGGTAACCGACTTCCTTGCCGTCGCGCTCGATGCGGGCGGTCTGGCCGGGGTGCAGGGCCGGGTGCTTGCCGGCGGCGAAGGTGAAGTCGCTCAGGGCACCGGAGTAACCCAGCAGGGCTTCCACGTCGGCTTTGACGTCGAAGAAGTCGATGCTGTCGCGGCCGTTGGCCCAGCCTTCCGGCAGGCGGCTGCCAGTGACGACGCCAGCGATCATCGGTTGCTGCTTGAGGTCACCGAGCTGGCCGACGAAGCGCAGGCCGCTTTCGAACAGGCGCACGCGGTCTTGCTGACGGTTGAGGTTGTGCTGCATGGCCTTGACCAGGCCCGGCCACAGCGAGGCGCGCATGGCGGCCATGTCGCTGGAGATGGGGTTGGCCAGCAGCAGCGGCTCGACGCCTGGGGTGAACAGCTCGAACAGTTTCGGGTCGATGAAGCTGTAGGTGATGGCTTCCTGGTAGCCGCGGGCGACCAGCAGACGGCGCAGGTTCGGCAGCTCGCCGCGGGTTTCCGGGCGGGCTTGCGGGGCCAGGCGGGCCTGCGGGTAGCGGACCGGCAGGTTGTTGTAGCCGTACAGGCGGGCCAGCTCTTCGATCAGGTCGACTTCCAGGCTGACGTCGAAGCGGTGGCTTGGGACGGTGACCGTCCACTGCCCTGCCCCGTTTGCGCTGGTTTTCAGCTCCAGAGCGTTGAGCAGTTGCTCGACCTGGGCGGCGTCCATCTCCATGCCAAGCATCTGGGTGATGCGTTCGGCGCGCAGGGTGATCGGCGCGATGTTCGGCAGGTGCTGCTCGCTCACGGTCTCGACTACGGGGCCTGCTTCGCCGCCGACGATCTCGAGGATCAGGGCGGTGGCGCGCTCCATGGCTTCACGGGCCAGTTGCGAGTCCACGCCGCGCTCGTAGCGGTGCGAAGCGTCGGTGTGCAGGCCGTAGGAACGGGCCTTGCCGGCAACGGAAATCGGCTCGAAGAAGGCGCTTTCGAGGAACAGGTCGCGGGTCTTCTCGGTGTTGACGCCGCTGTGCTCGCCACCCATCACGCCGGCAATGGCCAGGGCGCGGGTGTGGTCGGCGATCACCAGGGTGTCGGCGCGCAGGGCAACTTCCTGGCCGTCCAGCAGGACGAGCTTCTCGCCCTCTTCGGCCATGCGTACGCGGATGCCACCGTTGATTTCGGCGAGGTCGAAGGCGTGCATCGGCTGGCCGAGCTCGAGCATCACGTAGTTGGTGATGTCGACGGCGGCGTCGATGCTGCGCACGTCGCTGCGGCGCAGGCGCTCGACCATCCACAGCGGGGTCGGCTTGCTCAGGTCGACGTTGCGGATCACGCGGCCCAGGTAGCGCGGGCAGGCGGCCGGGGCGCTGACTTCGACCGGGCGCACTTCGTCGTGGGCAGCCGGTACGGCTGGCACCACCGGGCGGGTGACCGGCACGTCGTACAGGGCGCTGACGTCACGGGCCAGGCCAGCGATGGACAGGCAGTCGCCGCGGTTCGGGGTCAGGCCGATCTCGATGCTGGCGTCGTCCAGGTTCAGGTACTGACGGATGTCCTGGCCAACCGGGGCGTCGGCGGCCAGTTCCAGCAGGCCGTCGTTCTCTTCGCTGATCTGCAGCTCGGCAGCCGAGCAGAGCATGCCGAAGGATTCGACGCCGCGCAGCTTGGCCTTCTTGATCTTGAAGTCGCCCGGCAGTTCGGCGCCGATCATGGCGAACGGGATCTTGATGCCTGGGCGGGCATTCGGGGCGCCGCAGACCACCTGGAAGGTCTCTGCGCCGTTGCTCACCTGGCACACGCGCAGCTTGTCGGCGTCCGGGTGTTGTTCGGTGGTGAGGATCTCGCCCACCACGATGCCGCTGAACTGGCCGGCAGCGGGGGTCACGCTGTCGACTTCGAGGCCGGCCATGGACAGGCGGGCGACCAGTTCGTCACGGGAGACTTGCGGGTTTACCCAACCGCGCAGCCACTGTTCACTGAATTTCATGCTGTTCTCCTGAAAGTTGCGTCGATTGGGCCTAGCGGAATTGAGCCAAGAACCGCAGGTCGTTGTCGAAGAACAGACGCAAATCGTTGACGCCATAGCGCAGCATGGCCAGGCGCTCGGCGCCCATGCCGAAGGCGAAGCCCTGGTACTCTTCCGGGTCGATGCCGGACATGCGCAGCACGTTCGGGTGGACCATGCCGCAGCCCATCACTTCCAGCCAGCCGGTCTGCTTGCACACGCGGCAGCCCTTGCCGGAACACATCACGCACTGGATGTCGACTTCGGCGCTCGGCTCGGTGAAGGGGAAGAACGACGGGCGGAAGCGCACGGCCAGTTCTTTCTCGAAGAACACCCGCAGGAACTCTTCGATGGTGCCCTTGAGGTCGGCGAAGTTGATGCCGCGATCGACCAGCAGGCCTTCGACCTGGTGGAACATCGGCGAGTGGGTGATATCCGAGTCGCAACGGTACACACGGCCTGGGCAGACGATGCGGATCGGCGGCTGGGTGCTTTCCATGGTGCGCACCTGGACCGGCGAGGTGTGGGTGCGCAGCAGCATGTTGGCGTTGAAGTAGAAGGTGTCGTGCATCGCCCGGGCCGGGTGGTGGCCGGGGATGTTGAGCGCTTCGAAGTTGTGGTAGTCGTCTTCGACCTCAGGGCCTTCGGCGATGCCGTAGCCGATGTGGGTGAAGAACTGCTCGATGCGCTCGAGAGTACGGGTGATCGGGTGCAGCCCGCCGGTGGTCTGGCCACGGCCTGGCAGGGTCACGTCGATGCATTCGGCGGCCAGGCGAGCGTTAAGCTCGGCCTCTTCAAAGGCGGCCTTGCGTGCGTTGAGCACGTCGGTAACGCGTTCCTTGGCGTCGTTGATCAGCGCGCCGACCTTGGGGCGCTCTTCGGCTGGCAGGTTGCCCAGGGTCTTCATCACCTGGGTCAGCTCGCCTTTCTTGCCGAGATATTGGACCCGGATCTGTTCCAGGGTAGTGATGTCTTCAGCGCGTTCCACGGCCTCGAGGGCTTGGGCGACCAGCGCGTCCAGGTTTTCCATGTACAGACTCCAGATACGAAAATAGGGGAAGAGCTTTTGAAGGCTCTTCCCCTATCCGATGACGTTTTACACCCGACGGCGCAGGCGCCGCCGGATGATTGTCGTGGGTACTTAAGCCAGTACGGCTTTAGCCTTCTCGACAATCGCAGCAAACGCCGCTTTTTCGTTCACTGCCAGATCAGCCAGAACCTTGCGGTCGATTTCGATCGACGCTTTTTTCAGGCCAGCAATCAGACGGCTGTACGACAGACCGTTGGTGCGGGCACCGGCGTTGATACGAGCGATCCACAGTGCGCGGAACTGACGCTTCTTCTGGCGACGGTCGCGGTAGGCGTATTGGCCTGCCTTGATGACCGCTTGCTTGGCAACGCGGAATACGCGCGAGCGTGCACCGTAGTAGCCTTTAGCCAGTTTCAGAATTTTTTTGTGACGCTTACGAGCGATAACGCCGCGCTTAACACGAGCCATGAGTAACTTCCTCTATCTTAACCAGAATTAACGAACGCGCAGCATGCGCTCGACTTTTGCCACGTCAGACGGGTGCAGCAAGCTGGCACCGCGCAGTTGACGCTTACGCTTGGTCGACATTTTGGTCAGGATGTGGCTCTTGAAAGCGTGCTTGTGCTTGAAGCCGGAAGCCGTCTTCAGGAAGCGCTTCGCAGCACCGCTCTTGGTTTTCATTTTTGGCATGTTGGAACTCCGCATTCGAATAAAAATTACACAATAATCATCAGGCCTGCCGTGCCCGGGAGATTACTTCTTCTTTTTGGGGGCGATGACCATCATAAGCTGGCGTCCTTCCATCTTCGGATGCTGCTCAACGGTGCCGTATTCCACGAGGTCAGCTTCGACCCGCTTCAACAGCTCCATGCCCAGCTCCTGGTGGGCCATCTCACGGCCGCGGAATCTCAGAGAGATCTTGGCCTTGTCCCCATCGCTAAGGAAACGTACCAGGTTGCGTAGTTTTACCTGGTAATCCCCTTCTTCCGTCCCTGGACGAAACTTGATTTCTTTGATCTGGATCTGCTTCTGGTTCTTCTTGGCTTCGTTGGCCTGCTTCTTCTTCTCGAAGAGGTGCTTGCCGTAGTCCATCACCTTGCAGACGGGCGGTACCGCGTCTGCAGAGATTTCCACCAGATCCAGCTTCGCTTCATCAGCGATACGCAGCGCTTCATCAATCGAGACGATGCCAATCTGCTCGCCGTCAGCACCAATTAACCGAACCTCGCGTGCCGAGATATTCTCGTTGATCGGGGCTTTCGGTGCAGTTCGTTTATCGTTTCTCATTTCACGCTTAATAATCTTTACTCCGATTCTTGGCGACCACGCCGGGAAACCGCTTGCGACAGCAGCTCAGTGAACTGCGCGACGGGCATCGAGCCCAGGTCTGCGCCTTCACGGGTGCGCACAGCGACGGTTTGCGTTTCGACTTCGCGATCCCCTATAACCAAAAGGTAAGGGACCCGCAGCAACGTATGCTCGCGGATTTTAAAGCCGATCTTCTCATTTCTCAAGTCCGACTTGGCACGGAATCCGCTACCGTTCAGGGCTTTTTCCACCTCGAGGGCGAAATCGGCCTGTTTGTCGGTGATGTTCATGATCACGGCTTGGGTCGGGGCGAGCCAGGCCGGGAACACGCCAGCGTAATGCTCGATGAGCATGCCGATGAAGCGCTCGAACGAACCGAGGATGGCGCGGTGCAGCATTACCGGGCGAACTCGGCTGTTATCTTCGGCGATGTAGCTGGCATCCAGGCGCTCTGGAAGGTTCGGGTCGTACTGCAGGGTGCCGCACTGCCAGTTACGGCCGAGGCAGTCGCGCAGGGTGAACTCGATCTTCGGACCGTAGAACGCGCCCTCGCCCGGCTGGTATTCCCACTCCAGGCCCGAGTCGTTCAGGGCATCGGCCAGGGCGCCTTCGGCGCGATCCCACAGCTCTTCGGAACCCACGCGCTTGGCCGGACGGGTCGACAGCTTCATGGCGACGTCGGTGAAGCCGAAGTCCTTGTACACATCCAGGGTCAGCTTGATGAAGTCGGCAGCTTCCTTCTTCACCTGCTCCTCGGTGCAGAAGATGTGCGCATCGTCCTGCACGAAGCCACGCACGCGCATGATGCCATGCAGCGCGCCGGACGGCTCGTTGCGGTGGCAGGCGCCGAACTCGGCCAGGCGCAGCGGCAGGTCGCGGTAGGACTTCAGGCCCTGGTTGAACACCTGCACGTGGCACGGGCAGTTCATCGGCTTCACCGCGTAGTCACGGCTTTCCGAGGCGGTGGTGAACATGTTCTCGGCGTAGTTGGTCCAGTGGCCGGAACGCTCCCAGAGAATACGATCGACCACCTGCGGGGTCTTGATCTCCTGGTAGCCGTTCTCGCGCTGCACTTTACGCATGTACTGCTCGAGCACCTGGTACACGGTCCAGCCATTGGCGTGCCAGAACACCATGCCCGGTGCTTCTTCCTGCAGGTGGAACAGGTCGAGCTGCTTGCCGATCTTGCGGTGGTCGCGTTTTTCGGCTTCTTCGATGCGCTGGATGTACGCCGCCAGCTGCTTCTTGTCGGCCCAGGCGGTGCCGTACACACGTTGCAGCTGTTCGTTCTTGGCATCGCCACGCCAGTAGGCGCCGCTGAGCTTGGTCAGCTTGAACGCCTTGAGGAAGCGGGTGTTCGGCACGTGCGGGCCACGGCACATGTCGACGTATTCTTCGTGGTAGTACAGGCCCATGGCCTGTTCATCGGGCATGTCCTCGACCAGGCGCAGCTTGTAGTCTTCGCCACGCTGGGTGAACACCTCGATGACATCGGCGCGCGGGGTCATCTTCTTGACGACGTCGTAGTCCTTCTCGATCAGCTGCTGCATGCGCTTTTCGATGGCGGCGAGGTCCTCGGGGGTGAAAGGACGCTCGTAGGCGATGTCGTAGTAGAAACCTTCATCGATCACCGGGCCGATCACCATCTTGGCGGTCGGGTACAGCTGTTTCACGGCGTGGCCGATCAGGTGGGCGCACGAGTGACGGATGATCTCCAGTCCCTCTTCATCTTTAGGGGTGATGATCTGCAGGGTGGCGTCGTGGTCGATCTTGTCGCAGGCATCGACGAGCTTGCCATCGACCTTGCCGGCCAGGGTGGCCTTGGCCAGGCCCGCGCCAATCGAAGCGGCGACTTCGGCTACGGATACCGGCTGGTCGAACGTGCGTTGACTGCCATCGGGAAGAGTAATTACGGGCATGGCGCCTCCTCTCCTAGTGGTGACCCCTACCAAAGGTCACGTGGGTTGGGATGAGCCAGTACAAGATCCGCCCTGCCTTTCCCGCGGGAAAGCCTGCCTCACAGTGGCAGAGACCTTTCGGCCTGCCAGGGACGAACCAGAGTGACTGGAAGGTATAAAGAGAAATGCGCCCGCACAGGGCGTGGCGCAAGGGAGGCATGCTAGCACGGGGCTAGAGCGGCCGGCAGAAATATTTGGAATTTACGCCTTGGCGGTGAACTCTTGCGGAAAATTTCCTATCAGACTTTCTGAAGCAACCTACTCTTGATGAGACTATTAACCAAGGAGTGTCCGGTTATGCGACTTCAGTCCCTTCTGGCTGCCTGCGCCGCGAGCGCCCTGCTGCTGCCCCTGACTGCCAACGCAGGCAATTTCCCCGCCGGCAAGGAAGCGTCCTATATGGCACAGTGCCAACAAGTGGCGAGCGGCCAAGGCGTGGATGCGGCGACAGCCAAGAAGCACTGCGAGTGTGGTGCCCAAGCCATCAAGAAGAATTTCAACGACAAGGAGATCGAGGACCTCGACAGCCAGGACGGCGTAGACGCCAAGCTGATGCAGAAGGCCCAGCAGGTGGTCCAGGCCAGTTGCAAGCCAAAATAGGCCGGTTTTTCCGGCTACCCGTCGCATCTTTTGCCTTGGATCAACATCCTGCGAAGGTAATAGGCGCTAGATGCGAAGAATTAGACTATAGTGTCGTCGGTGCCACTGAAGCTTAGGCGACACTGCACCCCGATAAAAAATCATGTTTCTGGAGATTCACCCCATGTCCAATCGCCAAACCGGCACCGTCAAGTGGTTCAACGATGAAAAAGGCTTCGGCTTCATCACTCCTCAAGGCGGCGGCGACGACCTGTTCGTACACTTCAAGGCCATCGAAACCGACGGCTTCAAGAGCCTGAAAGAAGGCCAGACCGTTTCCTTCGTTGCCGAGCGCGGCCAGAAGGGCATGCAGGCTGCGCAGGTTCGTCCGGAGTAATTTCGGATAGCTGTAAAAAACCCGCCACTTGTGGCGGGTTTTTTTATGGGCTGTCAGAACAATGCAGCCCCTTTGTAGGAGCGGCCTTGCGCCGCGAAAGGGCCGCAAAGCGGCCCCGGCGATCTGTGTTGTGGCGACGAACTTGGGGCCGCTGCGCGCCCCTATCGCGACACAAGGCCGCTCCTACAAATGGGCCAATTCTGGGCTTGGATCAGCCGCAGTTCACACGCGTGACCACACCCTTGTCGTCGACGTTCAGGTTGAGGCGCTCGGAGCGGTATTCCAGGGTGATCACATCATGCGGCGTGAGGATGCGCGCCATTTGCGAACCGCTGGCCTTGCGCGCCTGCTCCAGCAGCGCAGGGCTGGCCGGCTTGCCGATGGTGAAGTCGGCGCCACTGGCTTCGCAGCGGCCGTGGTTGTCGGCCGGGGCGGCGGGGGCGCTGCTGCCACCCGAAGAGCCGCCGGTGCTGCAACCTGCCAGGACGGAAGCCACCAGCAGGGTCGCCAGGGAAGCGCGGGTACGGAACATGAATCCTCCTAAATCGATCTGGGAACTGCACTATCGGACAGTTCCACCAACTGTTTGTTGCAAAACCGCACAATTCTGCCTGACCGCGGCGCTAGACGCGAAACGCAATCGTGACTGAATTTTGCACCAAACCTGCGGTTCGGCCCCGCCCGGTGCTTATGCTTAAGTCGCAGGGCCCCTGCGGCAAAGGCATGATTTACTGCAAGAAGCGGAGCGCGAAACAGCCTCCCCTTCGAACGCCAGGACGCGGTATTCGACCTATCCCCAAGGCCCCAGCGAGAACCGCCCCATGAGCAGCCACAGCATCGATGCCGATATCAAGGTCAAGTGGGACGAGGGACAGAGCGCCTACAGCCCCAGCACCCCCGAAGAGCTGATGCTGATTGCCGTCGACCTGCTGGTGCGCGATCGCGGCGGTGAGGCAGCGCGCAGCTTCATCGAACAGGTGCTCGAGCGCCACGCGCCACTCGAGGCTATTGCAATCGGGCCAGGCGCGCACTGAGCAGGTCGAAGAAGCCCTGGGCATCGCCCTCCTCGATCCAGGTCACGTTGGCCGGCTGCTTGAGCACGCCGTACCAGTCGGCCACGGTCTGGCCGAAGGTCGGGCCTTCGCGGCTGTCGACCAGCATATGCACCTGCTTGCCCTTGAACAGCTCGGGCTTGAGCAGGTAGGCGATCACGCTGGCATCGTGCACCGGGCCGCCAGGCATGCCGTAGTTGTCCATGTCGAACTTGATGTAGGCGTTGAGGATATCCACCACCAGCTTGCTGGCCTTGTTGTTCACTGCCGCCAACTGTTCAAGGCGAGCGTCGCTGGTGAGCACCTTGTGGGTCACGTCCAGCGGCAGGTAGGTGAGCTTGACGCCGCTGCCTAGCACCACTTCGGCGGCATGGGGGTCGGCGTAAAGGTTGAACTCCGCCGCCGGGGTGATGTTGCCGCCGTTGAAGTGCGCGCCGCCCATCACCACCACTTCCTTGATGCCGCTGACGATCTCGGGCTTCTGGATCAGCGCCAGGGCCAGGTTGGTCTGCGGGCCAAGCATGGCGATGGTGATGCTGTGAGGCTCGGCGGCGCTCAGGGTGTCGATCAGGTACTGCACCGCATTGCCTTTGGCCAAGGGTTTCTTCGGCTCGTGCACCTGCACGCCGGTCAGGCCTTCCTCGCCATGCACGTTGGCCGCGTAGATCGGCGTACGCACCAGTGGGCGCCCTGCCCCGGCATACACCGGGATGTCTTCGCGGCCGCCCCACTCACGGGCCAGGCGGGCATTGCGCGAGGTCTTTTCCAGGCGCACGTTGCCAGCGACGGTGGTAATGGCGCGCATCTTCAGCTCTTGCGGCGAGGCCATGGCCAGCAGCAGCGCCACCACATCGTCGGCACCGGGATCAGTGTCGATGATCAGGTCGCGCGGGGCGGCCATGACAGAGGTAGCAGCCAGCGCGGACATGAGCACGGCTCCTTGGAGCAAGGTTTTCAGGGACATTCAGCACTCCTTGTTGCTAGGGGATGGATTCAGGGGCGGCCGCTTCGCGATCTATCACAGGCGCAGCCCTTGCGTTCGGTCTAGAAGGTAACGCCAGCCACCAGGGCAATATTGCTGTAGGGCCTGCACTCCCCCGTACGCACCACGGCCCGCGCCTGGCGGCACAAGCCCTTGAAATCGGCATGGCTCATCACCCCGCGCTGGCCAAGCTCGCCACGGGCATGCAACTGCTCGAGATCCGCCAAGGCCGGTGGCGCGGCCTGGAACACTTCCTCGGCCAGCACATGGTGCTCCACCTGCATCTCGCTGAGCACCGCGCGCAGGACACTGGCGAAGGTCGGAATACCGGGCGTCAGCGCCAGGTCGATCAGTTCCACCCCCGCCGGCACTGGCAACCCGGCATCGCCAATCACCAGGATGTCGCCATGCCCGAGCCCGGCGATGGTACGCGACAGGGCGATATTCAGCAGCGCGGTCTTTTTCATGGTGCCAGCTCCTTTAGGTACGGAATCGACGGCTGCGCGCCGACACGGGTCACCGACAACGCGGCTGCGCGCTGGCCAAAGCCGATCGCCTCATCCTCGGGCAGACCACATGCCAGACTGGCGGCAAAGCCACCAACGAAGGTATCGCCTGCCGCGGTGGTATCCACCGGCTGCACGCGAGGGGCCGGAAAATGCCGGCTGCCAGCGGCATCGACCAGTAACGCACCCTGGGCGCCGAGGGTGACGATCACCTTGCCCGCGCCCATCTTGCGCAAGCGCTCGGCGGCACGCCGGGCGCTGTCCTGGTCGTTGACCTGCAGGCCGGACAGGGCCTCGGCTTCGCTCTCGTTGGGAATCAGGTAATCGATATGGGCGAACCATTCCGCCGGCAGTGGGCCACTGGCCGGTGCCGGATTGAGGATCACCGTCTTGCCCAGTTCACGGCCACGGGCCAGGGTCCAGGCCACGGTTGCGGCAGGCACCTCCAGCTGGCAGATGATCACCTCGGCCTGCTGCAGCAGGCTGTCGAAACGGCGCACCGACTCAGGCCCAAGCAGGCCATTGCCGCCAGGAATGATCACGATGGCGTTCTGGCTGGCGGCATCCACCACGATCAGCGCCACGCCGCTGGAAACCCCGTTGCACACGCCAACCCCTTGGTAGTCGATGCCCTCCACCTCCAGGGCGCGACGCAACTGCTGGCCATAGGCGTCTTCACCGACATTGCCGATCATCGCCACGCTGGCGCCCAACCGGGCTGCCGCCACTGCCTGGTTGGCGCCCTTGCCGCCAGGGGCGGTGAAGAAGCTTTCGCCGGGCAAGGTCTCGCCGCCACGGGGCAAGCGCTGGGCGCGGGCCACCAGGTCCATGTTGAGGCTGCCGACCACAACCACCTTGGCATTCATGGTTATTCCTTACCGGTAATCGTTGAACAGGTCCGGGCGCGGCCCGGTGGACTCACGCAGGACGATGCGCGGGGCGACGATGCGTTGCTCGGCCTCGCCGCGGCTGGGTGTGCCGATGCGCGACAGCAACAGGCCGGCAGCGTTTTCGCCCAGCTCGCGGATCGACTGGCCGACCGTGGTCAGCGCCGGGTACACGTAGCGGCTCAGCTCGATATCGTCGAAGCCAATCACCGACAGCTCGCCGGGTACATCGATATTGCGCTCGGCGGCGGCGCGCAGCACACCGAAGCCGATCATGTCGTTGCCGGCGAAGATCGCCGTGGGCCGTTCGCCATCGAGCAGGCGCGCCGCCGCGGCATGGCCGCCGGGGCTGGTGAAATCGCTGTGCAGCACATGGCCGGCGGCAATGGGCGCACCCGCCTCGGCCATGGCCCGGCGAAACCCGGCCAGGCGCAGCTGGCTGACGCCGGTATCGACCGGGCCGGCGATGGTGGCGATCTCGCGATGGCCAAGCTCCAGCAGATGGCGGGTGGCGAGGTAGGCACCCTGCTCGTGATCGATGCGCACCAGGTCGGCGGCCACGCCATCCAGGGCGCGGTCGACGATGACCATTGGCGTGCGCACGCCGCCGAGGCTGGCAAGCAGGTCCTGGTCCTCGCCCACCGAGGCGACGATCAAGCCGTCGATGCGCTTTTCCAGCAGCACCCGCAGGTAGCTGCGCTGCTTCTGCGGGTTGTCGTCGGAGTTGCACAGGATCACGCAATAACCATTGCGCTCACAGGCGTCCTCGATCCCCCGGGCCAGCTCGGCGAAGTACGGGTTGACGCTGTTGGGCACCAGCAAGCCGATGGTGGCGGTGCTGCGCGCCTTCAGCGAGCGGGCCACGGCGCTGGGCACGTAGTCGAGCTCGGCGATCGCCGCCTCGACTTTCAGCCGCACCGGCTCGCTGACCGGGCGGGTCTTGTTCAATACATGGGACACGGTGGTATAGGAAATACCCGCCAGTGCCGCGACGTCTTTAATGGTAGCCATGGGTTCAGTTCCGCCGGCTCGCGCGCCGGCTGCGGTAAGTGTCGAGCACCACGGCGACGACGATGACCGCCCCGGTGATGATGCGTTTGGTGGGTTCCGAAGCGCCGATCTGCGCAAGGCCAGCGGCCAGCACCGAAATGATCAGCACGCCGAAGAAAGTGCTGATGACCGAACCACGCCCGCCCATCAGGCTGGTGCCGCCGATTACCACGGCGGCGATCACCTGCAACTCGAGGCCGGAACCGGCGTTGGGGTCGGCGGCTTCCAGCCGGGAGATCTGGAACAGCGCGGCCAGCCCGGCGAGCACGCCCATCAGGGCGAATACCAGGATCTTGTACGGACGCGGGTCGATACCGGCCAGGCGCACCGCCTCTTCATTGGTACCGATGCCGATCAGGTAGCGGCCGAACACGCTACGCGTCAGCACCAACTGGGCCAGCACGATCACCAGCAGGGCGATGATGAAGGCAGGGGAAATACCGAAGGCCACCGGGTTGGAGAACCAGGCATAAGCATCGCCGATATAGGCGGTACGCGAGTCGGTGAACTGGTAGGCCAGGCCGCGGGCCATTTCCAGCACACCCAGCGAGACGATGAACGAGGGGATGCGCCAGGCCACGGTGATGCTGCCGGTGAGGCTGCCAGCCAAGGCCGCCACGGCCATGCCCAGCAGCGCCGCGGGCAGCACGCCCCAGCCCCAGCCGAGGATCGCCACGCTGACCGTGGACGCCGCCAGCGCCAGCACCGAGCCTACCGACAGGTCGATGCCGCCGATGATCAACACAAAGGTCATGCCCACCGCCAGCACCATCAGGTCGGGGATCTGGTTGGCCAGGGTGCTGAAGGTGGCATAGGACAGAAAGTGGCTGCTGAGCAGCGAGAACAGCACGATCATCGCCAGCAAGGCGCCAGCCAGGCCCAGGTAGGTACCCAGGCCGAAATAGGTGCCGCTGCGGCGCACGGGCGCGGCACCCGAGATGTTTGTTGTGGTTTTCATGCGTCCATCCTGGGAGCTGCGTCGTGCAGCAGGGCATCACGTTTCTGGTAGCCGGCGAAGGCGGCGGCAAGCAGTTGGTCCTGGGTCCACCCGTCGCGGTCGAAGGTGTCGATCAGACGGCCGGCGCTGAGCACGGCGATGCGGTCGCAGATCAGCATCAGCTCGCGCAGGTCGCTGGACACCACCACCAGGGCCTTGCCCTGGCGCGCCAGCTCGGCGAGCAAGCCATAGATGTCGAACTTGGCGCCGACATCGATACCGCGGGTGGGTTCGTCGAACAGCAGCACCTGGCAGTCGCGCTCCAGCCATCGGCCAATCACCACCTTTTGCTGGTTGCCACCGGACAACTCGCCGACTGCCTGGGCAGGGCTGGCGCTACGGATACGCATGGCGTTGATCTGGCGTTCGGCCAGGGCACGCTCGGCGCCCTGGTCGAGCACCCCGGCACGGGACACCGCGCCAAGGTTGCCCAGGGCAATGTTGGCGCTGATCGATTGCGACAGCAGCAGGCCTTCGCCCTTGCGATCCTCGGTGATCAGGGCGATGCCGGCTTTGACTGCTGCCTTGGGCGAATCGATGGTTACCTGCCGCTGGCCAAGGGCAATGCTGCCGCTGTCGGCGTGGTCGGCGCCGTAGATCAGGCGCAGCAGCTCGGTACGCCCGGCGCCAATCAGGCCGGAGATGCCGAAGATCTCCCCTGCCCTGACCTCGAACGACACCCCGCGAACCTTGTCACCGCGGCTGAGCTTGTCGACCTTGAGCAAGGGCGCGCCGATCTGTCGCCGGCCCAGGTCGATATGCTCGCCAAGCTCACGGCCGACCATCAGGTTGACCAGTTCGGCGCTGCTGTAGCGCTGGATCGGCTCGACACACACCAGCCTGCCATCACGCAGCACGGCAATGCGCTGGGCCACGCGCTGCAACTCTTCGAGGCGATGGGAGATATACACGATGGCCACGCCGCGCTGGCGCAGGCGCTCGATCTGGGTGAACAGCAGCTCCACCTCGCGGGCGGTGAGCATGGCCGTGGGCTCGTCGAAGATCAGTACGTGGCAGTCACCGATCAGGTTGCGGGCGATCTCGACCATCTGCTGGTGGCCGATGCCCAGCTCGCCCACGGGCGTATCCGGGTCTATGGCGTCCAGGCCAACCTGGGCCATGGCCGCGCTGGCCAGCTGACGCAGGCGCTTTTGGTTGACCCAACCAAAACGGCTGGGCAGGTTGTCGAGAAACAGGTTCTCGGCCACGGTCAGGGTGGGCAGCAGGTTTAGCTCCTGCATCACCATGCGCACGCCAAGGCGCTCGGCCTCGGCGCGGCTGCCGGGGCTGTAGGGCTGGCCGCGATAAAGCATCTGCCCGGTGCTGGGGATCTCCAGGCCGCTGATCAGCTTGGACAGGGTCGACTTGCCCGCGCCGTTCTCGCCGGTCAGGGCCAGCACCTCGCCGCCGCGCAGCTCGAGGGTGATATCGCCGAGCACGGGCTGGGCGTAGGTCTTGCCCAGGCCGCTGACGGCTAGCACGGTTTCATTGGCCGGTACTGACATGGCCATTCTCTCCTAGGTTGGCACAACCCCCTGGCAGGAGCGGACTTGCCCCGCGAAGCAGTCGACGCGGCGCATGGCGCCGGCTACGCCGGTGATCGCGGGGCAAGCCCGCCCCTACAGGGATCGCAACATCACTGGGTAATAAGCTCGACCGGGGTCTGGATGACATTGTCGGCATCCACGCCTGGCTGCTCGCCCTTGACCATCTTCAGCGCCGCCTGGATGCCGTACACCGCCTGCTGGCTGGCCGCCTGGTCAAGGGTGGCAAGCACCCGGCCGTCCTTGAGCATCGGCTTGATGGCATTGATGTTGTCGTAACCGACCACCTGCACCTGGCCGGTCTTGCCGGCGGCGCGCACGGCCGAGACCGCGCCCAGGGCCATGCTGTCGTTACCGGCCAGCAACGCCTTGAGTTCAGGGTATTCATTGAGCATCGAGGCGGCCACGGCGTTGCCCTTGTCGATTTCCCAATTACCCGACTGCACCGAGACGATCTTCATCTGCGCCGCTTGCATGGCGTCCTTGAACCCGGCGGTGCGCTGCTGGGCATTGGTGGTGGTCGGCACGCCTTCGATGATGCCGACCTGGTCGCCAGCCTTGAGCTTGTGCTGGGCCAGGTAGTCGCCCACCAGGCGCGCGCCCTTGCGGTTGTCGGGGCCGACGAAGGGCACGCTGATGCCTTTGCTCTTGAGCACGTCGGGGTCGAGGCGGTTGTCGATATTGACCACCGTGATGCCGGCGTCCATGGCTTTCTTCACCACCGGCACCAGGGCCTTGGAGTCGGCCGGGGCAATCACCAGGGCCTTGGCGCCAGTGGCGATCATCTGCTCGACGATACGGATCTGGTTGCCGGTGTCGGTCTCGTCCTTGATGCCGTTGGCGACCAGCTCGAACTCGGCGGCGTGGTCTTTCTGGTAGGCCTTGGCGCCGTCCTCCATGGTGCGGAAGAACTCGTTGGCCAGGGATTTCATCACCAGCGCGACCTTGGGCTTGTCTTCGGCATGGGCGGCCGGCAGGGAGAACAGCAACGAAGAAACGACGGCGAAGGCCAGGGGACGGCCGGAAAACGGCAGCTTCATGGAAATGACTCCGAATCTTGTGGTTTTTATCGGATCGCAAACGTTTGCGGTAGCTCACTATGGAAACAGGCCCCGCTTTTGTCAAATCCATTCGCAGGCCCAGGCCAAGGGCACGCCTGTCGGATTATCCGCAATTTATCCGAAAAACCGAACACCTTTCCTACGCTTGTTCGGGCTGCCGAACGACAGATTGCGGCGCCTGCACCGGGCCGCCCGCTAACCCCCAGTGTTTCGGGAGTCAAAATGAAATACGACGAACGGTAGTTGCTGGTACGAAATCTGCCTTTGTATTCGCGCGACATCGAGAACATCTCACCCAGGAAGAGAGAAGCAGAAATGATGAAATTCGCCCTGAACACCTTCGCACCGAGCGCCCTGGCGCTGCTGCTGGTGCTGCCGACCGCCGTTTCCGCCAAGGAAGCCGCGCAACAACAGAAGCTCGCCAACGTGGTGATCCTGGCCACCGGCGGCACCATCGCCGGCGCTGGCGCCAGCGCCGCCAACAGCGCCACCTACCAGGCCGCCAAGCTGGGCATCGACAAGCTGATCGCCGGCGTGCCGGAGCTGCAGGATTTGGCCAACGTGCGCGGCGAGCAGGTGATGCAGATCGCCTCCGAGAGCATCGGCAACGACGACCTGCTGAAACTGGGCAAGCGCGTCGCCGAGCTGGCCGACAGCAAGGATGTCGACGGCATCGTCATCACCCACGGCACCGATACCCTGGAAGAGACCGCCTACTTCCTCAACCTGGTGGAAAAAACCGACAAGCCGATCATCGTGGTCGGTTCGATGCGTCCGGGCACCGCCATGTCCGCCGACGGCATGCTCAACCTGTACAACGCCGTGGCCGTGGCCAGCAGCAAGGACGCTCGCGGCAAGGGCGTGCTGGTGACCATGAACGACGAGATCCAGTCGGGTCGCGACGTCAGCAAGTCGGTCAACATCAAGACCGAAGCCTTCAAGAGCCAGTGGGGCCCGCTGGGCATGGTGGTGGAAGGCAAGTCGTACTTCTTCCGCCTGCCGGCCAAGCGCCACACCGTCAACTCCGAGTTCGACATCAAGCAAATCAGCAAACTGCCGGCCGTGGACATCGCCTACGGCTACGGCAACGTGACCGACACCGCCTACAAGGCCCTGGCCCAGGCTGGCGCCAAGGCGATCATCCATGCCGGTACCGGCAACGGTTCGGTGTCGTCGCGGGTGGTCCCTGCCCTGCAGGAGCTGCGCAAGAACGGCGTGCAGATCATTCGCTCGTCCCACGTCAACCAGGGTGGCTTCGTGCTGCGCAACGCCGAACAGCCTGACGACAAGAACGACTGGGTCGTGGCCCACGACCTGAACCCGCAGAAAGCGCGAATCCTGGCCATGGTCGCAATGACCAAGACCCAGGACAGCAAGGAGCTGCAGCGGATCTTCTGGGAATACTGATCCGCGCTTGAGCTCAACCGGGCCGTTGGTGGTTCCGGTTGATTCGCCGGCAAGCCGACTCCTACAGGTATGGCGCAATCCACTGTAGGAGCCGGCTTGCCGGCGAACACTGCTTGCACGGAACCAATCCTGCTACCACGGTCTTATACGGCTTTCGCCCTACCTGCTGTTGCGAAACGGCTTACAGTGAAATACTGTATGCACATACAGCAAACAAGGAAAAGCCCCGTGGCCAAACCCGCCTCCGCGTCGCCAAGCAGTTATGAACAACTGGGTCAGCGCATCCAGAAGATCATCAACAGCCCCACCGCCCAGCGCAGCCGCGCCGCCTTGATCTTCCGCCTCGAGCACGAGTCGCCCGACGACTGGGCCACCCTGCTCGAGGAAATCGCCGAGAACGACAACGTCACCCTCGCCCACCGTGACGACGGTGGCGTGCAGATTTTCTGGACCGTGCCCAAGGAAGACTGACCCCGCATGAGAGTTTCGCTTTTCGCTGTCGCCTGCCTGCTGTTGACCACCCCGCTCGCCCACGCCGACGCTCCGCGCACCTTCCAGGAGGCCAAGAAGGTCGCCTGGAAGCTGTACGCGCCGCAGTCCACCGAGTTCTATTGCGGTTGCAAGTACAAAGGCAACAAAGTCGACCTGGCCTCATGTGGCTACGCGCCGCGCAAGAACCTCAACCGCGCCTCGCGCATCGAGTGGGAACACATCGTCCCGGCCTGGCAGATCGGCCACCAGCGCCAGTGCTGGCAAAGCGGCGGGCGCAAGAATTGTTCGCGCAACGACAAGGTCTACCAGCGCGCCGAAGCCGACCTGCACAACCTGGTGCCAAGCATCGGCGAGGTCAACGGCGATCGCAGCAACTACAGCTTCGGCTGGCTGCCCGAGCAACATGGCCAGTACGGCAGTTGCCTGACCCAGGTCGACTTCAAGGCCAAGAAGGTCATGCCGCGGCCATCGATCCGCGGCATGATCGCACGCACCTACTTCTACATGAGCAAACAGTACGACCTGCGCCTGTCCAAGCAGGACCGGCAACTGTTCGAGGCCTGGAACAAGACCTACCCGCCGCAGGCCTGGGAGCTGCAACGCAACCAGCAGGTGGCATGCGTGATGGGGCATGGCAACGCGTTCGTCGGGCCGGTCAACCTCAAGGCCTGTGGCTGATGCCGCTCAGGCCAGCGCCTGCAGGTAGGCGCTGGCTTGCTGGTAGCGGCTCAGCCGGGCCAAGTCCGCGGGGCCGGGATGGGCAATACGCGACAAGTCGCTGTTGTCGGCCAGGTCGGCCAACTTGACCTGGCGTGCCAAGGGGTCGACGCCCAGGCGGATGACGAAGGCCTCGTAGCTCTCCCCCTCACGGCGGCTCAGGGCCAGCAGCGCGGCGAGGATCTTCAACGGGAAGCCTTCTCGGGCCAGGTCCGAGAGGGTGAACGGGGTGTCTTCCAGCACGTCGTGCAGCACCGCGACGATGCGTTGCTCGGGGGTGACCACCCGTTCCATCACCCGCAACGGGTGGAGGATGTAGGCCGCCCCGCCTTTGTCGTACTGCCCTTCATGTGCCTTGATGGCCACCGCAATGGCCCGTTCCAGCGTTGCCATGAGGTGCTCCCCCGCTCGCCCCTACCCTTGTCAGCATAGCTGTGACAGCAGGGCCGGGCCACGTGTTCCAGCGCATGCGCCAGCAAGGCTGGCGCCTACGAGGCAAGGCGGGTCGCACAGCGTGTGGGGCTCAGCGCTTGGCGCCGTGCTGGATGACGATCGAATCGGTGCCCAGCTTGCCCATCACCTCGGCCTTGCGCGCCTCGGCCTCGACCTTGCTCGGGAACGGCCCCATCAACACCACCGGCTTGCCCTCGCGATACTCCACCGACGACGGGATACCCTTCTCGATCAGCCGCGCGGTCATGTCGGTCAGCGCGCCCATGTTCGGGCCCTGAATCACTTCCACATCCCAGCCTTGCGGCGCTGGCTGCTCAGCCAGCTCATCGGCTCGGCGCTGCAGGTCGGCACCGCCGCAGACTTCACGAATGCGCAGGTTGTTGCCGGTCTGGTCGATGAGGATCTCGTACTGGCCGTCGTGCTTGATCGCCACGTAACTGCGATAAGGCTCGTACTGGCCGCTGTCGTCCTTGCCGCGCACCTGGCCGCAGATGGAACCCTGGGTGTCGAAGCGCACGTTGGCGAACTTGGCCGTCTTGGGGTTGTGCAGATGTTCGGCCACCTGCTTGTGCACACCTTCGACCTCGTTGTCACAGCCCGCCAGGGCTAGCACCGCCATTACCACCGCCAGTTTGCGCACGCGTCTACCTCCAGATTCGAAGGGGCGGATTCTAGCATGAGCGCGGGGGCAGGCCGCAGGGGTAAGGCGATAGTGGAAGGTTGCAGAGTATGTCGTGGGAAACTGCCGGAGCAGCCATACGAAAACGCCGCCAGCCCAAAGGCATGACGGCGCTTTCACCTACGGCGTTCGACTCACGCCGGCGCCGAGCTGCGGATCAGGTGGTCGAAGGCGGCCAACGAGGCCTTGGCGCCCTCGCCCACGGCGATCACGATCTGCTTGTACGGCACCGTGGTCACGTCACCGGCGGCAAAAACCCCAGGAATGCTGGTGGCACCCTTGGCATCGACGATGATCTCGCCACGCGGCGACAGTTCAACGGTGCCTTTGAGCCAGTCGGTGTTCGGCAGCAGGCCGATCTGCACGAAGATGCCTTCCAGCGCCAGGTCATGAACCTGCTCGGTGCTGCGGTCCTTGTAGCGCAGGCCGGTCACTTTCTCGCCGTTGCCCATCACCTCGGTGGTCAACGCACTGGTGATCACCTTCACGTTCGCCAAGCTGTGCAACTTGCGCTGCAGCACGGCATCGGCGCGCAACTGGCTGTCGAACTCGATCAGGGTGACCTGGGCGACGATGCCCGCCAGGTCGATGGCTGCCTCCACGCCCGAGTTGCCGCCACCGATCACTGCCACGCGCTTGCCCTTGAACAGCGGGCCGTCGCAGTGCGGGCAATAGGCAACGCCACGGGCCCGGTACTCCTGCTCGCCCGGCACGTTCATTTCGCGCCAGCGGGCACCGGTGGCGAGGATCACGGTCTTGGCCTTGAGCGAGGCGCCGCCGGCCAGGCGCACTTCGTGCAAGCCGCCATCGGTGGCCGGGATCAGCGCCTCGCCGCGCTGCAGGTTCATGATGTCGACGTCGTACTGCTTGACGTGTTCTTCCAGCGCGGTGGCCAGCTTGGGCCCCTCGGTTTCCTGTACCGAGATGAAGTTCTCGATGGCCAGGGTATCGAGCACCTGGCCGCCGAAACGCTCGGCGGCAACACCGGTGCGGATACCTTTACGCGCGGCATAGATGGCCGCCGCGGCACCAGCGGGGCCACCGCCGACCACCAGCACGTCGAAAGCGTCCTTGGCGTTGATCTTCTCGGCTTGGCGGGCACCGGCATTGGTGTCGAGCTTGCCGAGGATCTCTTCCAGGCCCATGCGGCCCTGGCCGAACAATTCGCCGTTCAGGTAGATGCTTGGCACCGCCATGATCTTGCGGGCGTCGACTTCGTCCTGGAACAGCGCGCCGTCGATGGCCACATGGCGCACGTTGGGGTTGAGCACCGCCATCAGGTTCAGCGCCTGGACCACGTCCGGGCAGTTCTGGCACGACAGCGAGAAGTAGGTCTCGAAGGTGAACTCACCGTCCAAGGCCTGGATCTGCTCGATCACTTCGGCGCTGGCCTTGGACGGGTGACCGCCGACCTGCAGCAGCGCCAGCACCAGGGAAGTGAATTCATGGCCCATGGGGATGCCGGCGAAGCGCAAACTTATACCGGCACCCGGGCGGTTCAGCGAGAACGAAGGACGACGGGCGTCGCTGCCATCCGCGCTGAAGGTAATGAGGTTCGACAGGCCGGCGATTTCCACCAGCAGGTCGTGCAATTCGCGGGACTTCGCGCCGTCGTCAAGGGAGGCAACGATCTCGATCGGCTGGGTGACCCGCTCCAGGTAGGTTTTCAGTTGCGATTTAAGCGTGGCGTCCAACATACGGGCGATTCCTTTTTCAAAACTCGGATACAAAAACGCCCAGGCGTGGTCGCCCGGGCGCTTCTACGGGGCGGTAACTGCTTCAGCTTTGGCGGCTGTCTACCGCCCGCGGGGTGCGCATCGGCTTAGATCTTGCCGACCAGATCGAGCGACGGGGCGAGCGTAGCTTCGCCTTCTTTCCACTTGGCCGGGCACACTTCACCTGGGTGAGCGGCAACGTACTGGGCAGCCTTGACCTTGCGCAGCAGCTCGGTGGCGTCACGGCCAACACCGCCATCGTTCAGTTCGACGATCTTGATCTGGCCTTGCGGGTTGATCACGAAGGTACCGCGATCGGCCAGGCCGGCTTCTTCGATCAGCACGTCGAAGTTGCGCGAGATGATGTGGGTCGGGTCACCGATCAGCGGGTACTGGATCTTGCCGATGGTGTCCGAGGTGTCGTGCCAGGCTTTGTGGGTGAAGTGGGTGTCGGTGGACACGCCGTAGATCTCGACGCCCAGCTTCTGGAATTCGGCGTAGTTGTCGGCCAGGTCGCCCAGCTCGGTCGGGCAGACGAAAGTGAAGTCGGCCGGGTAGAAGAACACGACGGACCACTTGCCTTTCAGGTCGGCTTCGCTGACCTGGACGAACTCGCCCTTGTGGTAGGCGGTGGCGTTGAACGGTTTGACCTGGCTGTTGATGATTGGCATGAGAGACGCTCCTTCATGGGGTTGGAATCAGTTGATGGAGTGAATCCTACCGACTGCTCCGGCCAAAGGCTCATTGGCAAAGCTCATGCTGCTGATTGGTTTTGGCTATAAGACGGGATTATTAATAGAAGGGATTGGGCTGAGCAAAGGATTGCGCAGGCGGCCCCAAGCGTTTTAGGAGCGGCCTTGTGTCGCGAAAGGGCTGCGAGCAGCCCCTTCGCGACACAAGGCCGCTCCTACAAATGTCAGCGTCAGAGGCGTTCAGCGGGTTACGGTGCGCATGGTCACGAACTCTTCCGCGGCGGTCGGGTGCACGCCGATGGTCTCGTCGAACTGCTGCTTGGTCGCCCCGGCCTTCAGCGCGATACCCAGGCCCTGGATGATTTCGCCGGCATCCGGCCCGACCATGTGGCAACCCAGGACCTTGTCGGTGTCGGCGTCCACCACCAGTTTCATCAGGGTCTTTTCCTGGATGTCGGTGAGGGTCAGCTTCATCGCCCGGAAGCGGCTCTCGAAGATCTGCACCTTGTGCCCGGCGGCCAACGCCTGTTCCTCGGTGAGGCCCACGGTGCCGATCGGCGGCTGGCTGAACACCGCGGTGGGGATGTTCTGGTAGTCCACCGGGCGGTACTGCTCGGGCTTGAACAAGCGCCGGGCCACGGCCATGCCTTCGGCCAGGGCCACCGGGGTGAGCTGCACGCGGCCGATCACATCGCCAATGGCCAGGATTGACGGCGCGGTGGTCTGGTACTGCTCGTCCACGCGGATGTAGCCGCGCTCATCCAGTTCCACGCCAGTGTTCTCCAGGCCCAGGTTGTCCAGCATCGGCCGGCGACCGGTGGCGTAGAACACGCAGTCGGCGATCAGCTCGCGGCCATCCTTGAGGGTGGCCTTGAGGCTGCCGTCCTCAAGCTTGTCGATGCGCTGGATGTCGGCATTGAACTGCAGGTCCAGGCCGCGCCTTTCCAGCTCTTCCTTCAGGTGCGTGCGCACCGAGCCGTCGAAGCCGCGCAGGAACAGGTCGCCACGGTACAGCAGCGTGGTATCGGCGCCCAGGCCCTGGAAGATGCCGGCGAACTCCACGGCGATATAGCCGCCGCCGACCACCAGCACGCGACGCGGCAGCTCTTTGAGGTAGAACGCCTCGTTGGAGGTGATGGCCAGCTCTTTGCCCGGGATGTCCGGCACCAGCGGCCAGCCACCGGTGGCGATGAGAATATTGGCGGCGCTGTAGCGCTGGCCCTCGACTTCCACCTCGTTGGCCCCGGTGATGCGAGCATGGCCCTGCAGCAAGGCGACGCCGCTGTTGACCAACAGGTTGCGATAGATGCCGTTGAGGCGCTCGATCTCGCGGTTCTTGTTGGCGATCAGCGTGCCCCACTCAAAATGGCCTTCTTCGAGGGTCCAGCCAAAGCCTGCGGCCTGTTCCAGCTCGTCGGCAACGTGGGCGCCGTACACCAGCAGTTTTTTAGGCACGCAGCCGACGTTGACGCAGGTGCCCCCCAGGTAGCGGCTCTCGGCCACCGCCACCTTGGCGCCAAAGCCCGCGGCGAAGCGCGCCGCGCGCACACCGCCGGAACCGGCGCCAATCACGAACAGATCAAAATCATAGGCCATGTATTCACTCTCCTAGGCAGGCGCCCAGCATAACGCCGTTGCCCGCCGCAAACAAAAAAGCCACCCCGAAGGGTGGCTCCTGGACCTGCCGGGCGAACTCAGTACGCCTTGCCGGTCTTGTAATAGTTCTCGAAACAGAAATTGGTCGCGTCGATGTAACCCTCGGCGCCGCCGCAGTCGAAACGCTTGCCCTTGAACTTGTAGGCGATCACGCAGCCATCCTTGGCCTGCTGCAGCAGGGCGTCGGTGATCTGGATCTCGCCGCCCTTGCCAGGCTCGGTATTGGCGATGATGTCGAAGATGTCCGGGGTCAGGATGTAGCGACCGATGATCGCCAGGTTCGACGGCGCGTCCTCGGGCTTGGGCTTCTCGACCATGTTGGTCACGCGATAGATGTCGTCGCGGATCATTTCGCCAGCGATCACACCGTACTTGTTGGTTTCCTGCGGGTCGACTTCCTGGATGGCAACGATCGAGCAACGGTACTGCTTGAACAGCTTGACCATCTGGGTCAAGACGCCGTCACCCTCTGGGTTGACGCACAAGTCGTCGGCCAGCACCACGGCGAACGGCTCGTCGCCGATCAGCGGGCGACCGGTCAGGATCGCGTGCCCCAGGCCTTTCATTTCGGTCTGGCGGGTGTAGGAGAACGAGCACCCGTCGAGCAGTCGACGGATACCGACCAGGTACTTCTCCTTGTCGGTGCCCTTGATCTGGTTTTCCAGCTCGTAGCTGATGTCGAAGTGGTCTTCCAGGGCACGCTTGCCGCGACCGGTGACGATGGAGATCTCGTTCAGGCCGGCGTCCAGTGCCTCTTCAACGCCATACTGGATCAGTGGCTTGTTGACCACCGGCAGCATTTCCTTTGGCATGGCTTTGGTAGCGGGCAGGAAGCGAGTGCCGTAACCGGCTGCCGGGAACAAGCATTTCTTGATCATATACGTCCTTAACAAGGGCTTTGCGTACGAAATTCGGCGCAGTCTAATCAGGCGGCAGTCACCTTACAATGCCCCGCCCGTGGTCGGCCGATGCCATGATAGAGATATCCCAGTGTAGATAGTTCCGAGGGATCGTAAATATTGCGTCCGTCGAACAGCACCGGCATGCGCATCAGCCCCCTTACACGGATGAAATCGGGCTGGCGAAACTGCTTCCACTCGGTCAGCAACACCAGCGCGTCGGCCCCTTCGACGCAACTGTAGGGGTCCTCGCTCAGGCGCAGTTGGCCACTGGCCACGGCCTGCGGATAACGGTCCGCCACCCCGGCCAGCGCCGCCGGGTCACAGGCCTGGACCTGCGCCCCGGCGGCCAGCAAGGCCTCCAACAACACCAGGCTGGGCGCCTCGCGCAGGTCGTCGGTACCGGGTTTGAAGGCCAACCCCCACAACGCCACGTGACGACCGCGCAGCACACCGCCAAAATGCTGCCGCAGGGCCTGGAACAGCAAAGCCTTCTGCTCGCTGTTGCGCGCCTGCACGGCCTTGAGGATCGCCGGTTGGTAACCCTGCTGCTCGGCGCAATGGACCAGGGCCCGCACGTCCTTGGGGAAGCAGGAGCCGCCGTAGCCACAACCGGCATAGATGAAGTGGCTGCCAATACGACTGTCGCTGCCGATGCCGCGGCGCACCTGCTCGATATCCACGCCCAGATGGCCACACAAGCCGGCCAGTTCGTTGATGAAGGAAATCTTGGTGGCCAGGAAAGCGTTGGCGGCGTATTTGCTGAACTCTGCGGCCCGTGGCGTCATCAGCAGGATTCGCTCGCGGTTACGCACAAAGGGCGCGTACAGCCGCTGCAGGCACTGCACGGCCTGCGCGCTGTCGCTGCCGATGATGATCCGGTCCGGGCGCAGGAAGTCATCGAGGGCGCTGCCCTCCTTGAGAAACTCGGGGTTGCTCGCCACCTCCACCACGAAACGGGCGCCACGGCTGCGCAAGCCGGCGGCAATCTGCCGGGCCACGCGTTCGGCGGTCCCGACCGGCACCGTCGACTTGTTCACCACCAGGCAGGCCCGTGGCAAGTGACGGCCCAGGCTGTCGGCCACCGCCAGCACGTGCCGCAGGTCGGCCGAACCGTCCTCATGGCTGGGCGTGCCGACGGCTATGAATACCACCTCGGCCCGCGCCAGGGCCTGGCTGCAGTCATCGGTGAAACTCAGTTGGCTGCTGCGCAGGCCGGTTTGCAGCAGCGCCTGCAGGCCGGGCTCGTAGATCGGGCACTGGCCCTCGCGCAGTTGCGCCAGGCGTGCCTTGTCGTGCTCCAGGCAAACCACGCGGTTGCCCATCTCGGCGAAACAGGCGGCCGTCACCAGCCCCACGTACCCCGCTCCGATCACACACAGTTCCATGGCCACGCTCCTTTGAAGGTTGCGGCCATGGAACATCAGCGGGGATTGCAGGGCGGTGACAAGGCTGGGGCAAGGTGATGACAGGCCTGTACCTCAGCCGCCGATGCCCTGCCCGATCAACACGCCATCGACCTTCTGCCCATACAGGTTGACCCCATCGTTGGCATGGAACTTCAGCCGGGTCTTCTCGATCGAGCCCTCGACCAGGCGTGGATCCTGCGGCCGCTCATGGCGGTTGATCCAGGCGGCCACGTCCCAGGCCTGCTGATCGCTCAGGCTGCCAGGCTTGCCCAGCGGCATGTTGTACTTGATGAACGACGCGGCGGTGTTGATCCGGTGCATGCCGGCCCCCCAGTTGTAGGAGTCCTTGCCCCACAACGGCGGCATCACATACTCCCCAGCCACCTTCTGCCCTTCGCCGTTGTCGCCATGGCAGATTGCGCACTGCTGCTGGTACACCTGCTGGCCCCGCTTGAAGTCGTAGCCAGCTGCCGGCCTGGGGACCTCGGGGTAGCCACGCCCGGCAATCTCCACGCCCGTCGGCGCCTGGGTCGACAGCCAATAGGCGTACACGCTCAAGGCGGTCATCTGCGGGCTGTCGGCCGCCGGAGGCTTGCCGTTCATGCTGAAGGTGAAACACCCCTGGATACGCTCGGCGAAGGTATTGACCTTGTCATTTTTCTTGCGATACGCCGGGTACATCGGGTAGGCGCCCCACAGCGGCGCCGAATGCGCCATGCGCCCCTGGTCCAGATGGCAGTTGCTGCAGTTCAGGCCATTTTTCGCAGCTTCGGGCATCAACCGCCGGGTATCGACGAACAGCGCATGGCCCTCGCGGACCATCTTGCCAAAGGCGTTGTCCGGAATCGCGTTTTCCGCCGGCGGGGCAAACTGCGGCTCGGCCTGCACACCGGGGACCTTGAGCTGGGACTGGTCTTCCATGGCGATAGGCGCGGCCTGGACACTGCCGATGGCCAGCAGCAGCAGGGTTGGGATCATCGGCTTCATGGCTTGACCTCCGGGCTGGACAGCTTGGCGAAGTAATCGGCGACTTCCTTGACCTCGGTGTCGGTCATGGCCTTGGCCACGTTGACCATCAACTGGTTGGGGTCGTTGCGGCGGCTGCCATCGCGCCAGGCGTTGAGCTGGGCCACCAGGTAGCCCGCCGGCTGTCCGGCCAGGGGCGGAAAGTGCTCGCCGATGCCGCTGCCGCCCGGCCCGTGGCATTGCACGCACCCGGGGATCTGCCGGCTCCAGTCGCCATACAGCGCCAGGCGGGTCACCGGGTCGTCGGCGATCTGCTGGCGGCGCACGTCGGGCGCGGCATCGGCGGGCAAGCTGCTCAGATAAGCGCTGACCGCCTCGATTTCCGCAGGCGCCATGGCCTTGGCCAAAGGTTCCATCACCGGCTGCTTGCGGCTGCCGTTGCGAAAATCGTCCAGTTGCTTGGCCAGATAACCGGCGGACAAGCCGGCCAAGCGGGGGAAGCCGGCGGCGGCAATGCCTTTGCCATCCGGCCCGTGGCAGCCGATGCAGGCCATGGCGGCGGGGTTGTCCCCGCCCTGGTTGAAGATTTTCTGGCCGTCGGCAGCGTGCGCCGAGGGCCAGGCCAGGATCAGCAAGCTGCCGATCACGACGGGGCTCAGGGGTTTCATCACGGAGGCTCCATTTTCCTTGTTATAAGCTTAGGCTTAAACGATATAAGCCCAGAAATACTAGGCTTATTCCCCGGCCTGCGACAACGTGCCGCCGGGAAGGAAAGTGGCAATGAGCCAGTTAATCGCTTTTTAACTGAGCCAGATCAAGAACCGGAGATGCACTGGGTAGCCGAAGTACGCACGTCGCCCAGGCGCAGCGGGAAGTTGTTCAGCCGTTCGTAGACCTTGATTGCGCTACCGCTACCACGCTTGTCGATGTCCAGCAAAGCCGCCGGGCCGGCACCGGAGGAGAGTTTTTGCGGCACGATCAGGCGCAAGCCGTCATCGCGCACTTGTTCCTGCAAGGGATCGCGGCTATCGGCCAGTTTGCGCTTCACGCACTCGGCATATTCGCGCGGCGATTTGCCGGACATCACGTCCAGCGTCGCGTGGGACTGTTCCAATTCAGAAACGCTGACACAACCACCCAACGCCAGCGACACTGCTGCTACCACCCATTTCATTGCTGCTCTCTCCACCTTCAAAGTCATCCTGTGACCACATCCATGCCGATTTGCTCCCTGGTATGGCAGAAATCTCCCTGGCGGGGCCAGCCGGGCGCAAGTGTAACCGCACATCGTGATATCGTGCGCGTTTGCAGAACCAATCCTTGCGGAGCACCCCATGAAATTCGTACACCAGCGCGAGCACTTGAACGAGGACGATATCGTCGTCATCGAGTGCTCCCAGCGCTGCAACATCCGCCTGATGAACGACGCCAACTTCCGCAGCTTCAAGAACGGCGGTCGACACACCTATCACGGCGGCCATTTCGACAAGTTCCCGGCGAAGATCACCGTGCCCAGCACCGGCTTCTGGAACATCACCATCGACACCGTGACCACACGCCCTATTTCGGTCACGCGCAAACCGACCCTGACCCACAAGATCAAGATCATTCGTCGCTCGTCGTCGAAACTCGGATAACCACAGCATGACCCAGACCACCAAATACGTGATCAAGTACAAGCTCGACGGCCAGCGTCGCTGGGATTTCGCCCAGATGCCCGACGCCTCCCTGGAGCAGGCGCAGCAAGCCCTGCGCAAGATCCACGGCGAGGACGCCGAGAAGATCAGCGACATCCAGGTCAGCAAGGCCCTGTAATCACGCCCGACACACCGCACTCAAGGAGTCGCCCATGAGCACCTGGCAAGACCGCCGCATCCTCGACCTGCTGGGCATCGAGGTGCCTATTCTCCAGGCGCCCATGGCCGGCGCCACGGGTTCGGCGATGGCCATCGCCGTTGGCAACGCCGGCGGCCTGGGCGCCCTGCCCTGCGCCATGCTCGACGGCGAACAGATTCGCAGTGAGATCGCGGCGTTTCGCGAAGCCTGCCAGGGCCCACTCAACCTCAACTTCTTCTGTCATCAACCGCCCGCTCCCGACCCGGTACGCGATGCGCGCTGGAAGCAGGCGCTCAAGCCTTATTACGATGAAGTCGGCGCTGACTTCGACGCCCCCACACCAGTGTCCAGTCGTGCGCCGTTCGATGAACAGGGTTGCCTGCTGGTCGAGCAACTGCGCCCGGAGGTGGTCAGTTTCCACTTCGGCCTGCCGCCTGCAGAACTGCTGCAACGGGTGAAAGCCAGCGGGGCCAAGGTCCTGTCCAGTGCCACCACCGTGGAAGAAGCCATTTGGCTGGAGCGGCACGGCTGCGATGCGATCATCGCCATGGGCTACGAGGCCGGCGGCCATCGGGGCATGTTCCTGAGCGACGACCTCACCAGCCAGATCGGCACCTTCGCCCTGGTGCCACAAGTGGTCGATGCGGTGCGCCTCCCGGTGATCGCCGCTGGCGGCATCGCCGACCACCGGGGCCTGCGCGCCGCCCTGGCCCTGGGCGCCTCGGCGGTGCAGGTCGGCACCGCCTATCTGTTCTGCCCCGAAGCCAAGGTTTCCCCGGCCCACCGCCATGCCCTGGACACCGCGCCGGCGAGCGCGACGGCGCTGACCAACCTGTTCACCGGCCGCCCGGCACGGGGCATCTACAACCGCATCATGCGCGAACTGGGGCCGATGAGCGCGCTGGCGCCGCGGTTTCCACTGGCCGGTGGCGCGCTGATGCCGCTGCGGGCGATCAGCGACCCACAAGGCAACAGCGACTTCAGCAACCTCTGGTCGGGCCAGGCGCTGCGCCTGGGGCAACCCATGCCCGCAGGCGAGCTGACGCGGCTGATCGCCGGCCCGACAGCAAAAGCTGACCTATAGATCAGGAATTTATCACGCTACCCCTTCCCGACGGATGGCTGCTCGCTATATATTTCGCACCATAACGAAAACCGCCATCCTCTGGAGCCGTTCGCATGCGTATTCGCCTGTCCCACCTGGCCGTCAGCACCCTCGCCAGCCTTGTCTGCCTCAACAGTGCCTGGGCCGATGAAGTCCAGGTTGCCGTGGCCGCCAACTTTACAGCGCCGATCCAGGCCATCGCCAAGGACTTCGAGAAGGACACCGGCCACAAGCTGGTCGCCGCCTATGGCGCCACTGGCCAGTTCTACGCACAGATCAAGAACGGCGCCCCGTTCGAAGTGTTCCTCGCCGCCGACGACAGCACCCCGGCCAAGCTCGAGCAGGAAAAGGAAATCGTCGCAGGCTCGCGTTTCACCTACGCCATCGGCACCCTGGCCTTATGGTCGGCCAAACCAGGTTACGTCGACGCCCAGGGCGAGGTACTGAAGAAGAACGACTTCAAGCACCTGTCCATTGCCAACCCCAAGGCCGCGCCCTACGGCCTGGCCGCCACCCAGGTGCTGGACAAGCTGAAACTGACCGAGGCCACCAAGGCCAAGATCGTCGAAGGCCAGAACATCACCCAGGCGTTCCAGTTCGTCTCCACCGGCAACGCCGAACTGGGCTTCGTCGCCCTGTCGCAGGTCTACAAGGACGGCAAGATCAGCGAAGGCTCGGCCTGGATCGTGCCTGCCGAACTGCATGATCCGATCCGCCAGGATGCGGTCATCCTCAACAAGGGCAAGGACAACCCAGCGGCCAAGGCCCTGGTGGACTACCTCAAGGGCCCGAAGGCTGCCGCGGTGATCAAGTCCTACGGTTATGAAATCTGATGCCGCTGGACGCCAGTGACCTGGGCGCGATCTGGCTGACCATCAAGCTGGCCAGCCTGACCACCGCCATCTTGCTGGTGCTGGGCACGCCCATCGCCTGGTGGCTGGCGCGCACCCGCTCCTGGCTGCGCGGGCCGATCGGCGCGGTGGTGGCCCTGCCCCTGGTGCTGCCGCCGACGGTGATCGGCTTCTACCTGCTGCTTGCCCTCGGGCCCCATGGCTGGATCGGCCAGGCAACCCAGGCCCTGGGCCTGGGCAGCGTGGTGTTCAGTTTCACCGGCCTGGTAATCGGCTCGGTGGTGTACTCCATGCCGTTCGTGGTGCAACCGCTGCAGAACGCCTTCGGCGCCATCGGCCAGCGCCCGCTGGAAGTGGCCGCCACCTTGCGCGCCAGCCCTTGGGACAGCTTCATCCACGTGGTCCTGCCGCTGGCCCGCCCCGGCTTCGTCACTGCCAGCATCCTCGGCTTCGCCCATACCGTGGGCGAGTTCGGGGTGGTGCTGATGATCGGTGGCAATATCCCCGACAAGACCCGTGTAGTCTCGGTGCAGATCTTCGATCACGTCGAGGCCATGGAATACGCCCAGGCCCATTGGCTGGCCGGGGCCATGCTGGTGTTCTCCTTCCTGGTGCTGCTGATGCTCTACGCTGGCCGCCGCAGCAAGGCTGGCTGGAGCTGAGATGAGTGCATCGATACAGGCGCGGCTGAAACTGGCGCGCGACGACTTCACCCTGGATGTCGACCTGCAACTGCCGGGACGCGGCATCAGCGCGCTGTTCGGCCACTCCGGCTCGGGCAAGACTTCCTGCCTGCGCTGCCTGGCCGGCCTGGAGCGCGCCGCCAGTGCCTACATCGAGGTCAACGGCGAGGTCTGGGAAGACAGCGCCCGCGGGTTTTTCCTGGCCCCGCACAAGCGCCCGGTGGGCTATGTGTTCCAGGAGGCCAGCCTGTTCCCGCACCTGTCGGTGCGCGGCAATCTGGAATTTGGCTGGCGCCGCGTCGCGCCCGAGGCGCGCAAGATCAGCCAGGAACACGCCTGCCAGCTACTGGGGATCGGCCACCTGCTGGCGCGCAAGCCGGCCACGTTGTCTGGCGGCGAGGCGCAACGGATCGGCATCGCCCGGGCCCTGCTCAGCAGCCCGCGCCTGCTGTTGATGGACGAACCCCTGGCGGCCCTGGACAGCGCCCGCAAGCGCGAGATCCTGCCGTACCTGGAGCGCCTGCACGACGAGCTGGACATTCCGCTGATCTACGTCAGCCATGCCCAGGATGAAGTGGCCCGCCTGGCCGACCACCTGGTGCTGCTGGAGCAAGGCCGGGCCCTGGCCAGCGGGCCGATCGGCCAGACCCTGGCCCGCCTCGACCTGTCGCTGGCCCAGGGCGAGGACGCCGGCGTGGTGCTCGAAGGCGTGGTGGTCGGCCATGACCCGCACTACGGGCTGTTCGACCTGCGCCTGCCCGGCAGCGAGGGCCCACTGCTGCGCATCGCCCACCCCAAGCTGCATGTCGGCAGCACCCTGCGGCTCAAGGTCCAGGCCCGCGACGTCAGCCTGGCGCTGACCGCGGACACCGCCTCGAGCATACTCAACCGCCTGCCGGTTCGGGTGCGCGAGTGCCGCGCCGCGGACAACCCAGCCCATGTCCTGGTGAGCCTGGAGGCCAACGGCAATGCCCTGCTGGCGCGCATCACCCGCTACTCGGCTGAGCAGCTCGGCGTGCAGCCCGGCCAGCGGCTGTGGGCGCAGATCAAATCGGTGGCGCTGCTCGGCTGAGCAACAACGAGGCGGCTGTTGTCCATTGCAGCACCACCACTGCCTGGATCGCGCCCATGCCCGACTGCCCGCTGCCCGCCGCGCTGCACTATGTCGATGACACCCAGCCTGGGCTCAGCCGGCGGCGCTGGCGTGAGCACTTCCATTACTACGACGCCCAGGGCCAACGGGTACGCGACGCGCAGACCCTGGCCCGCATCGCCGCCCTGGTGATCCCCCCGGCCTATACCGATGTGTGGATCTGCGCCGACCCGCAAGGTCATCTGCAGGCCACCGGGCGCGACGCCCGCGGGCGCAAGCAGTACCGCTACCATGAGCAATGGCGCACGCTGCGCGACCAGCATAAGTACGGGCGCATGCTGGCGTTCGCCGAGGCCCTGCCGACACTGCGCAGGCAGTTGGACGCCCACCTCGCCCGCCCCGGCCTGGACCGCGAGAAAGTCATGGCGCTGGTGATCAGCCTGCTCGACAGCACCCTGATTCGCATCGGCAACCGCCAGTACCTGCGCGATAACCGCTCCTATGGGCTGACCACCCTCAATACCCGCCATGTGCAGGTCAAGGGCAGCACCCTGCGCTTCCAGTTCCGTGGCAAGCGCGGGGTCGAGCACAACGTCACCCTGCGCGACCGGCGCCTGGCCGGGCTGGTCAAGCGCTGCATGGAATTGCCCGGCCAGGCGCTGTTCCAGTACCTCGACGAACAGGGGCAGCGTCACAGCGTCGGCTCCACCGAGGTCAACCAGTTCCTGCAGCAACTCACCGGCGCCGACTTCACCGCCAAGGACTACCGCACCTGGGCCGGCAGCAGCCTGGCGTTGGCGCTGCTGACGCCGCTGGCCTGGCAACCGGACAGCGAGGCCAGGCGCCAGGTCGCCGCGACCGTGCGGCAAGTGGCCGCGCGCCTGGGCAACACCCCAGCGGTGTGCCGGCGCAGCTACATCCACCCGGCCGTGCTCGAGCACTTTCACCTGGGGCGCCTGGCCGGGCTGCCCCGCGCCCGCCAGCGCCAGCGCCTGGAACGCGAGGAGGTGGCGCTGCTGCGCTTCCTGCAAGCGCTGGAGCCCTGAACGATCATTGACGCCGACTATTTACCCCATCGAGCAGAGAAATTTCCCATATGAGGCCAAGCCCCCTATCCTTGCCACCGAGCACCTTCGCCGACGGCCATCGCCGCATGTCGTTCGGCCCCTGCGACTAAAGACCGGCTACAGAATTTGTCTGCCGGGGAATTACTATCCGCCGAAAGCGTCTTTAATGAGAAGGAAGAGGGACAGGCTCCCACCGTTGGGCACAATGGCCCCGCGGTTTTCTACACCACCAAGGAGAACTACATGCTGATACTCACCCGCAAGGTTGGCGAAAGCATCGTCATCGACGATGACATCAAAGTCACCATTCTGGGCGTCAAGGGGATGCAAGTGAGGATCGGTATCGATGCACCCAAGGATGTCCAGGTGCACCGTGAAGAGATCTACAAGCGAATCCAGGCCGGCAGCCCCGCGCCAGAGAAAGGCAACGACGAGCAACACTGAAGCCTGCCGCATCATGCCGCACGGATGCGCCTGATCCCTTGCCCGCCCACGCGGGGTGCCACTTCGAGCCTCAGCGCTCCAGCAGTTCCCGCACCGTGGCGATCATCCGATCGATGTCGAACGGCTTGTCGAACACCGCCGCGAACGCGTCTGGGCTGACCCGCCCCTGGCTGGCCTGGGCGCCGCTCATGAGAATGACTGGCAGGTCTTTGAGCCGCGCGTCACCGCGGATCGATTGCAGCAGTTCTTCGCCGTTCTTCCTGGGCATCATGTAGTCGGTGATCACCAGGTCCACATGCTTTTCCGCCAACGCCTCCAGGGCTTTTTCCCCATCACCGGCCTTTTCCACCAGGTAGCCTGCGTCCTCCAGGGCGAAGCCGAGGATATCGACTATCAGGTACTCGTCGTCGACGATCAGGATGGTGTTCATCCCATCAGCGATCTCCTGGAGTGGTCGCCGAACCGCTGAGCACCCCGCTGGCACCGTCGAACGCCCTGGCAAGGCTGATGCCCGTTGCGCCCAGGTTCAATGCCTGCAAGGCCGGGTCGTGGTCACTGTCACGCACCTTGACGATCGACAACGCCCGGTGCAGTTGCGCGTCGAGCTCGGCGAAGCGCATCAACACCAGGTTGTCGACGATACTGGACAGGTCCGGGGCCGGCGCGGTGATTTCCGCACCGAAGATATCGCGCATTTCCCAAGTCAGCAGCACAGTGACGCCGCGGCCACGCAACTCGCCGGTCAGCGCACGGAAGAACGCGTTCAGCCGTGCCGGCTCCATGGCCAGGCGGCCGAATGCGCCGAGGCTGTCGATCACCACGCGCCTGGCGCCCATTGCGCTCACCTGTTCCAGCAGCCGAGCAGCGACCTGGTCCAGCAGCCCCTCGGTGGTCGGCTGCCAGCTCAACTGCGCTATGCCTCGGTTTTCCAGCGCGGCCAGGTCGTAGCCCAGGGCCGAGGCCTTCAGGCGCAAGCGCGCAGGTGTTTCGTAAAAACCGAAATGCAAGCCTGGCGCCGCCTCGCTGGAGGCTGCAAGAAAAGCGATGCCCAGCGCCGTCTTGCCTACCCCCGACGGCCCCATCAACAGGGTCACCGAGGCTTCGGCCAGGCCACCACCGAGCATGGCATCCAGGTCGGGCACACCGCTGGCGACCCGGTTCAGGGTCTGCGCGCCCAACTGGCTTGGCCGGCTGTAGAGCGCTTCCAGGCGCGGATACACCTGCAGCCCGGCATCGTCGATCAGGCATTCGTGACGCCCCGACAGCGCCGCGCTGCCCCGGGTCTTGCGCAACTGCAGCTGACGCAGCGCAGTGCTGCCGAGCAACTGTTCGCTCAACTCGATCACCCCGTCGACCATGGTGTGCTCCGGGCTGCCCTCCTCCAGCCGTGCGCTGGTCAGCAACAGCAGGGTACAGCCGGCGAAGGCGGCGTGGCCTTGCAGTTCGGAGACGAACTTCTTGGTGTCGAGGCTGGTTTCGGCGCGCGAACGAGCATTGAGCAGGCCATCAACCACCAGCAACGTCGCCTGCTGCCGGGCGATCTCCTGGCGCAACAAGCGCACCACGGCATCCAGGCCCTCCTGCTCCAGCGTGTCGAAGGCACTGACGAACTGGATGCTGTCGCCGACCAGCGTCGGGTCGAAGAAGCTCAACGTCGACAGGTACTGGAACAGGCGCTCATGGGACTCGCTGAGCAGCGTCGCCACCAGCACCCGTCCGCCATCGCGCACATGGTTGCAGGCCAGCTGGTTGGCGAGGATGGTCTTGCCCGCGCCTGGAGGGCCCTGGACGATATACGAGGCGCCCGCGACCAGGCCGCCCTTGAGCAGCGCATCGAGCCCTTCGATTCCGGTGGGCAGGCGTTTGAGAGGCTCTACCATGGCGGTCTATTCCTCAGTCGCCAGCGGGTCGGCACACGCTGGCAGGTACAGGCTCATGCAGGTGCCGACTCCAGGCTGGCTGGTCACGCCAATGGCACCCAGGCTTTGCCGGGCGAAACCATAGGCCTGGCTCAGGCCCAGGCCGGTGCCTTTGCCAAAGGCCTTGGTGGTGAAGAAGGGTTCGAATATTCGCGGCAACACCTGGGGGTCGATGCCCTGGCCATCGTCATGCACTTCGAAACACACGAAGCGCCCCTGCAGGCCTTCCTCCTGCCCGGCCAGCTCCACGCACTCGACCACCAGGCGAATGCACCCTGCGCCCTCGATCGCATCACGGGCGTTGAACATCAGGTTGAGCAGGACCATCTGCAACTGCCCGGCGTCCACCTCGATCATCGGCAGGTTATCCGCGACCTGCTGTTGCAGTTCGATATCCCGGGGCAAGGCATGCTCGAGCAAGCCGCAGGTCGCGACAATGACCTCGGCCGGTGCCAGTCGGGTGACGCTCAACTGGCGATGGCGGGCGAAGCTGAGCAATTGCCAGGTCAGTTGCGTGCCGCGCTGGCCGGCGTCGAGGACATGTTCGAGCAAACGCCGGATGCGCGCCGGGTCCTGGCTGTTGAGCGCCAGCCGCGCGGAACTGAGGATAATGGTCAACAGGTTGTTGAAGTCGTGGGCCAGGCCACCAGTCAACTGCCCCAGGGCCTCGAGTTTCTGCGCCTGGAACAGCTGGGCGCGCATGGCATCGAGTTGCAATGCCGACTCACGGCGATCGGTGATGTCGCGGGTGACCTTGGCCAAGCCAATGACCTGGCCCTGGCCGTCGCGAATGACATCGAGCGCCGCCAGGGCCCAGAACTGCGTGCCATCCTTGCGCACCCGCCAGCCCTCATCCTGGGCTCCGCCCTGGTCGAGGGCCTGCTGCAACAAGCGTTGTGGGCGCCCATCGGCGCAGTCCTGGGCGGTGAAGAACAGCGAGAAATGTCGCCCGATCACCTCATCGGCGCGATAGCCCTTGATACGCTCGGCGCCCGCGTTCCATGACACCACATGGCCAGAGGGGTCGAGCATGTAGATGGCGTAGTCGACCACCGCCTGAACCAGCTGTTCATAGCGCGCCTCGGACATGACCGATGGGGAGGTGCGGCCTGTTGCAACCATGCGAGCTCCGCAAGCACCGCGAAAGGACATATTGAGCGTAGTCAAAAAGTCCCGCCAAGGCCGGGTGTCAGGCGACGACCGTCAGTTATCGCGCTCTATCAGCGATGGCATCAGGCGCCGCGGCATCGCCACTTTCAGCAACCACAGGCCAATCAGCATGATCAGCCCGCCACCGCCCAGGGCCATGAAGCGCTGTGGCTCGGGGTGCTGCGGGTCGAAGCCCAGCATCAGCAGGTAAGCGCCCAGGCTCATGAAACCGGCATACAGGAACGCCCCCACCAGGCACACCTGGATGAACAGCAGTCGCCAGAACAACTTGGGACGCACGGTGCGCCCGGCGGAATTGGAGGGAGTCCCTGACATGGTGGCACGCTCAATTGGATCCAATGGCCCAACAGTGGCGCAATGGCAGCAATGTGTCAATTGGCCTATAGTGCCCCGCCTCATGCACCCCGGAACCCGAGATGATGTCGAACCTTCGCATGCAAGGCCTGCAGGACGACCTGCTGCGCACCGCCAGCGAACTGGACGAGCTGTGCCAAGCCCTGGACGGACACACCCAGTACCTGCGCCACTCGGTGCACCAGGCGGATGCCACGGCCATGCACAGCCATGCCCAGGACCTGCGCCACAGCGCCGACGACATGCGCCAGATCGCCGACGCCATCGAGCCCTGAAGTCGGCGAGCGGTTGACGCTTCTATAACAATGGGTTATAAAGCCGCCTTGATTTGCAGGCCCTTCTGCCCATGAAGCGCAGCGGTCAAACGTGCGAGTGTGGTGGAATTGGTATACACAGCAGACTTAAAATCTGTCGGCGTGAGCCTTGCGGGTTCGAGTCCCGCCACTCGCACCATCTTTTGTCGATGAAGGCGCCTTGTCAGGCGCCTTTTTCGTAGGCGGGTCTATTGCGTGAGCCGGCCTGCAAGCAATGCGCCATGTAGCTGCTAGAGTGGACAATGTCCCTGTCCACCGGAGCGCCGCCATGCGCTATACCCTGCTCGAAGGTCAACGCGACCTTATCCTCCTGCTTGCCCGCATCCTGCTGATGATCCTGTTCGTGGTATCCGGCTGGGGCAAGCTGACCGGCTTCGAAGGCACGGTCGGCTACATGACCTCGCTTGGCGCGCCGGCGCCAACACTGGCGGCAGGCGTGGCGGTGATCATGGAGTTCGCGGTCGGCATCCTGCTGATTCTCGGCTTCTATACCCGCCCACTGGCCCTGCTGTTCGCCCTGTTCGTGCTCGGCACTGCGCTGCTCGGCCACCCGTTCTGGAGCATGGTCGACCCCGAGCGCAGCGCCAACATGACCCAGTTCCTGAAGAACCTGAGCATCGCCGGCGGGCTGCTGGCCCTGGCGGTTTCCGGCGCTGGGCGCTTCTCCCTCGACCGCCGTTGAGCGGCTGCCCACGCACGATGGCCGCGACCTTAGGGCCTGTATGACATGTTTCTGCGCGAAGGCCAGACAAGGCGAAACGTGGGAGCCAGCGCAGTGTACTGGAGTACATGAGCATTCCCAGCCCCGTTTCAACGCAGCATGGGCGAGTGCAGATACATTTCGTACAGAGTCTAGTCGTCGCAGTCGTCGTGCCAGGCCGGGTGCTCATCATCATCGAAGTCGTCGAGCAGCTCCTCGTCTTCTTCCACATCATCCATCGCACCGTGGGCATCCGCCTCAGGGTCGAATTGGTCGTGGAATTCGTGATCGAGTAAATGGTCGTGCTCAGGTTCGGGCAGCTCGTCTTCGTCGCGCATCGCAGGCTCCAGTAACAACAGCCCGCCTGTATAGGCCGTTCGGCATGCCCGGTCAATCTTTCCCACCGTTAACC
>NZ_SOZA01000043.1 GCF_004519305.1 Pseudomonas sp. RIT623 | reverse complement strand
GCGACTTTTTTCTCGACCATGCGCATCAGCAGCATCAAGCCCATGTTCAGGGTGAAGTAGATCAGCGTGGCCAAGGTGAACGCCTCGAACAGGTTGGCGGAGAACTCGGCGGTCTGCTTGGTTTGCGCCAGCAGCTCCATCAGGCCGATCAGCGAGGCCACCGAGGAGTTCTTGAACACGTTCAGGAATTCCGAGGTGAGCGGCGGAATGATGATCCGGTAGGCCTGCGGCAGCAGCACGTTGCTGTAGATCTGCGGCAGGCTGAAGCCCATGGCGCGAGCGGCGGCCTCCTGGCCGCGGGGCAGGGCCTGGATGCCGGTGCGCACCTGTTCGCAGACGCGCGCTGCGGTGAACAGGCCCAGGCAGATGACCACGCTGATCAGTGCCGAGGTGGTTGGGTTGAGGTCCTGCTTGAACCATTCCTGCAGGCCTTCGGGCAGCAGATCCGGAACCAGGAAGTACCAGATGAACAGTTGCACCAGCAGCGGCACGTTGCGGAACAGTTCCACGTAAGCGGCGGCAATCCCTGACACCAGACGGTTGGGCACGGTACGCATCACGCCAAGGATCGACCCCAGCAGCAACGCGATGATCCAGGCGGTGATGGCGATGGCGATGGTCCAGCCCAGACCGGTGATGTACCAGTCCAGGTAGGTTTCGCTGCCCACCCCGGTGGACTTGAAGAACACGCCCCAGTCCCAGTTGTAATTCATCGGGATTTCCCCTCAGACGATTGTTTCACGGGCACCTTTAAGCATCCGGGGGTGCAGGGCACCCTCGGATGAAAGGTTAGACACTTAATGAGTGGCCTGTCGGATCGATTCGCGCGGATGGGCGCCAGGCCACTATCTGCCGGTCAGGACTTCTTCTCGTCCGCGGCCTTGTCGGTCGGCTCGGCGATCAGTTTCTTCAGCTCGTCGCTCATCGGGAACTGCAGGTTCAGGCCTTTTGGCGGGATCGGCTGCTGGAACCACTTGTCGTAGCTCTTGTTGACTTCGCCCGACTTGAAGTAGGCGACGATGGCCTCGTCGACTGCTTTCTTGAACGCCGTGTCTTCCTTGCGCACCATGCAGCCGTAGATTTCATACGACTGCGGAGTACCGGTGATGACCCAGTCGGACGGCTTGCGGGCCTTGGCCATTTCACCGGCCAGCAGGGCGTCGTCCATCATGAAGGCCACGGCGCGACCGCTTTCGAGCATGTTGAAGGCTTCACCGTGGTCTTTGGCCGAGATCACGTTCATCTTCATCTGTTTGTCGGCGTTCATCGCCTTGAGGATGCGCTCGGAGGTAGTGCCGGCGGTGGTCACCACGTTCTTGCCGGCCAGGTCCGGGAAGTCTTTATAGGATGGCTGGCCATCCTTGACCTTGGTCAGCAGGCGGGTGCCGACCTCGAAGATGCCCACCGAGAAGCCGACTTGCTGCTGGCGCTCGACGTTGTTGGTGGTGGAGCCGCACTCCAGGTCCACGGTGCCGTTCTGCACTAGCGGGATGCGGGTCTGCGAGGTGACCAGGTTGTACTTGACCTTGATGTCGGTGCCCAATTGCTTCTTCAGGGCTTCGACGACGGCCAGCTGGATGTCGTGGGAATAGCCTACTGGCGCGGTGCTGCCGGCCAGGTAGGAGAACGGGATGGAGGAGTCGCGGTGGCCCAGGGTGATGGTACCCGAATCCTTGATCTTCTTCAGAGTACCAGTCAGCTCTTCGGCCATGACTGGCGATGCGATGACAGCGGCCGCGATGGCGGCGCCCAGCAATTGACGAACGATGCGCATCAAATTTTCCTCGACGTGTTTGTTTTTTTTATGGAGCCGTTGGCGGACTCTTTCGTTCAACGAATACAGCATGAAGCGTGGTGCATTCGGCTAGCAAGTGTAGAGCATGAGTCGTGCCAAGCCCTGATATCGATCATAACGCCGTGAAAACACGGCGGATTAATCTTTTTTGACGTGTTTGTTGGAGTACTGGCTTTCGGTATTCCGAATGGTGTGTTGGAGGGTGTTCGGAAATCCGAATGAGTGGGCCTGATTGACCGGGTTGCTGTTTTAAGTACCGCATCGCCGCTGCGTCGCAGTGCTTTTCTGTTTTTTTAGACAGGAGACCTACTGTGGCAACTCAAGCACTCTTTCCGTCGGCCTCGGTCGACCATCTTATCGAACGGCAACTGCCGGCATGGCTACTCGGCGCCCAGCGTGACCATCGCGATCGCTACCAGCAAGTGCTGCGTGAGCAGCAGGCCCTTGTCGAACGTCTGCGCCACTTGCTCGATCGGATTGTGCCGCCGGAACAATTCGCCGCGCCGTTATTGGAAAAAGCCCTGCTCGAAGCGGGCTTGCCAGCGATGGATCCACGCCAGGCGTTCGTTGATATCAAAGAACAGTTCAAGCGCCCCTCCGCTGCAGAGAAGTTCTACCAGCCGAGCGTCACTTACCATTCCCGGCAAAGCCTGCTCGCGGCTGCCCTGCACAATTTTCAGGCGCAGGAAACCCAACCCTGGTTCCTGCGTGAGGCCAAGTTGATCGGTGCCAAGAACAGGCGGCTGGCGTTGAGCTTCGAGCGATTTGCCAGCCTTTGTCGCACGCTGGATGTGGGCGAGCGTTATCAGGCGCTACTCAGGAGCGTGCTGCAACCCCGAGCGGGACGTGGGCAACCTGAGGGGCAGGCGCGCAGGAGCATTGAGCAATTGTTCGAAGAAACGTTGCGCGCGCAGTTGCAGGCTGCGGTGTACGAGGCACGGTTCAAGGGGCATATGGATGAATGGGATCTCCAGCGTCTGTTGTCGCTGTTCGCCAGGCAACCCTGGCAAGACCGCAAGTCGGGCAGCCTGACGCCCAGGCAGCTCTACCTGTTGGGCAAGTGCGTGACGGGGGTCATGACCTTTGAATGGCGTCCCGAACCGGGTGCTGATGTCGACGAGGTGATTGCCTGGATACCCGACGACCCGCAGAAAAGCCTGCGCCATTACGACAATTGGGACGCGCTCTATGCAGACTTCGCGCTGCGTTTACAGGTGCCTGGTTTTTATCGGTTTTTCTGCCGTTTCATCCGGGTACGAGACCGCTCGGGGTTTGATACGGCGCTTGCCAAGGCGATAGGCCAATCGAGCGCTGGGCAGGCGATTGAGCTGGATGGGCGGCATCTGCCGATCGAGGGGGATCCGTTTGCCCAGGGGCGAGCGTTGCAGATCGCCCGGATTTTCGACGACGCTCGCTGCCTGGCTGTCCCCACGGACGATGAAGATCGTGAGGCACGCCAGGCACGCCTGCAGCGGATGCTGAGCGCAGGGCTGGATATGCTGGGGCTGGCGGCCATTTTCGTGCCTGGGCTGGGCGAAGCGCTGCTGCTGGTCAACGCCGGACAGCTTTTGGGCGAGGTTTACCAAGGCTACCAGGCGTGGCGGCTGGGGGATCGCCAGGGCGCCTTGGATCACTTGTTCGGGGTTGCCCAATGCGTGGCACTGGCCGGTGTAGGCGCGGGGGCGGTGCATTTGCTGCAGCGAGTGCCGTTCGTCGATCTGCTGGAGCCGGTCACTGATAGCGCAACAGGGGCCAAACTGCGTCGAAATCTTCAACCCAGGCATACCGAGGATTCACCGGCGGCATTGCTGCAGGGCTGGCAAGCAGGTCGTTTCGAGGAGGGCCTTGCCGAGCACGCGCAGATCTTGCTGAACGCCAGCGGGTTGAGCGTCGACCAACTACGCAGACTACGGGTCGAGCAGGCGAAGCCGCCCGCGCGATTATTCGACCTCGACGAGCGCGTCAGGCTGCATATCTCCCGTGCGGAACTCAGCGGGGCGCAGTTCGAGCAGCAGTTGGCCAGCCAAGGGGTCGTGCCCACAGCCGACCAGGCGCTGCTGATCTCGGCTTTCCCAGGGCTGACGTCACGCGCTGCCGAAGAAATCATCGAGCACGCCAGTTCGGCGCAAATCGCACAATTGAGCAGCACCAAGCGGGTTCCTCTGAGCCTGGCCGAGCGGGCACGTTGGGCGCTGCGGGACAGCCGCATCGATCTCGCTTGTCTGGGGCTGCGGCTACAAGCAGGGTTCAATAGCGACAGTGAGCAATTGGCAATGAAACTGGTCGACCTCAAGGCGCCTTGGTCCGGTTCGACGGCAGTGCAACTTCGCGAGGCAAGCCCGGGGGGCCGGCTGCTGTTTGCCAGCCAGGCACCAGGGAGTGGGCCGGCTCGGGTCATTGTGCGACAGGGGCAGGGGCGTTACCGCCTGGAGGGGGCTCCATCGTCAGCGTCCGGCGGGGACGAGGCGCCGTTGCTCAAGGTGCTGCTGCAATGCCTGGACAAGGAGCAGAAGATCGCCTTGGGTCATGCTGACCTGAGCGTCAAGCAGTTGCGTCAGTGGTTGGTCGAAGCCGTCCGTGACGATCGCGAGCAGGCCGCGCGCCTGCTCGGCCTATCACCGATCGGTGCCGGCGTGCGGCCGCCCGGGCGGTTTGGCGACGGGCACCTGGCTTACCGCCTGAGCGGTGGCGGTGAAAGTAGCCAACAAGCGATTCGCCGCGGTATTCACCAGATCTTTCCGACTTTCAGTGAGCTGCAACTGGATGCCTACTTGAATGCCGTGCGCGCGCGAGGGCACAACCTTTGGGACCATTATCAGGTGTTGCAGCGTCAGCTTGCCGACCTGCGGCAGGCCCTGGACACTTGGCAGTCGCAATGGCGCACGCCCGCCGATGCTGTCCGGCGCCGGCGGGTGGTGGAAACCTTGCGCCGTGGTTGGCGGCGCAAGCTGGTGGATGCCAACGATGAGTATGAGCTGGTGATCAGCGGCGAGCACGTCGGGCAACTGCCGACCTTGCCGACAGGGGTCGACTATGCCCATGTCCAGCGCCTGGTGTTGCGCGACATGGGGTTGCAGACGATAGACGCCGATTTTCTCAGGCGTTTCCCCAACCTGGTCGAGCTCGACCTGAGCGGCAATCGTCTCACCCAGGTACCGGACGGCATTGAGACACTGGTGCACTTGCGCAGGATGGACCTGTCGCGCAACCAGTTGGCCATCGACACCGAGGCCAACCGCCGTTTCGCCCGGTTACGGTTGTTGGACACGATTGAACTGAGTTTCAACCCGCTGACGCAGGCGCCGGATCTTTCAGGGTTGCGTCATGTCCGGCATGTGCATTTGCGCTCGACCGGGCTGGTCGATGTGAACGAGCTGCTCGAGCGTGCGTCGTGGCGAGCGCTGGTCGATGCCCGAGATAACCGGATTAGCGAGCTTGCACAGGATCTGCATGGTTTGAGCTTGCGCCTGCCGCGTGTCGACCTGCACGACAATCCGTTGAGCGCGACAGGACGAGCGCACCTTGATCAAGTGCGTGGCAACGTCGCCGCGGGGCGTCGGGGAAGTGCTTCGTACCGGCACCGTGAAGCCACGACCGCAGTGCGCGGGCAGTGGACCGACACGCGCGACAGCACTTTACGCAGCCAGCGGGAAATGACCTGGGATCGCTTGCGACAAACATCGGGCTCCGATGACCTGTTTCGTTTTCTCGCTGACTTCAGCGCAACGGAGGATTTCGAGGCGCATCCGGGGCACTATCGGCGCAGGGTATGGCGCATTCTCGATGCCTGTGAGCAAAACGAAGTGTTGCGCGAGCAACTGTTCCGCGAGGCCGGTGGTCCACGCAGTTGCGAGGATCGCTTGTTGCTGTTGCTCAGTCAGCTGGAAGTGGGGGTACTGGTCCAGCAAGGGGTGGGTGGGCTTTCGGCGGCCATGGCCGAGCAGGGACTGTTGCGTCTGGGGCAGCAGCTATATCGGTTGGATCGGGTGGACGCCATCGCCGCCCGCCAGGTTGAACGGATGCGCGCCAGCGGGGGGCGAGAGGTCGACGAGATCGAGGTTCGCTTGTTCTACCGTAACCGCTTGGCACAAGCCCTGGAATTACCGGTGCAAGTCGACGACATGCACTTCGCTGCCTATGCCAATGTTACCGAGGCTGATCTGCTCAAGGCCCAGCTCGAAGTGCTGCAGAGCGAGACGCCGCAGGCGGTACGAGAGACGCTGATCCATCGACCGTTCTGGGAGCACTACGCGAGGCGGCGCTATGCGTCCCGTTTCGAGGCACTGGCAGAGCCGTTTCATCAGCGTTTGGCCACCCTCGAGGCGGAGGCGGCCAATGGTTCTGAACAATCCTATGTAGCGGGGGCCAATACGCTCATGCAGGAACTGCAACAGGCAGAACAGCAATTGCTCAAGACGTTGGCCGAGGAGGCCTGGGCGCGTTTGCCGATATGAGTGCTGGCCGTGGGCTCGTTCTTGGGACCACGGCGCCTCGGTAGGGCTCAGGCTGCGCGGGTAGCGGCTTGGGCGGCCTGCTTGCGCTGCAGGTAGTCCGCCAGTGCCTGCTGTTCGGCGGCGCTGGTGAACAAGCCCAGTTTGGTCCGGCGCCAGAGGATGTCTTCGGCGCTGGCGGCCCATTCCTGGGCGCAAAGGTAGTCGACCTCGCGCGTGAACAGCCCACCGCCGATGGATTGCCCCAGGTCCTCGGGGCCCTGCACCGCCTCGAGCAACTGCCAGACGCGGCTACCGTAGGTCTGCGCCCAACGCTTGGCGATGTCCACTGCCAGCCAGCCATGGCGGGCCAGCAGGGCATCGACCAATGCTGGCGCGGTGGTCATGTCCTCGCCACCGGGCAGGGGCGAGGTGGCGGTCCAGCTGCCGCGCATCTGGGTGAAGTAGGGTTTCAGTTCGCCCATCGCCGATTCGGCCAGCTTGCGGTAGGTGGTGAGCTTGCCGCCGAATACCGACAGCAAAGGGGCCTGCCCCTCGCTGGCGGACAGCGCCAGGGTGTAGTCGCGGGTTACTGCCGAGGGGTTGTCCGACTCGTCGTTGCACAGTGGGCGGACGCCGGAATAGGTGTGCACGATGTCACTGCGCCCGAGCTGATGATTGAAGTGCTCGTTGACCACCTTCAACAGGTAGTCGGTTTCCTGCTCGGTGATCGCCACTTTGGCGGGGTCGCCGCTGTATTCGCGGTCAGTGGTGCCGATCAGGGTGAAACGCTCCAGATACGGGATGCAGAAGACGATACGCTGGTCTTCGTTCTGCAGAATGTAGGCATGGTCGCCCTCATACAGGCGCGGCACGATGAGGTGGCTGCCCTGGATCAGGCGGATACCGTACGGTGCGTCGAGCTTGAGATCATCCTTGATGAAGCTGGCCACCCAGGGGCCGGCGGCGTTGACCAGGGCGCGGGCGCGGAGGGTCTGCAGGGTGCCGTCGGCGTGCTGCAGTTCCACCTGCCACAGGCCATCGATGCGTTCGGCGCGCAGGCAGCGGGTGCGGGTGCGAATGTCCGCGCCGTTTTCCCGGGCGGCCATGGCGTTGAGCACCACCAGGCGGGCGTCGTCGACGGCGCAGTCAGCATACTCGAAGCCGCGGGTGATGGCCGGCTTGAGCGGGTAGCCTGGGCCGAAGCGCAGGCCGCGCGAGGCGCCCAGGCGCTTGCGTTTGCCCAGGTGATCATAGAGGAACAGGCCAGCGCGGATCATCCAGGCTGGGCGCAGGTGCGGACGGTGCGGCAGCACGAAGCGCATTGGCTTGACGATATGCGGCGCCTTGGCCAGCAGCACTTCGCGCTCGGCCAGGGCTTCGCGCACCAGGCGGAACTCATAGTGCTCCAGGTAGCGCAGGCCGCCATGGATCAGCTTGCTGCTGGCCGAGGAGGTGTGCTGGGCCAGATCGTCCTTTTCGCAAAGGAACACCTTGAGGCCGCGCCCGGCGGCATCGGCAGCGATGCCCACGCCATTGATGCCACCGCCGATCACGGCGAGGTCGTAGCAGTCGTGCAGGGGTGGCTGGGACGAAACGGGCTGGGACACGGGCAAGGCCTCCTGGGGCGTTCGCATCGAATGCGAACATTGATGTTCGTTTTCGAAAATACTAGCGCAATGAACAGGCGGCTGCCAGTCAGTCTTTATAGAAAAAACTGATCGGATGACAGGGAAATGAACATTTACGAAAAGACAAGATGATTGGTTTGCTAAGTGGAGGCCTCGAGCGTCGCGTGGGCGGCGCTCGGTCTCAACGCGGTAGAGGCGCTCAAACCACGTCGAGGCGGATCTTGTGCTGATTGAGTAACTGGCTGAGGGCCGCAGATGGTGCCTGGTCGGTCACCAGGCAATCGACCAGGTTGATCGAGCCCAGGCGTACCATGGCGTTGCGGCCGAACTTGCTGGAGTCCGCGGCGAGAATGACCTGGCGGGCATTGGTGATGATCGCCTGCGACACGCGCACTTCCTGGTAGTCGAAATCCAGCAGGCTGCCGTCTTCATCGATGCCGCTGATCCCGACCACGGCGTAATCGACCTTGAACTGGTTGATGAAATCGACGCTGGCCTGGCCGACCACGCCGCCATCGCGGCGCACCGTGCCACCCGCCACCAGCACCTCGAAATCATCCTTGGCGGCGAGAATCGCGGCTACGTGCAGGTTGTTGGTGATGACCTTCAAGTGGCTATGGTTGAGCAGGGCTCGGGCGATGGACTCGGTGGTGGTGCCGATGTTGATGAACAGCGAGGCGTGATCGGGGATTTGTTGGGCCACGGCTTCGGCGATGCGCTGCTTTTCATCGCGCATCTGGTCGGCACGCATGGCGTAGGCGGTGTTCTCGATGCTCGAGTCATAGGCTGCGCCACCGTGGTAGCGGCGTAGCAGGTTGACTTCGGCGAGCTGGTTGATATCGCGGCGGATGGTCTGCGGGGTGACGACGAACAGCTGCGCCATCTCCTCGATGCTGACATAGCCACGTTCGCGGACCAGCTCGAGAATTTGTTGTTGGCGTGGAGGCAGATTCATGGGCGGTCCTTTGGGGCAGCCGGACAAATTCTGCAATGATGCCGTAGCTCGGGGTGTAGGACCAGCCTGGTAATTGCCTGAAGGGCCGTCGCCGCAAGCCCGCTGCCACCACCGATCAGGTAGGAGCGGGCTTGCCGCGGTATACCTCAAGCCTCAGGCGTCGTGGTCTTCCCAGTCGCGGGTGCGGTCCACGGCCTTGCGCCAGCCCTTGTACAGCTTCTCTTTGGCGGCTTCATCCAACTGCGGGCTGAATTCGCGCTCGATGATCGCCTTGTCGCGCAGCTCGTCCAGGCCGCTCCAGAAACCGCAGGCCAGGCCGGCCAGGTAAGCGGCGCCAAGGGCAGTGGTTTCGCGCATTTTCGGGCGCTCGACGCAGGTGCCGAGGATGTCGGCCTGGAACTGCATGAGGAAGTTGTTGGCCACCGCACCACCGTCCACGCGCAGTTCCGACAGGCGCTGGCCGCAGTCCTGCTGCATGGCGTCGAGCACGTCGCGGGTCTGGTAGGCAATCGACTCCAGGGCTGCGCGAATGATGTGATCGACCTTGACGCCGCGGGTCAGGCCGAACAGCGCGCCGCGGGCATAGGGGTCCCAGTATGGGGCGCCCAGGCCGGTGAAGGCTGGTACCAGGTAGACGCCGTTGCTGTCCTTGACCTTGCTGGCGAAGTACTCGGTGTCGTAGGCGTCGTTGACGATCTTCAGTTCGTCGCGCAGCCACTGCACGGTGGAACCACCGTTGAATACCGCGCCTTCCAGGGCATAGGCCACTTCGCCGCGCGGGCCGCAGGCGATAGTGGTGAGCAGGCCGTGAGACGACTTGACCGCCTTGTCGCCAGTGTTCATCAGCAGGAAGCAACCGGTGCCGTAGGTGTTCTTGGCTTGGCCCGGCTCGACGCACATCTGGCCGAACAGCGCCGATTGCTGGTCGCCGGCGATACCGGCGATATCGATGCCGCTCTTGGTCTTGCCATAGACTTCGGACGACGGACGGACCTTGGGCAGCATCTGGCGCGGAATGCCGAGGATATCGAGCAGTTTTTCGTCCCACTGCAGGGTATGGATGTTGAACATCAGCGTGCGCGAGGCGTTGGTGTAGTCGGTGACATGCACCTTGCCGCCGGAGAACTTCCAGATCAGCCAGGTATCGACGGTGCCGAACAGCAGCTCGCCGCGTTCGGCGCGTTCGCGGGCGCCTTCGACGTTGTCGAGGATCCACTTGAGCTTGGTGCCGGAGAAGTACGGGTCGGTGACCAGGCCAGTGGTTTCGCGGATGTACTGCTCGTGGCCGTCGCGCTTGAGCTGGGCGCAGATCTCGGTGCTGCGGCGGCATTGCCAGACGATGGCGTTGTACACCGGGCGACCGGTTTCCTTGTCCCATACCACCGTGGTTTCACGCTGGTTGGTGATGCCGATGGCGGCGACCTGGGCATGGCTGATGCCGGCCTGGGCCAGGGCCTCGACCATGGTGGCGCTCTGGGTGGCGAAGATTTCCATCGGGTCGTGCTCGACCCAGCCGGCCTGCGGGTAGTGCTGGGCGAACTCGCGCTGGGAGGTGCCGACCACGTTGGCGTCACGGTCGAAGATGATCGCTCGCGAACTGGTGGTGCCTTGGTCCAGGGCGATGATGTAGTTCTTGTCCAGGGTGTCTGTCATGTCGATGGCCTTGCAAGAAATTGGAGTAGGTCAGGGCGTGGCGGGTGCGGGCTGATCAGCCTCGGGCACGGCGCGGGCATCAGGAAACCTGGGTATCACCCTGGGGATTATCGTCTGTCTGGGTTGTTTCGGCGTGCGCGCTCGGCAGGTTGCGGGCAATCAGGCCGCGGTACAGGGCCGCACCCAGGCTGGCGCCGAGAATCGGTGCGAAGATCGGCACCAGGAAATACGGAACATCGCGGCCGCCGGTGAAGGCCACTTCACCCCAGCCAGCAAGGAATGTCATCAGCTTTGGGCCGAAGTCACGTGCCGGGTTCATCGCGAAGCCGGTCAGTGGGCCCATGGCGCTGCCGATCACGGCGATCAGCAGGCCGATCAGCAAGGGCGCGGTGGCACCCCGTGGCAGACCGTTGTTGTCGTCGGTCAGGGCCATGATCACGGCCATCAGGATGGCGGTGATGATCACCTCTACCAGGAAGGCCTGGCCGGTGGACAGCGCCGGGTGCGGGTAGGTGGAGAAGGTCGAGGCCAGCTCGAGGCTAGCCTGGCTGCCACGGACCATGGCATGGCTCTGTTCGAAATCGAAGAACAGGTTGCTGTACAGGAAGTACACCAGCGCGGCGCCGCAGAACGCGCCACAGACCTGGGCCAGCATGTAGAACGGCAGTTTGCGCTTGTCGAAGCCGGCGAACAGTGCCAGGGCGATGCTCACCGCCGGGTTCAGGTGCGCGCCGGAAACGCCGGCGGTGAGGTAGATCGCCATGCTCACCCCGACCCCCCAGATGATGCTGATCTCCCACAGGCCGAAGCTGGCGCCGGCGACCTTGAGCGCGGCGACACAGCCAGTGCCGAAGAAGATGAGTAGGGCGGTGCCGAGGAATTCGGCCAGGCATTGGGCGGACAATGTCGGTTGTCGCAGTGCAGTCGTCATGTATGACCTCGGTTCTTGTTGTTGTGAGGCGCAGGGCGCTCGACAGCAAAATGCCCGGCATCAATCCCCATTGACGACAGGCGGGTACAGGAAGTGCACCTTATAAGTGCACCATTTATTCATAAACGAAAAAATATAGACAAGAAACGCTGATGTCAAAGGTCGAAAATGAACGTCTGGCCACATTCTGACTGCCAGGCCTTGGCATGAATCCATGGCCGCTGCTCTAACCTGGGCCTTGCGCTGGCTGGTGTGACGGATTTGCCCTAAAGTAGCCGCCGACCTGTGAGCTACTGGAGCTACCATGACCCCCGCCCTGGACCTGTTGAAAAAAGCCCGTGCCGAGCATCGCGTGCACAGCTACGAACACGATCCGAAGAGCGCTTCCTATGGCCTGGAGGCCGCGGAAAAGCTTGGTCTGGACCCGCAGCAGGTGTTCAAGACCTTGCTCGCCAGCAGCGAAAAAGGCGAGTTGCTGGTGGCGGTGGTGCCCGTGGTCGGCACCCTCGATTTGAAAGCCCTGGCCCATGCGGCGGGGGTGAAGAAATGCGAGATGGCCGATCCCCAGGCCGCCCAGCGCGCCACTGGCTACCTGGTGGGTGGCATCAGCCCGCTGGGCCAGAAGAAGCGCCTGCGCACCTTCATCGATCAATCGGCGCAACAATATGAAACCATTCATGTGAGTGCCGGGCGCCGTGGCCTGGAGGTGGAACTGGCGGCAGCGGTGCTGGCGGTTCACACCCATGGGCAATTTGCCGAGATCGGGCGCGGCTGATCATCTGTACTGATTCAAATCCCACGACTCTGTCACTGTTCGGTCCCGGGGCATTACTCCATGCTCTGGGCCCTTCTCGCCGAACACAGGAGTCATGGCATGCAGCTGCATTTTCATCAGGTCGACGCATTCAGTGACCGCCCCTTCGCCGGCAATCCGGCCATGGTCTACCACCTGGAGCAGTGGCTCGACGACGGGTTGATGCAGCAGATCGCCGCCGAGCACAACCTCGCCGAAACCGCGTTCGTGGTGGCTGAAGGGCAGGGTTATCGGATCCGTTGGTTCACCCCGAGCACCGAGGTGCCGCTGTGTGGCCATGCCACGCTGGCCACCGCTCATGTGCTGTTCGAGGTGTATGGCGAAAAGGCCCAACGTCTGGATTTTCAGAGCCAGTCGGGATTGCTGAGTGTGACCCGTGAAGATGGGTATCTATGGCTGGATTTTCCGCGTATCGATCCGCAACCGCTGGCAGAACCGCTGGCGGTGGCCGAAGCCTTGGGTTGCGAGGTGCAGGAGGTGTACCAGACCAAGGAACTGATGGTCGTGCTGGCCGCGGAGCAGGCCGTGCGTGACTGTGCGCCGAACATGGCGGCGCTGGCAGATTTGCCGGGGCTAGGGGTGATCGTCACCGCCCCGGGCGAGCAGCATGATTTTGTGTCGCGTTATTTCGCGCCCGGCATAGGCATCCCGGAGGATCCGGTTACCGGATCGACCCACTGCGCGTTGATCCCGTACTGGGCGGCGCGTCTGGGCAAGTCCGAGTTGCATGCCTTCCAGCGCTCGGCCAGGGGCGGGGAGCTGTTTTGCCGCCTGGAAGGGGAGCGGGTGAAGATCGGTGGAGTGGCCCGGCGGGTGGCCAGTGGCACGCTGATGCTGTGATCTATCCAGAGCATGGCGTCGTGCGCTTCGCCAGCAAGGCTGGCTCCTACCTGTTTGGTAGGGCCAGCTTTGCGGGCAGTTATACGGATCAGTGCGCCGAGCTGACCCGGCGTACTCCGTTCTCATGGCGCGCCAGTTGCGCCGCCACGCTGCCAGGCACCGGGAACAGCACCAGGTGATCGGCCGCTACGGCAATGCCGACCTCCTGGCCGACCGGGTGATCGTTATGGCTGGGGAAGATCGCTTCGAGCTGGCTGCCGGTGGGCAACTGCAGGCGATACAGGGTCGAGGCACCGAGAAAACTCTTGCCGATGACCTGTGCGCGCAAGGTGCTGTCGGGCGCATGGATGATGTCATCGGGACGCAGCAACACGTCCACCGAGCTGCCGGGGGCCATGGTATAGGCGCGGTTGCCACGCAGCTCGCCGAGCTCGGTGGTCACCGCCTCGTGGCTGCTCATCTGGCCACGGATGAAGTAGCCCTGGCCAATGAAACTGGCGACGAACGGCGTCTGCGGCTCGTGATAGAGGTTGTAGGGCGTGTCCCATTGCTCCAGGCGGCCCTCCTTGAACACCCCGACGTGGTCGCTGACGGCGAAGGCTTCTTCCTGGTCGTGGGTGACGAGGATGGCACTGGTGCCACGGCTCTTGAGAATATCGCGCACCTCGTGGCTCAGGCGTCGGCGCAGCTCCACGTCGAGGTTGGAGAAGGGCTCGTCGAGCAGCAGCAATTGCGGTTCCGGTGCCAGCGCCCGAGCCAGGGCGACGCGCTGTTGCTGGCCGCCGGACAGCTCGTGCGGGTAACGCCCGCCGAGGCCGCCGAGCTTGACCAGGGCGAGCATTTCCTCGACCACTTCAGCCTGCTTGGGGTGCTTGCCGATGCCGAAGGCGATGTTCTGCGCCACGGTAAGGTGGGGGAACAGCGCGTAGTCCTGGAACACCATGCCGATCCGGCGCTTCTCCGGGGCCAAGGTGAAGCCGGCGCGGGAGATGACCTCGCCGGCTAGCTGGATCTCACCCTGGTGTACCGGCTCGAAACCGGCGATGGCGCGCAGGGTGGTGGTCTTGCCGCAGCCCGAAGAGCCCAGCAGGCAACCGATGTCGCCTGCGTTCAGGTGCAGGTTGAGGTTCTGGACGATGCGCTGGTCGCCATAGCCACAGGCGAGGTCGCGCAGGTTGAGCAGCAGGGATTGACTCATGCGTGGTGGTAAGCCGGTTCTACAAGGAATTCCAGAAGGGCCTTCTGTGCATGCAGGCGGTTTTCAGCCTCGTCCCAGGCGACCGAACGGGGGTCGTCGAGCAGGTCCTGGCTGATTTCCTCACCGCGGTGTGCGGGCAAGCAATGCATGAACAGGGCGTCGGGTGCCGCCAGGTCGAGCAGTTCGCGGGTGACCTGGTAAGGCGCGAAATGCGCCAGGCGCCGTGCAGTTTCCTCTTCCTGACCCATGGAAGTCCAGACATCCGTGGTCACCAGGTGGGCGCCACGCACCGCCTCCCTGGGGTCACGGACGATCTGCACGCGCTCGCCGCCCAGTTGCAGGAAGCGTGGGTCAGGGTCGTAGCCTTCTGGGCAGGCGATGCGCAGCTGGAAATCGAACTGCAGGGCGGCCTCGATATACGAGTTGCACATGTTGAAGCCATCGCCGACCCACGCCACGGTCTTGCCCTGGATCGCGCCGCGGTGCTCGACGAAGGTCTGCATGTCGGCCAGCAACTGGCAGGGGTGCGATTCATCGGACAGGCCGTTGATCACCGGTACCTTGGAATGGGCGGCGAACTCGGTGAGCGTGCTGTGGGCGTGGGTGCGGATCATCACCGCGTCGACCATGCTCGACAGCACGATCGCACTGTCGGCGATCGGTTCGCCACGGCCCAGCTGGGTGTCGCGCGGCGACAGGAAGATGGCTTGGCCGCCGAGCTGGATCATGCCGGCTTCGAACGACACCCGGGTACGGGTCGAGGATTTCTCGAAGATCATGCCCAGCACACGGTTCTTCAGCGGCTCGAACAGCACGCCACGCTTGCGCAGGTCCTTCAGCTCGATGCCTCGGCGGATCACACCGAGCAATTCGTCGGTGGTGAAATCCAGCAGGGAGAGAAAGTGCCTAGCGCTCATGATTGACTACCTTATCTGCAACGTTCTGCAGGTCGACCGTATGGTTTTTGTTGACAACGGAGGTGACCTGCGGCGTAAGCCGCACGGGGCGGACGGAATAGGGAAAGGCGCAATACTATAATTAAATGTCGCCTGAAACCAAGAGGGGAAACGCTGCCACTGTGGCAAAGGGTGTCGTAACCCTTTGGCAGGCAGCCGTTTTTTATTTGCTACAGAGGTTGTACACGGCTCGGCGCGGCTTTGGCAAACCCACTGTCGTGAATCGCCGGCCTGATGTCGCCCGATTCACGCGGCGAAGCGCGCTGGCACGCCGCAATGGCGCGGCGCATAGTCGAACGTCCAGACCAACAAGGCAGAGGCGGCCATGACCAAGACCCTGCATCACCGAGCCTGTCACCTGTGCGAGGCCATCTGCGGCCTGAACATCGAAGTTAGCCACGAGGTCGATGGTCGGGCGCGCATCAGTTCGATCAAGGGAGACCCGCAGGACCCCTTCAGCCGTGGCCATATCTGCCCCAAGGCCGTGGCCCTGCAGGACATCCAGGAAGATCCGGACCGCTTGCGCCAGCCGCATCGGCGAGTGGCCGACGGCTGGCAGCCGATCAGTTGGGAGCAGGCATTCGAGTTGGCCGCCGAACGGTTGTGGGCGCTGCAGCAGGCGCACGGGCGCAATACCGTGGCGGTGTACCAGGGCAACCCCAGCGTGCACAACTACGGCTTGATGACCCACAGCAACTACTTCCTCGGCCTGCTCAAGACGCGCAACCGCTTTTCCGCGACCTCGGTCGACCAGCTACCACAGCACCTGACCAGCCACCTGATGTATGGCCACGGCCTGCTGCTGCCGATCCCGGACATCGACCATACCGAGTTCATGCTGATCCTTGGCGGCAATCCATTGGCCTCCAACGGCAGCATCATGACGGTCCCGGATGTGGAGAAGCGGCTCAAGGCGCTGAAGGCCAGGGGCGGGCGCCTGGTGGTGGTGGACCCGCGCCGTAGCGAGACGGCGGCGATGGCCGACCAGCACCTGTTCATCCGCCCAGGTGGCGATGCGGCGCTGCTGGCGGGGCTGCTGCATACCCTGTTCGCGGAGGATCTTGCCCGTGGATCGCATTTGCCGGTCAACGGCTTGGTACAGCTGCGCACAGCCCTGGCGCCGTTCGCTGCCGATGCCATGAGTGCGTGTTGTGGTATCCCGGCCGAGGCAATCCGGCAGTTGGCCCGGGATTTCGCCGCCGCCGACAAGGCCGTGTGCTATGGCCGCATGGGGGTGTCGACCCAGGCCTTCGGCACGTTGTGTCACTGGCTGGTGCAACTGATCAACCTGGTGACCGGCAACCTCGACCGCGAGGGCGGCGCGCTGTGTACGGAGCCTGCGGTGGACCTGGTGGCCAGTACCGCGGGCGGGCACTTCGACCAGTGGCGCAGCCGCGTCTCGGGCTTGCCCGAGTATGGCGGCGAACTGCCGGTGTCGGCCCTGGCTGAGGAAATTCTTGAGCCGGGCGAGGGGCAAGTGCGGGCTTTGGTCACGGTCGCCGGCAACCCGGTGTTGTCCACGCCCAATGGTCGGCAGTTGGATGAAGCGCTGGCAGGCCTGGACTTCATGCTCAGCATCGATTTGTACATCAACGAGACCACGCGCCATGCCGACCTGATCCTGCCGTCGACCTCGGCCCTGGAGAACGACCACTACGACTCCACCTTCAACCTGTTGGCGGTGCGTAACGTCACCCGTTTCAACCGGGCGATCCTGACCAAGCCCGAGGGCGCGCTGCACGACTGGGAAATCTTCGTGGGGCTGGCCGAGGCGTTTGCCGCGCGCGCCCAGCTTGAGCTGAAGGCGACCTTGCCGCCAGCGCAGATGATCGATCAGGCGTTGCGCAAGGGCCGTCATGGCGACGGTTCGATCTGGCAGCTCTCGTTACAGACGCTCGAGCAGCATCCCCATGGCCTGGACCTGGGGCCGTTGCAGCCGAACTTGGCTGGCCGCCTGCGCACCGCCAGCCAGGCGGTCGAGGCCGTACCGCAGGTCTTGCTCGACGACCTGCAGCGCCTGGCTCGACAGCGGCCGCCGGTGCCAGGTCAACTGTTGTTGATCGGTCGTCGCCATGTGCGCAGCAACAACTCCTGGATGCACAACTTCCAGCGCCTGGTCAAAGGCAAGCCGCGCCACCAGTTGCTGATGCACCCGGAGGACTTGCGCCAGCGTCACTTGCACGATGGCCAGACCGTGCGGGTTCGTTCGCGCACCGGGGTGCTGGAGGTACAGGTGCAGGCCAGCGAGGACATGATGCCAGGGGTGGTCAGCCTGCCCCATGGTTTTGGCCATGCCCGCCAAGGGGCGCGTCTGCAGGTGGCGGCCGTGTTGCCTGGGGTCAGTGCCAACGACCTGACCGACGAGCGTCTGCGTGACGGCGTGTCTGGCAATGCCGCGCTCAATGGCGTACCGGTGCAGGTGGAGGCCGCCTGAGGTACGGCAAGGCCGAGCACGCTGCTCGGCTTTCCGTTACAATGCGCCACCGTGCCGACGATCACGTCGGAAAGTTCAGCCGAGGTGCTTCATGGATATCATCGAAACAATCAAAGAGCAGATCGCCAACAACACCGTTCTGCTTTATATGAAAGGCTCGCCGAATGCCCCGCAGTGCGGCTTCTCGGCCCGTGCTTCGCAGGCTGTGATGGGTTGTGGCGAGAAGTTCGCCTATGTCGACATCCTGCAGAACCCGGAAATCCGCGCCAACTTGCCCAAGTACGCCAACTGGCCGACCTTCCCGCAACTGTGGGTGGCCGGTGAGCTGGTCGGCGGCAGCGACATCATGCTGGAGATGTTCGAAAAGGGTGAGCTGCAGACCCTGATCAAGGAAGCGGCTGCCAAGGCCAAGGCTTCCGAAGCCTGATTCGGTCCTCGCATGACAAAAAGCCCCGCAATTGCGGGGCTTTTTGTTGCGTAGTGTCACCGCGTCGCCTGATTCGCCAGCAAGGCTGGCACCTACGGTTGAAATAAACGTCTGTAGGAGCCGGCTTGCCGGCGAATACCGGTAGGCCTGGTGCCATCCACTGCGGCAGTGGCAGGGCTTATTCTTCGCCCATCTGCGATTGCAGGTAGTTCTCGATGGTGATCTTGTCGATCAGGCCCAGCTGGGTCTCCAGCCAGTCGATGTGCTCTTCCTCGGACTCGAGGATATCTTCGAGCAAGTCACGGGAACCGAAGTCGCCAGCGGTTTCGCAATGGGCGATGGCGGCTTTCAAGTCGGCGTGGGCTTTTTTCTCAAGCTTCAGGTCGCAGTCGAGCATCTCCTTGGTGTGCTCGCCGATCATCAGCTTGCCCAGGTCCTGCACGTTGGGGATGCCTTCGAGGAACAGAATACGCTTGATCAGCTTGTCAGCGTCCTTCATCGCGGTGATGGACTCTTTGTACTCGAGCTTGCCCAGCTTGTTCAGGCCCCAATCTTCATACATGCGTGCGTGCAGGAAGTACTGGTTGATCGCGACCAGCTCGTTTCCGAGGATCTTGTTGAGATGCTGGATGACGCTTACGTCGCCTTTCATAATGGGGTCCTGCCCTGTAGAAGTTGAGCCAATGAAATCAAGTTTGAGCCCGACCACTATCTATGTCAAACCTAAGTTATTGAATAATAAGTGAAAATTAATAGGAATAAGAATGTTTGTGAACCGCGTTAGGACGCTAAGTTATTGAATTGAAGGCATAAAAAAACCGGACACGAGGTCCGGTTCTTTGAATTCTGTCAGGTCAGGCGGCGTTGAATTCTACGGGGTAGGGCAGCACGGCCTGTTGGCTCAGTTGCAATTCGGTGAGCGTTTCACGCACCACCTGCTTGGCCAGGCAGGCGCATTTGCCGCACTGGCTGGCGACGTTGGTCGCGGCTCGAACTTCCTTGTAGCTGCAGCATCCTTCGTAGATCGCATCGCGGATCTGTCCGTCGGTGACACCGACACAAAGACACACATACATAAAGGCTGACCATCGCAGGGTTGAGTCGATGGGTTGGAGAGTAATGGTAATGAGAATGCTTGTCAAAGCACTTTCTGAAAGGGCCATGCTTGAGCGACCGGTGGCACAGATTCGGCCTGTCACGCAAAGCTGTGTATGATGGTCAACCTTTGCTGGATCCGGGGGAATGCGTTCCACCCGGGCAAGCTTCTTCACCCCCTCATCAGGAGAAATCGAATGAGCGTACTCGTTGGCAAGAAAGCCCCTGACTTCACCGTACCGGCTGTGCTGGGCAACGGCGAAATCGTCGACAGCTTCAACCTGGCCTCGGCCATCAAAGGCAAGTACGGCCTGGTGTTCTTCTACCCGCTGGACTTCACCTTCGTCTGCCCGTCCGAGCTGATCGCCCTGGATCACCGCATCCCGGACTTCCAGGCCCGCAACGTGGAAGTGATCGGCGTGTCGATCGACTCGCACTTCACCCACAACGCCTGGCGTAACACCCCGGTCAACAACGGCGGCATCGGCCAGGTCAAGTACACCCTGGCGGCCGACATGACCCACGAAATCTGCAAGGCCTACGACGTCGAGTCCGAAGGCGGCGTGGCTTTCCGTGGCGCCTTCCTGATCGACACCAACGGTGTCGTGCGTTCGCAGATCGTCAACGACCTGCCACTGGGTCGTAACATGGACGAGCTGCTGCGCCTGGTCGACGCCCTGCAATTCCACGAAGAGCACGGCGAAGTCTGCCCGGCCAACTGGAAGAAAGGCGACAAGGGCATGAACGCTTCGCCGGAAGGTGTTGCCGCCTACCTGAGCGAGAATGCTGGCAAGCTGTAATTTGCCAAGCGCAAAAAAAACCGGCCCTGGTGGCCGGTTTTTTTTGCCTCAAGCTTCAAGCCTCAAGTGAAAAGCACGGCGCATGCAGGCAGCTCTTTCTTGTCGCTTGAAGCTTGTGGCTTGCAGCTCAGTCGTTGAAATCGCGCCAGCCGCCCATCTCTTTCCAGCGATTGACGATGCCGCAGAACAGCTCGGCGGTCTTCTCGGTGTCGTAGCGCGCCGAATGCGCTTCCTTGCCGTCGAAGTCGATGTCCGCACTCTGGCAAGCCCGGGCCAGCACAGTCTGCCCATAGGCGAGCCCGGCGAGGGTGGCGGTGTCGAAGCTGGAGAACGGGTGGAAGGGGTTGCGCTTGATATCGTTGCGCGCTACCGCGGCATTGAGGAAGCCCAGGTCGAAGCTGCTGTTGTGGCCGACCAGGATCGCCCGCTTGCAGCCATTGGCCTTCAGTGCCTTGCGCACGCCACGGAAGATGTCGGTCAGCGCGCTGTCCTCACTCACCGCCATGCGCAGCGGGTGGTCCAGCTTGATGCCGGTGAACTCCAGGGCGGCCTGCTCGATGTTCGCGCCTTCGAAGGGCTCGACCCGATAGAAATAGGTGTGTTCGGGGAACAGGAAACCCTTCTCATCCATGCCGATGGTTACTGCGGCGATTTCCAGCAGGGCGTCGGTGGCGCTATTGAAACCGCCGGTTTCGACGTCCACCACCACTGGCAGGTAGCCACGGAAGCGCTCGGCCATCGGGTGGCGCGAGCCGCTGCTGACCGCGTTGTCCTGGTCGTCTTCGTAGAGGTCTTCGCTCACGCGTTGTCCTCCAGCAGGCGCCAGCGCAAGGTTTCACCGGCGCGCAGGGGAACCACGGTGGTGTCGCCGAACGGCAGGCTTTCAGGCGCCGACCATTCCTCGCGCACCAGGGTGATAGTGTCGGTGTTGCGTGGCAGGCCGTAGAAGTCCGGGCCGTGCTTGCTGGCGAACCCTTCGAGCTTGTCCAGGGCATTGCGTTGCTCGAACGCCTCGGCGTACAGCTCGATCGCGGCATAGGCGGTGTAACAGCCGGCACAGCCGCAGGCGGCTTCTTTCGCGTGCTTGGCGTGCGGCGCCGAGTCGGTGCCGAGGAAGAACTTCGGGTTGCCGCTGGTGGCCGCATCCAGCAGCGCCACCTGGTGGGTGTTGCGCTTGAGGATCGGCAGGCAATAGAAGTGCGGGCGAATGCCGCCGACCAGCATGTGATTGCGGTTGTATAGCAGGTGCTGGGCGGTGATGGTCGCGCCGACGTTGGCCGGGGCCTCGCTGACGAACTGCGCGGCATCGCCGGTGGTGATGTGCTCGAACACCACCTTGAGGGTCGGGAAGCGCTCTACCAGACGACGCATGTGCTCGTCGATGAAGCGCTTCTCGCGGTCGAACACGTCGATCTCGCTGCGCGTGACTTCACCGTGCACCAGCAGTGGCATGCCGGTCTCGGCCAAGGCCTCGATCGCCGGGAAGATATTGTCGATGCTGGTCACGCCCGAGTCGGAGTTGGTGGTGGCGCCGGCCGGGTAGAGCTTGGCGGCGTACACGACGCCGCTGGCCTTGGCCGCGCGGACATCCTCGGGGCTGGTGCGGTCGGTGAGGTACAGCACCATCAGCGGCTCGAAGCGGCTGCCGGCAGGGCGGGCGGCAAGGATGCGCTCGCGGTAGGCGCCAGCTTCGACGGCGTTGCGCACCGGCGGCACGAGGTTGGGCATGATGATGGCACGGGCAAAGGTACGCGCCACGTCACCGACGGTATGTGGCAGGACGGCACCATCGCGCAGATGGATGTGCCAGTCGTCGGGGCGCAGGAGGGTCAGGCGATCGGACATTGGGAATTCCAGGCGGGTCGAACTCAGACCTCAATGCTACCGGAAAACCCCTTGTCGAGCACGGCTATCAAGTTTTCCCACGGGCGTCCGATAGCCTTGAGGTAAGCCGTCAGAATCTGTGGAGCCGCCCGTGCGCCAGCGTTACCTAGCCCTGTTCACCCTTGTCGCCAGCCTCCCGGCTGGGGCATTGACCTTCCAGACCCGCGTGGAGAACGTCGCCTGGAAAGTCGAGGGGAACCAGTTCGAATGCCGCCTGATCCAGCCGATCGACGGTTTCGGCAGCGGTGAGTTCGTGCGCCGCGCTGGTGAGCAGCCGACCTTCCAGCTGCGCTCGGACAGCAATGTGCTGGGGGCTGGCTCCGCCACCCTGCTGGCCGCGGCGGCGCCCTGGCAGCCCGGGCGCGGCGATATCAACCTGGGTGTGGTGCGCATGGCCCGCAACGGCGTGCTGTTCACCTCCAGTCAAGGGCAGGCCAGCCGCCTGATCAACGGCCTGCTCGATGGGCGCAGCAGCGTGGTGCGCAACTACGCCGGTGAAGGCGGGCGGGCCATGGAAGTGCATGTGATGCCAGTGAGTTTTGCCAAGGCTTACAGTGACTACCAGGTCTGCGCGGCCAAGCTGCTGCCGATGAACTACGACCAGATCCGCCAGACCCAGGTCGGCTTTCCCGGTGGCGGCATTGAACTGGACAGCTCGGCGCGCGCGCGCCTGGACGTGATCCTCGACTATCTGAAGGCCGATCCGTCGGTCAATCATATCGAGCTCAATGGCCACTCCGACAACAGCGGCAATCGCCTGACCAATCGCGACACCTCGCGCCGGCGGGCCCTGGCGGTGGCCGAATACTTCAAGGCCCATGGCGTGCCGGATGAGCAGATCACCGTGCGCTTCCATGGCGAACGCTACCCGCTGGCCAAGAACAACACGCCAGCCAACCGTGCGCGCAACCGCCGAGTCAACATCCAGCTTGACCGGGTGACGCCGGTGGAGAAGCCCGTCGAGCAGCCGCAGGTGCAGACCCCGCCAGCACCCACTGCTGCGCCTGCAGCTGCGGCCCCGGCAGGTGCCGCGGCACTTCCCGTGCAGCCCGCGCCAGGGAAATAATCCAGGGTGCGACCGCTGGTCGCGCTCTCGACAATTCCTGTCGCTTTGTCGTCACAAGCTGTCGCCCCATTGTAAATTTTTCGGCAAGGCCGGTAGAATCATCGGCTTTCCGTACAACCCCGTGGAGTGATGGCATGGCGGACGTAAAAAAGGTCGTATTGGCGTATTCCGGCGGCCTTGATACTTCGGTGATTCTCAAGTGGCTGCAGGACACCTACAACTGTGAAGTGGTGACCTTCACCGCCGACCTCGGTCAGGGCGAGGAGGTCGAGCCGGCCCGCGCCAAGGCCCAGGCAATGGGCGTGAAAGAAATCTACATCGACGACCTGCGCGAAGAATTCGTGCGTGATTTCGTGTTCCCGATGTTCCGTGCCAACACCGTCTACGAAGGCGAGTACCTGCTGGGTACTTCCATCGCCCGCCCGCTGATCGCCAAGCGTCTGATCGAGATCGCCAACGAAACCGGCGCCGATGCCATTTCCCACGGCGCTACCGGCAAGGGCAACGACCAGGTGCGCTTCGAGCTGGGTGCCTATGCGCTCAAGCCCGGCGTCAAGGTCATCGCTCCATGGCGCGAGTGGGACCTGCTGTCCCGCGAGAAACTGATGGACTACGCCGAGAAGCACGGTATCCCGATCGAGCGCCACGGCAAGAAGAAGTCGCCGTACTCGATGGACGCCAACCTGCTGCACATCTCCTACGAAGGCGGAGTCCTGGAGGATACCTGGACCGAGCACGAAGAAGACATGTGGCGTTGGAGCGTCTCGCCGGAGAATGCGCCAGACCAGGCCACCTATATCGAGCTGACCTACCGCAACGGTGACATTGTCGCCATCGACGGCGTCGAGAAAACCCCGGCCACGGTCCTGGCCGACCTCAACCGCATCGGTGGCGCCAACGGCATTGGCCGCCTCGATATCGTCGAGAACCGCTATGTCGGCATGAAGTCGCGCGGCTGCTACGAGACCCCAGGCGGCACTATCATGCTCAGGGCCCACCGTGCCATCGAGTCGATCACCCTGGACCGTGAAGTCGCTCACCTGAAAGATGAGCTGATGCCGAAGTACGCCAGCCTGATCTACACCGGCTACTGGTGGAGCCCGGAGCGTCTGATGCTGCAGCAAATGATCGACGCGTCCCAGGTCAACGTGAACGGTGTCGTGCGCCTGAAACTGTACAAGGGCAATGTCACCGTCGTCGGCCGTAAGTCCGACGACTCGCTGTTCGACGCCAATATCGCGACCTTCGAGGAAGACGGCGGGGCCTACAACCAGGCTGATGCCGCAGGCTTCATCAAGCTCAATGCCCTGCGCATGCGAATTGCTGCCAACAAGGGCCGTGCACTGCTCTAAGCAGGCGGTTGAAGAAAAAACCCGGCCAGTGCCGGGTTTTTTTATGCCTGGATTTCATGCTTGATGTTCCTCGTCGAACGCCGTTTCGGCGTTGTCGAGCATAGGTTCCACCGACAGGTGAATGCATACCCGTGCATCCAGGTTGTACAGGACCCAGCGCCGCGCCGAGGGCGGTGGGCGCTCGATCATGCGCAGTACATGGTTTTCGATCATCTTGAGGCCCTCTGAACCTGATATGGCGATGATGATTGCGCCTTGATCGTGGCTGGAGGGCCTGATGGCTTCATCGGGCATCGTGGGGCTGTGAGGTGCCGGTGTCTGTTCGGAGCTTGGGCCGGTGGCAGAAGAGGGCGGCTGACAACTTGAACCGGGCTCGTGTTTCTCGGGGGCGAACAATGAGCCGGTGTTGAAGTTGAGGGTGAGGAAGAACAATACCGTCAGGAAAAACGGAAACCCCACCAGAAACCAAGTGTAGATACTCTGGCTCTGCTCACTCAGAAAGGGAAGAGAGGCCAGTGCCGAGGCTTCGATGACGCCGGCGAACACGGCGATAAGGGTCAGGGGACTAATGGATTCTTGGTTCATGATGAGTATCCGGTCGAGCGTCGCTCATCTGTACGTTGTTTCTTTTCCAGACAGCAGTGTGAGGCACTTCCATTATTGGAAATGAATCTCCTTCAACCTTTCTCCTGTACCTATAAGTGAAATTTCCTGCGAGCTATGTAAGGGGTCGGTACTTGGATCCCATCAGCGGGGCTGTTAATTTTTGTGACGGTTAATTCAGGCATGAATCTATTACAGGTTGTGAAATAGGTACGCGTAGGATTAATCCTCAATAGTTGTAGTCCTCTTCTTTTGATGTATCTGTCAGGGAAACCTCATAACTAATCGGCCGCAAGGTCGGTTAAGGTGGCCTGGCGAATTGAAAATAACGAATCAATGGATATCGCATGAATAAAGTGCTGATCGTGGATGATCACCCGGTCATTCGCCTGGCCGTACGCATGCTGATGGAACGGCATGGTTACGAGGTGGTGGCGGAGAGCGACAATGGTGTGGATGCCCTGCAACTTTCACGGGAGTATCTTCCGGACATCGTTGTGCTGGATATCGGGATCCCCAAGCTGGATGGGCTCGAGGTGATAGCTCGGCTGGCCCTGCTGAGCCCTGCGAGCAAGGTGTTGGTACTGACATCACAGACCCCGGGACATTTCTCGATGCGCTGCATGCAGGCGGGGGCGGCGGGTTACGTATGCAAGCAGCAGGAATTGACCGAGTTGCTCAGCGCAATCAAGGCAGTGCTGTCCGGCTATAGCTACTTCCCCAACCAGGCGTTGCACAAGGGGCGGTCTGGTGTCGGGGGGGCGACGGAAAGCGAGATGGTCGAGCGTCTGTCTGGGCGAGAGATGATGGTGTTGCAGCAACTGGCGCGGGGCAAAAGCAACAAGGAAATCGCTGACAGCATGTTCCTCAGCAACAAGACCGTCAGTACCTACAAGACTCGACTATTGCTCAAGCTCAATGCGCGTTCCCTGGTCGACCTCATCGAGTTGGCCCAGCGCCATGGGCTGGTCTGAGTGTGATTGAAAAAGCCCCCGTGGTGGAGGCTTTTCAGGGTTACAGGTCGTAGTCGAAATCGGCCAGTTGTCTCTGCAGTCGCCGCTCTTCGAGCATGTTGTCGATGGTGCGGCGTTTGCTGAGGTTGGTCTTGGCCGGTTCGGCCTGAGGCTCTTCGTCTTCGTCCACGCTCTGGAATTCTTCGTCGATAGTCAGGTCTTCTTTATCGGTGCTCATGCGTCACTCCAAGCCAAAGGGCCATTGGCCGTCCTTATAACGGGATTCGCAGGGCGGGTAAAAAAGATTTTTTCAATCGTCCAGGGACGTAATTCACTATCGCCTCAATCGTCCGAGGTCTTGTGCTTGTACTCGCACAGGTCCTCGATCCGGCAACTCCCGCAACGTGGCTTGCGCGCCTGGCACACATAGCGGCCGTGCAGGATCAGCCAATGGTGGGCATCGAGCAGGTAATCTCGGGGGACGAACTTCAGCAGTTTTTTTTCCACCTCGAGCACGGTCTTGCCCGGGGCAATGCCGGTACGGTTGCTCACGCGGAAAATGTGCGTATCGACTGCCATGGCCAACTGGCGGAAAGCTGTGTTCAAAACCACGTTGGCAGTCTTGCGCCCAACACCCGGCAGTGCTTCGAGTGCTTCGCGGGTTTGTGGCACTTCGCCGCCGTGTTGTTCGACCAGCAGGCGGCAGGTCTCGATGACATTCTTGGCCTTGCTGTTGTAAAGGCCAATGGTCTTGATGTACTCGCTCAGGCCTTCCACGCCCAGGGCATGGATCGCCTGCGGTGTATTGGCCACCGGGTACAGCCGGGCGGTGGCCTTGTTGACCCCTACATCGGTGGCCTGGGCCGAAAGAATCACGGCGATCAGCAGTTCGAACGGGGTACTGTAGGCCAGTTCGGTCTTTGGATCGGGATTGTCTTCATGCAGCCTGCGAAAGATCTCCAGGCGTTTGGCGGCATTCATGGGGTCAACGGGTTCCTTGGCGACGTGAGGGGTGGATCCGTGGGCGCAGGTGATTGTACAAGCCCAGCAGCAAGCCGAGGAGCACCAAGGCACCCGGCGCCAGCTCGGCAATATGCAGGCCAAGCGAATGGGCCAGCAGTTGCCGGCAGGCTCCCAGGGTGATGCAGGCTGCCAGCAGGCCGCCAAGGCTGATGCACAGTGCTCGCCAGCGTTCACGTTGTGGCAGCAGCGGGTCGATGGCCAGGCAGGTCAGGGCCAGCAGGGCGGGATAGTGGCCCAGTTGCACGGCCAGGGGGAGAGCCCAGGCCCGCAGGCTCAGCAGCAGGCAGGTGGTCAGGGCGCTCACCAGCACAATGTTCGCCCAGGGCAGGGTGCTGCTGTCGAGATGCCGGCGCAGGGGGGCCATCAGCACTTGGTGCAGGCCTGCGAGCACGAGCGCGCACAGGCCGATAGCCGCACCTTGGGCCGCGCTGGCGGTGGCGCCCAGTAGCGGAGCAAGGCCGGTTAGCAGTAGCCACTGTGCGCTCATGGCGTCGCCTCGCCAAGTAGTGTCGGGCGCTGCTCATCGAAATAACGCAGGGCATCTTGCAGCGCATCGATCACGGCCCGCGAGGTCACCGTGGCCCCCGCCATCTGGTCGAAGGTGCCATGGTCGCGCTTGATCGCCCAGGCTTGGTCGAGGGCCTTGCCGGTGAACTGGTCCAGCCAATGCAGGGTCGGTTTGATCAGTTGGTCGCCCAACCCTGGGCTCTCCTGTTGCCTGAGCACATGCACGCCGAGCAGGCGGCCTTGCCTGTCGATGGCGATCGCCAGTTCGACAGGGCCGGCATAGCCCTGGAAGCTGCTGTGCAGCAGGATGGCCACCGGCGTGCCGGCCAGGCTGGCACGGTAGGCGGCGAGCAGGCGGCTGTGCGCCAGGGTCGGTTGCACCAAGGGCAAGGGATTGGCCAGTGGACGGTTGTCGTAACTGCCTGCGGGAAGCACCGCCAGCCATTGCCGTTCCTTCCACTGCTGCGTGGCTTCGGCGATCGGGCCGGCGGTCCAGTGTCGCCAGGTGAGCGTGGCAGCCAAGGCCAGTGCAGTTATCAGCACCAGCAGCAGGTGGCTGCGCCAGCGGACATTCATGCGCGCACCCGCTCGCGGGCTTCTGCCAAGCGGTCCAGGGCAGGCGCGGCCAGGTTCATCAGCAGGATGGCGAACGCCGTGCCGTCGGCAAAGCTGCCCCAGGTGCGAATCAGATAGATCAGCAGGCCGGCGCCGCAGCCGAACAGCAAGCGGCCAAGCGGGCGCTTGCAACCGGATACCGGCTCGGTGGCAATGAAGAACGCCGCCAGCATGGTCGAGCCGGAAAACAGGTGCAGCAGGGGCGAGCCGTTGGAGTCGGACCCCGAGCCGTTCCAGCCCAGCAGGCTGAACAGAAACAGCCCTCCGAGCAGGCCGACCGGCGCGTGCCAGCTGAACAGCTTACGCTGCAGTAGCAAAAGGCCGCCGAGCAGGAAGGCGAGGTTGACCCATTCGCCGCCCCTGCCACCCCAGTGTCCGAAGGCCATATCAGTGCTGAACAGTTCGTCGACGGTCAGGCTGCGGTTGTGGCGCAGTACGTCCAGGACCGTCGGGCTGGCCCAGGCGTCAATCTGCTCGTTGGCGGCAAAGCTAAGGTGCAGGCTGTCCAGCAGGCCCGGGCTGTGGCCAGACCAGTGATGCATCTGCAGCGGGAAGCTGAGCAGAACAAAGGCGTAGCCGACCATCGCCGGGTTGAACGGGTTGCGTCCGACGCCGCCGTAGGCTTGCTTGCCCAGGCCGATGGCGACGCTCGCGGCAGCCACCGGCAACCACCAGGGCGCCTGGGCGGGCAGGGCAGCGGTCAACAGCACGGCGGTGACCCACGCACTGCCATCGCCGAGCGCCACGGCTACAGGCAGCCTGCGCCAGCCCAGCAACAGGGCCTCGGTCGCCAACGCGGCGGCGCTGCACAGCAGCAGGTTGACCAATACTCCCCAGCCGTGCAGCCAGAACAGCACCAGCAAGCCTGGCCCGCAGGCCAGTAGCACCAGGTTCATGGCGCTGCGCAGGCGCGGGTCAGACACTGGCATGGGCTTGCAGCGCTTCAAGGTGCTGGCGAGCCTGCTCGGCGCTGGCCTCAAGGGCCTGGAGTTGCGCGAGCTGTTGCGCCTCGGGGGCGGCGCCCAAGGCGCTGCGGGCCTTGCTCAGTTGGGCGCGACTCATGGCCGCGGCAACCTTCGCCTGCTTGAGGGCGGTATCGTTGTCGACAGGATGTTGCCGCGCCTGGCGTTGTGCCTGGCGCAGGGCTTCCTCCCGGCGCTGGCGCGCTTCGCGCTGTTCGTGGCGGTAGCGTGCCCGGTCACGCCGCTGGCTGCGTGCCAGGCATTGCTCGGCGCCATGGGTCAGGTCGCCGACGATAGGAGTCACATTGGCCGGCAGCGGTAACAGGTCGATGCAATCGACGGGGCAGGGCGCCAGGCACAGGTCGCAACCGGTGCACTCGTTGGCGATCACGGTGTGCATCAACTTGGTCGCGCCGACGATGGCGTCCACCGGACAGGCCTGGATGCACTTGGTACAGCCAATGCACTCGGCCTCGCGAATGAATGCCACCTGCGAGGGGCCAGGTGGGCGTTGAGGGTCGAGCGCGATCACCGGTACCTGCAGCAGCGTGGCCAGGGCAGCGATGGTCTCGCGGCCGCCGGGCGGACATTTGTTGATTGCTTCTCCCGCGGCCAAGCCTTCGGCATAGGGTCGGCAGCCGCCGTGGCCACATTTGCCGCACTGGGTTTGCGGCAGCAAGGCATCGATGCTTTGTATCAGACTCATTGGGTGAATAATCCGTTGAACCCGGAAAACGCCAGGGCCATTACCCCGGCTCCAATCAGCTCGATCGGCAGCCCGCGCAGCGCCACAGGCAGGTCCGGGTGGTGACTGCGTACACGCAGGTCGGCGAACAGCACCAGGGCAAGCCAGAAGCCCAGTGCCGCGCCAACGCTGTAGATCAGTGCTTGGCCAATGCTGCTGGCATCACTGGCAAGCTGCAACAGCAAGCCTAGCACCACGGCATTGCCCATCAGCAACGGCCTCAGGCCGTCCACGGGCCAATCGGGTCGCCAGCGGCTGAGCAGGGTGGGCATTGCCCAGGCCAAGGCGCTTAACAATGGCAGTAACAGGAGCAGTTGCAGGTCGCGCCATGCCGCCGGCAGCAGCAGGCCGATGGGCAGCGCCAGCAGCACTAGCCCGGTGCATAGCCCTAGCAGGTGCACGCGGGCGCGTTCGACGGGTTCGCCCAGCAGGGCCAGGTGATTGACCAGCGCGGCGCTGACCAGGACCAGAACGTAGTCGCTCATGGAAATGCCGAAGTCTGCGGGAAAACCTGATTATCCGACAGCACGCGGTCGATGCAAATGCCCCGGCCATGGGCCGGGGCAAAGCTTACTTGATGCGCTGGCCGGGCTTGGCGCCGCTGTCGGGGCTCAGCAGGTAGATCTCTTCCCCGCCAGGGCCGGCGGCCATGACCATGCCCTCGGAGATACCGAAACGCATCTTGCGGGGCTTGAGGTTGGCCACCATCATGGTCAGCCTGCCTTCCAATTGAGACGGGTCCGGGTAGGCCGACTTGATACCCGAGAACACATTGCGGCGCTCGTCGCCGATGTCCAGGGTCAGTTGCAGCAGCTTGTCGGCACCGGGTACAGCCTCGGCCTTGACGATCAGGGCCACGCGCAGGTCTACCGCAGCGAAGGTGTCGAATTCGATCTCGGCCGACAGCGGATCCTTGGCCAGCTCGCCGTTGCCTGCCGGGGCGGCTTTGGCTTCGGCGGCCAGCAGGTCTTCCTTGCTGGCGGCGACCATGGCTTCGACCTTGGCCGGCTCGATGCGGCTCATCAGCGCCTTGAACGGGTTGAGCTTGTGGTTTTCCAGGCGCGACTGAAGGTCGCTCCAGGTCAGCGGCGCGACATTGAGGAAAGCCTCGGCGTCGGCGGCCAGCAGCGGCAGCACCGGCTTGAGGAAAATCACCAGTTGGCGGAACAGGTTGACGCCCTGGGCGCAGATGGCCTGGACTTCGTCCTGCTTGCCTTCCTGCTTGGCCAGGGACCACGGCGCCTTGTCGGCGATCCAGGCATTGGCGCGGTCGGCCAGGGCCATGATTTCGCGCATGGCGCGGCCGAAGTCACGGCCTTCGTAGGCCTCGGCAATCGACGGCGCGGCGGCAAGGAAGGCTTCGGTCAGCTCAGGCGCGGCATCGCCCGCAACCATCAGGCCGTCATTGCCCTTGTGGATGAAGCCGGCGCAGCGGCTGGCGATGTTGACCACCTTGCCGACCAGGTCGGAGTTGACCTTCTGCACGAAGTCCTCGAGGTTCAGGTCGAGGTCGTCGACACCGCGGCCGAGCTTGGCGGCATAGTAGTAGCGCAGGTATTCCGGTTGCAGGTGGTCGAGGTAGGTGCGCGCCTTGATGAACGTACCGCGCGACTTGGACATCTTCGCGCCGTTGACGGTCAGGTAGCCGTGCACGTTGACCGCGGTCGGCTTGCGGAAGCCCGCGCCTTCGAGCATGGCTGGCCAGAACAGGGCGTGGAAGTTGACGATGTCCTTGCCGATGAAATGGTACAGCTCGGCCTGCGAGCCTTCGCTCCAGAACGCGTCGAAGTCCAGCTCCGGGCGGCGTGCGCAGAGGTTCTTGAAACTGGCCATGTAGCCGATTGGCGCGTCCAGCCACACATAGAAGTACTTGCCTGGCTCGCCGGGGATCTCGAAGCCGAAGTACGGCGCGTCACGGGAGATGTCCCATTCCTGCAGGCCGGCGTCCAGCCACTCGGCGAGTTTGTTGGCCACGGCGTCTTGCAGGGTGCCGCTGCGGGTCCACTGCTGCAACATGGCCTGGAAGTCCGGCAGCTTGAAGAAGAAGTGCTGCGAGTCGCGCAGTACCGGGGTAGCGCCGGAGATCGCCGACTTGGGGTTCTTCAGCTCGGTTGGGGCGTAGGTGGCCCCGCATTTTTCGCAGTTGTCGCCGTACTGATCCTCGGCCGCGCACTTGGGGCAGGTGCCCTTGATGAAACGGTCGGCCAGGAACATGCCTTTTTCAGGGTCGAAGTACTGGGTGACGGAACGGGTGGCGATGTGGCCGGCGTCGCGCAGGCGGCCGTAGATCAGGCTCGACAGCTCGCGGTTCTCCTCGCTGTGCGTGGAGTGGAAGTTGTCGAAGTCCACCAGGAAATCGGCGAAGTCGCCAGCATGCTCGGCCTGGACGTTGGCGATCAGTTGCTCGGGGGTGATGCCTTCCTTCTCGGCGCGCAGCATGATGGCCGAGCCGTGGGCGTCATCGGCGCAGACGTAGACGCACTGGTTGCCGCGCAGCTTCTGGAAGCGCACCCACATGTCCGTCTGGATGTACTCGAGCATATGGCCAAGGTGAATGGATCCATTGGCATAGGGCAGGGCGCTGGTGACGAGAATCTGACGTGGCTCGGACATGGTGGCTCGGCTACTTATCTGGCGACGGGGTAAAAATAAGGATGATCGGCCACTATAAAGGGCTGGCGAATTTATTTCACCCCGCGTGCGCATCTGCTGACGATTGACGGGTTAGCATAGGCGCTTGTTTCGTATTCCGTTTGCCAATGGGAGCCTCCATGAGTGCCGTCACCCGTGCCGCCGTCGAAGGCGTGCTTCGCCAGTACACCGACCCCTACCTGAACCAGGACCCGGTCAGCGCCGGGTGCGTGCGCGCCATCGATATCCACGGCGGGCAGGTCAAGGTGCAGTTGCAACTGGGTTATGCCGCTGGTCTGTTCAAGAGTGGCTGGGCCCAGGTACTGCAGACCGCCATCGAGAACCTGGAGGGGGTCGCCTCGGCACAGGTGAGCATCGACTGCGTGGTCGCCACCCATAAAGCCCAGGCCCAGGTGCCGGCCATGGCCAACGTGAAGAACATCATCGCCGTGGCGTCGGGCAAGGGCGGGGTGGGCAAGTCGACCACCGCGGCCAACCTGGCCCTGGCCCTGGCCCGCGAAGGCGCCCGGGTCGGTATTCTCGACGCTGACATCTATGGCCCGAGCCAGGGCGTGATGTTCGGCATCGCCGAAGGCACCCGTCCTCAGATCCGTGAGCAGAAGTGGTTCGTGCCGATCAAGGCCCATGGTGTCGAGGTGATGTCCATGGCGTTTCTCACCGATGACAACACGCCGATGGTCTGGCGTGGTCCGATGGTTTCGGGGGCGTTGCTGCAACTGGTGACCCAGACCGCCTGGGACGACCTCGACTACCTGGTGATCGACATGCCGCCGGGCACCGGCGACATCCAGCTGACCCTGGCGCAGAAGGTGCCGGTGGCAGGCTCGGTGATCGTCACCACGCCTCAGGACCTGGCGCTGCTGGATGCGAAAAAAGGCGTGGAGATGTTCCGCAAGGTCAATATCCCGGTGCTGGGCGTGGTGGAGAACATGGCCGTGCATATCTGCTCGAACTGTGGCCATGCCGAGCACCTGTTCGGTGAGGGCGGCGGCGAGAAGTTGGCGGCGCAATACGGCGTCGAGCTGCTGGCGTCGTTGCCGTTGTCGATGTTGATCCGCGAGCAGGCCGACAGCGGCAAGCCGACCGCCATCGCCGAGCCGCAAAGCCAGATCGCCATGGTCTACCAGGAGCTGGCACGGCAGGTGGGGGCGCGGATCGTGCTGCAGGAAGCGGCGGCGCCGGCGATGCCGAGCATTACCATCAGCGAAGACTGACGCGTTACCTGTAGGAGTGGCCTTGCCGAGGCGTCGGACCGGTCGGAAAGGGCCGCACAGCGGCCCCGGCATTTCCTGCATCACCGCTGAAATCCTGGGGCTGCTGTGCAGCCCATTCGCGACACAAGGCCGCTCCTACAGGGGGGCGGCGGATAACTTTCGAGCAGGCACAAAAAAACCCGCCAATGGCGGGTTTTTTTTGAAAGCGAGGAAGCGAGATCGACTTAGGCGATCTGAACTTCTTCAGCCTGCATGCCTTTCTGGCCGCGGGTAGCGACGAAAGTAACAGCTTGGCCTTCTTTCAGGGTTTTGAAGCCGTCAGCTTGGATGGCTTTGAAGTGCACGAACAGGTCGTCGCCCGACTGAGGGGTGATGAAGCCGTAGCCCTTCTCATCGTTGAACCACTTAACAACACCGGATTGGCGGTTGGACATTTTTCTGTCTCCTTGGACAAAGTTGATAACGGTCAGGAAACACCCTGACCGGGACTGAGCGCAAAGAGAGCAGAAAATTCAGCGATGGGCCGATCAGGATCGTGCATCAAACTAGAGATTCTCGGTGTCACGTGCAGCACAGTGGCGCCACCTTAACCCACTTTCCACAACCTGCCAATGGCCAAGAAGCGCTTTGATGAAATTCGGATCGGCGGCCTGTGCAGCCCCCGTCCGGCGCGGGATCGGGCAAGGAAACTTTAACCTGGACGTCGGGACCGGTAAGATGCGCATCTGGTTTTTCACCCCGCACTCTTTCAGGACACCCCGCCATGAGCATCAAATCGGACAAGTGGATTCGCCGCATGGCGCAGGAACACGGCATGATCGAACCCTTCGTCGAGCGCCAGGTGCGTGGCGAGCAGGACAGCCGAGTCATTTCCTTCGGCGTTTCCAGCTACGGCTACGACGTGCGCTGCGCCGATGAATTCAAGGTATTCACCAACATCAATTCGGCCACCGTCGATCCGAAGAACTTCGACGCCGGCAGCTTCGTCGACATCAAGAGCGATGTTTGCATCATCCCGCCGAACTCCTTCGCCCTGGCCCGTACCGTCGAGTACTTCCGCATCCCGCGTGACGTGCTGACCATCTGCCTGGGCAAGAGCACCTATGCCCGTTGCGGCATCATCGTCAACGTCACCCCGCTGGAACCCGAGTGGGAAGGCCATGTGACCCTGGAGTTCTCCAACACCACCACGTTGCCGGCGAAGATCTACGCCAACGAAGGCGTGGCGCAGATGCTGTTCCTGCAATCCGACGAAGAATGCGAAGTTTCGTACAAGGACCGTGGCGGCAAGTACCAAGGCCAGCGCGGCGTCACCCTGCCACGCACCTGAGCCGACCAAACGCGGGGAATTGTTTCTCCGCCTGGCACTCCAACAGGTGAATAGCCCTGGTGCGCACGACGCGCGCCGGGCCTCGCCAGGAGCCGCCGATGAAACTCGACCCCGCCATCAGTGCCAAGCTGGCCGTCCTGCAGCCGAACCAGATCGGCTTGCCGGTATGGTCGCTGTTGGCCCACCCGCCGATCGCCACGCCGATTCCCATGCAGGCCGGTGGCGTGCCGCACCAGCCTGACCCCGACACGCCGCAACCGCCGGAACCCGGTGAGCATCCGCCCATGGAGCCTGGCGAGCCGACCCTGCCTGATGAGCCGCCACCGGCCCCGGTGGCCTGAGCGACCTCAGTTGCCCAGCAGGTAACCGCTGCGGCAGATCTGCTCACCGGCAACATGGGCGACGACCATGCCCGCCGTGGCCATGCGCCGCACACTGCGCGCGTACATCAGCCCGGCCTGGCTGTTGCGCAGCGGAGTAACCCGGTCGCTGAGCGGGTCGATGACTTCGGCGATCAGTTGACCTGCCTCCAGGTACTGCCCTGGCTTGGCATGAAACACCAGCAGGCCGCCGAGTGGCGCGGTCACCGGCTCCACCGCCGCCAGGGGCGTGGCGGGTTGGCGCAGGGCGGGCAGCGGGGCAGGATGGCCCTCGATGACGCCGCTGTGGGTGAGGAAATCGAGGATCGCCTGGCAGTCCTGGGTCGCCAGGGCATGGCTGACATCGGCCTGGCCTCGTAGCTCGATGGTCACCGAGAAGCTGCCCTGGGGAATCGGGAAGCGCTTGCCGAAGCGCTGCTGCAGTTGCCACCAGACCAGGCTGAAACATTCGTCGAACGACTGTCCGCCGGAATCGGTGGCCAGCAGGCTGGCTTGCACGCCGAGGTAGCGGGCCAGCGGCTCGACCTGCGGCCAGGCCTCGGGCGTGGTGTACAGGTGCTCGACCGCTTCGAAGTCGCAGTGCAGGTCGAGCACCATGTCGGCGTCGCAGGCCAGGCGTTGCAGGGTCAGGCGCTGCGACTGCAGTGGCGTGCGTGGCGCGTGTGCATCCAGGCCGCGACGCAGGTATTCGCGAATCAAGGCCAGGTTGTGCACGGGGTCCTGGGTGAGGTGGGCCTCGACCTGGTCGCCGATGCTGTCCGACAGGTCGACGAAATGGCGGTTGAAGTTTTCTCCGCTCTGCAGCTCGAAGCGGCCCAGCGGCGCATCCAGCAGTACCTGTTCCAGGCCCACGGGGTTGGCGACCGGCACCAGGATCACTTCGCGCTGCAGGCGCCCCTGTTGTTCCAGTTCGCCCAGGCGTTGCTTGAGATGCCAGGCCACCAGCATGCCCGGCAGTTCGTCGGCGTGCAGCGAGGCCTGGATGTACACCTTGGCGCCACCGCGTGGGCCGAAGTGAAAACTGTGCAGCTGGCGGGCGATGCCCGGGACGGGGGACAGCAGGTCATGGGTCGAATGGTGCATGGTGGTCCTGGTCGGAGCGTCTGCGGTAGGGGCTGGGATCAAGGATAGAAGCACAACTTGCGCTGGGGTGCATCATTTGCCGTGTGCCCCAAGGCTAAGCCAAGTACCGCGTCGCCTGGTTCGCCAGCAGGGCTGGCTCCTACAAGTGACGCGCATGGCTTGAGGCCTGTGGGAGCGGGTACACCCGCGAACACCCGGCGTAGCCGGTGCCAGGCACCGCGTCGCTTGCTTCACGGGGGCGCCCTGCCAGCGAAAGGCCGGCAGCTGTCCGTTTGCCTACCTGCCCGGCACCAGCGTCAGGCGCTGGCTGCCATATGCCCGGGCGAAGTTCTGCGGTTGCAGCGGCAAGCTCATGAAGCGGCCCTTGAACCAGGCATCCAGCCCGTCGCTGTAGTGGCGGCTGGCCGGGTTGCCGGATTGGCCGCTGCTGGTCAGCAGCTGCAGGGGTTCGGCCTGGCCGAAGTCCACGACCATGCGCGTCGAGGCTGGCAGTTGGCTGTCGAGGCGGCTGCCCCAGGCGTAGGGGGTCAAGGCCAGGGTGCTGAAGTCGCCACCGGCGGCCAGCGGCGCGCGGTTCAGGTTGTCGCCCAGGCCCTGGTAGTTCGATGCCGGCCAGCGGTACTGGTGCAACCTGCCCCATTGCCAGGCGCGGCGGTCGGCGCCCAGTTGCGCGGTGCCGGTATCGATCGCGGCGGCCAGGCTGCGGGCCAGGATGGCCGGTTTGTCTTCTTTCTGCGCGGTGCCGCGGTCGTCCCAGAACGGGCTGTCCTCGCGCCCCAGCAGGTGGTCGGCCTGGGCCGAGTAGGACAGTTGCGCGTTGCCGACAAACGCCTGCCATGCCGGGCTGGACTCCGGGCCCAGTTCGTCGAGGAAGGTCTGCCGGGTGACTTCCTGAAGGAACAATTCATACATTGCGGCATCCGCCGAGACCGGGCTCAAGCGGCCATCGAAAGCCTTGAGCCGGGCCAGCGCGTCGCGGGCCTTGTCGCGCTGGGCGGCGGGCAAGGCATCGATGGCCTGCTTGAGCGGCTGGGCCATGCCGGGGGCGTCAAACATCTGCTTGAGCTTGTCGGCCAGCAGCGTCACCTGGTCGTTCTGCAGCGCCATCAGGCTGCGGCTGTCGTGGCGTCCATTGCTGGCCAGCTGGGCCAGGCGCTCGGCGCGCTCGGGGTAGTACCAGCTGCTCGACAGCTGCATGCCGTAGCCCTTGGGCAGGCTGCGTTGGTTGGCGTGGCCGATGAAACCGTTCGGAGGGTCCTGGTCGTAGGGATGCAACATGGCGTCGGCGAAGCCATCCCAGTCGTAGCGCCCGTCCCAGCCTGGCGAGGGCAGCAGGCCCTGGCCTTCGCGGCGATTGGGGTAGCGGCCACTGACCTGCCAGCCGATATGCTGCGGCTCGGCGAAGACGAAATTGAGGGCCGCGGCGCCGACCTCGCGGGTGCTGTCAAAGGCCTTCTCGATGTTGGCCGCGCGGGTCAGGTCGAACAGCGCATCGAGGCTGCGGTCATCCTTGAGTTGCGGCAGGTGCAGCGCCAGGGCCAGGCTGCCATGGCCCGGCAGCAGGGTGCCATGGCGGGTGTCGTACAGCACCTCGCGCTGCGGGCGCTGGCCCCGGACGAAGAAGGTTTCGTTGCGCGCGCGGGCCGTCTGCCACTTGCCATCGGCCAGGTAGCTCAGCTGGCTGCCCTGGCGGCGTACTTGTTCGAGGAACAGGTCCTGGTTGTCGGCCATTACCGCGCTGGCGCTCCAGGCCAGCTTGCCGTTGTAGCCGGCCAGCACGATCGGCAGGCCAGGCAGCGACAGGCCGGCGACCTGGTACTTGCTGGTGTGGATCTGTACCGGGCTCAGTGCCCAGGTGGCGCGGCTGTCGCTGGCCAGCAGGCTCTTGCCGCTGCGCGAGCGTTGAGGGCCCAGGGCCAGGTTGGACGAGCCAGGGGCGCCGAGCAGGCCGAGGTCGGCCAGGCGCTGGCCGGCTGCCGCCAGCGAGGCCAGGCCCGGTAGTTGGCTGGCCAGGTTCAGGCCTTTGAGCTTGTCCACCTCGGCTTCGGCCAGCGGTTCGTCGGGGGCGCCGGGCAGCAGCCAGGCCAGTTTGTCGCTGCCAACCTTTTGCGCCAGGGTCAGGGCCGACAGTTCCTCCTGCAGGTTCACCGACTGGCTGAAGGCATACAGGCTGAAGATCAGCGCCGAATCCTCGGGCTTCCAGTACTCCGGGCGGTAGCCGCTGCTTGCCAGCTCAGCCGGCAGCTTGTCGCGGTAGCGGAACAGGTAGGCATTGACCCCGCGGGCATACACCTCGAAGAAACGTTTCAAGCGCGGCGAGGCATCGGCATAGAGCTGGCCGGCGCTCTGCTTGAGATTGGCCGCGCGCATCAGGCGGTCGATCTCCAGTGCCTCGCTGCCGGCCAGTTCCGCCAGGCGGCCCTGGGCCAGCAGACGCATGGCGACCATCTGCCCGATGCGGTCGCCGGCATGCACGTAGCCCAGGCTGAATAGTGCGTCATGGAAGGTGCTGCTTTCGATCAACGGCGCGCCCATGGCGTTGCGCCGCACCGAAACGTTCTGTGCCAGGCCCTTGAGTGGTTGCACGCCGGTGGTCGGCGGCACGCTGTCCTGGTAGCCACCCAGTTGGCAGCCGGCGAGCGCGAGCATGCCGAGCAATACGGCGGCGCTGCCCAAGCGTGGGCGGAAGGGTGGTAGGACGGGGGCGGCCATGACTAGGCTCCTGCAGGGCGTGGCGGGGTTGTGAAAGGCGCTAAGGTAGTGAGCGCGCAGTCGCCGTGCAAGGTGCCGGAGAGCTTTATTTACCAGCGGTCGTGGTGGGCTGGCTCGAGCGTGGGGTGGGCCCGCTCCCGCGGCATTTGCCGGGGAGCGGTAGTGCGTCGGTCAGGCGCCGTGGCACTTCTTGAATTTCTTCTGGCTGCCGCATGGGCAAGGGTCGTTGCGGCCGACGTCCTTCAGGGCGTTGCGCACCGGCTCCTGGTGGCTGTGGTTGCAGTGCGGGCCGTGCACATGGCCGTGATCGTGATCATGCTGGTGGTCGTGATCGTGGTTGCAGTCGGGGCCATGGACATGGGGTTGCTGGGTCATTACGGTGTTACTCCGGTTGAAGATCGCCGGGGATTATCTCACCCCTTTGCGTCATGTGCAGGTCTCGATGCACGATCAACCCGGTAGCCAGTTCGCCGCGCAGTTGGTACTGCAACGGTTGCCCGCTCTTGAGCAGCTTGGCCAGTGGCTTGAGGTGCTGCCAGAGGTTGGTGTATGCAGTGATCTTGAAGGTGCGCCGGGCATGGCCGCCGACGCTGCGCCAGAGGCTGGCCTGGTCCTCGGCCAGCAACAGATCGCCGAGCTTGACCGAATAAGCCAGGTTGCGGATGAACAGGCGGCTGTCATTAGGATTGTCGACCTGCAGGTGCAGGACGAACTCCTGCTGGTGCAGGTGCAGCTTGACCGGTTCGACCTTCAGCAGGTGCACCTGCGGTTCGCGCCAGGCATCGCCGCCCCAGTTCGCGCAGCCCGCCAGCCAGGCCAGTAACAGGCCGATGGTGAGCAGGCGGGTCAGGAGGCGCATGCTCAGCTACCGAGGTAACTGGCGCAGCATTTCTTGAACTTCTGCCCGCTGGCGCAGGGGCAGGGGTCGTTGCGCCCGGCCTTGAAAGGCACCGTCGGGTCGATGAAGTACCAGCGCCCAGCGTGCTGGACGAAGGCCGAACGCTCGCGGTGCTGGTGATCGCCCTGCTGGTCGTGCCAGCGCGCGGTGAAGGTGACGAAAGCATGTTCGGGCTGGCCACCAAGCACCTCGGCGCTTGCCACTTCCAGCCCCAGCCAGGTGCTCTGGGCGCTCCAGGCGGCGATGCCGGCGCGGTCCAAGTCAGCTTGCTGGGCCGGCAGGGTAGTGGCCACCAGGTAGTCCACCAGCCCCAGCACATAGGCGCTGTAGCGCGAGCGCATCAGGGCCTGGGCGTCTGGCGCCGGGGTACCGCTGTGATAATGCCCGCAGCAGGCGTCGAGCAGGTTGCCACTACCGCAAGGGCAGACCGAGACACTCATTGAATCACCACCAGTACTTGCCAAAATTTTCCGGGTTGGCCCAGAACCTGGCGTTGAGCCAGTCCGGGACCTGTTTGTAGTCATGCAGATCATAGGTGAACAGGCTCAGCACCTGCTCGTCGCGCTGGAATTTTTCGCTGGCCGAGAGCGCCAGCGAATAGAAGTCGGTGTCCCGCCAGCCGCAGGCGCTCAGGTCCGCCAGCACCGCGACGCGGCTGGCATTGAGGTTGCGGATGCCGCCCAGCAGCTCGAGGCCAGTACGCTTGGGCAGGTGCTCCAGGCAGTCCACCAGTACCGCCAGGTCGAAGCGTCGGGCCGCTTGTTCGCTGGGCAGCGGGCCGGGCGCGGCAACCTCGATCTGGCTATCGGGGTGGGCGGCGGCGAAAGCCTCGAGGGCTGGGAAGCGGCTGCCCACCAGCAGCAGATGGCGCGGGGTGAAGCGTTCGAGCAGGGCGGCCAGGGCCTGCTGGGGTGTACGTTGTGAGAAAACGTCGGTCATTGCCATTCCTCGTTCAGGTCGCTCAAGACTAGCGGTCCCCGGCGATCGGGCAAAGCGCCGCGTCGTGGCTTCTTGCTGGCAGGGCGGGAATCGCCGGTCTTTACTCCCAGGGCATCGGTTTTGCACCGATTCCCCTAGGAGAAGCAACAAGATGAGCATAGTACGCACAGCGATACCCCTGGTTCTGCTCACCAGTGTGTTGACTGGTTGTGCAGGTTTGCAGAAAACCGACTGGCCCAAGTGCGCTGCCGTCGGGGGTGTGGGCGGCGCGGCCCTGGGCGCGATCGAGAGTTCCAGCTGGGCAGGCTGGGGCGCCTTGCTCGGCGGCGGTCTGGCGGCTGGCTACTGCTGGGCCCATGGCGATGGCGACGAAGACGGCGATGGCGTGCCGGACAGCCGCGACAAGTGCCCGGGCACGCCGCGCGGGGTGCAGGTCGACGCCAACGGTTGCCCGCCGGAGCCTGCGCCAGTGGTCGAGGAAGTCGTGGTGCAGAAGGAAGAAGTCATCGTCATTCGCGATGTGCACTTCGAGTTCGACTCTGCGCGCTTGACCGCGACCGACAAGGAGCGCCTCAACACCGTCGCCACGCGCCTCAAGCAGGAAGCCCCTAGCGCCCGCCTGAGCGTCAGTGGCCATACCGACAGCGTCGGCTCCGATACCTACAACCAGAAGCTCTCCGAGCGTCGCGCCCAGTCGGTGACCAGCTACCTGGTCGAAAGCGGTGTGCCGCGTGGTAGCTTCGTTTCGGTGGTGGGGGCCGGCGAGACCCAGCCGGTGGCCGACAACGCCACGGCCGATGGCCGCGCGATGAACCGCCGTACCGAGATCAAGATCCAGCGTTGATGGCGTGGCGCCTGTACCTTGAGAAGTGGCGCGGGCGCGTCTTTACTCCTGTGTGACCGGTAGCGGCCGGTGACACAGGAGCATTCACCATGCGTGTTTTGTCGAAGGCGGCACTGCCGCTGGTAGTGGCCACTAGCCTGCTGGCAGGTTGCGCCACCCACAGCGACGGCAGTGCGCCCCTCAATCAAAGGACCTGGCCCATCTGCAGCCTGCTTGGCGGGCTGGTCGGTGGTGGCCTGGGCGCCATCGAGAGTTCCAGTTGGGCGGCCGGCGCCGGTGTTGCCGGGGCCATTGCCGGTGGTTTGATCTGTTATGCCCAGGATGGCGACGAGGATGGCGATGGGGTCTTCGACCGCCGCGACCGCTGCCCGGACACGCCGGCGGGGACGCAGGTCGATCATATGGGCTGCCCGTTGCCGCAGTACCCTGCATCGGCGCCGGCCCCAGTGCCTGTGGCGACACCTGAAGTGATCACCCTGGACGACCAGGGCCAGGTGTTGTTCGCCTTCGATTCCGCCGAACTCACCGGCGGTGCCCAGCAGCGGCTGCACAGCCTGCTGCCCAAGCTCAACGATCCCAGCGTGACCAGCGTCAAGGTGGTCGGGCACACCGACAGCGTAGGCTCGGACAGCTACAACCAGAAACTGTCCGAGCGGCGTGCCAGTAGTGTGGCCGAATACCTGATCAGCCAGGGGTTGGCGCCGACCAAGGTGACCAGCCAGGGACGTGGCGAGGCGCAGCCGGTGGCCGACAACGACACCGACGAAGGTCGCGCGCATAATCGACGGGTGGAGTTGCACCTGAACTGACCCCTCTGGCGCGCGCTCCAGCTGTAGGGTTACTGTTGTCGGCACGGCCCGCTCGAACGGGCCGCTCCGACATAACAACAATCCTTTGGGGGCGGGGCTATGAAGTTCATCCTGGGCCTGGGCAAGGCCCTGACGGTGGTGTTCTGGTGGGTGGTGCTGGTCAACCTGTTCATGCCGCAGCCCTTGCCGTTCAACCTGCTGATCAACGCCGCGGGCGCTTTCCTGCTCGGCTTGCATGCGCTGGAGGTGCTGTTTTTCAATGGCAGCCTGCGTGGGCGCAGCCATCGCTGGTTCGATCGGTTGCAGATCTTGCTGACCGGCATTTTCCACGTCATGTCCATCCCACGGCCGCAGGAGGCGTCGAGCCATGCGTAAATTGATGTTGTTGGCCGCATTGGCCACCCCTCTGGCTCAGGCCGAGAGCCTTGAAGTTGCCGCCCATTCGATGCTGCGCCTGCCCAACAAGTCGGCCAGTGTGCACCTGGAGCAGTTGCGGGTGGCCGATTCGGCGACCTTGCTGCTGCCGGCCAGCCTGACTGAATTGAAGATCGACCGGCTCGAACTGGGGCGCGATGCGCGCATTGCCATTGCCCCGGCCGAGCATGAGCTGAATATCGTGGCGGCGCATGCGGCGTTGGCCGAAGGCAGCGAGTTCAGCGCGCCGGGCGCGCCGGGCACCTACGAGCGCGCGGCGCGGCCGGGACGCAACCTGGATCTGCGCCTGGAGGCGCTGGAGGCCGAGCGGTTGGCTATCGATGCCCGCGGCGGGGCGGGGGCGCCTGGGTATTTCGGGCTCGATGGCGCCAATGGCACGCCGGGTGGTTGCACCTGGGGTCAGGCTAGCCGGGGGGCCAATGGTGATGATGGGGGCAATGGCCATGATGGCGCCGCGGGCGGGCGGATTCGCTTGAGCG
>NZ_SOZA01000042.1 GCF_004519305.1 Pseudomonas sp. RIT623 | reverse complement strand
CCAACCAAGAGCCTGATTTCATGAGCGTACACGCCCTCTCCACGCAAAAGACCGAAGCGAGCCTGCTCAGCCTCGATGAACACCGGCCGGGTCGTGTCGGCCGCTGGCTGGTGTTGGCGGGTTTCGGCGGCTTTCTGTTGTGGGCCGCGCTGGCGCCCTTGGACAAGGGCGTGCCGGTCAGCGGCAGCGTGATGGTTGCCGGTAGCCGCCAGGCCGTGCAGCACCCCACGGGCGGGGTGATCGAACAGTTGCTGGTACGTGACGGTGACACGGTGAACGCCGGGCAGGTGCTGCTGCGCATGGACCCGACCCAGTCCCAGGCCCAGGTCGGTTCGTTGCGGGTGCAGTACGTCAACGCCCGCGCCGGGGAGGCGCGGCTGCTGGCCGAGCGCGATGGTCGGGCGACGATTGCCTATCCCGAAGACCTGTTGGCCCAGGCGAATCTCCCCTGGGTGGCCACGGTGTTGGAAGGGCAGCGCCAGCTGCGTGGCAGCCGGGCCCAGGCGCTGGACATGGAGCTCGGCGGCCTGCGCGAGAGCATTGCCGGTGCCGAAGCCTCGCTGCAGGGGCTGCAAGGTTCGCTGGCCAGCAAGCAGGCCCAGCGCGATGCGCTGGACGAGCAGTTGCGCGGCCTGCGCGAGCTGGCCCGGGACGGCTATATCGCCCGCAATCGCCTGCTCGACAGCGAACGCCTGCTGGCGCAGGTCAATGGCTCGATCGCCGAGGACTTCGGCAACATCGGCCGCACCCGGCGCCAGGTGCTGGAGCTGAAGCTGCGTATCGGCCAGCGCCAGCAGGAGTACCAGAACGAGGTGCGCCAGCAGCTCGCCGAACTGCAGGCCAGCGCCGAGGACCTGGGCAACCGCTTGCACAGCGCCGAATTCGAACTGGCCCATGCCCAGGTGCGGGCCCCGGTGGCCGGTACCGTGGTCGGCCTCAGTGTGTTCACCAGCGGCGGGGTCATCGCTCGCGGTCAGCAACTGATGGAGATCGTGCCGCGCGACGCGCCTTTGCTGGTCGATGCGCGGGCCTCGGTGGAGATGATCGACCGCCTGCGCCCCGGCTTGCCGGTGGAGCTGATGTTCGTGGCGTTCAACCAGAGCACCACGCCGCGGGTGGACGGCGAGGTGACCCTGGTCTCGGCCGACCGCCTGGTGGACGAGAAGACCCAGCAGCCCTACTACCAGGTACGTATCAAGGTCAGCGAACAGGGACTGGGGCAACTGGCGGGCCTGGATATCCGCCCCGGCATGCCGGTGGAGGCCTTCGTGCGCACCGGCGAACGCTCGATGCTCAATTACCTGTTCAAACCTTTGGCCGACCGGGTGCACGTTGCCCTGGCGGAGGAGTAGGGTGATGCCGGTCTCTTTGCGTTTCGCAGGCCTGTTGCTGCTGCTCAGCAGTCTCTCGGCGCAGGCCCTGGACCTGGGCGATGCCTATGCCCTGGCCCTGCGCAACGACCCGACCTGGCAGGGCTCGATCGCCGAGCGTGAGGCCGGGCTCGAAAACCGGGCGATTGGCCGCGCTGGTCTGCTGCCGAAGCTGTCGTACCGCTACAACCGTGCCCGCAACGACTCGGAGGTAACCCAGCGCAGCCAGTTCGGCGACGTGACCACCCAGCGCGACTACCGCAGCTACAGCTCGACCCTGACCCTCGAGCAGCCGCTGTTCGACTATGCCGCCTGGAGTGACTACCGCCGTGGCGTGGCCCAGGCCGCGTTGGCCGACGAACGCTACCGTGGTCGTGGCCAGGAACTGATGGTGCGGCTGTTCGGCGCCTACAGCGAGGCGCTGTTCGCCAACGAGCAGATCGCCCTGGCCCAGGCCCAGCGGCGCACCTATGCCGAACAGTTGCAGCTCAACGAGCGACGGCTCAAGGGCGGCGAGGGCACCCGCACCGATGTGCTGGAAACCCGCGCCCGCCACGAGCTGGCCCAGGCCCAGGAGATCGAGGCCGGGGACAGTCTCGACGCGGCGCTGCGCAGTTTGCAGGCGATCATCGGCGAGGCGGTGACGGTCGAGGACCTGGCGCCGATGACCCGCGATTTCCACATCCAGCCGCTGGCGCCAGCGCGCTTCGAACCTTGGCGCGACCTGGCCGTGGCGCATAACGCCGAACTGGCCAGCCAGCGCCACGGGCTCGAGGTGGCCGAACAGAACATCGAACGTCAGCGGGCCGGTCATCTGCCCTCGTTGAGTGCCTATGCCAGCAAGGGTATATCCAGCTCCGAGAGCAGCTATAACCAGCGCTACGACACCGACAGCATCGGCGTGCAGTTGAGCGTGCCGCTGTTCGCCGGTGGCGGCGTGTCGGCGTCGGTGCGCCAGGCTCGGGCCCAGCGGGATGCCGCGGGCTTCGAGCTGGATGCGCAACTGCGCGACACGGTCAACCAGTTGCGTCGGCAGTTCAACCTGTGCGCCAGCGGCACGGCGAAGATTCGCGCCTACGACCTGGCGGTCAAGGCGGCTACAGCCCTGGTGCAGGCCACGCGCAAGAGTGTGCTGGGGGGCGAGCGAGTCAACCTCGATGTGCTGGATGCCGAGCAGCAGTTGTTCGGCGCTCGACGCGACCTGGCCCAGGCGCGGCACGAGTACCTGCGGGCGTGGTTGCAACTGCGCTACCTGGCGGGGGTGCTGGAGGTGGGGGATTTGCAGGTGTTGAATGGGTACTTCGCGGCGCACGGCCAGGGCCACTCAGCGGGTTGATCGTGGAAGCGGGCTGCCATGCATGAAGCAGACAAAAAAGGGAGCCGACGATGCGCGTGCGGCTCCCCTCGATGACCGTCCTGGTCAGCGATCAGTGTTCGGCGACCGCCTTGCGTCGGGGCGCCTCGTTGCCATGCTCGTCCAGCTCCATCACCGGTACCTCGTTGCCGTCGGCGTCGAACAGCTTGCCATCCTTGAAGTAGTCGCCATCACGCAGGGCAGAAATGTCCGAGTACTGGATGGTGCGCTCGTAGGCCGCGGCGAACACCGACTGGTTTTCCGAGTTGCCGGTGGTGAAGTGGTTGAACATCAGGTTCAGCACAATCGCCATGATCGCCGCCGAGCTGATGCCGGAGTGGAAGATGGTTTCGAACCAGCTGGGGAAGCTGTGGTAGAAGTTCGGCGCCGCGATCGGGATCATGCCGAAGCCCAGCGACGCGGCGACGATGATCAGGTTGACGTTGTTCTTGTAGCTGACTTTCGACAGGGTACGGATGCCGCTGGCGGCCACGGTGCCAAACAGCACGATACCGGCGCCACCGAGTACCGGGGTAGGCACTGCCGCAATCACCCGGCCCATGATCGGCAACAGCCCGAGCACCACCAGGATCACGCCGCCGGTGGCCACCACATAGCGGCTCTTCACGCCGGTCACTGCCACCAGGCCGACGTTCTGGGCGAAGGCGCTCTGGGTGAACGAGCCGAAGATCGGCGCCAGGATGCTCGATGCCATGTCGGCGCGCAGGCCGTTGCCCAGGCGCTTGGAGTCGACCTTGGTGTCGATGATCTCGCCGACCGCGAGGATGTCCGCCGAGGTTTCGACCAGGGTCACCATGATCACGATGCACATCGACAGGATCGCGGCGATGTGAAAGGTCGGCATGCCGAAGTGGAACGGGGTGGGGAAGGCGAAGATCGGGCCTTCGGTGACCTTGCTGAAATCGGCCATGCCCAGCGCCCAGGCGATCAAGGTGCCAGCGACCATCGCCAGCAGGATCGACAGGCGCGAAATGCTTGCGCTGCCCAGCTTGCTCAGCAGCAGGACGATGGCGAAGGTCAGCGCCGCCAGGCCGATGTTGGCCATGCTGCCGAATTCTGGCGAAGCGCTGTTGCCGCCCATCACCCAGCGCGCGGCAACGGGCATCAGGGTGAGGCCGATGGTGGTGATGACGATGCCGGTCACCAGGGGCGGGAAGAACTTGGTGATACGCGAGAACACCGGGGTGATCAGGAACCCGATCAACGAGGCCGCCATCACCGCGCCCAGCACCGCCGGCAGGCCACCGCCACCCTGGCTGCCGAGAATCGCGCCCATGGTCGCCACGCCCGCGAACGAGACGCCCTGGACCAATGGCAGCTGGCAACCGAAGAACGGTAGCCCCAGCGTCTGCAGCAACGTCGCCAGCCCACCGGCGAACAACGAGGCAGCGATCAGCAGGCCGATTTCCGCCGGGGCCAGGCCGGCGGCCTGGCCGAGGATCAGCGGTACCGCGACGATCCCTCCATACATGGTCAGGACATGCTGCAGCCCGTAGGCCAGGTTGGCGCCAAGGCCGAGGTTTTCGTCCTCGGGGCGCGGGGCGGGAGACGTGCTGGGGGACGTGGTCATGGAGCAGGCTCTCTGTTTATTGTTGTGGCGCTACTGTAGACAACTCTGACAAAACATTACCACAAGAATTGTATACAAAGTTTTGATCGTAGCGCCGGCATGGGTGCCGTCAGGGTGCGCGAAACCCTGATGCACGTTGCGTTCCAACGTGTCGGAGGCTGTTCTAGAGGGATGTGTACAGGAGGGCTTGAAACTGATGTAAAGCTGTCTGGCTGGACAGGAAAGTCGTCACAGCCAGATTGTTAGCAGGCTAAGAGATATCAATCTTCGATGAGTTCGCGCAGCTCGCGCATCATTTCGGTGCTGTCTGCCAGGTTCAGTTCCACAAGACGGTGCAGATGAGTCATCGAATCGATATCGATGTGCAGGCAGATGAAACCCAGGCGGCTCGGCTCGTCGTGGCGCAGTTCGACCTGCATCTTGACCTGGGTTTTCTTGTCGTTGAGGTGGATGACTGCGTCGAAGTCCTGGGTGGAGTCGGCATCCCAGGGTTGTGGGCGCTCTACCAGCAAGCCCTTCAGCGACAGGTCGAGGAGCTTCACCGGCCAGCGACGTTCGCCCTGGCGCAGTTCGGTAGGGGCATCGAAGGCGATGCGCTGGAAACGGCGGCGTTCGTCGTGGGCGCTCATGGTGGTTTCTCCGGGTGACATCCTGACTATAGTGAGTTTGGTATGTGCATCAGGTACCGCAATCTGGCCGCAGAGGCTCTAGACCAAAGCAAGTGTGGCAATGCGCGATGACACGCCCTAGACTCGATGGGCGGTCTTTTCCAATCCACCAGCTGGAAGTAAACCATGAACAACAATAATAGCCTGCTACGCCACATTCCGTGGCTGGCGCTGGCAGTCATAGGGGCCTGCGCGCTGGGTGTGGTTGCCCTGCGTCGCGGTGAGGCGATCAACGCCTTGTGGATCGTGGTCGCGGCAGTGGCCATCTACCTGGTTGCCTACCGTTACTACAGCCTGTTCATCGCCACCAAGGTGATGCAGCTCGACCCCCGCCGGGCCACGCCCGCGGTACTCAACAACGATGGCCTGGACTACGTCCCGACCAACAAGCACATTCTTTTCGGCCACCACTTCGCCGCCATCGCCGGCGCAGGTCCCCTCGTGGGGCCGGTGCTCGCCGCGCAAATGGGCTACCTGCCCGGCACGCTGTGGCTGATCGCCGGCGTGGTGCTGGCTGGCGCGGTGCAGGACTTCATGGTCCTGTTCCTGTCCACCCGCCGCAACGGCCGCTCGCTGGGCGACATGGTCCGCGAGGAAATGGGCCGCATCCCCGGCACCATCGCCTTGTTCGGCTGCTTCCTGATCATGATCATCATCCTCGCGGTGCTGGCGCTGATCGTGGTCAAGGCCCTGGCCGAGAGCCCATGGGGCATGTTCACGGTGATGGCGACCATCCCGATCGCGATGTTCATGGGCGTGTACATGCGCTATATCCGTCCGGGCCGCATCGGCGAGATCTCGATCATCGGCGTGGTGCTGCTGCTGCTGTCGATCTGGCTGGGGGGCCAGATCGCCGCGGATCCGGTGTGGGGCCCGGCGTTCACCTTCACTGGCGTGCAGATCACCTGGATGCTGGTCGGCTACGGCTTCGTCGCCGCGGTGCTGCCGGTGTGGCTGGTGCTGGCGCCGCGTGACTACCTGTCTACCTTCCTCAAGATCGGCACCATCGTCGGCCTTGCCATCGGCATCCTGATCATCGCCCCCGAGCTGAAAATGCCGGCGCTGACCCAGTTCACCGACGGCACCGGCCCGGTGTGGAAGGGCACCCTGTTCCCGTTCCTGTTCATCACCATCGCCTGCGGCGCGGTGTCTGGCTTCCACGCGCTGATCTCCTCGGGGACGACGCCCAAGCTGCTGGACAACGAAACCAACGCCCGCTACATCGGCTACGGCGGCATGCTGATGGAGTCGTTCGTCGCCATCATGGCCATGGTCGCCGCCTCGGTGATCGAGCCTGGCGTGTACTTCGCCATGAACAGCCCGGCCGCGGTGGTCGGTGCCGACGTCGCCTCGGTGGCGCAAACCGTCAGCAGCTGGGGCTTCCTGATCACTCCCGAGCAGCTCGAGGCGGTGGCCCGTGACATCGGCGAGCACACCATCCTGGCCCGTGCCGGCGGTGCGCCGACCCTGGCGGTGGGGATCGCGCAGATCCTCCACCAGGTGCTGCCGGGCGAGAACACCATGGCGTTCTGGTACCACTTCGCCATTCTGTTCGAGGCGCTGTTCATCCTCACTGCCGTGGACGCCGGTACCCGTGCCGGGCGCTTCATGCTCCAGGACCTGCTGGGCAGCTTCGTGCCGGCCCTCAAGCGCACCGAGTCGTGGACCGCCAACCTGGTCGGCACCGCCGGCTGCGTGGCGCTGTGGGGTTACCTGCTGTACCAGGGCGTGATCGACCCGCTGGGCGGCATCAACACCCTGTGGCCGCTGTTCGGCATCTCCAACCAGATGCTGGCCGGTATCGCCCTGATGCTCGGCACCGTGGTGCTGATCAAGATGAAGCGCGAGCGCTATATCTGGGTCACCCTGGTGCCGGCCGTGTGGCTGCTGATCTGTACCACGGCGGCAGGCCTGATCAAGCTGTTCGACCCGAACCCGGCGGTTGGCTTCCTGGCCCTGGCCAAGAAGTACAGCACCGCGCTGGACGCCGGCCAGGTCCTGGCCCCGGCCAAGGACATCGGGCAGATGCAGCACGTGATCTTCAACGCCTACACCAACGCTGGCCTGACCATCCTGTTCCTGGTGGTGGTGTTCAGCGTGCTGTTCTTCGCCATCAAGGTCGGCTACGCCGCCCTGGGTCGCAAGGAGCGCAGCGACAAGGAAACCCCGTTCCAGGCCCTGCCTGACGCTTGAGAGGACTGCCGCGATGTTCAACGACCTGGGTCGACTGGGTAAGTACCTGGGGCAGGCAGCCCGCCTGATGGTCGGCATGCCCGACTACGACAACTATGTCGAGCACATGCAGAAGAAGCACCCGGACAAGCCGGTCATGACCTACGAGGAGTTCTTCCGCGAGCGTCAGGAAGCGCGCTATGGTGGCAAGTCCGGGCCCAAGTGCTGTTGAACCCGCAGTACGCGTGAGCCAGTGGGAGCCCGGGCAACCGGGCTCCCACTTTCATTTTCAGCTGCAGGAGACAACCGCGTGCAAACGCCGATTCCCGTTACCGTGCTGACCGGCTTTCTTGGCGCCGGCAAGACCACATTGCTCAAGCACATGCTCAAGGCCGAGCATGGCCTGAAGCTCGCCGTGATCGAGAACGAATTCAGCGAGGCCGGCATCGACAGCCAACTGCTGGGCGATGAACCAGTGCAGGTGATGACCCTGGCCAACGGCTGCGTGTGTTGCAGCATCCATGGCGACCTGACCCGTGCCCTGTACCTGCTGCTCGAACGCCTGGACGCCGGTGAAATCGCCTTCGATCGCCTGGTGATCGAGTGCACCGGCCTCGCCGACCCGGCACCCGTGGCACAGACCTTCTTCATCGACGAAGAGCTGCGCGAGCGCTATATCCTCGACGGCATAATCACTTTGGTCGACACCGCTCACGCCGAGCTGCACCTGACCCAGGCCATCGCCCAGGCCCAGGTGGGCTTTGCCGACCGCCTGCTGCTGAGCAAGACCGATCTGGTCGAGCCGCAGGTGGTGGACGCCCTGCGCGAGCGCCTGGCCCGCATCAATGGCCGGGCGGCGATCCGCGTGGTCGAGCACGGCCGCATCGGCCTGGCCGAGTTGCTCGATGTGCGAGGGTTCAACCTTAACCCGGACCTGGGCATCAGCCCTGGGCCCAGCTTGCGCCCGGTCCTCAAGCCCGCGACCCCGGATCGTATTTCGACCCTGGTGCTGCGCAGCGAAACGCCGTTGGATATCGATCGGCTCAGCGACTTCATGAACGAGCTGCTGGAGGAGCACGGCAAACAGCTGTTGCGCTACAAGGGCGTGTTGAATATCGCGGGTGAAGATCGCCGTTTGGTGTTCCAGGGGGTGCTGAAGTTGTATGGGTTCGACTGGGACGCCGAATGGAAGGAGGGCGAGTCGCGGGAAAGCGTCATGGTGTTCATCGGCGATGAACTGCCGGAGGCAAAGATTCAGGCTGGTTTCGAAGCTTTGAGCCACACCTGAGTGGGATACCGCCGACTATTCGATGCCGCCGTAAGGCGGCATTTTTTTGGCCTCGTTTCAGCAATCAGGCCAGTCGAGGTGGCCGCTTGCAGGGGGTACTTTTTTTGGTACACTTGGCTGCGTCGGATCTAAAAATAGATGTGCAGTTCTTCCGTAGTGCGTTGGGTAATGAGCCCGTGAGGGAGTGGCTGAAGGATCTGGCACGTGAAGAGCGCTACCTGATTGGCATGGAGATCAAGACCGTTCAGTTGGGATGGCCACTTGGCATGCCCTTGGTCAGAAAGCTGGAGCACGGGCTTTGGGAAATCCGTATCGACATGGGGCATGTCGTTGCCCGTGTACTGTTCACGATCATGGATGGGGTGATGTTCATGCTCCATGGATTCATCAAGAAAAGCCAGAAAACGCCTTCGGCAGACCTGGTACTGGCCAGGCAGCGCAAGGCCAGCTTACGGAGGTCAACTACATGAACCCGCATATCGGTTCGAACTTCGATGATTTTCTCGCCGAAGAGGGCATCCTCGAAGAGGTCACGGCGGCTGCGCTGAAACGGGTGATCGCCTGGCAACTGACGCAGGCGATGAAGCAGCAAAAGATTAGCAAGAAGGCCTTGGCCGAGCGTATGCACACCAGCCGAGCGGCGCTCGATCGAGCCTTGGATCAGACTGACGCCGGCATGACCTTGGCCACCTTGGCTAGCGCTGCCAGGGCCTTGGGGCAGCGTGTGGAAATACGTCTCGTGCCGGATGTCGCTCCAGCCCGGTGAACACGCAGAAAAAAGCCCGGCACATAGCCGGGCTTTTTCACATCAAGCGTCTGCCAATCAGTTGCCGTACACCGGCAGCTTCTTGCAGATGGCCTTGACCTTTTCACGCACGGCGTCGATCACCGCTTCGTTGTTCAGGTCGGCCAGGATGTCGCAGATCCAGCCGGCCAGCTCACGGCACTCGGCTTCCTTGAAACCACGGGTGGTGACGGCTGGGGTGCCGAAACGCAGGCCCGAGGTGACGAACGGCGAACGTGGGTCGTTCGGGACCGAGTTCTTGTTGACGGTGATGAAGGCCTTGCCCAGGGCGGCATCGGCGTCCTTACCGGAGATTTCCTGCTTGATCAGCGACAGCAGGAACAGGTGGTTCTCGGTGCCGCCGGAAACGACGTCGAAGCCACGCTCGATGAATACGCTGGCCATGGCCTGGGCGTTTTTCACGACCTGCTGCTGGTAGGCCTTGAACTCAGGCTGCAGCGCTTCCTTGAAGCAGATCGCCTTGGCGGCGATGACGTGCTCCAGCGGGCCGCCTTGGGCGCCCGGGAAGACCGCGGAGTTGAGCTTCTTCTCGATGTCGGCGTTGGCACGGGCCAGGATCAGGCCGCCACGTGGACCGCGCAGGGTCTTGTGGGTGGTGGTGGTGACCACGTCGGCGAACGGCACAGGGTTCGGGTACACGCCAGCGGCGACCAGGCCAGCCACGTGGGCCATGTCGACGAACAGGTAGGCACCGACCTTGTCGGCGATTGCGCGGAAGCGGGCGAAGTCCAGAACCTGCGAGTAGGCCGAGAATCCGGCGACGATCATCTTCGGCTTGTGCTCGACAGCCAGGCGCTCGACTTCGTCGTAGTCGATCAGGCCATTGGCGTCGATGCCGTACTGGATGGCGTTGTACAGCTTGCCCGAGGAGGAAACGCTGGCACCGTGGGTCAGGTGGCCGCCGTGGGCCAGGCTCATGCCCAGGATGGTGTCACCGGCCGACAGCAGGGCCAGGTAGACGGCGGCGTTGGCCTGGGAGCCGGCGTGCGGCTGGACGTTGGCGTAGTCGGCGCCGAACAGTTCCTTGGCGCGGTCGATGGCCAGTTGCTCGACGACGTCGACGTACTCGCAACCACCGTAGTAGCGCTTGCCTGGGTAGCCTTCGGCGTACTTGTTGGTCAGTACCGAACCCTGGGCTTCCATGACAGCGGGGCTAGTATAGTTTTCCGAAGCGATCAGCTCGATATGCTCTTCCTGGCGCAGAGCTTCTTGCTGCATGGCTTCGAAGAGCTCGGCGTCGTACTTGGCAATGGTCAAATCACGGCTGAACATGGCGGTCCTCAAGGATCGGGCTGAATTGGGGGTGCATTCTAACCGATTGATTCGCCGCTGGCATATGAAGTGGCATCAAGTCGCGGACCAATGGGGTTCATGTTGCAGGCCGCGTGGCGACTGGGCTGGAGTTGACCTCGGGGTCCGCTTTTAGCGCGCTGCGCCGTGCCCCTGTAGGAGCGGCCTTGTGCCGCGAAAGGGCTGCGTAGCAGACCCAGGATTTCAGCGTTGATGCAAAGCTTGCCGGGACCGCGTTGCGGTCCTTTCGCGACACAAGGCCGCTCCTACAGTGACCGTGTTGCGCCACGGTCACTGGAACATGAACAACGTTTCGTTGCTGAACTGCGCCTCGAACTGGTTGGCTGGCATCGGCCGGCCGAACAGGTAGCCCTGCACTTCGTCGCAACCATGCTCGCGCAGGAACTCCAGCTGCTCGTGGGTCTCGACGCCCTCGGCGATCACCGCCAGGTTCAGGCTGTGGGCCATGGCGATGATCGCCCGGGCGATCTGCGCGTCCTGCTCGCCCTCGGGCAGGCCGTCGACGAAGGTGCGGTCGATTTTCAGCACGTCGATGGGGAACTGCTTGAGGTAGTTGAGCGACGAGTAGCCGGTGCCGAAGTCGTCGACCGCGATGCTCAAACCGAGGTTCTTCAGGCTGTCGAGGATCTGCATGGCTTCGTTGACCTCGCGCATCAGGATGCTCTCGGTCAGTTCCAGTTCCAGGCACGCCGGCGGCAGGCCGGTCTCTTCCAGGATGGTGGCGATGCGCGTACCCAGCTGGCCGTCGGAGAACTGCCGGGCGGAGATGTTCACCGAGACTTTCGGCACCCGCACCTTCTCCTTGTGCCAGGCCTTGAGCTGGCGGCAGGCCTCGTGCAGCACCCAGTCGCCGACATCCACCACCAGGCCCAGCTCCTCGATCACCGGGATGAAATCGCCCGGTGGCACCAGGCCGCGGGTCGGGTGGCGCCAGCGCAGCAGCGCCTCGGCACCGGTCAGGCGCTTGCCGTCGCCGCTGAACTGCGGCTGGTAGTAGAGGGTGAACTCGTTCTGCTCCAGGGCATGGCGCAGGTCGCTTTCCAGCTCCAGGCGCTCCAGGGCGCTGGCGTTCATGTCCGCCTGGTAGAACTGGAAGTTGTTCTTGCCACGCTCCTTGGCGTGGTACATCGCCGTGTCGGCGTTCTTCATCAGCTGGCTGAGTTCGCTGCCATCCTGCGGGCTGAGGGCGATGCCGATACTGGCGGTGACGAAGAACTCGCGGTTCTCCAGCACGAACGGGGTGACCAGCCCGCCGAGGATGCTTTCGGCCACGTGGATGGCGCGGTTCAGCGCCTGCTCACGGGTGACCCGCGGCTGCAGCAGCAGGGTGAATTCATCGCCGCCCATGCGTGCCACGGTGTCGTCGTCGTCGACGCAGGCCAGCAGGCGTTCGGCCATGTCCTTGAGCATGCGATCGCCGGCGGCATGGCCGAGGGAGTCGTTGATCGGCTTGAAGCGGTCGAGGTCGAGGAACATCAGCACCACCCAGGCCTTGTGCCGCTCGGCCTGTTGCAGGGCGGTGTACAAGCGGTCCTGGAACAGCGTGCGGTTGGGCAGGTGGGTCAGGGCGTCGTAGTAGGCCAGGCGGTGGATGCGCTGCTCGCTGGCCTTGCGTTCGCTGATGTCGGTGAAGAAGCACACGTAGCTGGCCAGGTCGCCTTCGTCGTCGAGCACCGCGGTGATGCCGACCCAGGCCGGGTAGTGCTCGCCGTTGCGGCGCTTGAGCCACACCTCGCCCTCCCAGCTGCCGCGCTGGTTGAGCTGCTTGAGTACAAAGCCCAGGTGGGCGTTCTGCTGTTGCTCGACGGTGAGCATGCCCGGCAGTTGGTCGAGCACCTCGGCCACCGCGTAGCCACTGACCCGGCTGAACGCCTCGTTGGCCTGGACTATATAGCCCGCCGGGTCGGTGATCAGGATGGCCGAGGTGGAGTGCTCGAATACCGTGGCGGCCATGCGCAGGTCTTTTTCCGCGCGGCGCTGCTGGCTGATGTCGCGGCCGACGCCGAGCACGCCTTCGAAGCGCGCGTGCTCGTCCCACACCAGCACCAGGCGCAGCTCGATGGGAATCTTGCGACCATCGGCGCGCAGGCAGTCGAACAGGAACAGCTGAGTGGGCAGGGTATCGCGCAACTGGGCCAGTTGCGCGGGGTCGCCCACAGCCTTGCTGACCCGCTCGAGCAGGCCGTAGACGCCGGTGAGCTGGCCGGGGTTGGCAATGATCGACTGCCAGCCGTTGGCGAAGATCCAGTCGGCCTGGTAGCCCAGCACCGCTTGTACCGACGGGCTGACGTAGTTGAGCTGCAACTGGCTGTCGGTGGAGAAGATCACGTCGCTGATGCTTTCGGCGAGCATGCGGTAGCGCTGCTCGCTGTCGCGCAGCGATTCGCTGGCCTCGATCTGCACGGTGACGTCCTTGCCCACGCCGATGATGCGGCTGACCTGGCCCTCGGCGTCGCGGGTCAGCACCTGCTCGCGGATCTCGTAGCAGCGCCAGCCGCCATCGCGGTGACGGAAGCGCAGTTGGCAGTGCAGTGATTCGCCGTAGCTGGTGTCGCGCTGCTGTTGGCGCAGGGCGCGGTAGTGTTCGGCATCGTCGGGGTGCAGGAGCATTTCCCAGAAGCGCTCGCCCATCTGCGCCAGCTCGGCGCGGTCATAGCCCAGGGTCTGGCCCAGGTGGCGGTTGCTGAAGATCATCCGCTGGCTGTTCACGTCCTGCACGTAGAGCTGATCGGGCACGGTGCGCACCACGTCCGACCAGAAACCCTCGCGCTCGAGCAGCGACAGCTCCACCTGCTTGCGGCTGGTGATGTCGCTGATGCTCAGGATCACTGCCTGGAAGTCGCGGCGCTGCTGGGGCAGGCGCGCCATCAGCCACAGGTGCAGCTCGCCGCCCAAGGGGGCGGGCAGGCGCACTTCCAGTTCCAGTTGCTGGCGCTGTTCGATCAGCGCGTCGATCAGTTGCATGCCGACGCTGTCGCGGCCATCGCCGCTGCCATCGATCAGGCGCTGCCAGGCGCCCTCATGGCACTCGACATTGAGCAACTGGCGGGCCACTTGGTTGATCTCGGTGATCTTCAACTCTTGCAGCAAGGTGCGGCGCAGGTTGCTGTCCAGCGCCAGGCTTTGCTTGAGCGCGGCGCGGTTGCGCAGGTGGTAGCGGTCGAGCTGGCCGGGCAGGCTGGAGAGGTCGAGCACGCACAGGGCGACGCCGGTGCCTTCGAAGATTTCCTGGTAGCGCCGCCGGTCTTCCTGCAGGGCACGCTGGCGCCGGCGCATGTTGATCAGCGCCAGCACCGGCAGCAAGGCGCAGAACAGCACCAGCACGCACTTGCCGATCAGCGCCGGCAGCAAGCGGTCGCGGGCAAGACCTGCGTCGAACAGGCCGCGCAACTGCCAGGTGCTGTTGTCGATGAACGCCAGCATCACGCTTTGCAGCGGCTCGCCGCTGCCGGGCTTGTGGCCATGGCGTTCGAGCACCTCGCCATTGCGGCTGTTCTCCAGCAGCCACAGCGGGTGGGTCGGGCTGTCCAGGTGCACGGTCAGTTCCCGGTAGTACGCCGGGCTCAGGCGCAGCAGCCAGTAGCCACGATCCTGCTCGGCGGCCTGGCGCAGCAGCAGGTAGACCTGTTGGTTGTCGGGGGCATTGCCGTAGAAGAACGCGCGGCCCTGGTTCAGCAGCACAAGTTCGTCAATCTGCTGACGGTCCGGGGTACCCGTCAGCGAGTCGCTGCGCACCCGGCCATCGCCATCCAGCCAGGCCAGGCCGCGCAGGGCCGGGAGGCGCGACTGCAAGGTAGCGAGCAGGGACGGCAAGGCGGCAGGCGCCGGAGGTTTGACGTAGGGCTGGACCAGGTTCAGCGCCTGCTGCGACTTGAGCGCCATGTTCAGGCTCAGGTGATCGGCCAGTTCGGCGCTGGTCGCCAGGCTCTGCTCACGCAGGTCGGCCTGGGTGTGGCGGAACTGGGCGAACAGTTGCCATAGCAGCAACCCCAGCAAAACCAGGGCGAGCAGGGCCAACGCCCCCTTGAGCGAGCCACGCAGGTGGCTGCCGGCCGAGGTTGCGGCAGGACGCGGAAGGGGCGATTGCGTGAGATTGGTCAAGCGTTGGTCCTGCGATAGGGCTGGCGATGGCAGGGGGCTAAGGGCGTGGCACATGCACGGTGCGTGCCGTGCTTCGGCGCACTATAGGGTGGCACATGCCAGCCGAATAGCATGCCTTCAAATATGGCAAAGTGCCAGTCCGTGTGTCCGTTGGCCGACCTGCAGCCGGTCATGCCGGTTCGGCAAGTCCCTGCCAGCTGTGCGAGAATGCCGCCCGCTTCAATAGTCAACGTAACGGAGATGTACGGTTTTGGTTACCCACTATTCCACCAATGGCCTCGATTCCGCCTGTGGGCGCAGCAGTCAGACCCTGGTCAGCACTGCCGTGACCGAGGACGTATCCTGCAAGACCTGCCAGCGCTCGCTGGCCAAGCCGGACGCGGCCGCCACCAGCACCAACAAGGCGCCGTCGCTGGCTGAGCTGCGCAAGTCGGCCAAGGCTGCCACCGCGCCGGTTGCCCAGGCTGCCGCGCAACCGGCCGCCAAGCCCGCTGCCGCACCTGCCAAGGCCGTGAGCAAGCCGGCTGGCAAGCCCGCCCGCAGCGGCGGCTTCAGCGTCAAGGCCGCCTGGGCCGCGCGCCTGGCCGAGCAATCGGACCGCTGCCGCCTGCCGCGTGGCAAGGCCCGGCAAGCACACGTCTGAATCCGCGCCAAGCCCGCCCCACCTCTATTGGCGTGGGCGCGGGCTTGCCCCGCGATAGCCGCGAAGCGGCCCCCTCCCGCCATCTACCCATCTGTGCAACGCCGCGACTTGGCGTAGAATGGCCCACTTTGTTCAACGACACCCCGTAAACACATCCCCCGGGCCTGTGCCTGGGCGTGCGTCGATGTCTTTACCTATCTATTAGAGGGCTTGGTTTTGGCTCAATACGTCTACACCATGCATCGGCTGAGCAAGGTCGTGCCGCCGAAGCGGGAAATTCTCAAGAATATTTCCCTGTCGTTCTTCCCCGGCGCCAAGATCGGCGTGCTGGGCCTGAACGGCGCGGGTAAATCGACCCTGTTGCGGATCATGGCGGGCGTCGACAAGGAATTCGACGGCGAAGCCCGTCCGATGCCCGACATCAACGTCGGCTACCTGCCCCAGGAGCCGCAGCTGGACCCGAGCAAGACCGTGCGCGAAGTGGTCGAGGAAGCGGTCAGCGTGATCAAGGACGCCCAGGCCCGCCTGGACGAGGTCTACGCCGCCTACGCCGATCCCGATGCCGACTTCGACAAGCTGGCCGCCGAGCAGGCCAAGCTCGAGGCGATCCTACAGGCCGCCGACGGCCACAACCTCGAGCGCCAGCTGGACGTTGCCGCCGATGCCCTGCGCCTGCCAGCCTGGGACGCGAAGATCGAGCACCTGTCCGGTGGCGAGAAGCGCCGGGTGGCGCTGTGCCGCCTGCTGCTGTCGGCCCCCGACATGCTGCTGCTGGACGAACCGACCAACCACCTGGACGCCGACTCGGTGGCCTGGCTGGAGCGCTTCCTGCACGACTTCCCGGGCACCGTGGTGGCGATCACCCACGACCGTTACTTCCTCGACAACGTCGCCGGCTGGATCCTCGAGCTGGACCGCGGCGCGGGCATCCCGTACGAAGGCAACTACTCGGGCTGGCTGGAGGCCAAGTCGGAGCGTCTGGCGCAGGAGTCCAAGCAGCAGAGCGCCCACGAGAAGGCCATGAAAGAGGAACTGGAGTGGGTGCGCAAAGGCGCCAAGGCCCGCCAGTCCAAATCCAAGGCCCGTCTGCAGCGTTTCGAAGAAATGCAGTCGCAGGAATTCCAGAAGCGCAGCGAGACCAACGAGATCTACATCCCGGCCGGTCCGCGCCTGGGCGACAAGGTCATCGAGTTCAAGAACGTCACCAAAGGCTACGGCGATCGCGTGCTGATCGACAACCTGTCGTTCGCCATGCCCAAGGGCGCCATCGTCGGCGTGATCGGCGGTAACGGTGCCGGTAAGTCGACCCTGTTCCGCATGCTGATGGGCAAGGAGCAGCCGGACTCGGGCAGCATCGAGATCGGCGAAACCGTGCAACTGGCCTGCGTCGACCAGAGCCGCGAGGACCTGGACGGCAGCAAGACCGTGTTCCAGCAGATTTCCGACGGCTCCGACCAGATTCGCATCGGCAGCTACGAGATCCCGTCGCGCACCTACGTCGGCCGCTTCAACTTCAAGGGCGGCGACCAGCAGAAGTTCGTCAAGGACCTCTCCGGTGGTGAGCGTGGCCGCCTGCACCTGGCCCTGACCCTGAAGGAGGGCGGCAACGTCCTGCTGCTCGACGAACCGTCCAACGACCTCGACGTCGAAACCCTGCGCTCCCTGGAAGAAGCCCTGCTGGACTTCCCCGGCGCCGCCATCGTGATTTCCCACGACCGTTGGTTCCTGGACCGTGTGGCCACGCATATCCTGGCCTACGAGGACGATTCGAGCGTGGTGTTCTTCGAGGGTAACTACACCGAGTACGAAGCCGACCGCAAGAAGCGCCTGGGCGACGCCGCTGCCCAGCCGCACCGCGTGCGTCACAAGAAACTGGCCCAGTAAGCCGGTTTTCGCTGCACAACGATGGGGCCCTCAGGGGCCCCATTTTTGTGCCCTGTGTACTCGCGTTTGAATAGCTGGCGTGGGAGCGGGTTTGCCCGCGATTGCTGCGTTACAGGAGAGCAAGGAACAAGTGCTCTCTCACGGATACAGCGGAAAACTTGTATACAGTTATAGAATTCGCACCAAATAATTTCATAAAAACGACATTGCGCCCTGTTCCAGTGCGATTGGTTCTTGGTACATTCCTGAAAAAACCAAAAACAATCCCTCTTGGTGAGATGTCTACCATGATCGAATCTGTCGACGATTTCCTGGCCCGGCTGCAACAACGCGACCCGGCCCAGCCCGAATTCCACCAGGCCGTGGAGGAGGTGCTGCGCAGCCTGTGGCCTTTCCTTGAAGCCAACCCTCACTACCTGCAAGCAGGCATTCTCGAACGCATGGTCGAACCCGAGCGCGCCGTGCTGTTCCGTGTGTCGTGGGTCGACGACCAGGGCAAGGTCCAGGTCAACCGCGGCTACCGCATCCAGATGAGCAGCGCCATTGGCCCGTACAAGGGCGGCCTGCGCTTCCACCCGTCGGTCAACCTGGGCGTGCTCAAGTTCCTGGCCTTCGAGCAGGTGTTCAAGAACTCCCTGACCTCGCTGCCCATGGGCGGCGGCAAGGGCGGTTCGGACTTCGATCCGAAGGGCAAGAGCGATGCCGAGGTGATGCGCTTCTGCCAGGCGTTCATGAGCGAGCTGTACCGCCACATTGGCGCCGACCTCGACGTGCCGGCCGGTGACATCGGCGTCGGGGCCCGCGAGATCGGTTTCCTGTTCGGCCAGTACAAGCGCCTGGCCAACCAGTTCACTTCGGTGCTGACCGGCAAGGGCATGACCTATGGCGGCAGCCTGATCCGCCCGGAGGCCACCGGCTACGGCTGCGTGTACTTCGCCGAAGAGATGCTCAAGCGCCGCGACCAGCGCATCGACGGCCGCCGGGTGGCGATCTCCGGTTCCGGTAACGTCGCCCAGTACGCGGCGCGCAAGGTCATGGACCTGGGCGGCAAGGTGATTTCGCTGTCAGACTCCGAAGGCACCTTGTATGCCGAAGCCGGCCTTACCGATGCCCAGTGGGACGCGGTGATGGAGCTGAAGAACGTCAAGCGCGGCCGCATCAGCGAGCTGGCCGAGCAGTTCGGCCTGGAGTTCCGCAAAGGCCAGACGCCCTGGAGCCTGGCATGCGATATCGCGCTGCCGTGCGCGACGCAGAACGAACTGGGCGCCGAAGACGCTCGTACCCTGTTGCGCAATGGCTGTATCTGCGTTGCCGAAGGCGCCAACATGCCGACCACCCTGGAGGCTGTGGATATCTTCATCGAGGCCGGCATTCTCTACGCGCCGGGCAAGGCGTCCAATGCCGGCGGCGTGGCCGTTTCGGGGCTGGAGATGTCGCAGAACGCCATGCGCCTGTTGTGGACCGCCGGGGAGGTGGACAGCAAGCTGCACCACATCATGCAGTCGATCCACCATGCCTGCGTGCACTACGGCGAAGAGGCCGATGGCAGCATCAACTACGTCAAGGGCGCCAATATCGCCGGCTTCGTGAAGGTAGCTGACGCGATGCTGGCCCAAGGCGTGGTCTGATTCGCTAACTTGTGGCCGCCTCGCGCCGAAAAGGGCGCGAAGCGGCCGCGGTGATTTCAGCACTCACCCAGAATGGCCAGCACCTCGAGCATCTGGTCCCCCGCCGGCCTTCGCCACAATACTTCATCCCCAGGCCTGGCCCCCAAAAGCGCCCGCCCCAGCGGCGAGCCCCAGTTGATCAAGCCTTGGGCGGCATCGGCCTGATCCTCGCCCACCAGTTGCACCTGATGCTCCTGGTCATGCTCATCGACGAAGCGCACCAGGCTGCCGATCTGCACCTTCTCCGTGGACGTTGCAGCAGGTACCACCTGCGCGCTCTGTACCCGGGCGGTGAAATAGCGCAGGTCACGCTCGGTATCGGCCAGACGCTGCTTGTCGGCATTGCCCTCGGCCTGCAGCTCGGCGCGCAATGCATTGAGCGCGGCCACTCGCTGCTGCAACTGCGCCAGGCCGCTGGCGGTGACATAGTTGGGCTGGTCGCTGACCAGGCGCTCGACCGGCTGGCTGGCCTGGGCGGCGGCCTGGTCTTCATTGACGAATGCTCGGCTCATGGTTGGCCTCCTTGTGCTGGAGACCATGGTGGCAGGCTGCGGGTTTCAACAGTTGTCCATTTACGACGTCAGTTGCGGCGGTAGGCACGGGCCGCACCTTGGTCTTTCTCCTGCTGCCAGTCGCGATCACGCTCGTCCCAATAGCGTTCGCGATACTCGCGCAGGTCTTCGTTGGACTGCATGGCGTGGCACTGGCGAAAACCATCGTCCCAGCCGCTTTCGTACTGGCGGTTATGCAGGTAGCGCGGGACATCCTTGCGAAAGTCGCCGGCCATCAGCCCGGCGGCCTGGCGACCGCTGCTGCAGCCGTCCTGGAAGCCGTCGGCGTAGGCGGGTGGGTAGCCCTGGTTGACCATCTGTTCATGGGTGGTTTCGCAACCCGCCAGCAGCAAGAAAAACAAGGCTAACCAGTACCGCGACATGACCACAGGACCCTCGGATTGATACCGCAAAGTCTAGGTCGGGAATTGTTGGCACGATGTCAAAACGCTGTCGAAGGATTGCACCGGGACTGGGGCCGCAAAGCGGCCCAGGTGCTCAGTATTGATACCACTTCAACTCCAGCATCACCTCGTTCTGCGCCGTGGCCAGGTGGCTGAACTGGCGTGAAGCACTCAATCGCAAGCCCAGGTCGCGGCTGATCTCCCATTGCTGGTTAAGGCTCACGCTGCGCCGCACTTCGCCGTTGGTGAAAAAATCACCCTTTGCCTCAAGCGTCAGGTTGCCCAGCGGGTTGCGCCACAACAGCCCGCCGTTGAACCCGGCGGCGGGCGAGATGAATTCGGCGAAGTCGTTGTGATGCTCGACCCGCACCGTGCCCAGGGCAAAGCCCAGCAAGTCGTCACCCAGTTGCCAGGTACCACCGGCGCCGCCGTTGACATGGCTGACCAGCACCTCGTCGTCATGCTTGCCCTGCACCCGTTCCAAACCGCCCGCGACCTGCCACGACCATGGCTTGAGCAGTTCGTTGCGCGGTGTCAGCGAGCGGATGGTGGCCAGGTCCAGGCGTTGTACCTGCCAATCGTTGCCCTCGTACTGGCGCAGCTTGAGCTGGAGGATCTCGATCTGCGCGCCGAGGGGGAAACTGTCCATGTTGTCGTTGAGGTCGTGGTAGGCCATGCGCAGGCCATACTCGGCGTAGGCGCGGTCCTCGCGGGTACCCAGCCCCAGTTGCCAGGTGCGCGACTGGTGGCCGTCCTCGGGCAGGCCGGGCCGCTCGATCTGTAGTGGCGGCGGCGGGTTGCGGTTGATCGCCCTGAGCAGTTCATAGCTGCGCCCGGCCTGGGCCGGATCACGTTCCTGGCCATTGGCGCGGTAGCGCTCCAACCGGTAGGCGGCGTCCTGTACCAGCGCCTGACGGTCGCGGGGCAGGGCGGTGAAGGAGGGGTTTTGCAACTGCGCGGTGTCGGCGCTGATGGCCAGCACCTGCTGCTTTTCCTCATGGTCCAGCGGCTTGGCACGGGCCAGCAGTTCACGCTCGCGGGACGGGCGGTAGCGCACGTCCGCCACCAGCCCGGACTGTTTCACCGCCTTGACCGTGTCGGTGGGGATGGCGGTCAGCGGGAACTGCGAGGTCAGGTCCAGGCTGGGGCGTGCCACCTGCAACAGCTCCAGCAGGCGATAGGAGCAGTTCTCGTCGAAGAAGAAATAATCGAACTTGATCTGCTTGAGCTCCCATACGTGCTCGACCATGCGCCCGGTCTCTTCCGGGGTCAGGTCCAGCTGGTACTCCCACAGGTCGCGGTTTTCCAGGCTGCGGTACTCGGACAGCTTTTCCTGGTAGGGCATCATCGCGAACAGCCCGGGATAGCCGCCCATCAGGCCTTTCCAGGCATAGAGGATGCTGTTGTCGCTGCCCTCGATGTAGGCGCCGAAATTGATCGCGTAGCTCAGCAGCGTGGTGTCGTTGCGCTGGGTGCTGGACTGGTCGATGCGCAGCAGCGTATGGCCGAACATCGACGACGGGCTGTTGAGATAGGCCGCCGGGAAGATCAGCGCCGCGCTGTGCGGGTCGATCGACTTGTACCAGGTATCGAACTCCTGGCAGGCCGGGCTCGGCAGATCGGTGAGGGCCAGCTGTTCGCGCAGCCAACGGGTCCGTGCCGGGAATACGCATTGGGCGTGCTTGTCGCCCAGGCTGGCCGGGGCATACAGCGCGGCGACCGTGGCCTGCAGCTCCTGCTCCGGGTGATGCGCGCCATCCTCGGCGAGAAAGAAGCGCTGGTCGTCCACATAGCTGCGCCAACCGCCAAGCTTGGCGGTCTCGTAGTGTCCGAGGGCGATCCAGTAGGGCGTGGCCGCCAACTGCTGGACACGGGCCGGGTCAAGCTGTGGGGCGGCATGAAGCGGTGCGCTGACGATCAGCGCCAGGGGAACGAGGCGTTTGAGCATGTCGGGCAACTACATCCTGATGATGCCGGAAGGTAAGCGCCAAACCCGCCCCGAGGCCGGGGCGGGAGGCGTGAGACTCAAGCCTCGGTGGCGTACTTGGCCAGTTGCGGGTCGCTCTTGAGCACGGCCAGGGTGTTGCTGTGGACAGTTTCGGCAGTCACGTCGGCGCTGCTGAAGATCTGCTGGAAGTGCTCGTGGGTGACGGCGGCGAAATGCGCGCGGTCTTCAGGGGCCACGCCGAGGACCACGGCATAGGTGGTCAGGGCTTCGCCCTGGCCCTGGGCCATGTCTTCGGAGAGCTCGTTCATCATGCCATTCATGGCGAACCAGGACTTGCCGCCATAGGTGAGCGCGGCCTTGGTCGAGCAGCCGTTGGTGCCCGAGGTCATGCCGAAGGTTGCGTTGCCGGAGGTGCCGTTGGTGGTGGAAGCCAGGAAGTGGGCCGGGGTGCCGCGCTGGCCCTCGAACAGCAGGTTGCCCCAGCCGCAGTTCGGGCCGCCTGGCGATTCGGCCATGGCGTTGATCGAGACAGCGGCGAACAGAGTACCCAGAAGAATCCGTTTCATAGCGTTGTTCTCTTTCTCAAGTGACGTACCAATGGTCAGGGTTCTGGCAACGCGGTTGCCAGGACAGGAGGATTTGCATCCCCCCGCGCAGCTTGGAGTTTAGGCACGATCCAAAGGTTGCGTTGTTTATTGCGAAAAATTGCATGGGCGCGGCGCGTGATCGGGCTGCGACATAAAGTCTCGCGCAGCCTTGCCGCTAGGCGCTGGCAGCGCCAGAATGCCTTTCATCCGCCCCGCCGAAGTAAGGAAACCCAATGCCCGATCCTGTCGCCTCGCGCCTGCGTCTCGCGCCAGAAGCCCTGACCCGGCGTTTCTCCCCCGAGCAGTTCGCTTTTTCCAATACCGACGATCTGGAGCCGTTTCGTGGTGTCCTGGGCCAGGAGCGTGCCGTGGAGGCCCTGCAATTCGGCGTAGCCATGCCGCGCCCGGGTTACAACGTGTATGTGATGGGCGAACCCGGCACGGGTCGCTTTTCGTTCGTCAAGCGCTACCTCAAGGCAGAGGGCAAGCGTCAGCAGACCCCGGCCGACTGGCTGTATGTCAACAACTTCGAGGACTCCCGCGAGCCGCGCGCCCTGGAGCTGCCGGCCGGCAGCGCCCATGAGTTCATCAGCGACATGAACGGCCTGATCGACAACCTGCTGGCGACTTTCCCGGCGGTGTTCGAACACCCTTCGTATCAACAAAAGAAAAGCGCCATCGACCGTGCTTTCAACCAGCGCTATGACCGCGCCCTCGATGTGATCGAGCGCGCCTCGCTGGAAAAGGACGTGGCCCTGTACCGCGACAGCAGCAACGTCGCCTTCACCCCCATGGCCGATGGCAAGGCGCTGGACGAGGCCGAGTTCGCGCAACTGCCCGAGGAAGTGCGCGAGCGCTTCCATGAGGACATCGCCGAGCTCGAGGAGCGTCTCAACGAGGAGCTGTCGAGCCTGCCGCAGTGGAAGCGCGAGTCGAACAACCAGCTGCGTCAGCTCAACGAAGAGACCATCACCCTGGCCTTGCAGCCGCTGCTGGCGCCGCTGTCGGAAAAGTACGCGGAAAACGCCGCGGTATGCGCCTACCTGCAATCGCTGCAGCTGAACCTGCTGCGCACCGTGGTCGAGCAACTGGTCGACGACGCCAAGACCGACGCCGTGGCGCGCAAGATGCTCGAGGAGCAGTACGCTCCCAGCCTGGTGGTCGGCCACTGCGGCAATGGCGGCGCGCCGGTGGTGTTCGAGCCGCATCCGACCTATGACAACCTGTTCGGCCGCATCGAATACAGCACCGACCAGGGCGCGCTGTACACCTCCTACCGCCAACTGCGCCCAGGCGCGCTGCACCGTGCCAACGGCGGCTTCCTGATCCTGGAAGCCGAGAAGATGCTTGGCGAGCCGTTCGTCTGGGACGCGCTCAAGCGCGCCTTGCAGTCGCGCAAGCTGAAAATGGAGTCGCCGCTCGGCGAGCTGGGCCGGGTCGCCACCGTGAGCCTGACGCCGCAGATGATCCCGCTGAGCGTCAAGTTGATCATCATCGGTTCGCGCCAGCTGTACTACGCGCTGCAAGACCATGACTCGGACTTCCAGGAGATGTTCAGGGTGCTGGTCGACTTTGATGAAGACATGCCCATGGTCGACGAGAACCTCGAGCAGTTCGCCCAGTTGCTGCGCACCCGTACCAACGAGGAAGGCATGGCGCCGCTGACCAGCGATGCGGTGGCGCGCCTGGCCACCTACAGCGCGCGCCTGGCCGAGAACCAGTCGCGGCTGTCGGCGCGCATCGGCGATTTGTTCCAGCTGGTCAGCGAGGCCGATTTCATCCGCCAACTGGCCAACGAGGCGATGACCGACGCCGGGCACATCGAGCGCGCGCTCAAGGCCAAGGCCACGCGCACCGGGCGGGTGTCGCAGCGGGTGCTCGACGACATGCTCGCCGGGATCATCCTGATCGACACCGAGGGCGCGGCGATCGGCAAGTGCAACGGCCTGACCGTGCTGGAGGTCGGCGACTCGGCGTTCGGCATGCCGGCGCGCATCTCGGCCACCGTCTACCCCGGCGGCAGCGGCATCGTCGACATCGAGCGCGAGGTCAACCTGGGCCAGCCGATTCACTCCAAGGGGGTGATGATCCTCACCGGCTACCTGGGCAGCCGCTATGCCCAGGAATTCCCCCTGGCGATCTCGGCGAGCATCGCCCTGGAGCAGTCCTACGGTTATGTCGATGGCGACAGCGCCTCCCTGGGTGAGGCCTGCACGCTGATTTCGGCCTTGTCGCGCACGCCACTCAAGCAGTGCTTCGCCATCACCGGCTCGATCAACCAGTTCGGTGAAGTGCAGGCGGTGGGTGGAGTCAACGAGAAGATCGAGGGTTTCTTCCGCCTGTGCGATGCCCGTGGCCTTACCGGCGAGCAGGGCGTGATCATTCCGCGCGCCAACGTTGCCACGCTGATGCTCGACGAGCGCGTGCTGCAAGCGGTCGAGGCTGGGCAGTTCCATGTGTACGCGGTCAGCCAGGCCGACGAGGCCTTGAGCCTGCTGGTGGGCGAGGAGGCAGGCGCGCTGGACGACAAGGGCCAGTTCGCCGAGGGCAGCGTCAATGCGCGGGTGGTCGAGCGCCTGCGCGAGATCGCCGAGATGATCAGCGAGGAAGAGATCAAGGAGGCCGAAAAGGAACGGCTGGAAGAGATGGTGGCCCAGGCCAAACCGGCCTGAGTCAATAAACCGGCGTTGGCGGCGAAGTGCTACCGTTCAGCGCCGGTTTTCTAACTTTTCCCGCGGGTCGGCTACAGTGGAACTTAAGGACGTTGTCAGGGTTCAGGATGGAAACAGCCTGACGCTTTCAGGCTGAACAAGGCTTTACAGAGGGGACGCCGCCATGCGCAACCTCAGCCTCACCCGCCAGTGCCTGGGCCTGGTGACCCGCATCGAATGCAGCATCCGTCCGCTGGCTGGCGACACTGGCATGTGGACCTTGCTGTTCGCCGCCGGCATGGCCGGCGAACAACCCTCGGCAATCAAGGCCCAAGGCCCGTTCCATGGGCCGCTGGTGGCCGAGTCGGTGATGAACGCCATTGTCGACAGCCTCACCCTGCATGGTTACCAGGTTGCCGAAGATCCGCAGATCTGGTGCTTGCACCTGCAGGCGCAACTGCGCCGGATCAATGGTGAGCGTTGCAGGAATCTGGGGGACTACCAGTTCCACCCGGAAACCTGATCATATTGCTTTCTTTGTAGGAGCCAGCCTTGCTGGCGAACCTCTGCGGCCCCGGTTCGCCAGCAAGGCTGGCTCCTACAGGTGTTTCGCGAAACGACCATAGGCTTTTGCTGGCACAGGTGGCTGGCTATACTCGCGCTCGCTTTTCCAGTCACCTCAAGAGTCTCTCTCTGTCCATGGAACGTATCCTCGAAAACGCGATGTATGCCTCGCGCTGGCTGCTCGCCCCGATCTATTTCGGCCTCTCGCTGGGCCTGCTGGCATTGGCCCTGAAGTTCTTCCAGGAAATCATCCATGTCCTGCCCAACGTCTTCACCCTCGCCGAAGCCGACTTGATCCTGGTGATCCTGTCGCTGATCGACATGTCGCTGGTCGGCGGCTTGCTGGTGATGGTGATGATCTCCGGCTACGAGAACTTCGTCTCGCAGCTGGACATCGACGAAAGCAAGGAAAAGCTCAACTGGCTGGGCAAGATGGATTCCTCGTCGCTGAAGATGAAGGTCGCCGCCTCGATCGTCGCCATTTCCTCGATCCACCTGCTGCGGGTGTTCATGGATGCGCAGAACATCTCCACCGACTACCTGATGTGGTACGTGATCATCCACATGACCTTCGTCATTTCGGCGTTCGTCATGGGTTACCTGGATCGCATCACCAAGCACTGAGTCGTCTAGCCACTATCGCGGGGCAAGCCTGCTCCCACGCAACCTTCAAGGCCTGCGTGGGAGCGGGCTTGCCCCGCGATCTTTCTGACCGACGGCAGCTTGTGCTTTCGCCGTTATCGTACAAAAAATGAGCACTCATGCGTGGTTCCCGCAGCGAGGTGCGCCCATGAACCTGCATCAGCTCAACACCGAGGCCAGGGCTGGCCATGTCGACGAACTCAACCTGATCGCCATCGAAGGCGGTGATTACCTGCTCGAGGCCCGGGTCAAGGGCCGCGCCCATCCCCTGGACGATACCCGTGGCCAGCGTCTGCGGGTGCATTCGGTGGAGGATGCACGGCTGCTGCTGCAAGCGCTGCCGCCGCTGTCGATGAACCTGGTGCACTGGTCCGTGCAGGACGAGATGTGCGGCCTTGGCGTGCACCCGGAAGAGGACCTCAAGGTCCCGATTTCCCAGCGTTCGGCCTGGTAGCTGCTTCACGCGGCGCCAGTGTGCTAGGCTGCTCGCCCTTTTCAACAAGGGCGCGGATGCAATGCGCCCTTACGTGGAGCAAGCCAATGTCCGAACTCAACCTGTCCACCGACGAATCCCGCGTCAGCTACGGCATCGGCCGTCAGCTGGGTGGCCAGCTGCGTGACAACCCACCACCGGGCGTCAACCTGAACGCCATCGTTGCCGGCCTGACCGACGCCTTCAATGGCGCCGACAGCCGCGTCAGCGAAGAAGACCTGTCGGCGGCCTTCAAGGTCATCCGTGAAGTGATGCAGGCCGAAGCTGCTGCCAAGGCCGAAGCCGCCGCTGCCGCTGGCAAGGAATTCCTGGCTGACAACGCCAAGCGTGAAGGCATCGTGACCCTGGCCTCGGGTCTGCAGTACGAAGTGCTGACCGCAGGCGAAGGCGCCAAGCCGTCCCGTGAAGACAACGTGCGTACTCATTACCACGGCACCCTCATCGATGGCACCGTGTTCGACAGCTCCTACGATCGTGGCCAGCCTGCCGAATTCCCGGTTGGCGGCGTGATCGCCGGCTGGACCGAGGCCCTGCAGCTGATGAACGCCGGCAGCAAGTGGCGCCTGTACGTGCCGAGCGAGCTGGCCTACGGCGCCCAGGGCGTCGGTAGCATCCCGCCGCACAGCACCCTGGTGTTCGACGTCGAGCTGCTCGACGTTCTGTAATGCCCGTTCGCCGGCAAGCCGGCTCCTACAGATTGCCAATGCGTCCCGTGGGAGCCGGCTTGCCGGCGAAGCTTTTCAGTTCCAATCGGTTCCCCCTGGGCGCAACGCCCGCGCATAGCAGAACAGGAACAGGTTCCTCACCAGCTCCTTGAGCACCCCGGGTTCACTCGAATTCAGCCCCATGAGGTCCAGGTCGCCCTGGTCGCGCAGTTCATCGAGCGCGTCTTCCTCAAGCACGGCGCAGACTTCGCCAGTCTCGCGATGCAGGATGCGCAGATAAGGGTGGGGGCGGTCGAGCCAGGCGTCGATCAGATAAGTCATGGCTACTCTCCTTGGATAGCGGTTCCAATGAGAATAATTCTTATTATCAAAATAGCAAGAGACTATTGGAAGAATTCTTCCGAATGGTCCCGGCGATCCTGTTGCAGGATCTGTCAGGGCCGCCCGCTGGGCAGCCCCGAGGGGCAGGCGATCAGACCTTGCGCACGAACTCGGACTTGAGTTTCATCGCGCCGATGCCGTCGATCTTGCAGTCGATGTCGTGGTCGCCATCGCACAGGCGGATGTTCTTGACCTTGGTGCCGACCTTGACCACCAGGGACGAGCCCTTGACCTTGAGGTCCTTGATCACGGTGACAGTGTCGCCGTCCTGGAGGATGTTGCCGACCGAATCCTTCTTCACCACGTCGTCGCTGGCCGCTTCGGCTTCGCCGTTGGCCGACCACTCGTGGGCGCATTCGGGGCAGATCAGTTGGGTGCCATCCTCATAGGTGTATTCGGAGTTGCATTTGGGGCAGGGTGGCAGAGTGCTCACGGCGTTTCCTTTCAAGTACAGGCGATTAAAGGCGCACATTGTATAGGGTTTAGTGGTTTCCTGCACAAAAGCATCGCGGGGCAAGCCCGCTCCCACGCCATGATGTGCTGGCGTGGGAGCGGGCTTGCCCCGCGATAGAGGTGATGCGATGAATCAGTGCGTACGCGCTACGGCAAACTCGCTCAGCTCGACCAGGGCATCCCGGTACTCGCTGGTTGGCAGCACTTCCAGGCAGGCGATGGCGCGGGCGACGTAGTCACGGGCCATTTGCGCGGTGTACTCCAGGGCGCCGGATGCCTCGACGGCGATGCGGATCTGTTCCAGGTCCTCCAGGCCACCTTTCTGGATCGCCTGGCGCACCAGCGCGGCCTGCTCGGCGGTGCCTTCGCGCATGGTGTAGATCAGCGGCAGGGTCGGCTTGCCTTCGGCCAGGTCGTCGCCGACGTTCTTGCCCAGGGTCTCGGAGTCGCCCTTGTAGTCCAGCAGGTCGTCGACCAGTTGGAAGGCCACGCCCAGGTGATCACCGAAGGTGCGCAGGGCCTCGCGCTGCTCATCGCTGGCGCCGGCCAGCGCCGCGGCGCTGTGGGTCGAGGCCTCGAACAGCATCGCGGTCTTGCCGCGGATGACGTCCATGTACACCTCTTCGGTGGTGCTGGCGTCGCGCACCCGCGACAGCTGCAGCACTTCGCCCTCGGCGATCACCCGGGTGGCCTTGGAGAGGATCTGCATGACCGGCATCGAGCCCAGCTCGACCATCATCTCGAACGAGCGCGAGTACAGGAAGTCGCCCACCAGCACGCTCGGCGCGTTGCCCCACAGGGCATTGGCGGTGGAACGGCCACGGCGCATGCCGGACATGTCGACCACGTCGTCATGCAGCAGGGTGGCGGTGTGCAGGAATTCGATGGTCGCCGCCAGCAGGCGCAGGTCATCGCCTTCGCGACCCAGGGCCTTGCCGCACAGCAGCACCAGCAGCGGGCGCAGGCGCTTGCCGCCGGCGGACGTGATATAGTCGCCGATCTTCGATACCAGCGGCACGCGCGAGGTCAGCTGCTTCTTGATGATCTCGTCGACGGCGCTGAAATCGTCAGCTACCGCGCGGTAGAAAGATTGGGGTTGCATCGGCTGCTCCATTGAGGTTGCGCGGCATGCTAGGTCGCAGGTACCGGTGTGTCAAGGCGCGCTGGCCGTGGCCCGGGGCCGGCACTTGCAAGCATTTCTTGGGTTGCGTACAATCGCGCACCCTAACTTTCCTGGGCAGCACCTGCCTTACGCAATTGCACCGGGCCGTTCCAGCCTCGTGCAGCCATGCCAGCCAATACTCATCATATAAAGCGCTGGGTGAGCAGGATTATCGGAGATTCAAAATGTCTTACGCAGTAATCGTTACCGGCGGCAAGCAGTACAAAGTCGCTGAAGGTGAATTCCTCAAGATCGAAAAACTGGAAGTCGCCACTGGCGAATCCGTGACCTTCGATCGCGTTCTGCTGGTCGCCAACGGTGAAGAAGTCACCATCGGTGCTCCAGTGGTTGCTGGCGCTAAAGTAGTGGCCGAAGTCGTTTCCCAAGGCCGCCACGACAAGGTTCGCATCATCAAGTTCCGTCGTCGTAAGCACCACATGAAGCGCATGGGCCACCGCCAGTGGTTCACCGAAATCAAAATCACCGGTATCCAGGCTTAATCCGCCCCGATCCCCTGAATTTATTGGAGAATTGAACCATGGCTCACAAGAAGGCTGGTGGTAGTACTCGTAACGGTCGCGACTCAGAATCGAAACGCCTTGGCGTGAAGATGTATGGCGGCCAGGTTATCAAGCCAGGCAACATCATCGTCCGCCAGCGCGGCACCGAATTCCACGCCGGCTACGGTGTTGGCATGGGCAAGGATCACACCCTGTTCGCCAAGATCGAAGGCGTGATCAAGTTCGAGAAGAAAGGCGAGTTCATGCGCCGTTACGTGAGCATCGTCGCAGCCTAATCGCGACGTCGCTCCAGAAGCCCCGTCATGCGACGGGGCTTTTTCGTTTGTGGTGAGCCTCTTGCAAAGCTGTTTGTCTGGGCTGCCGGCGTTGGTTTCTGATGGTACGGGGCCGCCGCGCTCATTTTTGCAAGAGCCTCAAGGTTTTTTGGTTTTCGACTCGTCACCTGACGAGAGGCGGTTTTGAATGAAGTTTGTAGACGAAGTATCGATCCGGGTTAAGGCCGGTGACGGCGGCAACGGTTGCATGAGCTTCCGCCGCGAGAAATTCATCGAGAACGGTGGCCCCAACGGCGGCGACGGCGGCGATGGCGGCTCGGTGTACATGGTGGCCGACGAGAACCTCAACACCCTCGTCGACTATCGCTACACCCGTCACCACGAAGCCCAGCGCGGCCAGAACGGCGGCAGCACCGACTGCACCGGCAAGAAAGGCGAGGACCTGTTCCTGCGCGTGCCGGTCGGCACCACCGTGATCGACGCCTCGACTCAGGAAGTCATCGGTGACCTGATCACCCCCGGCCAGAAGCTGATGGTCGCCCAGGGCGGCTGGCACGGCCTGGGCAATACCCGTTTCAAGTCGAGCACCAACCGTGCGCCGCGCCAGACCACCCCTGGCAAGCCGGGCGATCAGCGTGACCTGAAGATGGAAATGAAAGTCCTGGCCGACGTCGGTCTGCTGGGCCTGCCGAACGCTGGCAAGAGCACCTTCATCCGCTCGGTTTCGGCGGCCAAGCCGAAGGTCGCCGACTACCCGTTCACCACCCTGGTGCCGAACCTGGGCGTGGTCAGCGTCGACCGCTGGAAGAGCTTCGTCATCGCCGACATCCCCGGCCTGATCGAGGGCGCTTCCGAAGGCGCCGGCCTGGGTATCCGCTTCCTCAAGCACCTGGCCCGTACCCGCGTGCTGCTGCACCTGGTCGACCTGGCGCCGCTGGACGGCAGCAGCCCGGCCGATGCCGCCGAGATCATCATCAACGAGCTGGCGCAGTTCAGCCCGGCGTTGGTTGACCGCGAGCGCTGGCTGGTGCTGAACAAGGCCGACATGATCATGGACGACGAGCGCGACGAACGCGTCAAGGAAGTGGTCGAGCGCCTGAACTGGGATGGTCCGGTGTACGTCATCTCGGCCATCGCCAAGCAGGGCACCGAAAAGCTCAGCCACGACCTGATGCGCTACCTCGAGGACCGCGCCGACCGCCTGGCCAACGACCCGGCCTACGCCGCCGAACTGGCCGAGCTGGACCAGCGCATCGAGGACGAGGCCCGCGCCCAGCTGCAAGCCCTGGACGATGCCCGCACCCTGCGCCGCACCGGCGTCAAGAGCGTGCACGACATCGGCGACGATGACGACTGGGATGATTTCGAGGACGACGAAGACGGCCCGGAAATCATTTACGTGCGCGACTGATCGGTTGCAGTACACTAAACGCCGCTCTTTGGAGCGGCGTTTTTGTATCCAAGGTATCTACAGATTCGACATAGGTTGGAAGAGAAGATGCGAAGCAAGGTGACGGGCGCCAAGCGCTGGGTCGTGAAGATCGGCAGCGCGCTGCTGACCGCCGATGGCAAGGGCCTTGACCGGGGCGCGATGGCGGTCTGGGTCGAGCAGATGGTGGCCCTGCGTGAAGCGGGCGTGGAACTGGTGCTGGTTTCCTCCGGCGCCGTGGCGGCGGGCATGAGCCAGCTGGGCTGGACCACGCGACCGAGCGCGATGAACGAGCTGCAGGCCGCCGCTTCGCTGGGCCAGATGCGCCTGGTGCAGGCCTGGGAGTCGAGCTTCGGCGAGCACGGCAAGCACACCGCGCAGATCCTCCTGACCCATGACGACCTCTCCGACCGCAAGCGTTACCTGAACGCCCGCAGTACCCTGCGCACCCTGGTCGACCTGGGCGTGGTGCCGGTGATCAACGAGAACGACACGGTGGTTACCGACGAGATCCGCTTCGGCGACAACGACACCCTGGCGGCGCTGGTGGCCAACCTGGTGGAGGCTGACCTGCTGGTGATCCTCACCGACCGCGACGGCATGTTCGACGCTGACCCGCGTAACAATCCCGAAGCCCAGCTGATCTACGAAGCCCGTGCCGACGACCCGTCGCTGGACGCCGTGGCTGGCGGTACCGGCGGCGCCCTCGGTCGCGGCGGCATGCAGACCAAGCTGCGCGCCGCGCGCCTGGCCGCCCGTTCCGGTGCCCACACCATCATAATCGGCGGGCGTATCGAGCGCGTGCTGGATCGCCTGAAGGCCGGCGAGCGCCTGGGCACCCTGTTGTCGCCCGAGCGTGGCATGCTCGCCGCGCGCAAGCAGTGGCTGGCCGGGCACCTGCAAACCCGTGGCACCCTGGTGCTCGACGATGGCGCCGTGAAGGCCCTGCGCGAATCGCACAAGAGCCTGCTGCCGGTGGGCGTGAAGACCGTGCAAGGCAGTTTCCGCCGTGGCGAGATGGTGGTCTGCGTCGGCCCCGATGGCCTGGAAGTTGCCCGTGGCCTGGCCAACTACAGCGCCCTGGAGGCGCAGAAGATCATCGGCCAGGCGTCCGACGCCATCGAAAGCCTGCTGGGCTACAGCGCCGAGCCTGAGCTGGTGCACCGCGACAACCTGGTGTTGGTCTGAAGGAGATGCAAGTGCTTAAAGGATTGATTGCCGCCGCCGCGCTGGCGCTGCCGATGCTGGCCGGGGCCGAGGAAATCGGCCAGGTGTCCACCGTGTTCAAGTTCGTCGGGCCGAATGATCGCATCGTGGTCGAGGCGTTCGACGACCCGAAGGTCGATGGCGTGACTTGCTACCTGTCGCGAGCCAAGACCGGCGGCCTGAAAGGTGGGTTGGGTCTGGCCGAGGACCGCGCCGAGGCGTCGATTGCCTGTCGTCAGGTCGGGCCGATCCACTTCAAGGGTGAGCTCAAGGATGGCGAGGAGGTGTTCAAGGAACGCACCTCGCTGGTGTTCAAGACCATGCAGGTGGTGCGTTTTCTCGACAAGAAGCGCAATACCCTGGTGTACCTGGTGTACAGCGATCGCATGATCGAAGGCAGCCCGCAGAATGCGGTGACTGCGATTCCGATCCTGCCTTGGGCTCACTGATAGCCTGGTAGATCGCCGGGAGGCCTTTGGCCTCCTTTCGCGACACAAGGCCGCTCCTACAGGGGAACGCATATCCCTGCAGGAGCGGCCTTGTGCCGCGAAAGGGCCGCAAAGCGGCCCCAATTACCTCAGGCCAACTCTTCGGCCTCATCCTCGCGCACGATGGCCTTCACTTCATCCAGGCGGCTGATGTACTTCCAATCCGCCTCGTCGATGTAGATGCCGTTCGGCCCGCTACCGCCTTCCAGGTCGATCGCCACCCGCGCCGACACCTGCGGCTTCACGCTCGCCAGGATCGGCACGAAGCCCAGTTGCTGGCTGGTCTCCAGCAGCGCGGCCTGGTTGCGTTCGTCGATGTCAGCCGCCTCGTCCAGGTAGTACGGCAGGCGAATGCGCCCGGCCAGGTCGCGGTCCATCAGGTGCAGCAACAGGTACATGTTGGTCAGCGCCTTGATGGTCATGGTGGTGCCGTTGGACGCCGCGCCGTCGATGTCGGCATGGATCACCGGCTGGCCGTTGATCTTGGTGATCTCGAAGGCCAGCTCGAACAGGTCCTTCAGGCCCAGCTGGTTGTGGTTGGCCGCCACCAGCCGCGCCAGGTACTCCTTGGCCTCTTCGTTCTTGTGGTCCTGCTCGGCGCTCTGCGTGAGGTCGAACACCGACAGGGTCTCGCCTTCCTCGTACTGGCCGGCGCTGTGGATGATCTGGTCGATGTGCTTGAGCGCTTCCTTGTTCGGCGCCAGTACCACGCGGAAGCTCTCCAGGTTGGACACCTGGCGCTTGTTGATCTCGCGGTTGAACAGCGCCAGCTGGTGCTCCAGGCTGTCGTAGTCGCTGCGGATGTTGCGCAGGGTCCGGGCGATGTCGGTGACCGCCGCGCGGCGGGCCTTGGCCAGGGTCAGCGCTTCCTCGGTGCGGTGCGAGTAGGCGTTGATCAGCAGTTGCAGGCGGCGCTCCATGTCGTCTTCGCTGTCGAACTTGGCCACGCCTTTCAGGCGCACCTGGGCATACAGCGCCTCGATCTGGTTGTCCACGCGCTGCAAGGCCTGCCAGCTGTCCTGGTAGTCGTTGAGCAGTGGCAGCAGGTTGTCCATGGAGTCGTCGATGGCTTCCATGAACGGCGTGCCGAACGGCAGGTCGGCCGGCAGCAGCTGGCGACGACGCAGGGCGTCCTCCAGGGTGCGCTGCTTGGCTTCCAGGTCGGCGATCTGCCGGCCTACCAGTTGCAACTTGGCCGACAGCTGCTGGACGCGCTCGGTGAAGGCGTCGCTGGAGCGCTTGAGCTCGTCCTGGGCGGCTTCCAGCTGGCCCAGTTGCTCCAGCTTTTCCGGCTCTTCGGCGCTGAGGGTCTCGGTGCGGCGGTAGTCTTCCAGGGCTTTCTGCGCATCCAGCACCTGCTGGTACAGGGCTTCGGTCTGGGCCTTGCTGGCGGCGCGGTCGAGGGCCACGGCCTGCTGGGTCTTGAGCTGCTTGAGCTCCTTTTCCAGGCGTTCTTTCTGGTCGCGCAGGGCGGCGCGGTCGGCCAGGGCCTGCAGGGCTGGCGGGTCGATGTGCGAGATGTCGATGGACAGGCCCGGCACTTCGAAGCGCTCGCCCTTGAAGCGGTCGAGCACGCCTTCCAGGGTTTTCACCCACACGTCGCTGTCGTCCAGTTCGATGCCGCGCTCGCCCAGCGGCAGGCTGAACAGCGCGCCGTTGAACAGGCGCATCAGGCGGTCGACATCCTGCTGCGAGAACTCCTCGCGCAGGCGCGCGTAACTGTTGTTGTCGGCGTGGTCGAGCTGCTGCTTGACCGCCTTGACGCGTTTCTCGAGGTCGCGCACGCGTTCGTCGAGGTCCTCGGCGGAGAACTGGCGGGACTGGGCCAGGGCGCCGGCCAGCTCGTCGTGGGCGTCCTTGGCCGCCAGCAACTGCTGCTCCAGGACCTTGACGTCGTCGACCAGGGCGAAGCGGTGCTTGAGCACCGACAGCTCGCCCAGCCAGCGCTGGATGCCGGTGATTTCACGCTCCAGGCGCATCAGCTCCTGGGTACCGCCGCGCTGGTCGTTCTGCAGGCGGTCCTGCTCGCCACGGTAGTGCTCGGCCTGGATGGTCAGCTCTTCCTTGCGCGCCATGGCGTACTCCTGCCAGGTGCCCAGCAGGTTGTCGAGCAATGGCGAGATGCGGTGCAGCTTGCCGCGCAGGATGTCGCGCTGGGCCACGCCGCCGGCCAGGGCCTCGACCAAGGGGCCTGCGGCCACCAGGGCGTTGTAGTCGCCTTCCATGCGGCGCACGTCGCGGAACGCCTCTTCGCAGGCGGCGATGTAGTCGACGCTGCCCGAGCGCAGGCTGTGCTCGAAGGCGTCGAGGAACAGCTGCTTGAGCTTGGCGGCGGTGATCTCGCGCATGTGCAGCAGGTTGATGAACAGCGCGCGGAAGGTCTTCAGGCTCTGCTCGCTGGTCGAGCGCAGCGGGATCAGGGTCAGGTCCAGCGGCACCGAGGTGTGGCCACCGACCAGCAGCCGGCGCAGTTCGTCCGGCTTGAGCTCGTAGGCCTTCAGGCCGTGGCGCTCGAGGTTGGTGAACAACTCTTTCTGGCGCAGGCAGGTGTCGTCTTTCTGGTAGTGGGCCAGGTCCAGCTCGCCCTGGTAGGCGAAGAACTGGTGGCCGAAGCCGCCACCTGGGCCGCGGCCGACCACGCCGATCACGTGGGGGCCGTGGGGCAGGTTCAGCTCGCAGAGGATGTAGCTGGTGTCGCTGGCGAAGTAGAAGCGCCGCGACTGTTCCAGGCTGTACTTGCCGAAGCTCATGTCCGACATGCGCGCCAGGATCGGGAACTGCAGGGCGTTGATCGACGCCGATTTACCCAGGTTGTTGGCGCCATAGACCGACAGCGGGTGTTCCAGGGGGAACAGGCCGAGGCTGTAGCCGGCGGTGTTGAGCAGCGCGAAGCGGCGAATGCCGTAGCGTTCCTGGCTCATGCGTCAATCTCCTGTTGCTCTTCGCGGATCGCCCGGGCCAGGGCGTCTTCCTCGCTCTCTTCGCCATCGAAGGGCGACAGATCGAGCGGGTCGTCGGTGCGATTGAGTTGTTCGGGGGTCTCTTCCTCGACCAGTACTGGCACCGGCAGCGGCAGGTCGCTGTGCAAGGTGGCGGCCAGGTCGCGGTCCTGCTGCACCGACAGGCACACGTCGAGGAAACGGTGCATCGGTGGCAGGAAGCGGTAGATGCCGCCTTCCTCGTGGGCGAAGCCGAGCTGGGTCATGCGTCGCAGGATCTTTTCTTCCAGCTCCTCGACGGTCTGCACCTCGGCCTGCAGGAACAGGTCGCGGTACTTGTCCAGCAGCGAAGGCAGCTCGTCGCGGCCGATGCTGCCGCCGTCGAGCACCACCATGGGGTCGCGGCCCTGGTCGGCGAGGTGCTCGACCAGGATGAAGGTGAACAGCGACAGGCGCTGGGCGGTCTTGTTCACCTGCGCGGCGGCTTGCTCGGGAACGAAGTAGTAGAAGCCACGGGTGTCGCACACCAGCTCGAAGCCCAGGGCCTTGAACAGGGTGCGGTACTGGTCCTGGAAGTTCGACAGCTGGGCGTACAGCTCCGGGTCGCGGCGGCTGACGTGGAAGCCCTTGAACAGCTCGCGGAAGATCGGCGCGAGCTGGGACAGTTCGGAAAGATCAAGATGCATGGGTGGGGCTCGCGGTGGATTCGGTCGTGGTGGCCGGCTGGTTTGCGCGGCTGGACGTCAGGGCGAAGGAGCGCAGGCTGACCAGGTGTTCGCGGGTGGTGTACTGCTGGCGGTCGAGGCGTTGGCGGCTGAAGCGCTTTTCCCGCGACAGGCGCGAGAACCAGTACAGCAGCTCGTCGGTGGCGCCCTCGGGCTCCTGTTCCAGCAGCCAGACCATCAGGTCTGGTAGCGGCAGGGCGTCTTCGCAGCGCTCGAGCATTTCCTTGACCGTGCGTGGCGCGCGCGGGATCGGGCCCTTGTGGGTCTTGTGCGCTTTTGGGAAGCGCGCCGGCTTGGGCTCGAAGCGGGCCAGGGCGTAGACGTAGGCCTCGACCTGGCTGGCGCTGCCGAGGAAGGTGCTCTGCGGGCGGGTGAACATCGGCATGGCCGCTTGCGGCACGGCGTCGATGCCTTTCTTGCGGATCACCGACAGGGCCAGCGCGGCGCCGCGGGTCACGGCATTGTGCCGGCGGGCTTCCTCGCGCAGCGGCAGCAGCAATTCGCGGGCGTGACGCAGGGTCAGCTGGGCGCTGGTCTGCATTTCGAGGATTCGCGCGTGGGTGCGCAGCAGCATGTCGTCGTCGACCAGGTGGCCCAGGCGCGCCTGCTCGCCCAGCAGGCGCAGCAGCACGGTCTCGACCTTGCGCACGCCCTGTTCGAAGGCGCCGTCGGCGTTGACCAGCTGGATCATCGGTTCGACGTATTCGTCCCAGGTCGCCAGGACCTCGGCGTAGCGCTGGCGCAGGGGGATCTGCCGGTTGCTGGTCTTGGCCCGCTCGGCCACGGCCTGCAGGGCCTGCTCGTCGTTGTCGAGCTTCTTCAGCACGTCGCGCACGCGCATGTCGAGCAGGCGCAGCTGGCGCGCCAGGTCGTCGCTGTCGCGGTTGTCGAAGGCATCCTGGATATGCCCGGCCAGGCGTTCCAGGTGGCGCAGGTAGGCCTCGATCTCCAGGCACAGGCCCAGCCGGTGCTCGCGGCGCAGGTAGGCGAGGAAGTCGTGGATCTGCGCGTTGAGCTCGAAGCGGTTCGGACTCTTGGCCACCGGGACCAGGATGTCCAGGCGGATCCATACGTCGAGCAGCTGGGTGATGTCCTGCGGGGTGCTTTCCACCTGCTGGCGGGCCAGCTGCTGGCGCAGCTCGACCAGGCTCAGGGTGCCCTGGTCGAAGCGCTCGCACAGCGGCTCGATCAAGGCCCAGTGTTCGGCTAGGGCGCGCAGGACGCGCTTGGGTTCGATCATTGGCGGGTCGACTCGTTGCCAAATAAAAGGGGCGATTGTACTGCATCCAGGGGGGAGGATTTCACCCCTTGGTCCGTTATGGGGATAACCCTGAGGCGCAAAGGGGGATTCACTGGCCCGCGATGACCGACAATCTGTTGCGGCGCATCCCAGGTAACGGCGTTAGAATGGCCGACTGTCACGAATACCCCGGATACCCGCCCCTTGCTGATCGAGTCCCGTCGCCGCGCCTACCTGTCCGCCATGCAAGTGGTGCACTGGCTGCCGCGCGCCGAACTGCCGTTCGCCGCGCCGTCGCGGCCAGAGCTGTTGTTGCCGGTGGCACCGGTCGATGAGGTCGACTTCGAGGTGCGTCCGGCCGCGCCTGCGCCGAGCTCCACCCCGGCAGCCCCTCAGGCGCGTGCCGAGCGGCCGAAGATCGAGATCCCGCGCCCGGGCAGCGCGCCGAAAGCCGCCGCCAAGCCGGTCGAGGCCGAGGCAGAGCCTCCCGCGCCGCGTCCGGCGCCTGTGCCACCGCCACGCTTCGCCCTGCAGTTGCTGCGTGCCGGCGACTGTCTGCTGCTGGTGGAGCTGGCCACCGGCCAGCCGTTCCAGAGCCGCGACCCGTCCTACCTGCTGCTCAAGGACATGCTGCGCGCCGCCGGCCTGCCGGACGCCCCGCAGATCATTGGCGAGCCGGTGCGTTGGCCGTTACTGATGCGCGGCAACATGGACCAGGGGCCGGATGCCGCCCGGGACTTTGTCCAGGGCTTTATCGCCGCGCGCCTGGAAGAGGCGCCGTGCGCCTGCCTGTGGCTGATCGGCCTGCCGGCCATTCGCTTTGCCGGCCAGGTCGATGCCGAGGCCTACTACCAAGAACTCAAGGTCGACCTGCTCGGCGATGCCTGGGCCTTGCCCGGCCTTGAACTGTTGATGGACGAGCCGCAGCGCAAGGCGGACGTCTGGAAAGCCATGCGCCAGCTGATGGCGCGCTGGAAACGCGTTGAATGAGTGACTCGATCAGTTTCCGCCCGGCGACCGAGGCGGATCTGGATACCCTGCTGAAGATCGAATATGCCGCCTTCAGCCATCCCTGGACCCGCGGCATCTTCCTGGATGCGCTGAAGTCCTACGAAGTGTGGCTGATGTTCGACGGCCAGCAGCAGGTCGGCCATGGCGTGATCAACGTGATCATCGACGAGGCGCACCTGCTCAACATCACCGTCAAGCCGGAGAACCAGGGCTGTGGCCTCGGCCTGCGCCTGCTCGAACACCTGATGGCCCGGGCCTACCAGCTCAATGGCCGGGAGTGTTTCCTCGAGGTGCGTGCCAGCAACCAGTCGGCGTATCGCTTGTACGAGCGCTATGGCTTCAATGAAGTCGGCCGTCGCCGTGACTACTACCCGATGGCGGGCGGGCGGGAAGATGCGCTGGTGATGGCCTGTACGTTGCTCGAAGACTGATTTCGCACGCTGTCTTGTGTTGGGGCCGCTACGCGGCCCCTTGTGCAGGTAACTCAGATCTCTGGGTGCTGCACTTCGACCGGTTTACGCAGGTCGCGCAAGCTGCGCGTCACCGTTCCGGTATTGCACTTGGCCGCTGCCTGCTCCGGGGTCATCTCGCGGATGGTGCGGTAGAACAATTCGCAGGTCTGTTTCTTCTGGGTTACCTGCCACTTGCTGGTGCAGGCATCCAGGGTGAGCTTGGCATCGGCCTGCGGGTTGCGCCCCATGCCGGCCTGCCAGCAGGCGGCGGAGAGGTCCTGGCCCATCATCTTCAGGCCTGCGGCGTCGGCCTTGTCCTGGTCGCCGTCGTAGCTTTTCGGGTCGGCGGCGTACCAGATCGCGCTCGGGTGGTTGGCGCCGAGCACGGGCACCTTGGCGCTGTTGGCCTCGGGGCTGATGCTCACCAAGCCGAGCACGTTGACCTTCGGCCCATACTGCTGCTGGATCCAGGCCCGCACCGGCGCGCCGAACGCGACCATCGGCAAGGCGCCTTTGCCATCGTGGGTCAGGGTCACTTCCTTGACCATGCGCACCTGGTAGTCGTTGAAGTAGCTGTAGACCCCTTCCAGGTCCTTGCCAGCGCTTGCCGGCGCGGCGATCGGGGCGATGTCGACGATGGTCTGGTAGGCCGGGGTCTGGGTAGCCTCGACACCGTTGAAGGTCAGCAGCTGCGCCCAACGGTCGGTGGTGTTGGACTTCAGGTAGTCCTGGTAGCGGGTCAGCGAATAGTCCGGCGGGAAGTGCAGCAGTTCGATGCTGCGGCGGTTCTCCAGGGCCATGCCCAGGGGCAGGAACAGGTACCAGCTGTAGTCCCAGCCGCCTTTCTGGTTGAGGCGGGTGGCGCCCTGGTAGGCCAGCTCGCCGCTGTCGAGCAGCTTGCGCAAGGGTTCGGCGTAGCTCGCCGGTACGTCGGTGATGCTGGCGTGCAGCTTGTCGTTGTCGCGGTTCACCGTGACCTTGGCATTGGCATAGCCGTCGCGCTGCACGCTCTGGGTGAGGTAGTGCTCGACGGTCTGTTCGAGGGTCCAGTCGCGATAGCAGATCACGTTGCAGTTGTTGGGGTAGGCGAACAGCCGGGTCACGCGCTGGGCGTCGCCCAGGTCGATCTGCGCGTCGGCCATGGCCAGGCCGCTGAAGGCGAGGGCGGCCAGGCCCGATACAGCAATCTTGTGCATGCTTAACTCCTTGTCAGTGGCCGCCAGGACGGCGGACCGAGCATGGTGGATGAAGAGGTGGGGGAATGAAAAGCGCCAGGATATGGCTATTGGCTAGCGCGCTGCTCGGGCTGGGTGCGGTCCAGGCCGATGAGCGCGATGTGTGGATGTTCGCCCAGTGGGCCGGGGATCACGAGAACCGCAGGTTTCGTGAAATGCTGGTGGACGCCCGGCTGTATGGCGTGGTGCCGATCCATCAGTTGCTGCGCTCTGCCTCGGACTGGCGCTTGTGCAAGGCTTCACCCTTCGCGGTGCCGCCGGCCAGCCATTGGCCGGCGGTGCGTTCGACCCTGGCATTGACCAAGACCCTGGACCAGCAGGGCATCCTGCCTCAGTTCGAGGTGGTGTCGGCCTACCGCGAACCCCGGCTCAATGCCTGTGCCGGCGGCGCGCCGAGCAGCGCGCACATGCGCGCTTTCGCCGTCGACTTGCTGCTGCCGCCCTGGGCCGACCCTAACCCGCTGTGCCGCTTCTGGCAGCAGCACGGCCAGGCCTGGAGCATGGGGCTTGGCCGTTACCCCTCGGGGCGTATCCATATCGACACGGCCGGCTATCGCACCTGGGGCGGTGATGGCGGGGCCGGCTCGTCGTTCTGCAGCAAGCCCAGGTGAGCCAGGCAGGCCTGGCACTCGTCGCCGACCCACTGTGCGAAGTGCTGACGCTTGCCGCCGTCGTCCAGTGGCCGCGGGCTGAGCAGGTGGTAGCCGGAGCCATCGCGCAGGAAGCTGTACGGCGCCTGTAGCTGGCCATTGTCCAGTTCGTCGCGAACCATCAGCGCCGAGGCGATGGCCAGCCCCATGCCCGCGCTGGCGGCCTGGAGCGACAAGTAGAAGTGCTCGAAGTCGCTGCGCGCCGTGTGCCGGATGCCGTGGCCGCTCAGGCGTAGCCAGGTGGCCCAGGCATCGGGGCGGGTGGCGCTGTGCAGCAAGCGTTGCTCCTTGAGGTCTGGCCTTGCGACCGGGCCGATCCACTCATCGCAGATCTTCAGGCTGTGCAACTGGCGATCCCAATGGAAGTCATCGCGGCGCAGTGCCAGGTCGATGCCGCCACGGGCGAAGTCCACCGGCCCGCCGGCCGCCACCAGGTGCAGCTGCAAGCCGGGGTGTGCGGCGTGAAATCGCGGCAGGCGCGGGATCAGCCAGCGCATGGCGATGGTCGGTTCGCAGGAGACCACCAGAACGTTGTCTTCAGGCTGCTGTTGCAGGCGCTGCACGGCGCCCTGCAATTGCTCGAAGATCGACTGGGTGGTGCTGTGCAGCTCGCGCCCGGCGGGGGTGAGGAAGATCGCCCGGTTGCGCCGTTCGAACAATGCCACGCCAAGGCTTTCCTCGAGCAGGCGCACTTGCCGGCTGACGGCGCCGTGGGTGACGTGCAGGTGTTCGGCGGCGCGCACGAAGCTTTCAGTGCGGGCGGCGATGTCGAAGTAGCGAAAGGCGGTAAGGGGAGGCAGTTTCATGTGCTGGCCTGTTCCGGCTTTATCGCGGGGCAAGCCCGCTCCCACGAGTGCAGTGTGAAGCGCGCGATAGGCCAGTCAATTCAATGAAAATAGGTGAGTAAAACTAGCAGATTTGCCAGACTATAAATCGATTTTTACTCGTTCAAGGCACCAAGATAATTCTATCTTCCGTGAATTTTCCTCGAGGATACCTGTTTGTGAACGAACTCATCGCTGTCGCCCTGTTCACCATCCTGGCCGTCATAAGTCCCGGCGCCGACTTCGCCATGGTCACCCGCAGCAGTTATGCACAGGGCCGCAAGGCTGGCCTCGCCGCGGCGGTGGGCATTGCCCTGGGCGTGCAGGTGCATGTGTTGTACACCGTGCTCGGCATTGCCGTGATCATCAGCCAGAGCCCGACCCTGTTCCTGGCCATGAAGGTGGTAGGGGCGGGCTACCTGGTGTACCTGGGCTATAGGTCGCTGACCAACACCACGCGCATCAGCCTCGACGGCCTGGCGCACAGCGAGGCCGGCGTGGCGAGCGCGTTGCGCACGGGCTTTCTGACCAACGCGCTGAATCCCAAGACCATGCTCTTCGTGGTCAGTGCCTACACCCAGGTGGTGCAGCCCGGCAGCCCGCTGGCGCTGGATTTCGCCTATGGCGCGTTCATGTCGTTCGCCCACTGGGTGTGGTTCAGCCTGGTGGCGGTGTTCTTTTCCAGTGCGCGATTGCGCGGGGCGATGATCGAGCGTCAGCGCACGGTGGATCGGGTAATCGGGGTAGCCTTGATCGGCCTTGGGCTGGCCGTTGTGGTAGCGGGGGTGAAATAGCTTGTTCGCAGGCAAATAAAAAGGGCTTATCTTTCGATAAGCCCTTTTTAGAAGTTGGTGGCTACACAGGGACTTGAACCCCGGACCCCAGCATTATGAATGCTATGCTCTAACCAACTGAGCTATGTAGCCAACTTGGCGCGCATTATTAGCTCGAATCGCGATCCTGTCAACAGCGTTTTCAAAAAAATTTTCCAACCTTTCAAACGCTTAGCCGGGAAGGGCGCCTCAGCGCACGATCAGCCAATGGCCGAGCAGGTTGTGCAGGCGCAATTGCTGATCGGTGGCCAGGCGCTCGAGGCTCTGCGCCGGGTGGTCGAGGTCGAAGTCACCGCTGACCCGCTGATAGGCTGCTTGCTCGTTCATCATCCAGACACGCTGGCCACGGTAATCGGCCAGGCGCTCCAGCACTTCGCTCAACGGCAGGTTCCTGGCCTTCAATTGGCCGTTGCGCCAGGCATCGGCCAATTTGGCATCAATCTTTTCCACCGGATTGATGCGGCTTTCGCTGAACGTCACTCGTTCGCCGGCATTCACCAGGCGCTGGTCGCCATCCTGCAGGACTGCGGCCTTGCCGCTGAGCACCACCAGTTCGTCGTGGTCGGCATGCCGGGCGATCTGCAGCCGAGTGCCGAACACCTGGATCCGGGTGTCATCGACCTGCACCTCCATGGCCCGGCCATCGAGCATCACTTCCAGGTACACCTGGCCCTGCACCAGCTGCAGTAGGCGGGTGCGGCCGCGCAGGTCGACGTTCATCGCGCTGGCGTTGTCCAGGTGCAGGGTCGAGCCGTCGGCCAGGCGCACGCTGCGTCGCTCGCCGATGTCGGTGTGCAGTTCGCTGCCCAGGCGTTGCAGCATGGGCCAATAGAGCCAGGCCAGCAGCGCCAGCAGCATCAGGAACAACAGCCCCAGCAGCAGGCCCATGCGGCTGTGACGCAGCTTGATGATCCGTGGCCGTGGGCGCGCCGCAGGTACCTGCAATTGTTGCCAGTAGGTTTCCAGAGCAGCGTAGGCATGGGCGTTGAGTGGGTCCTGGCACCACGCGGCGAAGGCCTGGCGCAGGCGTTCGTCGCAGCTGGGCTGGCGCAGGCGGGTGAACCATTCCAGGGCTTCGTGCTCAGG
>NZ_SOZA01000041.1 GCF_004519305.1 Pseudomonas sp. RIT623 | reverse complement strand
ATCCTGGCGTTCTGGGCGCTGTGGCATTGCCGTCACGCGCGCCCACCGGACACTTCGCTCACGCACTCCTGACCCGACCCGGCCACCACTGGCCGATTGACTCAGCCTGACCGCCCACCTGCGCGGCGGTCCTGCGTGCCCCAGAGCGAATCCACCATGCACTTTGCCCCTGCCGAGCAAGCCAGGCGTTTCCTGGCCGACAACCCCGATATCGACCTGATCGAACTGTTCATCCTCGACGCCAACGGCGTGCCCCGCGGCAAGCTGCTACATCGCGACGAACTGCTGGCCGTGTACGAAAGTGGCCGCCCGCTGCCCAGCACCATCCTCGGCCTGACCCTCAATGGCGACGACGTGGCAAACTCCGGTCTGGTCTGGGACGTCGGCGACATCGACTGCCGGGCCTACCCGCTGGACGGCAGCCTGGTGCGTCTGCCCTGGCGCCGGGTGCCGACCGCCGCCGTGCAGGTCAGCATGCACCCCAGCGAAGGCCTGCCGGCCAGCGTGGCGGATCCGCGTCATGTGCTGCTGCGGGTGATCGACGCCCTCAAGGCCGATGGCTTCCACCCGGTGATGGCCTGCGAGCTGGAGTTCTACCTGCTCGACCAGCAGCGCGATAGCCAGGGCCGCCCGCAGCCGGCGCTGGACAGCGACGGCGGCCGCCCACGCGGTACCCAGGTCTATGGCTTGCGCGAGCTGGAGCAGATCGAACCGTTCCTTGCCGATCTGTATGCTGCCTGCAAGGCCCAGGACATCCCTGTGCGCACGGCGATCTCCGAGTATGCCCCGGGGCAGGTGGAAATTACCCTGGAGCACGGCGATGCGCTCCAGGCCATGGACCAGGCCGTGCGCTACAAGCGTCTGGTCAAGGGCATCGCCAATGCCCACGGCATGCAGGCCTGCTTCATGGCCAAGCCGTTCGCGCAACTGGCCGGCACCGGCATGCATATGCACCTGAGCCTGGCCGATGCCGCCGGCAACAACTTGTTCGCCAGCGAGGACAAGGCCGGCACCCCACTGTTGCGCCAGGCGGTGGCCGGCATGCTGCGCCACCTGCGTGAGTCGCTGCTGCTGTTCTGCCCCAACGCCAACTCGTTCCGCCGCTTCCAGGCCAACAGCTATGCCCCGCTGGCGCCGACCTGGGGCGTGGACAACCGCACCGTGAGCCTGCGCGTGCCCGGCGGCCCGGCCAACAGCCGGCATGTGGAGCACCGCATCTGCGGCGCCGACGCCAACCCATACCTGGCCGCCGCCGCGATACTTGCTGCCGCGCACCAGGGCATCCGCGAACAGCTCGATCCCGGCGCGCCGGTCGAAGGCAACGGCTATGCCCAGGCCCGCGAGTACCTGCCCACCGACTGGCTGACTGCCCTGGAGGCCCTGGAACAGTCGACCTGGGCCCCGGAGGCGCTGAGCGAGGCCTTTCTCGGCGTGTACCTGAAGGTCAAGCGCGCCGAGTACCGCCAGCTCATGGCCGAAGTCGGCGAACAGGACTGGCGCTGGTACCTGCACCAGGCCTGACAGACGAACTACAACAAGGAACACCCATGAACGCAGCAGTCAACAACGGGCCGGCCCAGCGCGCGCCGTCCTACTACAGCGCCACTCTCAATGACGCGACCGAATACCCCACGCTCAAAGGCACAGTGCAGGTGGACGTGGCGATCATCGGCGGCGGCTTCACCGGCGTGGCCACTGCGGTGGAGCTGGCCGAACGTGGCCTGAAGGTTGCCATCGTCGAGACCAACCGCATCGGCTGGGGCGCCAGTGGGCGCAACGGTGGCCAGGTTACCGGCAGTCTGTCGGGCGACGAGGCCATGCGCGCGCAGATGCGCGACCGCCTGGGCGCCGAGGTGGACGACTTCATCTGGCACCTGCGCTGGCGCGGCCACCAGATCATCGAACAGCGCGTCGAACGCTACGGCATCCAGTGCGACCTCAAGCACGGCCACCTGCACGCGGCGATGAAACCTTCGCACATGACCGAACTACGCGCCTTCGAGGCCGAAGCCCAGCGCCGCGGCATGGGCGACCTGGTGCAACTGCTTGATCGCGACGCCATGCAACAGCACCTGCAAAGCCCGCTGTACCTTGGCGCGTTGAAGAACCGCCGCAACCTGCACCTGCATCCGCTCAACCTGTGCCTGGGCGAGGCCCGCGCCGCCCATGGCCTCGGCGCGCTGCTGTTCGAGAATTCCGAAGTGCTGGAGATCATCCACGGCCCCCGCCCAGCCGTGGTTACCGCCAACGGGCGCATCGAGGCACGCCAGGTGATGCTGGCCGGCGACGTCTACCACAAGCTGGAAAAACGCCAACTCAAAGGCAAGATCTTCCCGGCCATGGGCGGCATCGTCACCACCGCGCCGCTGGGCGAGCTGGCCGAACAGATCAACCCGCAGGATCTGGCTGTCTACGACTGCCGCTTCGTCCTCGACTACTACCGCCTGACCGCCGACAAACGCCTGCTGTTCGGCGGCGGCGCCAACTACTCCGGGCGCGATTCACGAGACATAGAGGGCGAACTGCGCCCGTGCATCGAGCGCACCTTCCCGGCGCTCAAGGGCGTGCCGATCGAATTCCAGTGGAGCTGCGCCATGGGCATCGTGGTCAACCGCATCCCGCAACTGGGCAAGCTGTCGGACAATGTCTGGTACTGCCAGGGGTACTCCGGGCACGGCATCGCCACCAGCCACATCATGGGCGAGATCATGGCCGAGGCCTTGACCGGGACGCTGGAGAAGTTCGATACCTTCGCGGCATGCCAGCACATCAAGGTACCGATGGGCGACTTGCTGGGCAATCCGCTGCTGGCGGCGGGAATGTGGTACTACCAGATGCTTGAGAGGCTGCGCTGAGCTTCATAACGTAAAATGGGAGCGGGCTTGCCCCGCTCCCATGTTTCAATCCCAAAGCAGGCTGCAGATCAGGCGATTTTTTTCAGGCCCTGCTTCTTCAGCTCTTCGTCACGCAGCTCGCGACGCAGGATCTTGCCGACGTTGGTGGTCGGCAAGGCATCGCGGAACTCGATGGCCTTGGGCACCTTGTAGCCGGTAACGTTGGCGCGCATGTGCTCCATCACCTGCTCCTTGGTCAGGGTCATGCCCGGCTTGACCACGATGAACACCTTGATCACCTCGCCGGATTTCTCGTCGGGAATACCGATGGCCGCGCATTGCAGCACGCCCGGCAGGGCCGCGAGCACGTCTTCGAGCTCGTTGGGGTACACGTTGAAGCCCGAGACCAGGATCATGTCCTTCTTGCGGTCGACGATCCGCATGTAGCCGTCCGCCTGGATCAGGGCGATATCGCCAGTCTTCAGCCAACCCTCGCTGTCGATGATCTCGGCCGTCGCTTCATCACGCTGCCAATAACCCTTCATCACCTGCGGGCCCTTCACGCACAGCTCACCGACCTCACCCAGGGGGAGTTCCTGGCCGTTGTCGTCGATGACCTTGCACAGGGTGGACGGCACCGGAATGCCGATGGTACCGACCTGGTTGGCCTCGCTCGGGTTCACCGCCGCCACCGGGCTGGTCTCGGTCATGCCGTAGCCTTCGCAGATGGCGCAGCCGGTGACCGCCTTCCAACGCTCGGCCACGCTCAACTGCAGGGCCATGCCACCGGACAGGGTGATCTTCAGCGAGGAGAAGTCGAGGTTGCGGAACCCTTCGTTGTTGCACAGGGCCACGAACAGGGTATTCAGGCCGACGAAGCCGCTGAACTTCCACTTGCCCAACTCCTTGACCATGGCCGGCAAGTCGCGCGGGTTGCTGATCAGCACGTTGTGGTTGCCGATCAGCATCATGGCCATGCAATGGAAGGTGAAGGCATAGATGTGGTACAGCGGCAGCGGGGTAATCAGGATCTCGCAACCTTCGTGCAGGTTGGCCCCCATCAGCGCGCGGCACTGCAGCATGTTGGCCACCAGGTTGCGATGGGTCAGCATGGCGCCCTTGGCCACCCCGGTGGTGCCGCCGGTGTACTGCAGCACGGCAACATCGTTGGGCTGCGGATTGGCCTCGGTGACCGCCCCGCCCTTGCCCAGCGCCAGCGCGTCGTTGAAACGCACGGCCCGCGGCAGGTTGTAGGCCGGGACCATTTTCTTCACATATTTGATCACGCTGTTGATCAACAGGCGCTTGAGTGGTGGCAACAGGTCGGCCACTTCGGTGACAATGACGTGTTTGACCTGGGTCTTGGGCACCACCTTTTCCGCCAGGTGCGCCATGTTGGCCAGGCACACCAGGGCCTTGGCCCCGGAGTCGTTGAACTGGTGCTCAAGCTCGCGGGCGGTGTACAGCGGGTTGGTGTTGACCACGATCAGTCCGGCACGCATGGCGCCGAACACGGCGACCGGGTACTGCAGGACGTTGGGTAGTTGCACGGCGATGCGATCGCCAGGCTTGAGGTCGGTGTGCTGTTGCAGCCAGGCGGCGAAGGCGCCGGACAGGGCATACAGCTCGCCGTAGGTGATGGTCTTGCCCAGGTTGCTAAAGGCCGGTTTGTCGGCAAAGCGTTGGCAGGATTGCTTGAGCACCGCCTGGATATTGGGGAATTCGTCAGGATTGATTTCCGCCGTAATTCCGGCTGGGTACTTATCCTTCCAAAAATGTTCGATCATGGAAGCCCGCTCCTTCAGCAACAGCGAATTCGGTACGCGTCGATGCGCTTATTATTGATATGGGATGACGGTTCATTGCAAACCGAATCATCTGAAAGCGCGCCGAGAGTAACAGCTTTGCCAAGGGTCGCCTAGAGGCCAAAGCAGCCCGATCGGTCACAAAAATGACTCAAAGAACCTTATAGGTCATTTTTAGAGTAATTGTACAAAATGTCGCGAATTCGCCTGAAAACCTTGCGCTAGAGCCATCCTTGTTCAGCCATGGGGGCGGCGTCGCGCCGCACCCATGGCATGCTGTCAGGCGATGTCCCGTAGCTCACGCCTGAGGATCTTGCCCACCGGCGTCATCGGCAACGACTCACGCAGCACGATGTGCTTGGGCACCTTGTAGCCAGTGAAGTTGGCCTTGCAGAAGGCCTTGAGCTCATCGACGCTGACCCCGCCCGCACGCGGCACCACGAACAGCTTCACCGCCTCGCCGGAGCGCTCGTCGGGCACACCGATGGCCGCGCAACTGGCCACTTGCGGGTGGCTCATCACGACATCCTCGATCTCGTTGGGGTACACGTTGAAACCCGAGACGATGATCATGTCCTTCTTGCGGTCGACGATCCGGGTAAAGCCATCCGGGTCGATCACCGCGATATCGCCGGTCTTGAACCAGCCCTCGGCGTCCAGCGCCTGGGCCGTCGCCTCGGGCTGGCGCCAATAGCCCTTCATCACCTGCGGCCCCTGGATGCACAGTTCACCGCGTTCGCCCACAGGCTGCTCGTTGCCCTCGTCGTCTATCACCTTGAACGCGGTACCCGGGACCGGGATGCCCACCGTGCCCAGGCGCGCCAACTGCCCATAGGGGTTGGTGCTGGCCACAGGTGACGTTTCGGTAAGCCCGTAGCCTTCGACGATGCGACAGCCCGTGAGCGCTTCCCAGCGCTCGGCGGTGGCCTTGACCAGCGCGGTGCCCCCGGAGTTGGTGACCTTGAGCGCCGAGAAGTCCAGCGCCTTGAAACCTGGGTGGTCCATCAGCGCGACGAACAGCGTATTCAACCCCAACAGCGCGGAGAAGCGCCATTTGCCCAGCTCCTTGATGAAACCGGGGATATCCCGCGGGTTGGTGATCAGCACGTTGTGATTGCCGGTAACCATCATGCACATGCAGTTCGCGGTGAAGGCATAGATGTGGTACAGCGGCAGCGGCGCGATCATCACCTCCTGCCCTTCCTTGATCAGCGGCTGGCCATCCGGACCATGTTGGCCGAAACACGCCAGCACCTGGAGCATGTTGGCCACCAGGTTGCCGTGGCTGAGCATGGCCCCCTTGGCCAGGCCCGTGGTGCCGCCGGTGTACTGCAACACGGCGACGTCGTCGAGCACCTGCGGCACCGGCTGGTGCAGCAACCCGCGTCCCTGGCGCAGCACCTGCTTGAACGACACGGCCTGGGGCAACTGATAGGCTGGCACCATCTTCTTCAGCTTGTCGACCACGGTGTTGACCAGCCAGCCCTTGGCCGCCGGCAACAGGTCGCCCATCTTCGCCTCGATCAGGTATTCGATGCCGGTGTCCGCCAACACCTCCTGGACCCGCTTGCCAAACATGTTCAGGAACACCAGGGCACGGGTGCCGGAGTCCTGGAACTGATGGCGCATCTCGCGCTCGGTGTACAACGGGTTGGTGTTGACCACAACTAACCCGGCGCGCATGGCGCCGAACACGGCGATGGGGTATTGCAGGACATTGGGCATCTGCACCGCGATGCGGTCGCCAGGCTGCAGGTCGGTGTGCTGCTGCAACCAGGCGGCGAAGGCTGCAGAATGGCGCTCAAGCTCGGCGTAGCTGAGGGTGACGCCCAGGTTGCTGAACGCCGGGCGGTCGGCGAAGCGCTTGCAGGAGCGCTCGAAGACATCGACGACCGAGGTGTAGGCATTCAGGTCAATGGTCGAAGGCACGCCCGCCGGGCGCTTGTCATTCCAGAAATCGGCTTGCATTTATTGTTGTTCCTCTGCCGGGACCGTCCCTGACCTGATTGCCTGGTGGCAAAAAGGCGATCAGCCGACGTTAGCAGCAATGCCGAAGGTGGCAAATACGCCAAGTGCCGCCATTAACATTGTGAATCTCTTTTCTGCCCTTCCTGCAATCGGCCGCTTTGCGCATACACTGTTGGCACCCCCTGCGCGCAAGGACCCGCCATGCCCCACGACGCCTTCTGGCTGCCTGCCAGCGAGCATTGCAGCCTGTACGTGCACCAATGGCTGCCGACCACGCCGGTCAAGGCCGTGGTGCTGCTGGCCCACGGCATGGCCGAGCACGCCGGGCGCTACCAGCGCCTGGGCCAGGCGCTCAATGCCGCAGGCTTTGCCCTGCTCGCCCCCGACCTGCGCGGCCATGGTCGCACCGCCGAGCTCGGCCACCTGGGCCTGTTCGCCCGCCACAATGGCTGGAATGCCGTGGTCAACGACTTGGGCCTGCTGGCCCAGCACATCGGCCAGCAGTTTCCCGGCACGCCGTTGTTCCTGTTCGGCCACAGCATGGGCAGCTACATCGCCCAGGCCTACCTGCTGCACCACAGCGCCAGCCTGCAGGGGGCGATCCTCAGCGGCTCGAACTTCCAGCCGGTGACGCTGTACCGCGTGGCCCGCCTGATCGCCCGGCTCGAAGCCTGGCGCCAGGGGCCGCTGGGCAAGAGCGCGCTGATCGACTGGCTGTCGTTCGGCTCGTTCAACAAGGCGTTCAAGCCCAACCGCACCGCGTTCGACTGGCTCAGCCGCGATGAGGTAGAGGTGGACAAGTACATCGCCGACCCGCTGTGCGGCTTTCGTTGCAGCAACCAGCTGTGGCTCGATCTCCTGCAAGGCCTGGCGCAAATCAGCCAGGCGCGGCAGCTGGCGCAGATCGATCCGAACCTGCCATTGCTGGTGATGGGCGGCGAATGTGATCCGGTGAGTGCCGGCAAGCGTCTCACCCGTCTGGCCGACGCCCTGCGCGCGACCGGCAACTGTCATGTACAGTTGCGCCTTTACCCCGGTGCACGGCACGAAGTGCTCAACGAAACCCATCGCGATGAGGTCAGCGCCGATATCATCGGCTGGCTGGAACAGGCGCTGGCCCTTGGCCGCCCTGCCCGCAGTGAATGATAGCCGCCCTCGCCGCCCCACAAGGAAGCCCTGATGACCCAGGTCAGCAACACGCCCTACGAAGCCCTCGAAGTCGGCCAGAAAGCCGAGTACAAGAAATCCGTGCAAGAGCGTGACATCCAGCTGTTCGCCGCCATGTCCGGTGACCACAACCCGGTGCACCTGGACGCCGAGTTCGCCGCCAAGAGCATGTTCAAGGAGCGCATCGCCCATGGCATGTTCAGCGGCGCGCTGATCAGCGCCGCAGTGGCCTGCACCCTGCCTGGCCCTGGCACCATCTACCTGGGCCAGCAGATGAGCTTCCAGAAACCGGTGAAGATCGGCGACACCCTGACCGTGCGCCTGGAAATTCTCGAGAAGCTGCCCAAGTTCAAGGTGCGTATCGCCACCAATGTGTACAACCAGAACGACGAGCTGGTGGTTGCTGGCGAGGCTGAAATCCTCGCGCCGCGCAAGCAACAGACCGTCGAGCTGGTCAGCCCGCCGGCGTTCGTCGCCAGCTGAAAGCACAGCGACTCCTACAGACTACCGGTAGTCGCTCAGCCCAGCTCGCGCAAGCGTCGCTCGATATGCCGGCGCTCTGGCCCCTGGCGGGTCAGCGCCAGCGCCTGTTGCCAGGCGGCGCGGGCCTGTTCGAGGTTGCCCAGTTGCCAATGCAGCTCGGCCCGCGCGGCATGGGCCAGGTGGTAATCGCCCAGCTCACCCGCTGCGAGGATCGCCTCGACCGCCTGCAACCCCACTTGCGCGCCATCGCGCCTGGCCAACGCCGCCGCCCGGTTCAGTGCCACCACAGGCGACGGCCAGTGCCGCTGCAGCACATCATACAAACCGACAATCTCGTGCCAATCGGTCGCCTCGGCACTGGGCGCCTCGGCATGCACCGCGGCGATCGCTGCCTGCACGCTGTAAGGGCCAAATTGGCGGCTGCGCAGCGCCTGCTGCACCAACTGGCAACCTTCGTCGATCTGCGCGCGGTCCCACAAGCTGCGGTCCTGTTCGTCGAGCAGCACCAGTTCACCGCTGGCATCGCTACGCGCCTGTTGCCGCGAAGCTTGCAACAGCATCAGCGCCAACAGCCCTAGCACTTCGGCATCGGGCAGCAGTTGCGCCACGAGCCGGCCCAGGCGAATGGCCTCGTCCATCAGTTCACGGGTTGTCACATGCTCGCCCGAGGACGCCGAGTAGCCTTCGTTGAACACCAAGTAGATCACCCGCAGCACACTTCCCAGGCGCTCCGGGAGTTCGGCCAGTTCCGGCACCTGATACGGAATCCTCGCATCACGGATCTTGGTCTTGGCCCGCACGATGCGCTGGGCAATGGTTGCCGGGCTCTGCAGGAAGGCGTGGGCGATCTGCTCGGTGGTCAGGTCGCACACCTCGCGCAGGGTCAGCGGCACCTGGGCATCGGCGGCCAGCGCCGGGTGGCAGCAGGTGAAGATCAACCGCAGGCGGTCGTCGGCCAGCAACGCCTGTTCACTCGGGTCACTCGCCTCGCCCTCAAGCAACATGATCAGGTCTGCCTGGGAGCGATCGAAACGCGCCCGCCGACGCAAGCCGTCGATGGCCTTGAAACGGCCGGCGGAGACCAGCCAGGCCCGCGGGTTGTCCGGGATGCCGTCGCGCCGCCAACGCTCGACGGCGATGAAGAAGGCATCGTGCATGGCCTCCTCGGCCAGGTCGAAGTCCCCCAACAGACGAATCAGGGTCGCGAGGATACGCCGGGAGTCACGACGGTAGACCGCCTCGACCTCCTGACGCACCCGCCCTTCAGCGGTCATCGGATGGGCATTCCCTGTTGCGCCATGCGGGTGGTCCTCGTTCCCGTTCAGGGTTGCAGTTCACGTACCGGCCGAACCTCGACGCTGCCGACCCGCGCCGCCGGGATGCCCTTGGCGATATTCAGCGCCTCGTTGAGGTCGCGAGCATCGACCAGGTAGAAACCGGCCAGTTGCTCCTTGGTTTCGGCGAATGGACCGTCGGTCAGGCTCATATGCCCGGCACGTACACGCACCGTGGTGGCGGTTTGCACCGGCTTGAGCGCCTCGGCGGCGAGCATGCGTCCAGAGCCGTGGATGGACTCGGCATAGGCCATGCACTCGGCGTCTTCGGGGCTGTCGGGCAAGCTGTGCAACAGCGCTTCGTCACAATAGACCAGGCACAGGTATTTCATGATCGTCTCCGGCAGGTCGGGCGGGTAATAGCCGATGGGCGGTATCAAGGCTTGAGGTTGAACAGGGCCTTCTGCGTTTCCATGTCGATCGGCGCCGACCAATGTTCGTGGATCACTTGCCATTGACCGCCGCTGCGCCGGTAGCCAACAGTGGCACGCATGAAACCGCACTGGCTTTCATCGTCGGACGGGCCGCAGCGGTTGAGCCAATGGGCCAGGCCCAGATCGCCGTCGGCGTGCACGGTCAACTGCGCCAGTTCGAACACCATCGGCCCGGTGCAATAGCCCATGCACATTTCCCAGTGCGCGCGGTAGGCGGCCTTGCCTTTGAATTGCAGGGCCTGGATGGCATCGAAGGCCAGGATGTCGTCGGCGTAGGGTTGGACGATGCGCTCGATGTCACGCTCGCGCACGGCCTGCATCCATTGCTCGATCAGTTGGCGGATCTCGGTTTCAGCTGCAGCATTCATCGGTGGTTTCTCCCAGTGTTTGCCGGCGTGGCGCCGAACACATTCCGGCACCTTCAACACTGGTCGAACGAGAACGTCGCGAATCGACAACACAGCCGAAAAAACAACCTCAGGCAGGAACGGCCAGGATGAACTCGCGATAACCCGACAAAATCACATACCCGGCGAAGTAACAGAAAATCGCCGCCGACAGCAGGTAGGACCAGGTCAGCAGGCGATCGCCCAGCAGCCGCCCGCCATGGCTGGCGATACCGCACAGCCCGGCGCACCAGAACAGCCCCGCGGCAAAGAAACCGCCGAGGAACAAGCCGGCATCGAGCGCACTGCCCGCGCCGGACCGGGAAATCAGCACGCCACCCACCGCGGCGAACCAGAGGATAGCGCTGGGCGACGACATGGCCAGGAAGATGCCGCGCAGAAACTCGCGCCAGCCCGACTCGAGCACCACCTCACCGCGCGATTCCAAGTGCCCGCCGCGCCAGGCCGCCAACAGCATCTTCAACGCGAACCACACCAGCAACGCCGAACCACCCAGCCACAGCGTCCAGCGCACGCTCTCGAACTGCAGCAGCACGGTCATGCCCGCCAGCGCCGCGATGGCGTAGACCAGGTCGCCGACACAAGTGCCCAACCCAAGCCAGAAACCCTGCAGGAAGCCACGTTGCATGGCTAAGGTAATCATGGCGATGTTGGCAATGCCGATGTCCAGGCACAGGGACAGGCTGAGAAGAAAACCGTTGGAAAAGGGCATGGATGGCTCGGTCACAAGCGAAACGTTGGATTGAACCCGAATCTTGCCTGGCGGTACAGGGCGAACCACTCAATCAGGGTTGTTCAACCCGCCAGCACCCGCGCATAGCGCTCGCGATCGACATTGGCCCCGCTGAGCACCACCGCCACGCGCTTGCCGGCCTGGCGCTCACGTTCCTGCAACAACGCGGCCAGGCCCGCCGCACCCGCGCCCTCGGCAGTGTTGTGGGTGGTTTCGTGGTACAAACGCATGGCCTCGGCGATCTCGCGGTCCTCTACCCGCACGATACGCGCTGCGTGTTCGCGTACCATGGCAAACGCCTGCGGTTGCGGCACTCGACAGGCCATGCCATCGGCGAAGGTATTGGCGCTGGCAGTGGTGACGATACGCCCTTGCTCGAAGCTGCGGGCATAGGCATCGGCTGCGCTGGAGACCACCCCGACGATCTCGGTGGACAACCCCAGTAGATTGCGCGCCTGGATCAGCCCGCAAATACCCGAGCCCATGCCGATCGGTACATACACGCAGTCGAGCGCGGCCACTGCCTCGAACAGCTCCAGGGCATAGGTGGCCACCCCGCGCACCAGTTCCGGGTGGAACGACGGCACCATTGCATAGCCTCGCGCCTCAGCCAGGCGCGCTGCCTCTTCCCGGGCCACGTCGAAGTCCACGCCATGCTCCACCAGTTCGGCCCCCAGGGCGCGCATGGCGGCATTCTTCTCCGGCGAGTTGCCTTCCGGGACCACGATCACCAGTGGCAAGCCGGCCTGACGCGCCGCCAGGGCCATGCTCTGGCCGTGATTGCCCCGGGTGGCGGTGACCAACCCGTGCGGCACCTGGTCGCCGGCCAGCAGCGAGCGCACATAGACCAGCCCGCCGCGCACCTTGAAGGCGCCGGTGGGAGCATGGTTCTCGTGCTTGACCCACACCTCGCAGCCCACCCGTTCGGCCAGCAACGGCCAGGCGTGCTGCGGGGTCGGCGGAACATGCTGGTGAACGAAGGCGGCGGCTTCGCGCAGGGCGGGCAGGTCGAACATGGCGGGCGTCCTTATCGGTAATGGGTTGAACCGATGCTAAGGGCCGGGCATTGTATGGGTCCAAACTTATATTGCATGGGCGACAATTTCGTGTGGCTTCCCACCCTGGCGGACAACCAGCAACCGCGCTACCTGGCGCTGGTCGAGGCCATCGCCACCGCCATCGAGCACGGCGAGCTGAAGATAGGCGAGCGCCTGCCGCCGCAGCGACGCCTGGCCTGGGCCCTGGGCCTGAACCCCAGTACCACGCAACAGGCCTACCGCGAGGCTGCCGCGCGGCACCTGGTCTCTGGCGAGGTGGGGCGCGGCACCTATGTGCTGGCGGGGAGCAAGGAGGCGACGTTGTTCCGGCTCAAGCAACCCGACCGTCAACACCAGGTGATAGACCTGTCGACCAATGTGCCGGTGGCTGACCCGCGCAATCATGACCTCGCGCATAGCTTGCGCCACTTGCTCGAGCAGGGGCAAAGCGCGTTGCTCGACCATTACCTGGGGCCAGAGCAGCTGCTGCTGGGGCGGATCCACGGGGCTCGCTGGCTGGCCAACCGCGGCCTGGCGCTTGTCCCCGAGCAGGTGCTGCTGTGCGGTGGCGCCCAACAGGCCCTGATCCTGGTTTTGCAGTCGCTGTGCCAGGCGGGCGAACCGGTGCTGGTCGAAGCGCTGACCGCCCCCGGCATCAAGGCGGCCTGTCGCCAATTGCGCCTGCCGGTGCATGGCGTGGCCCTCGACGACCAGGGCCTGCGCCCGGACGAGCTGGACCGGGTCACCCGCGCCAGCGGCGCGCGGGTGCTGGTGACCACCCCGACCCTGCACAACCCGACCGGGGCATGCATGGGCGAGGCTCGGCGCCAGGCGCTGGCGCAAGTCGCCAGACGCCACGACTTGCTGGTGATCGAGGATGACGTGTATGGCGCCTTGACCGACCTGCCGCCGCTCTACCCCTTGCTCGAAGGCCGTGGCGTGCTGATCAGCAGCTTGTCCAAGACCGTGGCCGCCGGCCTGCGCCTGGGGTGGATCGTCGCCCGGCCAGACCTGCTGGAACAGGTCGACCCCCACGCCCAGGCCACCCACTGGTCGGTGTCACCGCTGAACCTGCACATCGCCTGCCAGTGGATCGCCGACGGCAGCGCTGCCCGGCGCCTGGCCTGGCAGCGCAAAGAGCTGGATGAACGTTGGCGCCTGGCGCGGACGATCCTGGGCAACGCGCTGACAACCGATGGCGTAGCTTCGCCCCATGCCTGGCTGGCCACGCCAACAGAAGCCGAGACACTGGTTGCGCGCTGTCGCGCCCAAGGGGTGGAGATCGTCCCGGCCAGCGTGTTCGCGGTTGGCACCGACATCGTGCCGGCGGTACGGGTCAGCCTGTCGGCGGCGCGCAGCCGGGCCCAGCTGAAACAGGGCCTGGAACTGATACGTCGACAACTATCGCTGTAGGCGCCGGCCTTGCCGGCGAACACCGACGCCCACGACACCGGGCCTCAATTCAGCCGGCAACCTTCGCCCATGGCGCGGTACTGCAGGGTGTGCACCTGGCCCTGATGGTCCTCGTAGGTCATGGTGGCAGGCACCACGTCGCACACGTTGGGGATGGTCGACAAGCTGATGACACGCTTGATGTCGAGGTTGGTCGAGTAGTCGTACTGCTCGACGGCAGGTTGGCTGGAGGCGATCTTGGCCTCATCGGCGAGGGCGAACGAGGACATACCGACCAATGCAAGAATCAGTAGGGCTTTCATGGGTGTTGACCTTGATGGCTATCAAGCTGATCGCGTGACTTCTGAAGCCGTCAATGGCGCGGAGAAGTTGTCATCGACTGCGAAGATGACACGAAGTACCGATCCCGCTTTATCGTACTGCTGGGGGGATGTGGGAAATTTTACTCCCAGGCCGGAATAGTTGAACCCCAAACTCGGACATTCACCCTTGCCGTATTTGCAACAATCTGCGACAAAGCCCTCGCCCGTACTCATCCTCCTTTGACTGAATTGCCATGAATTACAGCCGCCTTCCCGAGGTTCAGCGCCGCCTGCTGGATCACTTCTACCGCCAGCATGGCTCACGCATGCGCGCGGCCGGCGAAGGCGAGCAATGGGTAGCCCGCGCGGATGCAATCATTGCCGGGGTGAACCTGACTCCCGTCACCGGCGGTCAGTGGCTGACCGCCCTGTTCGTCGCACCGCAATGGCGGGGCCAACACGTGGCCACGCGCCTGCTCGACGCTGCGCTGAGGGATGCGCCCGGCGCCACCTGGCTGTTCTGCCACCCAGACCTGTCGCGCTTTTACCAGAACCTGGCCTTCACCCCCGCCGTCGACCTACCCCAAGCCCTGGCCTCGCGCCTGGCCCGCTACCGGCGCAGCAAGCCGCTGATGGCGATGGTCCGCGGTCAGTCGTCGGCAACATCAAGCCCGGGGAACAGCACCTCGGTGTAGCCGAACTTGCTGAAGTCCTGGATGCACGAGGGGTATAGGCGGCCAATCAGGTGATCGCACTCATGCTGCACCACCCGCGCGTGAAAACCGTCGGCGAAGCGGTTGATCGGCTTGCCCTGGGGGTCGATGCCCGAATAGCTGATGTGCTTGTAGCGCGGTACCACACCACGCAGGCCCGGCACCGACAGACAACCCTCCCAGCCGTCCTCGACCTCCATGGCCAGCGGCGTGATCACCGGGTTGAGGAGGATGGTCCGCGGCACCGGTTCGGCATCCGGATAGCGCTCACTACGCTCGAAACCGAAGATCACCAGTTGCAGGTCGATACCGACCTGCGGCGCGGCCAGGCCAACCCCGCCGACATGGGCCATGGTTTCGAACATGTCGTCGATCAGTTGCTGCAGTTCGGCGCTGCCGAGCATGTGCTCAGGTACCAGCGGGGCAATGCGCAGCAAGCGCTCATCGCCCATCTTGAGAATGTCACGGATCATCAGGTGTTCGGCTCGCGGGTCTGGGGTTCGGAGGTTACCGGGTGCTCATGGCCGAGCACGGTGACGGTCTGCTGCGGGTTGTCCTCATTGAACGTCTTTTCGCCAGGGTCCTTGCCCTCGGCGGACATATGCTCGATCACCGCGTTCATCTCCGCGCCCAGCAGCAACACGGCGGCGGAGATATAGAAGTACAGCAGCAGCACGATGATCGCGCCGATACTGCCATACATGGCGTTGTAGTCAGCGAAGGTCTTCACGTAGTAGGCAAAGCCCAGCGAGGCGACGATCCATACCACCACCGCCAGTACCGAGCCCGGGGTGATGAAGCGGAATTTCTGTTTCACATCGGGCATCACGTAATAGATCAACGCCACTGCCACCATCATCAGGATGATGATCGCCGGCCAGCGTAGTATGGTCCAGACCACCACCACCGCTTCCTCCAGCCCGACCTGGGAGGCGATCCACTCCATGACTTGCGGCCCCAGCACCATCAGCGCGGCGGCGGCCAGCAACATGCCGGCGATGCCCACGGTGTAGATGATCGACAGCGGGAAGCGCTTCCACACCGGGCGGCCCTCCGGTACATCGTAGGCGGCGTTCATCGCGCTCATCATCAGGCGCACGCCGGCCGAGGCGGTCCACAGGGCAATGACGATACCCACCGAAAGCAAGCCACCCTTGGATTGCTGCAACTGGTCGATCACCGGGTTGACCTGCTCCAGGGCCTGGGGCGGCAGCACCAGCTCCGATTGCAGGCGCAACCAGGAGAAGAAGTCCGGCAGGTGCAAAAAACCGATCAGGGCGATCAGGAACAGCAGGAAGGGGAACAGCGAGAACAGCATCTGGTAGGCCAGCGCGGAGGCATAAGTGGACATCTCGTCATCGAGAAACTCCTTGACGGTACGCACCAGCACACGGTGCAGAGGCAGGCCGCGCAGGTCGGGAAAAATCATAGCGTCTCCTTTCGCCGCTTGATCATCGGAGGGCCGGCCAACGCCGAAAAAACCCTGGCAATGCAGGCAAGTCTAATAGACCGTGCCGCAACTGTGACGGCTCAATGGCCAATGCAGGAAAACGGCTACCCGAAATCATGATGATGACTGTAGGCGCCAGCCTTGCTGGCGCCTACAGTTCAATCAGGCAGGCATCACGGCTTCTTCACGGCATCCTTGACCTTGCCTACCGCCTGTTGCGCCTCGCCCTTGAGCTCCTGGGCCTTGCCTTCGGCGCGCAGCTTGTCGTTGTCGGTCACCTTGCCGACGCCCTGCTTGATGTTGCCCACGGCCTCGTTGGCCAGGCCCTTCGCTTTGTCCTTGGTGCCACTCATGGGATGTCTCCTTGAAGGAAAGACACGGAAAATCGTGTCGACATCAGATCGACCCATGCCGCCTCGCCAGAGTTTCAATTTGTTGCGAGGGACGACGCGAGCACGGGCTTGCCCCGCGATGGAGCCCGCCGCACAATGGCAGGCCAATCTAGCGTCAACCCGCAGGAACCTGCATGAAACTCGACAAGCCCACCGCCATCGCGCGGCGCAACGAAGCGCTGACCCGGCCGGTGCTCAACCGCGACAACACCCTGTTCGCCATCCTCGACCCCAAGCGCAACCTGTGGTGGTTCGAGGTGCCGGTGGCCCTGCTGCGCAAGGGTCAGCCCGACTGGGTCAACCTGCTGCTGCACACCCCGCAAACCGACGAACTGCAGCACCTGAAGGTGCCCACCAACTTCCTGCGCGCTCACCAGGAGCAAATGGAAGTGCGCAACCCCGGCAAGCGCCGTTCGACCATCAGCCTGGCCTTGAGCGCCGACCGCGACTCACGGCTGCGCGACACCCGCCCGGGTGGCGAGCAGCTGGATTTCAGCACCTTCGTGCAGGCCTGATCAGGCCCGCTCGATGCGATCGTCATGGATGACGATGCGGCCCTGCTTGAACAGCGCGCCGATGGCTTTCTTGAAGTTGCCCTTGCTGACGTTGAACATCTGGCTGATCAGCGCCGGGTCGCTCTTGTCGCACACCGGCAACACACCACCGGCCGCCTCCAGGCGCTGCATGATCTGCTCGTGCAGGCTGTCGGCCAACGCCTGACCCACCGGTTGCAGGCTCAGGGCGATCTTGCCGTCGTGGCGCACTTCCTTGATGAAGCCCTTCTCGTGCATGCCTGAACGCAGGAACTTGAACACTTCGTTCTTGTGGATCAGGCCCCAATGGCGGTTGTTGATGATCGCCTTGAAGCCCATGGACGTCTCGCCGGCCACCAGCAGTTCCACCGGCTGGCCGATCTGATAGTCGACCGGGGCGAGGTCCAGGTAGCGATCCAGCTTGGCGGTGGCGGTGATGCGCCGGGTACGCTTGTCCAGATAGGCGTGCACCACGCAGTAGTCGCCAATCTTCAATGGCCGCGACTCTTCCGAGTACGGCATCAGCAGGTCCTTGGACAGGCCCCAGTCGAGGAAGATACCCGCGCCATTGATGTCCTTGACCTTGAGGCTGGCGAACTCGCCCACCTGCATCTTCGGTTTCTCGGTGGTGGCGATCAGCTGGTCTTCGCTGTCGAGGTAGATGAACACGTTGAGCCAGTCATCCAGCTCCAGCTCGGCGTCCTTGGGGAAGTAACGCCGCGGCAGGAGGATTTCGCCGTCGGCGCCGCCGTCCAGGTACAGGCCGAACTCCACGTGTTTCACGATTTGCAAACTGTTGTAACGCCCAAGCAGAGCCATTTCCGAAGATCCTCAAGACAAGGCGGCTATTTTCCAGAGACACAGGTGGATGTCAAAGATTGCCGCGCATTGACAGCCAGGCCCTGACCTACGGTTCACCCAGTCTAGGCTTTCAGTGCAGATTGTCGGGCGCGACCTGATAGAGGCGCAGCGCATGCGCCATTACCCGGCTGAACACAGGCGCGGCCACCCGCCCACCGTAATAGCCATTGCGGGTCGGGTCCTCGATTACCACGACCACCACGAAGCGCGGCGCGCTGGCTGGGGCAAAACCGGCGAAGATCGCCCGATAGGCGTGCCCCGCATAACCACGGGAGCCCACCCTGGACAGCCTTGCCGTGCCGCTTTTACCCCCCACCCGGTAGCCAGGCACCCGCGCCCGGTGGATCCCTCGGCGGTCCTCGACCACCTGTACCAGCATGTCCCTGACCCTGTCGGCAATGCCAGGGCTTAGGGCCTGGGTCATCGCCGGCGGTGCATCGACCCGTAACAGCGAAACCGGCAGCAGTTGGCCGCCGTTGGCCAAAGCGGCGTAGGCCCGGGCCAACTGCACCGCCGTCAGCGAAACACCGTAGCCATAGGCCAAGGTCGCCGTCTCGGCAGGTTGCCAGACCTTGCGCACAGGCAAGGCGCCCGAACGCTCGCCGGGAAACCCTGTGCCGGTCGCTTGGCCCAGCCCTGCACGCCGCAGCAACCCGTGGATCCGCGCCGCACCAATATCGAAAGCAACCGTGCTGATGGCAACGTTGCTCGAACGCACGAGAATCTGCGTCATGTCCAGCACTTCACCAGCGGTTCGCGACGCATCGCGAATCAGATACCGCCCTACCTGCAAGTTGCCGGTCTCGACCTTCACGGTATCGCCCGGCAGCCAGCGGCCACTCTCCAGCGCCGCCGCCACCGCGAAAGGTTTCAGGGTGGACGCAGGCTCGAATACATCGACCAATGCGCGGTTGCGCATCAATGATGGGCGCAAGCGTGTGCGGTTGTTCGGGTTGAACGTCGGCTGGCTGGCCAGCGCCAGCACTTCCCCGCTGCGCGCATCGAGCACCACGACGTTGCCGGCCACGGCGGCATGCTCATCGAGAGCATGGCGCAGCTCGCGGTTGGCGAGGTACTGCAACGGCAGGTCCAGCGACAACGCCAACGCCTGTCCTGGGCTCGCCACCCGGCTGACACCCCGATCCTCGATCACACTGCCACGGCGATCCTTGACCAGCCGACGCCGACCATCGACACCCCGCAAGGTCGCATCGAATGCCAGCTCCATGCCCTCGCTGCCGCGATTGTCCCGATCGGTGACGCCGACCACATGGGCCGCGACCGCCCCCGCCGGGTAGAACCGCCGCGGCTGCTCCACGGTGTGCACGCCCTGGATCTGCTCACGCCGCAACATCTGGACGAGCCTCTGCCCCTGCTCCGGCGACAAACCCCGCCGCAGATAACTGAACGCCCGGTCGCGACGGCTACGCAATGTCGCCGCCAGCAACGGCAGAGGCACATCCAGTGCCTGGGCGATCAGCGGCCACTTGGCTTGCTGCGTCATCAGCACCCTGGCATCGCCCCACACCGTCACCATCGGCGTGCTGACCGCCAGCGGTCGCCCGACCCGGTCCGTGATCAGCCCTCGCGACGCGGCGATCGGCACATGGCGCAGGCTGCGGGCATCGCCCTGCTGGCGAAGAAACGCCGTATCGATAACCTGCAGGTAGACCACCCGGCCACTGACAATCGCCGCCATGAACACCACCAGAAAAACCACCACCCTGAAACGCCAGCGCAGGTTCATTGCGCCAACCAGGCAGGTGCCGGGATATCGAGCAGGCGCAGCAGCCTCGCGTTGACACTGCCAGTGAGCGGCAGCTCGAAGTCCAGTTGCATCAGGTAGATGGCTTGCTGGGTTTGCGCCCCGGCAAGGCCATCGATCTCGCCGCGATAATATTCGCGGGCCTGCAATGCCCCTTGCAGCCTGACCACCAAGGCCGTGCCCAAGGGGGCCGAGCCTTCATGCTCCGGGAGTGCGCGCGCCGAACAGGGTAGCGCAACGCCCAGGACCAGCAGCCAGCACATCCCCAGGCTTGGCAGCGTGCGCCACTTGGTCGAGCACCTGCGTTGGGTCAATAAATCGTCCATTCGACCACCACCCGCCGGTTGCACTGCCGATCCTGCGCGGTCTGCCCATCGCGCTGCGGATAGCGCTCGCCGTAGGCCGAGGTGTCGATCTGCTCGAACAAGGCGCCGTACTTGATCAGGTAATAACTGACCATCTGCGCCCGAGCCTGGGCCAGCACCGCGTTCTGCTCGGGCGAGCCCAGGTCATCCGTATGCCCCTCGATACGCACCTCTGCCATGGGGTGGGCATTCAGGTAACGGCCGACGACCCGCAGTTGGCGTTGCACATCACTGCTCACTTGCGCGCTGTCCGAGCCGAACAACGCCACCAATCCCGCGACATTGTCCTGCTCGTCCGACAATTGCTGGAGTTTCGCAGCCTGCAGCTGATCGGCCTGCGCAAGGTTTACCCACAGCGCGTCGGGGCCGCTGTCGGCATCCACACTGCATCCCGACAACATCAGTGCAAGCAGGACAAGCCAATACATCCGCAAGGCATTCATGGGCCACACGCTCATCAACTGAATGTTCCAAGGTTGGGCCCGCAGCATCAGACGGCACAGGCCACGCAGACACCGAGCCATTGATGGAGCTTCAACAACACGGCGTCCCACAGGCGGCTGAACCAACCCGCCTGTTCAACCGTTTCCATGACCACCAGTGGCTTTTGCGCAATCGTCAGCGCATCGAGTTGAAAGTTGACGACACCTACCACCTGGCCCTTGCGTAGCGGTGCCCGCAAGTAAGGTTCGTTGAGGATGGCGCTGATCTTCACCGCGTCCGCCTTGCCATAAGGGACCGTGATCGCGGGACGCTCGCCGGCGTTAAGCCGCACAGTTCGCGCGGCGCCAAACCAGGCGCGCTTTTCGATGAAGACCTCATTGGCCTTGATCGGCATGGCGGTCTCGAACGCGCGCAGGCCCCATTTCAGCAACTTTTCGGTTTCCTGGAACCTGGCGTGGTCGGAGTCAGCGCCCATCACCACGGCAATCAAGCGACGATTGCCCGAGACCGCGGACGCCACCAAGCTGAATCCTCCCTCCCGCGAGTTGCCGGTTTTCAAACCGTCCACCTGCAGGCTGGTACTCCACAGCAGGCGGTTGCGGTTGTACTGATGCACGCCGTTGAAGGTGAACGCCCGCTCTTTGAAAAGGGCATATTCCTCCGGCAGGTCGTGGATCAGCGCACGGCTGAGCACCGCCATGTCACGTGCGCTGCTGAACTGACCAGGCGCCGCCAAGCCATGCACGGTCTTGAACGTGGTATTGCTCAGCCCTAGCGTCCGGGCGGCCTCGTTCATCAACTTGACGAAGCCGTCCTGGCTCCCGGCGAGGTAGTTGGCCAGTGCGATACAGGCGTCATTGCCGGAGGCGACGACCATGCCTTTGTTCAGCTCGGCCACCGATACCTGGTCACCCCGCTTGAGGAACATCAGCGAAGACCCTTGCAACACCGGATTCCCCGCAGCCCAGGCCTCTGTGCCTACATACACCTTGTCGGTGGCTAGCAGCGCTCCCGACTTCAGGGCCTGACCCAGTAGATAACTGGTCATGATCTTGACCAGGCTGGCCGGCTCCACCGGCGTGTCGGCATTGCCTTCGGTCAGTACCGCGCCGCTGTCGGCATCCATCAATATCCACGCCTGGGCAGCGATACCCGGTGCTCCCGCCCACTCATCGGCACTGGCCCCCGCGACGCCGATAAACACCTGCAACAGCAACAGCCAATAAACCCGCCTGATCTTTTTCATCGCTTTAAATCGCACCACATCAACAACTTGCAATAACACCCGGCCAGCAACTTTGTTCAAAGTTCAGCGCCCGCCAGCAACATTGAAAACATGGTGCAGAGGCGTAGACTATAAATCAACGCGCCATAAAGGATATCTGTTATGAATTCAGTTGATATCGAAAGAATCGACCTCAACTTGTTGCGGGTATTCGTCGCCCTGATCGAAGAAGGCGGTGCCAGCCGCGCGGCGATTCGCCTCGGCGTCACCCAGCCCGCCGTCAGCGCGGCCCTGGGGCGATTGCGCGAGCTGTACGCCGACCCCCTGTTCGAACGCACCGGCAGAGGCTTGCGGCCAACCATGCGCGCCAACGAACTGGCTCCGCTGATCAGCGAGGCGCTCAACCGCTGTCGCCAGGCCCTGGCGTTGTCAGCGGGTGGCAAGGAGGTCAACGGTCGCACGCTGACCATCGGCTTGTCGGACGACAGCGAGATCGCCCTGGGGCAACAGCTACTGCAACGTGTCGAGCAACAGTTGCCGGGCTTGCGGATCATTTTCCGGCAGACCCACAGCGGCCTGGTCCAGGACATGCTCATGCGCCATCAGATCGACATTGCTGTAAGCGCCGGCGGCCTGTCCTCCCCGTTGATCGCCCGCCAGCGCCTGGGCAAAGGCAACTACCTGGGCATTGCCGACGCCAACAACGCCGTGCCGACCAGCGCGCAGGACTATGCCCAGCGTCCGCACTTGCTGGTATCGTCCGCCGGCTACGTCGGCATCGTCGACGAAGGGCTCAATGCCGCAGGCTACAAGCGTCGTATCAGGGCCTCCACCTCACACTTCGCGGCAGTCCCGTTCCTGCTCGTCGACACCGACCTGATCACCACGGTCCCCACCCATGCCGCGCTGGCGCTGGAACGGATCAGCCGCATCCGGACCTTTGCCTGCCCCGTGCCCATGCCGTCCTACGAGCTGGAGATCGGCATGCGCGTGGGCAGCAAGCACGACACGGCTCTGCTGCAGGTCAGGGAACTGATCATCGAACTGGTGGCGGGATCGTTCCGCCTGGGCTGATCGATCCCGCCGCGCAGGCTACGCTGGTGGTGAAGCCATCCGGCAGGCCTCGCCCAACCGCGCAGGAACCTGCCAGGCTGGCTGCGCGTCTATCGCCAGGTCAGTCCTCGCAAGGATTCGCCCATGCCATCACGCCTGACCCACGCCCTGCTGCTGATCCTCGGCATCACCCTGGCCCTGGCCGCCTGCAGCCGCATCGACCTGGCCTACCGCAACCTCGACCGCCTGGTACCCTGGTCGCTGGGCGACTACCTGGACATGAACCGCGAGCAGAAGCGCCTGCTCGACGAACAGCTCAAGGCGCACCTGGCCTGGCACTGCAAGACCCAGTTGCCGGGCTACCTCGACTGGCTCGACCGGGTGCGGTTGATGGTGGCCAGCGACACGGTCACCGACGCAGCCCTGCGCCAGCGCACGGCCGAGGCACGCCAGGCCATCGGTCGGGTCGCCGAGCAGATCACTCCGTCTGCCACCGAGCTGCTGCGCGGCATGAGCGACAAGCAGGTGAGCGAGATGCGCCGGGCGTTCCGCGAGGACATCGAGCAACGGCAAAAGGCCTATGTCGACACGCCCCTGCCCGAGCAGGTCGAGAACCGCGCCAAGCGCATGCAGAAGCGCCTCGAGCCCTGGCTGGGCGAACTGAGCGCCGAACAGCGCCTGCGGGTGATGAGCTGGTCACAGGCGCTGGGCGACCAGAACCGCCAGTGGATCGCCAACAGGGCCCATTGGCAGCAGCAACTGGTGCTGGTGATGGACCAGCGCGCAACGCCCAGCTTCGAGCCACGGCTGGCGCAGTTGCTGCAGCGCAAGGAAAGCCTGTGGACGCCCGAATATCGCCTGGCGTTCCAGAACACCGAGCGCCAGGCGCGCAGCCTGCTGGTGGATTTGCTCAAGCAGAGCAGCCCGGCGCAACGGCAGTTTCTGCAGCAGCGGCTGGGCAAGGTGCGTGCGGACTTCAGCGAACTCAAGTGCCTTAAGGGGTGAGTGGCGACTAGCGGTCTTGCCTTGCGCTGGATGCCACCGGCTTCGCCGGCATCGCGGGGCAAGCCCGCTCCCACGCGCCCTCGCTCACCGGGGCCACCTGCGCCTGATCAACGGCCTTTGCGCCGATACGGGAACACATCTATCACCTTCCCCGCGCGAATCGCCTCCTGCAGCCCCTTCCAGTAATCGGCATCGTACAGCTCGCCATGCAGCCGGCTGAACAGCCGACGCTGGCCGATATCGGCGAACAGGAACGGCGGAAATTCTTCGGGGAACACGTCATGCGGCCCGATCGAATACCACGGCTCGCCGGACATCTCGTCTTCCGGGTAACGCGGCGGCGGGATATGGCGGAAATTGACCTCGGTAAGGAAGCTGATCTCGTCATAGTCGTAGAACACCACCCGGCCATGGCGGGTGACACCGAAGTTCTTCAACAGCATGTCGCCGGGGAAGATATTCGCCGCCGCCAGTTGTTTGATCGCCAGCCCATAATCTTCCAACGCTTCCAGTACCTGGGCCTCGCTGGCCTGCTCGAGGTACAGGTTGAGCGGGGTCATGCGCCGTTCGGTCCAGCAGTGGCGGATCAGCACGCTGTCGTCTTCAAGGGCCACCGTGGATGGCGCGACCTCTAGCAATTCAGCCAGGCAATCGGGGTCGAACTTGCCGCGCGGGAAGCGAAAATCAGCGAACTCCTGGGTATCGGCCATGCGCCCGACACGGTCGACGCTTTTCACCAGGCGGTACTTCTCGATCACCGTGGCGCGGTCTACGGTCTTCGACGGCGAGAAACGGTCCTTGATGATCTTGAACACCGTATTGAAGCCCGGCAGGGTGAACACGCTCATGACCATGCCGCGCACACCCGGGGCCATGACGAAGCGGTCGTCGCTGCTGGCCAGATGGTTGATCAGCGCGCGGTAGAACTCCGACTTGCCATGCTTGTAGAAACCGATGGAGGTATACAGCTCGGCGATGTGCTTGCCCGGCAGCATGCGCTTGAGAAAGTTGACGAACTCCGCCGGTACCGGCACATCGACCATGAAGTAGGAACGGGTGAAGGAGAAGATGATCGACACCTGCGCTTCGTCGGTGATCAAGGTATCGGCCTCGATGCCGTGGCCTTCACGGTGCAGCAGCGGGATCACCAGCGGCCATTGCTCGTCGGGGGTGTACAGGCGGCCGACCAGGTAGGCGCCCTTGTTGCGGTACAGCACCGAGGTGAACAGCTCCACCCTGAGCGTCGGGTCCTTGCAGACCCAGTCGGGCAGGCATTCGCGCAATTGATCCTCCAGGCGCGCGATATCGCCTTCCCGGTCGCCATACGGCACATCGAACGCATAATCGGCGAAGATCGCTCGCAACAAGCCTTTGAGACCGTCCTGCAGCGTATAGGTGCGCGTCTGCGCCGCCCGCTCATGGCCGCGCATCGATGGCCGGGTGGTGTGGATGAACATGCAGCCATCGCTGATCAGGTCATGGCTGAACAGGCTGCAGAACAACGAGTTGTACCAGGTCTCGGACAGCTCGTCGTCCAAGCGAGGGTCGATCAGGCGAATGTAGGCGTTCTTGACCAGCGGCCACTGCTCGACGTCCAGCAACACCGCACTGGCAAAGCGCTGGCGCAGCCAGCCGTTGACCTCGGCGACCTTCTCTTCATACAGGTTGATGCGCGCTGCGGCGGCGTGCTGGATGTCCTGCCAGCGCGCCTGTTCGAAGCGCTCGCGGGCGCCGAGGGTGATACGGCGAAAGTGCTCGCGGTAGTCGTCGAAGCCATCGAGGATCATCCGGGCGATATCGACGGCGGGCCAGGCTGGGGTCATGCGCGTGCCTCTATGCAATGGTCACCGAGAGAGCTTAGTCGGATACGAGCCCTGTGGGAGCCGACTTGCCGGCGATGAAGCCCGTGAGGCAATCGCGGATTCACACAGCAAGAAAGCACAAGAATCCCCCACTCGCCCTGACGTACACTCGCGCCCTGCCCCACCGCCGGAGACCACCGTGAGCCCCATTGCCCTCGCCCGCCTGCTGACCCTTGCCGCTGTCTGGGGCGCCAGCTTCCTGTTCATGCGTATCATCGCCCCCGAACTGGGCACGGTGCCGACCGCTTTCTTTCGCGTGTCGATCGCCTGCCTGGGGCTGATCGCCATCCTCGCCGCCGCTCGCGTGCGCTGGGACTTCGACGGCAAGCTGGGCGCCTGCCTGGTGCTGGGCATGATCAACTCGGGGATCCCGGCCACTTTTTACTCGGTGGCCGCCCAGGTGTTGCCCGCCGGCTACTCGGCGATCTTCAACGCCACCACGCCGCTGATGGGCGTATTGATCGGTGCCTTGTGCTTCCGCGAGGCGATGACCCTGCCCAAGCTCTGCGGTATCTTCCTCGGGCTGTTCGGCGTCGGCATCCTCAGCGGCGCCGGGCCGGTGGCGCTGGACATGGCCCTGGTGCAAGGCGCACTGGCCTGCCTGGCGGCCACCACCTGCTATGGCTTTGCCGGGTTCCTGGCGCGGCGCTGGGTCGGCACCCTGGACAGCCGCCTCTCGGCCCTGGGCAGCATGCTCGGCGCCACCCTGCTGTTGAGCCCGCTGTTCGCCTGGAGCGCATTGAGCCAACCACCGGCCAGCTGGGGTGGCTGGCAAGTATGGTTGTCGCTCTTGGGCCTGGGGCTACTGTGCACGGCATTCGCCTACATCCTGTACTTCCGCCTGCTGAACGAAATCGGGCCAGTCAAGGCCAGCACCGTGACCTTCCTGATCCCGGTGTTTGGCGTGCTGTGGGGGGCGTGGCTGCTGGATGAGCCACTGTCGATGGCCCACTTGTATGGCGGGGTGTTGATCGGCGCGGCGCTGTGGCTGGTACTGCGCCCGGCACGATCATGACGTGGGAGCAGGCTTGCCCCGCGATTGCGTCAGGCCAGGCAACAATACAACCTGGCCGAACGCATCGCGGGGCAAGCCGGCTCCCACCGATTCATCTCAAACCTCAGCCGTGCGCAACGCCGGCTTGCGGAAGACAAACAGCAACCCAACCACGATCAACCCCATTCCCAGCAGGCTCAGCGGCGCCAGGCGGTTGCCGAAGATGATGAAGTCCATCACCGCGGTTACCGCCGGCACCAGGTAGAACAGGCTGGTGACATTGACCAGGTTGCCCCGGGCGATCAGCCGATACAGCAGCAGCGTGGCGAGCAGCGAGACCACCAACCCCATCCACAGCAAGGCGCCGAGGAAGCTCGCACTCCACTCGACATGCAGCGGCTGGAACGGTGCGAACAACGCGCACAGGGCAAAACCTGCGATGTACTGCAGCGGCAAGGTGCCCATGGGGTTGTCGGTGATGCGTTTCTGCAGGATCGAGCCGCAGGTCATGCTGGCCAGCGCCAGCAGGGCGAACAGCATCCCGGCCAGGGACACCCCGCCCAGGTTGATGCTCTGGAAGACCACCAGCACCAGGCCACCCAGCCCAAGCCCCAGGCCGAACAGCCGGCTCCACGAGCGTTGGCGCTCCATCAGCGCCACGGTGAGGATGGGTTGCACGCCCATGACCGTGGCCATTACCCCGGGCGTGACATGGGTGTTCAACGCCAGCAGGTAGAAGATCTGGTAAGCGCCCAGCAGCACGCAACCCGTGCCCAGGGCACGCAGGATGCCACTACGGCTGCGCGGCCAGCGCAGTCCGAGCAGTGGGCCGATCAGCAACAACCCGGCCAGGGCCAGGGCCGAGCGCAGCAGCAGGAAGGCGAAGGGGCTGGCCTGGGCCAGGCCGAGCTTGGAGACGATCGCCCCGCTGCTCCACAGCAGGACGAACAGGCTGGTAGTGGCCGCCGAGGCCACGGATGCTTTGGAAAGGACAGACATGTGTTGCCACCTGTATGGGCAAGTAAAGCCGTACGGGCGGACCTATCGCATGATGAAGGGATAGCCGACCGTGTTCAGTGAGTTGCGCGTGCGGTGGGGATGCGGCCAGCGGCCGATCAGCCCAGCACCACGACTGCGCGAGGAGGCGGAGCTACGCCGCCTACCACGCCACTGACAGGTGGTGGATAGTGACTGATCATGGCCGGCTGCTGGCTGCCACGCACGACAACGCCCGCGACAGGCGCGAGAACGTCAGCAGTGATGGAAGGGATGGCAGGCATGAACAAGTCTTCTGGGAAGAAAGTGCTTTGGAATATAGCGGGGGAATCCTCGCTGGGCAAGCCCACTCCCACATTGGAGCGGACTTGCCTTGCGATGACGCCTCAGAACAACCAGCGATACAGCGCGTAGGCCACCACCACCGCCAGCACTGGCCGCAGAATGCGGTAGGCCTTGGGGTTGGCGCGCTTGAACCGCTTGACCCGGGTGCTGATGACATTGCTGAAGCGCTTGCTCCAGGCATAAGCCTGGTTGATCCCGCCGACGCGCTCGTCATCGGTGTTCTGCGGCGCGGTGGCACGGCCGAGGAAGGCGCTGACCTTACGGTTGATGCGGGTCATCAGCGGGCTGTTGAGCGGGCGTTCGACGTCGCAGAACAGGATCACCCGGGTGACGTCGGTTTCGTTCTTGACCCAGTGCACGAAGGTTTCGTCGAACATCACGTCCTCGCCGTCACGCCAGGCATACGGCTGGCCGTCGACGTAGATGCGGCAGTTGTCCGAGTTCGGCGTCGACAGCCCCAGGTGGTAGCGCAGGGAGCCAGCGAACGGGTCACGGTGCGGGTTGAGATGGCTGCCGCCGGGCAGCAAGGCAAACATCGCGCCCTTGACGTTGGGGATGGCGCTGACCAGCTCGACGGTCTTCGGGCACAGCGCTTCGGCCGAAGGCAGCGGTTTGTCGTACCACTTCAGGTAGAAGCGCTTCCAGCCTTTCTTGAAGAACGAGCCGAAGCCGGCGTCGTTGTCTTTTTCCGCCGCGCGGATGTAGCCCTCGTCGAACAGGCGCATGGCCTCTTCGCGAATCACTTGCCAGTTGTCCTTGAGCACGTCCAGTTCAGGGAAGCGCTGGCGATCCAGATAGGGCTTGGAGGGCACGCCGGAGAACAGGTACATCAGGCTGTTGTAGGGGGCGAACAGCGCCGAATGGTTGACGAACTGGCGCAATACCGGCAGGCGTGCCTTGCCGCGCAGGTGCACGAACAGCACGCTGCCGAAGAACACCAGCAGGACACCCGCCTTGGCGACGAAGGAAAAGGTCATGCAACACTCCTTGGAGGGGAAATCAGGCCATCCCCAGATAGCCGGACATCATAAACCCATCAGGAGCAGCTGCAAGCCAGAAGCTGCAACCGGCAAGCTCAAGCTGATCCGCGTCAATACGGCCATGCCTTCGACTCGCCGCTTGCAGCTTGCCGCTTACTGCTGGTTCTCCTGCTCGCTGAACATATCGCTGAACAGCATGCTCGACAGGTAGCGCTCGCCCGAGTCCGGCAGGATCACCACGATGGTCTTGCCCTGCATCTCAGGCTTCTCGGCCAGGCGTACCGCCGCCGCCATCGCCGCGCCGCAGGAAATACCACAGAGGATGCCCTCCTCCTGCATCAAGCGGATGGCCATGGCCCTGGACTCTTCATCGGTCACCGTCTCGACCTGGTCGACCATGGCCAGATCGAGGTTCTTCGGCACGAAGCCAGCGCCGATGCCCTGGATCTTGTGCGGGCTGGGCTTGAGCTCCTCGCCGGCCAGGGTCTGGCTGATCAGCGGCGAGCTGACCGGCTCGACCGCCACCGACAGGATCGACTTGCCCTGGGTCTGCTTGATGTAGCGCGACACACCGGTGATGGTGCCGCCGGTGCCGACACCGGCCACCAGCACATCCACCGCGCCGTCGGTGTCGTTCCAGATCTCCGGGCCGGTGGTCTTCTCGTGGATGGCCGGGTTGGCCGGGTTGTCGAACTGACCTGGCAAGAAGTACTGCGCAGGGTTGGAGGCGACGATTTCGTTGGCCTTCTCGATCGCACCCTTCATGCCCTTGGCCGGTTCCGTGAGCACCAGCTCAGCGCCCAGCGCCTTGAGCACCTTGCGCCGCTCCAGGCTCATGGACGCCGGCATGGTCAGGATCAGCTTGTAGCCGCGGGCGGCGGCGACGAAGGCCAGGCCGATGCCGGTGTTGCCCGAGGTCGGCTCGACGATGGTCATGCCCGGCTTGAGCTTGCCGCTGCCTTCGGCATCCCAGACCATGTTCGCGCCGATCCGGCATTTCACCGAGTAACCTGGGTTGCGCCCTTCGATCTTGGCCAGGATGGTCACCCCACGCGGGGCGATACGGTTGATCTGCACCAGCGGCGTGTTGCCGATGGAGTGGGCGTTGTCGGCGTAGATACGGCTCATGGCGGCGGTCCTTGAACAGGAAAAATGTGCAGGGAAAACCCTGAGGGTAAGCCTGCAATCGGTCAGCGTAAAGCCCGTTCGAACTCGACGAAACGACCCGCGGTCAACCGCACATGCTCCCGTGGAGAAACCCGATGAAAGCGCGCTACCGCTGGCCACTGCTCGGCTTCGCCAGCCTGCTCGCACTGCTGGTGGCCCTGCACCTGGCCATGCCTTACCTGGTGCGTGACTACCTCAACGACAAGCTGGCAGACATGGGCGACTACCGCGGCCAGGTCCGCGCCGTGGACCTGGCCTGGTGGCGCGGCGCCTACCAGATCAATGGCCTGAAGATCGTCAAGGTCAGCGCCAAGGTGCCAGTGCCACTGCTCGACGCACCGCTGATCGACCTGTCGGTAAGCTGGCATTCGCTGTGGTACGACCGCGCCGTGGTCGCCGAAGTAACCTTCGTTCGCCCCGAACTCAATTTCGTCGACGGCGGTAACAAACAGAACTCTCAGACCGGCCAGGGCACCGACTGGCGCCAACAGCTGGAAAAACTGCTGCCCATTACCCTCAACGACGTACGCATCGAACAAGGCACCCTGGCCTTCCGCAACTTCAATTCCAGCCCGCCAGTGGACCTCAAGGCCACCCGGCTGGACGCAAGCATCCGCAACCTGACCAACGTGCGCGACGAAAAGGGCCGGCGCGACGCCAGCTTCGAAGGAACGGCGCTGCTGCTGGGCGATGCCAAGGTAGAGAGCCGCGCCAGCTTCGACCCCTTCAGCGACTTCGACGACTTCCAGTTCCGCCTGCGCGCCACCGGCATCGAACTGCGCCGGCTCAACGACTTCGCCAGCGCCTACGGCAAGTTCGACTTCAATGCCGGGCATGGCGATGTGGTGATCGAGGCCGAGGCCGAGAACGGCCGGCTCAAGGGCTACATCAAGCCGCTGTTGCGCGATGTCGATGTGTTCAATTGGCAGCAGGACGTGGAAGACAAGGACAAGGGCTTCTTGCGCTCGATATGGGAAGCCGTCGTGGGCGCCACCGAGACCGTGCTCAAGAACCAGCCGAAAAACCAGTTCGCCACCCGCGTGGAACTCAGCGGCAGCGTGCACCAACAGGACATCAGCGCCTTCGAGGCGTTCCTGCAGATCCTGCGCAACGGCTTCATCCAGGCGTTCAACGCACGCTACGAGCAGCCCGCGCCAAAATCCGACTGAGCCCTGGGTGACGGACCATTCAGGGACTGAATACCCGGTCTGCGTTTTCACGCGTCGGGCGTGGCGTTATAGTCGTTGGCACATCAATAAACATGTATTGCCTGGGCCGGCCCTATCGCCGGCAAGCCGGCTCCCACAGGGAGCGGGTCTGCCCGCAATGACGCCAGCCAGCCACCCCAGAGGATCGGTTAATGAAGTTCGAAGGCACCCGCGACTACGTCGCCACAGACGACCTGAAATTGGCGGTCAACGCGGCCATCACCCTGGAGCGCCCGCTGCTGGTCAAGGGCGAGCCGGGCACCGGCAAGACCATGCTCGCCGAGCAACTGGCCGCCTCCTTCGGCGCACGCCTGATCACCTGGCACATCAAGTCCACCACCAAGGCCCACCAGGGCCTGTACGAGTACGACGCGGTCAGCCGCCTGCGCGACTCGCAGCTGGGCGTGGACAAGGTCCACGATGTGCGCAACTACCTGAAGAAGGGCAAGCTGTGGGAAGCCTTCGAAGCCGAAGAGCGAGTGATCCTGCTGATCGACGAAATCGACAAGGCCGACATCGAGTTCCCCAACGACCTGTTGCAGGAACTCGACAAGATGGAGTTCTACGTCTACGAAATCGACGAGACCATCAAGGCCAAGCAGCGCCCGATCATCATCATCACCTCCAACAATGAAAAGGAGCTGCCCGACGCCTTCCTGCGCCGCTGCTTCTTCCACTACATCGCCTTCCCCGACCGCACCACCCTGCAGCAGATCGTCGACGTGCACTACCCGAACATCAGCCAGTCGCTGGTCAGCGAGGCGCTGGACGTGTTCTTCGACGTGCGCAAGGTGCCGGGCCTGAAGAAAAAGCCCTCCACCTCTGAGCTGGTCGATTGGCTCAAGCTGCTGATGGCCGACAACATCGGCGAGGCGGTGCTGCGTGAACGCGACCCAACCAAGGCCATCCCGCCGTTGGCCGGGGCCCTGGTGAAGAACGAACAGGACGTGACGCTGCTCGAGCGCCTGGCCTTCATGAGCCGGCGCGGCAACCGCTGACAGGAGCCGGGCCATGCTGCTCAACCTGTTCAATGAAATGCGCGCGGCCAAGGTGCCGGTGTCGGTGCGCGAACTGCTCGACCTGCACCACGCCCTGCAAAAGGGCGTGGTGTTCGCCGACATGGACGCCTTCTACTATCTCGCCCGCGCCATCCTGGTGAAGGACGAACGGCACTTCGACAAGTTCGACCGGGCGTTCGCCGCCTACTTCAAGGGCCTGGAAAACCTCGACCAGCATATCGAGGCGCTGATCCCCGACGAGTGGCTGCGCAAGGAGTTCGAGCGCTCGCTGAGCGACGAGGAACGCGCGCAGATCCAGTCCCTGGGTGGCCTGGACAAGCTGATCGAGGAATTCAAGAAGCGCCTCGAGGAGCAGAAGGAACGCCATGCCGGCGGCAACAAGTGGATCGGCACCGGTGGCACCAGCCCGTTTGGCTCGGGCGGCTTCAACCCCGAGGGCATCCGCGTCGGCGAGGCCGGCAAGCGCCAGGGCAAGGCGGTGAAGGTCTGGGACCAACGTGAATACAAGAACCTCGACGACCAGGTCGAGCTGGGCACGCGCAACATCAAGCTGGCCCTGCGCCGGCTGCGCAAGTTCGCCCGCGAAGGCGCCGCCGAGGAACTGGACATCGACGGTACCATCGATCACACCGCCCGTGACGCCGGCTTGCTGAACATCCAGATGCGCCCCGAACGGCGCAACACCGTGAAGCTGCTGTTGCTGTTCGATATCGGCGGCTCGATGGACGCCCACGTCAAGGTCTGCGAGGAGCTGTTCTCGGCCTGCAAGACCGAGTTCAAGCACCTGGAGTACTACTACTTCCACAACTTCGTCTACGAGTCGGTGTGGAAGAACAACCTGCGCCGCACCTCGGAGCGCTTCTCCACCTTCGACCTGCTGCATAAGTACGGCGACGACTACAAAGTGATCTTCGTCGGCGACGCGGCCATGGCACCCTACGAGATCACCCAGCCCGGCGGCAGCGTCGAGCACTGGAACGAAGAGGCCGGGTACGTGTGGATGCAGCGCTTCATGGAGAAGTTCAGGAAGATCATCTGGATCAACCCGTACCCCAAACAGGCCTGGGACTACACCGCCTCGACCCACCTGGTGCGCGACCTGATCGAGGACAAGATGTACCCGCTGACCTTGCAGGGGTTGGAGGATGGGATGCGTTACCTGTCCAAGTAGCTAATGCCCTGGGGCCGCTCTGCGGCCCTAAAATCTCAAAGCCAACGCCGACCAAAGGCCTGCTGCTCCCGCCAGGCCTCATCCTGCACCACCGCCCTGAAGCGTACCGACGCGCCCGGCATGCACTGCGCCAACTGCGCCAGCGCCAGCGGTGTCAGCGCCCCCAGCCGTGGATACCCACCAATGGTCTGCCGGTCGTTCAATAGCACGATCGGCTGCCCGTCTGGTGGCACCTGAACAGCGCCAAGCGGGATCCCTTCGGAAATCATCGGCGCGCCCTGGTACACCAGCTGCGGCCCAAGCAGGCGGATGCCCATGCGGTCGGCGCGGCTGTCCAGGGTCCAGTCGCGATTGAACGCCTCGAACAGACTGGTGCCGCTGAAATCGCCGATCTGCGCCCCCATCACCAGGTCCAGCACAGGCTTGTCCGCATACATCGGCCGCAACGTTTCGGGAACGTGGAAGCGGCGGTTCGGCGCCCCGACTTGCCCCGCGATGGCTCCGGCAGCGTGCAGTACCTCCCCTATCACCAACGCCAGGCCCTGGCCGTCTACTCCACCTAGTTCTTCCCGAACCACCGTGGCACAACTCCCCAGCACCGACTCGCCCACGAACCCGCCCGGCACCGCCAGATAGGCACGTACCCCTTGGCGAGGCTGACGCAGCGTCAGCTGCTGGCCCTTGCCGAGGTTGAAGCTGGTCCAGGGCGCCACAGCCTGCCCGTCGACCTGCGCATCCAGGTCGGCCCCGGCCAGTGCCATCACGCAGTCCTGCTCGGCGACCACGCTGAAGCCGCCGAGGGCAATTTCCACCACGGCGCTGTCCAGGGCATTGCCCAGCAGCCAGTTGGCCCAGCGCATGGCCACCCAGTCCAGCGCGCCGCCCTGGGTCACCCCCAAGTGGCGCACACCGAAACGCCCGGCGTCCTGCAACTGGCACAGCGCGGTGCTGGCTTCGACTCTCAACTGACTCATGCCTGGGCCTCCAGCGGGCTGTCGTCACCGCCCAGGTTGATGAATTCGGCATGCCCGACCGCCACGAAGCGCACCCGGTCACCGGGCTGCAGCAGGCTATGGCTATGCGCGAACAGGCGCACTGGGGTGCGGCCAATTAAGTTCCAGCCCCCCGGCGAAACGGCCGGGTACGCTGCAGTCTGACGCTCGGCGATACCGACGCTGCCCGCCGCCACGCGTTTGCGCGGGGTACTCAGGCGCGGCGTGGCCAGGCGTTCGTCGACCAACCCCATGAAGCCGAAGCCGGGCGCGAAGCCCAGGGCGAACACCGGGTAATCACGGCTACCATGCAGGGCAATCACCTCGTCCTCGCTCAGCCCGCTGCGCGCCGCCAGCAGCGGCAACTCGGGCCCGACGCTGGGGTGGTACCACACAGGTATCTCGTGCCGGCGCCCGCCACTGCCGGCATCCGGCTGCAGCCCTTGCAGCGCGCGCTGGATGCGCTGGCGCGCTACGCCCGGTGCCAGGTCGAACTGCACCAACAGCGTGGTATAGGACGGCACCAGGTCGATCAACTGTTGGCCGAAAGCCTCGCGCAAGCGCTGGCTGGCGGCAAGAATCCACGGCATGTTGGCTTCATCGATGGCATCGAACAACCGCACCATCAGGCTGTCGATGGCCACCACCTCGATACGTGGCGTCATGCTTGCTCCAGCGCGTCCAGGGCCTGGCGGATCTGGCGCACGGCGGCTACCGAGCCGTCGTTGTCGCCATGCACGCAGAGGGTGCTGGCGTTCAACCGTACCTCGCTGCCATCGTCGGCCACCAGGGGCTCGCCCTTGGCCAGGCGCAAGGCCTGCTCGACCACCAGCGCCGGGTCGTGATGCACCGCATTGGGCAGACGCCGCGACATCAGGTGGCCGCTGGCGGTGTAGCCACGGTCGGCGAAGGCTTCGAACCACAACGGCACGCCGATCTCGTCACCTAGGGCCTGGGCGGCGCGGTCGTCGGCAGTGGCCATCAGCATCAGCGGCAGGCCGCTGTCGAACGCCGCCACCGCCTCGAGCACGGTACGCAGGATGTCCGGGTTGGCCATCATGTCGTTGTACAGCGCGCCGTGCGGCTTGACGTAGGCGACTCGACCACCCAGCACCTTGCAGATGCCGTCCAGGGCGCCGATCTGGTAGTGCAGCAGGTCGCGGATCTCCTCGCTGCTGCAGGCCATGGAACGACGGCCGAAACCGGCCAGGTCCGGGTAGGCCGGATGCGCGCCTATCGCCACCCGGTGCTCCAGCGCCAGGGCCACGGTGCGGCGCATGGTGCCGGGGTCGCCGGCGTGGTAGCCGCAGGCGATGTTGGCGCAGTCGATGAAAGGCATGACCTTGGCATCCTGGCCCATGCGCCAGTTACCGAAGCTCTCGCCCATGTCGCAGTTGAGCAGCAGGCGTTTCACTTCGCGGACTCCTGTTTCGATGTTCATGCTGCCTACCTTAGCGCGCCTGGAGTTGTTTGCCGCGGGTTTCCGGCAGGCTCAACGCCGCCAGGATCACCACGCCGTAAGACACCGCGGCGAAGGCACCGATACCCAGGCCCAACGGGATCTTTTCACCCAGCAGGCCGATCAGCAGCGGGAACATCGCCGCGATGACCTTGCCGATGTTGTAGCAAAACCCCTGCCCCGAGCCGCGCACGCGGGTGGGGAACAGCTCGGTGAGAAACGACCCCATGCCGCTGAAGATGCCCGAGGCGAAGAAGCCCAGGGGAAAGCCCAGCCACAGCATCACTTGGTCGCTGACCGGCAGTTGGGTGTACAGCAGCACGATGACGAACGAGCCCACGGCGAACAGGATGAAGTTCTTCTTGCGCCCCAGCAGGTCGCAGAGGTAGGCGCTGACCACATAACCGATGTAGGAACCGACGATGACCATGGCCAGGTAGCCGCCGGTGCCCAGCACGCTTAAACCGCGTTCGTTCTTGAGGAAGGTCGGCAACCACGAGGTGATGGCGTAATAGCCCCCCAGCGCACCGGTGGTCAGCAGCGAGGCGCGGATGGTGGTCCAGAGCATGCCCGGGGCGAAGATCTCGTAGAAGTGCGAAGGTGCCTCGGCCTTTTCCACGGCCTTGGCCTGCCGGTAGATTTCCGGGTCCTTGACCAGGCGCCGGACGAAGATCACGAACAACGCCGGCAACAGCCCCAGCAGGAACAGCGCGCGCCAGGCCTGCTCGGCCGGTAGCCAGGTGAACAGCAGCGCATAGAGGATCGCGGTCAGGCCCCAGCCAATGGCCCAGCCCGACTGAACCATGCCCACCGCCTTGCCACGGTCCTGGGCGCGGATCACCTCGCCGATCAGCACCGCGCCGGCAGTCCACTCGCCACCGAAGCCAAAGCCCATCAGGGTACGGGCGATCAGCAATTGCTCGTAGTTCTGGGCGAAGCCGCACAGGAAGGTGAAGAAGGCGAACCACAGCACCGTCAGTTGCAAGGTGCGCACCCGGCCGATGCGGTCGGAGAGAATCCCGGCGATCCAGCCGCCCAGGGCCGAGGCGATCAGGGTGCTGGTGTGGATCAGCCCGGCCTCGGCGGTGGTGATGCCCCACAGCATGATCAGGGTGGGGATGACGAAACTCAGCATCTGCGTGTCCATGCCGTCCAGGCCATAGCCGATCTTGCAGCTCCAGAAGGTGCGGCGTTGCTGGGAGTCGATGTCGCGGTACCAGGCGAAAGGGCCGCTCGAAGAACGGGCGGGGGCCTGCTGCTGCACGCCGGTCGGGTTCATGATTGCCTCGGCTTGTTGGTATTGTTCTATGGGCGACGTCGAGGTCGCGGCCTGGACGCCATGTTCGAAGGCCGATGCCCTGGCCGTCCAACGAGAAAAACCGTCGGTCTGGAACAAGAAAAACTGATCATGAACCTCCGTTTCCTCGAAACCTTCGTCTGGGTCGCCCGGCTCAAGAGCTTCCGCCTCACCGCCGAGAAGCTGTTCACCACCCAGGCTTCGGTCTCCAGCCGCATCGCCGCGCTGGAGGCCGACCTGGGGGTCAAGCTGCTGCTGCGCGATTCGCGCGGGGTCAGCCTGACGCCTGAGGGCGCCAAGGTGCTTGAATACGCGGAGCGCATGCTCGACACCGCCAAGGCCATGAAGCAGTCGCTGGACAGCGACCGGGCCAAGACCGGGCGCATTCGCCTGGGGGTAATGGACACGGTGATCCACACCTGGATGAGCGCGCTGGTGGCGGAACTGGGCGAGCGCTACCCGCAGGTGGAGATCGAGTTGGTGGCCGATACCGCGTTGAACCTGCGCGAGCAGTTGCAGAAGGGTTTTCTCGACGTGATCCTGCAGACCGACCTGCTGCGCGAGCAGTCGATCCGCAGCCAGGACCTGGCGCGCTACCCCATGGGCTGGCTGGTCGCCGCCGGCTCGCCGCAGCACCGCGCCTACGCCGACCTGGCGCAGCTGGCCCGCGAGCGGATCATCACCTTCTCGAAGAACTCACGGCCGCACCAGGAAGTGCTCAGCCTGCTGCAGGGCGCCGGGGCCGAGGCGCCGCGGCTGAACTGCGTGAACTCGGTGGCAGCCATCACTCGTCTGCTGCGCGACGGCTTCGGTATTGGCGCCTTGCCACCGGCGCTGGTGGATGGCGAATTGAGCCGCGGTGAACTGGTGTTGCTCGCCGGCTTGCAACCGCCGCCGAGCCTGGAGCTGGTAGTGGCCTGGCAAACCGGTGTGGCACTGGTGGACGAGGTGGTGGGGGTTTGCCGGCAGGTGCTGGAGCGCTATGCGCGGGATGTGGGTGGGCAACGGATCGTGCTGGTCTGAAAGGCCCTTTCGCCGGCAAGGCCGGCTCCAGGTTGAGCGCGGCCCCTGTAGGAGCCAGCCTTGCTGGCGAACCTAGCGCCAGCTCTCTTTCACCACCTTGCGCCGCCCACCGAGAATCACCCAGCCAATCACCAGCAACAGGCTCTCGACCACGAACGCCAGCACGAACCCGCTGCCAATCCCCCAGCCGATCGCCTCGGGCACCAGCAGGATCCGGTAGCTGTAGCCCTTGAGCGTCTCTTCGCGCAGCGCCGGCTCCGGCTGCACCAGCACATGCCAGGTGCGGCTCACCCACGAGCCTTGCAGGGCCTGCCATTCATGCTCCAGCGCCTGGTTGCGGATCAGCAGGCTGTCGATGCTGTTGGCATCGCTGTTGAACACCGGATCGTCGCTGCCGCGGTAATGCCGCACCAGCGCCTGCAGGTCGCCATTGAAGAAGCGCTGCGCGGTCTGGCGGAAGCCGTCCAGGGCCTGGCGCGACTCGAGCAGGTGCGCCTCGACGCGCTGGCTGTAGTCCTTGACCAGCCCCGGCACCTGGAGACCGGCCAGCAGGCCGAAGGTGAACAACAGCAAACGCAGGTAGCTTCTGAACATGGAGCTTCCTTAGCTCTGGCCGTGGGCGACGCACTCACCATGGCGCCACAGCCCCCATTGACCCGGCTCGTAGCGGTTCCAGGTCTCGTTCTCGGTCAAGGCCTCGGTGGCGATCACCGTGACCACGTCGTTGGGGGTGGTTTGCGTGTGGAAGTCGACGATCAGGTCGACATCCTTCAGCCGCGCCGCGCCAAAGGGTGCGCGGCGGGTGATGTGCACCAGTTTGGTCGAGCAGAAGCAGAACAGCCAGTCGCCGTCGCTGAGCAGGCAGTTGAACACGCCCTTGCCGCGGTACTCGGCGCAGGCCTCGACCAGCACCGGCAACAGCTGCTCGGCTGCCACCGGCTCGGGGAAGGCCTCGCGGATACGATTGAGCAGGTCGCAGAAGGCGGCCTCGCTATCGGTATCGCCTATCGGTCGGTAGAACGTGCGCCGGCCGGCGAAGTCACCCAGCTGGCCGTTGTGCGCGAAACACCAGTTGCGGCCCCACAGCTCGCGCACGAACGGATGGGTGTTGGACAGGCAGACCTTGCCGACGTTGGCCTGGCGGATATGGCCGATGACCACTTCGCTCTTGATCGGGTAGCGCTGCACCAGGTTGGCCACTTCCGACTCGCTGCTCGCCGCCGGGTCCTGGAACAGGCGCAGGCCGCGCCCCTCGTAGAAACCGATGCCCCAGCCATCGCGGTGCGGGCCGGTGCGCCCGCCGCGCTGCATCAGGCCGGTAAAGCTGAAGACGATGTCGGTGGGGACGTTGGCGCTCATGCCCAGTAGTTCGCACATGCTCGCGGCTCCTGGCTTACAGACGTGGTTCGACCCGGCCCTGGCCGGGGCCCGCGCGGCGCACCGGGGTGGCCGGCGGTTCTTCGCGGTAGCGGTCCTGGCGGTTGGCGACCACCGGCGTCTCGACCGTGGCCTGGTCATCGTCCTGCTTTTGGCGCTGGGCGACGGCCTCGCGCTGGGCGCGGCGTTCGCGGGCACGCTTTTCCAGCGGCCAGCGGATCAGCACGAAGACGAAGTACAAGGCAAAGGCGATCATCCCGTACATGGCCAGGTCGGAGGCTGCGCGCCAGGCGTTGTTGCCGACCTTGAAGGCGACATCCAGCGCGGTGATGGCGATGGCCGGGGCGAAACTTTCCTTGACCGGGTCGACGATGGTCGGGGTAAACAGCAGCACGGCGATGATCACCCGCAGCGGCTCGCGCAGCCAGCGCCACATCCAGCCAGTCAGCTTGAAGCCCACCAGCAGGCAGCCCAGGGCGGCAACGGCGTACAGGCCCCAGGCCAGCGTATAGTCGTGTTCGGTCATGGTGTTGGTGCAAGCCAGGCAAAGAGAGGCCTATGATAAACACTTTTACCGGCGCAGGCTGCCCCCGCACCGCAAGGGACCCGCGATGGGGTCCACAATCGATGAGATCACCCATGCCCCTGACCCTTCCCGCCCCTATCGCCCATCAAGCCGACGGCAACGACCCTTATGCCTGGCTGCAGGACCGCGACACGCCCGAGGTGCTGGCCTACCTGGCCGAGGAAAACGCCTACCAGCAAGCCTGCCTGGCCGGCCAGGCGCCGCTGCGCGAGCAACTGTTCGCAGAGATCAAGAGCCGCATCCTCGAGACCGACCTGTCGCTGCCCTCGCCCTGGGGCCCGTACCTTTATTACACCCGCACCACCGCCGGCGACGAGTACCCGCGTCACTACCGCTGCCCGCGCCCGGCCGACGACAGCAATACGGTAGATGAAAGCCGCGAGGAACTGCTGCTCGACCCCAATGCGCTGGCGAACGACGGTTTCCTCTCCCTCGGCGCCTTCAGCATCAGCCCCGACCATCGCCTGCTGGCCTACAGCCTGGATACCAGTGGCGACGAGGTCTACACCCTGTACGTCAAGGAATTGGCCAGCGGCACGCTGACCACCCTGCCCTTCGACGACTGCGATGGCAGCATGACTTGGGCCAATGACAGCCAGACGCTGTTCTTCGCCGAACTGGACGACACTCATCGCCCCTGGCGCCTGCGTCGCCACACCCTGGGCGAGGCTTGCGCCGTCACGGTGTTCGAGGAGCCCGACGGACGCTTCTTCCTGCACTGCTACCGCGCCAGCTCCGAGCGCCAGCTGGTGCTGCTGCTCAACAGCAAGACCACCAGCGAGGCCTGGGTACTCGATGCCGCCACGCCACAGGCTGATTTCACCTGCCTGGCGCCGCGGCTCGAAGGCCACGAGTATTTCCCCGACCACGGCCAGCTCGACGGTCAGTGGCGCTGGTTCGTGCGCAGCAACCAGGCCGGCATCAACTTCGCCCTGTACCACGCGCCGGCCGACAGAGTGCCGACCCGCGAGCAGTGGCAGGTGCTGGTACCGCACCGCGACGACGTTATGCTCGAAGGGCTCAGCCTCAATGCCACGGCGCTATCCCTGAGCCTGCGCGAAGGCGGCCTGCCGATCATCGAGGTGCATCCACAGGGGTTGCCGGCCTACCGCGTCGAGCTGCCGGACGCCGCCTACAGCCTCTACGTGCAGGACAGCCTGGAGTTCGCCAGCACGCGCATCCGCCTGCGCTACGAAGCGCTCAACCGCCCGGCCCAGGTGCGTCAGCTGGAGCTGGCCAGCGGTGAGCAGCAGGTACTCAAGCAAACCCCGGTACTGGGTGCGTTCGACGCCGACGACTACATCAGCCAGCGCCTGTGGGCAGTGGCCAAGGACGGCACCCGGGTGCCGATCAGCCTGGTGCGCCGCCGCGCCGACGAGGGCAAGTGCGTACCGTTGTACCTCTACGGCTACGGCGCCTACGGCGAAAGCCTCGACCCGTGGTTTTCCCATGCCCGTCTCAGCCTGCTGGAGCGCGGCGTGGCCTTCGCCATCGCCCATGTGCGCGGTGGCGGCGAGCTGGGTGAAGCCTGGTACCGGGCCGGCAAGCAGGAACACAAGCACAACAGCTTCGACGACTTCATCGCCTGCGCCGAACACCTGATCGCCGAAGGCGTGACCAGCCGCGAACGCCTGGCCATCAGTGGCGGCAGTGCCGGCGGCCTGCTGATGGGCGCGGTGCTCAACCTGCGCCCGGAACTGTTCCGTTGCGCCATCGCCGAAGTGCCGTTCGTCGATGTGCTCAACACCATGCTCGACCCCGAGCTGCCGCTGACCGTTACCGAGTACGACGAATGGGGTAACCCGGAAGACCCCGAGGTGTATGCGCGGATCAAGGCCTACGCGCCGTACGAGAACGTCAGGGCCCAGGCCTACCCGGCCATGCTGGTGATCGCTGGCTACAACGACAGCCGAGTGCAGTACTGGGAGGCGGCCAAGTGGGTGGCGCGCCTGCGCACGCGCAAGACCGACGCCAACCTGCTGCTGCTCAAGACCGAGATGGGCGCAGGCCACGGCGGCATGAGCGGCCGCTACCAGGGGCTGCGCGACGTGGCGTTGGAGTATGCGTTCGTCTTCAATGAGCTGGGCGTGGCGTAAAACGCGAATTTCGTTGTCTCACAAGCGCCACGGCCACTGATTGTGCGCACGCGGCGCTTTCCAGACATGCGAAGAAGAACAACACATGCCCGACACCCAGCACCTGAACGCCGAAATCCGCGACATGCTCATGGACTGCGGTCTGTTCGACACCCTGCAGCCCAGCGACTTCGTCACCGCCGCCGGCTATTTCAGCCTCACCGCCGTGAGCGAAGGCCAGACCCTGTTCAGCGAAGGCGACGCCGGTACCTTCATGTGCATCCTCCACCGTGGCGTGGTCTCGGTGCGCAAGACCGACGGCAACGGCACCAAGGTGGAAATCGCCACCCTGCGCAAGGGCCGTGCCTTCGGCGAGATGGCCGTGCTCGACGGCGAGCGCCGCTCGGCCACCTGCGTGGCCGCCAGCGACTGTCAGTTGCTGACCCTGGGCAAGGACTCGCTGGAGAAGATGCTCGCCGACGCGCCGCGTATTGCCGCCCGTATCATTCGCGCCCTGGCCGTGGCGCTCTCCAGGCGCCTGCGCATGCAGGACGGCCAGCGCCTGTCGCAACAGGTTTAGTCGGCCTTGGGCGCAGGCTTCGGCGGCGCCGGCTGCAGGCCCGGCAACGGCTGGTCCTTGGGTGGCCCCGGCACCGGCATCGCTGGCAGCAACGGCGCACCGGGCCGGTTGGCACCGGCCTTGGGCGGCGTGCTGGGGGTTATCTGCGGGTACGGCGTGGGCGTCGGCGTGCCGGGGGCACCGGGCACCGGGGTGAGCGGGCGCTGTTGCTGGCCGGCAGCATCGGCCAGCGGAGCCGCGGCCAGCAGCACGGCGGCGAGGATCGCATGCAGCATCGGCAACCTCCTGTCAGAAACCTTCCTACAGGCTACGCCTAACCGCGCATTTTCGCCTGTCCGCCCGCCCTGCAGGCACGCTAGACTCAACGGCATAACCGTCACTCAGCCTGATCAGAAAAAGGTAACACCATGAGCTCCACCCCCGACGCCACCGCCCGCCTCGACCGTATCCTCGCCGACGCCAAGCGCGACAAGGAAATGGGCTACCGCGACAAGGCGCTGAAGATGTATCCCCACGTCTGTGGCCGCTGCACCCGTGAGTTCTCTGGCAAGCGCCTGTCGGAACTGACCGTGCACCACCGTGACCACAACCACGACAACAACCCGCAGGACGGCTCCAACTGGGAGCTGCTGTGTCTGTACTGCCACGACAACGAGCACGCCCGCTACACCGACCAGCAGTATTTCAGCGAAGGCTCGTTGAGCACGCCGAAGGTCGCCGTGGCCACCCACAACCCGTTCGCCGGCCTGGCCGCGCTGATGAACAAGGACTGACCGTCGATTGCCGCCCCCGGCGTGTCGGCAAGCCCGTATAATCGCGCTTTTTTTGCGAAGGGCCCCGACACGTGGCGAATAAACGGTACAGCTGCATCGGCCTGTTCAACCCCAAATCGGCCGAGAACGTCGGCTCGGTGATGCGCGCGGCAGGCTGTTATGGCGTCAACTCGGTGTTCTACACCGGCAAGCGCTATGAGCGCGCCCGCGATTTCGTCACCGATACCAAGCGGGTGCACTACGACATCCCGCTGATCGGCATCGACGACCTGCAACGCATCATTCCGTTGGGCTGCACGCCGGTGGCGGTGGAGCTGGTGGACGGTGCGCGCGCCCTGCCCGAATACACCCACCCGGACCGGGCGATCTATATCTTCGGGCCTGAGGATGGCTCGTTGAGCGAGGACGTACGTGGTTGGTGCGAAGAGACTATCTATATCCCGACCCAGGGTTGCATGAACCTCGCGGCGACGGTCAACGTGGTGCTGTATGACCGCATGGCCAAGGGGCTCAATACCCGCTCGGGGCCGAAATTCAAGTAGGCCGGTCCGGCCCCTTCGCCGGCAAGGCCGGCTCCTACAGGCGCCATGCGCGCTCCTGCACCACCTGGAACTGCTCGGTTGCCGTTGCCGTTGCCGTTGCCGTTGCCGTTGCCGAACGAGAGGCTAGCGCCATAGCCCACGTGCGAC
>NZ_SOZA01000040.1 GCF_004519305.1 Pseudomonas sp. RIT623 | reverse complement strand
GACCGGAACAGACGTGGTGCACAGCCTGACACCACGCCTGCGATCCAGTCACACGAGCCTGCGGCTTTGGGATGACGCCTTGCGTGCCCGTCCCCGCTTTAAAAGCTTGACCGATCGATCAGAAAAATATGAAAAACGGTACACATTACAAATATTTGTTTGTGTACAATCGTTCAACCCCAACGCCACGGGACGGTGGCGAAACGGGTCTGGACACGGGTCGGCGCCCGATCCCTTGCGTTGCCATAACCCTGGTGGTTATCGATACTGGCGCCGATTTACCAACCAACAAGAACACCCAAACCGTGGAACCTTAGAATGAGCACTGCAATCAGTCCGACTGCTTATAACTATAAGGTCGTCCGCCAGTTCGCCATCATGACGGTGGTCTGGGGGATCCTTGGCATGGGGCTCGGCGTCTTCATCGCCTCGCAACTGGTATGGCCCCAGCTCAACCTGGACCTGCCATGGACGAGCTTCGGCCGCCTGCGCCCACTGCACACCAACCTGGTGATCTTCGCCTTCGGCGGCTGTGCCCTGTTCGGCACCAGCTACTACGTGGTGCAGCGCACCTGCCAGACCCGCCTGATCTCCGACAGCATGGCCGCCTTCACCTTCTGGGGCTGGCAGGCGGTGATCGTCGGCGCGCTGATCACCCTGCCGATGGGCTTCACTACCACCAAGGAATACGCCGAGCTCGAGTGGCCGCTGGCGATCCTCCTGGCCATCGTCTGGGTCACCTACGCCCTGGTGTTCTTCGGCACCATCGTCAAGCGCAAGACCAAGCACATCTACGTCGGCAACTGGTTCTACGGCGCCTTCATCGTGGTCACCGCGATGCTGCACATCGTCAACCACATCTCGCTGCCGGTGAGCCTGTTCAAGTCGTACTCGGCCTACGCCGGCGCCACCGACGCGATGATCCAGTGGTGGTACGGCCATAACGCCGTGGGCTTCTTCCTCACCACGGGCTTTCTGGGGATGATGTACTACTTCGTGCCCAAGCAGGCCGAACGGCCGATCTATTCCTATCGCCTGTCGATCGTCCACTTCTGGGCGCTGATCACCCTGTACATCTGGGCCGGCCCCCACCACCTGCACTACACCGCCCTGCCCGATTGGGCGCAGTCGCTGGGCATGGTGATGTCGATCATCCTCCTGGCACCGAGCTGGGGCGGCATGATCAACGGCATGATGACCCTGTCCGGCGCCTGGCATAAGCTGCGCACCGACCCGATCCTGCGCTTCCTGGTGGTGTCGCTGGCGTTCTACGGCATGTCCACCTTCGAAGGCCCGATGATGGCCATCAAGACGGTCAACTCGCTGTCGCACTACACCGACTGGACCATCGGCCACGTCCACGCCGGCGCCCTCGGCTGGGTGGCGATGATCTCCATCGGCGCGGTCTACCACATGATCCCGAAACTCTATGGCCGCGAGCAGATGCACAGCATCGGCCTGATCAACGCGCATTTCTGGCTGGCTACCATCGGCACCGTGCTGTACATCGCCTCGATGTGGGTCAACGGCATCACCCAGGGCCTGATGTGGCGCGCCATCAACGACGACGGCACCCTCACCTACTCCTTCGTCGAAGCCCTGCAGGCCAGCCACCCTGGCTTCATCGTCCGCGCCCTGGGCGGTGCGTTCTTCGCCTCCGGCATGCTGCTGATGGCCTACAACGTGTTCCGCACTGTCCGCGCCGCCAACCCGGTACAGGCTGAGGAAGCCGCCAAGATCGTCGTCGTGGGAGCGCACTGATGAAGCACGAAGCAGTCGAGAAGAACATTGGCCTGATGGCCTTCTTCATGGTCATCGCGGTGAGCATCGGTGGCCTTACGCAAATCGTCCCGCTGTTTTTCCAGGACGTCACCAACAAACCGGTCGAAGGCATGAAGCCGCGCACCGCGCTGGAGCTCGAGGGCCGCGACATCTACATCCGCGAAGGCTGCGTAGGCTGCCACTCGCAGATGATTCGCCCGTTCCGCGCCGAAACCGAACGCTACGGCCACTACTCGGTGGCCGGCGAGAGCGTGTGGGACCACCCGTTCCTGTGGGGTTCCAAGCGCACCGGGCCGGACCTGGCCCGCGTCGGCGGCCGCTACTCGGACGACTGGCACCGCGCGCACCTGTACAACCCGCGCAACGTGGTACCGGAGTCGAAGATGCCGTCCTACCCCTGGCTGGTCGAGCACAAGCTCGACGGCAAGGACACCGCGAAGAAGATGGAAGTGCTGCGCACGCTTGGCGTGCCCTACACCGACGAAGACATCGCCGGTGCCAAGGACGCAGTCAAGGGCAAGACCGAGATGGACGCCATCGTGGCGTACCTGCAAGGCCTTGGCACCCTCATCAAGAGCAAACGGTGACCATGATGGATATCGGGATGATTCGCGGTCTGGGCACCGCGCTGGTGCTGGTGGCCTTCGTGGGCCTGGCGTTGTGGGTGTTCAGCCCACGGCGCAAGAAGGATTTCGATGAAGCGACGCAATTGCCGTTCGCCGACGATCCCGAGGCCATCCGGCACCTCGAGCAAGCACGAGCTTCTGGGAGCAAACAACAATGACAACCTTCTGGAGTCTGTACGTCAGCGTCCTGACCCTGGGCACCATCTTCGCCTTGACCTGGCTGCTGCTGTCGACCCGCAAGGGCCAGCGCGAGGAAATCACCGACGAAACCGTCGGCCACGCCTTCGACGGCATCGAGGAGTACGACAACCCGCTGCCGAAATGGTGGTTCTGGCTGTTCGTCGGCACCGTCGTCTTCGCCCTCGGCTACCTGGTGCTCTACCCCGGCCTGGGTAACTGGAAAGGCATCTTGCCGGGCTACGCCTACCTGGATAACGACAAGCAGACCGAGTTCAGCAACGGCCAGGCCGGTTGGACCGGCGTGCACGAGTGGGAAAAGGAGATGGCCAAGGCCGACGCCCGCTTCGGGCCGATCTTCGCCAGGTTCGCCGCCATGCCGCTGGAGGAAGTGGCCAAGGATCCACAGGCGCTGAAGATGGGCGCGCGACTGTTCGCCTCCAACTGCTCGGTGTGCCACGGCTCCGATGCCCGCGGCGCCTACGGCTTCCCCAACCTGACCGACAACGACTGGCGCTGGGGCGGTGAACCAGAGACCATCAAGACCACCATCATGAATGGTCGCCACGGGGTGATGCCGGGCTGGGCCACGGTGATTGGCGAGCAGGGCGTGGCCGACGTGGCCGCCTTCGTGCTGAGCAACCTCGATGGCCGCAAGCTGCCCGAAGACGCCAAGGCCGATCCGGTCAAGGGCCAGCAGATCTTCGCCAGCAACTGCGTGGCCTGCCACGGCCCCGAAGGCAAGGGCACCCCGGCCATGGGCGCGCCCAACCTGACCCACCCGCAGGCGTTCATCTACGGCTCGAGCTTCGCCCAACTGCAACAGACCATCCGCTATGGCCGCCAAGGCCAGATGCCGGCCCAGGCGCAGATGCAGGGCAACGACAAGGTCCACCTGCTGGCGGCCTATGTCTACAGCCTGTCGCACCAGGAACAACAGCAGGCCCCACAAACCGAGTGATGCGCAACCGTGGGAGCGGGCTTGCCCCGCGATGGTCGCCAGGCTGACGCCACCATCGCGAGGCAACCCCGCTCCCACGGCTGTTTCAGCGCCAGCAAAAACAGCCGCGACTGACCTGGATCAATTGACACTCGCCATAACACGATTCACGCCGAGAACCCAACGCGACTAAGTGTCGCAGCACGACCCGCGCGCGCCATCACAGGCGTATCATGGGCCGCAGAGCGCTAGCAGAACGCGCGAGACTGCGGCCGGCAAGCACTGGTCGCGGCATTTCTCCACTGCCGTGGGACTTGATGATGAGCAAGCAAATTCCGGTACATGACGTCACCCCGCCTGCCAACAAAGGGAAGGATTCCGTCGATCTCTACGCCTCGCGCGAAAAAATCTACACCCGCGCCTTCACCGGCATCTTCCGCAGGTTGCGGATGGTCGGCGGCGCGGTGCTGTTCCTGCTGTACTTCGGTACTGTCTGGCTGAGCTGGGGCGGCCGCCAGGCCGTATGGTGGGACCTGCCCGAGCGCAAGTTCTACATCTTCGGCGCCACCATCTGGCCGCAGGACTTCATCCTGCTTTCGGGCATCCTGATCGTCGCCGCCTTCGGCCTGTTCTTCATCACCGTGTACGCCGGCCGGGTCTGGTGCGGCTACACCTGCCCGCAGAGCGTGTGGACCTGGGTGTTCATGTGGTGCGAGAAGGTCACCGAGGGCGACCGCAACCAGCGCATGAAACTGGACAAGCAGCCCATGAGCGCCAACAAGTTCCTGCGCAAGTTCACCAAGCACAGCCTGTGGCTGCTGATCGGCTTCGTCACCGGCATGACCTTCGTCGGCTACTTCACCCCGGTGCGCGAACTGGTCTTCGAGTTCTTCACCGGGCAGGCCGACGGCTGGGCCTATTTCTGGGTCGGCTTCTTCACCCTGGCCACCTACGGCAACGCCGGCTGGCTGCGCGAGCAGGTGTGCGTGTACATGTGCCCCTACGCGCGCTTCCAGAGCGTGATGTTCGACAAGGACACCCTGATCGTCTCCTATGACCCGCGCCGCGGAGAAACCCGTGGCCCGCGTAAAAAGGACATGGACTACAAGGCCAAGGGCCTGGGCGACTGCATCGACTGCACCATGTGCGTGCAGGTCTGCCCGACCGGCATCGACATCCGTGACGGCCTGCAGATCGAGTGCATCGGCTGCGCCGCGTGTATCGACGCCTGCGACGCGATCATGGACAAGATGAACTACCCCAAGGGCCTGATCAGCTACACCACCGAGCACAACTTGTCCGGGCAGAAGACCCACATGCTGCGCCCGCGCCTGATCGGCTACGCCCTGGTACTGCTGGTGATGATCGGCGCCCTGGCCACCGCCTTCGCCACCCGCTCGCTGGTCGGCTTCGACGTGGCCAAGGACCGCGTGCTGTACCGTGAGAACGCCCAAGGGCGGATCGAGAACGTGTACAGCCTCAAGGTGATGAACAAGGACCAGCGCGACCACGTATACGTGCTCGACGCCGCCGGCCTGCCGGACCTCAAGCTCGAAGGCCTGCGCGAGATTCGCGTCAGCGCCGGCGACATCGTCACCCTGCCGGTGCAATTATCGGTCGCTCCGGAGCAACTGCCCTCGACCACCAACGAAATCACCTTCATCCTCAAGGACGCCGACGACGGTGCCAGCCAGGTTGAAGCCAAGAGCCGCTTCATCGGCCCACAGATCCGCTGAGAGAGAATTTCGACAATGCCTGCCGCCACCGCCGCCAGCCCCTGGTACAAGCACCTCTGGCCCTGGATCATCATCGGTATCCTGGCCACCTCGGTGTGCCTGAGCCTGACCATGGTCAGCATCGCTGTGCGCAACCCGGACAACCTGGTCAACGACAACTACTACGAGGCCGGCAAGGGCATCAACCGCTCGCTGGACCGCGAACTGCTGGCCCAGGCCCTCAACCTCAAGGCCAGCGTGCACCTGGACGAGCTGACCGGCGAGGTCGAAGTGCGCCTGACCGGCAACAGCGACCCGCAGACGCTGGAACTGAACCTGATCTCGCCGACCCAGCCGGACAAGGACCGCAAGGTCCCGCTGGCGCGCAGCGAACCGGGGCGCTATGTCGGCCAACTCGACGACAAGGTCCAGGGGCGGCGCTTCGTCGAATTGCTGGGCAGCCAGGACGACCATGTGTGGCGGCTGTTCGAGGAAGAGAAGGTCGAGCATGGGGTGACCTTGCAGCTGGGGGACGAGGCGTTGCAAGGTGCCGAGCATCAGCAATGAGTCGCCGTACCGCTGGGGGCGCCTTGCGCCCCTTTCGCGACACAAGGCCGCTCCTACAGGGACACGCGATCCCCTGTAGGAGCGGCCTTGTGTCGCGAAAGGGCTGCAAAGCGGCCCCGACAATCTCAAAATACTAGACCGCACCAAAATGACCCAACCCACCCCCTGCTACCACTGCGCCCTGCCCGTCCCCGCCGGCAGCCGCTTCACCGCCGTGGTGCTCGGCGCGCCGCGGGCATTCTGCTGCCCTGGCTGCCAGGCGGTGGCCGAGTCCATCGTCGCCGGGGGCCTGGAGCACTACTACCAGCACCGCAGCGACACCAGCGCCAACCCCGAGGCCCTGCCGCGCCAACTGCAGGATGAACTGGCGCTGTACGACCGCGACGACGTGCAACGCAACTTCGTCCGTCACGAGGGCGAACTGGCCGAAGCCACGCTGCTGGTCGAAGGCATCAGTTGCGCTGCTTGTGGCTGGCTGATCGAGAAGCACCTGCGCAACCTGCCCGGCGTCGCCGAAGCCCGCCTGAACCTGTCCAACCACCGCCTGCTGGTCACCTGGGCCGACAGCCAGTTGCCACTGTCCAGGCTGCTCGCCGAGCTGCGCCAGATCGGCTACGCCGCCCACCCCTACCAGCCCGACCAGGCTGCCGAACAGCTGGCCCGGGAAAACCGCGGCGCCTTGCGCCGCCTCGGCGTGGCCGGCCTGCTGTGGTTCCAGGCGATGATGGCGACCATGGCCACCTGGCCGGAATTCAACATCGACCTGTCGCCAGAGATGCACACCATCCTGCGCTGGGTCGCGCTGTTCCTCACCACCCCCATCGTGTTCTACAGCTGCGCGCCGTTCTTCAAGGGCGCCGCCCGCGACCTGCGCACCCGCCACCTGACCATGGATGTCTCGGTGTCACTGGCCATCGCCCTGGCCTACTGCGCCGGCATCTGGACCGCGATCACCGGCAGTGGCGAGCTGTACTTCGATACCGTGGGCATGTTCGCGCTGTTCCTGCTCACCGGGCGCTACCTCGAACGCCGCGCCCGCGAACGCACCGCGGCAGCCACCGCGCAGTTGGTCAACCTGCTGCCGGCCTCGTGTCTGCGGGTGACGACCGACGGCCAGGCCGAACGCATCCTGCTCGGCGAGTTGCAGTGTGGCGACCGCGTGCAGGTGCTGCCCGGCGCGGTGATTCCCGCCGACGGGCGCATCGTCGACGGTCGCTCCAGCGTCGATGAGTCGCTGCTGACCGGCGAATACCTGCCCTTGCCTCGCCAGGCCGGCGACCGCGTCACTGGCGGCACCCTCAACGTCGAGAGCACGCTCACAGTGGAAGTCCAGGCCCTGGGCCATGACTCGCGACTGTCGGCCATCGTGCGCCTGCTCGAACGCGCCCAGTCGGAAAAACCGCGCCTGGCCGAGATCGCCGACCGCGCCTCGCAGTGGTTTCTGCTGTTCACCCTGGTGGCGGCGGCGCTCATCGGCCTGGCGTGGTGGCAACTCGATGCGCCCCGGGCGTTCTGGATCGTCCTGGCCATGCTGGTCGCCACCTGCCCATGCGCACTGTCGCTGGCCACCCCGACCGCCCTCACCGCCGCCACCGGCACCCTGCACAAACTAGGCCTGCTGGTGACCCGCGGCCACGTGCTGGAGGGCATGAACCAGATCGACACAGTGATTTTCGACAAAACCGGCACCCTCACCGAAGGCCGCCTGGCACTGCGTAGCGTGCGCCCGCTGGGGCGCCTGGACAGCGACAGCTGCCTGGCCCTGGCCGCCGCCCTGGAGAACCGCTCCGAACACCCGATCGCCCGCGCCTTCGGCCGCGCCGCGCGGCCCGCCGAGGGGGTCAATGCGGTGCCGGGGCTGGGCCTGGAAGGTGACATGGACGGCCAGCGCCTGCGCATTGGCCAGGCCACCTTCGTCTGCGCCCTGAGCGGTGCCGAGGTGCCCGCCGTACCCGAACCGCGCGGCCAATGGCTGCTGCTGGGCGATCGTCAGGGGCCACTGGCCTGGTTCGCCCTGGACGACCGCCTGCGCGACGATGCCGCCGACCTGGTGACCGCCTGCAAGGCGCGTGGCTGGCAGACCCTGCTGCTGTCCGGCGACAGCTCGCCAATGGTCGCCGAGGTGGCCGCGCAACTGGGCATCGACCAGGCCGTCGGCGGCCTGCGCCCGGACGACAAGCTCGCCCGCCTGAAAGCCCTGCAGGCAGAGGGTCGCAAGGTGCTGATGCTGGGCGACGGAGTCAACGATGTGCCGGTGCTGGCCGCCGCCGACATCAGCATCGCCATGGGCAGCGCCACCGACCTTGCCAAGACCAGCGCGGACGCGGTGCTGCTGTCCAACCGCCTGCAAGCGCTGGTGCAGGCCTTCGACCTGGCCCGGCGCACCCGCCGCAACATTGTCGAGAACCTGCTCTGGGCGACCCTGTACAATGGCCTCATGTTGCCGTTCGCCGCGCTCGGCTGGATCACCCCGGTATGGGCGGCGATCGGCATGTCGGTCAGCTCGCTGATCGTGGTGCTCAATGCCCTGCGCCTGACCCGGCTGCCCGCCGCGGCCGAGGCGCCTGCCGAGACGCCGCCGTCGCCTGAAAGGAAACCGCTATGCCCGCCCTCTACGTGATGATCCCCGCCGCCCTGCTGTTGGTCGGCGTCGCCGTGTACATCTTCTTCTGGGCAGTGGACAGCGGCCAGTACGACGACCTCGAAGGCCCGGCCCACAGCATCCTGTTCGACGACCAGGACCCGCGTCACCAGGCCGCCGTGAAGCACGACGAAGCCAAGCCTGACGACCAGGAACCGGCCCCGCGTGCCTGAACTGATCCCCCTGCTTGGCTCGGCGCTGGTGCTCGGCCTACTCGGCGGCGGCCATTGCCTGGGCATGTGCGGTGGCCTGATGGGCGCCCTGACCCTGGCCATCCCCCCCGAGCAACGCGGCAAGCGCCTGCGCCTGCTGCTGGCCTACAACCTCGGGCGCATCCTCAGTTACGCCAGCGCCGGCCTGCTGCTGGGCCTGGCCGGGGTGGCCCTGGCCAGCAGCCCGCTGGCGATCGGCCTGCGGGTGCTGGCGGCATTGCTGCTGATTGCCATGGGCCTGTACCTGGCGGGCTGGTGGAGCGGCCTGACCCACATCGAGGCACTGGGGCGCGGGCTGTGGCGCCATGTGCAACCGCTGGCCACGCGCCTGCTGCCGGTCTCCAGCCTGCCCCGCGCCCTGCTGCTTGGCGCCCTGTGGGGCTGGCTGCCCTGCGGCCTGGTGTACAGCACCCTGCTGTGGGCGGCCAGCCAGGGCGATGCGCTGCACAGCGCGGCGCTGATGCTGGCCTTCGGCGTCGGCACCTGGCCGGTGCTGCTGGCCACCGGGCTGGCCGCCGAGCGCGTAAGCAAACTGCTGCGCAAGCGCGGGGTGCGCATGGCCGGGGGCGTACTGGTGATTCTGTTCGGCTTGTGGACCCTGCCCGGGCCGCATCAGCACTGGCTGATGGGGCACTGATCACAGGGCTGCCAACTGCCCTTGATACAAATCAACACAGATTCCTACAGACGCCCCTAGACTCCGGACACTGCAGCTCTATCCGGGGACCACCCACATGCTCGACGACCTACGTTGGGACGCCGACCTGATTCGTCGCTACGATCTGGCCGGGCCACGCTACACCTCCTATCCGACCGCCGTGCAACTGCACGGCGAAGTGGGCTCGTTCGACCTGCTCCACGCCCTGCGCGAGAGCCGTCGCGCCACCCGTCCGCTGTCGCTGTACGTGCACGTGCCGTTCTGCGCCAACATTTGCTACTACTGCGCCTGCAACAAGGTCATCACCAAGGATCGCGGCCGCGCCGCGCCCTACCTGCAACGCCTGGAGCAGGAAGTCCAGCTGATCGCCTGCCACCTCGACCCTAAACAAGTTGTTGAACAGCTGCACTTCGGCGGTGGCACGCCGACCTTCCTCAGCCATGTGGAACTGCGCCAGCTGATGGCCACCCTGCGCCAGCACTTCAACCTGCTGGACGACGACTCCGGCGACTACGGCATCGAGATCGACCCGCGCGAGGCCGATTGGTCGACCATGGGCCTGTTGCGCGAACTGGGCTTCAACCGCGTCAGCCTCGGCGTGCAGGACCTTGACCCAGCCGTGCAGCGCGCGGTCAACCGCCTGCAAAGCCTGGAGCAGACCCGCACCCTGATCGAGGCAGCGCGCACCTTGCAGTTCCGCTCGATCAACCTCGACCTGATCTACGGCCTGCCCAAGCAGACCCCGGAAGGTTTCGCCCGGACCGTCGAGGAAGTCATCCGCCTGCAGCCCGACCGTTTGTCGGTATTCAACTACGCGCACCTGCCCGAACGTTTCATGCCCCAGCGGCGCATCGACAGCAACGATCTGCCGGCACCCGCGGCCAAGCTGGAAATGCTGCACGCCACCATCGACCAACTGACCGCCGCTGGCTACCGCTACATCGGCATGGACCACTTCGCCCTGCCTGACGACGAACTGGCCATCGCCCAGGAAGAAGGCACCCTGCAACGCAACTTCCAGGGCTACACCACCCACGGCCATTGCGACCTGATCGGCCTGGGCGTGTCGGCGATCAGCCAGATCGGCGACCTCTACTGCCAGAACAGCAGCGACCTCAACACTTATCAGGACACCCTTTCCACCGCCCAGCTGGCGACCCAGCGCGGCCTGCTGTGCAACCAGGACGATCGCTTGCGCCGGGCCGTCATCCAGCAACTGATCTGCCACTTCGAGCTGGACTTCGAGCCAATCGAGCGGGCGTTCACCATTGATTTTCGCGGCTACTTCAACGATCTCTGGCCGCAGTTGCAGGCCATGCAGCGCGACGGCCTGATCACCCTGGACGCCCAGGGCATACGCATCCTGCCGGCCGGGCGCCTGCTGGCACGCTCGGTGTGCATGGTCTTCGATGCCTACCTGGCGCAGCAGAACCGCCAACGTTTTTCACGGGTGATCTGAGGGTTATTGAGGCGTTTCACCGCATGGACAGCGGGCCTTTCGAGGCACACTATGGACAGTTGTACGGTACCGGAACACCCCACCGGACCGGAGCCGGCGCGCACCAAAAAAGCGCATGCTGGCCTACAGCCCATGCCACGGGTTATCCTTACGGCTTATGTGTGCTTTCCCACAAGGATCGAAAGAAATGTCCGAGCCAGTAAAACTGCGCCCACACAACCAGGCCCACTGCAAGGATTGCAGCCTGGCCCCCCTGTGCCTGCCCCTGTCCCTGAACCTGGAAGACATGGATGCACTGGATGAAATCGTCAAACGCGGCCGCCCACTGAAGAAAGGCGAGTTCCTGTTCCGCCAGGGTGACAATTTCGGCTCGGTCTACGCAGTACGTTCCGGCGCCCTCAAGACGTTCAGCCTCAGCGACAGCGGCGAAGAGCAGATCACCGGCTTCCACCTGCCCAGCGAGCTGGTCGGTCTGTCCGGCATGGACACCGAGGCCTATCCGGTGTCGGCCCAGGCCCAGGAAACCACCTCGGTGTGCGAGATCCCGTTCGAGCGCCTCGATGAACTGTCGGTGCAGCTGCCACAACTGCGTCGCCAACTGATGCGGGTGATGAGTCGCGAAATCCGCGACGACCAGCAGATGATGCTGCTGCTGTCGAAAAAAACCGCCGACGAGCGCATCGCCACCTTCCTGGTCAACCTGTCCGCGCGCTTCCGCGCCCGCGGCTACTCGGCCAACCAGTTCCGCCTGAGCATGTCGCGCAACGAGATCGGTAACTACCTGGGCCTGGCCGTGGAAACCGTGTCCCGCGTATTCACCCGCTTCCAGCAAAATGGCTTGCTCAAGGCCGAAGGCAAGGAAGTGCATATTCTCGATCCGATCCAGCTGTGCGCACTGGCCGGTGGCGCGCTCGAGGTCTGATCCTGGTGTGAACAGGGTATACTGGCGCCTTGGTTTTTCCAGGATACCCGTCCCATGCACAGCGACACCTTCGACCTCAAAGCCTTGATCCGCCCGGTAGTGGACTTCCCCAAGCCGGGCGTGATCTTCCGCGACATCACCCCGCTGTTCCAGTCGCCGCGCGGGCTGCGCTATGTCGCCGACCAGTTCATCGAGCGCTATGTCGAGGCCGAGTTCAGCCACATCGGCGCCATGGACGCGCGGGGCTTCCTGATCGGCTCGATCATCGCCCACCAGTTGAACAAGCCGCTGATCCTGTTCCGCAAGCAAGGCAAACTGCCGGCCGACGTGCTGAGCGAAGGCTACCAGACCGAATACGGCGAGGCCTTCCTGGAAGTCCACGCCGACAGCCTTTGCGAAGGGGACTCGGTGCTGATCTTCGATGACTTGATCGCCACCGGCGGCACCCTGCTGGCCGCGGCCAACCTGGTGCGCCGCACGGGCGCCCAGGTATTCGAGGCGGCGGCGATCATCGACCTGCCGGAGCTGGAAGGATCGCGTCGCTTGCAGGCGGCCGGGGTGCCGACCTTCTGCCTGACCGAGTTTTCCCTAAGCGAATACTGAGTTCGCGTCCGAAATGATCGCGGGGCAAGCCCGCTCCCAGGCGTATTGACCCGCGCGGGAGCGGGCCTGCCCCGCGATGCCTTGCAAGACCTACAGAGAAATTGGCCGACGCCCGGCGAAGGCGTGGGCAAGGGTCCCGCCATCGACCAGCTCCAGCTCGCCGCCCAAGGGTACGCCATGGGCGATGCGCGTGGCCGCCAGGCCTTTCTCGGTCAGCAGTTGGGCAATGTAATGCGCCGTCGCTTCCCCTTCCACTGTCGGATTGGTCGCCAGGATCACCTCGCTGAAGGTGCCCTGCTCCTCGATCCGCGCCATCAGCTGCGGAATGCCAATGGCATCAGGGCCCAGGCCGTCAAGCGGCGACAGGTGCCCCTTGAGCACGAAATAGCGACCGCGGTAGCCGGTCTGCTCCACCGCATAGACATCCATCGGCCCTTCGACCACGCACAACTGCGTGTCGTCGCGGCGCGGGTCGGCGCATTGCGGGCACAGTTCCTGCTCGGTCAGGGTGCGGCACTGGCGGCAATGACCAACGCCGTCCATGGCCTGGCTCAGGGCCTGGGCCAGGCGCGCACCGCCGCTGCGGTCGCGTTCGAGCAGCTGCAGGGCCATGCGCTGGGCGGTTTTCTGGCCAACGCCGGGCAGGATGCGCAGGGCGTCGATCAGTTGGCGGATCAAGGGGCTGAAGCTCATGTATGCGGGCCTGCCAATTCAGGAATCAGAATGAACAAGGGAGCAACGACCGCTGGGCCGTTGCTCCCCTTAATGACGCAAGCCGTCGATCAGAACGGCATCTTGAAACCAGGCGGCAGCTGCATGCCGGCGGTCATACCGCCCATCTTCTCCTGGCTGCTCTGCTCGATCTTGCGCACGGCGTCGTTCAGGGCCGCGGCGATCAGGTCCTCGAGCACTTCCTTGTCGTCAGCGTCGGTCGACATCAGGCTCTGGTCGATGCTGACGCGCTTGACGTCGTGACGACCGGTCATCACCACGCTGACCAGACCGCCACCGGACTGGCCGGTGACTTCCGCATTGGCCAGTTCTTCCTGCATTTTCTGCATCTTTTCCTGCATCTGCTGGGCCTGCTTCATCAGGCCGGCCATGCCACCTTTCATCATGGGGTGTACCTCGATTGGGTCATGTGATGCGGCCCGCCCCGTGGCCGGCCGCATGGTTATCCGTCATTGACCCTGGCTGACCAGGGCGTCTACAGGCTCAATAGTATCCTGTCGTACCGTCGCGCCGAACTGCCGAATCATCTGCTGGATGAGCGGATCCTGCTCGATCGATACTTCGGCGTCGCGCTGGCGGTTGGCGCGCTTGCGCGCTGCAGCCTGGGCCGGGGTTTCCTGCTCGGGGCGGATCAACTCGATGCTCAGGTTGATGCTACGCCCCAGCAGCTGGTTGAGCGCGTCGTTCAGGCGCCGTTGCTGGGTGGCATTGAACAGCGCGCCCTGGCCTGGGTCCAGGTGCAGCAGCCAATCGTCGCCCTCGGTGGCGATCAGGGTACAGTTGGCGGCGATGTTGCCTGTCATCCCAGAGACAGGCAACTGTGGGAATAATTCCAGCCATTGCAGGGCCAGACCGGTGGCCGGCTGAGCGGCGGGCAAGGGTTCAGGCGCCTGGGCAGGGGGCTCTTCCTGGACGTGCTCGGCGAGTTCGTCCAGATAGCTGAAACCGGCCGGGTCGCTGTCCGGGGTGTAGTAATCCTCATCGCCTGGCGGTTCGTCATCGCGCTCCATGCCCGCCGGGCTGTAGGCGGACGGGTCGAACGGCGGCGCGTCATCGTCGGGCTGGTAGTGCGCCGGTTCGGCGGCAGGCGGCTCAGGCTCAGGCTCAGGCTCAGGTTCGATAGCCACTGGCACAGGCGCGGCGACAGGCTCTTCCCACGGCAAGTCGACGACTTCCTCGACCGCTGCCGGCAGCACCACCGGTTCAGAGACGGGCTCTGGCGTCGCTGGCTCAACCGCCGCGGGCGCTGGCACCGCTGCCACGGGGGCCGCTTCGACAACCTCGGCGGGCGCCGGCACGGCAACGGGCACCACTGGCGACGTGACGACAGCAGCCGCCGCTGCCACCGGTGTGGTTGGATCAGCTGTGGCCTGGCTGATCCCCACCGGCTTTAGCACCGGCTTCGGCGCATCGTCGGCATCGGCCGGACGGAACGCCAGCATGCGCAGCAGGACCATTTCGAAGCCGCCACGTGGGTCCGGCGCCAATGGCAGGTCACGACGGCCAATCAGGCCCATCTGGTAATAGAACTGCACGTCTTCGGCCGGCAGGGCCTGAGCCAGCGCCAGCACTCGGTCGCGGTCGCCCTGGCCGTTGTCGACGGCCTCCGGCAGCGCCTGGGCAATGGCCACCCGGTGCAGCACGTTGAGCATTTCCGAGAGCACGCCGTTCCAGTCCGGGCCTTGCTCGGCCAGGTCACGCACCGCCTCCAGCAGCGCCCGGGCATCGCCCTCGAGCAGCGCCTGGAGCACGCCGTACACCTGGCCATGATCGAGGGTGCCGAGCATCGCCCGCACATCGGCCGCCAGCACTCGCCCTTCACCGAAGGCAATGGCTTGGTCGGTCAGGCTCATGGCGTCGCGCATCGAGCCGTCGGCGGCGCGCCCGAGCAGCCACAGGGCATCGTCCTCGAACGGCACGTTCTCGGCGCCCAGCACGTGGCTAAGGTGTTCGACCACGCGCTCCGGGCTCATGTTCTTCAGCGAGAACTGCAAGCAGCGCGACAGGATGGTTGCCGGCAACTTTTGCGGGTCGGTGGTGGCGAGGATGAACTTGACGTAGGGCGGCGGCTCTTCCAGCGTCTTCAACAGGGCGTTGAACGAGTGGGTGGAAAGCATGTGCACTTCGTCGATCAGGTAGACCTTGAAGCGCCCGCGGCTGGGGGCATACTGCACGTTGTCGAGCAGTTCGCGGGTGTCCTCGACCTTGGTGCGGCTGGCGGCGTCGATCTCGATCAGGTCGACGAAGCGGCCCTCGTCGATCTCCCGGCATACCGAGCAGGTGCCGCAGGGCGTCGAGGTGATGCCGGTCTCGCAGTTCAGGCACTTGGCGATGATCCGCGCGATGGTGGTCTTGCCTACGCCACGGGTGCCGGTGAACAGATAGGCGTGGTGCAGGCGCTGGTTGTCCAGGGCGTTGATCAAAGCCTTGAGCACATGGGTCTGGCCGACCATTTCGCGGAACGAGCGCGGACGCCATTTACGTGCAAGAACCTGATAACTCATCAAAAAACCATCGTGACCGGAGCGGGCGGAAAGAGCGCTAATGCTAGCGGAGCGGGGCCAAAATTGCACCCTGCCGTTGTCGTCCAGGCGCAAGCCTGGACAGACCGCCAAGGCGCCAAGCCCTCCTGCCCTGTCCGCCTACCCCCGCAGGCACCAGGCCAGGGCCCAGGCGCTAAGGAACAGCCCAACGCCAAACACGCAGTGCGTCGCCAGGCTGCGCAGGCAACTACGCAGCGGCGCCGGGGTGTTCGCCGCGAAGTAACCGGCGCCCAGAGCCGGTTGCACGACGCACAAGGGCACCAGTACGGTCACCGCCCCGACCAGCAATGCTGGCCACAGGCTCGGTGCGCGCAGCCAGGGCTCCCCAACCATGGCCACCAGCAACAGGGCGAACGCCAGCCCGGTGGCATAGTGGATCAGCCAGCCCCAGCCGAGCTCGCCGCGTACTGGCGCGGCCTTGCCGATCGCCACATGACGCCAGCGCCCCTGCAGCAGATGCCCGGCCCAGCGGCCGATCATCGCGTAGTTCAGGGTGGTAACGCCCAGGCGCTTGAGCAGCCAGGTCCACAGGTCCATGACCAGGGTCGCGCCGATACCGACCAGCACGATGCAGAGAACGAGGAGTGAGGTAGTCACGGTGAAAGTCCTTGGCAAGTTGACGAAAAGGTACCTGCCAAGCAGCATGCAAGTTGAAGTCGACTTCAAGTCAAGGGGGATTGCCATGGACATTGCCGATGTCGCCCGGCGCACCGGGGTGCCTGCGTCGACACTGCGTTATTACGCGAACAAGGGACTGCTCAAGTCACTGGCCGGCCGCGGTCAGCGCCGACAGTTTCCAGCCGACACAGCAGAACGCCTGGCACTGATCGCCCTCGGCCAGGCAGCCGGGTTCTCCCTGGACGAGGTGGCGGCGATGCTCGTTGAGCAGCAGGTCGACCGGCAGATGTTGCTGGCCAAGGCCGACGAGATCGACCACAAGGTCCGACGCTTGCAAGCCATGAGCAAAGGGTTGCGCCATGCAGCGGCCTGCCCCGAAGCGCATCATCTGCACTGCCCGACATTCCAGCGCTTGATGCAGGTATCGGCCAGCCAGGGCAAGCGCGGCAGATTAGCCGCCAAGGCCTGAAACCCGCCCCGCGATGGCTGGCAGCGCCTTCGCCGGTATCGCGGGGCGCTCCCAGGCCCCATCCAGCAAGCCTCAGTAACCGTGCAACTCGCGAAACGGCTGGCTCTTGTGGTAGTCGATCCACTCCTGCACATCGTACGGCAGGTACAACTGCCGGCGCGCCCGCGACAAGGCGATATACACCGCGCAGATCCGCACATCGAAGGCGTAGGCATCCTTGAAGCGCTGGGTGGTCATCAACTCTGGCGTCAGCAGCACCTGGTCGAACTCCAGCCCGCCGGCCTCCTCGGCCTGCATCAGGGTAAGGCTGCCCCGCCGATCCGCGACCCGGGCATCGAGCAGGGTCAGGTCGGCCAGCTTGAACCCGGCTTCCAGGCGCGCCTCGACCCACTGGAACGACGCATCGAAGCGCTCCGACTCACGCACCTGCCGCCAATCGAGCAGATGGGCAAAATAGCCGTGCTGACCCTCGGCATCCGGCCCCGTGGCATGGAACGCCGACCTGAACAGGCTGACTGCCGTGGCCATGAAGCGGCGCATGTCGGGCCAGTCGGGGAAGCTCAGCAGGCAGTTGCAATCGACCAGTTCCATGGCCCAGCGCATGGTGTCCCAACGCGAGGCTGTCAGCACCACGCAACCCTCGGGCGGCACAAAACCTTCAGGGAAGTGCTCTATCCCGACATCCACGGCGTCCGCCGCCTCGAAGGCCACCTTGGATTTTTGCGAGTGCACGCCAATCAACGGGTTGATCAGGCGCTCGACCTGGCGCCCGGAGCGCACGGCGAACGCCATGTCCTTGTGCCGCACCTGGCGCTCGCGGCGCACCACCTCGCCACTGGCCTTCTGGTATTCATCACCCAGGGTGATCAGCACCTGGCGGCCGCGCTCGATGGTTTGCAGCAGCGACGCCGGCACATCCTGGCTCTCATCGATGATCACATGGCTGAAACGCCCGGGCACGCTGCAACCGGCCAAACTCGCGCGCTTGATCAGCAGCAGAGCCTCGAAGCCGGTCTGCGCGCCCCAGGCCGGGTTCGCCTCCAGGTAGCGCCACAGCCGGCTGGCGTACTCCAGCAACACCTGCGCATCGAGGGCCGACAGCGCCTGGCGAAAGAACGGCAAGTGGCGGTTCGACAGGCTGTAGTCCCGCGACTCGCAGTAGCGTTGCAGCACTTCAAGGCAGATATCCAGGGCATGCTCGGCGTCGTACTGGCGTAGCCCGACGATGCCCAGCTCTTCGGCCAGGCGGCGCTTGCCCGGCCCCCGCGGCGACGCCTTGGCCGCCGGCCGGGCCTCCTTGAGCAGCGCGCGGGCGAACTGGCCGAAGGTCATGCCGACCCTGGCCTGGGCATCCAGCCCCATGCGCTGGCGCAGGGCACCCAGCTTGGCCGGCGTGCGCGCCAGGGCCAGCACCCGCCCCCGCGGCAGGCAGTCCATCAGCGCGCCGAGCAGGTAGCTCTTGCCGATCCCGGCATAACCTTGCACATGCAGGTCTTCATCAAGGTTGGCGCGCACCAACTTGAGCAGCTTGTCCTGTTCGACGGTCAGCCAGCGCTCCTTGTCGAAGCCCGTGGTCACCTGCTGGCTGAACGGGTCGCCGTCTTGCTGCAGACGGATACGGAAAGCGAAATCCCACTTGCCGTCCGCCAGCAGGTAGGCCCGCGCCCGTACCTGTTCGGCATCGAGCAGGCGCAGCCGGGAGCCCTTGATTACCTCAAGGCCGAAGTACAGCTTGCGCGCATCGAACAGTCGGCGCGCCTCCGACAACAGGCCGACATCGGCCGAATGCGGCCCGTCCACTGCCCAGGCCAGCAACCGCCCCAGCACCTTCTCGGCGGCCAGCGCATCGACCTTGGCGCCGCCCTGGGCCAGGTTCTGGATCACCAGCAACGCGGCGAGTTCGGGCTCGCTCAGGGCCTCGAGCGCGGGCGCGCCTTCGGCCTGCAACAGCCCCTGGCAGACCTCGGCGGTCACCGGCAAATAGACCGGACAGGAAAAGTCGAAGTGTTCAGGCTGCATGAGGGCGCAGGTTCCGGGCAAACATTCAGGATTCGCCGGGCTCGGCGCTCAGCGTGAAGCGGTAGGCGCCGAGCGAGCCGGCCATGTCGGCGCATTGGCTGCCCGGCCGAGGCTCGGCCAGGGCGTCATCGAGTTCGTGCAAGGCCAGCTCGAGCAACTTGCGCAGATCTCGCGCATTCTTCGCCGAGACCTGCAGGTGCAGCTCGAGTGGCGTGGCGTTGGGCGTCACGCTGGCCGGCGGGGTTGCCTCCTCGAGAATCCGCTCATGCTCCTCTTCCATCTGGTCGAGCACCTGCGACAGCTCCAGCACACGCTCGGGCTGGGCGGCCATCTGGTCCTTGATTTCCAGGCGGCGCAGTTGCCACTCACGGATTTTCTGGCGGGTGAGCTCGTCGACATGTTCCACGGTCGCTATCTCCTGGCCGAACGGACTGAAACGCTGGGATGCATGATAAGGCCACACGCTGCTTTGTGCAGGTGCGAAGACGTATGCAGACGTAAGAAGGGCTGACGCGGCAGGCACCATGAGCTTTAGCGGGCCTGAAATGGAGGCGGCCCCACCAGCCACACCCCGGCACTCGATGTTCCCGCTATGGCTGCTCCCTTCCGGGCCTGACCAGGTTAACGGGTAATCAATGCGGGGGGACCGATGGGGCCACCACGACGGCTCGCCAAGTGACGAGCCGCGCCATTGTACAGCGCCAGGGCGAAGTTACAACCTTTGATCGTGAAAAAACCATCATTTCTCAAGGACTTGTGGGAGCGGGCTGGCCCCGCGACAAGGCCAGCGGGTTCAGACGCTGATACCGCGCTCCGCCAGGAAGCCCACGAATGCCTCCTCGTCCATCACCGCAACACCCAGCTCAGCGGCCTTGGCCAGCTTGGAGCCAGCGCCGGGGCCGGCGACCACGCAGTGGGTCTTGCCGGACACCGAGCCCGCCACCTTGGCTCCCAGGCTTTCCAGCTTGTCCTTGGCGATATCGCGGCTCATGCGCTCCAGGGTACCAGTCAGTACCCAGGTCTGGCCGGCCAGGGGCAGGCCCTCGGCGGTCTTCTTCTCGCACGACCAGTGCATGCCGAAGTCCAGCAACTGGGCCTCGATGGCACGGGCCAACTGCTGGTTGGCCTCGACCTTGAAGAACTCGCGCACGCCGTCGGCCGCCTTGGTATTCAAGGCCTGGCGCAGGTCGATGCCGTCGGCGGCAATGATCTTGTCCAGGGTGCCCAGCTTGTCGACCAGCTTCTCGGCCCCGGTGGGCCCCACCGACGGGATATCGAGCTTGGCGAGCATGCCGGCCAGGGTGGTGCTGGCCGCGAATTCGGCAGCCAGCTCGCCCTCCTCCTGCAACTGCATGCCGCTCTCGAGCAATTGCCTGATCACCGCGCGGTTGTGCTCGTCCTCGAAGAAGTTGTGGATCTCGTGGGCGACTTCCAGGCCGATGTCCGGCAGGTAGGTGAGCACTTGCGGCAAGGCCACCTGCACCCGCGCCAGGCTGCCCAGCGAGCGCGCCAGCACCTTGGCGGTTTCCTCGCCCACGTCAGGGATGCCCAGGGCGTAGATGAAGCGCGCCAGGCTCGGGCGCTTGCTGGCTTCGATGGCCTCCAGCAACTTGCGGCTGGAGACCTCGGCGAAACCTTCGAGAGCGACCACCTGCTCGAACGCGAGCTGGTAGAGGTCGGCTGGCGAGCGAATCAGGTTCTCATCGACCAACTGCTCGACGCTCTTCTCGCCCAGGCCGTCGATATCCATGGCCCGGCGCGACACGTAGTGGATGATCGCCTGCTTGAGCTGGGCAGCGCAGCTCAGGCGCCCGACGCAGCGGTACACCGCGCCTTCACTGGTGGTTTCCTTGCCCTTGCTGCGCTTGACCAGCTGGGTGCGCTCGACCTGCGAGCCGCACACCGGGCAACTGCTCGGCACCTCGACCGCGCGGGCATGCGCGGGGCGACGCTCGAGCACCACCTGCATTACCTGGGGGATCACGTCACCGGCCCGGCGGATGATCACCGTGTCGCCAATGCGCAGGCCCAGGCGAGCGATCTCGTCCATGTTGTGCAAGGTGGCATTGGACACCGTGACCCCGGCGACCTTGACCGGCTTGAGGCGGGCCACCGGAGTCACCGCGCCAGTACGGCCGACCTGGAACTCGACATCGAGCACCTCGGTGAGCTCTTCCATGGCCGGGAACTTGTGGGCGATGGCCCAGCGCGGCTCACGGGCGCGGAAGCCCAGTTCGCGCTGCGCGGCCAGGGCATTGACCTTGAACACCACGCCGTCGATCTCGTAGGGCAAGTCGTTGCGACGGGCGCCGATATCGCGGTAATAGGCCAGGCACTCCTCGATCCCGGCGGCGTGACGCAGCTCGCGGCTGATCGGCAGGCCCCAGGTCTTGAGCTTCTCGAGAATGTCGATATGGCTGTCGCCGAACGGCTCGGACACCTGGCCAACGCCATAGCAGCAGAACTCCAGCGGGCGACTGGCGGTGATCTTCGAGTCCAGTTGGCGCAAGCTGCCGGCGGCGGCGTTGCGCGGGTTGGCGAAGGTCTTGCCGCCGGCCTCGGCCTGGGCGGCATTGAGCCGGTCGAAACCGGCCTTGCTCATGTACACCTCGCCCCGCACTTCCAGTACCGTCGGCCAGCCCTGCCCCTGCAACTTCAGCGGGATGTTGCGCACGGTACGCACGTTGGCGCTGATGTCCTCGCCGGTGCTGCCGTCGCCACGGGTGGCCCCTTGCACCAGCTGGCCATCGCGGTACAGCAGGCTCACCGCCAGGCCGTCGAGCTTGGGCTCGCAGCTGTAGTCGACGGCGGCGCGGGTGGCGAACAAGTCGCCGCCCGGCAGGTCCAGGCCCTCGACCACGCGGCGGTCGAAATCGCGCAGGTCGTCTTCCTCGAAGGCATTGCCCAGGCTGAGCATGGGAATTTCATGACGTACCTGGCTGAACGCGGCAAGCGCCGCGCCGCCGACGCGCTGGGTCGGTGAATCTGGGGTCACCAGGTGCGGGTGCTCGGCCTCCAGCGCCTTGAGCTCCCTGAACAGGCGATCATATTCGGCGTCCGGCACGCTGGGCTCATCGAGCACGTAATAGCGGTAGTTGTGCTGGTCGAGCTCGGCACGCAACTCATGGATTCGGGATTCGGCGTTCATTCTTCGTCTTCTCTTGCAAAGCAAAAGAGCAGCCCCAGGCTGCTCTTTTGCTTGAATCATCGCGAAGTGGGCGAGGCAAGGCCCACTCGCTCGGGTACATCAGCGTTTCTGGGTCAGCGCGCGGCGCTCGAACTCGACGATGCGCTGGCGGTAGTGCTCGATGGTCTGGGCGGTCAGCACGCTGCGCTGGTCGTCCTTGAGTTCGCCATCGAGCTCATGGGCCAGCTTGCGGGCGGCGGCGACCATCACGTCGAACGCCTGCTTGGGGTGACGCGGGCCCGGCAGGCCGAGGAAAAAGCTCACGGCACGGGTGCTGAAGTGGTCGATGTCGTCCAGGTCGAACACCCCTGGCTTGACCGCGTTGGCCATGGAGAACAGCACTTCGCCGTGACCGGCCATGCTCTCGTGACGGTGGAAGATGTCCATGTCGCCGAAGCGCAGGCCGCTTTCCAGGATGTTCTGCAGCAAGGCAGGGCCCTTGAAGCCGCCTTCATCACGGGAGATCACGCTGATCACCAGCACCTCCTCGGCGGGCGGCAGCTCCTTGGCCGGGGTGCTGGCTGTGGCGAAGCTGCCATTGCGCTTGCTGTCGGCGGCGAGCTCGTCGCGGCCTTCGTCGAACAGGTCGGGCTCGCGCGGCTCGGCGGCCAGGTTCAGGTCACCCTGCTGCGGTTCGCTGTTGTTGCGTTTGCCACGCTTGGCGGCCTTGGCCGGCTTGGCTTCGCGCTCACGCTCGCGTTCACGCGCGGGCGCGCTCACCGAGGGCAGGTCGCTTTCGTCCAGCTCGGGCTCTTTATGGGTATCCAGCACACGTGCAGGGCCAAGCACCTCGGCGCTGCCCTCATCGTCCGGAACGTTGGCGTAGCTACGGTCCAGACGGAATTTCAACTTGCCCTTGCCGCCGCGCATGCGGCGCCAGCCGTCGAAAAGAATACCGGCGATGACAATGATGCCGATGACGATCAGCCACTCGCGCAGACCGATTTCCATGTAATCCCGTGCCTCTATAAAAAATATGCTTGAAAACAAAGGCTTCAAAGGCCTTTAACACGTGGCGCCAACTCTATGTTCTGACAGGCGTTTTACCCACGCAAAAAACAAGTGACATAAAGCTAGCACGACCAAAGGCAACTTTACACCGTCTGTCGCATCTGCCGAGGAAATTGCCTACAAGATCGACCTCTTTCATACACCTCATGTGTCAACCATGGCCATGGCCTCTTCCACATCAACTGCTACAAGACGTGAACAACCCGGCTCGTGCATGGTCACCCCCATCAGTTGATCCGCCATCTCCATGGCAATCTTGTTATGGGTGATGTAGATGAACTGCACGGTTTCGCTCATTTCCTTCACCAGTCGCGCATAGCGGCCAACGTTGGCGTCGTCCAGCGGCGCGTCGACCTCGTCGAGCATGCAGAACGGCGCCGGATTCAGCTTGAAGATGGCGAACACCAGTGCCAGTGCCGTCAATGCCTTCTCGCCGCCGGACAGCAAATGGATGGTGCTGTTCTTCTTGCCCGGCGGGCGCGCCATGATCGTCACCCCTGTATCGAGTAGATCTTCGCCCGTCAGTTCCAGATAAGCGCTGCCGCCACCGAAAACTTTTGGGAAAAGTGCCTGTAATCCGGCATTTATCTGATCAAAGGTATCCTTGAAGCGGTTACGGGTTTCCTTGTCGATCTTGCGAATGACGTTTTCCAGGGTATCGAGCGCCTCGACCAGGTCGGCGTCCTGGGCATCCAGATAGCGCTTGCGCTCGGACTGCTGTTCGTACTCCTCGATGGCCGCCAGGTTGATCGCGCCCAGGCGCTGAATACGCGCCTCGAGTTGCTCCAGCTCCTGCTCGGTGCCTTGCTCGCTGGCATCGGCCTCGAGCGTGGCGAGCACGCCCTGAAGATCGTAGCCGTCGGCCAGCAATTGTTCCTGCAGGGTCTTGCGCCGCACATCCAGCCCCTGGGACTCCAGACGCTGTTGCTCCAACTGGCCGCGCAGCATCTGCGACTGCTGTTCGGCCTGGGTGCGGCGGCGTTCGGCATCGCGCAGTTCGCGGTCGGCCTCGTCCATGTGCAGGCGGGCCTGGCGCATCTGCTCATCGACACTCATGCGTCGCTCGAGCAGCTCCTCGAGCTTCAGGCGCAGCTCTTCGAGCGGCGCCTCGCCCTCCTCCAGATTCAGGTTCAGTTGTTCCTGGCGCTCGCTCAGGCGCGCGGCCTGCTGCTCCAGGCGCTCGAGGGCCTGGCGGGTGGAGTCGTGCTGGGCGCGCAGCGAGCCCAGGCGCACGGCCAGTTGATGGGCGTGATCCTTATGCTGGCGGGCTTCCTGGCGGACCCGGTCAAGGCCTTCGCGCAGGGTGTCGCGGCGCGCCATCAGTTGCTCGCGCTGCTCGGTGTCCTGGGCCATCAGGTCGAGTGACTCCTGCAACAGCAGGCGCGCCTCGCCCAACTGCTCGTGCTCCAGGGCGCGCTGCTCCTGGAGCTCGGCCAATTCTTCGTGCAAGCGTCGGCGGCGCAGTTCGAGCTGTTCGGCCCGGGCTCGGCCAGCCGACAGGCGCGCCTTGAGCTCACCGTGCTGGCGGCTCTCGTCCTGGCTGCGACGGCGCAACTGCTCGCGCTGCTCCTCCAGGTCGAGCTGTTGTTCACGCAGGCGCTGCAGTTGCTCGTCAAGCTGTTCGAGCGACGCCTCCTGCTCCAGTTGCTCCTGGGCCAGGCGTTCGATTTCCTGGCCCCTGGCCAGCACGCCGCCCTGGGACTCACCCCCGCGGCTGACCCGCAGGAAATGCCGCCCGACCCAGTATCCGTCGCGGCTGACCAGGCTTTGCCCAGCAGCCAGCGACGCCCGCTGCGCCAACGCCTGCTCCAGCGTTTCAACCGGCCTGACCTGCCCCAGCCAGGCCGACAGATCGGCCCGCCCCTCGACCTTGTCGAGCAGGCTGCCGGCAACGCGCGAGCCCTCGTCCACGGCCAGCAGCAGGCGCAGATCGCCCTGCTCCAGCGCGGCGAAGTCCAGGCCGGCGAAGTCGTCCAGCAACACGGCCTGCAGGTCTGCGCCAAGCACCGTTTCCACCGCCAGCTCCCAGCCGGGCTCGACCCGCAGCCCCTCGGCCAGGCGCGGGCACTGCTCCAGGCCCTGGGCGCGCAGCCAGTCGGCGGCCCCTACACCGGGCTCCAACGCAGCCTGCTGCAAGGCCTCCAGCGAGGCCAGGCGCCCGCCCAGGCGCTGCAGATCACCCTGCTGTTGCTGTTGCGCCTGGCTGGTCTGCTGCAATTGTTCGCGCAACCCTTCCAGGCGCTCGACCACCTGCTGCTCTTGCAGGTGCAGCTCCTCGAGCAGCAACTCGCTGCTGGCCACTTGCTCGCCCAGATCGAACGTCTCGGTGTCCTGGGTATCACCACCGAGCTGCTCGCCCTCCTCGCCGAGCTTGCGCTGGCGCTCGGCCAGGCGCTCCAGGCTGGATTCGAGCTGCGCCAGGCGCGCCTGCTGCACCTCGGCCTGGCGGCGCGGCTCGGCGGAGCGGGTGTTGAAACCGTCCCACTGCTCTTGCCAGCCATGCATGCCAAGCTCAGCTTCCTCCAGGGTCGCGGCGGCCTCCTCGGCTGCGGCCAGGGTCAGCTCCTGCTCCGGTTCGAGCATCGCCAATTCTTCGCCGAGGGTCGCCAGCAAGGTGCGGTCGTGCCCCAGGTGCGACTCGGTTTCCAGGCGGGTGCGCTCGGCTTCCTTGAGGTCGTCCTGCAACTGGCGCAGGCGCTGCTGGCCATGCTGGATGCTCTGCTCGACCCGGGCAATATCACCGGCCACCGAATAGAAACGGCCCTGCACCTGATTGAAATGCTCGGACAACTCGTGATGGCCATCGCGCAAGCGCTCGATGCTGGCGTCGGCGTTGCGCTGCTCGGCCACCAGCGCCTCGAAGGCGATCTCCTGGTCGCCAATGACCGTCTCTCGCTGACGCACGCGGGCATCCAGTTCACGCCAGCGCAAGGCCGACAGGCGCGCCTTGAGCTGACGTTCCTGGGCCTTGTACTCGCGGTACTTCTCGGCAGCCTGGGCCTGGCGGTGCAGACGTTCGAGCTGGCGCTCCAGCTCCTCGCGCAGGTCGGTCAGGCGCGCCAGGTTTTCCTGGGTGCGGCGAATGCGGTTTTCGGTTTCGCGGCGGCGCTCCTTGTACTTGGAGATCCCCGCCGCTTCCTCGATGAAGTTGCGCAGTTCCTCGGGCTTGGCCTCGATCAGCTTGCTGATCATGCCCTGCTCGATGATCGAGTAGCTGCGCGGCCCCAGGCCGGTGCCGAGGAAGATATCGGTGATATCCCGGCGCCGGCACTTGGTGCCGTTCAGGTAATAGGTGTTTTGACCGTCACGGGTGACCTTGCGCCGGATCGAGATCTCGGCATAAGCGGCGTACTCGCCCACCAGGCTGTTGTCGCTGTTGTCGAACACCAGCTCGATGCTCGCCTGGCTGACCGGCTTGCGGCTGGTGGAGCCATTGAAGATGACGTCGGTCATCGACTCGCCACGGAGGTTCTTCGCCGAACTCTCGCCCATCACCCAGCGTACCGCGTCGATGATGTTGGACTTGCCGCAGCCATTAGGGCCGACCACCGCCGCCATGTTGCTGGGGAAGTTGACGGTGGTCGGGTCGACGAACGACTTGAACCCGGCCAGGCGAATGCACTTCAGGCGCATGGCTTCAGGCTCGCGCCAGCGCCGCCAGCACCAGCTCGCAGCTGCGCTGGCAATAGGCGGTGAGGACCTCGCGGATGCGCGGCAGGTCGCGGGCGACCACCGCCTCGAGCAGGCTGGCGAACAGGGTGAGGTAGTCGACCATGCTGGCCTGGCGCTGGTCGAGGGCCAGGTAATAGGCACGGCTCATGGCCGGCTGCAGGTTCTCGACGGTCTCCTGCAGGTACGGGTTGTTGGCGAACGGATAAGCCGCGCGCATCACCGCGAAACTGTCGGCGACGAAGGCCTTGATGTCCTTGCCGACGTGGGCCTGCTGCAAACGCTGCTGGATCTCCAGGAACGGGCGCAGGTCGCTGTCGCTGCGCCAATGCTCGGCGACGGCGTTGCCCAGCAAGATGTAGAACTCGCCCATCAGGGTGCACAGGCTGCGCACGCTATTTTCGTCCAGCTCGGTCACATGGGCGCCGCGACGCGGCAGGATCGCCACCAGGTGGCGACGTTCGAGGATCAGCAGCGCCTCGCGCACCGAGCCGCGGCTGACGTTGAGGGCCTGGGTGACCTTCTGCTCCTGGATGCGCTCGCCGGGTGCGAGTTCGCCGCGGATGATCCGCTCGGCCAGGTAGTGGGCAATTTGCTCGGAGAGGCTGTCCGGCGCCTTGAACGTCATGGTTTTCCTTCGCGATCTGGGTAGCTGTGCACAAGGGCGCGATTGTAGCGCACTTGCCCTGCGCTCGCGCAGCGCGACGAGGTGCTTTGTGCGACTGTCGGGTCGAGCGTGGGCCACGCCGCGAACTATGCTTGGGAAAAGGCTCGATGAGGCGGTTTGGAAAGGGCTCGAGCAAAATCTTGACCTTTGGGTCAGAAAATCATTGACCACAAGGTCAAGCGTTGCTTAGAGTCCGCCCGAACAACAATAAAACCATTGCGAGGCCCTCCCCCGTGATCCAGTTTCTCGTCAACCAGGAGCTGCGCAGCGAGCACGCCCTGGACCCGAACATGACGGTGCTGCAATACCTGCGCGAGCACCTGGGCAAGCCCGGCACCAAGGAAGGCTGCGCCAGCGGCGACTGCGGCGCCTGTACCGTGGTCGTCGGCGAACTGCTACAGGACGAACAGGGCAGCGACAGCATCCGCTACCGCAGCCTGAACTCATGCCTGACGTTCGTCTCGTCGCTGCACGGAAAACAGCTGATCAGCGTCGAGGGCCTCAAGCACCAGGGCGAACTGCACAGCGTGCAACAGGCCATGGCCGACTGCCATGGCTCGCAATGCGGCTTCTGCACCCCAGGCTTCGTCATGTCGCTGTTCGCCTTGCAGAAGAACAGCAGCGGCCACGACCTGCACCAGGCCCAGGAAGCACTGGCTGGCAATCTGTGCCGTTGCACCGGCTACCGGCCGATCCTCGACGCCGCCGAACAGAGCTGCGCGCGCCCCTGCCGCGACCAGTTCGACGCCCAACAGGCACAGACCATCGCCCGCCTCAAGGCCATCGCCCCACAACAGACCGGCGAGCTCAACAGCGGCGACAAGCGCTGCCTGGTGCCGCTGACCGTGGCCGACCTGGCCGAGCTGTACAGCTCGCACCCCGAAGCCCGGCTGCTGGCCGGCGGCACCGACCTGGCCCTGGAGGTCACCCAGTTCCACCGCACCTTGCCGGTGATGATCTACGTCGGCCATGTCGCCGAGCTCAAGCGCATCGACAAGCGCGCCAGCCACCTGGAGATCGGCGCCGCCACCCCGCTGACCGACTGCTACGCCGCGCTCAACGAGGAATACCCCGACTTCGGCGCCCTGCTGCACCGCTTCGCCTCGCTGCAGATCCGCAACCAGGGCACCCTGGGCGGCAACATTGGCAACGCCTCGCCGATCGGCGATTCGCCGCCCCTGCTGATCGCCCTGGATGCGCAGATCGTCCTGCGCCAGGGCGAGCGCCAACGCACCCTGGCGCTGGAGGACTACTTCATCGACTACCGCATCACCGCGCGCCAGGACAGCGAGTTCATCGAGAAGATCATCGTGCCGCGCGCCAGCAACGACTGGACGTTCCGCGCCTATAAGGTGTCCAAGCGCCTGGATGACGATATCTCCGCGGTGTGCGCGGCATTCAACCTGAGCCTCGACAACGGCGTGGTCAGCGGCGTGCGCATCGCCTTTGGCGGCATGGCGGCAATCCCGAAACGCGCCCGCGCCTGCGAAGCCGCGCTGCGCGGCAAGCCCTGGAACCAGGCCAGCGTCGAACGCGCCTGCCAGGCCCTGGCCGAGGACTTCACCCCGCTCAGCGACTTCCGCGCCAGCCGCGAGTACCGCCTGCTGACCGCGCAGAACCTGCTGCGCAAGTACTTCATCGAACTGCAAACACCGCACATCGAAACCCGGGTGAACGCCTATGTCTAACCATCACGCCGTCAAGAGCCAGGCCGAGATGGCCGCATTGTTCAGCCAGGGCCTGACCACCGGGGTCGGCCGCAGCCTCAAGCACGATAGCGCCGACAAGCACGTGGCCGGCGAGGCGGTGTACATCGACGACCGCCTGGAATTCCCCAACCAGTTGCACGTCTATGCGCGCACCGCCGACCGCGCCCACGCGCGTATCCTGCGCATCGACACCACGCCCTGCTACCAGTTCGAAGGCGTGCGTATCGCCATCACCCATGAAGACATCCCAGGCCTCAAGGACATCGGCCCAGTGGTCGCCGGCGACCCGCTGCTGGCCATCGACAAGGTCGAGTTCTTCGGCCAGCCGGTACTCGCCGTGGCCGCCCGCGACCTGGACACCGCCCGCCGCGCCGCCATGGCCGCCATCGTCGAGTACGAAGACCTGGAGCCAGTGCTCGACGTGGTCGAGGCCCTGCGCAAGAAGCACTTCGTGCTCGACAGCCACACCCACCAGCGCGGCGACTCGGCCGCTGCATTGGCCAGTGCCCCGCACCGTATCCAGGGCACCCTGCACATCGGTGGCCAGGAGCACTTCTACCTGGAAACCCAGATCAGCTCGGTAATGCCCAGCGAAGACGGCGGCATGATCGTCTACTGCTCCACGCAGAACCCCACCGAGGTGCAGAAGCTGGTGGCCGAGGTGCTCGACGTGCCGATGCACAAGATCGTCGTCGACATGCGCCGCATGGGTGGCGGTTTCGGCGGTAAAGAGACCCAGGCTGCCAGCCCGGCCTGCCTGTGCGCGGTGATCGCGCGCCTGACCGGCCAGCCAACCAAGATGCGCCTGCCGCGGGTCGAGGACATGACCATGACCGGCAAGCGCCACCCGTTCTATGTCGAGTACGACGTAGGCTTCGACGACACAGGCCGCCTGCACGGGATCAATTTCGATCTGGCCGGCAACTGTGGCTACTCGCCGGACCTGTCCGGCTCAATCGTCGACCGCGCCATGTTCCACTCCGACAACGCCTACTACCTGGGCGACGCTACCGTGCACGGCCACCGCTGCAAGACCAACACGGCCTCCAACACCGCCTACCGCGGTTTCGGCGGGCCGCAGGGCATGGTCGCCATCGAGCAGGTGATGGACCATATCGCCCGCCACCTGGCCCTCGACCCACTGGCGGTGCGCAAGGCCAACTACTACGGCAAGACCGAGCGCAACGTCACCCACTACTACCAGACCGTCGAGCACAACATGCTCGACGAGATGACCGCCGAACTGGAGGCCAGCAGCGACTACCACGAGCGCCGCGAGTCGATCCGTCGCTTCAACGCCAACAGCCCGGTGCTGAAGAAAGGCCTGGCGCTGACCCCCGTAAAGTTCGGCATCTCGTTCACCGCCACCTTCCTCAACCAGGCCGGCGCCTTGATCCACATCTACACCGACGGCAGCATCCACCTCAACCACGGCGGCACCGAGATGGGCCAGGGCCTGAACACCAAGGTCGCCCAGGTGGTGGCAGAGGTGTTCCAGGTGGACTTCAACCGTATCCAGATCACCGCCACCAACACCGACAAGGTGCCCAACACCTCGCCCACCGCCGCCTCCAGCGGTGCCGACCTGAACGGCAAGGCCGCGCAGAATGCCGCCGAGATACTCAAGAAGCGCCTCACCGAGTTCGCCGCGCGGCATTACAACGTCACCGAGGAAGACGTCGAGTTCCGCAACGGCCATGTGCGCGTGCGCGAGCAGATCATCAGCTTCGAGCAACTGGTGCAGCAGGCGTACTTCGCCCAGGTGTCGCTGTCGACCACCGGCTTCTACCGCACGCCGAAGATCTTCTACGACCGTGCCCAGGCCCGTGGCCGGCCGTTCTACTACTACGCCTTCGGCGCCGCCTGCGTGGAAGTGATCGTCGACACCCTGACCGGCGAGTACAAGATGTTGCGCGCCGACATCCTGCATGACGTGGGAGACTCGCTGAACCCGGCCATCGACATCGGCCAGGTGGAAGGCGGCTTCATCCAGGGCATGGGCTGGCTGACCACCGAGGAACTGGTGTGGAACGCCAAGGGCAAGCTGATGACCAACGGCCCGGCCAGCTACAAGATCCCGGCGGTGGCCGACATGCCGCTGGACATGCGGGTCAAGCTGGTGGAGAACCGCAAGAACCCCGAGGACACGGTGTTCCATTCCAAGGCCGTGGGCGAGCCGCCATTCATGCTCGGCATCGCCGCCTGGTGCGCGATCAAGGATGCGGTGGCGAGCATCGCCGACTACCGGGTACAACCGAACATCGACGCGCCATCGACGCCGGAGCGGGTGCTGTGGGGCTGCGAGCAGATGCGCAAGGCGGTGGCTGCGCAGCAGCCTGTGGAGCCCGCTTTGGAAACTGTCACCCACTGAAAACGCGGGACCCTGTAGGAACGGCCTTGTGTCGCGAAAGGGCTGCGTAGCAGCCCCAGAAATCTTCATCGCTGCACAGATGTTGGGGCCGCTTCGCGCCCCTTTCGCGACACAAGGCCGCTCCTACAAAGGGCACGAGGAGGATTGAAGACATGCACCAATGGATCAACGCCCTCGCCGAGCATCAAGCGCGCGGCGAACCCTGCGTGCTGGTGACCATCATCGAGGAGCGCGGCTCCACGCCGCGCAACGCCGGCTCGAAGATGGTGGTCAGCGCCAGCGCGCTATACGACACCATCGGCGGCGGCCACCTGGAGTTCAAGGCCCTGCACATCGCCCGGCAGATGCTCGAGGAACACCGCAGCACCCCGCACCTGGAGCGCTTCAGCCTCGGCGCCAGCCTCGGCCAGTGCTGCGGCGGCGCCACCGTGCTGCTGTTCGAGCCGATGACCGGGGTGCAGGCCGAGATCGCCGTGTTCGGCGCGGGCCATGTCGGCCGGGCTCTGGTACCCTTGCTCGCCGCGCTGCCCTGCCGGGTGCGCTGGATCGATTCGCGCGAACAGGAATTCCCCGAGGTCATCCCCAATGGGGTGAGCAAAATCGTCAGCGAAGAGCCGGTCGACGAAGTCGCCGACCTACCCGCCGGCAGCTACTGCATCGTCATGACCCACAACCACCAGCTGGACCTGGAGCTGACCGCCGCGATCCTCAAGCGCAACGACTTCACCTGGTTCGGCCTGATCGGCTCGAAGACCAAGCGTGTCAAGTTCGAGCACCGCCTGCGCGAGCGCGGCTTCGAAGACGCGCTGATGGCGCGCATGCGCTGCCCGATGGGCCTGGCCGAGGTCAAGGGCAAGCTGCCGATCGAGATCGCCGTGTCGATCGCCGGGGAAATCATCGCCACCTACAACGCCTGCTTCGGCCAGCATGACGCTGGCGCCAACGCAGGCCCCATCGCCCAGTTGCTGCCGCCGTCCCGGCGCAGCCAAGCCATTTGACGAGAGCCTCATGAGCGCAACCCGCAAAGCCTACCGAGCCGCCATCCTGCACAGCATCGCCGACCCCGCCGAGGTCGGCCTGGAGGCGTCCTGCGAATACTATGAAGACGGCCTGCTGGTGGTCGATGACGGCCGCATCAGCGCCTTGGGCCATGCCCGCGAGCTGCTGCCGGGCCTGGCTGGCGATATCGTCGTGGAACACTACCAGGACGCACTGATCACTCCAGGCTTCATCGACACCCATATCCACTTCCCGCAGACCGGCATGATCGGCTCCTACGGCGAGCAGTTGCTGGACTGGCTGAACACCTACACCTTCCCGTGCGAGAAGCAGTTCGCCGACAAGGCTCACGCCGACCAGGTGGCGAAGATCTTCCTCAAGGAACTCCTGCGCAATGGCACCACCACCGCGCTGGTGTTCGGCAGCGTGCATCCGGAGTCGGTCAACGCCCTGTTCGAGGAGGCCGAACGCCTGGACTTGCGCCTGATCGCCGGCAAAGTGATGATGGACCGCAACGCCCCCGACTACCTCACCGACACCGCCGAATCCAGCTACCGCGACAGCAAGGCACTGATCGAGCGCTGGCACGGCAAGGGCCGCCTGCACTACGCGGTGACCCCGCGCTTCGCCCCGACCAGCACGCCGGAGCAGTTGGCCGCCGCCGGACAGTTGCTCAAGGAGCACCCAGGCGTCTACCTGCACACCCACCTGTCGGAGAACCTCAAGGAAATCGACTGGGTCAAGGAGCTGTTCCCCGAGCAGAAAGGCTACCTGGACGTCTATGACCACTTCGAGCTGCTGGGCGAGCGCTCGGTGTTCGCCCACGGCGTGCACCTGTGCGACAGCGAATGCCAGCGCCTGGCCGAAACCGGTTCGGCCATCGCCTTCTGCCCGACCTCCAACCTGTTCCTCGGCAGCGGCCTGTTCAACCTGCCCCAGGCCGAGCGCTTCAAGGTCAATGTCGGCCTGGGCACCGATGTCGGCGCCGGCACCAGCTTCTCGCTGCTCAACACCCTGAACGAGGCGTACAAGGTGATGCAGCTGCAAGGCGCGCGCCTGCACCCGTACAAGTCGCTGTACCTGGCCACCCTCGGCGGCGCCCGCGCCCTGCGCCTGGACGACCGCATCGGCAGCCTGCGCCCGGGCAACGACGCCGACTTCGTGGTGCTCGACTACAAGGCCACCCCGTTGCTGGACTACCGCCTGCAGCAGTCCAGAAGCATCGAGGAGACCTTGTTCGTGCTCACCACCCTGGGCGACGACCGCACCGTGCGCGAGACCTACGCCGCCGGGCGTTGCGTGCACCAGCGCTAAGGCTGTTTCGCCAGGCCTCGATAAAGCGCACCGCCGATCGCCGCGCCGATCAGCGGTGCCAGCCAGAACAGCCACAGCTGTTGCAGCGCCCAGCCGCCGACGAACAAGGCAGGCCCGGTGCTACGTGCCGGGTTCACCGAAGTGTTGGTGACCGGGATCGAGATCAGGTGGATCAAGGTCAGCGCCAGGCCAATGGCGATCGGCGCGAACCCAGCCGGCGCCCGGGCATCGGTGGCACCCATGATGATCACCAGGAACATCGCGGTCATCACCACCTCGCTGACAAAGCCCGCCGCCAGGCTGTAGCCACCCGGCGAGTGTTCGGCATAACCGTTGGAAGCCAGCCCGTTGGCCAGCTCGAAGCCGGCCTTGCCACTGGCGATGAAATAGATCACCGCCGCGGCGAGAATCGCGCCGATCACCTGGGCAACCACGTAGGGCAGCAATTCTTTAGCCGGAAACCGCCCACCCACCACCAGGCCGAACGACACGGCGGGGTTGAGATGGCAACCGGAGATATGGCCGATGGCGAAGGCCATGGTCAGCACGGTCAGGCCGAAGGCGAACGCGACGCCGAGCACCCCGATGCCGACCGGCGAACTGGCGGCCAGCACCGCGCTGCCACAACCACCGAGTACCAACCAGAAGGTACCGACCAGCTCGGCACCCATGCGCACACCCAGGGAAGTAGTCATGGACCTCTCCTCAAGTCATTGGACGCAACGTTTGCGCAAGCCCAACCACATTGAAAAGGGGTTTGCAACTAGTAAATCTATCAGGACCCCGGCAAATGACCAGTAACGACAAGGGCCGCCTCGCGCCCCATCGTCGGCAAGCCGGCGATGGGGCGCGAGGCGGCCCCTTGCTCATACAGGCAAACGATCAACCCTTGACGCTGACCTTGGGCTTTTTCAGCAGGTGGGAAAACACCGCATGCAGGTCGTCCGAAGCGCTTTCCTCGTCGAGGTTGAGCTTGCTGTCGATGTGGTCCATGTGATGCATCATCAGGCTCACCGCCTGCTCGGCATCGCGTGCCTCGATGGCGTCGATCAGTTGCATGTGCTCGTCGTACGAGCAGTGCGAACGGTTGCCGCTCTCGTACTGGGCGATGATCAGCGAAGTCTGCGATACCAGGCTGCGCTGGAAGCTCACCAGCGGTGCGTTGCCGGCGGCCTCGGCCAACTTGAGGTGGAATTCGCCGGACAAGCGGATGCCGGCGCCACGGTCGCCGCGGGAGAAGCTGTCACGTTCTTCGCGCACCATGTGGCGCAGTTCGTTGAGCTGCTCGAGGGTAGCGTGCTGCACCGCCAGCTCGGTAATGGCACGCTCGACCATGCGCCGGGAGAAGAACACCTGGCGCGCCTCCTCGACCGTCGGGCTGGCCACCACCGCGCCGCGGTTGGGCCGCAGCAGCACCACGCTTTCGTGGGCCAGGCGCGACAGGGCGCGACGAATGATGGTGCGGCTGACGCCGAAGATCTCGCCCAGCGCTTCCTCGCTCAACTTGGTGCCCGGTGCCAGGCGCTGCTCGAGGATCGCCTCGAAGATGTGCGCGTAGACGATGTCGTCCTGGGTACCGCTGCGGCCGGCCTTGCCAGTGCGCGCAGGTTTTTTCAGAGGTTGCAGCTGTTCGTTCATGAGCTCTCGAGCACGAAGGGTCTGCCAGTCGGACCGTGACTGTAATACCTGTCAGCGGGGGGATGGCAAGTCCAGGAAGAAGATAGTGGGCCAAGGTATGGCGCCATTGTACACAGGCTGACCCGTTTCTGCAGGTGGCCTTTTACCTATATAGCCGTTGTACGGCAGTTTGTACGCACAAAAGATAAAACATTATTTGCATTATTTGTACACAAAAGCATAATCCTGCGAGCAACTTCCTGACCCAAAAGTCAACAAAATGGTCGGACGTCTGCCACACCCCCTCGCGAAGCCCCCCAGTGCATGGCTCAGGACCCGGCTTCGAACAACAAGAAAGACTTGAGGAGTACTCGCTGTGGAAAGCCGCAAATCCGAAGCACCTACGCTGGATCTCGCCCCACCGCTCGAAACGGGCTGGCTGGAGCGGATTTTCAAACTCAAACAGCATGGCAGCACCGTCCGCACCGAGCTGATCGCCGGGGTGACCACCTTCATCACCATGGCCTACATCATCTTCGTCAACCCCAACATCATGGCCGACGCCGGCATCGACCACGGCGCCGCGTTCGTCGCCACTTGCATCGCCGCCGCGCTGGGCTGCCTGCTGATGGGCCTGTACGCCAACTGGCCGGTGGGCCTGGCGCCGGGCATGGGGCTCAATGCCTTCTTCACCTACACCGTGGTCGGCACCATGGGCTACAACTGGGAAACGGCGCTGGGGGCGGTGTTCGTCTCAGGCGTGCTGTTCATGTTCCTGACCGTCTCACGCGTGCGTGAGTGGCTGCTCAACAGCATCCCGCTGAGCCTGCGCCATGCCATGGGGGCCGGCGTCGGATTGTTCCTCGGGCTGATCGGCCTGAAGACCGCCGGCATCATCGTCGACAGCCCGGCAACCCTGGTCAAGCTGGGCTCGCTGCATGAGCCCGGCCCGCTGCTGGCGGCCGTGTGCTTCCTGCTGATCGCCATCCTCAGCTACAAGCGGGTGTTCGGCGCGATCCTGATCAGCATCATCGGCGTCACCCTGGCCGGCTGGGGTCTGGGCCTGGTCAAGTTCGGCGGGGTGGTGTCGATGCCGCCGAGCCTGGCACCGACCTGGATGGCCATGGACGTGGTCGGCGTGTTCAACGTCAGCATGATCAGCGTGGTGCTGGCGTTCCTGTTCGTGCACATGTTCGACACCGCTGGCACGCTGATGGGCGTGGCCCAGCGGGCCAACCTGGTGGCACCGGACGGGCGCATCGAGAACCTGTCGCGGGCGCTCAAGGCCGACAGCACCTCCAGTGTTTTCGGCGCGGTGGTTGGTGTGCCACCGGTGACCAGCTACGTGGAAAGTGCCGCGGGTGTCGCGGCAGGTGGACGTACCGGCCTGACCGCCGTGGTGGTGGGGATCCTGTTCATCGCGGCGATGTTCTTCGCCCCGCTGGCCGGGATGATCCCAGCCTATGCCACCGCTGGCGCGCTGATCTACGTGGCGATGCTGATGATGGGCAGCATGGCGCATATCGAGTGGGATGAAGCCACCGACAGCATTCCGGCGATCGTCACGGTGATCATGATGCCGCTGACCTTCTCGGTCGCCGACGGCATCGCCCTTGGCTTCATCAGCTATGTGGCGCTGAAGGCGGGTACCGGCAAGTACAAGGAGATCTCGGCCAGCCTGTGGGTGCTGTGCGCGATCTTCATTGCCAAGTTCGTGTTCCTCTGACCTCGCAGCAACAACCAAGGGCGCCTCGGCGCCCTTTCTTTTTGCCTGCTCGGCATGCCTGCTTCCACACATCCCCTGTAGGAGCACCCGAAGGGCAGATTGGCAACTGCAAAAACAGCAGACGAAAAAAAGCCCGCCAGTGTGAGAGCGGGCCAAGGACCTACGAAGATTCTTCTAGCGACCAACTAGCTTCCACGATAGGTCGAATAGCTGTACGGCGAGATCAGCAACGGCACATGGTAATGCTCTTGCTGCTCGTCGATGCCAAAGCGCAGCACGACAACATCGAGGAACGCGGTGTCCGGCAGCTTCACACCCTTGGCGCGATAGTAGTCACCGGCGCTGAACTGCAATTGATAGACGCCGGTGCGGTAATCGTCGCCCTGCAGCAGCGGCGCGTCGACGCGACCATCGCTGTTGGTCAGGGCGGTGTTCACCAGTTCCAACTGCTGGCCTTCGACGCGGTACAGCTCGACCGTGATCGAGCTGCCCGGGCAGCCATGCGCGGCGTCCAGTACGTGTGTGGTCAAACGTCCCATTTGCTTGTCGCCTCTTGTCGTCTACGTGGGCAAAAAATACACGGCTACAGCCTGGCAGCGGTGCGGGAATGACGCCATTAAGACAGTTGAACGACAAATTGTACACAATTTTTTATCTCCTTTGCGCCAGCACGACCTGAACAGCCCATCAGTCGCAAAGACACGTCCCATGCCGACCCTCACACCATTAGCTGACCAATCGGGCAGGTTTCTTGCAAGGATTCTCCAACCGACAAAAGGGCAGAAATGCGGAAAAACAGGCTTACAAAAGATTTCAGAAGTTGTATACAATCAGCCCATCCGGTGGTGCGACATCCCGACGCGGCCCGCCCACCACTCGCACATACGTACAAGAAGGAAGACTGCAGTGAGCGCTGACTACCCTCGCGACCTGATCGGTTACGGCAACAACCCACCTCACCCGCAATGGCCGGGGAATGCCCGCATTGCACTGTCCTTCGTGCTCAACTACGAAGAAGGTGGCGAGCGCAACATCCTGCATGGCGACAAAGAGTCCGAAGCGTTCCTCTCCGAAATGGTCGCTGCCCAGCCGCTGCAGGGCGCGCGCAACATGAGCATGGAATCGCTCTACGAATACGGCAGCCGCGCCGGCGTATGGCGCCTGCTCAAACTGTTCAAGGACAGCGGCGTGCCGCTGACCATCTTCGCCGTGGCCATGGCCGCCCAGCGCCACCCCGACGTGATCCGCGCCATGGTCGAGGCCGGCCACGAGATCTGCAGCCACGGCTACCGCTGGATCGACTACCAATACATGGATGAAGCGCAAGAGCGCGAGCACATGCTCGAAGCCATCCGCATCCTCACCGAGCTTACCGGCGAACGCCCGCAAGGCTGGTACACCGGCCGCACCGGTCCGAACACCCGGCGCCTGGTGATGGAGGAAGGCGGCTTCCTCTACGACAGCGACACCTACGACGACGACCTGCCCTACTGGGAGCCGAACAACCCCACCGGCAAGCCGCACCTGGTGATCCCCTACACCCTCGACACCAACGACATGCGCTTCACCCAGGTGCAGGGTTTCAACTGCGGCGAGCAGTTCTTCCAGTACCTGAAGGACGCCTTCGACGTGCTCTACGCGGAAGGCGCCGAGGCACCGAAGATGCTCTCCATCGGCCTGCACTGCCGCCTGGTCGGCCGCCCGGCGCGCCTGGCCGCGCTCAAGCGCTTCGTCGACTACGCCAAGAGCCACGAGCAGGTCTGGTTCGCCCGTCGCGTGGACATCGCCCGCCACTGGCACGCCACCCACCCGTACAAGAAAGAGAACGCCTGATGACCGCCTTCAAGACCCTCAAGCCCTCCACCCTGGACCGCGCCGCCTTCGTCGCGGCCTTCGCCGACATCTACGAGCACTCGCCGTGGGTCGCCGAGAAAGCCTACGACCTGGGGCAACTGGCCGAGCTGGACGAGATCGAGGCGCTGCATCAACGCATGAGCGACATCCTGCTCAGCGCCAGCCATGCCGAGCAACTGGCACTGATCAATGCTCACCCGGACCTGGCCGGCAAGGCCGCCATCCAGGGCGAGCTGACCGAATCGAGCACCAACGAACAAGCCGGCGCCGGCATCCACCAGTGCACCGCCGAGGAGTTCGCCCGCTTCACCGAGCTGAACGACGCCTACAAGGCCAAGTTCCAGTTCCCGTTCATCATGGCGGTCAAGGGCAGCAACCGCCACCAGATCCTCGCCGCCTTCGAACAGCGCATCCACAACGACACCGATGCCGAGTTCAAGGAGGCCCTGGCGCAGATCAACCTGATCGCGCTGTTCCGCCTGCTGCAGCTGTAAGGCACTGGCAGCGCCCTGGCCCGAGTGCGTGACGCGTCCGCACCCAGGGCCCCGGCCCGCCAAGCCACCAAAATCCAGAACAACGAATAGAAGAGATAACCGCATGCGCACCCTGATGATCGAGCCCCTGAGCAAAGAAGCCTTCGCCCCTTTCGGTGACGTGATCGAAACCGACGGCAGCGACCACTTCATGATCAACAACGGCTCGACCATGCGCTTCCACAAGCTCGCCACGGTCGAGACCGCCGAGCCGGAAGACAAGGCGATCATCAGCATCTTCCGCGCCGACGCGCTGGAGATGCCGCTGACCGTGCGCATGCTGGAACGCCATCCGCTGGGCAGCCAGGCTTTCATCCCGCTGCTCGGCAACCCCTTTCTGATCGTGGTCGCGCCCGTTGGCGATGCACCTGTATCAGGCTTGGTCCGCGCCTTCCGCAGTAATGGCAGGCAGGGCATTAATTACCATCGCGGCGTCTGGCACCACCCGGTGCTGACGATCGAAAAGCGGGATGACTTCCTGGTGGTTGATCGCAGTGGTTCCGGCAACAACTGCGATGAGCATTACTTCCCCGAGGAACAGATGTTGATCCTCAATCCCCACCAATAAGAAAAGGTCGGTCACCCAGGTCCGCCTGAACCGTGACCGGCGAGAGGTACATACTGTGGAAGCACACCTTCACGAATGGCTGAACCTGAGCATTCGCTGGGTTCACATGATCACCGGCGTGGCCTGGATCGGTGCATCGTTCTACTTTGTCTGGCTGGAGAACCACCTGAACCGCAGCAACCCGCGCGATGGGTTGTCGGGTGACCTCTGGGCCATCCACGGTGGCGGCATCTACCACCTGGAAAAATACAAGCTGGCACCGCCGAAGATGCCCGAGAACCTGCACTGGTTCAAATGGGAAGCCTATTTCACCTGGATGTCCGGGATTGCCTTGCTGTGCGTGGTGTTCTACTGGAACCCGACGCTGTACCTGCTGGCACCCGGCAGCACACTCAGCGGTGCCGAAGGCGTGGCCATCGGTATTGGCTCGCTGATCGCCGGCTGGTTCATCTACGACTTCCTCTGCGACTCGCCCCTGGGCAAGAAGCCGGCCCTGCTCGGCGCCGTGCTGTTCGTGCTGATCATCGCCGCCTGCTGGGGCTTCAGCCTGGTGTTCAGCGGTCGCGGCGCGTACCTGCACACCGGCGCGATCATCGGCACCATCATGGTCGGTAACGTGTTCCGCATCATCATGCCGGCGCAGCGCCAGCTGGTGGCGGCCATCGAGAACAACCAGACCCCCGACCCGGTGCTGCCGGCCAAGGGCCTGCTGCGCTCGCGCCATAACAACTACTTCACCCTGCCGGTGCTGTTCATCATGATCAGCAACCACTTCCCGAGCACCTACGGTAGCCAGTACAACTGGCTGATCCTGGCCGGGATCGCGGTGGCCGCGGTACTGATCCGTCACTACTTCAACACCCGCCACGACAGCAACAAGTACGCCTGGACCCTGCCCGTGGGCGCCCTGGCGATGATCTGCCTGGCCTATGTAACCGGCCCGAAACCACTGCCGAGCGCTCCTGAGCAGGCCGCCGCCAAGGTCGAGTACCAACCGCTGCCGGCCACCGCCGTGGGCGGCAAGACCGCCGCCGAACTGCGCGCCGAGGAAGCCGCCAAACCTGCGGCCCCCGCCGAGGCTCCAGCCCAGGCCACCGCCCAGGCTGGCGGTGAAACCTTCGACAAGATCCACACCGTCATTCAGGAACGCTGCACCGTGTGCCACTCGGCCAAGCCGACCAGCCCGCTGTTCAGCGCCGCACCTGGCGGCGTGATGTTCGACACCCCGCAGCAGATCCAGGCCCAGGCCGCGCGCATCCAGGCGCAGGCCGTCGCCAGCCAGATCATGCCGCTGGGCAACATCACCCAGATGACCGTCGAGGAACGCAAGCTGGTCGGCGACTGGATCGCCAAAGGCGCGCAGGTCAACTGATCACACAGCGTTCAAAGACTGTAGGAGCGGCCTTGTGCCGCGAAGAGGCCGCTAGACCCGGCCTCTGTTTCAAGGTTTACGCAACAAGCAAGCATCGAGCGTTCGACTTCAGGCGGGAACCTGCCGCTTGAAGTCGCCCGCTTGGATCCGAGAATAAAAACAAAACTCGAGGTGCTGCATGTCCGAGTCACCCAAGGCGTACATCCCTGTTGCGCCGCCACGACAGCCCCTGCCCTTGTTCCAGCTGATCCTGGTGGGTCTGCAACACGTGCTGCTGATGTACGGGGGCGCCATCGCGGTGCCGCTGATCATCGGCCAGGCGGCGGGCCTGTCCCGCGAAGAAGTCGCCTTCCTGATCAACGCCGACCTGCTGGTCGCCGGCGTTGCCACCATCATCCAATCCTTCGGTATCGGCCCGGTCGGCATTCGCATGCCGGTCATGATGGGCGCAAGCTTCGCCGCTGTCGGCAGCATGGTGGCCATGGCCGGCATGCCCGGTGTCGGTTTGCAGGGGATCTTCGGCGCGACCATCGCCGCCGGCTTCTTCGGCATGCTGATCGCGCCATTCATGTCCAAGGTCGTGCGCTTCTTCCCGCCACTGGTGACCGGCACGGTCATCACTTCCATCGGCCTGTCGCTGTTCCCGGTGGCGGTCAACTGGGCCGGCGGCGGGCAAGAGGCCACCGCCTTCGGCGCGCCGATCTACCTGATGGTCGCCGGCCTGGTGCTGGCGGTGATCCTGCTGATCAACCGCTTCATGCGTGGTTTCTGGGTCAACGTCTCGGTCCTGGTGGGCATGGGCCTGGGCTACATCCTGGCCGGCTCCATCGGCATGGTCGACCTGTCGGGCCTGGACCAGGCACCGTGGCTGCAGGTGGTCACCCCGCTGCACTTCGGCATGCCGACCTTCAGCCTGGCGCCGATCCTGTCGATGTGCCTGGTGGTGGTGATCATCTTCGTCGAATCCACCGGCATGTTCCTCGCCCTGGGCAAGGTGACCGACCGTGAAGTGACCCCGGGGATGCTGCGGCGCGGCTTGCTGTGCGACGCTGGCGCCTCGTTCATTGCTGGCTTCTTCAACACCTTCACCCACTCCTCGTTCGCCCAGAACATCGGCCTGGTGCAGATGACCGGGGTACGCTGCCGCTACGTCACGGTGATGGCCGGCGCGCTGCTGATCCTGCTCAGCCTGCTGCCCAAGGCGGCGTTCCTGATCGCCTCGATCCCGCCTGCGGTACTGGGCGGCGCGTCCATCGCCATGTTCGGCATGGTCACCGCCACCGGCATCAAGATCCTCCAGGAGGCGGACATCGCCGATCGTCGCAACCAGTTGCTGGTGGCGGTCAGTGTCGGTTTCGGCCTGATCCCGGTGGTGCGTCCGGAGTTCTTCGCGCAGATGCCGCAGTGGATGGAACCGATCACCCACAGCGGTATCGCCATGGCTACCCTCAGCGCCCTGGTGCTGAACCTGTTGTTCAACATCCTCGGCGGCGCCGAGCGTGCCGCGCACAACGACGCCTGTCATCAGCATTGAGTGACCAGGGGCGGCGCCTCGCCGGCCGCCCCGCTCCACCCCTGTCGTAACGCATTACCGTCGGCCCGCCGGAATGGGCCGCCCGGGGCGCCTGCGCGCCAAAAAAGCCCAAACAAAAACAATAAGTCCGGGAATCACAACATGAAGCGCATCACCTCGTCCGTTTTGCTCGGCAGCACCTTGCTGGCTACCCTCCCCGCCCACGCCGGCGAATGGCTGCAGTGGCACGGCGAAAGCCTGACCTATCTGTATGGCAAGGACTTCAAGGTCAACCCTTCGATCCAGCAGACGATCACCTTCGAGCACGCCAACAAATGGAAGTACGGCGATACCTTCCTGTTCATCGACAAGATCTTCTACAACGGCAAGGCCGACCCCGGCAAAGGCGTGACCACCTACTACGGCGAGTTCAGTCCGCGCCTGTCGTTCGGCAAGATCCTCGACCGCAACCTGGCCTTCGGCCCGATCAAGGATGTGCTGCTGGCCATGACCTACGAACGTGGCGAGGGCGACAACGAGGCCTATCTGATCGGCCCCGGCTTCGACCTCAACGTGCCCGGTTTCAACTACTTCACCCTGAACTTCTACGTGCGCAATACCGAAGGCAGCCGCCCCGGCGACAACGTCTGGCAGATCACCCCGGCCTGGTCGTACACCATCCCGGTGGGCAAGTCCGACATCCTGATCGACGGCTACATCGACTGGGTGGTGGACAACGACCAGACCCGCCGCGGCACCTATCACGCCAACTTGCAGTTCAACCCACAGGTCAAGTACGACCTGGGCAAGGCCCTGAACCTGGGCGCCAAGCAGCTCTACGTGGGCTTTGAGTACAGCTACTGGAAGGACAAGTACGGCATCGACAGCCGCGGCAACCTGGACAGCAACCAGAGTGTCGCCAGTGCCCTGGTGAAGGTGCATTTCTAACCCGACGGGCGCTCGCCCAACGATGTGACAGCGTGCTCCAGGACGGAGCACTTGAGGCCCGGCGCGCAAGTGAGTAATCTGCGCGCCCCCTCGATCGGGGCAGGATGGATCCTGCCCGCGTTTGCTGACCGCCAAGTCAATGATTCCGGGCGATTGGCCAACGTGTTGCCAGCGTGAAATACCCATTTCATCCGTAAGAAAGACGTCGAGCAGGATGGTTGTGGCCAACGTGGAAAAGTTGGCGCAGCGCTTGCCAAACAGCTGTGGCCTATTGAAAAAAGCTGACCCAAAAGACAAGAACAGCGCCCGAGCGCTGACAACAGATCCAACTCAAGGGAGCGACACTCGCAATGCGTACCATCAACAGCCTGATCCTCGCCGGTGGCCTGCTGGCCTGCGGCGCCAGCCAAGCCGGCGACCTGCTGCAATGGCAGAACAACAGCCTGACCTACCTGTGGGGCAAGAACTTCAAGGTCAACCCCGAGACCCAGCAAACCTTCACCTTCGAGCACGCCGACGCGTGGAAGTACGGTGACAACTTCTTCTTCTTCGACAAGATCTTCTATCAGGGCAAGAAGGACGCCGGTAACGGCCCGAACACCTACTACGGCGAGTTCAGCCCACGCCTGTCGTTCGGCAAGATCTTCGACCAGAAGCTCGAGTTCGGCCCGGTCAAGGACGTGCTGCTGGCGATGACCTACGAGTTCGGCGAGGGTGACACCGAGGCCTACCTGATCGGCCCCGGTTTCGACCTGGCAATCCCTGGCTTCGACTACTTCCAGCTGAACTTCTACCAACGCACCACCGACGGCAGCCGCCCGGGCGACAACGTCTGGCAGATCACCCCGGTGTGGTCATACACCATCCCGGTGGGTTCGTCCGACATTCTCATCGACGGTTTCATGGACTGGGTGGTGGACAACGACGAGAACCGTCGCGGCACCTACCAGGCGAACCTGCACTTCAACCCGCAGGTCAAGTACGACCTGGGCAAAGCGCTGCACCTGGGCGAGAAGCAGTTGTACGTGGGTATCGAGTACGACTACTGGAAGAACAAGTACGGCATCAAGGACAGCGATGCCTTCACTACCGATCAGAACACCATGAGCTTCCTGGTGAAAGTGCACTTCTGATCTGAAGCCAGTGCATAACCCGTAGGAGCGGCCTTGTGTCGCGAAAGGGCTGCGCAGCAGCCCCGGCGACTTTGCATGATGTCGAGATCCTGGGGCCGCTTCGCGCCCCTTTTCGCGACACCAGGCCGCTCCTACTGGTGAACCTGGGCAAGCCCCGGCCAGACGCCTCAGTTTGCCGGTTTTAGCGCCCGCCATACCTTGCCGACGACGCTCACCAC
>NZ_SOZA01000004.1 GCF_004519305.1 Pseudomonas sp. RIT623 | reverse complement strand
ACCAGGAGTCGAAAATATATATATCGGATTGATTTATAACGATTTTTATTTCTATGGTGCGATTTTATATCTCTAAAAATATCCTTTGGCGCCCGTTCGACCTTTTCTAAATTCAGGCAAGATTGAACGATGAACACACACGGACGAACCCAGTAGCGCCAAGGCAGGCCGCCGCCGTGGGGAGGTCTGTAGAAGCCTTGTACTTTCCTCTAAGTAGCTCTCACAGCGGGAAGTTTTTTGGTTGAAACACAAAAGCGATGCTGCGGCAATTTACGCTGGAAGCGTAGACAGTGCGACAAGACCGCAATACTATAGTGCCATTACGCTGACGGATTTTGCTAAGATTTGGCTGATTGGGAGTCCTGAAGGCGAAGAAATGGATCTCGTACCTATCACGTTGGGTTCAAATGTTACTACGCTGATGCCTGATTTGATGTCCCCGAATTGGCAGAGATCTCGCCAAGCTGAAAGCAGTGCGATGTCTGGCTCGGTACGACTTCGCTAGGGAAAATGTCCCGAGATTTTGTAACAAAATCTAGTTATTACTGAATTGCGGTGTTATATGGATATAAAAAGCATCAAGTCTCTTATCGCTTCCTCTCCCCCGGCATCAGCCCTTATTTCTGGTATTAAAACAAACACTGTTGGGCAAGACGTGTCGTTTCAGCTACTTCACGGATGGGACATCGAGCTAGCCCATAAGTGTGATACTGAATGGACCGCAAAAAATGTCGAAATCCTTCGCTGCGTGCAAAGCTCGGTAGCAAGTGAAGAAGAATTGCTAAAAAAAATATCTGACCTGCATATGGAAGACGCTCACTGGCGATGGACTGCCAAAGCTATGCATCATATTGCAGAAGATTATGACTGGTTCTTTTATAAGGCTGAGGATGCCATCCAAGCTGCTTGTCTTATATACCATCCGAAAGATAGTATTATAGATGGCCAAGGGATTTTTTACATAGAATATATCGCAGTTGCACCATGGAATAGACCTAATCCGCTGAGTGTCGCGCGATTTAAAGGCATAGGTTCTGATTTAATTAGGTATGCATCAAAGTACGCGACTGATACCTTAGGTCTGCGCCCTGGTTTTTCATTGCATTCGTTACCCAAAGCTGCTGCGTACTACAATAAGATTGGCATGACCTGCTTCCCCGAGAGAAATAAAGAGAGTCTTGATTATTACGAGATGGCTAGGGAAGCCGCTCAAGTATTCGGAGCTGCAGCCAATGGATGATAAGAATGAGTTCGAAGATTTTTTCGTCTCTACATCTGATTGCACTCCCGAAAAACTTCTGAGTGCGTTGAAGGCTTACTCTGAAATTTCTAAAAAGCTAGGATCTGACGACCCCCTTATTTTTAAAGACCTGCTGTCGGGAGCAGCTGGCAGTGCGCTATTTAGGCGCAGCGGTACTGCTAAAGAAGCCGAAATTTTCCTCTGGCTTTCTCAAGTACAACGCTATGCTGAAATAGTAGTTTCAACTGGAGAAGTTAGAGAATTTAAAGGTTTGTCCAGGGAAGTATTAAAAGATTTATCCAGGCTGTCCTTAAATCCTGAAAATTTGAAGCAAATATCCAGCTATCTCTGGCAGCATGGGGTTGTACTCGTTTTCTTGCCTCAAAGTTCCGGTATGAGGACTGATGGAGTGTTCTTTAAGCTCCAATGTGGAACTCCTGTTGTTGGTATGACGTTGCGATATGATAGATACGACTATTTTTGGTTTACATTGATGCATGAGCTGTCTCATGTTTCAATTCATTATGATCGCCTTGATGATCCTCACTTTGACTGTCTTGAAGATCTTGGTGAAGACATTGTTGAGCTAGAGGCAAACCAGCTAGCCAAAGAATCCTTTATTAGTCGCAGCGATTGGCGATCTGCTTCAGTGCGGAGGCATCGTAGTGAAGATGAGTTGCTTAAGGATGCACAGAAATTTTCGATGCACCCTGCAGTTCTTGCCGGCTTTGTAAGACATGATTCAGGGAACTATACTCTTTTCAACAGCGTTATCCATGAGATAAGCGTCAAAAGGATGATCAGCTCAGATGCCTAAGTACATTCCATTCCTGAAAGCCAAAGCTAATGAATTTGGCGCGATCAAGTCTCTTAGCAAGGAAAGAAAAAAGCTTGTCGCTCCTTTCTTCGATCTACCATTGAAGAAAGATATGGATGCTAAAGTATTAAAGAAGACTATAGAGACCGCTGCTCGGAAATTCTGCCTGAATATGAAGGGCGTTCCCGAATACTTCGTAGATGACTACGATATTCCAGATTCTATCCTAATCGGCGGCCGTCCCAGCTACGAATATCTCGCAGCATGCATGCTTGCTCAAGACCTAAATTTTAATCCCGTTGTTGGGGTGGATCGTACTGCTGATCGAAATTCTTGCGTGTTTACACCAGCGATTACTAGAGCTGTGAATAACAGGCGAATCGCTTTGCGTGTTTCCAGCGATGATCTGGTCAGTTACAGCCTGATTAGAACAGATATTTTAGATCTAATAGCGATGGGGAAGGGTATATATGATCGATGGGTGCTCGTTCTAGACAACAGGGTTTGCAAGGGAGTTGACGCGATTGCTCGTGGCGCGCAGATAAAAGCGTTCTGTGCAGCAGCAGTTGCGGATCATGCATACGAAGCTATTGTTATTACAGGTTCTACACTTCCGCCAGTAGCAGGCGACGTACTTTCAACTAATAGCGAAAAGCATCTGGATCGTAACGAAATTGCTATCTACAGCAGCGCTATTTCTGGACTCGCCGGTCATAATGTGATTTTTGGGGACTATACTATTGTGAGTCCTGACTACTCGGACTCTGATATTGATCCCCGCAATATGCTAAACGTTACTGCACCTAAGGTTGTCTACTCTTATGAGGATAAGCACTATATTGTACGTGGCGGGGGGATTAAGACACATCCCCGCGGGTTTAAGCAATACAACGACATAGCCGCAACTATAGTCGCAAAGAGCTTCTTCCGGCACGGAAATTCGGAAGGGGATTTGTATCTGGTTGAAAAAGCTGCAGGGCTTGGATCGACGGTCATGCCCGGTAGTGTCTTAAAGCCTACAATTAATTCCCACATCTCCTTTATGCTTGATCTTTTGTAAGTGTCCTAAGCACAAGGGCTTTGCCTATTGTCAGGCTAAGCTCTTGGGCACCGAAGGCCTGGGAGATGAGAAAAGATAGAGAGTCTCTATTTATTTTGTTCTGAACTTTATCCTCTATACTGCTTGCGATTTCAAATAATTCATTTCGCCAGAGAGTCAAAAGCGCTATCTGCTTGTCAAATGCAACGCTTTTCTGAGCTTGGCGAACTGGTTTGAAAATAATTTTACCCGTAGAGTTTTCTTTCGCTTCAAGCACTCCCCAATGGGCGGGTGCAATTTTAATTGCTTTTGCTATGTGCTTAGACGTGGTTACTAAAGTAACCTTTCTGAAAGCGAGGTCATAATATATGCCTTGCTGAGCAATTCTTTCGACTTTGTCACCATCCCCCTTGATTTCGTAACAATGGGCCTCTTTATGAACTGCAACAACGTCCGCAATAGCATTGCCGTTGTGAACTCGTAGTTCTTCAATGAGAGCTTTAGGCTGAGGATGAGCATTTCTTAATCTAGCCAGCAGCGCAACACGAATTAATGAGTCATTTAACATTTTAGTTATATGCTCGCAACATATTTAAATAAATTTTCCTGAGATAAGATTAATATGGTTTTCATCTCGCGTATAGCATTTGTCTAAGCTGTACTGATATTGATCTTAACTAGATGCCCGTCATCTGATTTGCCAATGCTGATCACTGAGGCTTAATACGTCAGGCCGAGCGGGCTTCATTATATCATCGACATCAAGAAACCGCCCCAGCACAGGCAGTGCAAATCAACATCTCTAGCCTTGAGCTAGGGACATGCAAGCATTGCAGCAGTTCCTCGGCCACTGACCACTCGGGGCGCGAAAGCTTGGCAACGGGCGGTCATTATCACATAACAATTTACCGACGAATGAGGTTGCCCCTTTGGCCTGGGCTGCCTCGGCTTGGCCGAATGCTGTCAGTCGTGATCTTCAGATCAAAGTCTCACTTACAGATTGAAAATCCATGTCGTTCCTAGGCGCTGAGTGAGCAGTCGTACTGTCAGCACGTAATAATACCGCGTTGCGTCGCTGCGTTTGCGTAGGCGATGCTCCAGAAACCAAACGACATGCTTTCTCTGCCAAGCCCAAGGTGTTTCCAACTGCCACCGCTCTGCAATCTCAGCCTGGATGGTTTTCGCCTGCCGTACATGGCGTCGCCGGGTTACGTGTGAGCCGGTCAGCACTCCAGCTAAGAACAGCTCCATGTCGAATGGCTTACTCATGCCGTCCCCCAATGTAAGCCGCGACCACGTCGATCCGACGGTGCCCCAGCTCATAGCTGATTTGCCTCCGGGCCTCACGATCAAGGTTCCTATCTACCTGGCAACAATGGCCGCCGTTGATGGGCGCGTGGTGTTGAGTAATTTGCTCATAGCGCTCACATGCATAGGCCGCTCGTAGCTCATGGAAGCCTCTGAGGTTGTGTGCATGCAGGATGTCGCGCGCAGGGCGGATGATTTCTTTTAAGAGACTCAGGTAGCTTTCGTATGGCGCAATCATGTTACGGCTACCGGCAGGCGACACCTGGCATGCAACCCCAAGTGCACCTCGAACTTGATCACCGACCGAAATCCAGCGGGGTGCTGAGGCTCCCGCGCGGCCGCCTTTGGTGCCGTCCTGAATGTTGATTCTGCCTAAGCCTTCAGCCTCACGGCTCAGCCGTGGCAGGTCAGCTAAGATGGCCTCACGTAAACGCATGCCGGTGGCTCGCGCCAATAGAACGATTGCGGCGGCTCGTTGCTGATGATCGCGGCAAAGCGCGTCGACGATCTGCTTAACCTGTTCGCGGCCTTGGCCCTGCGGCACTGAATGTCGAACCCCGGTGCGCTGCATACCCAGCGCCTTGCTCGGACTGGGCAGTTTCACGCACTGATCACCGCGAAGCGCCGCCATGGTCCTGTTAACGCTGGATAGGCGGTTTTGTGCGGTACTGACAGCAAGGTCGCCGCGCCTAACCACGTCGCGCAGATACGCCGCATAGTCCGCCAACACCTTCCGATCAATCTGCCGCGCATCATTGATACGCGGCCCCTGTTCTGAGCGGCACCACTTCACGAATGCCTGCCACCGATCACAGTGCGCCTTGACCGTGCCGTAATGACCGCCACCGAACATGTCTTTCAGCGCCTGCGGCCCTGCGTAGCTCAATTGCCTGCCGTAACCGAAATTGCGGCCATCGCGTCTACCCACCAATGCCATGTCAGTCACCTCATCATCCGATCTCCGATCTTCGCCCCACGTCATCCCGCCAAGAATGTTGAGTGTTATCAGGGATCAAGGCCCCTGCGACCTGTGGGGAATGTCCTCTACGCGGGACTGGCGGCTCCTTACGTCCGGGAGCAAGGGCATCTCATGATCTGGCCTCCTGAGCACCGTTACCGGTGGGCGGGTGGAGGCTGCATTGGCTGACGAGACAAGTGCCGCGAGATCCTGAGTCGGGTGAACGCAGCAATGCGATGACCGGGGCATGCCTGACTGTCAGTCAGGTGCAGTCCATTCCCTGGTCTGCGGCACCATCATCTACATGGCTGTTGCTGGTGACATCGGCGTTTGTCACGCCGATTGTCACGAGGGGAATTGCCGCTGAGCCATGTGCGTTCAGGGCTGCAGCAGTGTCAGGAGCGCCCGTCTCTTTCCAGTGAAAGAGACGGGCGCAGGTTGGCGCACGCGAAATGGCCAAGCGGATAGGTTGCTGCTGAGCAGATGGGTAGGGTGGTTGCCGCAGGGGCAACGATATTGAGTTGGCATCCATCACATGGGTAGTGACCGTACGAGCTGCCGGACGCGAATCGTACTTGCGGGTGAACCACCGCGGGAGCGGCGTGACCTTTAAGGTTCGGGTCACCTGGGGTGCTGTCATCGACAGCTCTTGCGACTCCCGGTCTACGCTTGTGGGCAATATTCGTCAAGCAGCGCGATATCAGGGATTTAGCGCCTGTGGATAAAACTATCCCCCGGTGGACATCAGTGGTTTTCCACAGACGTACGCTGTGCCAGCGGTTTTTTTCTTAGGTATGGTCCTTTCAAACGGGGCGGCTTTGCAGCCCCGTTTGAAAGGACCCGCGCGGAGGAGCTTCATGCGGTGCTGTGGGTAACTTCACAGCGAGTTGAGGTGGTGGTGCGGCGGGTTACTCGGTCCTCTTGGCACTGCGAAGGCGCGTGACGTTTTCGCCCGCCTGATTGGCAAACTCATGCGGCGTCACATGGTCCTCGCGGTTCGCCTCCAGAAACCGGCTCCACCAGGTCATGATCATCCGGCGCTCTTCGAGGAACTCAGCCTTGTGGGTATAGGCGGCGCGCACGTTGTTGCGTTCCTTGTGGCTCATCTGCCGCTCGATAGCCGTCTCCGACCACAGCCCGGACTCGACCAGCGCACTGCACGCCATAGCTCGGAATCCGTGGCCGCAGATATCTACCTTGGTGTCGTAGCCCATCGTCCTGAGCGCAGCATTCACCGTGTTTTCGGACATCGGTTTCCATGGCTTGGCATCCCCAGCGAAGACCAGGTCGAATTTGCCGGTGATCGTGTGGATTTGCTCAAGCAAGGCCGCCGCTTGCGGCGATAAGGGTACAACGTGAATGTCCCCGGCCATCTTCGTACCCCTTGTAGAAAAGGGCACACCATCTAGCGCCGGGCGGGTATCGGGGATTTCCCAGATGCCGCGCTTGAGGTCAAACTCGTTCCAACGGGCGAAGCGCAGTTCGCTGGAGCGTACGAACACGTGCAGCGATAGCATCACCGTGAGGCGCGTGAGCGGGCGACCTTTGTAGCCGTCGATACGCGCCTGTAGCTCAGGCAACCGCGATAAGGGTAGTGCGGGTCGATGTGTAACCCGTGGCGTTTTGATCGAGCCATCGAGATCGTGAGCTGGGTTCGCCGTGATCAGTCGCAGCCGTTTGGCTTCGCGCATGATGCTTTGCAGGTAGTTCTTGATCCTGAGCGCCACGTCGATGGTGCCGCGCTTCGTCACGGCTTCCAGTGGCTGCATGAGGTCGTGGGTGTCGAGTTCAACGATTGCCCTGGCACCGAGCAAAGGGAATACGTGAGTCTTCAACCGGCTGAGCACAGTCTTGGCATGGCCCGGCGCCCACTTCGGCACCATCCCGGCATACCAATCGAGCGCAACGCTTTCGAAGGTGCGGCCATTGATCACGGCTTGCACCTTGGCCTGCTGCTTGGACTGTATAGGGTCAATGCCGTTGGCGAGCTGCTGTTTGAGCTCGAAGCGCTTGTGGCGAGCGTCAGCCAGCCCGATCACTGGATAGTTGCCAAGTGAGGTCAGGCCCTCGCGGCCATCGGGCTTCACATACCTGAGCCGCCAGCCTTTACGACCATTGGGCTTCACGAGCAGGTAAAGGCCATCTCCGTCAAAAAGCTTGTACTCACGTTCGCGAGCCTTTGCAGTGCGGCAGGCGTTGTCGGTAAGGGGGGCCGTTGTGCGAGCCATAAGGGTACTTTCCAATGTCGAATTGGTAGGTATCCTTAAAACTACCCTTATTAGCGCTGGCTACCCTCGGAATCCGACGGAACGCCAAAACGAAAAAACCCGCCAGAAGGCGGGTTTTTCGGGGGTTCCAGAGATTTTGAAAGCTTTCTCTGGAACCTTGAATGGTGCCGGCACCAGGAATCGAACCCGGGACCTACTGATTACAAGTCAGTTGCTCTACCATCTGAGCTATACCGGCACAGGGGCGTCATTATAGCGATGGATTCGCGGCTGTAAACCACTTCCTCGCATCCATCGCACAATCCCCTAAGTCACCGCGCAGAAAGGAGAATTTTCCTACCAGCCGCGGTGCATGGAGTTGACGCCTGGCTCCATTTTGCCGGGGTTGAAAATCAGCTTGCTGTTGTCGCAGCCGCGCTTGCGGCAGCTGCCGTCGGCCTTGTGCAGCGGCAGGCCGCGGTCGCCGCCCAGTTGCATGCCGGGCATGTTCCAGTCCAGTGGCGCTGGCTTGCTGGCCGGGAAGTCGTTGGCGCAGCCGGTCATGGCCAGGAGGGCGGTCAGCAGGGCGAGGGATTTCACGTGTTTCACGATGTTCGAGTCCGTTCCGGGTTCAGTCTTTGATCAAAATGCGCTGGATGGTGCCGCCGCAGGCCATGTAGCAGGAGTCGTAATCAGACCCGCAACTGTAGCTGCTGCCCGTGTTGAACGGGTAGCTCGGGTAGTGGCAACTGTGACGCGCTTCTTTTTTGCTCTTGCCTTTCTGGCAGTACTCGTAGGTGCGCATCTCGGCCTGGTACAGCGCGCGTTCGCTGTTTTCCTGCAAGCGGGCCATCTGCTTGCAATGGTTGCGCTCCATCGAGCAGCTGTTGATGCAGTTCATGCCATGCGCGCTGGGCGGTGGCGAGTATCTATAGGTGTAGCTCGGGCCGCAGCCGGTGAGGGCCAGGGCCAGGCAGGCCAGTACCAGGGCGGCCAGGCCATTGTGCAAAAGTGCCATGGGTGTTGCAGTCCTTGATCATTCGTCGCTGAACTCCAGCAGATCGCCAGGCTGGCAGTTCAGGGCGCGACACAGCTTCTCCAGGGTCTCGATCTTGAAACCCTTGATCTTGCCGTTCTTCAGCAGCGACAGGTTTGCTTCCGTGATGCCGATGATTTCCGCCAGGTCCTTGGAACGCATCTTGTTCCGGGCCATGACGACGTCGAGGCGGATGATTATCGGCATAGGAGGCGGTTAGACATAACAGTTGTGTTCATCGCTGATGGTCTTGGCGTCACGCATGAGCAGCGAGAAGGCACACAGCAGGATGCCTTTCATGATCTCGTAGACAGCCTGCGATGATACACCGATCGAGACGTTGAAGCTTCTCTCGCCGGCCGGCAGGTCGATGGCCAGCGCCAGGCCTTGCAGGGTGTAGGTCACCGGCCACAGCAATGGCGTGCCAATGCACAGCAGGCCGACCCACCACAGCATCTTGATGTTGGCCGAGGTCCAGGTCTGGCCGCGGGACAGGCGGTGGAAGAACAGGCCGGTCAAGCCCAGGGCGGTGACCGAGATGAATGTGGGGATCATCTCGACTGCCAGCACCAGGCTGATCGCCAGGGTCGATGCCTGATAGCCGGGCTCCAGCAGCAAGGGCATGTGCTCGCCGTGGATTTGCAGATAGGCCGCCTGCATGTCCGGGTAATCGAAAATGCACAGCAGTGGTGTGGCGAGCAGTTCGAGTGCGGCGGTGGTCCAGGCCATATAAGCGGCGAATACGCCGATGGCCCGTAGGCGCGAACGCGCATAGGCCACGGATCTACTGTTCATGGGGTGCCTCCGTACAGTGATGAACGGTGCGGATTATTCTTGATAAATTATCGTAAAACAATAATTAATTCTTGATCTGTGACAATGGCGACGCTTTGTCGCAGGGCGGGGCCGTGGCGCTGGGCGCCGAGGGCATGGCGGTGTCGCGCGAGCATGGCAGCAGGCCTGCTCCCTGCTGGCGCAACCTACGGCTGCGCAAGCGCGGGCTGCCGACGAAGCCGGGCGGGGAATATAATTTACGAAGCTTTCAGCAAGCTTTAAGGGGGATTTTCTGAAAGACGCAATGTAGGCGCGGGAAATTATTAGTCTCTAGCTATCGTTTTGACTTAATCGATCATCTGAGCTAATCTTGTGTTCATTATGTTGAACAGTAAAGCTTTCAAGCTCCTCGCTTCTTCCCGCCTGGTTTCTCGTGAACGTCACTGGACCGGCGACCTCTAGCGCCACCCTCCCTCTGCAGCCGTAAACATTTCTTTCTGCCGGTGCCTGTGCGCCCGGTCGCTGTCGCCCATGGGAGGGCATCATGCGTTCCTGGATCTATCTGAGCGTCGCCATCACCGCCGAGGTGATCGGCACGGCGTCGATGAAATTCGCCGCCACGCATTTCCCCGTGATGGGTTATGTCGTCATGTACGGCATGATCTGCCTGTCGTATTTCTTCCTCGCCCTGGCGGTCAAGCGTGTGCCGGTGGGTGTGGCCTACGCGTTGTGGGAGGGTATCGGCATTGTCCTGATTACCCTGGTCAGCGTGCTGTGGCTGGGCGAAAGCCTGGGCTGGACCAAGGCCCTGGGGCTGGCGGTGATGATCGCCGGCATCCTGTTGGTAAAAGCCGGTACCCGCAGCAAACCGACCACGGCTGAAGGGGAGGCACTGCCATGCTGATGCCATTCGCCTGGCTGGCCCTGGCCATCGTGCTGGAAGTGCTGGCCAACCTGCTGCTCAAGTACTCCGACGGTTTTCGCCGCAAAGGGCTGGGCGTGGCCTCGATCATCGCCGTGCTGGCGGCCTTTACCGCCCTGGCCCAGGCTGTGCAGGACATCGAGCTGTCGCTGGCCTACGCCATCTGGGGTGGCTTCGGCATTCTCGCCACCGTGGCCATGGGTTGGGCGTTGTTCGGCCAGCGTTTGGCCGGGCGTGGCTGGCTCGGTTTGGTGTTGTTGCTGGTGGGCATGAGCCTCTTGAAACTGGCGTGAATACAGCTCTGGCGAAAACGCTTATGCACAAGAGGCATTTGCCGGTTGCGCGAAAGGCATGCCGACTGGCGTGACCACCGGTCTTTGCGCAAAGGCCTGTTTTTGTTGGTTTTCAGCATTTCAACGGAATAAGCAAAGCGCCGCAAATAGCCCCGGGATCCAAGATTCCGTGATTTTCATCACAAGCTTGTTCACAGACTTATCCACAGGTTTTCAAGCATTGTGCGGCTATCCGTCGCGTTCGCCGAGCACCAGCAGGTTGCGTGGGGTCAGGGGGTAGTCGCAGAACAACCCGACATTGACTGCGTAGCCTTGTTCTTCAAGGTACAAGGCACGGTCGAGCACCAGCCATATCTCCAGCGGCCGGCGGAACAAGTTGCGCACCAGCTCCAGGTTGCGCACCACGGCCAGGCGCTGCCAGCCGGCGGCTTCCAGGGCTGCCCAGTCGGGCTCGCCGAGCAGCGGCACCTGGCGCAGCTCGGCGAGGTCGCGACAGTACTGCTCGAACGGTTTCTCCAACCAACTGATGGCCAGCGAGGGGGCCGACAGGTAATCGTCGGTCCCGCGTTGCGCGCGCTGCAACAGGTCGAAGCCCAGGCGCCGCGCCATGGAGGCGTCGCGCTGGCGACGGACTCGGGCGCTGGAGGTGACGGCTTCGCTGAGTGGCAGGCCCAGGTCGGCCGCCGACAGATGCAACGACGATTGCTGAGCGGCTGTGGACAGCGGCTGGTAGCTGTTGCCCTGGATGCGGTTGTAGCAGCACGGGGCGATCGCCACTTGCCGGCAGCCTTGCTGGCTGGCCAGTTGCAGCAGGCGTACATGCAAATCGCCACAGGCGTGCAGGGCCACCGCGCTCTTGTCCTGGTCCAGGTGCCGCGCGCTGTCGGCTGCCAGCACGTCCTGGCGCAGATGGCGAGCGGGCAGGTGGTGGTGATCACTCAGGGCCTGGCCAGCGGCGACCAGTTCGCCGTCATACTCCAGGCAGGTCAGGTGCTGGCCGGGTTGCAGCAGGCGGCGGCCCAGGTGGCCCTTGCCCGAGCACCAATCGAGCCAGTGGCGCGGGGGCTGGCTGAAGGCCAGGCGCCGAGTGAAGGCTTCGATCTGCTGCCATTTGCGGCCAGGGACGTTGACGTCCAGGCGGTGGCCGGCCGGGTGCAGGCCGGCATCGGGCAGTTCGCCGACGGCGGACAACTGCAAGGCCTGGGCGGCCAGCTGCGGGAAGGGTGCCGGGGCAGGCAATTGCTCGAGGTGTTGTTGGGCGTCTTCGGCCTGCTCCAGGGTGCGGTTGCGCAGCCAGGTGGCGAGCTCGGGGTGCTGGGCTTCCCAGTCCAGGCGCAACTGGGTGAAGGGGCGTGGGCGCCACAGCTGCTGGTGCTGGGTCAGGAAGTGGTCGAGGGCCTGGAAGCGCTCGATGAGCTGCTGGCCTTGGAGATGGGAAGTGGTTTGCATGCGAGCACCGCGGCGCTATCGAGAGGGAGCGCGGTGCGCTCCATCGCGACACAAGGCCGCTCCTACAGGGCATTGCGTCCCGCCTGTAGGAGCGGCCTTGTGCCGCGATGGGGCGCGCAGCGGCCCCGGGTTCACTGTCTTACTTATCGCCCCTGGCAGGCATCCACGCGCAACCAGCGCTCCAGCAGCTTGAAGCCCTGGACCAGGCCGAACGAGATCACCAGGTAGAACACGCCCGCGGCGAAGAAGATCTCCACCGGCAGGTAGGTGCGCGCGATGATGGTCCGCGCCATGCCGGTCAGCTCCAGCAGCGTCACGGTACTGGCCAGGGCGCTGGCCTTGAGCATCAGGATCACTTCGTTGCTGTAGGCCGGCAGGCCGATGCGCGCGGCGCGCGGCAGCATGATGTAGAACAGCGTCTTGGCGCGCGACATGCCCAGTGCCCGGGCCGCCTCGATCTCACCCTTGGGGATCGCCTGCAGCGCGCCACGCAGGATCTCGGCGATGTAGGCGGCAGTGTGCAGGGTCATGGTCAGCACCGTGCACCAGAACGGGTCGCGCAGGTACGGCCATAGCGAGCTGTCGCGCACCAGGTCGAACTGCGCCAGGCCGTAGTACACCAGGAACAGCTGTACCAGCAGCGGCGTGCCACGGAAGAAGAAGATGTAGCCGTAGGGCAGGGCGCGCACGTACCAGTGGCGCGAGGAGCGGGCGATCCCCAGCGGGATGGCCAGGATCAGCCCGGCGATCACGGCGATGGCCACCAGCTCCAGGGTCAGGGTCGCGCCCTGGGCCAGGCGTGGCAGCCACTTGATGATGACTTCCCAGTTCATTTATTCAGCCCTCACGAAGCCGCGAGCGGCGCGCTTTTCCAGGAAGTGCATGCCGGTCATGGCAATCACCGTCAGGCCCAGGTAGATACAGGCGGCCACGGCGTAGAAGGTGAAGGGTTCCTTGGTCACGGTCACGCCGATCTGCGCGTGGCGCATGATTTCTTCAAGGCCGATCACCGACACCAGCGCGGTGTCCTTCATCAGGATCATGAACAGGTTGCCCAGGCCCGGCAGGGCCACGCGCCACATCTGCGGCAGGATGATCCGCGACAGGATGCGGCCCTTGGACAGGCCCAGGGCCAGCCCCGCCTCACGGTGGCCCTTGGGGATGGCCAGGATCGCGCCACGGAACACTTCCGTGGCGTAGGCGCCGAAGCACAGGCCCAGGGCGATGACGCCGGCGGCGAAGGCGCTGAGCTCCAGGCCCGGCATGTTCAGGGCTTCGCCCAGGCTGTTCATCAGCCCGACGGTGCCGAAGTAGATGAGCAGCACCCAAAGCAGTTCAGGTACGCCGCGCACCAGCGTGGAATAGAAGCCGCCAAGCCATTGCAGCGGCTTGACCGACGAGGTCTTGGCCAGGGCGCCGAGCAGGCCCAGGACCAGCCCCAGCAGCAAGGCGCAGAGCGCCAGTTTTACGGTCATCAGGGTGCCGGCCATCATGGCCGGGCCGAATCCGTGCAGGTCGATATTCATGGGTAAGTTTGTTCAAGGGACAGGCATCGCCAGGGCGACGATGCCTGTCGGGGCGAATCAATAGATGCTGAACGGGAAATACTTGTCGTTGATCTTCTTGTAGGTACCGTCGGCGACGATTTCCTTCAGCGCAGCATTGAGCTTGTTACGCAGCTCGTTGTCGCCCTTGCGTACCGCGATGCCGACCTTGTCGCTCTCGTTCACCGGGTCGCCCTTGAACTCGTAGTTCTTGCCGGCTTCGGATTTCAGCCAGTCGTAGTTGGCGTACTTGTCGGCGAGGATGGCGTCGACGCGGCCCGAGGTGAGGTCGAGGTAGGCATTTTCCTGGCCGTCATACAGGTTGACCTTGAACTCGCCGTCCATGCCGCCGTTATCGTCCAGCCAGGTAGCCGCCTGGGTGGCGCGCTGGGTGCCGATGGTCTTGCCCTTGAGCGAAGCGCGGTCGGTCTTGAAGTCGACGTTTTTCGGCGCGATGAACTGCTGCTTGTTCGAGTAGTAGGGGTCGGTGAAGTCAACGGCCTGCTTGCGCTCGTCGGTGATCGACAGCGAGGAGATGATGAAATCGGACTTCTTGGCGTTCAGCGCCGGGATGATGCCGTCCCAGTCGGAGACGGCCACTTCGCATTCGACCTTCATCTTGGCGCACAGGGCGTCGCCGATGTCCTTGTCGAAGCCGACCACCTGGCCGCTGGCATCTTTGTTGTTGAACGGCGGGTAGGCCGCCTCGATGCCCATTTTCAGCTTTTCGGCTGCCATGGCATTGGCCGAGAACACCAGGGTGGCGGCAGCGGCCAGGAGGAATTTCTTGTAGGTCTGCATTCGTGTTGCTCCGTTAGCGGTGGCTGGACATGAATTGCTTGCAACGCGCCGAGGTCGGGTTTTCGAAGACCTGTTGCGGCGATCCCTGCTCTTCGACCAGGCCCTGGTGCAGGAAGACCACTTCGCTGGACACCTGGCGGGCAAAGTTCATCTCGTGCGTCACCAGCAGCATGGTACGGCCTTCTTCGGCCAATGCGCGGATGACGTTAAGCACTTCCTGGACCATTTCCGGATCGAGTGCCGAGGTTGGCTCGTCGAACAGGATGACCTTGGGCTTCATGGCCAGGGTACGGGCGATGGCGGCGCGCTGTTGCTGGCCGCCGGAAAGCTGTGCGGGGTAGCTGTGGCGTTTGTCGAAGATGCCGACCTTGTTCAGCAGGGCCTCGGCATGCTCGATGGCCTCGGCCTTGTTCTGGCCGAGCACGCGGCGTGGCGCCTCGATGATGTTGTCGAGGATCGACATGTGCGGCCACAGGTTGAAGTTCTGGAAGACGAAGCCGATCTCGCTGCGCAGACGGTTGATCTGGCGGTTGTCGGCGGCGACCAGGTCGCCGTTTTTCTGCGCCTTGAGCTTGAGCGCCTCGCCGGCGACGAGGATCTCGCCCTGGTGCGGGTTCTCCAGCAGGTTGATGCAGCGCAGCAAGGTGGACTTGCCGGAGCCGGACGACCCCAGGATGGAAATCACGTCACCGTCGCGCGCGGTCAGCGAAATGCCCTTGAGAATTTCCTGCTCGCCATAGCGTTTGTGCAGGTTGCGGATTTCCAGCGCGGGCGTGGCCTGGGCCATGTGCGGTCCTCATGTATACGGGTGCGTTCCCAGCTGTTGGCGGCCTTCCTGGCGAGCGCCAAGCTAGCATAGCGGCGCAACGACGGCCAACGGGGTCGCGAGGGGCTCTGGTCGCTGGTGGGACAGTTTGTCGCATCGCTGCAGTGGACTGTCGCCAGGATATCCGCAAGGGCGTTTGCCCAGCACCGGAGCCTTGATGAAAAAAGGCGCGATGGTGCCAGTTTTGGCCCGCTCTGGGAAGCCGTTTTTGGCCGGGTGGTACTGCTTTGCCGGTTATCCTTGGGCTGGGTTGCGCCGGTGGGTTGCTCTTTTTCTGCTCATCATTTGTGCAAAGGTGTTACCGGGGAGCGCCTTTGGTGCGTTTGTAAGTGAGTATTTCAGTAATCTGCACTTGGCACGGCAATTTGATGGCCTTTCGGTCAAGCCTTGGCACTATGCCCTGCAAGCCGCGCCGTTATTGGCCGCTGAAGCATTTCAGACGAAAGCGATTCTCACCTGGCCCAGTTATTGCCATCTGGAAACCACTGAATGCAGCGTTGCCCACTTTCATCCCGGGCGTGCTGGCAGTCATTCGTGTAGTCCACCTCCTTACAAAGGTAGTTTTATGAGCGGTAACAATTCCAATGACCTCGCTCAGGGGCTCAAGCAACGGCATGTGACCATGCTGTCCATTGCCGGTGTGATCGGCGCCGGCCTGTTCGTCGGCTCCGGCCACGCCATCGCTGCTGCCGGCCCGGCCGTGCTGCTGGCCTACGCCGCCGCCGGAACCCTGGTGGTACTGGTGATGCGCATGCTCGGTGAAATGGCGGTCGCCTCGCCGGACACCGGCTCGTTCTCCACCTATGCCGACCGCGCCATCGGGCGCTGGGCCGGTTTCACCATCGGCTGGCTGTACTGGTGGTTCTGGGTCCTGGTGATCCCGCTCGAAGCCAACGCCGCCGCGGCCATTTTGCATGCCTGGTTCCCGTCGGTGGACCTGTGGGCATTCTCCCTGATCATTACCCTGGCGCTGACCATCACCAACCTGTTCAGCGTGAAGAACTACGGTGAGTTCGAGTTCTGGTTCGCCCTGCTCAAGGTGCTGGCGATCATCGGCTTCATCGTCGTCGGTTGCGCGGCCATGTTCGGCATGGTGCCGAGCAGCCAGGTCAGCGGCATCAGCCACCTGTTCGACACCCAGGGCTTCATGCCCAATGGTCTGGGCGCCGTGCTGGCGGCCATGCTGACCACCATGTTCTCGTTCATGGGCACCGAGATCGTCACCATCGCCGCCGCCGAATCGAAGGACCCAGGCAAGCAGATCAGCCGCGCCACCAACTCGGTGATCTGGCGGATCTGCCTGTTCTACCTGGTATCGATCTTCCTGGTGGTGGCCATGGTGCCGTGGAACGACCCGACCCTGGCGGAAAAAGGCTCCTACCAGACCGTGCTGAGCCTGATCGGCGTGCCGAACGCCAAGCTGATCGTCGACATCGTCGTGCTGATCGCCGTGACCAGTTGCCTGAACTCGGCGCTGTACACCTCCTCGCGCATGTTGTTCTCCCTGAGCAAGCGTGGCGACGCCCCGGCCATTGCCCAGCGCACCACCAAGGCCGGCACCCCGCACTGGGCGGTGCTGTTGTCCACCGCCGCGGCCTTCCTGTGCGTGTTCGCCAACTTCCTGGCCCCGGCCGAGGTATTCGAGTTCCTGCTGGCCAGCTCCGGCGCCATCGCCCTGCTGGTATACCTGGTGATCGCCGTGTCGCAGCTGCGCATGCGCGCCCAGCGTGAAGCCAAGGGCGAGAAGATCTCGTTCAAGATGTGGATGTTCCCGGGCCTGACCTGGGCGACCATCGCCTTCATCGTCGCCGTGCTGGTGGTGATGGCCCTGCGTGAGGATCACCGTGCCGAGATCATCGCCACGGCCATTCTCAGCATCGGCGTGGTAGCCGCCGGCTTGTTGGTGCACCGCAAGCGTGGCACTGCCGCGCGGGTGGCGCTGGATAGCTGATCTGCTGGTTGAATGAAAAGGCCGCGCCCTGTGAGGGGCGCGGCCTTTTTGTTTGCCTGGGCGGGCCCTGTTCGCCGGCAAGCCGGCTCCTACGAGGCGCGTGTGTAGGAGCCGGCTTGCTGGCAAACAGGGCCCGGAAGGTCAGCCGAACTGCTTCTGCTGTTGCTGCTGCTTGGCTACCACTTCCGAGGCGGTAACGTAGGCATCCTGGAACTCGTCGCTCTCCAGCCAGGCCATGGTCGCGTCCTCGTCGGCGCCGTCGAGCCATTTGCGGTAGGCGGTGAACACCATGACGATGTAGTCGGTGGCGTGTTCTTCCTTGTGGCCCTTGAGTACCAGTGCCAGCAATGGGTCGACCAGGAACACCGAGATCATTGGCACCAGGCCGTTTTCCTGGGCTTCCTTCATCTTGTCGAACAGGCTGTTGTAGCTGCCCGATTCCATGGCCTTGTTGAACACCTGCTCGACGCTGGCGCTGTCGCCGGCGCTGGTCTTGACCGCCTGGCCGCTGCGCACCATGCGGTTCTGCTTGGCCTTGGTGGCGGCGCGCTTGGCGCGTTTCTGTTGTTTGCTGTTGGTGGCCATGGGCGGCAGGTCCTTGGGGTAACGGGTAAAGGCGCGTATTGAAGCGTAGTTGCCAGGGAAACCCAAGGGGGATTCGAGATCGCCGGGGGCTGCGCAGCAGCCCCTGGGGCTTAACTGACCAGCACCGCCGGCTCGTCTTCCTCGAACCCTCGCGAAGCGCGCCCGACCAGCAACGCATCCGGCGCATGCGCCACGCTGTGGTCCTTGCCTGGATAATCCAGCGAATGCAGGAAGTAGCGGATGCAGTTGATCCGCGCGCGCTTCTTGTCATCCGATTTGATCACCGTCCACGGCGCATCGGCGGTGTCGGTGTGGAAGAACATCGCCTCCTTGGCCGCGGTGTAGTCCTCCCACTTGTCCAGCGACTTGATGTCGATGGGCGAGAGCTTCCAGTGCTTGAGTGGGTCGTCGCGCCGCGAGATGAAGCGGCGCAGCTGTTCCTCGCGGTTGACCGAGAACCAGAACTTGAACAGCAGGATGCCGCTGTTGCACAGCATGCGCTCGAGGTCCGGCGCCTGGCGCATGAATTCCAGGTATTGCAGCGGGGTGCAGAAGTCCATGACCTTCTCGACCCCGGCGCGGTTGTACCAGGAGCGGTCGAAGAACACCATTTCACCGGCGGTGGGCAGGTGCTGCACATAACGCTGGAAGTACCACTGGCCCTTTTCCTGCTCGGAAGGCTTCTCCAGGGCGACGATGCGCGCGCCGCGCGGGTTCAGGTGTTCCATGAAGCGCTTGATGGTGCCGCCCTTGCCCGCAGCATCGCGGCCCTCGAACAGCACGACGATGCGCTGGCCGGTCTCCTTCACCCAGTTCTGCACCTTGAGCAGCTCGATCTGCAGCTCGTGCTTGGCCTTCTCGTAGTCCTGGCGGCGCATGCGCGTGCGGTACGGGTAGTTGGCCGGCAGGCGCGCCGAGGTGCTGTCCTCGCTGCTGCCCTTGCGCGCGTTGGCCACTTCCAGGGCGGCGGGTTGCTGGCTTACCTGGGTGATGGTCTCTGGCGCGGCGGTGCTGGCGGCGGGCTTGCGCTGGCGTGGGCGGCGCGTGCGCGGAACGGGTTTGACGCTGCTGGCGCTGTCGCTTGGCGACGGCAGGGGGAGGGTGGCGGATTCTTCGCTCATGGAGGTCCTTGCGGGGTCGTTCGAATGTCCACCTGTCATCCTAGGAGCGCAGGGCGGGTGGCTTTTTGATATCGATCAACCGCGGGTGAAGGAGCGTGAGACAAAAATCGCAGGCAACAAAAAACCCGCACTAGGCGGGTTTCTTGTGTCGCTTCGGGTAACTTTGCAACCACCAGAAGCTGAAGGTGGTGCCCAGAGACGGAGTCGAACCGCCGACACGAGGATTTTCAATCCTCTGCTCTACCGACTGAGCTATCTGGGCGACGGGGTGAATTAAATAGATTTTCTCAGAGGCCGTCAACGACTTTTTTCAAAAAAATTTAAATTAATTCCGTCGCTTACGGTTTTTGAGGTCAATTCGAGGGTGGCACGTAGCCTTCGGCCTGTGCGTAATCCTCGCCGGCGAAGAACTTGTCCATCTCGGCCTGGATGAACTTGCGGTCCTCGGCGTTCATCATGTTCAGGCGCTTCTCGTTGATCAGCATGGTCTGGTGGTCCTGCCACTCCTTCCAGGCCTTCTGCGAGATGTGCTCGAAGATGTCCTGGCCCTTGGCGCCCGGGTAAGGCGGGCGGTCCAGGCCTGGGAGTTCTTCGTTGTACTTGCGGCACTTCACGGTGCGGGTCATGGCTTGTCTCCTGCAATCAGTTCGTCGGCCGCGCGTTGCAGCAGCTTCTTGACCGGGGCGGCGAGGCCCAGGCGCGGCGGGGTGGCGAGGTTATACCAGAGCCAGTCGGGCTCGGCCACGTGCGCGCCGACGGGGTCGACACGCACCAGCCAGGGTTCGATCGCCAGCTGGAAGTGGCTAAAGGTATGGGTCAGGCCTGCCAGGGCCTGGCGGTCGTTCAGGCGCAGCCCGTGCTGGTAGGCGAGGTCGTCGAGCTGTTCGAGGTTGTCCAGCTCCGGCAGGCTCCACAAGCCGCCCCACAGGCCGGTGGAGGGCCGGCGGTAAAGCAGGATCGCGCCTTCGTGGTTGGTCAGCAGCGGCATCAGGGTCTTGCGCTGGGGCAAGGCCTTGCGCGGCTTGGGCTCGGGGTAGCGGGTCTCTTCGCCGTGCAGGTGCGCCTCGCAGCCGCGCTGCAACGGGCAGATCAGGCAGCTGGGCTTGCTACGGGTGCACAGCGTCGCGCCCATGTCCATCATCGCCTGGGTGAAGTGGTTGACCCGGGTCATCGGGGTGAAGCGCTCGGCGCTGGCCCATAGCTGGTTGGCCACCTTAGGCTCGCCGGGGTAGCCGGCCTGGGCGGTGAAGCGGGCCAGCACGCGCTTGACGTTGCCGTCGAGGATCGGCGCGCGAATGCCCATGCTGATGCTGGCGATGGCGCCTGCGGTGGAGCGGCCGATGCCGGGCAGCTCGGTGAGCTGCTCGACGCTGCGCGGGAACTCGCCACCATGCTGCTCGACGACGATCTTCGCGGCCTTTTGCAGGTTACGCGCGCGGGTGTAGTAGCCCAGGCCCGTCCACAGGTGCAGCACCTCGTCCTCCGGCGCCTCGGCCAGCGCCTGCACGGTGGGCAGGGCTTGCATGAAGCGGTCGAAGTAGTTGAGCACGGTGCTGACCTGGGTCTGCTGCAACATGATTTCGGAGACCCACACCCGATACGGGGTGATGCCCTGTTGCCAGGGCAGGTCATGGCGGCCGTGCTGGTCGTACCAATCCAGCACGGCGCTGGAGAACTGCTGAGGGCTCATCGTTTGAACAGCCCCTTCAGCGCGTCCTTGAGTTCCGGGCTGACCTTGTCGCCGAGTTTTTCTTCAAGCTTCTGGTCGATCTTGTCTTTCAGGCGGTTGCCGGCCAGCTTGGCGGCGACCTTGCCCAGGCCGTCCTGGTCCAGGCGGCAGGCCTTGGCGCCGAGCTCCAGCGGGCCGCGGCAGCGCAGCGGCACTTCGACGCCGACATAGCGTTCGTTGACCTGGCAGGCCGGGTCGGGCATGGCGCGCTGGTCGCCTTCGACGACCACGCCGACGTTGTAGTCCATGCCCAGCACGCGCAGGTCGAGGTCGCCGTGGCCGTTGACGGTCAGGCCCGGAATACGCGCCTTGAGGTCCGGGTTGCTGGCCACGCCGTTGCGGATCACCAGGCTGCCGCGCAGCTCCTGGAACGGCGTGTCCTTGCCACGCGGCTCGCCGCTGAGCTGCTTGCGGTTGAGGGTGGCAATGGCCTGGCACAGTTGCTGTTCCAGGTTGGCATTGACCAGCACACCGTCGTTGATGGTGAAGCTGGCGTTGCCATTGAGGGTGTCGACCAGCGCCTTCTGGCTGTTACCGGTGGCAGTGAGGTCGCTGTTCAGGGTCAGCAGGCCCTTGACCGGCGGCGGCTGGTCCGGGCTCTCGCGCTTGATGAAGTGCTCAACCGGCACGCGGTTGATCTTGGTGTTGATGCCGAGCTGCGGCACGGCCGGACGCACGTCGACGCTGCCCTTGGCTTCGAAGGTGCCGTTGTACAGGCCGCCGCGCAAGGTCTGCAGGGTCAGCAGGCCGCCTTGGCCACTGGCGTTGAGCTGGGCATCGCTGATCGGCAGCTTGTTCAGGGTCAGCGCGCCGAAGGCCAGCTCGGCCTGCAGGTCGAGGGCGCGCAGGCGGTCGACTGGCAGCAGCTTGTCGGTGCTCCAGGCGACCTGGGTCGGGGCGTTGGGCAGCGGCGTGGAGCCGGCGCCGGCCACCGCCGTGGCCTCTTGTTGCTTGACCTCGGCCTGGCGCGCTGCGCTGGCGCCCTTGGCTTGTTCGCTCTTGGCCGGCAGGTAGCGGTCGGCGTCGAAGGTGTCGCCCTTCAGGCGCACGCGCAGGGCCTGCTTGGCGAAGTCTTCCACGGCCACGCGGCCGCTGAAGGTACTGTCGTCCAGCTTCACCGCCAGGTCTTCGAGGGCCAGGCTGTTCGGCGTGCCTTGCAGGCGCGTGACCAACTCCACCTTCTTGAACGCGGCTGGGTCGGCGGTGGCCGGCAGCGGGTGGCCGATGCCATCGAGGAAGGTGCGCAGGTCGAACTGGGCGATGGACAGGCCGCCGCTGACCTGCGGCGTCTTGTCGAGGTCGCGCAGGTTCAGCTCGCCAAGGGCGCGCAACTGGTTGGCCGAGACCTTCAGGCCGCTCCACGAGGCGACGTTGGCGGCCAGGTCCACCAGCACCTGGCCTTGGGCGGCGAAGGTCATGGTCTTGCCGGCCAGCGGCTCGCCCGAGGTTTCGCCAGACAGGCGCATGTCCTCGAGGTTGTAGCGCTTGAGCTTGCGATCGAAGCGCAGCTCGCCGGTCAGCTCGGTTCGTGCCTTGAGGTTTGGCTGGCTGGCGCTGAGGAAGGCGCTGGCCTTGAGCGGGATGTTGGCGCCTTCGTGGACCGGCCCGGTGCTCAGCTGGATGCTTTCGGCGCTGTAGCTCTGGCCGGCTTTCTCGTCGGTGTACTGCACCCGGGCGTTGTTCACGGTCAGGCTGTCGATGTCGAGCTTGACCGCGCGCTCGCTGGTAGCAGGCTTGGCCGCTTCGCTGGCTGGCGTTTCACCTGGCGTGGCGGCTGGCCCGCTGGCCACGGTCGGGTCGGGCAGCGGCTTGCCGATGTCCTCCCAGTTGCCATGGCCGTTGGCGTCGCGGGTGAGAGTCAGGTTCAGGCCTTCGACGCGCACGTCGCTCATTTGCACTTCGCGGCGCAGCAGGGGCAGCACGCGCACGGAAAGCCCGAGCATCTGCAGGTCGGCGAAGGGCACCTTGGGGTTGTTCAACGTGGCGATGCTCGCCTCGTGCAACTCCAGGCCCAGCCAGGGGAACAGGCTCCAGCCGATGTCGCCGTTGAGGGTCAGCTCGACGTGGGCCTTGTCACGGGCCAACTGGCGGATTTCGTCTTTGTAGTCGTTGGGATCGAAGAGGTGGCTCAGGGCGAAGCCCAGCGCCACGATGATCAGCAACAACCCGAGAAGCCCCAGCCCCAGGATTTTGCCGAACGCTTTCATGGGCGAGTCCTTGTAGTCCGAAAGTGAAATTCAGCGGCGAGTATAGCGCCGTGGCGCCTGGCTCTGCGCATTCGACGTTTCGACCGTGCGTGGGTGGACCGGTTCGCCGGCAAGCCGGCTCCTGCCGAAGCCCGTAGGAGCCGGCTTGTCGGCGAACCCGGTTGCAATACCGTTTCAGTTGTCGAAAAAAACACGATATCAGATTGCTTTCATGTCACCGCCTGCTGGTAATCTTGCGCCGCCCGTGGAGCCCCCGCGACCCATTGTCGCGGGCGATGCCGCAAACGGCCGGGCTGCCTTGCGTGCAGCCAATTACAGAGCCGTCCACGCGCATAGCCCACCTACAAAAGGAACAATCCATGAATAGCAGTATCACGGCGGGGGCAGTGGCGAGTGCGCCAGGCTTCCTGTCGAAGGAGCGCATCATCGCCCGCCCGGGCTTCAACCGCTGGCTGGTGCCGCCGGCGGCCCTGGCCATCCACCTGTGCATCGGCATGGCCTATGGTTTCTCGGTGTTCTGGTTGCCGCTGTCCCAGGCCCTGGGCGTCAGCGCGCCGGTAGCCTGCGCCGCCGACATGGGCTTCGTCGCCCGCCTGTTCAGCGCCGAGTGCGACTGGCCGATCTCCATGCTCAGCTGGATCTACACCCTGTTCTTCGTGTTCCTCGGCTGCTCGGCCGCGGTGCTCGGCGGCTGGCTGGAGCACGCCGGCCCGCGCAAGGCCGGGCTGGTTTCGGCGCTGTGCTGGTGCGGCGGCCTGCTGATCTCGGCGATCGGCGTGAAGACCCACCAGCTGTGGCTGATGTGGCTGGGCTCGGGGGTGATCGGGGGGATTGGCCTGGGCCTGGGCTACATCTCGCCGGTGTCGACCTTGATCAAGTGGTTCCCGGACAAGCGCGGCATGGCCACTGGCATGGCGATCATGGGCTTTGGTGGTGGCGCCATGGTGGGCGCTCCATTGGCCACCGCGCTCATGGGCCACTTCGGCAGCAGCACCGAGGTGGGGGTATGGCAGAGCTTCGTCGCCATGGCCGCGATCTACTTTGTGTTCATGACCGCCGGCGCCCTGGCCTACCGCGTGCCGCCGACCGGCTGGAAGCCTGAAGGCTGGACGCCGCCGGCAAAGAAGGCCAACGCCATGGTCACCGACCGCCACGTGCATGTCAGCGTGGCCTGGAAGACCCCGCAGTTCGCCTTGGTGTGGCTGGTGCTGTGCCTGAATGTCTCGGCCGGCATCGGCATCCTTGGCATGGCCTCGCCGCTGCTGCAGGAAGTGTTCGCCGGCAAGCTGCTGGGCAACGAGCTGACCTTCAGTGAGCTGAGTGCCGCGCAGTTGGCGCAAATTGCCGCCATCGCCGCTGGTTTCACCGGCCTGCTGAGCCTGTTCAACATCGGCGGGCGGTTCTTCTGGGCGTCGTGCTCGGACTACATCGGCCGCAAGAACACCTACTTCGTGTTCTTCGCCTTGGGCGTGGGGCTCTACGGCCTGATTCCGAACCTTGGGCACCTGGGCAACGTGGCGCTGTTCGTCGCGGCGTTCTGCATCATCCTGTCGATGTACGGCGGCGGCTTCTCGACGGTGCCGGCCTACCTGGCGGACCTGTTCGGCACGCAGATGGTCGGCGCGATCCATGGTCGCCTGCTGACCGCCTGGGCCGCTGCCGGCGTGCTCGGCCCGGTGCTGATCACCTACCTGCGCGAGGCGCAACTGGCGGCGGGCGTGGAGCGCGCCGCGGCCTACGACATGACCTTGTACATCCTCGCCGGCCTGCTGGTGCTGGGCTTTGTCTGCAACCTGCTGGTGCGGCCGGTGGCGGACAAGTACTTCATGACCGACGCCGAGCTGGCGGCCGAGCGGGCGCTGAGCCATGACAAGGGCGCCGACTCGGCGCGCGCGCTGGAGTGGCATGCGGCGCCGGGCAGCCTGCCGCTGGTGCTGCTGGCCTGGGCGGTGGTGGTGATTCCGCTGGCCTGGGGGGTGTGGGTTACCTTGCAGAAGACGGCTGTCCTGTTTCATTGATTGACAGCGCAGGTTCGCCGGCAAGCCGGCTCCTACGGGGTGATGCAATGCTCGTAGGAGCCGGCTTGCCGGCGAACTGCCGGTTGTATAGACCTGTAGCACTGTCCCACCCCCGTAATTGCTAGCCCTGCCATATGTCATCCGCGTTTCAAGCCGGCGCGTTCTGGGCCTATAATGGAGCCCTTTTCGCCTAATGATTTTGCGGAGCTGGTGATGGTCGAACGTAAGGCTTCCGTCGAGCGCAATACCCTGGAGACCCAGGTCAAGTGCTCGATCAACCTCGATGGCAGTGGCAAGGCCCGATTCGAAATCGGTGTGCCTTTCCTTGAACACATGCTGGACCAGATCGCCCGCCATGGGTTGATCGATCTGGATATCGAGTGCAAGGGCGACCTGCATATCGACGATCACCATACCGTCGAGGACGTCGGCATCACCCTGGGCATGGCGTTCGCCCAGGCCATCGGCGACAAGAAAGGCATCTTCCGCTACGGCCACGCCTACGTGCCGCTGGACGAAGCGCTGTCGCGGGTGGTCATCGACTTTTCCGGCCGCCCTGGCCTGCAGATGCACGTGCCCTACACCCGTGCCACCGTGGGCGGCTTCGATGTCGACTTGTTCCAGGAGTTCTTCCAGGGCTTCGTCAACCACGCCCTGGTGACCCTGCACATCGACAACCTGCGTGGCCACAACACCCACCACCAGATCGAAACCGTGTTCAAGGCGTTCGGCCGCGCGCTGCGCATGGCCATTACCCTCGACGAGCGCATGGCCGGGCAGATGCCGTCCACCAAAGGATGCCTGTAAATGCAGACGGTAGCCGTAATCGACTATGGCATGGGCAACCTGCACTCGGTGGCCAAGGCCCTGGAGCACGTGGGCGCCGGCAAGGTGCTGGTGACCAGTGACGCCGCGGTAATTCGCGAAGCCGACCGCGTGGTGTTCCCCGGCGTTGGCGCGATCCGCGACTGCATGGCCGAGATCCGCCGCCTGGGCTTCGACAGCCTGGTCCGCGAAGTCAGCCAGGACCGTCCGTTCCTCGGCATTTGCGTGGGCATGCAGGCGCTGCTCGAGCACAGCGAGGAAAACGACGGCGTCGACTGCATCGGCCTGTTCCCCGGCCAGGTGCGCTTCTTCGGCAAGGACCTGAAGGAAGACGGCGAGCACCTGAAAGTGCCGCACATGGGTTGGAACGAAGTCAGCCAGACCAACGACCACCCGTTGTGGCATGACATTCCGGACCGCGCGCGTTTTTATTTCGTGCACAGCTACTACATCAATGCCGGCAAGCCGAGCCAGGTGGTCGGTCGCGGCCACTATGGCGTCGATTTCGCCGCCGCGCTGGCCGAGGGCTCGCGCTTTGCCGTGCAGTTCCACCCGGAGAAGAGCCACACCCATGGCCTGCAGTTGCTGCAGAACTTCGTGGCTTGGGACGGACGCTGGTAAATGAGCAGAGCGAAGACCAAGGCCCCGAGCATCACCCTGGCCCCCGAGCAGGAGCGCGAGGCGCTCGACACCCTCAAGCGCTTTCTCGAAGACCGCTTCGAGCTGCAACTGGGGTCGTTCGAGGTGGCCGAGGTCCTCGAGCTGTTCAGCAAAGAGATTGCACCTCACTACTACAACAGGGCGATTAGCGATGTTCAGCTGCACCTCAAGGAGCGGTTCGAGAGCATCGAAAGCGACCTGTGGGCGCTCGCGAAGCCCTGAATTCCAACGATTAGACAGGTTCCTCACATGCTGATTATTCCCGCTATCGATCTCAAGGACGGTGCCTGCGTGCGTCTGCGCCAAGGCCGCATGGAAGACTCCACGGTATTCTCCGACGACCCGGTGAGCATGGCCGCCAAATGGGTCGAGGGTGGCTGCCGCCGCCTGCACCTGGTCGACCTCAACGGCGCCTTCGAAGGCCAGCCGGTCAATGGCGAGGTGGTCACCGCCATCGCCAAGCGTTATCCGAACCTGCCGATCCAGATCGGCGGCGGCATTCGCTCGCTGGAAACCATCGAGCACTACGTCAAGGCCGGCGTCAGCCACGTGATCATCGGCACCAAGGCGGTCAAGCAGCCTGAGTTCGTCGCCGAGGCGTGCAAGGCCTTCCCGGGCAAGATCATCGTCGGCCTGGACGCCAAGGACGGCTTCGTCGCCACCGACGGCTGGGCCGAAGTCAGCTCGGTGCAGGTCATTGACCTGGCCAAGCGCTTCGAGGCTGATGGCGTCTCCTCGATCGTCTACACCGACATCGCCAAGGACGGCATGATGCAAGGCTGCAACGTGCCCTTCACCAAGGCCCTGGCCGAAGCCACCCGCATCCCGGTGATCGCCTCGGGCGGCATCCACAACCTGGGCGACATCAAGGCCCTGCTGGACGCCAAGGCCCCGGGCATCATCGGCGCCATCACCGGCCGTGCCATCTACGAAGGCACCCTCGACGTCGCCGAGGCCCAGGCCTTCTGCGACAACTACCAAGGCTGAGGAGCGACCATGGCACTGGCCAAGCGCATCATCCCTTGCCTGGACGTGGACAACGGCCGGGTGGTCAAGGGCGTCAAGTTCGAGAACATCCGCGATGCCGGCGACCCGGTGGAAATCGCCCGGCGCTACAACGAGCAAGGTGCCGACGAGATCACCTTCCTCGACATCACCGCCAGCGTCGATGGCCGTGACACCACCCTGCATACCGTCGAGCGCATGGCCAGCCAGGTGTTCATCCCGCTGACCGTGGGCGGTGGCGTGCGCACCGTGCAGGACATCCGCAACCTGCTCAACGCCGGTGCCGACAAGGTGTCGATCAACACCGCCGCGGTGTTCAACCCGGAGTTCGTGGGCGAGGCGGCGGACCGTTTCGGTTCGCAGTGCATCGTGGTTGCCATCGATGCCAAGAAGGTGTCCGGCCCGGGCGAAACGCCGCGTTGGGAAATCTTCACCCACGGTGGGCGCAAGCCTACCGGGCTGGATGCGGTGGAGTGGGCGAAGAAGATGGAAGGCCTGGGGGCTGGCGAGATCCTGCTGACCAGCATGGACCAGGATGGCATGAAGAATGGCTTCGACCTGGGGGTTACCCGGGCCATCAGCGATGCGCTGGGGATCCCGGTGATCGCCTCGGGTGGCGTGGGTAACCTGCAGCACCTGGCCGATGGCATCCTGGAAGGGCATGCCAGCGCGGTGCTGGCGGCCAGTATCTTCCACTTTGGCGAGTACACGGTGCCTGAGGCCAAGGCCTACATGGCTTCGCGTGGGATCGTCGTGCGCTGACAGATCGCCGGGAGGGCTTCGCCCTCCTATCGCGACACAAGGCCGCTCCTACAGGGATACGCGTTCCCCTGTAGGAGCGGCCTTGTGTCGCGAAAGGGCCGCAAAGCGGCCCCAACGGCATCACCCGTGATTCTTGCCGAGCAACGCGTGATACAGCTCGGTATCCCCAAGAATCCCCACCACCTTGTCGTTATCCTGCAGCACCAGCTTGTTGCCAGTGTGATAACGAATCTGCAGCGCTTCGCGCATGCCGATATTGGCGTTGACCAGGGTTGGCCGCCGATCGAGCAATTCCACATCCTGCCCCGGTGCCCAGTTTTGCAGGTCCAGGCCGTTCTGGCCCTGACGCGCGCGCTTGATCGAACCGCCTTCGCCCAAGTCCAGCCAGGAATCGATGCCCGGGTCGATGCACACCGAGCCGTTGACCCGCTTGCAGTTGTCCAGGCTGCGCATCAGGCTGCGCCCACACAGCACGTTGAGCGGGTTGGTATGGGCGACGAAGGTGCGCACGTACTCGTCGGCCGGGTTGAGCACGATCTCTTCCGGCTTGCTGTACTGGATGATCCGCCCGTCTTTCATGATGGCGATGCGGCTGCCCAGCTTGAGGGCTTCGTCCAGGTCATGGCTGACGAACACGATGGTCTTGCTGAGCTTGGCCTGCAGGCCAAGCAGCTCATCTTGCAGGCCCTGGCGAATCAGCGGGTCGAGGGCTGAGAAGGGTTCGTCCATCAACAGGATGTCGGCATCCATCGCCAGTGCCCGGGCCAGGCCAACACGCTGCTGCATGCCGCCGGACAGCTCATCCGGCTTTTTATTGCGCCACTGGGTCAGGCCCACCAGTTCGAGCTTCTCGTCGACCAGCTTGCGCCGTTCCTTTTCCGGGCGGCCCTGCATTTCCAGGCCGAAGCTGATGTTCTCGCGCACCGTCAGCCAGGGCATCAGGGCGAACTTCTGGAACACCATGGCGATGCGCTTGGTGCGCATCATCTTCAGCTCCGCCGGGGTGCAGTGGGCGATGTCGATGTGCTTGCCTTCATGCTCGACGAACAGCTTGCCGCGGCTCACGGTGTTGAGGCCGTTGATGCAGCGCAGCAGGCTCGACTTGCCCGAGCCGGACAGGCCCATCAGCACGCAGATCTCGCCTTTCTTGATATCCAGGTTGGCCTTCTCGACGCCGACCACCAGGCCGGTCTGCTTGAGGATCTCTTCGCGAGTCCTGCCCTGGTCGAGCAGCGCCAGCGCTTCGCGCGGCTTGCTGGAGAAAATGACGTCGACGTCTTCGAAACGAATGATGCTCATGCCTCACCCCTTACCGGCAGCTCCGGTTGCTTGCAGATTCGGTCGAGCATGATCGCCAGCAGCACGATGGCCAGGCCTGCCTCGAAGCCCAGGGATATGTCGGCGGTGTTCAGGGCATTGACCACCGGTTTGCCCAGGCCGTCGGCGCCGACCAGGGCGGCGATCACCACCATCGACAACGACAGCATGATGCACTGGGTCACGCCGGCGGCGATGCTCGGCATGGCGTGGGGCAGTTCGATGCGGGTCAGCAACTGGCGGCGCGAGCAGCCGAAGGCCTTGCCGGCGTCCAGCAGCTCCTGCGGCACGTCACAGATACCCAGGTAGGTGAGGCGGATGGGCGCGGCGATGGCGAACACCACGGTGGAGATCAGCCCGGGTACCACGCCCAGGCCGAACAGGGTCAGGGTGGGGATCAGGTAGACGAAGGTGGGCACGGTTTGCATCAGGTCCAATACCGGGCGCATGGCGGTGTAGAACATTGGCTTGTGCGCGGCGGCGATGCCCAGCGGCACGCCGATGACCACGCAGACCACCGTGGCGAAGGTGACCTGCGCCAGGGTTTCCATGGTTTCCTGCCAGTAGCCCAGGTTGAGGATCAGCAGGAACGACAGGGCGACGAAGACGGTAAGCGCCCATTTGCGCTGGATCAGGTGCGCCAGGGCGGCGAACAGGGCGATGAGCACGAACGGGTTGAACCAGGTCAGGGCACTGGTAACGCCATGGATCATGAATTCCAGGCCTTGGGCGATGGCGTCGAAGTAGCTGGCGCCGTTCTGGGTCAACCATTCGACGAATGAGGCGATGTACTGCCCCAGGGGTATTTTCTGATCGATAAGCATGATAGCGAGCTTCCACCTGCAAAGATTGAAATCAGTCCGGGGCGGCACGGTCCCGCCCCGAGATAGCGCTATTGCATAAGTCGTTATTGCGCCAGCTTGGCCTTGGCCGCCTCAAGGCCGGGCTTGCCATCCACGGTGGTCACGCCGGCCAGCCAGGTATCGAGCTTGCCGGGGTTGTCTTTGAGCCACTTCTTCGCGGCCGCCTCGGGTTTCATCTTGTCGTCCAGGACATAGCCCATCATGGTGCTTTCATCCTTGAGCTCGAACGACAGGTTCTTCAACAGCTGGCCAACGTTGCCGCATTCCTGTGCGTAGCCCTTGCGGGTGTTGGTCAGCACGGTGGCCTTGCCGAAGTCGGGACCGAAATAGGCATCTCCACCGGTCAGGTACTGCATCTTGAAGCGGGTGTTCATCGGGTGCGGTTCCCAGCCGAGGAAGACGATCGCGTCTTCACGCTTCTGCGCCCGGTCGACCTGCGCCAGCATGCCCGCCTCGCTGGACTGCACGATCTGGAAGCCGGCGTCCTTCAGGCCGAAGGCGTTGTCGTCGATCATCTTCTGGATGGTGCGGTTGCCATCGTTGCCCGGTTCGATGCCGTAGATCTTGCCCTTGAGCTGCTGCTTGAACTTGGGAATGTCGGCGAAGTCTTTCAGGCCCTTGTCATACAAGGCCTGGGGCACGGCCAGGGTGTACTTGGCGTTTTCCAGGTTGGCGCGCAGGGTCTCGACGGTGCCGGCATCGCGGTACTGCTTGATGTCGTTCTCCATGGTCGGCATCCAGTTGCCGAGAAACACGTCCAGGTCCTTGCCGGTGGCCAGCGACTTGTAGGTCACCGGTACCGAGATCATGGTGGTGTGGGTCTTGTAGCCCAGGGCCTCGAGCACGACGCTGGTGGTCGCGGTGGTCACCGTGATGTCGGTCCAGCCGACATCGGAAAAACGTACCGTCTGGCATTGCTCGGGTTCTGCCGCCTGGGCCAGCAGCGCAGTGGATAGCAACGCAGCCAGCAACAGCGAGGGTGAAGCTTTCATAGGTGGACTCCTGTGATTTTATCTTCGGGTTCGCGAGGGCCGTCGGTGCGTTCTGTGGCGCCGATCGACCAGGCCTGCAGAGGGCAGGATGCGAGGCCGTGCAATACGAGTCGCTTTCGATAATCCTCCAGCGTCGGGCAATCGCCTACTGGTGGCGTCGTATCCAGTACAGGACGGGTCGCATCCAGTACGGACGATGTCGCAACTGGGTTTTTCCACCCCCACCCCTGGGTTTTTGCGGCGTCCGGCCACTGGAAAACGGCGCGCGCAGCAGCGGATCAGCAGCGGCGCTGGTGGACAAAAGTACGTCGGTTGCAGACGGCGAGGGGCTGGGCAAAAGCCCGATGATGCGAGCATTCCGAGGCGGCTCGACGATTCAGCCTAGCAGTTGCGCAAGGTGTCGTATGGCGCGTCCAGACAAGCCCAGCAAGAGGTGATCCGACAATGGCCATCAGCGTGTTCGACCTGTTCAAGATCGGTGTCGGGCCTTCCAGCTCGCACACCGTCGGCCCCATGCGCGCCGGCGCGCTGTTCGTCCAGGGGCTGCGCCAACGCGGCGAGCTGGAGCAGGTGCGGCGCATCGAGGTGCGGCTGTATGGCTCGCTGTCGGCCACCGGCGTCGGCCATGGCACCGACAGCGCCACGATCATGGGCCTGATGGGCGAGTGGCCCGACGCCATCGACCCGGCGCAGATCACCCCACGTATCGCCGACCTGCGCGAAACCAACGTGCTCAAGCTCGACAACCGCCTGCCCATCGACTTTGTCTGGGCCCGCGACATGCTGCTGTTGGACGAGAACCTGCCGTATCACCCCAACGCCATGACCCTGATCGCCCAAGGCCAGGGCGGCGAATTGCACCGCGACACCTACTATTCGGTGGGCGGCGGCTTCGTCGTCGATGCCGCCCAGGCCGCCAGCGGCGTGCTGGATGCCGACCAGACCGTGCTGCCCTACGATTTCAACAGCGCCGCCGAACTACTGCGCTTGTGCAGGCAAAACGACCTGAGCGTGTCGCAATTGATGCTGGCCAACGAAAAGGTCTGGCGCAGCGAAGACGAGATCCGCGCCGGTTTGCTCAAGCTGTGGCAGGCCATGCAGGAATGCGTGAACAACGGCCTCAAGCACGAAGGCATCCTGCCCGGCGGGCTCAATGTGCGGCGCCGCGCCGCCCGCCTGCACCGCAGCCTGCAAGAGCTGGGCAAGCCCAACGTGATCGGCTCGACCATGAGCGCCATGGAGTGGGTCAACCTGTTCGCCCTGGCGGTCAACGAGGAAAACGCCGCCGGTGGGCGCATGGTCACCGCGCCCACCAATGGCGCGGCCGGGATCATCCCGGCGGTGCTGCATTACTACATGCGCTTTTCCGATGCGGTGGACGAGTCCAACGTGGTGGACTTCTTTCTTGGCGCGGCGGCGGTGGGCATCTTGTGCAAGAAGAACGCCTCGATCTCCGGCGCCGAGGTCGGCTGCCAGGGCGAGGTCGGTTCGGCCTGCGCCATGGCCGCCGCCGGCCTGGCCCAGGTGCTCGGGGCTACCCCGGCGCAACTGGAGAACGCCGCCGAGATTGCCCTGGAGCACAATCTTGGCCTCACCTGCGACCCGGTCGGCGGGCTGGTGCAGGTGCCGTGCATCGAGCGCAACGCCATCGCCGCGGTGAAGGCGATCAACGCCGTGCAGATGGCCCTGCGTGGCGACGGCGAGCACTTCATCTCCCTCGACCAGGTGATCCGCACCATGCGCGACACCGGCGCCGACATGCACGACAAGTACAAAGAGACCTCCCGCGGCGGCCTGGCGGTCAGCGTCATCGAGTGTTGATGCGCCGTTCTGGCCCAATCGTGACCGTTGCGCCACATTCTGGCGCAGCGGTGCCGCTGACCGACCGTCGGCTGTCGTTACCAGTAGCGTCGTTGTCGGTGACACTCAAGTCTGTCGCTTCTGGGCAACCTTCCCATAAGTGCTACCGAACTGCTCAGCAGCAAAACGCAGAGGCGCTGGTGCGCTGTTTTGCGTGGCAATACCCACTCGATGAAAAAGGCTCTGGCGGCAACAGGATGAGGTCGTTTTTGGGTTTTTTTGGATGACCGTTCAATTTCAGGCACGGCGTTTGCGTCGAGATTGACAAAGCCCTTGCATCCGAACGGGGGCGCTAACAAGAAACCCGTGCTCGCCTGAAGCACACCCTGCATTGTGTGAGGAGAAATCGCGATGACGTCGTACACCTCCGGGAACCCAGCCCAGAACCGCACAGCACCCCAGTCCATCGGCTTTCTCCTGCTGGACAACTTCACCCTGATTTCCCTGGCCTCGGCGGTCGAGCCGCTGCGCATGGCCAACCAGCTGTCCGGCCGCGAGCTGTACCGCTGGCATACCTTGACCGTCGACGGTGGCCAGGTCTGGGCCAGCGACGGCTTGCAGATCACCCCTGACGCCGCCATGCACAGCGCCCCGCCGATCGACACGGTGATCGTCTGTGGCGGCGTTGGCATCCAGCGCACCGTCACCCGCGAGCATGTCACCTGGCTGCAAGCCCAGGCTCGCCAGTCGCGCCGCCTGGGCGCGGTGTGCACCGGCAGCTGGGCGCTGGCCTGTGCCGGGTTGCTCGACGGCTTCGATTGCAGCGTGCACTGGGAATGCCTGGCGGCGATGCAGGAAGCCTACCCGCGGGTGAATATGAGCACCCGCCTGTTCACCCTCGACCGCAACCGCTTCACCAGCTCCGGCGGCACCGCGCCGCTGGACATGATGCTGCACCTGATCAGCCGTGATCATGGCCGCGAGCTGTCGGCGGCGATCTCCGAGATGTTCGTCTACGAACGCATCCGCAACGAGCAGGACCACCAGCGCGTGCCGCTCAAGCACATGCTCGGCACCAACCAGCCGAAGTTGCAGGAAATCGTCGCGTTGATGGAGGCCAACCTGGAAGAGCCGATCGACCTGGACGAACTGGCGGTGTACGTGTCGGTGTCGCGGCGCCAGCTCGAGCGCCTGTTCCAGAAGTACCTGCACTGCTCGCCGTCGCGCTATTACCTGAAGCTGCGCCTGATCCGCGCGCGGCAACTGCTCAAGCAGACGCCGATGTCGATCATCGAGGTGGCGTCGGTGTGCGGGTTCGTCTCCACGCCGCACTTCTCCAAGTGCTACCGCGAGTACTTCGGCATTCCGCCACGTGATGAGCGGGTGGGCTCGAACACCACCCAGCAAGTGGCGATGATGCCGATTCCCCAGGCCATGGCCTTGTCGCCGCACAGCGGGCCGATGGCGGCGCTGAGCCAGGCGCGCAACGAGTCGACCTTTGCCAGCGTAAGGCTTTAGGTCCATTCGCCGGCAAGGCCGGCTCCTACAGGTATGCGCCGCCCTTTAAACCGACCGGGCAACTGTAGGAGCCGGCCTTGCCGGCGAAAAGGATCAAGAGGGACGAAAGCTCAGGCGCGCCTGTTGAACTGCGCCAGTGCCGGCAGCAACTGCTTGTCGATGGCCTGGCGCACCGCCGGCAGGATCGTCGCGCTACCGGTGTACATCTGCTCCACCATGCCCTTGAGTGCCCGCGCGTTGGGCTCGGTCAGACCCCGCACCACCACCTCGCAGGCCTGCTCGGCACTGGCGCCGGCTGGAATATCGAAACCCCGCGAGCGCAATTGGCCCAGCAGGTCGTCCTGGTCGATCAGATCTGCATGCATCATGGCTGTTGTCCTTCGCTTGTGTTGTTTGCGACCGATTCTGTGACCGCCAGGGACAGACCGGCAAGGGCAGATTGTCACGATGGCCGCTTTGGCTAAGAACAGGTCGTTTACGGCTAAATCGACAGGTGGGGAAGGCCGCACACTGAGGTCATTCACGGCACCGAGGGTTTGGTCACCCTCCTGCGCGCCCAGTGGATGTTGCTCGCTCTTGGCCCCGGATGCTCACGGCTTTCCGGGGTTGTTTTTTGTGGGGGGGAAGCGGCTGGTTCCTACACTTACCTGGGGTGTTCAGGCAGCTGCAAGGTGCGCCCGATGAATTGAGGGGCTGGCAGATCACGCTGATCCTGCGCCAATGCCTGCAGCAATTGCACACTGCTTTCCCCGAACGGCGCCGACCGCGGCCCCGCCAGGTCCACATGCAGCAGCATCTGTTCACTGGCCGCCAATGCCTCGTCGAACCCCTCCCGGTGCAGGCTGTGGTACAGGTGCAGGCGCTTCTTGTCGAAGCCGATGATCTGCGTCTGCACCCATGCCTCGGTATCGAGCTTCACCTCGTGCAGGTAGTTGATATGCGCCTCCAGGGTGAACAGCGAATGCCCGCTCTGGCCTCGCGCATCGGCATCCAGGCCGATGCGCTCCATCAGCGCATCGGTGGCGTAGCTGAAGATCAGCAGGTAGTAGGCGTCGCGCAGGTGGCCGTTGTAGTCGACCCAGTCCGGCAGCACCCGGGTGCGGTAGGTGATCAGTGCGGGCATCGTCGTCTCCTTTAGTCGCCGAAGGCCATGCCATGGCTGGCCTTGCTGGCGCGTACCGCCTCCAGCACCGCCAGCAGGGTGTCGTCACGATAGCGCTCCAGCGCGGCGATGCTGCGCTCGCCCAGTTGCCCGGCGGTTCCTTCGACCACATCGTCGATCAGCTTGTCGGTCAGCTCCGGCGCCGGCAGGTAGGTCCAGGGTAGCTTCAGCGCTGGGCCGAACTGGGCCATGAAGTGACGCATGCCGGCGTCGCCGCCGGCCAGGGTGTAGGTGAGGAAGGTGCCCATGAACGACCAGCGCAAGCCTGCGCCGAAGCGGATTGCATCGTCGATCTCGCCGGTGCTCGCGACCCCGTCGTTGACCAGGTGCAGGGCCTCGCGCCAGAGCGCTTCGAGCAAGCGGTCGGCAATGAAGCCGGGAACTTCCTTGCGCACATGCAGCGGGCGCATGCCCAGGGCGGTGTAGATGGCTTTCGCCGCTTCGATGGCGTCTGGGGCGGTGCGATTACCGCCGACGATCTCCACCAGCGGCAGCAGGTAAACCGGGTTGAACGGGTGGCCGACCACGCAGCGCTCGGGGTGGGTGGCCGACTCGTAGAACTCGCTGGGCAACAGGCCCGAGGTACTGGAGCCGATGATGGCGTTGGGCTTGGCCGCGGCGCTTATCTTCGCGTGCAGGTCGAGCTTGAGGTCCAGGCGTTCGGGTGCGCTTTCCTGGATGAAATCGGCGTCGCGCACGCACTCCTCGATGGTGGCGACGAAGGTCAGGCGCTGCTGCGCGGCGCCGGGCGCCAGGCCCTGTTTCTGCAGGGCTGGCCAGGCGTTGGCGATGCGTTTGCGCAGGGCTGCTTCGGCGCCGGGCGCCGGGTCCCAGGCGATCACGTCCAGGCCGTGGGCCAGGGCGCGAGCGACCCAGCCGCTGCCGATCACGCCGCTACCCAGGGCGGCGAAGGTCTTGATCTCGGTGATGAAAGGCATGTCGAACTCCAGGGCATCTGATTGGGCGGTGGCTGGCACCGGCTTTGCCGGTGTTCGCAGGCTTTGCCGGCTCCTACAGGGGTTAGCGGCGCTTGAGATTCATTTTTTCCCGGCCTTGTGCCGGGCTGAGCACGCGACCACCCATGCGGGTGATGATCTCGGCGGCGCGTTCGACCAGCTGGCCGTTGCTGGCCAGCACGCCGCGGTCCAGGTAGAGGTTGTCTTCCAGCCCCACCCGCACGTTGCCACCGAGCAGCACCGCCTGGGCGGCCATGGGCATCTGCATGCGGCCGATGCCGAAGCCGGCCCAGGTGACGTTGGCTGGCAGGTTGTCGACCATGGCCTTCATGGTGGTGGTGTCGGCCGGGGCGCCCCACGGGATGCCCAGGCACAGCTGGAACAGTGGGTCTTCGAGCAGGCCTTCGTTGATCATCTGCTTGGCGAACCACAGGTGGCCGGTGTCGAAGATCTCCAGCTCCGCCTTCACGCCCAGTTCGGTGATGCGCTTGGCGCCGGCACGCAGCTGCGCCGGGGTGGAGACATAGATGGCGTTGCCGTCGCCGAAGTTGAGGGTGCCACAGTCCAGGGTGCAGATCTCCGGCAGCAGCGCTTCGACATGGGCCAGGCGCTCCAGCGGGCCGATCAGGTCGGTGCCGGCGCCGAACTCCATGGGGGTTTCGCCGGGGCCGATCTCCAAGTCGCCACCCATGCCGGCGGTGAGGTTGACGATGATGTCGACGTCGGCCTCGCGGATGCGCTCCATCACTTCGCGGTAGAGCTTGACGTCGCGGCTGAAACGGCCGGTTTCTGGGTCACGGACGTGGCAGTGGACCACGGTGGCGCCGGCCTTGGCGGCTTCGACGGCGGATTCGGCGATCTGTTTCGGGGTGACCGGGACCAGGTGGCTCTTGGCTACGGTGTCGCCGGCGCCGGTGAGGGCGCAGGTGATGATGACGTCATGGTTCATGGCGGGTTCCTGGTAATGATTTGGGCGATAGATTTTTGTAGGAGCGGGTAGACCTGTCAGTTGGCGGTGAGCTTGAGGTTGTCCGCGGCTGGCTTGCCGTCGAAGGTCGTAACCCCTTCAAGCCAGCGCGCCTGGTCCTCGGGGTGGTCCTTGAGCCACTGGCGGGCGGACTCCAGGGCATCCTTGTGATCGAGCAGCGGCTGCATCATCCGGCTCTCGTCTTCGGCGCTGAAATTCAGGTTGGCCAGCAGGCGGCTGGCATTGGGGCAGCGCTGGGCGTAGTCCGGCGCGGTCACGGTCCACACCGTGGCGCGGCCTTCGTCCGGGCCGAGGGCGTCCTGACTGTCGCCCAGGTAGACCATGTCGATGTTCACGTTCATTGGGTGCGGCGTCCAACCGAAGAACACCACCGCTTCCTGGCGCCGCACCGCGCGATCCACCGCGGCGAGCATGCCGGCCTCGCTGGATTCGACCAGCTGGAACTTGCCCAGGCCGAACTGGTTCTTGGCGATCATCGCCTTGATCTGGGTGTTGGCGCCGGAGCCGGGTTCGATGCCATAGATCTTGCTGCCCAGCTCCTTGGCGAACCTATGGATATCGGCGAAGTTCTTCAGGCCCTTGTCGGCCAGGTACTTCGGCACCGCCAGGGTGGCGCGGGCGTCTTCCAGGCTGGGCTTGTCGAGGACCTTGACCTGCTTGGCCTCGACGAACGGGGTGATGGTCTGGGTCATGATCGGGTTCCAGTACCCAAGGAACAGGTCCAGGCGCTTGTCGCGGATACCAGCGAAGATGATCTGTTGCGAGGCGCTGGTCTGCTTGGTCTGGTAGCCCAGGCCGTCGAGCAGCACCTGGGCCATGGCGCTGGTGGCAATGACGTCGGTCCAGTTGACCACGCCCAGGCGCACATTTTTGCAGGCCGCAGGCTCGGCGGCGAAAAGCGGGGTTGCAGCGATGCTGGTCAGGGCGAGGGTGGTCAGGCTGCGGCGGATCAAGCGATGCATGGTGGCTCTCCATCGGCAGGGCGTTTTTTATTGTGGGTCGGTGCGTTTTTCAAACAGTTGCACCGTGTGAACACGCTACGCTGCCATCAGGGTGGAAAATCGCACCCTGGCGACCAACACTTGTACGCAGGCGACCCTCTTCAGCCGTGGAGCATGCAATGGCGCAATTGATTCATTTCCTGCTGTTGCCCGGCTTTTCGGCAATGGGTTTCATCAGCGCCCTGGAGCCGCTGCGGGTGGCCAACCGTTTCAAGGGCCCTTCGTACCGCTGGCGGGTATTGAGCCTGGATGGCGGCGCGGTATTGGCCAGCAACGGCATGTCGGTGAACGCCGATGCTGCGCTGGGCAGCGGCGAGTCGGGCAGGGTGCTGCTGATCGTCGCCGGCTTCGAGCCGCTGGCCTGCTATGGGCCGCGCTTGCAGCAGGCGCTGCGCCGGCTCGACCATGAAGGGGTGACCCTGGGCGGTATCGATACCGGCCCGGTAGTGCTGGCAGAGGCCGGCCTGCTCGACGGTTACCGCGCGACCTTGCACTGGGAGGCGCTGGATGCGTTCAAGGAGCGCTATCCACGTCTGCAGGTGACCCAGGAGCTGTTCGAGATCGACCGCCGACGCATCACCTGCGCCGGCGGCACCGCCTCGATCGACCTGATGCTCGACCTGATCGCCCAGGCCCATGGCAGCGAGCTGGCGGTACAGGTGTCCGAGCAGTTCGTGCTCGGCCGTATTCGCCCGCGCCAGGACCATCAGCGCATGCAGATCGCCAGCCGTTACCGGATCAGCAACAAGAAGCTGGTGAAGGTGATCGGCGAGATGGAGCGCAACACCGAGCAGCCGCTCAACACCCAGGTACTGGCCGATGCGGTGCAGGTGACCCGGCGCCAGTTGGAGCGGCTGTTTCGCCTGCACCTGGACGACACCCCCACGGGTTTCTACCTGCGTCTGCGCCTGGACAAGGCGCGGCAGTTGTTGCACCAGACCGACATGAGCGTGCTCGAGGTTTCGTTGGCCTGTGGCTTCGAGTCTGCATCGTATTTCACCCGCTGCTATCGAGCACGGTTCGCGCGCTGTCCGCGCCAGGATCGTCAGGCGAGCGCTGCTCGTGAGTAGGATCTGTTTCCCGATTATTGTCGGAGGCATTCGCCTTTAGCGTAGGTAGTCCATTGAACGAACAAGGATTGCCGAGATGTTTCCTGCAACACATACCCCAAAGACCTGGCGCTTGGCCTTGGCATTCGCTTCGCTGCTCGCAGCCGGGCATGCCAATGCGGCGGTGCAGGGCTGCGAAGACACCACGACCGACACCTACCGGGATTATTACCAGCCCGGCTGGAACCGACTGGTGGATTACCCTCAAGGCCGGCAGAAAATGATCATCGCCTCCGACCCGCAGGCGTTTCGCTACATGAGCCAGCGTTTCGACGAGTACCAGGAGGAAATCGGTTCCTCCGGCTGGCACAAGACCGAGCCGGTCTACCAGGCCATCGCCCGCGAGCGTGCCGAGCCCTACCATGTGCCGGTGGTGATCAATGGCGATATCACCGAATTTGGCCATGGCGGCGAGCGCAGCGCGGTGCAGAAGATGTTCCGCAAGATGGCGGCTGGCGTGGGCGGGCCGCTGATGCTGCCTGGATTGGGCAACCATGACTACGACAACAATGTGAATGACTGCGGCAACAACGGTTGCGCCCGCGATGCGGTCTGCGACCAGATTGCCTGGGTCCAGGCCATGGGGCCGGTCAACGCCTTCGATTACCGCTATGAAAACGACACCCATGAGGGATCGCTGTCCTACTCGGTGACCGTCGGGCGCGTGCGTATCATCCAGTTGAACAACGAACCGACCTATGAGCGGCAATGGAGCACCGGGGGCGGTTGGTCATTCAAGCCCAAGCGCCATTTTGTTATCAACCGCTCGCTGGACTGGCTGGAGCGGCAGTTGGAGGAGGCTCAGGCCCAGGGCGAGACGGTGATCGTCAACATGCACATGTCCGAAGACTGGCGGGACAAGAGCATCCGTTACCATGAGTTTCCCAAGTTGCTGGAGAAACATGGCGTGGCAGCGGTGTTCACCGGTCATACCCACTGGAACCTTGGCTTGCACCATGACAGCTTTGGTCGTGTGCCCAACTTCAAGACCGGTGCCTTGAATGCAGGTACTTACCTGCGCCTGACCTTCGATTGGCCAGCGCAGCAGTTGCTGGTGGACGAGGTGAGCATGGACGGGCATTTCGGCAAGACCCATGTGGTCGAGCTGAAATCGGCAGAGGCCTGATTGCTTCCCCTGTAGGAGCCGGCTTGCCGGCGAACACCGGCATGGCCGGTGCCATCCACCACGGCGCTTGGTTCGCCAGCAAGGCTGGCTCCTACGGGAATTTGGCGTGACGCCTTACTGCTGCCCGATCGACTGCAAGTACTCCGAGCGCTCATCGCTACGCTGCGCCAAGCAGGTGTTCCAGGCCGCTTCGAAGGCCTTGCTGCCGGGTTTTTCGGCATAGGTCTCGACCTTGCAGTCGGCATCGCGCAATTGCACCCAAAGCTTTTCCGCCGCGTCCATCTTGGCGCTCAGCGCCGCGGCCTTGTCGCTGTCATCGGCATACTGGTCGCGGATACGCTGGATCAGGTCGTCGTAGGCTGCCTTCAGCTCGCGCTCGGCGGTCTGCTTGTTGTAGGCGGCGCACGCGTAGCCCTGCTGGTCGGTCTCGACGTTGTCGCAGGGCGTGCTGTCTTCCTCGGCGGCGTGGGCGCCGCCGGCCAGGGCCAACAAGACCAGCCATGCCATTGATTTCATCCGTTTTCTCCTGATCAGGCTGACGAACCCGCTGGGATTCTCGCTCAGCCTCGGCCTTGGCGATAGCTCCCTGGCGAAAAGTTCATCAAAGCCTTACAGCACCAGCAGACGAGACTTACTCTCATCTGCCCGAGGCGGGCCAGAGCCTGCCGTGGCGGCCCTTGACGCTTTCGGCAAACCCCCTGTCGTTTTTGCATCGGGGCGCCTCGGGCGGCAGGCATATGCTGGCCCCAAAGCGCCGGCACAAGGTTCGGCGCGGGCAAACTTCAATAAAAGGGGACAGCCTGATGAGCCCAGCCGAACTTCATGCCGACAGCATCGTCATCGACGGCCTGATCATTGCCAAATGGAACCGCGAGCTGTTCGAGGACATGCGCAAAGGCGGGCTGACCGCGGCCAACTGCACGGTGTCGGTGTGGGAGGGCTTCAAGGCCACCGTCGACAACATCGCTTCCAGCCAGAAGCTGATCCGCGAAAACAGCGACCTGGTGATGCCGGTGCGCACCACCGCCGACATCCGCAAGGCCAAGGAACTGGGCAAGACCGGCATCCTCTTCGGCTTCCAGAACGCCCATGCGTTCGAAGACCAGATCGCCTACGTCGACGTGTTCAAGCAACTGGGCGTGGGTATCGTGCAGATGTGCTACAACACCCAGAACCTGGTCGGCACCGGTTGCTACGAGCGTGACGGCGGCCTGTCGGGCTTCGGTCGCGAGATCGTCGCCGAGATGAACCGCGTGGGCATCATGTGCGACCTGTCCCATGTGGGCTCCAAGACTTCCGAAGAAGTCATCCTCGAATCGAAGAAGCCGGTGTGCTATTCCCACTGCCTGCCGTTCGGGCTCAAAGAGCACCCGCGCAACAAGTCCGACGCAGAGCTGAAGTTCATCGCCGACCACGGCGGCTTCGTCGGCGTGACCATGTTCGCGCCGTTCCTGGCCAAGGGCATCGACTCGACCATCGACGACTACGCCGAGGCCATCGAGTACACCATGAACATCGTCGGTGAAGACGCCATCGGTATCGGTACCGACTTCACCCAGGGCCACGGCCAGGACTTCTTCGAGTACCTGACCCACGACAAGGGCTACGCCCGGCGCCTGACCAACTTCGGCAAGATCATCAACCCGCTGGGCATCCGCACCGTCGGCGAGTTCCCCAACCTCACCGAGACCTTGCTCAAGCGTGGCCACAGCGAGCGCGTGGTGCGCAAGATCATGGGCGAAAACTGGGTCAACGTCCTAAAGGATGTGTGGGGCGAATAAAGCCGCACTCCGAGCCTGAAAGCCCCTGCCAGCAACGCCGGGGCACACCAATAAAAATTTGTATGGAGTTGAGTTTCCATGGCCAAGATCGCCCCGCAATTGCCAATCGAAGTCGACAGCGAGACCGGTGTCTGGACCAGCGACGCCTTGCCGATGCTTTACGTGCCACGGCATTTTTTCGTCAACAACCACATGGGCATCGAGGAAGTGCTGGGCGCCGACGCCTATGCCGAGATCCTCTACAAGGCCGGCTACAAGTCCGCCTGGCACTGGTGCGAGAAAGAGGCCGAGTGCCATGGCCTCGAAGGCGTGGCGGTATTCGAGCATTACATGAAGCGCCTGAGCCAGCGTGGCTGGGGCCTGTTCGAGATCCAGGACATCGACCTGGACAAAGGCACCTGCAGCGTCAAGCTCAAGCACTCGGCGTTCGTGTATGTGTACGGCAAGTGCGGGCGCAAGGTCGACTACATGTTCACCGGCTGGTTCGCCGGCGCCATGGACCAGATCCTCGCCGCTCGCGGCAGCAAGATCCGCACCGTGGCCGAGCAGGTCTACGGCGGGTCGGAAGAAGGCCACGAAGATGGCCTGTTCGTTACAAAGCCGTTGTAAGCCGGAGATAGCGTCATGGCCTTCGAAGCAATGTTCCAGCCGATCCAGATCGGCAAGTTGACCATCCGCAATCGCGTGCTCAGCACCGCGCACGCCGAGGTGTATGCCACCGACGGCGGCATGACCACCGACCGCTATGTGAAGTACTACGAAGAGAAGGCCAAGGGCGGCATCGGCCTGGCGATCTGCGGTGGTTCGTCGGTGGTGGCCATCGACAGCCCGCAGGAGTGGTGGGCCTCGGTCAACCTGTCCACCGACCGCATCATCCCGCACTTCCAGAACCTCGCCGACGCCATGCACAAGCATGGCGCCAAGATCATGATCCAGATTACCCACATGGGCCGGCGCTCGCGTTGGGACGGCTTCAACTGGCCCACGCTGATGTCGCCGTCGGGCATCCGTGAACCGGTGCACCGCGCCACCTGCAAGACCATCGAGGTGGAAGAGATCTGGCGGGTGATCGGCAACTACGCGCAAGCGGCGCGGCGTGCCAAGGAAGGCGGCCTGGACGGCGTCGAGCTGTCGGCGGTGCACCAGCACATGATCGACCAGTTCTGGAGCCCCAGGGTCAACAAGCGTACCGACGAATGGGGCGGCACCTTCGAAGGCCGCATGAAGTTCGGCCTGGAAGTGCTCAAGGCCGTGCGCAAGGAAGTCGGCGACGACTTCTGCGTGGGCATGCGCATCTGCGGCGACGAATTCCACCCCGATGGCCTCAGCCACGAGGACATGAAGCAGATCGCGGCCTACTACGACGCTACCGGCATGCTCGATTTCATCGGCGTGGTCGGCTCGGGCTGCGACACCCACAACACCCTGGCCAACGTCATCCCCAACATGAGCTACCCGCCGGAGCCGTTCCTGCACCTGGCGGCCGGCATCAAGGAAGTGGTCAAGGTACCGGTGCTGCACGCGCAGAACATCAAGGACCCGAACCAGGCCACGCGCATTCTCGAAGGCGGCTACGTGGACATGGTCGGCATGACCCGCGCGCACATGGCCGACCCGCACCTGATCGCCAAGATCAAGATGGGCCAGATCGACCAGATCAAGCAGTGCGTCGGTGCCAACTACTGCATCGACCGCCAGTACCAGGGCCTGGATGTGCTGTGCATCCAGAACGCCGCCACCTCCCGTGAATACCTGGGCGTGCCGCACATCATCGAGAAGACCACCGGGGTCAAGCGCAAGGTGGTGGTGGTTGGCGCAGGCCCCGCTGGCATGGAAGCGGCCCGCGTGGCAGCCGAACGTGGCCATGACGTGACCCTGTTCGAGAAGAAAGAGCAGATCGGCGGGCAGATCACCATCGCCGCCAAGGCCCCGCAGCGTGACCAGATTGCCGGTATCACCCGCTGGTACCAGCTGGAGCTGGCACGCCTGAAGGTCGACCTGCGCCTGGGCACCGCCGCTGATGTGGCGACCATCCAGGACCTGCGCCCGGATGTGATCGTGCTGGCTGTGGGCGGGCACTCGTTCCTTGAACAGAACGAGCACTGGGGCGCTGCCGAAGGCCTGGTGGTCAGCAGCTGGGACGTGCTCGACGGCAAGGTCGCCCCAGGCAAGAACGTGCTGGTGTACGACACCATCTGCGAGTTCACCGGCATGTCGGTGGCCGACTTCATTGCCGACAAGGGCAGCCAGGTCGAGATCGTCACCGACGACATCAAGCCGGGCGTGGCCATGGGCGGCACCACCTTCCCGACCTACTACCGCAGCATGTATCCGAAAGAAGTGATCATGACCGGCGACATGATGCTGGAGAAGGTCTACCGCGAAGGCGACAAGCTGGTGGCGGTGCTCGAGAACGAGTACACCGGCGCCAAGGAAGAACGGGTGGTCGACCAGGTGGTGGTGGAGAACGGTGTGCGTCCCGACGAGCAGTTGTACTACGCGCTCAAGGACGGTTCGCGCAACAAGGGCCAGATCGACGTGGAGGCGCTGTTCGCCATCAAGCCGCAGCCGATCCTCAGCCAGCCGGGCGAGGGTTACCTGCTGTACCGCATCGGCGACTGCGTGGCCCAGCGCAACGTGCATGCGGCGATCTATGACGCCTTGCGCCTGTGCAAGGATTTCTGATCGCACCGCCTCGCTAGAGGCGGGACTGGCCCCCCTGTAGGAGCGGCCTTGTGTCGCGAAAGGGCTGCGTAGCAGCCCCGGCAATTTGTAGCGTTACTCAAATGCTGGGGCCGCTTCGCGACCCTTTCGCGGCACAAGGCCGCTCCTACAGGGGTCCGCGCCCCTCTTGAGAGTGGCGCAAGAATCCAGCTGTTTGTGGGAGCCTCCCATGTTGAACACCCTCTTACCCATCCTGCTGTTCACCGCCCTTGGCCTGGCGGTGCTCGGCGCCCTGCGCCGGGTGCGCATGTGGCGGCGCGGGCGGCCGAGCAAGGTCGATCTGCTTGGCGGCCTGTTGGCCATGCCGCGGCGCTACCTGGTGGATCTGCACCATGTGGTCGAGCGCGACAAGTACATGTCCAAGACACACGTGGCCACCGCCGGCGGCTTCGTGCTCTCGGCCGTGCTGGCGATCCTGGTGCATGGCTTTGGCCTGCACAGCAAGATCCTCGGTTACGCCCTGCTGGTGGCCACGGTGATCATGTTCAGTGGTGCCCTGTTTGTCTTCAAACGCCGGCTGAACCCGCCCTCCCGACTGTCCAAGGGCCCGTGGATGCGCCTGCCCAAGAGCCTGCTGATGTTCGCGGCGAGCTTCTTCATTGCTACCTTGCCGGTGGCGGGGATCCTGCCTGAAGGCACAGGCGGCTGGGTATTGGTCGCACTGCTGGGGATCGGCGTGCTGTGGGGCGTGTCCGAGCTGTTCTTCGGCATGACCTGGGGCGGGCCGATGAAGCACGCCTTCGCCGGTGCCCTGCACCTGGCCTGGCACCGCCGCGCCGAACGCTTTGGCGGTGGCCGTTCCACCGGCCTCAAGCCGCTGGACCTGGAAGACCCCAACGCGCCGTTGGGTGTGGAAAAACCCGTCGATTTCACCTGGAACCAACTGCTCGGTTTCGACGCCTGCGTGCAGTGCGGCAAATGCGAGGCCATGTGCCCGGCGTTCGCCGCTGGCCAGCCGCTGAACCCGAAGAAACTGATCCAGGACATGGTCATCGGCCTTGCCGGTGGCACCGATGCGCGGTTCGCCGGCAGCCCGTACCCGGGCAAGCCGATCGGCGAGCATGGCGGCCACCCGCACCAGCCGATCGTCAACGGCCTGGTGGATGCCGAGACGCTGTGGTCGTGCACCACCTGCCGCGCCTGTGTCGAGGAATGCCCGATGATGATCGAGCACGTCGATGCCATCGTCGACATGCGCCGCCACTTGACCCTGGAAAAAGGCACCACGCCGAACAAGGGCGCCGAGGTGCTGGACAACCTGATCGCAACCGACAACCCCGGCGGTTTCGCCCCCGGCGGGCGGATGAACTGGGCCGCCGACCTCAACCTCAAGCTGCTGGCGCAGGTGAAAACCACCGAGGTGCTGTTCTGGGTGGGCGATGGCGCCTTCGACATGCGCAACCAGCGCACCCTGCGCGCCTTCGTCAAGGTGCTCAAGGCTGCGGGCGTGGACTTCGCCGTGCTCGGCCTGGAAGAGCGCGACAGCGGCGACGTGGCCCGGCGCCTGGGTGACGAAGCGACGTTCCAGCACTTGGCCAAGCGCAATATCCAGACCCTTGCCCAGTACAGGTTCCAGCGCATCGTCACCTGCGACCCGCACAGCTTCCATGTGCTGAAGAACGAATACGGCGCCCTTGGCGGCGAGTACCAGGTGCAGCACCACAGCACCTACATTGCCGAACTGATCGCCGCCGGCAAGCTCAACCTCGGCCAGCACAAGGGCGGCAGCGTCACCTATCACGATCCCTGCTACCTGGGCCGCTACAACGGCGAGTACCAGGCCCCGCGCGACGTGCTCAAGGCCCTCGGTATCGAAGTGCGCGAGATGCAGCGCTCGGGCTTGCGTTCCCGCTGCTGCGGCGGTGGCGGCGGTGCGCCGATCACCGATATCCCCGGCAAGCAGCGTATCCCCGACATGCGCATGGACGATATCCGTGAGACCGAAGCGGAGCTGGTGGCCGTGGGTTGCCCGCAGTGCACGGCAATGCTCGAGGGCGTGGTCGAACCGCGCCCGCAGATCAAGGACCTTGCCGAGCTGGTCGCCGATGTACTGATCGAAGATGAGGCCCCCGCCAGCGCAAAGTCGCAGGCGGCCAAACGTGAACCTGCGGAGGTGCACTGATGAGCGACATCATCCGCCGCGACCCACGCGCCGAGTGGATCGCCCGTAACCGCCTGCACCCGCTGCATGCGGCGATGCAGACGCAACAGACGAGCTGGATGGGCCCCAACGGCCTGATGCGCAAGAACCCCCATGCCATTGCTGCTGGCTTCATCGGCCCCAACGGCCTCAAGCGTATCGATCGCAGTGGCGCACAGCAGGGCACTGGTGTGGGTGGGCGGCGCACAGCAGCCACCCAGGTGCAGCTGCCGCTGCACCAGGTTGCCGCGCCCGCGTTCTATATCGCCGTGGTCCCGGACATGGTCGGTGGCCGCCTCGGTAGCCACGACCGCGACCTGCTCGGTCTGGCCCACAGCCTGGCCGGCAACGACGGCGCGGTGCTGGCCGTGGTGTTCGGTGAACACAAGGAAAGCAACTTTTCCACAGCCGGCGTTGACCGCCTGCTGGTCATCGAGGGCGAGGCCTTCGAAGGTTATGCACCGGAGCAACTGGTCCAGGGCCTACGGGCTGTGGATAACCAGTTCGCGCCGCGCCACTGGCTGCTGCCCGACAGCCGCACCGGTGGCGGTGAATTGGGCCGGCGCTTCGGCGCAGCCGTGGGTGAACGCCCTGCGACGCGGGTATGGCAAGTCAAGGATGGCCAGTGCATCGGCCGTGCCGGCGCCGGTCAGCAGGATATCCAGCGCGACATGCCGCGGTTGATCCTGGCCGCTGCCGAATGTGCGGAGCCTGTGAGCGAAACCCGCCACGAAGCCCTGCCCGTGGAGTTGTCCACAGGCGTGGCGCGCAGCCTGTCGCGCATCGAAGACCTCGGCTCGGTAGCCGTGGACCCGGCCGCCATCGCCATGGCCGAGGCCGAGTTCATTGTTTCCGGCGGCAACGGCGTCAAGGACTGGGACCTGTACCACAAGGCCACCAAGGCCCTCGGCGCCACCGAAGGGGCCTCGCGGGTGGCGGTGGACGACGGCTTCATGCCGCGCAACCGCCAGGTCGGCGCCACCGGCACCTGGGTCACGGCGCGGGTCTATGTGGCTGTGGGTATCTCCGGCGCCATCCAGCACCTGCAAGGCATCGGCGCCTGCGACAAGGTGGTGGCGATCAACATGGACCCAGGCTGCGACATGATCAAACGGGCCGACCTGTCGGTGATTGGCGACAGCTCGGCGATTCTCCAGGCACTGATCGAGGCTGTGGACAACTTCCGCAGCGGCGGCCAGCGCGACGCGGCATAGGGGCGCGAGCATGAGTACGAAAGTCATCAGCCTGGTTTCCATAGGCGCCCACCCCAGCTCCGGTCGTGCGCGCCGAGCCGAGCAGGATGCCCGGGCGGTGGAACTGGGCTTGCAGCTGGCTGGGGATAACTTGCAGGTGGTGCATGCCGGCGACCCGCGTGAGGAGGCGCTGCGTGGTTACCTGGGGATGGGCCTGGCGCACCTCGATGTGCTCGAGCAGCCCGCTGGCGCCGATGTGCTGGGCGTGCTCGGCGACTACCTGCGCGATGCCGGGGCCCAGCTGGTGCTGGCCGGCAGCCAGGCCGAGACGGGCGAGGGCTCGGGCATGCTGCCGTTCCTGTTGGCCGAGAAGCTCGGCTGGCCGCTGGTGGTGGGCTTGGCTGAGGTGGAATCCATCGAAAATGGCACTGCCCAGGTCTTGCAGGCCTTGCCACGGGGGCAGCGTCGCCGACTGAAAGTGCGCTTGCCGTTGCTGGCCACTGTGGATAACGCCGCGCCCAAGCCTCGGCAAAGCGCGTTTGGCCCGGCGCGCCGGGGTGTGCTGGCGGCGCGCAGCGTGGTGGTGGTGGACGACCCGATATTGGCCGAGGAGGCCTTGCAACCGGCGCGTCCCCGGCCCAAGCGGCTGAAGGTGATCAAGGCCAAGAGTGGTGCCGACCGCATGAAGGCGGCGACGGCGAAGGCCAGCGGCGGCGGTGGCAAGGTGCTCAAGGATGTTTCTCCACAGGAAGGTGCCGAGGCAATCCTCAAGCTGCTGGTGGAAGAGAGCGTGTTGCGCTGAGCGGTTTTACCCAAAAACTGTTGGCCTCTCTGTGGATAAAGTGTTTGTCTGTTGATGCAGCCCTTTATTTACGGGGGCTGTGAAAGATTGATCAATTTTTATTCAATAGTAGCCACGGCTTTGTCCGTGGCTTTTTATTTTGTCTGGTGGTGGGGTACTCACATTACTCACAATCGCTGTTGGTCGCTCTGTGGATAATATGTTCGGTTAGTTCTGCAGCCTTTGATTTATATGGGCTGCGTGGATTTGATCAAAAATTGAACAATAGCTTTGGTTTTTGCTTAAAGTCGCTGATTTACGGGCGCTTTGGGGTTTATCCACAGTTCTGGGCAATGCAGCAGAACTTTCGTTCACAAAGTCTGTTGGCGACCCTGTGGAAAAGGTGTTCGGATACCCTCCCAGGCCTTTGAATCAGAGGGTTACGCAAGTTTGGTCAATATTTGATCACTGGCCCTGGACAACAGTTTCCACAATTGCTGTTGGCGGGTCTGTGGATAAAGTGTTTGTGCATGGCGCGCGGCCTTGCAGCTTGCGGGCTGCACACGTTTGATCGTTTTTTGATCAAAGCCACATGGCATCCCAGTGAGGGTAGTGGCGCAGGGTTGTGACGAGTCCGGCGCGCAGTGGGTTGGCGACGATGTAGCGGGCGGTGGCGCGCAGGTCTTGATCCTTGCGCAGGGCATGGTCGTGGAAGTTCTTTTGCCACAGGCGGCCTTGGCGGGAGGCTATGCGGTTTACTCGCTGCGTGCTTCTGGATTTGACCTTGCGCATAAGCTCGGAAAGGTCGGTGTCTCGCAGTTCGATCAACCAGTGGAAGTGATCGGGCATCACAACCCAGCAGAGGCTATGCGCCCATTGTTGCTCGTGGGCGAAGCGCAGTTCGGTGATGAGTGCGCGGGCGAGGCGCAGTTCCAGAAAAATGGGTTGTCTGTGCAGTACCACGCTGGTGACGATGTAGCGACGTCCAGTTTCAGAGTAGCGTCCGGTACGCAGCCGGTGAGCATGTGCGATTCGCATGGTGGACCTCCCTGGTACCAGGACAAGTCTAGGTGGCGAGCACATTTAGGCGTGGGTGCTATCGAGGCAGGATGTAACAACAGCGGGCGTTCGCCAGCAAGCTGGCTCCTACGGGCAATGCGCAAACCCGTAGGAGCCGGCTTGCCGGCGAACCAACCCATCAGGAGGCAGGAGGTTCGCCAGCAAGCTGGCTCCTACGGGATTGGGAGTGTTAGCGGACTACTGCGCCTTGATCTCCTTGAGATAAGCCGCCGGCTCCGCGCCAAGGTTGTTCAGCAACCGCTGGCTGTACCAATCGATGAAATTCACCACGCCGAACTCGTAAGTTTTCGAATAAGGCCCTGGCTGGTACGCCGTGGAATTGATCCCGCGCTGGTTCTCCTCGGCCAGGCGGCGGTCCTGGTCGTTGGTCGCGTCCCACACCTTGCGCATTTCTTCAGGGTTGTAATCCACCCCCTCCACCGCATCCTTGTGCACCAGCCACTTGGTGGTGACCATGGTCTCCTGCGCGCTGATCGGCCACACGGTGAACACGATCATGTGGTCGCCCATGCAATGGTTCCACGAATGCGGCAGGTGCAGGATGCGCATCGAGCCCAGGTCCGGGTTCTTGATCCGGCCCATCAGCTTCTTGCATGCCACCTTGCCGTCCATGGTCATCGACACGGTGCCCTTGAGCAGCGGCATGCGCACGATGCGGTTACGCAAGCCATGGCTCTTGTGCAGGTAGGGAATCTTCTCGGCTTCCCAGGCCGCGGCCGAGGCGGCGACGTGGTCCTTGAATTCCTGGCTGGCGCGCGGGTCGTTGGTGTCGTCCCATTCCAGCAGGGTCTTGAGCAATTCCGGGTGCGAGCCGTTGCAGTGGTAGCACTCGCGGTTGTTCTCCAGCACCAGTTTCCAGTTGGCCTTTTCCATCAAGGTGGTCTGCACCGCCACCTTGGTGTTCTCCATGTCGTACGGCTCCATGTAGTGGTCCAGGGTGGCGAGGAACTCGTCGATGGCCGGCGGGTTCTCGGCCAGGCTGATGAAGATGTAGCCACCAGCCACCTTCACGTTCACCGGTTTCAGGCCGTACTGGTTCATGTCGAAGTCGACGCCCATCTCGGTGCCGGCGAACAGCAGGCGGCCGTCGAGCTCGTAGGTCCACTGGTGGTAGGGGCAGACCAGCTTGGCCACCTTGCCCTTTTCGCTGACGCAAAGGCGCGAGCCGCGGTGGCGGCAGACGTTGTGGAAGGCATGCACTTTGCCCTCGGCGCCACGCACCACGATGATCGGATTCTTGCCGATCTGCAGGGTGATGTAGTTGCCCTTGGCCGGGATCTCGCACACCAGGCCTGCGATCAGCCATTCCTTGTGGAAGATCTCCTGCAGGTCGATCTGGAACAGGCGCTCGTCGCAATAGAACGGCTGCGGCAGCGAGTAGGTACGCTCGCGGGTCTGCAGCATCTCGGCTGTGGCCTTGCGTGCAGGTTCCAGTGGATCGCCCAGGCTCAGGGTTGCGGTGACGTCCATCGTGTGGTCCTCGGGGCCGCATGCGGCCAGCAAAAGGTGGCTAATCGTTGTTGTTGTGCCGCAAGGCTGTCTGCTTTTGGAATCAGCAGTTGGTTTTGCCGAGGAGTGTGCGTTCGAGCACTGAAACGACCATGTCCATGGGCGACATGGCCGAATCGAATTCCGACGCGCCAGCCCCTGTAGTGCGGGGCTGGTCGCGATAAGCACGCCGATGTCGCGGATGGGAATGTACGGCGGCGGCGGGATGCGCATTATCGGAGCCATAAGAAAGGCCGACAGTCGGCTGCTGGAGATGAACATGTCCGATACCTTCCTCAATCCGGTCACCACCCAGACCTGGACCAATGGCCGCCATATCGTGCGCTGCGTCAAGGTCATCCAGGAGACCTGGGACGTGCGCACCTTCTGCTTCATGGCCGACCAACCGATCATGTTCTTCTTCAAACCGGGGCAGTTCGTCACCCTGGAGCTGGAGATCGAAGGCCGGCCGGTGATGCGTTCGTACACCATCTCCAGCTCGCCGTCGGTGCCCTACAGCTTCTCGATCACGGTCAAGCGGGTGCCGGGCGGGCTGGTGTCGAACTTCCTCCACGACACCATGCACGAAGGCGCCGAGCTGCCGGTGCACGGGCCAGTGGGGCTGTTCAATGCCATCGATTTCCCGGCGGGCAAGGTGCTGTACCTGTCCGGTGGCGTCGGTATCACCCCGGTGATGTCCATGGCGCGCTGGTTCTACGACACCAATGCCAACGTCGACATGGTGTTCGTGCACAGCGCGCGCTCGCCGAAAGACATCATCTTCCACCGCGAGCTGGAGCAGATGGCCTCGCGCATCCCCAACTTCAGCCTGCACATCGTCTGCGAGAAGCACGGCCTGGGCGAGCCATGGGCGGGGTATCGCGGTTACCTCAACCAACGCCTGATGGAGTTGATCGCGCCGGACTACATGGAGCGAGTGATCTTCTGCTGTGGCCCTACGCCCTATATGAACGCGGTCAAGCGCATGCTCGAGGCGGTCGGCTTCGACATGAGGAACTACCACGAGGAGTCGTTCGGCGCTACGCCGCCGGAGGCCAAGGCCGACGCGGTGGAACACGCCGAAGCGGCGGCCGATGCGCCGGAACTGGACGTGGCCGACCTCAACCTGGTGGAGTTCGTCGGCAGCGACAAGAGCATTCGCGTGGCCCCGGGCGAGACCGTGCATGCGGCGGCGGCCAAGGTCGGGCTGATGATTCCCAAGGCTTGCGGCATGGGCATCTGCGGCACCTGCAAGGTGCTCAAGCTCGGTGGCGAGGTGCAGATGGAGCACAACGGCGGGATCACCGAGGAGGATGAGGCCGAGGGCTACATCCTGTCGTGCTGCAGCGTGCCGAAGGGCGATGTGCGCATCGACTATTGAGCGCAGGGCACTGCTCGGAGCAGGCCGTGGTAGAGCTGCGGGCGACGGTCATGCAGTACATGATTGTGCGAGCTGATGCGTTTCTCATCGGCCTCTTCCAGGGCGATGTCGGCCAGTAATAACTGGGGGTGATCGAGGGTTTCGCCACCAGCGAGCAGGTAGCCGTTGGCATCCACCAGCGAAGAGCCGCCCACCCAGCGAACCCCACGCTCCTCGCCGCTGCGATCGCAGGCCAGCATGAACAGGCGGTTGAGCGAGGCATTGGCCTGGACCCGAGTCACCTCCGCAGGCCGTTGTCCGCGGGGGCGAGGCCCATCAGGCCAGTTGACTGGCGCGCACAGCAGTTGGGCCCCGGAAAGTGCGACCAGGCGTACCCATTCGGGGAATTCCAGGTCGTAGCAGATCATCATCGCGACCCGACCGATGGCGGTGGTGATAACCGGTGGAGGCTGGTCGCCGGGAGTGAAGATCAGGGTCTCGCGATCCCACAGATGGGCCTTGCGGTAGAAGGTGCGCCGTCCGTCTGGCTCGATCAGCACCGAACTGTTGGCCACTGCACCGTCGGCCAGGCGCTCACAGAACCCCCCAACCACGATCACGTCATGCCGGCATGCCCGCTCGGCCCAGGCGGCCAAGGCCGGACCATCACGTTCCTCGGCGAGTTCGTAGGCCTCTGCCCGATCACGGAATGCATAGCCACTGAGGGCCAGTTCCGGCAGTACCACCAATCGCGCCCCGGCATGCGCAGCTTCGCTGATCGCCGCCAGGGAACGCGCCAGGTTTCGCTCGGATTGGCCGAGTTCGGGAGCCAGTTGCTGGCAGGCCACGCGCTGGATGCTGTTCATGACTGGTTTTCCTTGGCCCACAGTACGGTTTCACGCTGATGGTCGCGTTGGCGTGTCAGGTAGAAATAGAGCAGGGCTGCCACGGCGAACCCGGTCGGCGCGGCCAGGTCCACCCCACCCAACACAGTGACCATCCAGCCGCTGTAGTCACCGATGCTGGCCAATGGCAGCATGGCCAGCAGGGCCCCGGCATAAGCCAGTATTCCGGGCAGCGCCCAGCGTCCGTAGATGCCTTGGGTATCGAACAGGTCGGCAATCACATAACGTCCTTTGCGCAGCAGGTAGAAGTCGGTGAGGTTGATCGCGCTCCAGGGCAGCAGGAAGTACAGCATCATCTGCAGGAACAGGCTGAAGCTTTCCAGATACCCTTCAGGAAGGCCGATGGCGATCAGATAGACCGCCAGCCCGACCAGGCCGATTCCGCCGATGCGCGCCCCCGAGCCAGGACGCAAGGGGCGGAATGCAGTCAGGGCGCTGGCACCGGTGAGCATGGCGCCATAGCAGTTGACGGCCATGATGCCGACCAGCGCCGGTACTGCCAGCAGCACCGCCAAGCTGCCGAAACCCGGGTATATTAGGTCGCCCAGTTGCGTTACATAACTGATCGGGCCGTTGCCCGGCAGTGCGGAGCTCGCCAGGGCGCCCAGCGACATGAGCCAGATGGCCGATGTGGCTGCGCCCAGGTAGGTCCAACCGATGACTCGGCGGGCGGGCGTGTCGCTGGGCAAGTAGCGCGAGTAATCGGAAACGTAGACGGCATAGCTGACCTGATAGGCGGCAGCGGCCGACATCTGAGCGATGAATACCGCCCAGGAGAACGGCTGCAAGGGCTGCACACTGTCGAGCTCAAGGGTATTCAGAGCGCTGATGCTGAGCAGGCCGAACACGCCGATCAGCAGATAGGTCAGCCACCGCTGTACGGTGTGCAGCAGGTCGTGACCGACGATCGCGATGAACATCGCCACCCCCAGGAACAACCCCTGCCACAACATGCTAGGGCCTCCCACTACAGGGCTTAGCGCTTGGCTGGCCAGTGTCAGGTTGAACACGTTGAAACCGATATAGACACAGACCACCACCGCAAATGGCAGGACCGCGCCGCGAATGCCGAACTGGGCCCGTGACTGGATCATCTGGGCCAGCCCCAGGCGCGGGCCCTGGTTGGCGTGCAAGGCCATGCACAGGGTACCGAGGGCGACCCCGAGAACGATCGCGAGGATCGCGTGCAGTGCGGCAAGGCCGCTGGCTGGGCCGATGAACCCGGTCGCCATGGTCGTGAGCACGAAGTTGCCGGTGAACCAGAAAGGCCCCAGTTGCCAGGCCTGTCCATGACGTTCCTCGTGAGGGACCTGCTCGATACTGCGGGTTTCGACTTCAAGACGCTTGTTGTCGGGTTTTGCGCAAGGCATGGCAGCTCCAGGTGACTTGAATATTTGCCTTGGATGACAGTCCGGGACATTGGAAAAAGCTGTCAACTGGTACTTTTGTCAGTGTTGGGGAGCGAATTAATAGCCCAATATGAAGAAAATGTGCGTAGGTGTTTTCTTAAAGGGCTTGGGAAAAACTGACTATTTGCTGAGGAATAATCCATATGGCCGCCACCCCCAATAGGATGCGACGCAACTTGCTGGCCCGTGCCAGTGCTGTCAGTGCATTGGTTCCGGACTTCCCGTTCGACTATGCCGCTTACTTGGCCAGCAAGGGGAAAAGCCCCTTGGGCAGTGTGACGGCGGAACACCTGGGCCAGCCTGTACTGGTGGTCGGTGCCGGTGTAGCGGGGCTGGTGGCGGGTTATGAATGCATGCGCATGGGCCTGCGACCAGTTGTGGTCGACGCCAGTGGGCGGGTCGGTGGTCGCATGTTCTCGACGGCGCTGGGGAACACCCCGTTCGAGCGAGGCGCGATGCGTTTTCCGGTGTCCGGCAGAACATTGATGCACTATTTTGCAAAAGTACGCATGCGTGAAAACAGTGAAGACTTCCCCAACCCAGGCAGTGTCGCCGCAGTAAGTACAGTGGTCGACTACGAGGGCGTCAAGTACTACTTCGAAGGGGATGAGGGCAAGTTTGCGCGGCCTGAAAAGTTTAAAGCCATCGAGGACCGCTTCTTTGGAGAGTTCCTCGAGCAACAGCCGATTCTGTTTTCGCAAATGGAACGGGCCATGTCCGACGGAAGTGTCGATACAGGCCGTATAAAAACTATCTGGAACACCATTTTGGCCCACGGCTGGGACAACTTGAGTTTCCATGCCGCGATGGTCGAGCAGGCCCGCTGGCCTGCATCGGATATCAACCTGTTCGGCCAGATCGGTTTCGGCACCGGTGGGTGGAACACAGATTTCCCCAACAGTTTTCTGGAAGTCTTGCGAGTGTTGTACACCGGCCTGGATGTATCGCACCAACTGATGCGCGATGGCGCCGAGCAATTGCCGCAGCGGTTGTGGACCCAGAGTGCGGCCAGTTTTGGCGATCAACAAGTGTATTGGCAAGCCGAGGCTACTGTAGAGACGCTGACCCGGGACGCGTTGCCGGGCCACGACCCGTTACGTCAGCAAGTGAGCCTGGTCAGCCGCCTGGATGATGGCCATTTCGAGGTCAGCCTGCGCGACCTGGATACCCAGCAGGACTACACTCAGCGGTTTGCCGCGGTGGTCTACACGCCGCACGTGCGTCTTCTCGACAAGTTCCGCTATCGCCATGCCGCGCCCGAACGGCCACTGCTCAGTCAGAAGCAATGGGAAGCGGTGATGTACACCCATTACATGCAGTCGACCAAAGTCTTCGCGGCAACCAAGGATGCGTTTTGGAAGCAGCGGGACGAGCAAGGCCGTCAGTTGATGAGTATCACGCTTTCCGACCGCCTGACGCGTGGTACCTACCTGGTGGACTACTCGGCCAGCCACGGCCCCTACAAAGGCTCTGGCCTGCTTCTTTCGTATACCTGGAACGATGACAGCCTCAAGCTGCTGGCTGGGCAGCCAGACATGTCAAACGGCGCGTTGTGTACAACGTTGCTCGAGCAGATCTACCCAGGGCTGGGCTTGCGTGGGCGCCTGGAGGGCAGCGACCCTTTCGCGCAGATCCATTGGGAGGGCGAGCCCTTTTATCTGGGCGCTTTCAAGATGAACCTGCCGGGACAGTACGAATATCAGAGGTTGCTGTTCAGCCAGTTCCATGATGGCGGCAACGGCGTTGTCGACGATGGTTTCATCCTGGCCGGTGACGATGTGTCCTGGACTGGCGGCTGGGCCGAAGGCGCGGTAACGACCGCGTTGAACGCAGTGGACAAGCTGGCCAAGAAATTCAACGACGGCTCGGTTGTGGAAGGTGGGCCGCTCTCGCAATGGCAGCATCTAAAGCCCGTGGCCCTGGCTGACTTGCCGCCGCTTCCACAGCCAAAATGGAACCGGTTCATCGGGTGGTTGATGAACCGGCTTTGCCCAGGCCTTAAACGCGGAAGCGGGAGACCAGGCCACTGAGATCCACCGCCAGGCGCGACAGCTCGGCGCTCGCCGCGCTGGTCTGGTGCGCGCCGGTGGCGCTCTGCACCGACAGGTCGTTGATGTTCACCAGGTTGCGGTCCACCTCGCGGGCCACCTGGGCCTGCTCCTCGGCGGCGCTGGCGATCACCAGGTTGCGTTCGTTGATCTGCGCCACCGCGCCGGCGATGGTGTCCAGCGCCAGGCCCGCGCCACGGGCAATGTTCAGGGTCGATTCAGCGCGTTCGGTGCTGGTGCGCATCGAGTCCACGGCCTGCTCGGTGCCGCCCTGGATGCTGCCGATCATCCGCTCGATCTCGCTGGTGGACTGCTGGGTGCGGTGGGCCAGGGCCCGTACTTCATCGGCGACCACGGCGAAGCCACGGCCGGCTTCACCGGCGCGGGCGGCCTCGATGGCGGCGTTGAGCGCCAGCAGGTTGGTCTGGTCGGCCAGGCCGCGGATCACGTCCAGCACCTTGCCAATGTCACGGGACTGCTCGGCCAGTTGGCTGATCAGCTTGGCGGTGGCCTGCACGTCGCCGCTCATGCGCTCGATGGCGCCCACGGTCTCCATCACCAGGTCGCGGCCATCGCCGGCCGAGCGGCTGGCCTCGCCGGAGGCCTCGGAGGTGCTCACGGCATTGCGCGCCACTTCTTCCACGGCGCTGGTCATCTCGGTGACGGCGGTGGCGGCCTGCTCGATCTCGTTGTTCTGTTGCTGCAGGCCACGGGCGCTTTCGTCGGTGACGCTGTTCAGCTCCTCGGCGGCGGAGGCCAGCTGGGTGGCGGAGCCGGCGATCAGCTGCAGGGTGTCGCGCAGCTTGTCCTGCATCTTGGCCATGGCCTGCAGCAGGCGCGCGGCTTCGTCGGTGCCATCGGGGCGGATGGTATGGGTGAGGTCGCCTTCGGCGATCTGCTCGGCGGCCTTGAGTGCTTCCTCGATGGGCTTGACGATGCTGCGGGTCAGCAGGAAGGCGAACAGCAGGGTCAGCACGGTGGCGGCGACCAGCAGGCCGATCACCAGGGCAAAGGCGCCGGCATACTGGCTGGCGGCGGCGGCGTTGGTGTCGGCGGTCTGGTCGGTGTTGATGCGCACCAGGGTATCCATCACCTTGTTGATCTGCTCGGAGTTGGCCGGCAGGTCGCTGTTGAGCAGGTCGCGCAGGGCGTCCAGGTCGCCGGCCTGGCTCAGGCTGCGCATGCGCGCCTCGAGCTGGCGGTATTGATTGAGCAACTGGCCATACTGGTCGAACGCGGCCTTCTCGTCGGCGGCGGTGACCAGCGGCTCATAGACCTGGCGGGCCTTGTCGATCTGCGCATTGCGCTGGTCGAGCAGGCGCAGGGTCTCCTGCTGGGTGGCCGGTTCGCGGTTGAGCAGCAGGCGGTAGGAGAGGGTGCGCAGGCGCAGGTTCAGCGCGGTCAGCTCGTCGAGGGTCTTGATGCTGGGCACGCTGACTTCCTCGATGGTCACGCCAGCCTGGCGGATGTTGCCCATCTGGATCAGCGAGAAGATACCCAAGCCGAGCATCAGCACGCCGATCACGGCGAAACCGAGCAACGCGCGGGGCGCGATATTCATATTGCGTAGGGACATGGAGGCGGTTTCCAAGGCAGATGAGGTGCCGCGATCCATGCGACGAAGAGTGACCTGCCGAGCTATCGGTCGTGACCGCCGAGTCTTGAGGCCGAAATGATGAAACTGTGAGCCAGCTATCTATTTTCCTGACCAGCGGTTGATCCAGGTCGGAACAAGGCAGGGGTTGGCCTGTCAACCTGACCGGGTAAACACTTCCTGAATCCTATATTTAATGGCGGGGGCGCAGGTTTTTCCTTATCGTGTGCGCCCTCTGCAACAACCCGAGATAGACGCATGTTGGAAACTTCCCTGAATCAACTCGAGCAACTGGTCAGCGACCTGATGCATAAAAACGCCCAGCTGAGCGAACAGAACACCAGCCTCAGCCAGGAATTGGCCCAGGCCAAGGAAGAGAACGACAGCCTGCAGTTGTCCCTGATGGAACAGGAAGAGAAGCACGGCGCCACCGCCGCCCGCATCCAGGCCCTGGTCGAGCGCGCCAGCGCGGGTGTCGTGAACGCATGAGACTGCAAGCGCAGCCGGTCAACGTCGTGTCGATCCTGGGCAACGACTATTCGCTCAAGGCGCCTGAAGGCCAGGAGGAAACGCTCTCCCAGGCCGTGCGCATGCTCAACGTCGCCCTGGCCGAAACCAAGCGCAACTACCCGACCCTGATCGGCGACAAGCTGCTGGTGCTGGCGGCCCTGAACCTGTGCTCCAAGCAGATCGAACTGCAGCGCGAGCACGCCCAGACCCTCGAGCGCACCCAGGCGCAGATCGACGCCACGGTCGATGCCATCAGCAAGGCCGTCTCCGACGTCTGACGCGCCTGCGCGCGGCTAAACCATAGGAGCCAGCCTTGCTGGCGAATCAGGCACCGTGCTGGATGGCACCGGCCGCGCCGGTGTTCGCCGGCAAGCCGGCTCCTACGCTGTTTTCGGCCTGCCCGCTGGAGCGCTATGCGTGCCAGGCCTTGTCGCGGATCACTGGAACAACTGGATACTTAAGTGTATACACTTCCCGAAAAACAATAATTATCGGGGAGTGGCATATGCGCATCTGGCGGCGAAGCATCCAGTGGCAATTGATCGCGAGCATGGGCGCAGCCCTGCTGGCGAGCATCCTGGTGGTGGTGGCGATCTACACGGTGGCGCTCAACCGCCTCACCGAGCGCTACCTGGTCGACACGGCGCTGCCGGCCAGCATCGAAGCCATCCGCAACGATATCGAGCGCATGCTTGGCCGCCCGTTGGTGGCAGCCGCGGACATCGCCGGCAACACCCTGCTGCGCGACTGGCTGGCTGCCGGTGAAGATTCCGCCGCGCTGCCGGCGTTCATCGAGTACCTCGACGCCGCCAAGCAGCGCAACCACGCCTTTACCACCCTGTTCGCCTCTACGGTGAGCGGCAACTACTACAACGAAAAAGGCCTGGACCGCACCCTCAGCCGTGCCAACCCCAAGGACAACTGGTTCTACGGCTACATCGACAGCGGCGCCGACCGCATGTTGAACATCGACATCGATGGCTCCACGGGGGAGCTGGCGCTGTTCATCGACTATCGCGTGGAAAAGGCCGGCCAGCTGGTGGGCGTGGCAGGCATGGGCCTGCGCATGACCGAACTGTCCAAGCTGATCCACGACTTCAGCTTCGGCGAGCACGGCAAGGTGTTCCTGGTGCGCAACGACGGGCTGATCCAGGTCCATCCCGACCAGCAGTTCAGTGGTAAGCGTCAACTTGCCGAGCAACTGGACGTCGAGGCGGCGAAGGCTGTGCTGGTGGGCGGCGAGGGCCTGCGCAGCAGCCGTTTCCAACGTGATGGTGAGGACTACCTGGCGTTGGGCTTGCCCTTGCGTGACCTGAACTGGACGCTGGTGGCCGAAGTGCCGGAAGCCGAAATCTACGCCCAGGCGCGCCAGGCCATCTGGCAGACCTGCCTGATTGGCGGCGGCGTGGCGCTGATCTCGTTGTTGCTGGTGGTGCTGCTGGCGCGCGGGTTGGTGCGGCCGATCCGCCAGGTCACGGCGGCGCTGGTGCAGATCGGTAGTGGTGCGGGCGACCTCAGCCACCGTCTGGACGATGCGCGCCAGGACGAACTGGGCGATCTGGCCCGGGGCTTCAACCGTTTTCTCGACAGCCAGCGCGGTCTGATCGGCGAGGTGCTGCGCACCACCGAACGCCTGCACCAATCGGTGGAACAGGTGACCCAGGTGGTGGACAACACCGCCGAGCGCTCGGGCCGCCAGCAGGAAATGACCGAGATGGTCGCCACCGCCGTGCACGAGATGGGCCTGACCGTGCAGGATATCGCCCAGAACGCCGGCTCCGCCGCCCACGCCTCGCAATCGGCGCGGGATGAGGCGCTGCAGGCGCGGGAGGTGGTGCGCCGCTCCATCCACAACATCGAGGGCATGTCCGGGGAGATTGGGCGCGCCGCCGAGGCCGTGACCCAGCTGGCCGACGAGGTTGCCTCGATCGATGAAGTGCTGGCGGTGATCCGCAGCATCTCCGAGCAGACCAACCTGCTGGCGCTCAACGCCGCCATCGAGGCAGCGCGGGCCGGTGAGATGGGCCGGGGCTTCGCGGTTGTCGCCGATGAAGTACGCACCTTGGCGCGACGCACCCAGGTGTCCACCGACGAAGTGCAACAGATGATCCAGCGTCTCAAGCACGGCGCCGGCATGGCGGTGGCTTCGATGCAGGCCGGGCGCGAAGCAACGGGCAGCGGGGTCGAGTCGAGTCAGCGTACCGGTACGTCGCTCGGTGCGATCACCGATCAGGTCGAGCGCATCAGCGGCATGAACGAGCAGGTGGCCACGGCCACCGAGGAGCAGTCGGCGGTGACCGAGGAGATCAACCGGACGGTCCAGGGCATTTCCGACCTGGCGCGGCAGACGGCCGCCGAGGTGCAGGATTGCCGCGAGGAGTGCCAGGCGCTGCGTGGTTTGGCCGATGACCTGGCGCGGCAGATGGGTGGGTTCAGGCTCTAGATCGCTTCGCCGGCAAGCCGGCTCCTACAAGGGTCCCGTAGGAGCGGCTTGCCGGCGAATGCCATCGGTCAGGCGCCGAAGATCGCGCGGATATCCTTCGCCAGTTCGCGCACTCGCGCTTGCTCCGTATCCCACGAGCACATGAACCGCGCGCCGCCGCTGCCGATGAAGGTATAGAAGCGCCAGCCCTTGTTGCGCAGCGCCTCCAGCGCATGCTCCGGCATCTGCAGGAACACCCCGTTGGCCTCCACCGGGAACATCAGCTCCACTCCCGGCAGGTCACTCACCAGCGACGCCAGCAATTGCGCGCAGTGGTTGGCATGCTGGCCATGGCGCAACCAGGCGCCATCTTCCAGCAGCCCGACCCACGGCGCCGAAAGGAAGCGCATCTTCGACGCCAGTTGCCCGGCCTGCTTGCAGCGGTAGTCGAAGTCTTCGGCCAGCTGGCGGTTGAAGAACAGGATCGCCTCGCCCACCGCCATGCCGTTCTTGGTACCGCCGAAGCACAGCACATCGACGCCCGCTTTCCAGGTCAGATCCGCCGGGCTGCAACCCAGGAACGCACAGGCATTGCTGAAGCGCGCGCCATCCATGTGCAGGTTCAGGCCCAGCTCCTTGCAGGTGGCGCTGATCGCCTTGAGCTCGTCGGGGCGGTACACGCTGCCCACTTCAGTGGCCTGGGTGAGGGTCACCACGCGCGGCTTGGGGTAGTGGATGTCCTGGCGCTTGAGCGCCACTTCGCGGATCGATTCGGGGGTGAGCTTGCCGTTGACGCTCGGCGCGGTCAGCAGCTTGGAGCCGTTGGAGAAGAACTCCGGCGCGCCGCATTCGTCGGTCTCGACGTGGGCGGTCTCGGAGCAGATCACGCTGTGGTAGCTCTGGCACAGCGAGGCCAGGGCCAGGGAGTTGGCGGCGGTGCCGTTGAAGGCGAAGAACACTTCGCAGTCGGTCTCGAACAGCTTGCGGAAGTATTCGGCGGCGCGTTCGGTCCACTGGTCGTCGCCGTAGGCGCGTTCGTGGCCCTGGTTGGCTTTTTCCATTGCGGCCCAGGCTTCGGGGCAAATACCGGAATAATTGTCGCTGGCGAATTGCTGGTTGTTGTTGGTCATGACGCCCTGTCCTTTTTACGACGCAGGCACGCACTCTAAACCATCGATTCAGCGGTTGCCTATACAGGCCACGATGCTTACCGGTAGGAGCCAGCCTTGCTCTGGCAGTCAAAGCGGTTCGCCAGCAAGGCTGGCTCCTACAGGCCCGTGCGACGCGTGGAGGCGAATGTCGTAAACGCGCCATTGCAAGGCGCGCGCAGGCATCTGTACCGCCGTGCCCGGTCATACCATCGCTGCAAAGGGTGGGAAAACCCTCACCAGACAAGAAACGATCGCTGCCGGGAGATACACGATGTTCAGCAAGCAAGACCAGATCCAGGGTTACGACGACGCACTGCTGGCGGCGATGAATGCCGAAGAGCAACGCCAGGAAGATCATATCGAGCTGATCGCCTCGGAAAACTACACCAGCAAGCGCGTGATGCAGGCCCAGGGCAGCGGCCTGACCAACAAGTACGCCGAAGGCTACCCGGGCAAGCGCTACTACGGCGGCTGCGAGCATGTGGATAAAGTCGAGGCGCTGGCCATCGAGCGCGCCAAGCAGCTGTTCGGCGCCGACTACGCCAACGTCCAGCCGCACTCCGGCTCCTCCGCCAACGGCGCCGTGTACCTGGCCCTGCTGCAGGCCGGCGACACCATTCTGGGCATGAGCCTGGCCCACGGCGGCCACCTGACCCACGGCGCCAAGGTGTCGTCCTCGGGCAAGCTGTACAACGCCGTTCAATACGGGATCGACACCGCAACCGGCTTGATCGACTACGACGAAGTCGAGCGCCTGGCCGTGGAACACAAGCCGAAGATGATCGTCGCCGGCTTCTCGGCCTACTCCAAGACCCTGGATTTCCCGCGTTTCCGCCAGATCGCCGATAAAGTCGGCGCGCTGCTGTTCGTCGACATGGCTCACGTCGCCGGCCTGGTCGCCGCCGGCCTGTACCCCAACCCGATCCCATTCGCCGACGTGGTCACCACCACCACCCACAAGACCCTGCGCGGTCCACGTGGCGGCCTGATCCTGGCCAAGGCCAACGAAGAGATCGAGAAGAAGCTCAACGCCGCGGTGTTCCCCGGCGCCCAGGGCGGCCCGTTGATGCACGTGATCGCCGCCAAGGCGGTGTGCTTCAAGGAAGCGCTGGAGCCTGAGTTCAAGAGCTACCAGAAGCAAGTGATCGAAAACGCCCAGGCCATGGCCCAGGTGTTCATCGAGCGCGGCTACGACGTTGTGTCGGGCGGCACCGACAACCACCTGTTCCTGGTCAGCCTGATTCGCCAGGGCCTGACCGGCAAGGACGCCGACGCCGCCTTGGGCCGCGCCCATATCACCGTCAACAAGAACGCCGTGCCTAACGACCCGCAGTCGCCTTTCGTCACCTCGGGCCTGCGCATCGGCACCCCGGCCGTCACCACCCGTGGCTTCAAGGTCGCCCAGTGCGTGGCCCTGGCTGGCTGGATCTGCGATGTGCTGGACAACCTGGGCGACGCCGATGTCGAGGCCGATGTGGCCAAGAACGTCGCCGCGCTGTGCGCCGACTTCCCGGTCTACCGCTGAGTGGAGCAGAACACCATGCAACGTTATTCGGGCTTCGGCCTCTTCAAGCACTCCCTCAGCCACCACGAAAACTGGCAGCGCATGTGGCGCACGCCAACGCCGAAGAAGGTCTACGACGTGGTCATCGTCGGCGGTGGCGGCCATGGCCTGGCTACCGCCTACTACCTGGCCAAGGAGCACGGCATCACCAACGTCGCGGTGATCGAGAAGGGCTACCTGGGCGGTGGCAACACCGCCCGCAACACCACCATCGTGCGTTCCAACTACCTGTGGGACGAGTCGGCTCATCTGTACGAGCACGCCATGAAACTGTGGGAAGGCCTCTCGCAGGACATCAACTACAACGTGATGTTCTCCCAGCGCGGCGTCTACAACCTGTGCCACACCCTGCAGGACATCCGCGACTCCGAGCGCCGGGTCAACGCCAACCGCCTCAATGGCGTGGACGGCGAGCTGATTCGCACCGAGCAGGTGGCGGCCGAGATCCCGTACCTGGATTGCTCGAAGAACACCCGCTACCCGATCCTTGGCGCCACCGTGCAACGGCGTGGCGGCGTGGCCCGCCACGATGCCGTGGCCTGGGGCTTCGCCCGCGCCGCCGACGCCTTGGGCGTGGACCTGATCCAGCAGACCGAAGTGATCGGTTTCCGTAAAGAGAACGGCGCCGTGATCGGCGTGGAGACCAACAAGGGCTTCATCGGCGCCAAGCGCGTCGGCGTGGTCACTGCCGGCAACTCCGGACACATGGCCAAGCTGGCTGGCTTCCGCCTGCCGCTGGAGTCGCACCCCTTGCAAGCCTTGGTGTCGGAGCCGATCAAACCGATCATCGACAGCGTGATCATGTCCAACGCCGTGCACGGCTACATCAGCCAGTCCGACAAGGGCGACCTGGTGATCGGCGCCGGTATCGACGGCTGGGTCGGCTACGGCCAGCGCGGCTCCTACCCGATCATCGAACACACCTTGCAGGCGATCGTCGAGATGTTCCCGATCCTCTCCCGGGTGCGCATGAACCGCCAATGGGGCGGCATCGTCGACACCACCCCCGACGCCTGCCCGATCATCTCCAAGACCCCGGTGAAGAACATGTTCTTCAACTGCGGCTGGGGCACCGGCGGCTTCAAGGCCACCCCAGGCTCGGGCAACGTGTTCGCCGCGAGCCTGGCCAAGGGCGAGATGCACCCGCTGGCCGCGCCTTTCTCCATCGACCGTTTCTACAACGGTGCGCTGATCGACGAACACGGCGCCGCTGCCGTCGCCCACTGACCCGGAGACAACCGTCATGTTGCAAATCTTCTGTCCCCACTGCGGCGAGCTGCGCTCCGAGGAAGAATTCCACGCGTCCGGCCAGGCCCATATCGCCCGCCCGCTGGACCCGAACGCCTGCTCCGACGAGGAGTGGGGCACCTATATGTTCTTCCGCGACAACCCGCGCGGTATCCACCACGAGCTGTGGGACCACGTCGCCGGCTGCCGCCAGTACTTCAACGTCACCCGTGACACGGTGACCTACGAGGTGCTGGAAACCTACAAGATCGGCGAGAAGCCGCAGGTCACCGCCACCTCGAAACAGAGCAGCGCGCCAGCGACCGCCAAGGGCCAAGGGGAAAAAGTATGAGCCAGACCTATCGCCTCGCCAGCGGCGGCCGTATCGACCGCAGCAAGGTGCTGAACTTCACCTTCAACGGCAAGACCTACCAGGGCTATGCCGGCGACACCCTGGCCGCCGCGCTGCTGGCCAACGGCGTGGATATCGTCGGGCGCAGCTTCAAGTATTCGCGCCCGCGCGGGATCATCGCCGCCGGTACCGAAGAACCGAATGCGATCCTGCAGATCGGCGCCAGCGAAGCCACCCAGATCCCCAACGTGCGCGCCACCCAGCAGGCGCTGTACGCAGGCCTGGTAGCCACCAGCACCAACGGCTGGCCGAACGTCAACAACGACATGATGGGCATCATCGGCAAGGTCGGCGGCAGCATGATGCCGCCCGGGTTCTACTACAAGACCTTCATGTACCCCAAGTCGTTCTGGATGACCTACGAGAAGTACATCCGCAAGGCGGCGGGCCTGGGCCGTGCGCCGCTGCAGAATGACCCGGACAGCTACGACTACATGAACCAGCACTGCGACGTGCTGATCGTCGGCGCCGGCCCCGCCGGCCTGGCCGCCGCTCTGGCTGCCGCGCGTAGCGGTGCCAGGGTGATCCTGGCGGACGAGCAGGAAGAGTTCGGCGGCACCTTGCTCGACAGCCGCGAAACCCTCGACGGCAAACCGGCCGCCGATTGGGTCAATGCGGTTGTGGCCGAGCTGGAAAGCCTGCCGGAAGTTACCCTGCTGCCGCGCAGCACGGTCAATGGCTACCACGACCACAACTTCCTGACCATCCATGAACGGCTCACCGATCACCTCGGCGACCGCGCCCCGATCGGCCAGGTGCGTCAGCGCGTGCACCGCGTGCGCGCCAACCGCGTGGTGCTGGCGGCTGGCGCCCATGAGCGTCCGCTGGTGTACGGCAACAACGACCTGCCGGGCAACATGCTGGCCGGCGCCGTGTCCACTTACGTGCGCCGTTATGGCGTCGCCCCGGGCCGCAAGCTGGTGCTGTCGACCAACAACGACCATGCCTACCGCGCCGCGCTGGACTGGCACGACGCCGGCCTGCAGGTGGTCGCCATCGCCGATGCGCGCCACAACCCACGCGGTTCGCTGGTCGAGGAAGCCCGCGCCAAGGGCATCCGCATCCTCACCTCCAGCGCCGTGATCGAGGCCAAGGGCAGCAAGCACGTCACCGGCGCCCGCGTGGCCGCCATCGATGTGCAGGCGCACAAGGTCACCAGCCCTGGTGAAACCCTCGACTGCGACCTGATCGCCACCTCCGGCGGCTACAGCCCGGTGGTGCACCTGGCTTCGCACCTGGGCGGTCGCCCGGTGTGGCGTGAGGACATCCTTGGCTTCGTGCCCGGCGATGCCCCGCAGAAGCGCGTGTGCGTCGGTGGCGTGAATGGCGTCTATGCCCTGGGCGATGTGATCGCCGACGGCTTCGAAGGTGGCGTGCGCGCTGCCACCGAAGCCGGTTTCAAGGCCAGCATCGGCACCGTGCCGAAAACCTTGGCCCGCAAGGAAGAGGCCACCGTGGCGCTGTTCCAGGTGCCCCACGACAAAGGCACCGCCCGTGCGCCGAAGCAGTTCGTCGACCAGCAGAACGACGTCACCGCCGCCGCCATCGAGCTGGCCACCCGCGAAGGCTTCGAATCGGTCGAGCACGTCAAGCGCTACACCGCGCTGGGCTTCGGCACCGACCAGGGCAAGCTGGGCAACATCAACGGCCTGGCCATCGCCGCCCGTTCGCTGGGCATTGGCATCCCGGAAATGGGCACCACCATGTTCCGTCCCAACTACACGCCGGTGACCTTCGGCGCGGTAGCCGGCCGGCACTGCGGCCACCTGTTCGAGCCGGTGCGCTTCACCGCCCTGCATGCCTGGCACGTCAAGAACGGCGCCGAGTTCGAGGACGTCGGCCAATGGAAGCGCCCGTGGTACTTCCCCAAGCCCGGCGAAGACATCCACAGCGCCGTGGCCCGCGAATGCAAGGCCGTGCGTGACAGCGTCGGCCTGCTGGACGCCTCCACTCTGGGCAAGATCGATATCCAGGGCCCGGACGCCCGCGAGTTCCTCAACCGCATCTACAGCAACGCCTGGACCAAGCTCGACGTGGGCAAGGCCCGCTACGGCCTGATGTGCAAGGAAGACGGCATGGTCTTCGACGACGGCGTCACCGCCTGCGTCGGCGACAACCACTTCATCATGACCACCACCACCGGCGGCGCCGCCCGCGTGCTGCAATGGCTGGAGCTGTACCACCAGACCGAATGGCCGGAAATGAAGGTGTACTTCACCTCGGTCACCGACCACTGGGCGACCATGACCCTGTCCGGCCCCAACAGCCGCAAGCTGTTGGCTGAGATCAGCGATATCGACCTGGACAAGGACGGCTTCCCGTTCATGAGCTGGAAGGAAGGCATGGTCGGCGGCGTGCCGGCGCGAGTGTTCCGCATCTCGTTCACCGGCGAGCTGTCGTACGAGATCAACGTGCAGGCCAACTACGCCATGGGCGTGCTGGAGCAGATCGTCGAGGCGGGTAAAAAGTACAACCTGACCCCGTACGGCACCGAGACCATGCACGTGCTGCGCGCCGAGAAGGGCTTCATCATCGTCGGCCAGGACACCGACGGCTCGATGACCCCGGACGACCTCAACATGAGCTGGTGCGTGGGCCGCAACAAGGCCTTCTCGTGGATCGGCCTGCGCGGCATGAACCGCGAGGACACCACCCGCGAGAACCGCAAGCAGCTGGTGGGGTTGAAGCCAGTAGACCCGAACGTCTGGCTGCCGGAGGGGGCGCAGCTGGTATTCGACCCCAAGCAGCCGATCCCGATGGACATGGTTGGCCACGTCACCTCCAGCTATGCGGCCAACTCCCTGGGCTATTCGTTCGCCATGGGCGTGGTCAAGGGCGGCCTCAAGCGCATGGGCGAGCGGGTGTATTCGCCGCAGGCCGATGGCAGCGTGATCGAGGCCGAGATCGTGTCTTCGGTGTTCTTCGATCCGAAGGGTGAGCGGCAGAACGTTTGATTCCGGGCCCTGTGGGGGCTGGCCAGGCCCTTCGCCGGCAAGCCGGCTCCTACGGGTTCGACGCAGTTCTTGTAGGAGCCGGCTTGCCGGCGAACAGGGCCCTGGGCCTCACCACACCGCTGCGTCGTATCGACGAACAAGAATTCAAGGCAGGTAACAAATGAGCGCTATCAACGTCTTCCAGCAAAACCCCGGCGCCGACGCCAAGGCCCAGTCGCCACTGCACCACGCCGACCTGGCCAGCCTGGTCGGCAAGGGCCGCAAGAACGCAGGCGTGACCCTGCGCGAAAAGAAATTCCTCGGCCACCTGACCCTGCGTGGCGATGGCCATGATCCGGCCTTCGCTGGCGCCGTGCACAAGGCCCTGGGCCTGGAACTGCCGGTGGCCCTTACCGTGGTCGCCAACGGCGAGATGTCGCTGCAGTGGATGGGCCCGGACGAGTACCTGCTGATCGTCCCCGGCGGCCAGGAGTTCGCCGTCGAGCAGAAGCTGCGCGACGCCCTCGACGGCCAGCATGTCCAGGTGGTCAACGTCAGCGGCGGGCAGACCCTGCTCGAGCTGCGCGGCCCGAACGTGCGCGATGTTCTGATGAAATCCACCAGCTATGATGTGCATCCGAACAACTTCCCGGTCGGCAAGGCCGTCGGCACCGTGTTCGCCAAGTCGCAACTGGTGATCCGCCGCACCGCCGAGGACACCTGGGAGCTGGTGATCCGCCGCAGCTTCTCCGACTACTGGTGGCTGTGGCTGCAGGACGCGTCGGCCGAGTACGGCCTGGCCATCGAAGCCTAAGGAGCAGCACCATGAGTCGGGCACCGGACACCTGGATTCTCACCGCCGACTGCCCGAGCATGCTCGGCACGGTCGATGTGGTGACGCGTCATCTCTACGAGCAGCGCTGCTACGTCACCGAGCACCATTCCTTCGACGACCGGCTGTCGGGGCGGTTCTTCATTCGCGTGGAGTTCCGCGCCCCGGACGCTTTCGACGAAGACGGTTTTCGCGCAGGCCTGGCTGAGCGCAGCGAAGCCTTCGGCATGGCCTTCGAGCTGACCGCGCCCAACCACCGCCCCAAGGTGGTGATCATGGTGTCCAAGGCCGACCATTGCCTGAACGACCTGCTGTACCGCCAGCGCATCGGCCAGCTGGCCATGGACGTGGTCGCGGTGGTGTCCAACCACCCCGACCTCGAACCCCTGGCGCATTGGCACAAGATTCCCTACTACCACTTCGCCCTCGATCCCAACGACAAGCCGGCGCAGGAGCGCAAGGTGCTGCAGGTGATCGAGCAGAGTGGTGCCGAGCTGGTCATTCTTGCCCGCTACATGCAGGTGCTGTCGCCGGAGCTGTGCCGGCGCCTGGATGGCTGGGCGATCAACATCCATCACTCGTTGCTGCCGGGGTTCAAGGGGGCCAAGCCGTATCACCAGGCCTACAACAAGGGCGTGAAGATGGTTGGCGCCACGGCGCACTACATCAACAACGACCTGGACGAAGGGCCGATCATCGCCCAGGGGGTCGAGGTGGTGGACCATGGCCACTACCCCGAGGACCTGATTGCCAAGGGGCGGGATATCGAGTGCCTGACCTTGGCGCGGGCGGTGGGGTATCACATCGAGCGGCGGGTGTTCCTCAATGCCAATCGCACCGTGGTGCTCTGATTTGCCACGATTCCTGTAGGAGCCAGCCTTGCTGGCGAACCGCCGCGCCACGCAGTTGCTGCTATTCGCCAGCAAGGCTGGCTCCTACAGGGTAGGCGGTGCTTCGGCGTTATCAGACATCCCCCTGTCGCATCCAGTCACCGCCCCACCACCTATCCAGCCCACAATCCCCCTCATTCCAGTAACACAGGCCGCCCACGGAAACGGCGGCGCTTTCCACCACCGCTGCATAAATACAAATCAAGCGAGGTAAGAGCATGTCTGGTAACCGTGGAGTGGTGTATCTCGGCGCGGGCAAGGTCGAGGTGCAGAAGATCGACTACCCCAAGATGCAGGACCCGCGCGGCAAGAAGATCGAGCACGGTGTCATCCTCAAGGTGGTCTCCACCAACATCTGCGGCTCTGACCAGCACATGGTCCGCGGCCGCACCACCGCCCAGGTCGGCCTGGTGCTAGGCCACGAAATCACCGGTGAAATCGTCGAGATGGGGCGTGACGTCGAGCGCCTGAAAATCGGTGACCTGGTCTCGGTACCCTTCAACGTCGCCTGTGGCCGCTGCCGTTCGTGCAAGGAGATGCACACGGGTGTCTGCCTCACCGTCAACCCGGCCCGCGCCGGTGGCGCCTATGGCTATGTCGACATGGGCGACTGGACGGGTGGCCAGGCCGAGTACGTGCTGGTTCCCTATGCCGACTTCAACCTGCTGAAACTGCCCGACCGCGACAAGGCGATGGCCAAGATTCGCGACCTGACCTGCCTGTCGGACATCTTGCCCACCGGCTACCACGGTGCTGTCACCGCCGGTGTTGGCCCAGGCAGCACCGTGTATGTCGCCGGTGCCGGCCCGGTCGGCCTGGCCGCCGCCGCGTCCGCCCGCTTGCTGGGCGCCGCCTGCGTGATCGTCGGCGACCTCAATCCGGCCCGCCTGGCCCACGCCAAGGCCCAGGGCTTCGAAGTGGTCGACCTGTCCAAGGACACGCCGCTGCACGAGCAGATCGTCGACATCCTCGGCGAGCCGGAAGTCGACTGCGCTGTTGACGCGGTCGGCTTCGAGGCTCGTGGCCATGGCCATGAAGGCGCCAAGCACGAGGCCCCGGCCACCGTGCTCAACTCGCTGATGCAGGTGACTCGTGTCGCCGGCAAGATCGGTATCCCGGGCCTTTACGTGACCGAGGACCCGGGCGCGGTGGATGCCGCGGCCAAGATCGGCGCGCTGAGCATCCGCTTCGGCCTGGGTTGGGCCAAGTCGCACAGCTTCCACACCGGCCAGACCCCGACCATGAAGTACAACCGTCAGCTGATGCAGGCGATCATGTGGGACCGCATCAACATCGCCGAAGTGGTGGGGGTGCAGGTGATCAGCCTCGACCAGGCGCCGGAAGGCTATGGTGAGTTCGATGCCGGCGTGCCGAAGAAATTCGTCATCGACCCGCACAGGACCTTCAGCGCCGCGTAAGCGCGTTCCGGCAAGCCGCTTCCTGGCGGGGGCGGCTTGCCGAGCGATGGCCGGCCCGGAACAAAGCTTCGGCGTGCCAGTCATATGCCTCGTTTCCCGGCCATTCCGGCCGACCGAGGTCCCTCCCGATGAAAGCACTCACCCTGGCAACCCTGATGACCCTGGCCGCAAGCCCGGTGTTCGCCTTCAACTTAAGCGACGTCGCCAATGCCGTGTCCGCCGCGCAAAGCCCGCAGCAGAATGGCCAGGTCCAGGCGCCCGCCGCCCAGGCCAACCTGCTCAACACCTTGGGCAGCGAATTGAAGATCACCCCCGAGCAGGCCGTTGGCGGTGCCGGGGCGATGCTGGGGCTGGCACGCAACAACCTGAGCAGCGATGACTATGGCCAGCTGACCAAGGCGGTGCCGGGCCTGGACCTGCTGTCCGGTGCCAATGGATTGGGCGGCCTGAGTGGCCTGGGGCAGTTGCTGGGCAACGACAAGACTGCCCCTGCCTTGAGCAACGCCCTGGGCAACCAGGTGGAGAACCGCGGCGACCTGGACAATGCGTTCAAGGCGCTGGGCATGGATACCGGCATGATCGGCCAGTTCGCGCCGCTGATCCTGCAGTACCTGGGGCAGCAGGGGATTGCCGGGTCGTTGCTGCAGAATCTGGGAAACTTGTGGAACACCCCTGCGCCGTTGAGCCAGCCATCGGTCTGAGTGCCTGACGCGGACATTGTAGGACCGCGTGTGGCTTCAGCGTATCTCGGCGCGTAGCTCCTCGATACGCTGGTCCTTGTCCAGCCACAGCTGGTTGACCCACGCCTGCACGGTCTGGCGGAACGCGGGGTCGTTCTCGTAATCGCCCGCGCACAGCGCCGGGTCCAGTTCGCGTACGCGGATATCGATGATCACCCGGCTGATGCTGCCGTTGAGTAGCGCCCAGAACCCCGGCGCCTGGTCACCGGGATAGACGATGGTCACGTCCAGCAGCGCGTCCAGTTGCTCGCCCAGCGCCGCCAAGACGAAGGCCACGCCGCCGGCCTTGGGCTTGAGCAGGTGGCGGTAGGGCGATTGCTGCTGCGCGCGCTTGGCCTCGGTGAAACGGGTGCCTTCGAGGTAGTTGACCACGGTCACCGGCTGGCGCTTGAACAGCTCGCAGGCGGCCTTGGTGATTTCCAGGTCGGTGCCCTTGAGCTCGGGGTGCTTGTCGAGGAAGGCCTTGCTGTAGCGCTTCATGAACGGGTAGTCCAGCGCCCACCAGGCCAGGCCCAGCAGCGGTACCCAGATCAGTTCCTTCTTGAGGAAGAACTTGAAGAATGGCACCCGGCGGTTGAGGCTTTCGATCAGCGCGGGGATGTCGACCCAGGTTTGATGGTTGCTGACGCACAGGTAGGAGGTGTCCTGGCGCAGTTTGTCGACGCCGCGGATGTCCCACTGGGTAGGGATGCACAGGGCGAAGATGGCCTTGTCGATTTCCGACCAGGTTTCGGCGATCCACATCACCGCCGCCGAGGCGTAGTCGCGGCCCCGACCGGGCAAGACCAGCTTGAGCAGGGCGAAGACCAGCAGCGGGCCGATCAGCACCAGGGTGTTGAGCAGCAGCAGGGAGAGGGTGAGGATGCCGGTCAGCAGGCGACGCATAAGGGAACTCTTGTTGTGTGAGGTAAACGGTTGGCAATGATAAGCAGGGCAGCGGCCTACGCCAAACGTCGTACGTCCATTAACTGGGACAAATGTTTCACATTGTGTTGTTTACCCTGTGGCAACGAACCTATCCTGCCTGCGTAGTCTAAGCACTGTCCCAACTCAAGGAAGCCTTGCCCGTGAAATCCCTGCTTGCCCTGTTGTCCCTTGTGGCGCTGCCGGTCATGGCCGCCGAACCGACGATCTACGGACGCTACGAGAACATCAAGCTGCCGGAAATCGGCCAGACCCTCAAAGCCAAGATGGACACCGGTGCCTGGACCGCCTCGTTGTCGGCCAAGGACATCGAGATGTTCAGCCGCGACGGCAACGAGTGGGTGCGCTTTCGCCTGGCCACCGAAGGCGCCAGCGACAAGGTCTACGAGCATGAAGTGTCGCGCATCAGCAAGATCAAGAACCGCGCCGATGAAGAAGACGAGGAAGAGGCGCCAGCGCTCTCTCACCGCCCGGTGATCGACCTGGAAATGTGCCTGGGCGATGTGAAGCGCACCGTGGAGGTCAACCTGGTCGACCGCAGCAACTTCCGCTACCCGCTGCTGATCGGCTCCAAGGCCCTGCGCAAGTTCAAGGCGGCGGTGGATCCGCGCGCGAAATTCACGGCGGGCAACCCGGGCTGCTGATCCAGCAGCCGCAAGCATTGAGCGACAAGCTGCAAGAAACGGCGGATCGGTGTAAGTTGCCGCGATCCGCTTTCACTTGAAGCTTGCAGCTCGAGGCTTGCCGCTCAGATGCCCCATATCCTCATTGTCGAAGACGAATCCGCCATCGCCGACACCCTGATCTTTGCCCTGCAGGCCGATGGCCACAGCACTGAGTGGGTGAGCCTGGGCAGCGCCGCCGTCGAGCAGCAGCGCCTGCGTCCGGCCGACCTGGTGATCCTCGACATCGGCCTGCCCGATATCAGCGGCTTCGAAACCTGTCGCCAGCTGCGCCGCTTCAGCGAGGTGCCGGTGATGTTCCTCAGTGCCCGCGATGCCGAGATCGATCGGGTGCTGGGCCTGGAAATCGGCGCCGACGATTACGTGGTCAAGCCGTTCAGCCCCCGTGAGGTGGCCGCGCGGGTGCGGGCGATCCTCAAGCGCATGGCACCCCGGCCAGAGCCGGTCGAGCAGGCATCGCCGTTTCAGCTCGACACGCTGGCCATGCGCATCGTCTATCGCAACCAGCCGCTGGCCCTGACCCGTCACGAGTTTCGCCTGCTGCAAAGCCTGCTCGAACAGCCGCGGCGGGTATTGAGCCGCGAACAGTTGCTCGACCGCCTGGGCGTGGCCTCGGACGCCGGCTACGAGCGCACCATCGACAGCCATATCAAGGGCCTGCGCGCCAAACTGCGCCAGGTGGTACCCGACGCCGAGCCGATCCAGACCCATCGCGGCCTGGGCTACAGCTACAGCCCGGAACACGCCTGATGCGCCTGGGCATTCGGATTTTCCTGGTGTACTTCCTGTTCGTCGGGCTGGCCGGCTATTTCCTGCTCAACACCGTGCGCGAGCAGATTCGCCCGGTGGTGCGCCAGTCGTCCGAGGAGACCCTGGTGGACACCGCCAACCTGCTGGCGGAGATTCTGCGCGACGACGTCAAGCGCGGCACCCTGGACCAGAGCCGGCTGGCCCAGGTGCTTAAGGCCTATGGCGAACGGCGCCCCAGCGCGCAGATCTGGGGGCTGGCGAAGAACCAGGTCAGTCACCGTATCTACGTGACCGACGCCAATGGCATCGTGCTGCTCGACTCCACCGGACAGGACCTGGGCAAGGACTATTCGCGCTGGAACGATGTCTACCTGACCCTGCGTGGCCAGTACGGCGCGCGCTCGACCCGCAGTGACCCGGACGACGAGAGCACCTCGGTGATGCATGTGGCGGCGCCGATCCTCGATGAGGGCCGGGTCATCGGCGTGGTCACCGTGGCCAAGCCCAACAGCTCGCTGCAACCCTACATCGACCGCTCCGAACAGCGCCTGTTGAGTCTGGGCCTGGGCCTGATCGTGCTCGGCTTGCTGGTCGGCGCGGCACTGTCATGGTGGCTGGCCCGCTCGCTGCGGCGGCTCACCCACTACGCCCAGGCGGTCAGCGCGGGCGAGCGCGCCGCCTTGCCGCACTACAAGGGCGGCGAGCTGCTGCAACTGGCCACGGCGGTGGAGCGCATGCGCACGCAGCTGGAGGGCAAGGCCTATGTCGAGCGCTACGTGCACACCCTCACCCATGAGCTGAAAAGCCCGCTGGCGGCGATACGCGGCGCTTCCGAGCTGTTGCAGGGCGAGATGGCGGATGCGCAGCGGGCGCGTTTCGCCGGCAATATCGAGCGCGAAAGCGAGCGCTTGCAGCAGATGATCGAGCGCCTGCTCAACCTGGCCCGGGTCGAACAGATGCAGGCGTTGGAGGACGAACAGCAGGTGCCGCTGGCGGGGCTGGTGGAGGAGCTGCTGCTGGCCCAGGGCGCGCGTATCGAGGCGGCAGGGGTAGGGGTGCGCCAGGACATACCGGCCAGCGCCAGGCTGCTCTGCGACCCGTTCCTGATGCGCCAGGCCCTGGCCAACCTGCTGGACAACGCGCTGGACTTCACCCCAGCGCAAGGCATGTTGGCCTTTGCGCTGGAGGTCGCAGGCGAGCGGGTGGCGCTGAGCTTGGTCAACCAGGGGCCGGCCATTCCCGACTATGCGCTGGAACGGGTGAGCGAGCGATTCTATTCGCTGCCAAGGCCCGCCACCGGGCGCAAGAGCACTGGGTTGGGGCTGAACTTCGTGGCCGAGGTGATGCAGTTGCATGGTGGGGCATTGGCCGTGGACAACGTCGAGGATGGGGTACGGGTGCGGCTCTGGCTGCCGGCGCGACGGTTCAACTGAAGTACCGAGGCCGCTTTGCGGCCCATTCTCCACACAATCTCCACATTCGCTCCCTGAAGGCTCCATGTAGCAGGCAGACACTGCCGCCATCGCAAACGGAGCCCTACCCATGAACAAGACCCTCGGTTTCAAGCTCGGCCTGATTGCCGTGCTGATCCTGCTGTTGCTGATCCCCCTGCTGATGATCGGCGGCCTGATCGATGAGCGCCAGGCGCTGCGCGACGGCGTGTTGCGCGACATCGCCCAGAGCTCCAGCTTCGACCAGCAGATCACCGGTCCCTTGCTGGTGGTGCCGTACCGCAAGTACGAGCGGCGCTGGATCGACAAGGACGGCCAGAGCGTGCAGGAAACCAGCACGGTCACGGGCAATCTGTACTTCCTGCCAGAAACCTTCGAGGCCGATGTCGGCGTTGACACCGAACTGCGCGCCCGCGGCATCTACCAGGCGCGGCTGTTCCACGCCAAGAGCCGTATCAGCGGGCGCTTCAAGCTGCCGGAGCGCTGGGGTATCGACAAGGACTACCAGGACTACCGCTTCGACAAGCCGTACCTGGCGGTCGGGATCAGTGATATCCGCGGTATCGAGAACGGTCTGGAGCTGACCTTCGACGACCAGAGTCTGGCGTTCGAGGCGGGCACTGGCCTGGACTGGCTGCGTGGCGGCGTGCATGTCGGCCTGCCCCAGCTCGATGGCCAACAGGCCCGCGAGTTCGCCTACGGCTTCGACCTGGCCTTGCAGGGCACCGGCCAGTTGCATGTGCTGCCGGTGGGCCGCAGCAGCAGTGTGGACATGCGCGCCAACTGGCCGCACCCAAGCTTTATCGGTAGCTACCTGCCCAGCCGCCGGGCCATCGATGACCAGGGCTTCAGCGCCCACTGGCAGACCTCGTTCTTCGCCACCAACCTGGAAGATGCCCTGCGCCAGTGCGTCGGCGCCCAGCAGTGCGCGGACTTCACCGGCCCGACCTTTGGCGTGAGCTTCGTCGATCCGGTGGACCAGTACCTCAAGAGCGAACGGGCGATCAAGTATGCGTTGCTGTTCATCGCCCTGACCTTTGCCGGCTTCTTCCTCTTCGAGGTGTTGAAGCACCTGAGCGTGCATCCGGTGCAGTACATCCTGGTGGGCGTGGCGCTGGCGTTTTTCTACCTGCTGTTGCTGTCGCTGTCCGAGCACCTGGGCTTCGCCCTGGCCTATGGCTTGTCGGCCTCGGCCTGTGTGCTGCTGATCGGCTTCTACCTGGCGCATGTGCTGCGCAGCCTGGGCCGTGGAGTCGGCTTCGCGGCGGGGCTGGCGGCGTTGTACGCGATGCTTTATGGGCTGCTGAGCGCCGAGGACTACGCGCTGCTGATGGGCTCGCTGCTGTGCTTCGGCTTGCTTGGGGTGTTCATGGTATTGACCCGGCGGCTGGACTGGTCGCGGGTGGGGAGGGCGGCATGAGGGAGGATAGGGAGCTTGGGCGCTGGTTGGCGGTTCGCATCAGTACGCTATTTGCCGGCACGCCGGCGGTAGAAGCCAGCCTTGCTGGCGAACACCGGCGCCGCCGGTGCCATCCACCGCGTTGCCTGCTTCGCCAGCAAGGCTGGCTCCTACCCGGTTAGCGAGGCCCTTCAGGGAGCGCTGGCCAGCATCGACGGCCGCTGGCTGACCTGGGCGAACCAGGTGGCCAGCCCTGGGTACAGCGATCGCCAGTCGAACGCTGGCTGGCGCAGATCCAGGTAACCCAGGGCGCAGGCCACGCCGATGGAGGCGATATCGAACCCGGAGATGATCTCTGCCAGGTGCTCCTGTTCCAGATTCGCCAGCCCGCGGCGAATCTTCTCGCCCTGGGCCTCGACCCAGCCGTCCCATTGTTTGTCCGCCGGGCGCAGGAAGGTCTCGTAGCGCGTGGCCACCGCGGCATCCATGATCGCGTCGGCCTGGGACGCCAGGGTCAGGCGCCGCCAGCGCATCGAGCCCTCGCGGGGCACTAGCGGCAGGCCGACATGCTGGGTGTCGAGATACTCGCAGATCACCCGGCTGTCATGCAGCACGCTGCCATCGTCCAGGCGCAGGGCCGGGATCTTGCCGATCGGGTTGCCCTGGTTGAGCTGCGCGTCACCATTCACCGGGCTGATGTTCACGCCCTGCAGGCTGACGCGCTCCAATTGGCCGGTCTCGTGCAGCACGATCATGACCTTGCGCACGAACGGCGACAGCGGTGAATGGAACAGGATCATGGCTCAGTTACCTTGCAGGCTGGGCGGCAGGCACACGCCAGTGCCACCGATGCCGCAGTAGCCGTCCGGGTTCTTGGCCAGGTACTGCTGGTGGTAGGCCTCGGCGAAGTACACGGTCGGCGCCTGGGCGATCTCGGTGGTGATCGCGCCGAAGCCGGCCTTGCTCAGCTCGGCCTGGAAGGCGGCCTGGCTGGCCTGGGCTTGCTCGAGTTGCTGCGGCGAGGTGCAATAGATCGCCGAGCGATACTGGGTGCCGACGTCATTGCCCTGGCGCATGCCCTGGGTCGGGTTGTGCAGCTCCCAGAACATCGCCAGCAGTTCGCGGTAACTGACCTTGTTCTTGTCGAACACCACCAGCACCACCTCGGTGTGGCCGGTCAGGCCCGAACAGACTTCCTCGTAGGTGGGGTTGGGGGTGAAGCCGCCGGCGTAGCCGACCACGGTGCTGACCACGCCTTCGCGCTGCCAGAAGCGCCGTTCGGCGCCCCAGAAGCAACCCAGGCCGAAGATGGCGAAGTCGATGTCGCCTTCGAAGAACGGGCCAAGCAGCGGGGTGCCTTCGAACACGTAGTGGAACTCGGGCAGGGTCATCGGGGTTTCGCGGCCAGGCAGGGCCTGTTCCGCGGTGGGCAGGACGTTTTTGTTCACCAGGATTTGCGAACGCAGGACCATGGCCGTTCCTCTGAGTTTTCCAGTTGGATAGGGGGTGGGCCATTCGCCGGCAAGCCGGCTCCTACGTAGGAGCCGGCTTGCCGGCGAATGGGGCCGAATGGTCCCTATAGTGCCCGAGGTTTGCGCCGCTGTCAGTCCATCGGCCCGCGCGGATAGCGGCGCAGTTTCTCGCTCAGCTCACGTCCCGGAATCGGCCGGTCGAACAGATAACCCTGGCCGACGTCGCAGCGGTGGCGGCGCAGGAACGCCAACTGCTCGGGCGTCTCGATCCCTTCGGCCACCACCTTGAGCTTGAGGTTGTGGGCCATGGCCACCACTGCCGAGGTGATCTCCATGTCATCCTGGTTGTCGGGGATCTCGTTGATGAAGCTGCGGTCGATCTTGATGATGTCGATCGGGAATTTCTTCAGGTAGCTCAGCGACGAATAGCCGGTGCCGAAATCGTCCATGGCCAGGGTCAGGCCCAGGGCCTTGAGCTCGTCGAGCTGGCGATGGGTGTCCTCGGTGGCCTCCAGCAGCAGGCCTTCGGTCAGCTCCAGCTCGAGCAGGTGCGGCGGCAGCGCCTCCTCCTTGAGGATGGTGCCGATCGAGGCGACCAGCTCCGGGTCGGAGAACTGCTTGGGCGACAGGTTGATGGCCACGTGCAGGTTGCCCAGGCCCGCTTCGCGCAGTTGCTGGCTCATGCGGCAGGCCTGGCGCACTACCCACTTGCCGATGGGAATGATCAGGCCGGTTTCCTCGGCCACGCTGATGAACTGGTCGGGGCGGATCATGCCGCGCTCGGGGTGGTTCCAGCGCAGCAGCGCCTCCAGCCCGAGCAGGCGGCCGCTGCGCAGGCACAGCTTGGGCTGGTAGAACACTTCCAGTTCGTTCTGGGTCAGGGCGCGGCGCAGGTTGTTCTCGACGAACAGCTTGTAGCTGGCCTCGGCGTTGAGCACCTCGGTGAACACCTGGACCTGGTGCTTGCCGTTGGCCTTGGCCTTGTGCAGGGCCAGGCCGGCGTTTTTCATCAGGGTCGCCGGGTCGGCGCCGTGCAGCGGCGCGCAGGCCAGGCCTACCGAGGCGGTGACGTTGATCAACTGGTTGTCGACGAACATCGGCTTGTCGAGGGTGCGCAGCAACTGGTGGGCGACGCCCTGGCCGTCTTCCAGGTGGGTGTCGTCGAGCAGCACGGCGAATTCGTTGCTGGCAAAGCGCGCCAGGCTGCCGCCATTGCTCAGGCTGTTGCGCAGGCGTCGGGCCAGGCTGACCAGCAGCTTGTCGCCGGTCTGGTGGCCGAGGCTGTCGTTGATCCGCTTGAAGTTGTCGATATCCACCAGCAGCAGGCAGATCGGGCTGTCGCTGTCGCGGGCGAAGCGCTCGTCGAGGTTGCGGATGAACGCCGGGCGGTTGCCCAGGTTGGTCAGGTTGTCGGTGTAGGCCAGGCGCTCGATGCGCTGCTGGGCCAGCTTGCTCTGGGTGACGTCCTCGTAGATGCCGATGTAGTGGGTCAGCTCGCGGTTGTCGCCGTACACCTTGGAGATCGACAGCTGGCCCCAGTAGGGCTCGAGGTTCTTGCGCCGGCTCTTGAATTCGCCCTGCCAGCTATTGCCCATGGCCAGGCTCGAGGGCGAATCGAACAGCAGCTCGCTAAGGTTCTCCAGCGCCGGCAGCTCGCCCAGGTGGTGGCCCTGGACCTCCTCGGTGCTGTACTGGGTGATGGCGGTGAAGCTTGGGTTGACGTATTCCACCACGCCGTCGCGATTGACCAGCAGGAAGGCGCTGGCGCTCTGTTCCACGGCGCGCTGGAACAGGTGCAGGGCGCTGGCGGCGGTGCGCCGGTTGTGATTGTTGATCACCTGGGCGAACTGGTCGGCCAGCTCGCCGGCGAAGGCGATCTCATCCGACTGCCAGGCCCGGGCGCGACCGGTCTGCTCCAGGCACAGCACACCGACCACCTGGCCATCGATGCGGATGCTGGCGTCGAGCATGGCGTTGTCGTCGCTGGCGTACAGCGATTCGGCCATCTCGCGAGTGCGCGGGTCATGGCTGGCGTTGTGGGCGTCGATGGCGCGGCTGGCGTGCAGCGCCTCGAGGTAGTCGGGGAACTGGCTGGCGTCGATCGCCTCGGGCATGCGGTGCTGCCGGTCGCGGCGGTACCAGGCGATGATCGGCTCCAGACGCTGCTCGTGCAGGTACCAGATGCTGGCGCAGTCGACGTTGTAGATCTCGCAGGCGCTCTGGGTGATCAGTTCGGCGGCCTCGATCAGCGAGTTGCCGATGCTGTAGCGCTGGCGGGCCAGGCGCAGGATCAGGTCTTGCTGGGCGCGCACCCGCTCCAGGTGCTCGAGCTGTTCCTGCTGGGCTCGCTGGTTCAGTTGCAGGGCCAGTTGCAGGCGGTTGTTGCGCGACTCCAGGTCGTGGGTGTCGAGGTCCGGGGTATCGACCTGCTGGTCGAATACGGTCAGGTAGCCGCGCAGCAGTTGGCGGTTGTGCTGCTTGTAGCTTTCACCGACTTCCAGCAGGCGCAGCGGCGCCGGGTGGGCGTGCAGGGTGTAGCGCACCCGGTAGTAGCCGCGCTGGCTCAGTTGCAACTGGATCTCGTCGTGCAGCTTGTAGCGTGCCTCGGGCTCCATCAGGCTGGCGTAGGGCGAGCCGATCAGGGCACACAGCTCGGCGGCGGGCAAGCCGAATTGGCGTTCGCAGGCCGGGTCGAGGTAAAGCATGGCCCAGCTGGCTTCGTTGAGCCGTTCGAAACGCAGCATGCCGAGCCGCGAGGGCACGGGAAGCTGCGTGACGACCTCGGCCGCCACACGGCTGGCGGCATCGGGTTGGCTTTTCATCGAAGACTCGCTTGAACTGGGGGCACGGCGTGAAACCGGCGTATCGGGCAAGGTTGCATCATGTCCCGTGGGCTGGCAAGCGGCCATGCGGGATGCTGTGAACAGGTTGTCGGCCAGTTGCATGAAATCTGTAGGAGCCAGCTTGCTGGCGAACCACGCACCTGTTCGCCAGCAAGCGGGCTCCTACAGGGTCGTGGCATTCATGCGGACAAAAAAAGCCCCGCCAGATGGCGGGGTTGAGGTACGAGCGTGGCAGCTCGAAAGGGTACCTGCCCCTCGACACAGGGGCAGGCAAGCAACGGTTTACAGCAGCATGGTGCGGATATCGCCCAACACGTCGCCCAGGCGCTTGGTGAAGCGCGCCGCGGCGGCGCCGTTGATCACACGGTGATCGTAGGACAGCGACAGCGGCAGCATCAGCTTGGGTTGGAAGGCCTTGCCATCCCAGACCGGTTGCATGGTTGCCTTGGACACACCGAGAATCGCCACCTCAGGCGCGTTGACGATCGGCGTGAAGCCGGTACCGCCAATGTGGCCGAGGCTGGAGATGGTGAAGCAGGCACCCTGCATGTCGTCGGCCGACAGCTTCTTGGTGCGTGCCTTCTCTGCCAGAGCGGCGGCCTCGGCAGCCAGTTGCAGCAGGCTCTTCTGGTCGACATTCTTGATCACAGGGACCAGCAGGCCGTCCGGAGTGTCCACGGCGAAGCCGATGTGCACGTACTTCTTACGGATGATCGCCTTGCCGCTTGGCGCCAGCGAGCTGTTGAAGTCCGGCAGTTCCTTGAGCAGGAAGGCGCAGGCCTTGAGCAGCAGCGGCAGCACGGTCAGCTTGACGCCAGCCTTCTCGGCCACGGCCTTCTGCGCCACGCGGAAGGCTTCCAGCTCGGTGATGTCGGCGGAGTCGAACTGGGTCACGTGCGGCACGTTCAGCCAGCTGCGGTGCAGGTTGGCGGCACCGACCTGCATCAGGCGGGTCAGGGCGACTTCTTCGACTTCGCCGAACTTGCTGAAGTCCACGGCAGGGATCGGCGGGATGCCGGCACCACCGGTAGCGCCGGCAGCCGGGGCTTCCTTGGCCTTCTGCATCATCGCCTTGACGTAGACCTGCACGTCTTCTTTCAGGATGCGGCCGTGCGGACCGGTAGCCGCGACCGAACCCAGGTCGACGCCGAATTCACGGGCCAGCTGACGAACGGCAGGGCCGGCATGGACCTTGGCGTTGCTGCCAGCAGCCGGCGCGGTGGCGACCGGAGCAGGGGCGGCGATAGGCGCCGGAGCCGCGGCCGGTGCGGCGGCTTGGGCAGGAGCGGCAGCCGGGACAGCAGCGGCCGGAGCAGTAGCAGCAGGGGCTGCGCCTGCGGCCTTGATCTTGAAGATCAGGTCGCCGGTGCCGACTTCGTCTTCCAGCTTGCACAGCACGGCTTCGATCACGCCAGCGGCGGGCGACGGGATCTCCATGGAGGCCTTGTCGGACTCCAGGGTGATCAGCGACTGGTCGGCTTCGACGGTGTCGCCGACCTTGACCAGCACTTCGATGATCTTGGCCTTGCCCGACGAGCCGATGTCCGGCACGTGGATATCTTGCACGCTGGCGGCAGCCGGGGCGGCGGCAGGGGCCGGGGCGGCGGCTTCAGCGGCGGGCGCTGGAGCAGCAGCCGGGGCCGCCGTGGCCGGAGCCTCGGGCGCCGCGGCGGCGCCCTCGACTTCCAGGACCAGCAGCTCGTCGCCTTCTTTCAGGCGGTCGCCCAGCTTGACCTTCAGTTCCTTGACCACGCCGGCCTTGGGCGCAGGGATTTCCATGGAGGCCTTGTCGGACTCCAGGGTCAGCAGGCTCTGGTCTGCTTCGATACGGTCACCGACCTTGACGAACAGCTCGATGATTTCACCTTCACCGCTGCCGATGTCAGGTACGCGAATGAGTTCGCTCACTTAAAAATACTCCTCAGCAGTCCAGTGGGTTGCGCTTGTCCGGATCGATACCGAACTTGACGATGGCGTCAGCCACAACCTTGGGTTCGATCTCGCCACGGTCAGCCAGGGCTTCCAGGGCAGCCAGCACCACGAAGTGGCGGTCGACTTCGAAGAAGTGACGCAGCTTCTTGCGGCTGTCGCTGCGACCGTAGCCGTCGGTACCCAGGACCTTGAACTCTTTGCTCGGCACCCACTGGCGGATCTGCTCGGCGAACAGCTTCATGTAGTCGGTGGAGGCGATGACCGGGCCCTTGCGACCGGCCAGGCACTGCTCGACGTAGGTCTGCTGTGGCTTCTGGCCAGGCTTGAGGCGGTTGGCGCGTTCCACGGCCAGGCCGTCGCGACGCAGTTCGTTGAAGCTGGTGACGCTCCAAACGTCGGCGCCGACGTTGAACTCTTCACGCAGGATCTTCGCAGCTTCGCGGACTTCGCGCAGGATGGTGCCGGAGCCCATCAGCTGGACGTGGTGCGCGGCTTCGCGGGTATCTTCCTCGAGCAGGTACATGCCCTTGATGATGCCGTCCTCGACACCGGCCGGCATGGCTGGCTGCTGGTACGACTCGTTCATCACGGTGATGTAGTAGAAGATGTCCTGTTGCTCTTCGGTCATCTTCTTCATGCCGTCCTGGATGATCACCGCCAGCTCGTAGCCGTAGGTCGGATCGTAGGTGCGGCAGTTCGGGATGGTGCCCGCCATCATGTGGCTGTGACCGTCTTCGTGCTGCAGGCCTTCACCGTTGAGGGTGGTACGGCCGGCGGTACCGCCGATCAGGAAACCACGGGTGCGGCTGTCGCCAGCGGCCCAGGCCAGGTCGCCAATGCGCTGGAAGCCGAACATCGAGTAGAAGATGTAGAACGGCAGCATCGGCTGGTTGTGGCAGCTGTACGAGGTGCCGGCAGCGATGAACGACGACATGGCGCCGGCTTCGTTGATGCCTTCCTCGAGGATCTGACCCTTCTTGTCTTCGCGGTAGAACATTACCTGGTCTTTATCGACTGGCTCGTAGAGCTGGCCGACCGACGAGTAGATGCCCAGCTGGCGGAACATGCCTTCCATACCGAAGGTACGGGCTTCGTCCGGGATGATCGGGACGATGCGCTGGCCGATGTCCTTGTCCTTGACCAGCTGCGCCAGGATGCGCACGAAGGCCATGGTGGTGGAGATTTCGCGGTCGCCCGAGCCGTCCAGGATTGCCTTGAGCGTTTCCAGTGGCGGGGTCGGCACGCTGAAGCTCTTGGCGCGGCGCTGTGGCACGAAGCCGCCCAGGGCGGCGCGGCGCTCGGCCAGGTACTTGGCTTCGGCGGAACCTTCTTCGGGCTTGAAGAACGGCAGGTTCTCGAGGTCGGCATCCTTGACCGGGATGTCGAAGCGGTCACGGAAGTGACGCAGGCTTTCGACGTCGACCTTCTTGGTGTTGTGCGCGGTGTTCTTGGCTTCGCCGGCACCGGTACCGTAACCCTTGATGGTCTTGGCCAGGATGACGGTCGGCTGCTCCTTGTGGTTCACCGCCTGGTGGTATGCCGCGTAGACCTTGTACGGGTCGTGGCCGCCACGGTTGAGCTTCCAGATCTCGTCGTCGGACAGGTCTTCGACCATGGCCTTGAGCTCTGGGGTGTTGAAGAAGTTCTCACGGACGTACGCGCCGTCCTTGGCCTTGTAGTTCTGGTACTCGCCGTCGATGACTTCGTCCATGCGGCGCTGCAGGGCACCGTTGGTGTCCTTGGCCAGCAGTGGGTCCCAGAAACGGCCCCAGACCACCTTGTTGACGTTCCAGCCACCGCCACGGAACACGCCTTCGAGTTCCTGGATGATCTTGCCGTTGCCGCGAACCGGGCCATCGAGGCGCTGCAGGTTGCAGTTGATGACGAAGATCAGGTTGTCCAGCTTCTCGCGGCCGGCCAGGGCGATCGCGCCCAGGGATTCCGGCTCGTCGCACTCGCCGTCGCCCATGAAGCACCAGACCTTCTGCTTGCCGGCGGGGATGAAGCCGCGCGCTTCCAGGTACTTCATGAAACGTGCCTGGTAGATCGCCTGGATCGGGCCCAGGCCCATCGACACGGTCGGGAACTGCCAGAAGTCAGGCATCAGCCACGGGTGCGGGTACGAAGACAGGCCGTTGCCGTCGACTTCCTGGCGGAAGTTGTTCATTTGGTCTTCGTTGATGCGGCCTTCCATGAAGGCGCGGGCGTAGACGCCTGGCGATGCGTGGCCCTGGAAGAAGATCAGGTCGCCGCCGTGTTCTTCGGTCGGGGCCTGGAAGAAGTAGTTGAAGCCGATGTCGTACAGGGTGGCACTGGAGGCGAAGCTGGAGATGTGGCCGCCCAGGTCCGAGTCCTTCAGGTTGGTGCGCATCACCATGGCCAGCGCGTTCCAACGCACCATCGAGCGAATGCGGCGTTCCATGAACAGGTCGCCAGGCATGCGTGCTTCGTGGGTGACAGGGATGGTGTTGCGGTATGGCGTGGTGATTGCGTACGGCAGCTGGGAGCCACTGCGGGTGGCCAGCTCGCCCATGCGGGTCATCAGGTAATGAGCGCGGTCTTCGCCTTCTTTGTCGAGGACCGACTCCAGGGCATCCAGCCATTCCTGGGTTTCGATTGGATCGAGGTCTTGCATGGCTTGCTCCAGGGCGGAAAGGCCACCAGAATCGATGGCCTGAGTTTGCGACTGGCCTTATGGGCAGACGTCGTGAATTCTTGGATTACCGGACAGTCATCCGGCGCGGTGTAGTTTTACTACAAATGGATTCGCATTTCATGCTTTCGCACGGCGAGGGTAGTAGTAAAACTACACAAATGCGACGTTTGGTCGCACCCTGGGTTGTGAGGAAAAACGTTCATGTTGGTTGGCGCTGTGTTGCTAGTGGGTAAATGCCGATGTTTTTTGCCAATCTTTCAGCTATTTCAGCTATTTCCAACTTTTGTACGACAGTCCAACCGTGGTCCAGCCTGCGCTTGACCCCCTCAACCCCTCTCATTCACGCCGATCAAGGATAGACCATGCGCCTGCCTTTGCCGCTCGATCTGCCTGCCGCTCTCCAACCGCTGGTCGCCCGCAATCGACAATTCCTGGCGGACGCCCTGACCGCCCATCCTGGCCTGGCTACCGACATCTGGAGTGCCGAGCAGCGCCAGCAGTTCGACCAGGTGGCCGCCGCCAGTGATTTCGTGCTGGCCCAGACCCAGCGCGATCCGGCGATGCTGTTCGAGCTGCTGGGCACGGGCGAGATGGGCCGGGCCTTCGCCCCGGGCGAGCTGCGCGCGCGGATCCATGCCGCCGCCCAGGCCGCGCAGAGTGAGGACGAACTGGCGCGCAACCTGCGCCGCGAGCGCAATCGCCAGCAGGTGCGCATCATCTGGCGTGACCTGACCCGCCAGGCGGCGCTGGCCGAAACCTGTCGCGACCTGTCCGACCTAGCCGACGCCAGCATCGACGAAGCCTATCAATGGCTGTACCCGCGCCACTGCCAGCAGTTCGGCACGCCCATGGGTAACCGCAGCGGCCAGCCGCAGCAGTTGGTGGTGCTGGGCATGGGCAAGCTGGGGGCGGTGGAGCTGAACCTGTCGTCCGACATCGACCTGATCTTCGCTTTCCCCGAAGGCGGGGAAACCGAGGGCGTGAAGCGTTCGCTGGACAACCAGGAGTTCTTTACCCGCCTGGGCCAGCGGCTGATCAAGGCGCTCGACCCGGTCACCGGCGATGGCTTCGTGTTCCGCGTCGACATGCGGCTGCGCCCCTACGGTTCGGCCGGCGCGTTGGTGCTCAGCTTCAATGCCCTGGAGCAGTACTACCAGGACCAGGGGCGCGACTGGGAGCGCTACGCGATGATCAAGGCGCGGGTGGTGGCCGGGGACCAGGCCGCTGGTGCCCAGTTGCAGGACATGCTGCGTCCGTTCGTCTACCGCCGTTACCTGGACTTCTCCGCCATCGAGGCGCTGCGCACCATGAAGCAGCTGATCCAGCAGGAAGTGCGGCGCAAGGGCATGGCCGAGAACATCAAGCTGGGTGCCGGGGGCATCCGTGAAGTGGAGTTCATCGCCCAGGCATTCCAGTTGATTCATGGCGGGCGTGACCTGAGCCTGCAGCAGCGGCCGCTGTTAAAAGTGCTGGGCACTTTGGAAGGGCAGGGTTACCTGCCGCCGGCGGTGGTGGCCGAGCTGCGCGAGGGCTATGAGTTCCTGCGCTACACCGAGCACGCCATCCAGGCCATCGCCGATCGCCAGACGCAGATGCTGCCGGACGACCAGACCGACCGTGCGCGCATCGCTTATATGTTGGGCTATGCCGACTGGGACAGCTTCCACGGGCAATTGATGCACTGGCGCGGGCGGGTCGACTGGCACTTCCGCCAGGTGATCGCCGACCCGGACGAAGACGACGCCGAGGGCGAGCTGGTGGTGGGCGGCGAATGGTCGCCGTTGTGGGAGCAGGCCCAGGATGAAGAGGCCGCCGGGCGGCAGTTGGAAGAGGCCGGCTTCCGCCAGCCCGCCGAAGCCTTGCGCCGGCTCAACGCCTTGCGCGTCAGCCCGACCTTGCGCTCGATGCAGCGCATTGGTCGTGAGCGGTTGGACGCCTTCATTCCGCGCCTGCTGGCCCAGGCCGTGGAACACGACAACCCCGACCTGGTGCTCGAGCGCGTGCTGCCTCTGGTAGAGGCGGTGGCGCGGCGCTCGGCCTACCTGGTGCTGCTGACCGAGAATCCCGGGGCCTTGCGCCGCTTGCTGACCCTGTGCGCCGCCAGCCCGTGGATCGCCGAACAGATGGCCCGCTACCCGCTGCTGCTCGACGAGCTGCTCAACGAAGGCCGGTTGTTCAGCCCGCCACTGGCCCCGGAACTGGCCGCCGAGCTGCGCGAGCGCCTGATGCGCATCCCCGAGGACGACCTCGAGCAGCAAATGGAGGCCCTGCGCCACTTCAAGCTGGCCCACAGCCTGCGGGTGGCGGCGTCCGAGATCAGCGGCAACCTGCCGTTGATGAAGGTCAGTGACTACCTGACCTGGCTGGCCGAGGCGATCCTCGACCAGGTGCTGGCCCTGGCCTGGCGCCAGACCGTGGCGCGCCATGGCCAGCCCAAGCGCAGTGACGGCAGCCTGTGCGACCCGGGCTTCATCATCGTCGGTTATGGCAAGGTCGGCGGCATCGAGCTGGGCCATGGCTCCGACCTGGACTTGGTGTTCATCCACGATGGCGACCCGAACGCCGAGACCGACGGCGCCAAGCCCATCGACAGCGCGCAGTTCTTCACCCGCCTGGGCCAGCGCATCATCCATTTGCTGACTACCCAGACCAACTCCGGGCAGCTGTATGACGTCGATATGCGCCTGCGCCCGTCGGGGGCCTCGGGGTTGCTGGTCAGCTCGCTGGGCGCCTTCGAGCGCTACCAGCAGAACGAGGCCTGGACCTGGGAACACCAGGCCCTGGTGCGCGCCCGGGTGCTGGTGGGTTGTCCGCAGGTGGCGAAGGCTTTCGAAGGCGTGCGGGCGCAGGTGCTGGGCCAGCCGCGCGACCTCGACAAGCTGCGCGCCGAGGTGAGCGAAATGCGCGCCAAGATGCGCGACAACCTCGGTACCAAGGGTACTGCCGCAGGTACCGCCGGCAACGCCTTCGACGCCGGCCAGCCGTTCGATATCAAGCAGGATGCCGGCGGTATCGTCGATATCGAATTTATGGTGCAATACGCCGCTTTGGCGTGGTCCCACGCGCATCCGGCGATACTGCGCTGGACCGACAATATCCGCATCCTCGAAGAGCTGGAGCAGGCCGCGCTGATGCCCGCCGCCGATGCGGTGTTGCTGCGCGAGGTGTACAAGGCGTTCCGCTCGGCCTCGCACCGCCAGGCCTTGCAGAAGCAGGCGGGGGTGATCGATGCCGCGCAGTTCGTCGATGAGCGCCGTGAGGTAAGGCGGATCTGGGGGGAATTGGGCCTGGCTTGAGATTTTGGGGCCGCTGTGCGGCCCTATCGCGACACAAGGCCGCTCCTACAGGGAAATGCGATCTCCTGTAGGAGCGGCCTTGTGTCGCGATAGGGCTGCATAGCAGCCCCAAAGGTCCATGGCCCGACACCGGTGGTACACTGTCCGCCACATAGCCTGAATATAAAGAGGGGAGGCCAGGTTGTAGCGCAGCCTGCAGCCTCCCCGAATGTTTCTGGATAAAGCATGAGAATACTGATCATTGGCCCCAGCTGGGTCGGCGACATGGTGATGGCGCAGACCCTGTTCCAGTGCCTGAAGCAACAGCATCCCGACTGCGCGATCGATGTGCTGGCCCCCGAGTGGAGCCGGCCGATCCTCGAGCGCATGCCCGAAGTGCGCCAGGCCTTGAGCTTCCCGCTCGGCCACGGCGCCCTGGAGCTGGCCACGCGGCGGCGCATCGGCAAGTCCCTGGCCGGCCAGTACGACCAGGCGATCCTGCTGCCCAACTCGCTCAAGTCGGCGCTGGTGCCGTACTTTGCCGGTATCCCCAAGCGCACCGGCTGGCGCGGCGAGATGCGCTACCTGCTGCTCAACGATGTGCGCAAGCTGGACAAGGCGCGCTACCCGCTGATGATCGAACGCCTCATGGCCCTGGCCTATGCCCCAGGTGCCGAGCTGCCGCAGCCATATCCGCGGCCGAGCCTGCAGATAGAAGCCGCCAGCCGCGACGCCGCCCTGGCCAAGTTCGGGCTGGCGCTGGACCGCCCGGTGCTGGCCCTGTGCCCGGGGGCCGAGTTCGGCGAAGCCAAGCGCTGGCCCGCCGAGCACTACGCCGAGGTGGCCGATGCCATGATCCGCCAGGGCTGGCAGGTGTGGCTGTTCGGTTCGAAGAACGATCACCCGGTCGGCGAACAGATCCGCGACCGGCTGATCCCGGGCCTGCGCGAAGAGTCCAGCAACCTGGCCGGCGAGACCTCGCTGGCCGAGGCAATCGACCTGATGTCCTGCGCCAGCGCGGTGGTTTCCAACGACTCTGGCCTGATGCACGTGGCCGCGGCCCTCAACCGCCCGCTGGTGGCGGTGTACGGCTCTACTTCGCCGGGCTTCACCCCGCCGTTGGCCGAGCAGGTCGAGGTGGTGCGCACCGGTATCGAGTGCAGCCCGTGCTTCGAGCGCACCTGCCGTTTCGGTCACTACAACTGCCTGCGGCTGCTGGAGCCGGCGAAAGTCATCGCCGCCCTGCACAGCCTGGGTGGGCCTAACCTGATCGATACCGTGGCCGAGGTCGACTGAGTGCGGGTGCTGATCATCAAGACGTCGTCGCTGGGCGACGTCATCCATACCCTTCCGGCGCTCACCGACGCCGCCCACGCCATCCCCGGCATTCGTTTCGACTGGGTGGTGGAAGAGGGCTTCGCCGAGATCCCCAGCTGGCACCCAGCGGTCGACCAGGTGATCCCGGTGGCGATCCGCCGCTGGCGCAAGAACCTCTGGCAGACCCTCAAGAGCGGTGAGTGGAAGGCATTCAAGCAACGCCTGCGCGCGCGCAAGTACGACCTGGTGATCGATGCCCAGGGCCTGGTCAAATCGGCCTGGCTGACCCGCTACGTGAAGGCGCCGGTGGCTGGCCTGGACCGCTATTCGGCGCGTGAAGGCTTGGCCAGCCGCTTTTATGACCGGCGGCTGTCGGTCGCGGTTGGCCAGCATGCCGTCGAGCGCGTGCGCCAACTGTTTGCCCTGGCCCTGGCCTACGACCTGCCCGAAGGGCTGGGCAACTACGGCCTGGATCTCAACCGCCTGCAACTGCCGCCAGCGGCGCCCTATGTGGTGTTCCTGCACGGCACCACCTGGGCCACCAAGCACTGGCCCGAATCCTACTGGCGTGAGTTGGCCGAACGCATGGGCCGGCGCAAGCTGCAAGTGATGCTGCCGTGGGGCAACCCGGCGGAAAAGGCCCGCGCCGAGCGCATCGCCCAGGGCTTGAATAACTGCCAGGTACTGCCCAAGTTGAACCTGGTCGGCGTTGCCCGCGTACTGGCGGCCGCCAAGGCCTGCGTGGCGGTGGACACCGGCCTCGGCCACCTGGCCGCCGCCCTGGATGTGCCGACCATTTCCCTGTTCGGCCCCACCAACCCTGGTCTGACCGGTGCCTACGGACGCGCCCAGATCCACCAGGCGAGCGACTTCCCCTGCGCGCCGTGCCTGCAGAAGAAGTGCACCTACAAACCGAGCGCCGAGGACCTGCGCCGGTTCGATCTCAAACGCGAGTGGCCGCTGTGCTTCACTCGCCTGAATCCCGAGCATGTGGCGGGCCGCTTGAGCGCGCTGCTGCTGGCTGAGGATGTTCGTTGATGCAACTGGCTTTTGTGCTCTACAAGTATTTCCCCTTTGGCGGGCTGCAGCGCGATTTCATGCGCATCGCCCTTGAGTGCCAGAAACGCGGCCACCAGATCCGCGTGTACACGCTGATCTGGGAAGGTGACATTCCGCCGGGCTTCGAGGTGCTGGTGGCACCGGTCAAGGCGTTGTTCAACCACCGGCGCAACGAGAAGCTCAGCGCCTGGATGGAAGCGGACCTGGCCAAGCGCCCGGTCGATCGCCTGATCGGCTTCAACAAGATGCCGGGCCTGGACGTGTATTACGCCGCCGACGGCTGCTTCGAGGACAAGGCCCAGACCCTGCGCGGCGGCCTGTACCGCCGTTGGGGCCGTTATCGTCATTTCGCCGACTATGAGCGAGCGGTGTTCGCCAAGGACGCACGCACCGAGATCCTGATGATCTCCGAGGTGCAGCAGCCGCTGTTCATCAAGCACTACGGCACCCCTGAAGCACGTTTCCACCTGCTGCCACCGGGGATTTCCCAGGATCGCCGACGCCCGGCCGATGCCGAGGCGATCCGCGCCGAGTTCCGTCGTGAGTTCGGCCTGGCCGACGACGAGCTGCTACTCGTGCAGATCGGCTCGGGCTTCAAGACCAAGGGCGTGGACCGCAGCCTCAAGGCCCTGGCCGCTCTGCCGTCGGCGCTGCGCAAGCGCACCCGGCTGATGGTCATCGGCCAGGACGATCCCAAGCTGTTCCAGGTACAAAGCACCGCGCTCGGCCTGGGTGACCAGGTGCAGTTCCTCAAGGGGCGCAGCGACATCCCGCGTTTCCTGCTCGGTGCCGACTTGCTGATTCATCCGGCCTACAACGAAAACACCGGCACCGTGCTGCTCGAGGCGCTGGTCGCCGGGCTGCCGGTGCTGGTGTCCAAGGTCTGTGGCTATGCCCACTACATCGCCGAGGCCGACAGCGGCCTGGTGCTGGACGAGCCGTTCGAGCAGGAGCAGCTCAATCGCTATCTGCAACGCATGCTCGAAGACAGCGAGGCGCGTGCGGCTTGGTCGCGCAATGGCGTGGCCTTCGCCGCCAGCGCCGACCTGTACAGCATGCCGCAGCATGCCGCCGACGTGATCCTGGCCCAGGAGCGCCCATGAAACTGATGCTGGCCGAGCCGTTCAAGCGCCTGTGGGCCGAGCGCGACCCATTCGAGGCCGTCGAGCAACTGCAAGGCGAGGTATACCGCGAACTGGAAGGCCGCCGCACGTTGCGCACCGAAGTCGACGGCGCAGGCTTCTTCGTCAAGATCCACCGTGGCATCGGCTGGGGCGAGATCTTCAAGAACCTGTTCAGCGCCAAGCTGCCGGTATTGGGTGCCGGCCAGGAGTGGCGGGCCATTCAGCGCTTGCATGAGGTAGGCGTGCCGACCATGACCGCGGTGGCCTATGGCGAGCGTGGCAGCAACCCGGCGACCCAGCATTCGTTCATCGTGACCGAAGAACTGGCGCCGACCATCAGCCTGGAAGATTTCAGCATCGATTGGCTCAAGCAGCCGCCCGAGCCGCGTCTCAAGCGCGCCTTGATCGCCGAGGTGGCGAAGATGACCGGCGGTATGCACCGCGCCGGGGTCAACCACCGCGACTGCTATATCTGTCACTTCCTGCTGCACACCGACCGCCCGGTGACCGCGGACGACTTCAAGCTGTCGGTGATTGACCTGCACCGCGCTCAGACCCGGGCGACCATCACCCGGCGCTGGCGCGACAAGGACCTGGCCGCCCTGTATTTCTCGGCCCTGGACATCGGCCTTACGCGCCGCGACAAGCTGCGTTTCTTGCGCGGTTATTTCCAGCGCCCGCTGCGCCAGGTGCTCAAGGAGGAGGCGGCGCTGCTCGCCTGGCTCGAGCGCAAGGCGCAAAAACTTTACGATCGCAAGCAACGCTATGGAGATGCACTCTGATGGCGGGTTGGACACTGGCGCCGGGCTACGAACACCTGGCGGTGGACTTTGGCAGCTTGGACGCGGTGTTCGCGCTCAAGGGCGAGCACCTCACCCGGGACCCACTCAGCGAGGTGATTCGCGTCCAGCGCGACGGTGTGTATTACTACGTCAAGCGCTATACCGGCGCCGGCAAGCACATGCGCCGCTATCTGGGGCGGCCGCGGATCAAGGCTGAGTGGCAGAACCTCAAGCAGTTCGCCAAGTGGGGCATCCCCACGGCCGAGGTCGTGGCCTGGGGCCTGGAGCGCAACGGCCTGGCATTTGGCCGCGGGGCGATGATCACTCGTGAACTACCGCGTACCGAAGACCTGTCGGCCTTGGCCGAGCGCAATGATCCGCGCCTGGCCGACCGTGCCTGGGTTGGCCATGTCAGCCGGCAACTGGCGCGGCACACGCGGGTCATGCACGAGCACCGTTTTGCCCACAACGACCTGAAATGGCGCAACCTGTTGGTCGATGACCAGGGCACGCTATTCTTCATCGACTGCCCGACGGGCGACTTTTGGCGCGGTTTCATGTGGCGGCACCGGATGATCAAGGACCTGGCCTGCCTGGACAAGGTCGCCAAGTATCACCTGTCGTCGACCCAGCGCCTGCGTTTCTACCTGCAATACCGTGGTCGCGAGCGCCTCAACGGCCGTGACAAGAAGCGGATCCGCCAGGTGCTGAGCTTTTTCGAGGGAAGGGAATGACCGACTACCTGGCCAGCGCCGACCAGGCGCTGCTGCAACGCCATGGCCTGGGCGACTTCGACGCGCTGTGGGCGCTGCAACTGGACGCCGTGGACGAGCCCAACACCGGTCGTGGCGGCTGGAGCAGCGTGTTTCGCCTGGAGCTCGAGGGCAAGGGTTACTACCTCAAGCGCCAGAGCGACTACTTGACCCGTACCCTGCACCGGCCCTTCGGCGAGCCGACCTTCGCCCGTGAGTTCCGCAATATCAGCCGCTACCAAAAACTCGACATCCCGGCCTTGCAGGCGGTGTTCTATGGCGAGCGCAAGCAGGCAGGCGAGCACCGCGCGATCCTCATGACCCGCGCGCTGGACGAGTGGACCGACCTGGATCAGTTGCTGGCGCAGTGGCCACAGCTACCCGAGGCCCAACGCACTGGCATACTCCAGGCCTGCGGCCAATTGGCCCGCACCCTGCACGCGGCCGGCCAGGTGCACGGCTGCTTCTACCCCAAGCACATTTTCCTGCGCGAGCGCCGCGAAGGCTGGCAGGCCCAGCTGATCGACCTGGAAAAGACCCGGCCGCTGCTGTTCGGCATGCGTGACCGCCTCAAGGACCTGGAGCCGCTGCTGCGTCGAGCCGATGCCTGGGGCGAGGAGGATGTGCGGGTACTGCTGGGCGCTTACCTGGCGCAGCCTGTGCACAGTGCGCCGGTCGATACCTGGTTGCACCGCTTGCTGCAACGCCGTCGCCATAAAGAGGCCCGCTGATGCGTTTGTCCGAACTCAAGCACGCCGGGCGCAGTCCGGCATTGCCACTGACTGTCACCCTCGCCGACGCCGCGGGCCCGGCCGATCTGCAACTGCTCAGCCTGCTGCGCGTGCTGCCGGGCCAGCGTTATGTCGGCGCCGGGATCTGGCGGGGCACCAAGGTATTGGCCAAGCTGCTGGTCGGCGGCAATGCCGCCCGGCACTTCCAGCGTGAGCTGGACGGCGCCCGCTTGCTGGCCGGGCAGGGCCTGACTACCCCGCGGTTGCTGGCCGATGGCCTCAAGGAGGGCGAGGGTGGCTGGTTGTTGTTCGAGTACCTCGACCATGGCGAAAGCCTGAGCGAGGCCTGGGCCGCTGTCGAACACCTGCCAATGCTCGCCGATGAGCAGCACCTAGTGCTCGGCGAGGCGCTGACCGCCGTGGCCCGGATGCATGCCAAAGGCCTGTGGCAGGAGGATCTGCACCTGGACAACCTGTTGCGCCAGGACGGCCAGCTGTACCTGATCGATGGTGCCGGCATCAAGGCCGAGACCCCCGGTCAGCAGCTGTCGCGCCAGCGCGTGCTGGAAAACCTCGGCGTGTTCTTCGCCCAGTTGCCCAAGCGTCTTGAGCCGTTCATGGAAGAGGCGCTGGTGCATTACATTCTGGCCAACGCCGAGCACGCGCTGCCGCTGGAAGCCTTGCAGAAGCAGGTGGACAAGGTGCGTGCCTGGCGCCTGAAGGATTACCTGGACAAAGCGGGTCGCGAATGCACGTTATTCAGCGTCGAGCGCAGCCTGTCCGGCCTGCGTGCCGTCCGTCGCGACGAAGCTCAGGCGCTGTTGCCGGTGCTGGAACAGGCCGACGCGTTGATCGACCAGGGCCACCTGTACAAGACCGGCGGCGCGGCCAGCGTGGCGCGCATCGAGGTTGGCGGGCGCAGGTTGGTGCTCAAACGCTACAACATCAAGAACACCGCGCACTGGTTCAAGCGCTTCTGGCGCCCGAGCCGGGCCTGGCATTCGTGGATCGAAGGCCACCGCCTGGAGTTCCTCGACATCGCCACGCCCAAGCCGTTGGCGGTGCTGGAACAACGCACCTTGGGCCTGCGCAGCCGTGCCTACCTGCTGACCGAGCATGCCGACGGCCCGGACCTGATCGCCTGCTTCGCGCCCTTCATCGACAGCGGCGAGGCACCTGACGAGCAGGTCGATGCCCTGGTACGGCTGATGCAGCAACTGATCCGTGAACGCATCAGCCACGGTGATTTCAAGGGCCACAACCTGTTCTGGCAGGATGGCCAGTGGTCGCTGATCGACCTTGATGCGATGTGCCAGCACGCCACGCAGTTGAGCTTTGCCCCTGCGTTTGCCCGGGACCGGGCACGTTTGCTGCGTAACTGGCCCAGCGGCAGCGCCCTGCACCGACGGCTGGATGAGGTGTTGCCGCGCCTGGCCGAGTGAGGCGCGCTGAGCCCGGGACCGCGCCATCCACCGCGTCGTCTGGTTCGCCAGCAAGGCTGGCTCCTACGGGCCTGAGGCAGGCTGCAACCGTGCAGGAGCCGACCTTGCCGGCGAAGCCGGTGCCATCCTTCACGTCGCCGGGTTTATGCCAACGCCAGCCAGTCACTGCTGCGCCCGGCCTGGCGGATGCGGATCCGCCACGCCCCCTCGACCTTGCGCAGCACCGCCCAGGCCCCCACGGCACCTGGCACGCCTTGGGGCATCTGCAAGTGGTAATGCCCGGCCAGCAGATGCCTGCGCACGGGTAGCTGCCGGTCGTTGACTTGCAGGTACAGCACACCCTCGGCATCGAACAGCGCGGACTCCCCGTCCACCGGCATTCCATTTAGTTGGGACACCAATTGGCAGTCATCCAGCAGTTGCCGCACATTGGGTAGCCCGTCATGCCAAAGCACCGGCGAATCGATCACCCAGGTCCCGTCCTGCAGGCGCTTGAGTGGCTGTTTGATGTAGGCGTCTGGTTGCCTGGGGTCGCTCACACGCCACCGTTGCCCATCAAAACTGACGTGGTAGTGGCGCCCTTGGCCATCGCGGATGAAGTACTGGTTCAGTCCGGCGTTGGCACCGAGCTTTTCGAAGACCCCTTCGCCATGGATACCGTCGAGGCGATAGCGCAACGTGCTGGTTTCCACGGGCAGTGCATACCGTGGCGGCAGTGTCAGCGGCCGGGGCGGCGGCAGTCCCCGTATGGCACGCCGCATCAGCGTTGATCCGGAGAAACCCTTGACGCCAGCTGGTAGGGGGCTTACGCCATCGACCAGATTGTTCAGTGCGTCGAGCGAGTGGCTCAGGGCCGCGAACGCGTGATGCAAGGCTTCCTGTTGATTGTCCTCGCCCATGGCTTGCACCCCGTCGAGCACGGAGATGCACAACCGGCCGAACGCCAGCGCGGCCATGGCGGGGTAGGGCAGGGCCAGGCTGAGCAGGTCGAGCAGGATGCGCAACGTATCCAGGCCGACACGGCCGAGCAGTTCACGGTTGCTGCGGCTACTGGCATCGGTTTGCGCCATCAGGCCACGGACCTCGGCGCGATAGACCTCATCGAACAGGTTGCCGGTGATGAGTGGACGCCGCACATGCGGGCCGAGGCGCCCCTTGCGCAGCAGCTCGCCGGTTTTACTGGGGTTGGCCAGTGGCATGCGGTCGCTCACGTATTGGCGTAGCGCAGGGTTGCCGCGCAGGTCGCGCAGTACCTCGCGGGTTGTCCGATATTCCCGCCAGGGACGCCGGTCGGGTGCGTCTGGGGCATAGATCACCACGCTAGCGCTGTGGGGCGCATCCTGGGTGAGCAGGAGCAGGCCGTGCACGGTATGCCCCTTGAGGATCAACTGGCGCACGCTGATCCGCTCCCCCTCGGCGGTGAAACGTTCTGCACTGTGGGGGTGCTCGATCACGGCCCGTGCCCAGCGGTAGCCACGTTCCATCGTGCCAACCAGGAAGTGCCCGGCATAGCGGGCCTTGGCGGCCTCCGCGTGCATGCGCGCGCGGTTCAGGCGCGCATGGGCCTCGCGGCGCCACTGTGCGTGCCCCGAATCGAGCAGGTTGCGGCGCAGGAAACGGTTGTAGCTGGTGCCGGCGTCGAGATTGCGCACCAGGGCCTTGACCCGTGCCGGGGTCAACGCCGGTATGGCCTCGCCGTCATCCAGGTGTACCCGAGCGGTGAGCCAGTAGTCGACATCGAACCAGGCGATGTTGAGCAGGGCCAGTTGCTCGAGGCTGTAGGTCATGGGGATGAGCTCGACGGTTTCGTCTGCATGAGGCCGGCTGTTGACGGCAATGTATGCCGAGGGCTGCAAGGGGTTGACCAGCGGGCCCTTGCGGCGGGCGAGGGTGACGCTGACGCGGATGTCCTCGGGCGGGATATCGATGCCAGGGTTCCAGCGCAGGCCTTCGCCAAGGCGTGCGCGGACCCAGCTGAGCAGATCATGCTGGTGACGGAATTGCTCAAGCGTCAGTAACCCCGGCGCGCTGGCATGGGTGATGGCGCCAGCCAGCTCCTGCAGGGTTTGCATGACGTGCGCCAGTTGACCTGCTGACGCGTTGCGCAGCCAGTCGGGCAGATGCTTCTCCAGCAGCAGGGCGTAACGCGTGGCCAAGGGTAGCTGGCTGCCAATCTGGGCTTTCAGGTCCAGCAGGTCGGTGAGCACGCTCGATGCTGGGGGCCATGCGCTGGTGAGCCGGGTACGTTGGTGTTCGATCAGGGCCTGGGCCTGATAGGCGAAGGGATCGTCTGGGTACCATTCGTAGCGCAGGCGATCGGCCTGCTCAATGATCGCTCGGTCCGCGTCGCGGCTCACCAGGTTCAACAGTGCCTGGGATTGCAAAGGATCGTCGAGGCGTTCGCACAGCTCGACATGCAGGTCCATCAGGCTGGGGAAGGCTTCTATTCCATGGGGCAGGCTGCAGAGCAAGGCCTTGCCGCGGACCAGGCCCGGAATGACTTCGGCGCCCTGTGGGGCGGCGACGATCACCACGGTGCCGGGTAGATGGCAGCGTCGGTTCGGGGTGTGCGTGCTGAACCAGGGGCGAAAGACTTCTGCACGTGGTTGCGCGGTGGCTTGCCGCTGCCAGGCCGAGGGATAGGCCAGGCAGGTGCGCAGGAGGAGTTCGTCGGTGTCATCGAGGGTTGCATCGGCCAGGCGCAGTTCGAGTTCTGCCTGTATTTGCTGTTGGCGTAGCTGGGCTAGGGCTTGCTGGCGGCGCACCCCATCGCTGCCCTGGGTACTCCAGAAACTGGCCAGCTCGCTGAAGAAGTGCTGACGCTGCTGTTGTGGGGCGAGATTGGGGTCGAGGCTGGGTTGGCCCTGTTGCAGCTCGCTGATGCGCGCGTCAAGGGCCGTGAGGCGTTCGAGAGGGGTCATGATCGGGCTCCTGGCGGGTCAAGCACCCACCATGCCGATGACTGGCCTGGTCGAGGTGGTAGCCGGCTATGGTTGCCGGCGTCGCCAGAAGCCGCTCAGCCCCAGTGCCGCCGAGAGCCCCAGGCCTAGCCAGGCCAGGCCGTCCCAGATGCCGTCGCCGAGCAGCGCGGCGAACAGACCGGCGCCGCTGAGCAGGGCGATCAGCAGTGGCCAGGCGAAAATCCTGCGGGTTGATTGCGAGGCATGGCTCATGAGCGTGGCTCCCTTGGTTTACGCTGTTTACCCCACCACAGGTACAGGCCGCTGCACAGCACGACGATGGTCAGTACATCGAGCAGCGCCCAGAGAATCTGCATCGGCCGGCCGCCGTAGTCGCCGAAGTGCAAGGGTTGCGACAGGCCCATGGCGTCCATGTACCAGGGGCGATCGCCGACGGCGGTCACCTCGAGGGTGCGGGCGTCGATCAGCACTGGCGTGAACAGGTGCGCGCTCAGGTGCGTGGCGCCGTTCATGAACACCGCGTAATGGTGTTCGCTGGAGAAGCGCGTGCCAGGGAAGGCGATGAAATCCGGGCGCATGCCGGGCGCGGCCTGTTCGGCGATCGTCAGCAGCCGGGTGGCCGCGGCGCGTTCGGTGAGCGGCGGGGCATCGCGGTAGGGAGCGACCATGGCCGCCAGGCTGTCGTTGCGCCAGGCGGCGATCACCAGGTCCGACAGGGCACTGATCACCCCGGTGACACCGACCACCAGGGCCCAGGTCAGGGTGACCACGCCGATCAGGTTGTGCAGGTCGAGCCAGCGCAGGCGCGTGGACTTGTCGTGGCGCACCGTGGCGAACTTCAAGCGGCGCATGAACGGTGCGTAAAGCACGGTGCCAGAGACGATCGCCACCACGAACAATACGCCCATGAAGGCCAGCAGCAACTTGCCGGGCAGGCCGGCGAACATGTCCACGTGCAGGCGCAGGAAGGTCATCATCAAGCCGCCGTTGGCCGCTGGCATGGCCACGGCCTCGCCGGTGCGGGCGTCGAGCATGAAGGTGTGAGACAAGTCGGGGTGGGTGCCGGCGGTGGCGGCCATGATCGCCACCACGCCGTTGGGTTCGTCTGCTTCGTAGCCGAAGTACTGCATCACCTCGCCGGGGCGGTGCTGCTCGGCCTTGAGCACCAGTTGTTGCAGGTCCAGGTGCGGGGTGCCGGCGGGCATCTCGCGCAGTTCGGGAGCGTCGCCCAGCAGGTGTTCCAGTTCGTGGTGGAAGATCAGCGGCAGGCCGGTCAGTGCCAGTAGCAGCAGGAACAGCGTGCACACCAGGCTGCTCCAGGTATGGATCGCCGACCAGCGGCGGATGGTTAGGCTTTTCATCACGGCTCCTTACGCAATCGCGGGTCTAGTCCGCTCCCACGATCTGTAGGAGCGGACTAGACCCGCGATGCCCACTCAGAACTTGTAGGTGGCGCTGGCGACGACGCTACGCTGATCGCCGTAGTAGCAGTAGTACCCATCGCAAGTGGAGAGGTAGTCCTTGTTCAGCAGGTTGCTGGCGTTGATGGCCACCGAGGCGCCCTTGAGGCTGTTGTCCAGGCGGCCCAGGTCATAGTGCACGGCGGCGTCGAACACAGTGTAGGCCTTGCTCTTGCCGAGCCAGGTATTGGCTTCGTCACCGTAGCGATTGCCGGTGTAACGTGCGCCCAAGCCAATGCCGAAGCCGTCAAGCACACCGGTATGCCAGGTGTAGTCGGCCCACAAGGAGGCCTGCTGGTTGGGCATCTGTTGCAGGCGGTTGCCTTTGTACTGCCCTTTCTGGACTTCGGACTTGGCCAGGGTGTAGGCGGCGATCACCTTGAGGTTGTCGGTGACGTCCGAGACCGCCTCAAGCTCCAGGCCGTGGACTTTCACTTCACCCGTCTGGCTGGAGACGGGCTTTCCACCCACGTTGTTGGTGACGGTCACGTTTTTCTGGGTGAGGTCATACACAGCGGCGGACAACAAAGTGTTGGAACCAGGGGGTTGGTACTTGATACCCAGTTCCCACTGCTTGCCTTCGGTGGGCTTGAACGACTTTTCAGGGCTGGCTTCAGAGCCGCTGCTCGGCTGGAATGACTCGGCGTAGGACAGGTAGGGGACGAAGCCTGAATCGAATACGTAGCTGAGCGCCGCGTTGCCGCTGAACTGCTTGTCGCGTTGGGTGTTGGTGGCATCACCCAGGTTGTGGAAGGTGGTGCCAGTGTGTACCCAGTCCTCGCGCCCGCCCAGGGTCAGGCGCCATTTGTCGAGTGCCATCTGGTCCTGGAGGTAGAGCCCGGTCTGGACGGTTTTCTGGTTGTAGTCCAGGTAAGCCGAGGAACGGGGCGGTCGGGTGATCGGCAAACCGTACACCGGATTATTGACGTTGGTGGTCGGTAGTCCGAAGCCATAGATGGAGAGGAAGTCGGACTCGGTGCGCTGATGGTCCAGGCCGATCAGCACGGTGTGGCTGATGTCGCCGGTAGTGAAGTCGGCCTGGAAATTGTTGTCGAGGGCGAACTGGCTGATGTCTTCATCGACGTTGGTGGACATGCGATTGGCAATGCCGTCATCGGTGACTGGAGGGGTGTCCTTGTTGTAGCTGCCGACGGTGATGGTCTGGAACGACAGTTCACTCTTGGTGTAGCGCAGGTTCTGGCGGAATTGCCAGACATCGTTGAAACGATGCTCGAAGGCATAACCCAGGGCGTAGTAAGTGCGGTCGTAGAACTCGTAGTCCGGATCGCCAAGATTCTTGTGGCGGGAGATCTTGCCGAATGGCATGTCGATCTTGGTGCCTTGTATGGGGTAGAACTGGCTGGTGGCGCCGGTATCGTCACGGGTGAACTGGCTGAGGAAGGTCAGCGAGGTGTCTTCGTCGATGTTCCAGGTCAGGCTTGGGGCGATGTTGTAGCGTTTGTTCTCGATATGGTCGATCTGCGTACCGCTGTCGCGCACGACACCGCTGATGCCATAGAGGAACTGACCTTGCTCATCGATCTTGCCGGTGCTGGCGAAGTTGATCTGGCGGTGATTGTCGCTGCCGTACTGGAGCTGGATCTCGTGGCTGCTTTCTGCCTGTGGGCGGCGGCTGACCATGTCCAGCAGACCGCCGGGCGGGGTCTGGCCGTAGACCGACGAGGCCGGGCCGCGCAACAGCGCGAGGCGGTCGAGGTTCCAGGTTTCGGCTTTCGGGTTGGCATACACGCCGCGAGGCAGGGGCAGGCCATCGAGGAACTGGGTCGGCTCGAAACCGCGCACGCGCATCCAGTCATAGCGGGTGTCGCTGCCGAAACTGGCCGAGACGATGCCCGGCATGTACTTCACCGCGTCATCCAGGCTTTGCACGCCGCGGTCGCTCATCTGCTGGCGGGTGGCGACGGAAATGGAGCGTGGGACTTCGACCAGTGCGGTGTCGGTCTTGGTACCGGCGGCTGTGCGTTTGGCGGTATAGCCCTCGACCGGTCCCCAGGCGCTTTCGTAGCTGCTGTTGGCGTTGATATTGGTTTCCGGCAGCGCCAGGGTGCCCTCAGAGACGGCCACCAGGCTATAGCTGCCGGCGCTGCCCTGCTGCAATTGCAGTCCGGTGCCGCGCAGGGCTGCCTGCATGGCGCCGAGGGCATCGTACTGGCCGTTGACGGGGGCCGAGGCGCGGCCCTGGACCAGGCTCGGGTCAATGGCCAGGGCAATGCCGGCCTGGCTGGCGATCTGGTTGAGGGTGCTGGCCAGCGGGCCGCTGGGCAGGTTGTAGGCTTGTGGCACCGCCTGTTCGGCGGCGAACAGGGCCGGGCTGGCCAACGGGGCGGCCAGGCCAATGGCCAGGGCCATCAGGCTGGGGCGAAGCAAAGCATCAACGGCACGGGACATGCAGCGGCTCCTCGACGAAATAGTGCTGACTGCTTCCTTGCCGAGCGAGAGTGGGAAAGTGACAGGGGGGGCGTGAAAAAAAATGCGACTGATTTGCACAAGCCTTTGCGAGCCGGCAAGCCAGCTCTTACAAAGGGCTGTTAGGTGTGGGTTTATCTGGCGGTGACGGTCACCCACCACGGCGTGTGCCGTTCGATCTTCACTGGCAGCGCCGGCAGCAGCGAGGCCAGGGCCAGGTCGGTGTCGGCCAGCGGGAAGCTACCGCTCACGCGCAGGTCGGCCACCTCGTCGGCGACGCCCAGGTGGCCGCTGCGGTATTGGCCGAGGGTGGCCAGCAGCTCGGCCAGGCGCACGTTGTCCACAACCAGCATGCCGCGGGTCCAGGCATCGCTGCCCGGCGCCACTGGGGCAACCCGGCCCAGGCCGTCGGCGCTCATCAACACTTGCTGGCCCTCGCGTAGCACTTGTTCATCGCCGCTGTTCTGCGGCTTGGCGGCTACCGAGGCCTGCAGCACCTCCAGGCGGGTGCCCTGGTCTTCGCGCTTGACCAGGAAGCGCGTGCCCAACGGCCTCAGGCGGCCTTCCTCGGTGCGTACCAGCAGCGGCCGGGTGTCCTCATGGCCGGTCTCGACCGAGATTTCACCCTGGTGCAGCACGATCAGCCGCTGTTCGCCCTGGAAGTCGATGTCCACCGCCGTCTGGGTGTTCAGGCTCAGCAAGGTGCCGTCTTCCAGGCGCAGGGTGCGCATTTCGCCGGTGCCGGTGCGCTGGTCGGCCAACCAGTAGGTCGGTGCCAAGGTCGGAACCCCGGCACCGAGCAGCAAGCCAGCCAGCAGCAACAGGCCGGCCAGGCCACCGCCTAACCCGCCCAGACGCTGGCGCAGGCCAGCGCGCGACTGCATCAGGGTATGCCGCACCGGGCCGGCGGCGGCCTGCACGCGTTGATCGAGGGCGCCCAGCTGGCGCCAGGCGCGGGCGTGCTCCTCATGGGCGGCATGCCAGCGCATGAAATCGTTGCGCTCATCCGGGGTACCGCTACCTTCATCCAGGCACAGCTTCCAGGCGATGGCCGCTTCCAGCACCTCGCTGGACACTGGGGCATGGTTCATGTCGGGTCCCCGTACAGGGCGATGTAGCACTGGCGCAGGCCCTGGGCGAGGTACTGGCGCACGCGGGACACAGACACCCCCAGGCGCTCGGCGATCTCGGCGTGGCCGAGGCCGTCCAGGCGGTTGTACAGGAAGGCCGCGCGGGCCTTGCTCGACAGCTTGCCGAGCAAGCGGTCGATGGCCTTGAGGTCTTCGAGGATCAGGTGCTGGAGTTCAGGGGAGGGCTGTTCGGCTTCTGGTGCCCGTGCCAGTTCCGCCAAGTAGGCCTGCTCGAGGGCGGCGCGGCGAAAGTGGTCGAACAGCAGGCCCTTGGCCACGGCTGCCAGGAATGCCCGGGGTTCACGGGGGGTGTCCAGCTGGTCGCGTCCCAGCAGGCGCACGAAGGTGTCCTGGCTCAGGTCCTCGGCGCGCTGGCGACAGGCGGTGCTGCGCTGTAGCCAGGCGAGCAGCCAGCCGCGATGGTCGCGATACAGCGTCCCGACCAGCTCGGCATGTGGACTGTGCGCAGACGTCAAGGAACGCCCCCCGGAAAAATATACGTTAACTAACGATAATTATTCGCGATTGTGGCAGAGGCGAGGGTGGTGGCGCAATTGACGCTTATCGGATTGCCAGCATGGCAGAGGCTGCAATAGCAAACGTTTTGCGATTCTATGCAGGCTAGGTGTAACTCCTGTAGGCGCGGCCTCGGCAAGGCCGCTCCCGGGGGCGATGCATGAGTCAGAAGCTGTGCTGCTGGACCTTGCGTCGCTGCCATTGGCCAAGCCGCTGACGCAGTTGCAGTGGGCTGTCCAATTGCTGGCGGCGAGCCTGGCTGAACAGGATCAACGCCAGCTCGGCGGTCACCTGGGCGTCGGCGCTGGCATGGTGGCGAGCCTGCACTTCAAGGCCGAAACGGGCGATCCAGTCGTCCAGCCCGGCTTCGCGCAGCACGGTGTCGGGGTTGAGCATCGGCGCCAGGTCGGCGACATCCAGGAACGCATGCTGCAGGCGCAGGCCCAGGCTGCCTTTCACGGCGCGTTCGAGCATGCGCTGGTCGAACGGCGCATGGAACGCCAGTACCGGGCTGTCGCCGATGAATTCCAGCAACTCCAGCAGTGCCTCGGCCGGGTCGCAGCCGGCGGCCAGGGCGCTAGGGCCCAGGCCGTGGATCAGCACGCTGGCGTTGGTCTTCTGTTCAGGGCGGTGCAGGGTACGTTCGAACGGACGGCCCAGGTCGATGGCGCCGTCCTCGATGGCCACTGCGCCAATCGACAGGACCTGGTCGCGGTTGGGGTTCAGGCCGCTGGTTTCCAGGTCGAGTACCACCCAGCGCTGTTCGCGCAGCGAGCACACCGCCGCCGGTGCCGGGCGCGGCAAGCGGGCCAGGCGCTGGCGCAGCGGTGCGGCCAGTTCGGGCATGGGCTGGCGTAGCCAGGCGAACAGCTTCACAGCTGGTACCGCAGGGCCAGGCTGCTCTGCAGGCGTTGGGCCTGGCGCAGGGACTCGCGCAGGATGCGCCGGTCCAGGTGGTTGAGGCTGTCAGGGTCGAGCCGGTTGGAGTACGCCAGGTTGTCGCGGCTCTGGCGCTGGTGCTGTTGCATGCGGGTCTGCTGGATGAAGTGGTAGGCCTCTTCATAGGCGGCGCCATCCAGCGCCTCGATGACGCCCTTGGCCACTAGCTGGCGCAGGCGTTCAAGGGTGTTGCAGGCGCCAATGCCGTTGGCCAGGGCCAGCAATCGGGCGCCGTCGACGAAGGGGGTCAGGCCCTGCACCTTGAGGTCGAGGGTGGCGGCCTTGTCGTCGCCCTGGCGGGTCAGCACGAACTCGCGCAGGCGCCCCACCGGCGGGCGCTGGCGCAGGGCGTTGTCGGCCATCATGCGCTGGAACAGGCGGTTGTCGGCAACCTGTTCCAGCACGGCCTGGCGCAGCTGCTCGCAGCCTTGCTCGTCACCCCAGACCACGCGCAGGTCGAAATAGATGCTCGAGCCCAGCAGGTTTTCCGGGCTGGCCTCGCGCACGAAGCCGGCGAAGCGCCGCGCCCATTCGCCACGCGACAGGCACAGTTCGGGGTTGCCGGCCATCACGTTGCCCTTGCACAGGGTGAAGCCGCACTGTGCCAGGTTGTGGTTGATGCATTGGGCCAGCGGCAGCAGCCTGGCGCGAATCGCCTCGGCCTCGGCGTGGTCGCGGGCCTCGAACAGCATGCCGTTGTCCTGGTCGGTGTGCAGGGTCTGCTCGCGGCGGCCTTCGCTGCCGAAGCACAGCCAGCTGAACGGTACGCCAGGGTCGCCGCGCTCGGCGATGGCCAGCTCGATCACCCGGCACACGGTGTGGTCGTTGAGCAGGGTGATGATCTGGGTAATCTGCGTGGAGGAGGCGCCGTGGGCGAGCATGCGCTCAACCAGCTGGCCGATCTCGCCGCGCAGCGATACCAGGTTGTCCAGGCGTGGCGCGTGGCGGATGGTGCGCGCCAGGTGCACCAGGTCGACCCGTTGCAGGGAAAACAGGTCGCGTTCGGAGATCACTCCGCACAAGCGCTGGTTCTCCACCAGGCAGACGTGGGCGATATGCCGCTCGGTCATCGCCATGGCGGCGTCGAAGGCGCTGGCCTGGGGGCTGAGGTAGAAGGGGCGGGGTGTCATGTAGCGTTCGATCGGCGCGGTCAGTTCGGCGCTTGGGTCCGCCACTACCTGGCGCAGGTCGCGCAGGGTGAAGATGCCCCTAGGGTAGCGCTGCGCGTCGACGATGACGATGCTGCCGACCTGCTGTTCGTGCATCAGGTGCACGGCTTCGCGCAGCGGGGTGTTGGCGGCGCAGACCACGGGATGGCGCAGCGCCAGTTCGCCCAGCGGGGTGTTCAGCGAGTACTGGGTGCCGAGGGTTTCCACCGCGCGCTGGCGCACTTGCTGGTTGACCTGGTCGAGCAGGCTGCTGACGCCGCGCAAGGCGAAGTCGCGGAACACGTCGGACATCGAGAACAGCCGAATGAACGCGGCCTTGTTCAGTTGCAGGCAGAAGGTATCCTCGCCGGCCAAATGCTCGGTGCGGGTCGCCCGTTCACCCAGCAGCGCGGCCAAAGGGAAGCATTCGCCGCTGGTGATCTCGAAGGTGGTCTCGGTGCCTGGCTTGGTCACGTGGTGGCGTTCGCCGACCACCCGGCCCTGCTTGACGATGTAGAAGTGCTCGACCGGCCCGTCGGCGGGCTTGATGATGCTTTCGCCGCCCGCGTAGAAGCGCAGCTGGCACTGTTCCACCAGGTAGGCCAGGTGGCTGTGTTCCATCTGGTTGAACGGCGGGAAGCGCTGCAGAAATTGCAGGGTTCCCTGGATGTTCTGCAGTACCGCAGTCCTGCCGGCCTGGGTGTAGGCGTCCTTTTTGCTCATGAAGCTGACCGTATCGCTACGCCGAACTATATATATCTATGTATAGAGGTCGGCTTTGTTGTTCTCGGCCTCCATGGTCGGCTGGCCGTCCTGTGGTGCCCATTGGACGTAAGTCTAGAGCGGGCGCTGTCAAAGACCCGACGAAAGGCTAACCGGGTGACGCAACTTTTGCGGTCCTAAGCTGCGAACGAGATTTTTTTGACGAGATGGCCATGGCTGAGCATGACGACATCCTGAGTGACGCCGAGCGCGAGGCGCTGGCCGGGGTGACTGCGCCTGTCGCGCCGAGGCCCGTGGTACTGGTGGTCGACGATAACCCAGTGAACAGCGAGGCGTTGAGCCTGTACCTGAAGAGCCGGGGTATAGCCTGCATGACGGCCGATGGGGCGCAGGAGGCCATGCTCAAGCTGCATTACGAGCCGCGTATCGCGCTGATGATCACTGATCTGCGCATGGAGCCGGCGGATGGCCTGGAGCTGATCCATCAGGTACGTGAGTCGGAGCGGGCGGCGCTGTCGATCATCGTGGTGTCGGGCGACACCGATGTGAAGGAGGCGGTGGACGTGATGCACCTGGGGGTGGTGGATTTCCTGCTAAAACCGGTGGACCTGGGGAAGCTCCTGGAGCTGGTGCGACGTGAGTTGAGAATGGATCAGGTCTGAAAACGATCGCGGGGCAAGCCCGCTCCCACGCTGCAGAGGCGTGGGAGCGGGCTTGCCCCGCGATGCGTTGCTGGCTGTTTACAGCCCGTTGCGCGCCTTGAACTCGCGACGACGGCGGTGCAGCACTGGCTCGGTGTAGCCGTTCGGCTGTTTGGCGCCTTCGATCACCAGTTCGATCGCCGCCTGGAACGCGATGTTGTCATCGAAGTTCGGCGCCATCGGCCGGTACAGGGCGTCACCGGCGTTCTGCTTGTCGACCACCGCGGCCATGCGCTTGAGGCTTTCCAGCACCTGGTCCTGGGTGACCACGCCGTGGCGTAGCCAGTTGGCCAGCAACTGCGCCGAGATGCGCAGGGTGGCGCGGTCTTCCATCAGGCCGACATCGTTGATGTCCGGCACTTTCGAGCAACCCACGCCCTGGTCGATCCAGCGCACCACATAGCCGAGGATGCCCTGGGCGTTGTTGTCCAGCTCGTTGCGGATCTCGTCGGCAGACCAATTGGTGTTGGCCGCCAGCGGGATGCTCAGGATGTCGTCGACCGAAGCCGGGGTGCGGCTGGCCAGCTCGCGCTGACGGGCCTGCACGTCGACCTTGTGGTAGTGCAGGGCGTGCAGGGTGGCGGCGGTCGGCGATGGTACCCAGGCGGTGTTGGCACCGGCCAGCGGGTGGGCGATCTTCTGCTCGAGCATGGCGGCCATCAGGTCGGGCATGGCCCACATGCCCTTGCCGATCTGCGCGCGGCCCTGCAGGCCTGTGGCCAGGCCGATGTCTACGTTGTTGTTCTCGTAGGCGCCGATCCACTTCTCGTTCTTCATGGCGCCCTTGCGCACCACGGCGCCGGCTTCCATCGAGGTGTGGATCTCGTCGCCGGTGCGGTCGAGGAAACCGGTGTTGATGAACGCCACGCGCTCGGCGGCGGCCTTGATGCAGGCCTTGAGGTTGACCGTGGTGCGGCGCTCCTCGTCCATGATGCCGACCTTGACGGTGTTGCGCGGCATGCCCAGCAGGTCTTCGACGCGGCTGAAAATCTCGGCGGCGAAGGCCACTTCCTCGGGGCCGTGCATCTTCGGCTTGACGATGTACACGCTGCCGGTGCGGGTGTTCTTGCGGCTGGTGTTGCCGTTGAGGTTGTGCAGGGCGATCAGGTTGGTGAACAGGCCGTCCTGGATGCCCTCGGGGATCTCGTTGCCCTGGGCGTCGAGGATCGCCGGGTTGGTCATCAGGTGGCCAACGTTGCGCACGAACAGCAACGAGCGACCATGCAGGGTCACGCTGCCGCCGTTGGGCGCGGCGTATTCGCGGTCCGGGTTCATGGTGCGGGTGAAGGTCTTGCCACCCTTGCTCACGCTTTCGGCCAGGTCGCCCTTCATCAGGCCCAGCCAGTTGCGGTAGACGATGACCTTGTCGTCGGCATCGACCGCGGCGACCGAGTCTTCGCAGTCCATGATGGTGGTCAGCGCCGACTCCATCAGGATGTCCTTCACGCCGGCGGCGTCGGTGCTGCCGACCGGGGTGCTGGCGTCGACCTGGATCTCGAAGTGCAGGCCGTTGTGCTTGAGCAACACGGCTGTCGGCGCCTTGGCGTCGCCATGGAAACCGATCAGTTGGGCGTCGTCGCGCAGGCCGCTGTTGCTACCGCCCTTGAGGGCAACCACCAACTTGCCGGCTTCGATGCGGTAGCCGGTGGAGTCGACATGAGAGCCAGCGGCCAGGGGCGCGGCTTCGTCGAGGAAGGCGCGGGCGAAGGCGATTACCTTGTCGCCACGTACCTTGTTGTAGCCCTGGCCTTTCTCTGCACCGCCTTCGTCGCTGATGGCGTCGGTGCCGTAGAGGGCGTCATACAGCGAACCCCAACGGGCGTTGGCGGCGTTCAGGGCGAAGCGGGCGTTCATCACCGGAACCACCAGCTGTGGGCCGGCCATCACGGCGATTTCTTCGTCGACGTTCTGCGTGGTGGCCTGGAAATCGTCGGCTTGTGGCAGCAGGTAGCCGATTTCCTGGAGGAAGCTTTTGTAGGCCGCGGCGTCGTGTGCCTGGCCCTGACGTGCCTGGTGCCAGGCGTCGATCTTGGCTTGCAGCTCGTCGCGCTTGGCGAGCAGGGCTTTGTTCTTTGGAGCGAGGTCTTTAATGATCTCTGCCGCCCCGGCCCAGAACTCATCGGCCTTGATGCCGGTTCCAGGGATCGCTTCATCGTTGACGAAGTCGTACAGGGCCTTGGCGACCTGAAGGCCACCGACTTGAACGTATCCAGTCATTGCTTGCCTCACCTCTGCTCAGCTATTTCGCTTTCGCTCTTCTGTATTAAGCCTGTAGCGCTTCTCTAAACACGGCACCAGTGCATGCCCTCGGCATCGAGCGCGGCTGGGTGCGGCTCGCCAGACAGGCTGGCGGGCGGTTGGCGTATTTTCACAGGCGCCTTGGCAGACTTCCAAACGACGTTTTGTAGTCCGCGTCGATGCATACTACATGAAGCAGCAGGCAGGTAAACATCAGACTAGAAACGTCGTTGCGCGACCGATCAGTCGCATAGGGTCACGCTGGGAGAACGTATGTTCGCAAAAAACAGGTGGATTGTTCCAGATAAATCTTGAAACAGTACACGATTCATTCGGCGGACTGTCCTGCGGCAGGTTGCCGCGCCTTGCCTATACTGATGCGATCCCCAATTCATGGCCGTTCGCGACGGCCCGAGCTTAGTAGAAGGAGTGGCCCGTGGACCATCTCGTACTCACCGTGATCGCTCCCGACAAGGCCGGGCAGGTCGAACGTATCGCCCAGTGCATTGCCGATCACAATGGCAACTGGCTGGAAAGCCGCATGTCGCGCATGGCCGGGCAGTTCGCCGGGATCCTGCGGGTGGCGGTGCCGGCGGAGAACTATGCCGAGCTGGTCGAGTCGCTGCAGAAGCTGGGCGACCACGGCATTCGAGTGTTGATCGCCGAAAGCGGCATCGAGCCGTCCTGCACCTGGAAGCCGATCGCCATGGAACTGGTGGGCAACGACAGGCCCGGCATCGTTCGCGACATTACTCGCCTGCTGGCAGAGCTTGGGGTGAACGTGGAACGTCTGAGCACCGAGGTGCGCCCGGCGCCGATGAGCAGCGAGCCGTTGTTCCAGGCCGATGCGCTGCTGGCGCTGCCCTTGACCTTGTCGCTGGATGATTTGCAGGCAAGGTTGGAGAGCCTGGCGGATGATCTGATGGTGGAGTTGCGGCTGCGGCCGGAGGAGTGATTTAAGATTGCCGGGGCCGCTTCGCGCCCCATCGCGACACAAGGCCGCTCCTACAGGGGATCTCGATTTCCTGTAGGAGCGGCCCTGCGGTGGTTATCCCGATTTTGCGGGGAAGCCCCTGTGGATAAGCTGGGGGCGCTACGCTGGAGGCCAGTAACAGCAAGGCCTGGCGAGATTTGAGCAAAAAACGTCCACTATTCAGTAGCTTGTGCACAAACGGCGGGGACGAGGGTGTGGATAACCTTTGGAGCGCTTGCTGCAGGCCACGGATTCCGTGGCTCGCAGCTGTTTGATCATTAATTGATCAGGCGCGCTTGCGCAAACTCAGCCAGGCATCGACGCTGTACACCGCCAGCCCCGCCCAGATGCACGCGAACGCCAGCAGGTTGCTGGAGGTCAGGTGCTCATCGAACAGCCACACCGCCTGCAGCAGCACCAAGGTTGGCGCCAGGTACTGCAGGAAGCCCAGGGTGGTATAGGGCAGATGGCGTGCGGCGGCATTGAAGCACACCAGCGGCACCAGGGTGACCGGGCCGGCCGCGATCAGCCATAACGCTTCGCTGCTGCTGAAGAACTCGGCATTGGCGCTGCTGGCGCTCGGGTGCAGCAACAGCCAGCCGATGGCCAGCGGCACCAGCATCCAGGTTTCCACCACCAACCCGGGCAATGCCTGTACCGGCGCCTGTTTGCGGATCAAGCCGTAGAAGCCGAACGACAACGCCAGGGCCAGCGACACCCACGGCAGGCTGCCGACTTGCCAGACCTGCTGGGCCACCCCAAGGGCGGCCAAGCCCACGGCCAGCCACTGCAGGCGGCGCAGGCGCTCGCCGAGCAGCAGCATGCCCAGCAGCACATTGATCAATGGATTGATGTAGTACCCGAGGCTGGCCTCGAGCATGCGCCCGTTGTTCACCGCCCATACGTAGGTCAGCCAGTTGCCGGCGATCAGCGCGCCGCTGAGCGCCAGGATCGCCAGACGCCGTGGGTTCTCGCGCAGTTCGCGCCACCAGCCGGGGTGTTTCCACACCAGTAGCAGTAGCGAGCCGAACAACGCCGACCAGAGCACCCGGTGGACGATGATCTCCACCGCCGGGACGCTCTGGATGGCTTTGAAGTACAGGGGGAACAGGCCCCAGATGATGTAGGCGCCGAGGCCCAGAATGTACCCGCGGCGCGGGTTGGCGGCGTGCATGCAGAATCCTTGCTTAGGTAGCTAAATAAAGCGACGCCTATTGTAGACAGCGCCTGGCGCAGATCTAGAACAATTTCAGCGGTTCTTCATCCAGGGCGGCGAGCTGCTCGCGCAGGGCGAGAATCTGGTCGCCCCAGTAGCGTGGCTGGCCGAACCAGGGGAAGCTCGGCGGGAACGCCGGGTCGTCCCAGCGCCGTGCCAGCCAAGCGCTGTAGTGCAGTTGGCGCAGGGCGCGCAGTGGCTCTATCAGGGCCAACTCGCGCGGGTCGAAGTCGTGGAACTCGTTGTAGCCGTCGACCAGTTCGGCCAGTTGCCCCAGGCGCTCCTCGCGGCTGCCAGCAAGCATCATCCACAGGTCCTGCACCGCCGGGCCCATGCGGCAGTCGTCGAGATCGACCATGTGGTAGATATCGTCGCGATGCATCAGGTTGCCCGGGTGCAGGTCGCCGTGCAGGCGGATCAACTGATGCGGCGTGCGGGCGTAGAGGTCCTCGACGCGCTTGAGCAAGTCGCGGGCGACCGATTCGAAGGCCGGCAGCAGTTCCTTGGGGACGAAGCTGCCATCCAGCAGGGTGTTCAACGAGGCGTGGCCGAAGTTGTCCACAGCCAGGTGCTCACGGTGCACGAAGGGCCGGGTGGCGCCTACGGCATGCAGGCGGCCAAGCAACTGGCCGAGGCGGTACAACTGGTCGAGGTTGCCAGGCTCCGGCGCATGGCCGCCGCGGCGTGGGAACAGGGCGAAGCGAAAGCCGGCGTGTTCGAAGAGTGACCGGCCCTCATGTTGCATTGGCGCCACCACCGGCACTTCGTGCTCGGTGAGTTCGGCGCTGAAGGCGTGCTCTTCGATAATGGCCGCATCGCTCCAGCGCCCGGGGCGGTAGAACTTGGCGATCAGCGGTTGTTCGCCTTCGATGCCCACCTGGTAGACGCGGTTCTCGTAGCTGTTGAGGGCCAGCACCCGGGCATCGCTGAGAAAACCGAGGCTTTCCACGGCGTCGAGGACCAGATCGGGGGTGAGGGTATCGAAAGGGTGGGACATGCAAGCTCCAGGCACGGGACAGCGTGGGCGCATGGTAACCCATGCCGGCCCATATCGAGGGCGTCGATCTGGAGCTGTGTTGCAGCCCTTTCGCCGACAAGCCTGCGCCCAGGTTAAACCGGCACTCCCAACAATACGAACGACGGATGGAACTGCACGCGCACCGCGCTGCCGGCGGCGATCCGATGCTCGCCCAGCCACGCTTGCTCGGCAAGCGCGCACAAGGTCTGGCCGTTGCCTAGTGCCAGGCGTACCTCGCAGGACGCGTCCTCGCCACCGAGCACCTCTTCGACCTCGGCCTTCAGGCAATTGCTGCCCGCCTCGGGTTGCTCATCGTCCCCCAGCAAGCGCACCCACCCTGCCTTGAGCAATGCCACGACCGTGCCGCCCAGGGTCAGCTCCAGGCGCTCGGTACTGCCCCGGGTGATCAAGGCTTCGATCTCCAGCTCGCCGCCCAGGTCCAGGCTGACGCGGTCATGCCGCCCTTCGCGACGCAGCCCGCTGATGCGCCCTTGCAACTGGTTGCGCGCACTGGTGCGCAGCATAAGGCGGCCCAGCAGGTCGAAGTCGCTGCTGTCCTCGGCGGACTCGAGAATTTCTGCCTGCAGCGCCTGCAGGCGCTGATACAGGCGCAGCACTCGCTGACCCTCGGCGGACAGCCGCGCGCCACCGCCGCCGCGACCGCCGGTGCTGCGCTCGACCAGCGGCTGGGCAGCCAGGTTATTGAGCTCGTCGATCGCGTCCCAGGCAGCCTTGTAGCTGATGCCGGCGGCCTTGGCGGCGCGGGTGATCGAGCCTTGTTCGGCGACATGCTGCAACAGGGCGATGCGCTGTGGACGGCGGGCGATGTGCTGGGTGAGCAGGGCGGGCAGGGACATGGTCAGGTTTCGGGGGTTGCTTCAGGTTCCGCGACGTTGCCGTCCAGTTGCGCCCAAGTCAAGCCTGGCCCGGCCTGGGCGTGCGGGCCAGGCAATATATATCCACGCGTCGGGCGCCAGCCTTGCGCAGCACGTGGGCGATGGCCTGCGCGGTGGCGCCGGTGGTCAGCACATCGTCGACCACGGCCAGGTGCAAGCCCTCGACATCCACGCCGGGCAACAGGCTGAAGGCCTGGCGCAGGTTGCGCCGGCGGGCCCGGGCCCCCAAGGCCTGCTGGGCTGGCGTGTCGCGCGAGCGTTCGAGCAGGCGTTCGCAGCAGGGCAGGTTCAGTTGCCGGGCCAGCCAGCGCGCCAGCATCGCCGCCTGGTTGAAGCCACGCTGGCGCAGTCGACGCCGGGCCAGGGGCACCGGCAACAGTCCGTCGGGGCGTGGCAGGCCTTCGCTGTAGCGATGCTCCAGGACATGGCCGAGCAACTGCGCCATCAGCCGCCCCAGCGGCCATTGGCTGTTGTGCTTGAAACGGCTGATCAGCGTGTCGATCGGAAATGCATATTCCCAGGCCGCGACCACCTGGCGAAACCCTGGCGGGCGGCGCCGACAGCCTTTGCACAAGAAGCCGTCGATCGCCAGCGGCAGGGCGCAGCGGGGGCAGTGGTCGCCCAGCCAGGGCAATTCCTGCTCGCAGCCCATGCACAGCGGATAAGGCTGATGGGCAGGTGCGTCGCATAACAAACATGTCTGGTTGATATTTGTACAGTTGTAAACCATGGTCTTTATGGTTGGTTGACAGTTCATGGGCCTTCCGTGACTATGCGGGCTATCCGTGATGCGCTGGCGGGCTTTCTTCTCCCGGCGTCAGTCAGACCCTAGATAAGGAAACGCCGATGAGCGCCAGTACAATTGCAACCACACGTCACGACTGGTCCCTGGCCGAGGTCAAGGCGCTGTTCCAGCAGCCGTTCAACGACCTGCTGTTCCAGGCGCAGACCGTGCACCGCGCGCATTTCGACCCCAACCGTGTACAGGTGTCGACCCTGTTGTCGATCAAGACCGGCGCCTGTCCGGAAGATTGCAAATATTGTCCGCAGTCCGGCCACTACAACACCGGGCTGGAAAAACAGAAGCTGATGGAAGTGCAGAAGGTGCTGGAAGAGGCCGCCCGGGCCAAGGCCATCGGTTCCACGCGCTTCTGCATGGGCGCGGCGTGGAAGCACCCCTCGGCCAAGGACATGCCCTACGTGCTGGAGATGGTCAAAGGGGTCAAGGCCATGGGCCTGGAAACCTGCATGACCCTCGGCAAGCTCGACCAGGAGCAGACCCAGGCCCTGGCCCAGGCCGGCCTGGACTACTACAACCACAACCTCGACACCTCGCCGGAGTTCTACACCAGCATCATCACCACCCGCACCTATGGCGAGCGCCTGCAGACCCTGGCCTATGTGCGCGATGCCGGGATGAAAATCTGCTCTGGCGGCATCCTCGGCATGGGTGAGTCGCTGGACGACCGCGCCGGGCTGTTGATCCAGCTGGCCAACCTGCCCGAGCACCCGGAGTCGGTGCCGATCAACATGCTGGTGAAGGTTGCCGGCACGCCACTGGCCGAGGAAGAAGATGTCGACCCGTTCGACTTCATCCGCATGCTGGCCGTGGCCCGTATCCTCATGCCCAAGTCCCATGTGCGCCTGTCGGCCGGTCGCGAGCAGATGAACGAGCAGATGCAGGCGCTGGCGTTCATGGCCGGGGCCAACTCGATCTTCTACGGCGAGAAGCTGCTGACCACGGCCAACCCGCAGGCTGACAAGGACATGCAGCTGTTCGCTCGCCTTGGTATCCAGCCCGAAGCCCGTGAGGAGCACGCCGACGAAGTGCACCAGGCGGCTATCGAGCAAGCCCTGGTCGAGCAGCGCAGCAGCGAGCTGTTCTACGACGCAGCCTCGGCCTGAGCATGGCCTTCGACCTCGCCGCGCGGCTGGCCGAACGGCGCGCCGCCGACCTGTATCGCCAGCGACCGCTGCTGGAAAGCCCGCAGCGGCCCGAGGTGGTGGTCGACGGCCAGCCGCTGCTTGCCTTCTGCAGCAACGACTACCTGGGCCTGGCCAATCACCCCGAGGTGATCAAGGCCTGGCGCGACGGCGCCGAGCGCTGGGGTGTCGGCGGTGGCGCCTCGCACCTGGTGATCGGCCACAGCACGCCGCACCACCAGGTGGAAGAGGCGCTGGCCGAACTGACCGGACGGCCACGGGCGTTGTTGTTTTCCACTGGCTACATGGCCAACCTCGGTGCCATCACCGCGTTGGTCGGGCAGGGCGACACGGTGCTGCAAGACCGTCTCAACCATGCCTCCTTGCTCGACGGCGGGTTGCTTAGTGGCGCGCGTTTCAGCCGCTACCTGCACAACGACCCGGCCAGCCTGGCCAGCCGCCTGGACAAGGCCACCGGCAACACCCTGGTAGTCACCGATGGCGTGTTCAGCATGGATGGCGATTGCGCCGAGCTGCCGGCCCTGGCCGAGGTGGCGCGCGCGCGCGGCGCCTGGCTGATGGTCGACGACGCCCATGGCTTGGGCACGCTTGGCGCCAACGGCGGTGGCCTGGTCGAGCACCACGGCCTGGGTCTGGAAGATGTACCGGTGCTGATTGGCACGCTCGGCAAGGCCTGTGGTACTTCAGGCGCCTTCGTCGCCGGTAGCGAAGAGCTGATCGAGGCGTTGGTGCAGTTTGCCCGGCCTTACATCTATACCACCAGCCAACCTCCGGCCCTGGCCTGTGCCACGCTCAAGGCCCTGGCCTTGTTGCGCCGCGAAAGCTGGCGACGTGAGCACCTGGCTGCGTTGGTCCGCCAGTTCCGCGAGGGCGCCGGACAGATCGGCCTGACTCTGATGGACAGCCACACGGCGATCCAGCCGATTTTGATCGGCGATGCCGGCCGGGCCATGGCGTTGTCGCGCATGTTGCGCGAGCGCGGGTTGCTGGTCACCGCGATCCGTCCGCCGACCGTGCCCACTGGCAGCGCGCGTCTGCGGGTAACCCTGAGCGCGGCCCACAGCGCGGCTCAGGTGCAGCTATTGTTGAATGCATTGGCCGAGTGTTATCCACAGTTGGAGTCCGCCGATGCGTAACCGAATGATCCTTCTGCCCGGCTGGGGGCTGGGCACCGCCTCACTGGAGCCGCTGGCCGCCAGCTTGCGGGCCCAGGACTCGCGCCTGCAGGTCGAGCTGATGCCGCTACCGGAGCTGGCCGAGAGTGATCCGCAGGCTTGGGTCGCGCACCTCGACCGCAAACTGCCCAACGATGTCTGGCTGGGTGGCTGGTCACTGGGCGGCATGCTCGCCAGCGCCCTGGCGCACAAGCGCGGCGATCATTGCTGCGGCTTGCTCACCCTGGCGAGCAACCCCAGTTTCGTTGCACGGCCAGATTGGCCGCATGGCATGGCGCCGGACACCTTCGGCACCTTCCTTGACGGCTGCCGCAGCCATACCCAGGTGACCCTCAAGCGCTTTCGTACTTTATGCAGCGACGGTGCGCTGCAGCCGCGCACCTTGCTGCGCCAACTCGGCGTCGGCGTGCCGGACACCGACCCGTTGTACCTGGCCAGTGGGCTTGAAGTTCTGGCCAAGCTGGACACCCGCATCGCCCTGGAGCAATACGGCGGTCCGCAGCTGCACCTGTTCGCCGGCAGTGACGCGCTGGTGCCGGTGGAAGCGGCCAAGGCCCTCAGCGACCTGTTGCCCGACGTGGAAGTCGGCCTGGTCGAAGACAGTTCCCACGCCTTCCTGCTGGAGTACCCGCAGGAGCTGGCGGCGGGCATCAAGAGTTTCCTGCATGAGAGTGGCGATGACTGATCTTTCCCAGCCCACCTTGCCCGGTGCCTTGCCGGACAAACGCCAGGTGGCGGCTTCGTTCTCCCGCGCCGCAGCCAGCTACGACAGTGTCGCGGCCCTGCAGCGCGCCGTAGGCATGGCGCTGCTGGAGAAACTGCCCGCGGGTCTGGCCCCTGTGCGCTGGCTGGACATGGGCAGTGGCACCGGCCATTTCAGCCGGGTCCTGGCCGAGCGCTTCAACGATGCCGATGGTGTGGCGGTGGACATCGCCGAGGGCATGTTGCGCCATGCCCGTGAGCACGGCGGCGCCCGGCACCATGTGGCAGGTGACGCCGAGCGTCTGCCGTTGCGCGATGGCAGTGTCGATCTGCTGTTCAGCAGCCTGGCGGTGCAGTGGTGCGGCCAGTTCGCCAGCGTGCTGGGTGAGGCACGGCGGGTGCTGCGCCCAGGCGGGGTGCTGGCATTCAGCAGCTTGTGCGTGGGCACTCTTGATGAGTTGCGTGCCAGCTGGCAAGCCGTCGATGGCATGGTGCATGTCAATCGCTTCCGGCGTTTCGAGGATTACCAGCGTCTATGCGGGGACGGCGGCCTGGAGCTGATCGACCTGGAGCGACGTCCCCATGTACTGCATTACCCCGACGTGCGCAGCCTGACCCACGAGCTCAAGGCACTGGGTGCGCACAACCTCAATCCGGGGCGCCCATCGGGGTTGACCGGACGTGCGCGGATGCAGGGCCTGTTGCAGGCCTATGAACAGTTCCGCCAGCCTCAGGGGCTGCCTGCCACCTATCAGGTGGTGTATGGCGTCTTGCGCAAACCGCTGGCCGGGGAGCAGTGACATGAGCCAGGCCTATTTCATTGCCGGCACCGACACCGATGTCGGCAAGACCACCATCGCCGCCGGCCTGCTGCATGCTGCCATGCAGTCGGGGCTGAGCACGCTGGCGGCCAAGCCGGTGGCATCCGGGTGCATGGTGACGCCTAGAGGGTTGCGCAACAGCGATGCCCTGGCGTTGATCGATGAAAGCTCGGTCAAACTGCCCTATGAAGCGGTGAACCCTTTCGCTTTCGAGCCGGCCATCGCTCCACATGTGGCGGCGCGCGAGGCGGGGGTGGTGTTGAGCGTGCCGGTGCTGCGTGATGCGATGCAGCAGGTGCTGGCGCAGCACGCTGACTTCACCTTGATCGAAGGGGCCGGCGGCTGGCGAGTGCCGTTGTCCGACCATGCCAACTTGTCGGACCTGGCCATTGCCCTGAAACTACCGGTAATCCTGGTGGTAGGGGTGCGATTGGGATGCATCAACCACGCCTTGCTCAGCGCCGAGGCCATCAAGCGCGACGGCCTGCAACTGGCCGGTTGGGTGGCAAACATCGTCGATCCGCGTACATCGCGCCTGGAGGAGAACCTGTCGAGCCTGGCCGAGCGGCTGCCCGCGCCATGCTTGGGGCATGTACCCTGGTTGAAAGTGGCGGGCGCGGCAGCTGTGGCCGAGCATTTGCACTTGGACCTATTGGATTAGGTCTCTGCCTATCGGCTGGCACAAGGCTATTAGGGATTTCAACGGGCCTTTTTTCCGTTCTGCTGCTTTAATAAGGCCTGTTCATCATCCAGCGTCATGGAGTCCTGACATGGAAATCAATGCGAGCTCCGCCTACTACGCGGGCCTGGGTGCCATCCAGAACGGCCAGAACCGTGTCGACCAGGCCGCCCAGCAGATCGCCAGCGGTGCCGTCGAGCGGGGCACCAGCGGGCAGTCCACCGACTACCAGGCCGAACGCCTGCGTGGCGTCGACCGCAGCCAGCAGTTGGACTTGGCCACCAGTACCGTGCAGTTGGCCCTGGGCAAGCACGAAGTCGAACTGGGCGCCAAAGTCGCCAAGGCCTCGGACGAAATGCTCGGTCGTTTCATCGACACCTACGCCTGATCCACCGACCTTTCCGGCACACATCGCGGGGCAAGCCCGCTTCCATTCGTGGGAGCAGGCCTGCCCCGCGATGCGTTTGAGGGTGCTTGGCGTAAATGTCATGTTCGGCGGCATAAATGCCACCGCTAGCCCTCCTTGACAGCGAGGCCACCTAAACGTAAGTTTCAAACAACTGTTTGACCGAAAGCCGCCAAGAGCTGGTCGGTATCCGCGGTCTCCCCAACGAACTCATCACAGAGGTTCATCGCAATGCCTGATTACAAAGCCCCCTTGCGTGATATCCGCTTCGTCCGCGACGAGCTGCTCGGCTATGAGGCGCACTATCAGAGCCTGCCGGGCTGCCAGGACGCCACGCCGGACATGGTCGACGCGATCCTGGAAGAAGGCGCGAAATTCTGTGAGCAGGTGCTGGCCCCGTTGAACCGCGTCGGCGACCTCGAAGGCTGCACCTGGAGCGAGTCGGGCGTGAAGACCCCGACCGGCTTCAAGGAAGCTTACGAGCAGTTCGTCGAAGGCGGCTGGCCGAGCCTGGCCCATGACGTCGAGCACGGCGGCCAGGGCCTGCCGGAGTCGCTGGGCCTGGCCCTGAGCGAAATGGTCGGCGAGTCGAACTGGTCGTGGGGCATGTACCCAGGCTTGTCCCATGGCGCGATGAACACCATCTCCGAGCACGGCACCCCCGAGCAACAGGAGACCTACCTGACCAAGCTGGTGTCCGGCGAATGGACCGGCACCATGTGCCTGACCGAGCCGCACTGCGGCACCGACCTGGGCATGCTGCGCACCAAGGCAGAACCTCAGGCCGACGGCAGCTACAAAGTGTCCGGCACCAAGATCTTCATCTCGGCCGGCGAACACGACATGGCCGATAACATCGTCCACATCGTCCTGGCCCGCCTGCCCGATGCGCCGGCCGGCACCAAGGGTATCTCGCTGTTCATCGTGCCGAAGTTCCTGCCCAACGCCGAAGGCGGCGCGGGCGAGCGCAACGGCGTGAGCTGCGGCTCGCTCGAGCACAAGATGGGCATCCACGGCAACGCCACCTGCGTGATGAACTTCGACAGCGCCACCGGCTACCTGATCGGCCCGGCCAACAAGGGCCTGAACTGCATGTTCACCTTCATGAACACCGCTCGCCTGGGTACCGCGCTGCAAGGCCTGGCCCATGCCGAAGTGGCGTTCCAGGGCGGCCTGAAGTACGCCCGTGACCGTCTGCAAATGCGCTCGCTGACCGGCCCGAAAGCACCGGAAAAAGCCGCTGACCCGATCATCGTCCACCCGGACGTGCGCCGCATGCTGCTGACCATGAAGGCGTTCGCCGAAGGCAACCGCGCCATGGTCTACTTCACCGCCAAGCAGGTGGACATCGTCAAGTACAGCCAGGACGAGGAAGAGCGCAAGAAGGCCGACGCGCTGCTGGCCTTCCTGACCCCGATTGCCAAGGCATTCATGACCGAAGTCGGTTTCGAGTCTGCCAACCACGGTGTGCAGATCTACGGCGGCCACGGCTTCATCGCCGAATGGGGCATGGAGCAGAACGTACGCGACAGCCGTATTTCCATGCTGTACGAAGGCACCACCGGCATCCAGGCGCTCGACCTGCTCGGGCGCAAGGTGCTGATGACCCAGGGCGAGGCGCTCAAGGGCTTCACCAAGATCGTCCACAAGTTCTGCCAGGGGCAGGAAGGCAACGCTGCCACCAAGGAGTTCGTCGAGCCGCTGGCCGCGATCAACAAGGAGTGGGGCGAGCTGACCATGAAGATCGGCATGGCGGCGATGAAGGACCGCGAGGAAGTCGGCGCTGCGTCGGTGGACTACCTGATGTACTCCGGCTATGCGTGCCTGGCCTACTTCTGGGCTGACATCGCCCGCCTGGCCGCCGAAAAACTGGCCGCTGGCACCAGCGAAGAGGCCTTCTATACCGCCAAGCTGCAGACTGCGCGCTTCTACTTCCAGCGCATCCTGCCGCGTACCCGCAGCCACGTGGCGGCGATCCTGTCGGGCGCCGACAACCTGATGGCGATGAAGGAAGAAGACTTCGGTCTGTCCTGCTAAGCCCTAGCGGTTATACAAAAAACCGCCTGCCCTAACCGGCAGGCGGTTTTTTTTTGCCCGGACTTTCACGCGTGCCCCTGTAGGAGCGGCCTTGCGTCGCGAAAGGGCTGCGCAGCAGCCCCAGGATTTCAGCGTTGATGCAACGATCGCCGGGGCTGCTTTGCAGCCCTTTCGCGACACGAGGCCGCCCCTACAGGAATTGCGTAAACAGGAAGAGTCCTACTGGGTGTCGCATCCAGTAACGAGAAAGTCTCAAGCTTCACCCCTGATCTGCCGTTAAAACGGGCATCTGTATTCATCTATTCATGTGCACTGCCGATGCAGTAGGGCACAATGCCATTATTGATCTGCCGGGTCGGAGATTACCCTTGTTTCGTTTATCCGCTGTACGCGCGAGCCACTTCCTGCCTTCGCTGATTCTGTTGCTGGCAGGGCTTGCGGCAGCCTATGTGAGGGACCTCAGTGTCTTCTTCACATCGCTGTTCAACGTTCTGCCAACCTTGGTGCTGTTGCTCGGGGGCGCCTACTGCGCCGTATACCGCCGCCAGCGCGAACTGTTCCTGATGGTCACGGTGTACATCGCCTATTTCCTGCTCGACACCCAGACCGATTTCTACCGGGACAATGGCCGCGTGCGCGAGGACGCCGCGGTGATTTTCCACCTGGTCTGCCTGCTGTTGCCGGCCTTGTATGGGCTGTACGGTGCCTGGCAGGAACGCACCCACCTGGCCCAGGACCTGCTGGCGCGCTTCGCCGTGCTGTTCGCCGTGAGCAGTGTCGCGGTGGCGCTGGAGCAGAGTTTTCCCGAGGCGCTGCTGACCTGGCTGGCCGAGATCCGCTGGCCGGCGCTGCATGGCCAGTGGATGAGCCTGATCCAGTTGGCTTACCCGTTGTTCCTGGCGGTGTTCATCCTGCTGGTTGTGCAATACCTGCGCGAGCCGCGGCCCTTGCACGCGGCGCAGATCATCGGCCTGATCGGCATCTTCTGGATGCTGCCCAAGACCTTCATCCTGCCGTTCACCCTGAACATCATGTGCAGCCAGGTGATGCTGATGATCGCCGCGGCGGTGTCCCACGAGGCCTACCAGATGGCGTTCCGCGATGAGCTGACCGGGTTGCCGGGGCGCCGGGCGTTGAACGAGCGCATGCAGCGCCTGGGGCGCAACTACGTGATCGCCATGACCGACGTCGACCATTTCAAGAAATTCAACGACACCCATGGTCACGATGTCGGCGACCAGGTGTTGCGCCTGGTCGCCAGCCGCCTGTCCAAGGTCACCGGTGGTGGCCGCGCCTACCGCTACGGCGGCGAGGAGTTCGCCTTGGTGTTCGCCGGCAAGACTGCCGAGGAATGCTTGCCGCACCTGGAGTCGGTGCGGGAGATGATCGCCAACTACGCGATCCAGCTACGCGACCAGAACAGCCGGCCCCTGGACGACTCCACCGGCCGGCAGCGTCGCGGGGGGGGCGCCAATACCACGGTATCGGTGACCATCAGCATTGGCGTCGCCGAGCGCCAGGTCGAGCACCGCAACCCCGACGAAGTGCTCAAGTCCGCCGACCAGGCTTTGTACAGCGCCAAGGGCGCCGGGCGTAACTGCGTGATGACCTTCGGCCAGCAATCGCGGCGTGGGGCCGTGCGCATGGCGTGAATTCGGGTGTGACCATGCCTGACTATTCAGTCGCATGATGACCCTATGTCTCGTAAAAGTTGTTCGGTTACACTGCGGGTCATCCCAGTGCCGCGGCCCTCGATGGGCCGCCCCGACCCCGATAGCGAGAGGTTGTCATGGCTGAATATAAAGCGCCCCTGCGCGATATGCGCTTCGTCCTCAATGAAGTCTTCGACGTGGCCACACTCTGGTCGCAACTGCCGGGGTTGGCGGAGGTGGTCGACGCCGACACGGCGATGGCAGTACTGGAAGAGGCCGGCAAGGTCACTGGCAAGTCCATCGCCCCGCTGAGCCGCGCCGCCGACGAGGAAGGCTGCCATTGGGACAACGGCTCGGTGCGCACCCCGCAGGGCTTCATCGAGGCATACAACACTTATGCCCAAGGGGGCTGGGTCGGCGTTGGCGGAGATCCGCTCTTCGGTGGCATGGGCATGCCCAAGGTCGTCTCGGCCCAGGTCGAGGAAATGGTCAACGCCTCGAGCCTGGCTTTCGGCCTGTATCCGATGCTGACCGCCGGCGCCTGCTTGTCGATCAACGCCCACGCCAGTGAAGCGCTCAAGGAAAAGTACCTGCCGAACATGTACTCCGGTGTTTGGGCCGGTTCCATGTGCCTCACCGAGCCCCACGCCGGTACCGACCTGGGCATCATCCGCACCAAGGCCGAGCCCCAGGCTGATGGCAGCTACAAGGTCAGTGGCACCAAGATTTTCATTACCGGCGGCGAGCACGACCTCACCGAGAACATCATCCACCTGGTGCTGGCCAAGCTGCCGGACGCCCCGGCAGGCCCGAAAGGCATCTCGCTGTTCCTGGTACCCAAGTTCCTGGTCAACGAAGATGGCAGCCTTGGCGCGCGCAACCCGGCCACTTGCGGCTCGATCGAGCACAAGATGGGCATCCAGGGTTCGGCCACCTGCGTGATGAACTTCGACGAAGCGCTCGGCTATATCGTCGGCGAGCCGAACAAGGGCCTGGCGGCCATGTTCACCATGATGAACTACGAGCGCCTGGGTGTCGGCATCCAGGGCCTGGCTTCGGCCGAGCGTTCCTACCAGAATGCCGTGGAGTACGCCCGCGACCGTCTGCAAAGCCGCGCCCCGACCGGCCCGCAGGCCAAGGACAAGGTGGCCGACCCGATCATCGTCCACCCGGACGTGCGGCGCATGCTGCTGACCATGAAGGCGCTGACTGAAGGCGGCCGGGCGTTCTCCACCTATGTGGCGATGCAGCTCGACAGCGCCAAGTACAGCGAAGACGCTGCGACCCGCAAGCGCAGCGAAGAGCTGGTGGCGCTGCTGACCCCGGTGGCCAAGGCCTTCCTCACCGACCTGGGCCTGGAGTGCACGGTGCATGGCCAGCAGGTGTTCGGCGGCCATGGCTACATCCGCGAGTGGGGCCAGGAGCAGCTGGTGCGCGATGTGCGCATCACCCAGATCTACGAAGGCACCAACGGTATCCAGGCACTGGACCTGGTCGGGCGCAAGGTGGTGGCCAGTGGTGGCGCCTACTACAAGCTGTTCGCCGACGAGATCCGCGAGTTCATCGCCACCAGCGCTGCTGACCTTGGCGAGTTCAGCAAGCCGCTGGCGGCCTCCCTCGACCAGCTCGATGAGCTGACCGCCTGGCTGCTGGACCAGGCCAAGGGCAACCCCAACGAGATTGGCGCGGCTTCGGTCGAGTACCTGCACGCATTCGGCTATGTCGCCTACGCCTACATGTGGGCGCTGATGGCCCGCACCGCCAAGGCGGGCGAGGGCGATGTCGAGTTCTACGGTGCCAAGCTGGGCACGGCACGCTTCTACTTCGCCCGCCTGCTGCCACGGGTACATTCGCTGGTCGCTTCGGTGAAAGCTGGCAGCGAGTCGCTCTACTTGCTGGACGCGGCGCAGTTCTAAGCCAACTGCGGGCTGGCTGACAGCCCCGCGCGGCCCAGGCCGCTCTTGCCGAGGATTGCGATCCGTCGGCGGGAGCGGCTTTTTTCGTTAGGGCAATCCTGTTTGCGAATACACCTATTTTGTAAGCTTTGTCTTACATCGCGTGGTGACTTTTCGCCTCTTTCCTAAGATTGGATCCACGGTTACTCTTTGTCACATGGACGTAGCGCAGGAAGCGCAATGGACAGAACAGGGACACGAAAGGATTTCCTGCCAGGGAGGCGGGGTGATAGGGATGTCAAAGGGAAACAGTCTGGGAAACCCCGCTTCGGCGGGGTTTTCTTTGTGCGCGTGATTTGTCAGCCGAGCACATCAAGCGGCGATACACCCAGGGGCCGGGTATCTGTCTCTTCCTCGAGCAAGGCGCGCAACAGCTCCACCGAGGCCTGCTGGCGCTGCGCGTCGCGGAACACCAGGCCGACCTTCAAGGGCACCCGCGGTTCGCTCAATGGCTTCCACAGCAGTTCCTGGTCATCCTGGGCGGCATCCTTGGCGCGGCCCGGCAGGATGGTGGCCAGGGCGGTATGCGCCAGGCTGTCGAGGATCCCCGCCATGTTGTTCATCTCGGCCTGCACCTGCGGCCGGCGGCCTTGGTTGGCCAGTTGCGCCTTCCAGATCTGGCGGATCTGGAACTCCTCGCCGAGCATCAGCAGCGGCAGCTCCGCCGCCTGGCGGATCGAGACCTTCTTGAAGTCCTTCAGCGGGTGAGTCTTGGGGATCACCAATTGCAGTTCGTCTTCGTACAGCAGCAGGCCGTGCAGCCCCGGTTGGCGCGGTGGCAGGTAGCTGATGCCGATGTCCAGGCTGCCGTTGAGCAGACGCCGCTCGATTTCTGAACCTGACAGCTCGTAGATCTGTACCACAAGATGCGGTTGGGCCTTGCGCACCCGTTCCAGCAGTTGCGGCACCAGGCTGGGGCGGACGGTTTGCAGCACGCCGATGGCCAGGGTGCGTAGCGACTGTCCCTTGAAGTTGCGCATGGCCTCGTGGGCCCGCTGCAAACCTTCGAGCAGGGGGCCGGCGTGGTTGTACAGGGTGTGGGCGGCAAGGGTTGGCAACAGGCGCTTGTTGCTGCGCTCGAACAGGTTCAGGTCGAGGCTGTGCTCCAGCTGACGGATCTGTTGCGACAGGGCCGGCTGGGACAGCGACAGGCGCTCGGCGGCGCGGCCGACATGGCCTTCCTCGTAGACCGCGACGAAGTAACGCAGTTGGCGAAAATCCATAACTATTACTTATCGAAAAAGCTGGAAAAACGAAATGGCCGGACATCGGCTTGGGGCCTAGTCTATCGCCGTATTCCAGCGGGTTACAGCGCTTATACAGGCGATTGTTACCTTGGATGAAAAACACTTTTGATAGGCAAGGCAAAATATACCCTCCGGCGTTCGACCGGGGCCTTGGCCGCCTGACACCGTGATTGGCTGGAGCCTCGATGAACCTGTTCAACCTGCGCCGCTCGGCACCTGCCGTGGCCGAGCCCAAGCGTGCCCCGGCGCTGGCGCCGGCCACCGCGCAGCCCAGCCGCGAGCGGCTGATGCCCAGCGCCGAGCGCGCGGCGCAGATGTTCGTGCGTGGCCAGGGCTCGTGGTTGTGGGACAACGAAGGGCACGCCTACCTGGACTTTACCCAGGGCTGTGCGGTCAACAGCCTGGGCCACAGCCCGAGCGCGCTGGTCAAGGCGCTGGGCAACCAGGCCCAGGCGTTGATCAACCCTGGCGCTGGCTATCACAGCCGCGCGCTGTTGAGCCTGGTCGAGCAACTGTGCCAGAGCACCGGCAGCGACCAGGCCTACCTGCTCAACAGCGGTGCCGAGGCCTGCGAAGGGGCGATCAAGCTGGCGCGCAAATGGGGGCAACTGCACCGCAATGGCGCCTATCACATCATCACCGCCAGCCAGGGCTGCCATGGCCGTAGCCTGGGGGCGTTGTCGGCCTCCGACCCGCTACCGTGCAACCGCTGCGAGCCGGGCCTGCCGGGCTTTAGCAAGGTGCCGTTCAACGACCTGGCGGCGCTGCATGCCGCGGTCGACTCGCGCACCGTGGCGATCATGCTCGAGCCGATCCAGGGCGAAGCCGGGGTGATCCCGGCCAGCGCCGACTACCTCAAGGGCGTCGAGCGGCTGTGCCGGGAGCTGGGCATCCTGCTGATCCTCGACGAGGTGCAGACCGGGATCGGACGTTGCGGCGCCTTGCTGGCCGAGCAGACCTACGGCGTGCGCGCCGACATCGTCACCCTGGGCAAGGGCCTGGGTGGCGGCGTGCCCCTGGCAGCGCTGCTGGCGCGGGGTAGCGCCTGCTGCGCCGAGCCTGGCGAGCTGGCGGGCAGCCACCATGGCAATGCGCTGATGAGCGCGGCCGGGCTGGCGGTGCTGAGCACGGTGCTGGAGCCGGGCTTCTTCGACCAGGTGATGGATAGGGGCCGGCACCTGCGCGATGGCCTGAGCCGCCTGGCGGGTCGCTATGGCCAGGGTGAGGTGCGCGGACAGGGGCTGCTCTGGGCCTTGCAGATGCGTGAAGGCGTGGCCGCCGAACTGGTCGAGGCCGCCTTGCATGAAGGGCTGTTGCTCAATGCCCCACAGGCCGACGTGGTGCGCTTTTCGCCGGCGCTGACCGTGAGCCAGGGCAACATCGACGAGATGCTCCTGCGCCTGGCCCGCGCCTTTGCCCGACTGCATGCCCAGCAACACAGCCGCCGGGAGATGCCGGCCTGAGCGGCCCACAGAATTTCAACGAACCGTCTCGCGTTTCTGCGCATCGCCCCTGGCCTGAAATATTTGGCTCGGGGCGTTTTTTTTGCCTGTTGCACGGCGTGGGCAATATGCGCAGGGAACCTCTGCGAAGCGAGGCTAGTCTGTGATGAGACACCCTCAAGGAGCGCATCGCATGGATTTCATTCGCATCATCATCGCCATCATCCTGCCGCCGCTGGGCGTGTTCCTTCAGGTTGGCTTTGGCGGGGCATTCTGGTTGAACATCCTGCTGACATTGTTGGGGTATATCCCCGGGATCGTGCATGCGGTGTATATCATCGCCAAGCGCTGAAGACCCTCAGGGGCGAGGCATACCGCAAACCTCGTAGGAGCCGGCCTTGCCGGCGAACACCGGCGCAGCCGGTGCCATGCACCGTGGCGCCTACAGAGGCTCTGTGGCCAAGACCCGGCAATAGAACTTCCATTCCTCTTCGAGCGCATGGGCCAGATTCGCCGCCTGGCGAAAGCCATGTCGCTCGCCTGGGTAGAAATGCCCCTCGGCGGCAATGCCGTTGGCCTGCAAGGCCTCGAGCATCGAGCGGGTCTGCGCTGGCACGACTACCGCGTCCAGTTCACCCTGGAAGAAGATCACCGGTACCTGGATTTGCCCGGCATGCAGCAGCGGCGTGCGCTGGCGGTAGCGTTCGGCATCCTTCACGGGGTCGCCGATCAGCCAGTCCAGGTAATCCCCTTCGAACTTGTGGGTGGACTGCCCCAGCGCCACGGGGTCGCTGACGCCATATAGGCTGGCGCCGCCGCGGAACACCTTGTGGAAGGCCAGCGCGCAGAGGGTGGTGTAGCCGCCCGCGCTGCCACCGCGAATGAACGCCTGGCGAGGGTCGACCAGCCCCTGTTCGGCCAGGTATGCCACCACCGCGCAAGCATCCTGCACATCGCTTTCGCCCCAGCGCAAGTGCAGGGCCTGGCGATAGGCACGGCCATAGCCGCTGCTGCCCCGGTAGTTGAGGTCGGCGACGGCGAAGCCGCGCTGGGCCCAGTACTGGATACGCGGGTCGAGCACCGGGTAGCAGGCCGAGGTCGGCCCGCCATGGATGAACACCACCAGCGGCGCGGGGCCGTTGCTGGTCATCGCCGGGTAGAAGAACCCGTGGGCCATGCCATCGCCGCTGGCATAGCGAATTGGCTGTGGCTGGCTGATGTGTTCGGCGGGCAACACCTCGGCCCCGCCCGCCAGCACCCGTACCTCGTGGCTGCGCCGGTCGATGGCGATGACTGCCGGCGGGCTGATGGGCGAGGCGGCGATGGCATAGAGGGAGTCGGCATCCAGGGCCAGGCTGCGAAAGCGGCTGTAGGCGCTGGCGTAGCGCTGCACTTCACCGCTGTCCGTGCGTAGCCCCAGTTGTCCGAAGCCTTCTTCGAACCAGCTGGCCAGGTAGCTGGCAGGGCCCAGCGCCAGCCAGGTGCAGGGGCCCAGTTGCCAGGGTGCGGCGGCATGGTCGGCGTTGGTGGCGGGCAAGGCTTGCCAGCGTTCGTCGACTTCACCCCAGGGCTGCCAGAAACCGTCGTGGTCCGACAGGCAGTACAGGCGTCCTGCGGTATCGAAGCGCGGTTGCTGCAGCGACTCGTCCTGTCCGGCGATGCAGCGTGCCGGCCCCCAATCGCCAGCCGGGCCGCGCTCGCGGCACATCAGGCGGGTGTGGGTCCATGGCTGCGCGGGGCGATCCCATTCGATCCAGGCCAGGCGCTGGCCGTTGTCGCTCAGGGTCGGCGTGGCATAGAAGTCGGCGCCTTCAGCGAGGACTTCACGGCTGCCTGCGGCCAGGCTGACCAGCCGATGGACCACCTGCTCGCCATGGCTTTCCTCCACCGCCAGTACCTGCCCGGCGTGCCAATGCACGTCGCCATAGCGACAGGCCTGGTCATGGGTGAGGGCGCGCGGCGCCGAACCATCCAGCGCCTGGGTGTAGACCTGCTGGTCGTGCTCGTTGACGAACACCAGGCCGTGCTCGGCCAGGCAGAAGCTGCCACCGCCATATTCATAGACCCGGCTGCGCACACTGAAGCCGTCGGGGGTCAGGCAGTGGGCCTGTTGCTCGCGCCACTGCCAGATCCGGCAGGCGCCATCGGCGGGGCGGAACTCGTTCCAGAACAGGCCCAGCGCGCCGACCTTGAGTTCGGCGAAGTCGGTGCCTGCGGCCACCGCCTGGGCGGCGCTGAACTCAGCCACGGGCAATGACATGGGAGTTGCGTTGGTTGCGGAAGGTCATCTGTTCGATCTCCAGCGTCGCGTGTTCGGCGTCCTCGCGGGCCTTGAGGATGATGCCGTGGTCGGGTGACTTGGCGCACACCGGGTCGGCCTTGCTGGCGTCGCCGGTGAGCATGAAAGCCTGGCAGCGGCAGCCGCCGAAGTCCTTTTCCTTCTCGTCGCACGAGCGGCACGGCTCGGGCATCCAGTCATAGCCGCGGAAGCGGTTGAAGCCGAACGAGTCGTACCAGATGTGGCGCAGGTCGTGCTCGCGCACATTGGGGAACTGCACCGGCAGTTGGCGCGCGCCATGGCAGGGCAGGGCGGTGCCGTCCGGGGTGATGGTCAGGAACAGGCTGCCCCAGCCGTTCATGCAGGCCTTGGGGCGCTCTTCGTAGTAGTCGGGGGTAACGAAGATCAGCTTGCATGGGCTGCCTTCGGCCTTGAGTTTGTCGCGGTACTCATTGGTGATGCGTTCGGCCCGTTCCAGCTGGGCGCGGGTCGGCAGCAGGCCTAGGCGGTTGAGGTGCGCCCAGCCGTAGAACTGGCAGGTGGCCAGCTCGACGAAATCGGCCTCCAGGGCGATGCACAGCTCGATGATGCGGTCGATCTTGTCGATGTTGTGCCGATGGGTGACGAAGTTGAGCACCATCGGGTAGCCGTGGGCCTTTACCGCCCGGGCCATCTCCAGCTTCTGCGCGAAGGCCTTCTTCGAGCCGGCCAGCAGGTTGTTCACCTGCTCGTCGCTGGCCTGGAAGCTGATCTGGATATGGTCCAGCCCGGCCTGCTTGAACGCGGCGATCTTCTGCTCGGTCAGGCCGATGCCGGAGGTGATCAGGTTGGTGTAGTAGCCCAGGCGCCGGGCCTCGCCGATCAATTCGGCGAGGTCCTGGCGCACCAGCGGTTCGCCGCCGGAAAAACCAATCTGCGCGGCGCCCATCTCGCGGGCTTCGGCCATTACCTTGAACCACTGCTCGGTGCTCAGTTCCTGGCCTTGCGCGGCGAAGTCCAGGGGGTTGGAGCAGTACGGGCACTGCAGCGGGCAGCGGTAGGTCAGCTCGGCCAACAGCCACAGCGGCAGGCCGACCGGCACCTCAGGCGAGGGTGATCCAATGTTCGGCACGGGCCACCTCCATGAATTGCTCGATGTCGTCGGCGACTTCGGGCACACCGGGGAATTGCTGTTCAAGCTCGGCGATGATCGCCGCCACCGAGCGCTGGCCATCGACCAGGCCGCCGATCAGCCCGGCGCTGTCGTTGAGCTTGATCATGCCCTCGGGGTACAGCAGCACATGGCCCTTCTGTGCCGGCTCGTATTGGAAACGGTAGCCTGGGCGCCAGGCGGGCACCTGTTGACGGTCGAAACTCATAGGGCGATCCCCTTGTGCCAGACCCGCTCGGCGGTGACGCTGTGGTACGGCGGGCGGTTCAGTTCATAGGCCATGCTCATGGCATCGAGCATGCTCCACAGGATATCCAGCTTGAATTGCAGGATCTCCAGCATGCGCTCCTGCCCTTGGCGGGTGGTGTAGTGCTGCAGGGTGATCGCCAGGCCGTGTTCCACATCACGCCGGGCCTGGCCCAGGCGGGTACGGAAGTATTCATAGCCGGCCGGGTCGATCCACGGATAGTGCTGCGGCCAGCTGTCCAGGCGCGATTGGTGGATCTGCGGGGCGAACAGCTCGGTCAGCGAGCTGCTGGCGGCCTCCTGCCAGCTGGCGCGACGGGCGAAGTTGACGTAGGCGTCCACGGCAAAGCGCACCCCGGGCAGCACCAGCTCCTGGCTGCGCAGTTGGTCTGGGTCCAGGCCCACGGCCTGACCGAGGCGCAACCAGGCCTCGATGCCGCCGTCCTCGCCGGGTGCGCCATCGTGGTCGAGCAGGCGCTGGATCCACTCGCGGCGGATTTCGCGGTCCGGGCAGTTGGCCAGGATCGCCGCATCCTTCATCGGGATGTTCACCTGGTAGTAGAAGCGGTTGGCCACCCAGCCCTGGATCTGCTCGCGGCTGGCACGGCCTTCATACATCGCCACGTGGTAGGGGTGATGGATGTGATAGTAGGCGCCCTTGGCGCGCAGGGCCTGCTCGAACTCGGCAGGGGACATCGGCGTTGCGTCGCTCACAGGGCCTCCTTACAGCTCGATACTCATGCCATCGAAGGCGACTTCCACGCCGCGGCGCTGTACTTCGGCACGTTCTGGCGAGTCTTCGTCGAGGATCGGATTGGTGTTGTTGATATGGATAAGCACCTTGCGCTGGCGTGGGAAGCCGTCCAGCACCTCGAGCATGCCGCCCGCGCCGTTCTGCGCCAGGTGGCCCATCTCGCGTCCGCTGCGGGTGCCGACACCGCGGCGCTGCATCTCATCATCCTCCCACAGGGTGCCGTCGACCAGCAGGCAATCGGCGCCGTGCATCATCTCCAGCAGCTTGGTGTCGACCTGGCCCAGGCCCGGCGCGTAGAACAGCTTGCCGCCGGTGCGGGTGTCCTCCACCAGCAGCCCGAGGTTGTCGCCGGGGTGCGGGTCGAAACGGTGCGGTGAGTAGGGCGGCGCGGCGCTGCGCAGCGGGAAGGGGGTGAAACGCAGGTTCGGGCAGGCGCCGATGACGAAGCTGGTGTCGAGGTCGATGCGGTTCCACACCAGCCCGCCGTTCCAGTGGCTGAGCATGTTGAACAGCGGGAAACCGGTGGTCAGGTCCTGGTGGACCATGTCGGTGCACCACACCTGGTGCGGGCAGCCTTCGCGCAGGCTGAGCAGGCCGGTGGTGTGGTCGATCTGGCTGTCGAGCAGGACGATGGCATCGATACCGGTGTCACGCAGGGCACGGGCCGGCTGCATCGGCGCGAAGGCCTGAAGCTGGGCGCGGATGTCCGGCGAGGCATTGCACAGAATCCAGTGCTCGCCGTCGTCGGACAGGGCGATGGACGACTGGGTACGCGCCGTGGCGCGCAGGGTGCCGTCGCGGTAGCCCTTGCAGTTGACGCAGTTGCAGTTCCACTGGGGGAAACCGCCGCCAGCGGCCGAGCCGAGAATCTGGATGTACATGGGCGCCCTCTGAAGCAGGAAACGGTGATTCGAAAACGACGACGCCCCGGCGGGCCGAGGCGTCTGGTCGCGCTGCCGCTTAGCGGTTGGCGAAGTACATGGTCACTTCGAAGCCGATACGCAGGTCAGTGTATGCAGGTTTGGTCCACATGGGCTTGCTCCTTCCGGATGGGTTTTGGGGTCAGCTCATCATTGGGTACCGTCTGGGGGCAGAGGTTCCATTGGCTGAGATTGCGCTATCTTACAAGAAAAATTTGTACCGAAAGGTTAATTATTCGAAATGCGCCCTTGCAGGCTTGGTAACAATCCGCGCCGCGCTCAGTGCCAATGAGCCTCTGGGGCGGCGGCGTTGGCCAAGCATAGCCAGCCATGTTCGGCTGCCAGTAACTGCTGCAGTAGCGCCTCCAGATCGCGCTGTTCGACAGTCAGGATAGACTGGCGCATGCAAGCCAGCCGCGGATTTTGTGTCGCCATATGTGCCTGCCAGGCCCAGTGCGCGACTTCGGCATTGGCCATGGCCGCTTCGCTGAACTGCTCGGCCAGTTGTTGGCGGCTGTCGGCGGCCAGTTGCACGCCCTCCTGCAGCAGCGTGGTCAGGTGGCCAAGCACCTCGGCCTGGCCGGCCTTCGGCGATTGTACGCCGAATAGCAGCCCGCCGTGCCCGGCAACCTGGCGAAAGGCGCTGAACACCGCATAACCCAGTTGCAGTTCGACCCGCAAGCGCTGGTAAACCGGCCCTTGCAACAGGTGCGCGAGCAGGCGGCCGCTGGCTTGCAGGGTGTCTGGCAGCGGGCAGAACAGTAACAGGGCCGGCTCGCTGCCAGGGGTGTGCACCTGATGCCAGTGGCGCCCAGTGAAGTGGCGCCTGGCTGGCGGCTCGCCAGGCTGCCCAGGGATGGCCTGCACGGCCGCGCCGAGGGCGTCGCGGCTGGCTTGGTCGAAGCCGATGGCCAGGCCTTGCCAGCGGGCCTGCTGCCAGGGCGAGGCGAGATCGCCGGCGGAGTGGCCTTGGGCTGCTGCCGGGTCAAGGATGTTCGGCAGGGCCTTGAGCAAGGCGCGGATAGGGATCAGCGCCGGTTCGCTGGCTGCCGTGGCCTGCCAGTGTTCGCGGGCTGGCGTGCTGATTTGCTCGAGCGCCTCTGCCGCCGCGCTCACCACCGCCAACGGATAGCCGCCGACACGCAGTTGCAGGTAGGCGCCAGTGGCTTCCAGGTCCAGTTGCACTGCGGCGCGTTCGGCACGCTCACGGAGCGTTTGCAGGGCGCGCTCGAGCACGGGCAGTACGCGCGCCGCCGAGGGCAGGTGCCAGCGCAGGTAGAGCGTGGCGAACTGGCGCGAGGCGGGCAGCGCATCGCTGACCGTCAGGCCCGGCGGCAAGGCGGCGTTTCGGGCCGGTGGCGTTGTCGCCAGCAGTGGTTCGGCCGGTGGCAGATGCCAGGGGCCGGCGCAGCCCTGCGGGAGATCGGCTAGTAGTGCATCCAGGGCGGCCAGGCCTTGTCGGGCGAGTGCTTGGTAGGGCTGGCCGGCACTGTCGCGGCGGGCCAGCTCCAGCGCGCTGGCCGCCTGCTCACGGCGTTGTTGCAATTGCCCGAAGGCGACGTTCAGCCGCTGTCCACCCTGCTGGCGAACGAAACCGAGCCAGCTGTGCAACAGCTGTTGGGCTTGTGTGGCATCGGCCTGGGCCGTCAGTTGCAGCCGCACGTGCCACAGCAGCTGGCCGGCATGGCTGTACAGGCGCTGCGCCTTGCAGTTGTGCAGCCAGCCTCGCTGGCGCAGTTCGGCCAGCCAGCCACCTGGGCGGCTATCGCTGAGCAGGTCCAGCAGCAGCTCAAGGGCTTGCTCGGCTTGTGCCGGGAGGTGCTCGTGGGCAAACAGCAGGTCCTGCGTGCTGGGCGAGCGCAGTGGGCCGTCGCGCAACCGGGGTGGCGTGGGGCGATCTGCCGAGGTGCCCGCGGCGAACTGCGCGCCCAGGCGTCTGGCCAATGCTTCCAGTGCTTCCAGCGGTTGAGGGCCTGCCAGGCTCAGGGTGATCCGGTTGCCTTGATAGAAGCGCCGGTGAAACTGTTGCAGCGCCTGTTGGAACGCCGCATCCCTTAGCGGCAGGCTGTAGCGGTTACCGGCGTGGAAGGCCCTGAGCGGATGATTGGCGGCAACCGACTGGAGCAAGGCGAACTGCTGTTGGGCCTCGGGGTTGCGCGTCCAGGCGATGAACTCGGCGTGGATCACCTCGCGCTCGGGCTGCTGGCGCTCAGGGCTCAGGTCGGGTTCGGCGAGCATCTGGCACAGGCGCTCCAACCCACCGGCCAGCGCTGCAGGGGGCACTTCGAAGAAGAAATCGGTGGTGCGTTCGCGGGTGCTGGCATTGACCTGGCCGCCCAGGCCCTGCACGTAGCGCATCAGGCCGTCGTCCAGTGGGAAACGCTCGGTACCCAGGAAGAACAGGTGCTCGAGAAAGTGCGCCAGGCCCGGCCAGCGCGTCGGTGCGTCGTGGCTGCCGGCATGCACTCGCAGCGCCGCCGCCGCCCGTTTGAGGCGTGGCGCGTGGCGCAGGGTCAGGTGCAGGCCGTTGGCGAGGGTGAGGTGGCGGATGGCGTCGGACATAGCGCCATGCTAGCGCGCAATGCCGAGGTTGTCTGGTTTGGCCCAGCGCCAATTATCAACACCCTGCAAGGGATGGCTGTTAATGCAGATCCCGGCGCAGGTCCGCCAGGTAGGGGAACGCCAGGCGCCCCTCGACTACCCGCTCGTGCTCCAGGTCCGCCAGCAACTGGCACTCTTCGCGCCCGGCCATCGCCAGCAGGCTGCCGTCCGGGCCGACGATGCTGCTCTGGCCGCAATACTGGATCTCGCCCTCGCTGCCGCGGTAGTTGGCATACACCAGGTAGCACTGGTTCTCCTGCGCCCGTGAGCGCACGGTCACCTGGCAAACGAAGTCGTAGGGGGTCATGTTCGCCGTCGGCACCAGGATCAGTTCGGCGCCGGCCAAGGCCAGGCGCCGGGCGTTCTCCGGGAACTCGATGTCGTAGCAGATCAGCAGACCGACCTTCCAGCCGTCCAGCTCGACCACCGGGAAGTGATCGGCGCCCGGGCTGAACATCGAGCGGTCGAGCTCACCGAACAGGTGGGTCTTGCGGTAGTTGCACAGGCTGCGGCCATGGGCGTCGATCAACTGCACGCTGTTGTAGATCGCGCCATCCTCGCCCCTCTCGGGGTAGCCATAGACGATGGCGATTCGATGCGCCTGGGCAATCTCGACCACACTCATCGCCGAGGGGCCGTCCTCGGCCTCGGCCAGGCGTTCCACCTGGTCCAGGCCGATGTTGTAGCCGCTGAGGAACATCTCCGGGCACACCAGCAACTGGGCGCCGCGTCCGGCGGCCAGCTGGGCCTGGCGTTGCAGGCGCTCGAGATTGCCGGGCACGTCCAGGGGCTGGGGCGTGCCCTGGTACAGGGCGATGCGCATGGCGCTACTCCTTCGCTCAGTCGGCCAGGGCGATTGGCCCGATCTCGTCGAACACGTCGCCCGGGCCGGGGTTGTCCGGGTGGGTCTGGCCACCAAAGTGGTTCATGATACCCCACACCGCGTTCAGCGAAGTCTGCACCGCGCCTTCGACCCAGGCTGGGGTCCACGACACGTCGTCACCGGCGATGAAGATGCCGCGTTGCTCGGCCGGCATGTCGGCCTGCATGAAGTGCGCGTACATCCGTTGGTTGTAGCGATAATGGCCGGGCAGCGCGCCTTTGAAGGCACCGAGGAAGTGCGGGTCGGCCTCCCACGAGATGGTGATAGGGTCGCCGATGATATGCCCGGCGATATCAGTCTTCGGGTAGATCTTCTTCAGCGCGTCGAGGGCCAGCTGCACGCGCTTCTCGGTAGGGTGCGGGAGCATCTTCAGGGCATCGCTCATCCAGGCGTAGGACAGGCAGATCACCCCGGGCTTGTCATCGCCGTTGTCGAACAGGTAGGTGCCGCGGGTCAGGCGGTCGGTGAGGGTCATGCTCATCAGGTCGCGGCCGGTCTGCGGGTCCTTGTCCTTCCAGAACGGCCGGTCGACCATGACGAAGGTCTTCGACGACTGCATGTAGCGGGTGCGGTCCAGGGCCATCCACATCTTCTGCGAGAACAGCGATTCCTCGCAGTCGATCTGGGTGGTCAGCAGCCAGCTCTGGCAGGTGGTGAGCACCGCGGCGTAAGAGCGGGTGTCGCCATAGTTGTCGGTGACCGCCAGGCGCCCATCGGCGGCCCGGGCGATACGCTTGACCCCGGCGCGCGGCGCGCCGCCGTGCAGGGTCTTGAGGCTGGTGCCGGCCGGCCAGTGGGCGCAACGCTCCGGTACATGGCGCCAGATGCCCTGGGGTACCTGCTCGACGCCGCCGACCACCAGGTGCTGGTGGTCGTCGCAATTGGTCATCACCACGCGGAAGATTTCCAGCATCGAGTTGGGGAAGTCCGAGTCCCAGCCACCGGTGCCGAAGCCCACCTGGCCGAACACCTCGCGGTGCTGGAAGCTGAGCTTGGCGAACGAGCGCGAGGTGGCGACGAAGTCGTAGAAGGTGCGGTCGTCCCACAGCGGCACCAGTTTGTTCCATAGGTCTTTCAGGCGCGGCACGTCGCGGTCGCGGATGGCCTGCTGGATATCGCCGAATTGCGCGCCGCTTTCCAGGGCGTCGGCCCAGGCGTCGGCAACTTCGTGGAACAGTTGCGGCAGGTCGGCCTTGTTCTCGGCGTAGTAGGTTTGCCCTTCCAGGTCGATGACCGTGCTGCCCGAGGCGGGCGTCAGCGGGTTGGGGAAGGGCTTGGTCTCCAGGCCCAGCTTGTCGACATAGTGGTAGAAGGCCGTGGACGACACCGGAAAGCGCATGCCGCCGAGTTCGGCGACGATGCCGTCGGTGCCGTTGAAGGCTTGCGAGCGCAGCCGGCCACCGAGTTTGGAGGCTTCGTACACCACCGGCTTGAGGCCCAGCTTCATCAGTTCGTAGGCCGCCACCAACCCGGCGATGCCGCCACCGACGATAGCTACTTCCTCGCCATGCCGCTCCTTGGGGATGCTGCCCAGGCCGGCCGGGTGCTCCAGCCAGTCGTCGAAGGCGAAGGGGAAGTCCGGGCCGAAGATGGTGATGGGTTTCTTGCCGTCGGCGGGGTGGCGGTTGTTCTTGTTCATGTAATGACCTTGCCAGGGAGGCTGCGCAGGGGCGGAGCCTGAGTATAGAAAATGCCTGGTGGCCATTTTATGAAGCGCGGAGTTCGTAATTAAGAGGCAGAGTGGCGTCGTTATGAAGGTTGTTTCGTCGTAATGACTGCTATTGGTAAAAGAGTGACGAAGGCGCTGCTAATCGCGATTTTTCTTACGGGCCCGGTCGTTCAGGGACATGGATGGTCAGCCTGGCTGCCCGCGGTCCACCTTGCTGCTGAGGATGATCGACGTGGTGGTCTTCTCTACCCCCTCGAGGCTGCCGATCTGGTCGAGCAACTGGTCCAGTTGCTCCGGCGAGTCGCTGCTCAGCCAGGCGACGTAGTCGAATTCGCCGCTCACCGCGCACAACTGCTGCACCTGGCCCATCGCCCCCAGGCGGCGGACGATGTCCTTGCCCGAGCGCGGCTGCGCCTTGATCCCCACATAGGCCTGCAAGCCGCCGCCGAGCAGGCGCTGGCCCAGGCGCACGCCGTAGCCGGTGATGACCTTGCTCTTTTCCAGCCGCGCCAGGCGCGAGTTGACCGTGGTGCGGGCGATGCCCAGGTGGCGGGCGAGGGTGGCGACGCTTTCGCGGGCGTTGATCTGCAGCAGGGCGATCAGCTTGCGATCGATTTCGTCGAGGGCGATGGCGCGGGAGTCTGGCATGGTGGGTCTCGGCAGTCGGGTCGCTAGCCTAGCCAGCTCCTACGGTCCAGGGCAAGACACGGTGTGGCGGCGCTTCAGGCCGCTGGCTGCGGATGCGTGGTGATCTGCACATCGAGCTTCTGGCTGGCGGCCAGGCACCAGGCCTGGAGCGCCGCATCGATCGCGGCCTTGTCGGCCAAGTGCTCCAGGCCAATGGCCTGGGCGAAGCAGCGATAGCCGGGTTTGCTCTGATCGTTGACTTGCCCGTCCTCCGGGTAGTCGATGGTCAACCAGGCGTCTCGGTACCAGTTGCCTTCGGCGGGGGTATCGCAGACCACCACCGACAACACCAATTTACTGGTGGCCGCTTCGACCGCAAGATCACTGAACTGGCCTGTGTGTTTGTCATACCCCGTATCGCTGCGCACCCAAACACCGAACATCAGGTCGCCCTTGCGGTGGCTGTGCCATGGCTCAGGTTGGTTCTGCGGGGTGCGTAGCCAGAGCACCGACATGTCATGGAACGGCAGGTAGCGCAGGCCGCTGGTCTTGAGGTTTTCCAGCCCGGCGACCCGTTGTGGCAGCGAATGGACGTAGGTCTGGTAATAGTCTTGTGCGCCCAGGCTGTCGCGCAGATACGCGAGCAATTCGAACATGCGCTGCTGGTAATCAGCCAGCAGACGGTAAGCACGGCGTACATCGATCAGTGCGTTTGCCAAAGATTCGCTCATTTCAGGCTCCATGCCGCGAAAGCGCCGGTGGGCGTTTCGATGTGAACCGGCTTCAGGGCGCTGAGCCACTGCACCGGGTGGGTTTTCAGGCTGTGCCAGGCATAGCACCTGGCAAGGTCTTCCAGCAGGCGCTGGCTGCCGGTGAACGAGCTGTCGAGCGCGCTCTCGAGTGCCTGGAACATCTGTTGCCAGCTCCGGCAGACCAGCCGGAAAGGTTGCTGTGGCCGGTTGGCCAGCTCGTTGTGCACCTGCTCGAGCAGCCGCGCCCGGCCAGCTTGCGAGTTGTCCTTGAGCCCTCCCAGTGTCAGCAGGATGCTATCGGCCTCCAAGGCCCCGGCATGCCAGCCAGCCCTGAGCTCGCGAGCCAACTGCGCGGGAGACTGTTGATCGTAATGGTCATGGCGCTTGGCCTCGATCAGCAGCGTGCGATTGCCATCGCTGAGCAGCACGTCGGGTTCTACCTGCCTGCCTTCGGGCAGGCGCCAGGAGGGCCAGAAGGTGATGGCTTGCAACGGACCAAAGGGCTCGCCCAGCAACGCCTGGAACACCGCGCAGAACTGTTCATCGGGCAGATAAGCCAGGCGTTCGAACAAGGTAGCGGTCAACACGTCCTCCGCACCCTCGCTGCGCTCGAGGTCGAGCGCCTGATGGTGCATGCCGGTGCCTCTTTTCTTGCCGGCCAATACGGCATTGAGCATGACGCGTCCTTCGTCTGGAGAATGGGGTGGCAGAACCGCGGAGTATCGTAGCAAGGGATATGGCTATGTGCCTGCTTTTGCGGAAAACGCCAAGAAAAAGGCCGCGCATGAGCGCGGCCTGTTCCGACCTGGAGGGGGCGCGGCGATGTCAGCGCGCGGCGCTGGTCTGCGCGGTGGCGCAGGGCGACTTCAGTCCGGCGGTCATGCTCTCGACGTTGTCGAGCATCTGGTTGCCCTGATTGACCTTCTGGGCATTCTCCGCCAGTTGCATGCGCTGATCGTAAGTGGCGGAGGTGCCGTTCATGCTGTGCTTGGTCTCGAGCACGGAGTTGGCGATGCTGAGCAGGCTGCGCCCGGTGGAGATCAGGTTGTCGGTTGCGCTGGGCGTGCACGGCGAGTTGCTGCTGGCCATGTTCTGCGTGCCCTGGTTGTAGCCCCCGGGTGCCGCGCAGCCGGCGAGTGCCAGCAGCATGGGTGCAACGAGCAGGGCCCCAAGGCGTCCTTGGATGTTCATGTGACGTTCCCTCGATCACTGGGCTCCGACCCGGTGCCGAAGCGATGGAGGAATTCTAGAAAGGAGGCAATGATGGCGAAATAGAACGGGTGTCCTAAAGGCACTTTGCCCTGCCTGGGCGCTATTCGCGAGGCATCAGATGCCCAGCAGGGTTTTGACCGTGGTGGCGACGTTGGCGATGTTGGAGAAGATGTTGGTCTGCCGCTCGATCTTTTGCAGGCCGTTCACTGCCTCGCTGTCAGCGTCGTTGCGGATAAGTTTGGGGTCGCCATCCGCCATTGGGGCTTTGATTTCAAGGGCATCGACAGTTGAGGTGTAGCGCGCCTTGGACTCGGCGAAAAGATCGCTTGGTATGCCTTGGTAGTCACTGAATTGGCTGAATTTTACGACGTTCTCGATGAGCTGAAGTTCCGCGTCGATGCGGATGGCGATGGAGGCGAAGGTGGTGAAATTGGTGTTTTGATCGATGATGCTGGCGCGCCAGTTGTACTGGTCGACAATGTTGTTGAACGGATACAGCAGGTCGAAACCCAGGCGCAGCATGCGCTGCTGGGCCGTTGGGCCTAGCACGACCAAGCAGGCCTGGACTTCGGTCGCCAGGGTGCAGGACTGCGGGTCGCCAAGCTTGGAGCTGTCGTTGATCGGTGCCTTGGTCGGGTAGGTGTCCAGCAACAGTTTGAAGTAGGCGTCGTGGGCCGCTCTGAACTTGCCGATGATGTGGAAGGTGTCCATTGTGGGTGATCGTCCTTGGTCTTGAGTGGCATCGCTTATTTGCTGGCGGTTCTTGAGCCCTGTGAACCGGTTCGTTTCCTTGCCATCGCGGTTGAGGGCAGGTTCAGCATGCACCGTTGCCAGGTTCGGCACCATCTGTATCTGGGGTGCGCTGGCCACGTTGATCTGGAAGGCTGCAACGCCCGGCAACGGCGTGAGTTAGCAGGGGCATGAGCTGAGGCAGGGTTACGGCAGCTGTAGAAAGCACAAAGCCGCGTCAGACGCGGCTTTAAATTGGTGGGCCCACACGGACTCGAACCGTGGACCAAAGGATTATGAGTCCTCTGCTCTAACCGACTGAGCTATAGGCCCTCAGCAGGTGCGCCGGATTATAACGAGGGTTTCGATAGCGTGCCATCCGAAAGATCCGTTTGTGCTATGCGAAGAAACGTAGCGGCGAATTCCGCTGGCGGCAGCGGCAGGCTGACGATGTAGCCCTGGATCTGCTCGCAGCCCTCGGCGGCCAGGAAGCGCTGCTGCGCCTGGTTTTCCACGCCTTCGGCAATGATCGTCAATTGCATGCTGCGCCCCAGGGCGATGATGGCGCGGGCGATGGCGGCGTCGTGGGGGTCGTCGGGCAGGCCGCGGATGAACGACTGGTCGATCTTGAGGATGTCCAGCGGCAGGCGCTTGAGGTAGCTGAGCGAAGAGTAGCCGGTGCCGAAGTCGTCGATGGCCAGTTGCACCCCCAGCTGCTTGAGCTGGTGCAGTACGCTCAGGGCTTCCTCGGCCTGGCTCATGATGAAGTTTTCGGTGATCTCCAGTTGCAGGTCGCCGGCCTTGAGCTGGTAGGTGCGCAGCAACTGCTCGATGCGTTTGGCCAGGTTGGGTTGGCGCAGCTGGGCACCGGCCAGGTTCACCGACAGCGGGCCGAAGGCGTGGTAGGCCTTCTTCCAGTGGTGCATCTGGCGGCAGGCTTGCTCCAGCACCCAGTCGCCCAGCTGGAGGATGCTGCCGTTTTCCTCGGCCAGGTGGATGAACTGCTCGGGCGGCACTTCGCCGAAGGTTGGGTGGGTCCAGCGGATCAGCGCTTCGGCGCCGACCAGGCTCTGGGTCTTGAGGCTGAACTTGGGCTGGTAGCACAGGCTCAGTTCGTTGCGCTCGATGGCGCGGCGCAGTTCGTGCTCCAGGGCGATGCGTTCGCTGGCCTGGGCGGTGAGGTCGCGGGTGTAGGCCTCGACCCGGTTGCGGCCCTTGGCCTTGGAACGGTACATGGCGGCGTCGGCGTTGCGGATCAGGTTGGCGACGTCGGTGCCGTCCTGGGGATACAGGCTGATGCCGATGCTGGCGCTGGTGAAGAATTCATGGTCGCCGGCCTGGAAGGGCGCATGGAAGCCGGCCAGCAGCTTGTTGGCGATGGCGCTGGCGTCGCTGGGCTTGTGCAGTCCGGGTAGCAGGATGATGAACTCGTCGCCGCCCAGGCGGGCCACGGTGTCGACATCGCGCACCTGCTCCTTGAGGCGTTGGGCGATGCCCTTGAGCAGCAGGTCGCCGACCGGATGGCCGAGGCTGTCGTTGATGTGCTTGAAGCGGTCGAGGTCGAGGAACAGCACCGCGCCCTGGCGGTTGGACGCCTGGGTGCAGGCGAGTGCCGCTTGCAGGCGGTTCTCGAACAGGGCGCGGTTGGGCAGGCCGGTCAGCGGGTCGTGGTGAGCCTGGTAGTCGAGCTTGGCCTGGGCGTGCTTGAGGCTGGAGATATCGGCGAACACGGCGACGAAGTGGGTGATCTCGCGCTCGTGGTTGCGCACTGCGCTGATGGTCAGCCAGCCGGGGTAGAGCTCGCCGTTCTTGCGCTTGTTGTAGATCTCGCCCTGCCAGTGGCCCTCGGCGGTGAGCTGGTGCCACATGGCCGCGTAGAAAGCGCTGTCGTGCTGGCCGGAGGCGAGCAGGCGCGGGGTCTGGCCGAGGGCTTCGCTCTCGCTGTAGCCGGTGATTTCGCTGAAGGCGCGGTTGACCGCGCTGATGCGCTGGTCGGTGTCGGTGATCAGCACGCCTTCGGCGGTGTTCTCGAAAACCGTGGCGGCCAGTTGCAGTTTTTCCTGCATCAGGTGGCGTTCGGTGATGTCGCGGGCGATGGTCAGCATGCAGTCGACGCCGCCAATCGGCAGGGGGCGGGCCGACAACTCGCACAGGCGGATCTGCCCATCGCTGCGGCGCAGGTGGCAGCTGAAATCGCGGACGAAGCCATCGCGTTGCAATTGCTCGATCAGGCGTTGGCGCTCGCCCAGGTCGACCCAGATGCCCAGGTCCAGCGAGGTCTGGTCGACGTTGGGGTCGACTTCGTAGCCGGTCAGGCGGCGGAAGCCTTCGTTGACCTCCAGCAGCAGGCCGTCGCTCTGGCGCGACAGCAGCAGGCCGTCGGGGGAGGCGTGGAAGGCCTTGGCGAATTTCTCTTCGGAGGTCTGCAGCTGTTGCTGGGTTTCCTTGAGCTGGCTGATGTCGCGGATCGCCACCACCAGCGCCGGGGTGCTGTCGAGCTCGAAGGTCTCGGCCGAGGTCAGGCCGGTGAACAGCTGGCCATTGCTGCGCCGGAAGGTCATCTCCAGGTTGCGGATGCCGCCGCGGTGCAGGCGTTCGAGCAGCGTCGGGCCGGTCCCGGCGACGCCCCACAGGCCGAGCTCGGTGGCGGTGCGGCCGATGACCTGGGCCGGCCCCAGGCCAATCAACTCCTCGAAGGCCTCGTTGACCTCCAGCAGGCAGCCGTCGCTGTGGCGGGCTATGACCAGGATGTCCGGGCATTGCTGGAACACCGAGGCGAACTTCTGCTCGGACAGGCGCAGGGCGGCTTCGGTGTGCTTGGTTTCGCTGATGTCGATCATCAGTCCGCGCATCAAGGGTTTGTGGCCGTGCTTGATCATGCTGACGATGTTGCGCACCCACAGGGTGTGCCCGTCGGCACGGATCACCCGGTAGTCGAGGCTGTGGTCGCGACCGGCGGCGGTCTCGCTGTCGCAATAGGCCTGGGCCCAGAGCGCATCCTCGGGGTGCAGGATGCTGCGCCAGAAGCCGGGCTTGAGCCATTCGCCGGTAGGGTAGCCGAGCAGGTCCTCGGCATGGGGTGAGACGTAGCTGTAACTGAAGTCGTTGGCATCGGCCTCCCAGGCCACTGCCGAGAGGCTTTCGATCAGGCCGCGGTAGTGGTATTCGCTGCTGCGTAGCTCTTGCTCGAGGGCGATGCGTCGGGAAATCTCCGAGCTCAGCCGACGGTTGATGCGGATCACCACGGCGAGGATGGCCACCAGCAGCAGGACGCCGGGCAGGCCGTAGAGCAGGATGTCGCGCCAGAAGGTCCGTTGGTCGACGACGTTGCCCACCCAGCGTTGCTGGATTTGGCTGACCTCGCCGCTGCTCATGTCGGCCATGACCTTGTCGAGAATGCCCACCAGCATCTTCTGCTGTTGCGGCACGGCCATGGCCAGCTGGTAACGGTAGGGCGTCTCGCCGCTCACGTACAGGCCGTCGAGCTTGAGCTGGCGCAGGCTCCAGATGCTCGAGGCGAGGTCGCCGACCACGGCGTCGACTTCATCGGTGGCCAAGGCCTGCAGTGTCGAGCTGACGTTGGGCATGGCCACCAGGTTGAGGTCGGGGTGGTGAGCGCGCAGCAGTTCGTGGGGCGCGTAGTTCTCCACCACCGCGACCTTGAGGCCATACAGGTCCTTGAGGTTGCGCGGTTGCGCGCCACCGGCATGGGCGAGGATGACGATGGGGAAGTCCAGGTAGGGGCGGGTGAAGGCCAGGTAGGCCTGGCGCTCTGGAGTGGACATGATCCCGGGCAGCAGGTCGAGGCGGTTGCCGCGGGCTTGTTGCAGAACTTCGGTCCAGCTGCTGGGTTCGACCGGCTTGAGCGTGATGCCCAGGCGTTCCTGGATCAGGGCAATGTAATCGGCGGCCAGTCCCTGGTAGCGGCCTTCCTGGTCGCGAAATTCGAACGGCGGCCATGAAGCGTCTACGCCCAGGCGCAGCTGGGGGTGGGCGCTGAGCCAGGCTTGTTCCTCGTCGGTCAGGGTCAGGGCGCCGGCCGTTGTGTTCCAGGCGAGCAGGATCAGCAACAGGAGGGCCGGCATAAAGGGCATAGCGGCCTCTCGATCAGGTGAACTGATTCGAGTGTAGACGGGCATCCGGGCCGCGGGGTAGGCGCTGGCAATGACCTTCTGTCACAAAAGAAAAACCCCGGCCTGGGCCGGGGTTGGTCTTACTCGTCGAGGAACGAGCGCAAGTGCTCGCTTCGCGTCGGGTGGCGCAGCTTGCGCAGCGCCTTGGCTTCGATCTGACGGATCCGCTCGCGGGTCACGTCGAACTGCTTGCCGACTTCCTCAAGGGTATGGTCGGTGTTCATGTCGATGCCGAAACGCATGCGCAACACCTTGGCTTCGCGCGCGGTCAGGCCCGAGAGCACGTCGCGGGTCGCTTCCTTGAGGCTTTCGACCGTGGCCACGTCGATCGGCGACTGCATGGTGGAGTCCTCGATGAAGTCGCCCAGGTGGGAGTCTTCATCGTCGCCGATCGGCGTTTCCATGGAGATCGGCTCCTTGGCGATCTTCAATACCTTGCGGATCTTGTCCTCAGGCATTTCCATGCGCTCACCGAGCTCTTCCGGGGTCGGTTCACGGCCCATTTCCTGGAGCATCTGCCGGGAAATACGGTTGAGCTTGTTGATCGTCTCGATCATGTGCACCGGGATACGGATGGTGCGCGCCTGGTCGGCGATCGAGCGGGTGATCGCCTGGCGGATCCACCAGGTGGCGTAGGTCGAGAACTTGTAGCCGCGACGGTATTCGAACTTGTCCACCGCCTTCATCAAGCCGATGTTGCCTTCCTGGATCAGGTCGAGGAACTGCAGGCCACGGTTGGTGTACTTCTTGGCGATGGAGATCACCAGACGCAGGTTCGCCTCGACCATTTCTTTCTTGGCGCGGCGGGCCTTGGCCTCGCCGATGGACATGCGACGGTTGATGTCCTTGATTTCGACGACGGTCAGGCCGGTTTCGGTCTCGAGGTCGATCAGCTTCTGCTGGCAGGCGACGATCGCGGCGTCCTTCTCACCCAGGGCGGCGGCCCATTTGGTGTTGCGCTTGGCCAGGTCACCGGACCAGGTCTGGTCGGTTTCGTTGCTCGGGAACAGGCGCAGGAAGTCGGCGCGCGGCATGCGTGCATCACGCACGCACAACTGCATGATGGCGCGCTCTTGCTGGCGCAGACGGTCCAGGGCGCCACGTACACGCTCGACCAGAGCGTCAAATTGCTTGGGCACCAGCTTGATCGGCATGAACAGGTCAGCCAGCGCCTGCATGGCGCCGATGCTGTCCTTGTGGCCACGACCGTGCTTCTTCAGCACTTTGAGGGTATCGACCAGCTGATCCTTGACTGCACCGAAACGCTGCGCGGCCACGACCGGGTCCGGACCGCTCTCGGTCTCTTCCTCGTCATCGCCGTCGGCGTTTTCTTCTTCGTCGTCGTCGCTCTCTTCCTTCGCGGCAGCGGCCTTGGCGCCGGGGATCGGCACTTCTTCGGTCGGTGCGGCGATGTTGTCGTCAGGGTCGATGTAACCGCTGAGGACATCGGACAGGCGGCCACCTTCGGTGGTGACGCGGTCGTATTCGCCGAGGATGTAGTCGACAGTGCCCGGGAAGTGGGCGATGGCGCCCATGACTTCGCGGATGCCTTCCTCGATACGCTTGGCGATTTCGATCTCGCCTTCGCGGGTCAGCAGCTCGACGGTACCCATTTCGCGCATGTACATGCGCACCGGGTCGGTCGTGCGGCCGATATCGGTCTCAACTGCCGCCAACGCTGCGGCGGCCTCTTCGGCTGCGGCTTCGTCAGTGTCGGCTTCCGCCAACAACAGGGCATCCGCATCCGGAGCACTCTCGAATACGTTGATCCCCATGTCGTTGATCATGCGGATGATGTCTTCCACCTGCTCCGGATCTGAAATATCCTCAGGCAGGTGGTCGTTGACCTCCGCGTAAGTCAGGTAACCCTGCTCACGACCGCGGGTGATCAACTCTTTGATACGAGATTGCTGTTGCGCTTTTCCGGACATAACACCCTATCCACTGAAGGTCTTGGCGGGCAAAAAACAAGCCGAGGATTATACCCGAGCATGGACCTCACGCGCCAGATGAGGTCGGGTTTTGTGCGGGAACATTCCTGCTGAGCAGGGCGAGCAGCTGAGATTTTTCCTCTGCGTTCAACTCGCTTTGACGTGCTTTCCTGAGCAGATGTTCCAGGCTGCGCTCGCGTTGGCGGGCGGACAAGCTAGTTATAGTGTCGAAAAACTGTTGTTCAAGGTTGTCGGCATCTATCAACCATTCCTTCTCGGCCAGGGCGCGCAGCAGGCGGCCTTGTTCGGTGCCGTGCCAGCGTGCGATCAGCTGCATAGAGCTTAGCTTAGGATTCTTCTGCGCGGCTTCGATCAGCGCCACCAGCAACTGGCTGTAGAGTTGCTCTTCGTCGGCGAAGTGGCTGGCGTCCTCGACCTTGCCGGCCAGTAGCGGGTGATGCAGCAGGGTGCGCAGCGCCGAGAGCGTCGGTGGCTCCACCGGCGCCGGTATCCGTGGCGGCGCTTCGCCGCGCTGGCCGTCGCGCTGCCAAGGCTTGCCGCCTTTCTTGTCCCAGGGCTTGCCGTCCCACTGTTTCTTGCCGCCGCCCTTGTTCGGTGTCCACGGGCGTTGTTCTTGCTGGTGCGCGCCGTAGTCGGGCTGGTACGCCTGCTCGGCGTAGTCCGGCGTGTAGCTGGCCATGGCGTCGTAGTCATAGCCGGGGTCGTAGTCAGGTACCTGGCTGGGGGCTGGTGCCTGCTGCGCCAATTGTTCCATCTGCTGCGGGTCGAGGCCGGTGATGTCCTTCAGGCGGTTGCGCATCAGCTGGCGCAGGTTGGCGCCTGGCACCTGCTCGATCAGCGGCGCTGCCAGGGTCACCATATGCGCCTTGCCTTCCAGCGAGCGCGGGTCGGCCTCGTTGCTCAACTGCTCGAAGAAATAATCGGCCAAGGGCTGGGCGTGCTGGTTGATGCGGGCCTGGAAGGCGTCGGTGCCTTCGGCGCGAACCAGGCTGTCCGGGTCTTCGCCCTCGGGCAGGAACAGGAAGCGCGCGCGGCGCCCGTCCTGCAGGCTCGACAGGGTCGATTCCAGGGCGCGCCAGGCGGCCTTGCGCCCAGCCTGGTCGCCGTCGAAGCAGAACAATACGCTGGGCACCACGCGGAACAGGCGCTTGAGGTGCTCTTCGCTGGTGGCCGTGCCGAGGGTGGCCACGGCGTTGCGCAGGCCTTGCTGGGCCAGGGCGATGACGTCCATGTAGCCTTCGACCACGATGACTTCGTCGAGGTTGCGGTTGTGCTTGCGTGCCTCGTACAGGCCATACAGCTCCTGGCCCTTGTGGAACACCGGGGTTTCCGGGGAGTTCAGGTACTTGGGCTTGTCGTCGCCCAGGACCCGGCCGCCAAAGGCGATCACCCGGCCGCGGCTGTCGCGGATGGGGAACATCACCCGGTCGCGGAAGCGGTCATAGCGCTTGCCGCTCTCGGCGTTCTCGATCAAGAGGCCTGCGTCGATCATCACCTTTTGTTGCAGGCTGTCGGCGCCCAGGTGCTTGAGCAGGTTGTCCCAGCCCGGCGGGGCAAAGCCCAGGCCGAAGTCGCGGGCGATCTCGCCGGACAGGCCGCGCCCCTTCAGGTAGTCCACCGCCGCCTTGCGGGTGGGGTGGCCACGCAGGGCCTGGCGATAGAATTCGCTGGCCGCCTCCAGCAGCGGGTACAGCGGCGAGTCGGTGGGTTGGCGCGGCTTCTGCCCGCGGCGGCCTTCTTCGCGGGGCACTTCCATGCCCGCCGCGCGGGCCAGCTCCTCGACCGCCTGGGGGAAGTCCAGGTTGTCGTGGTCCATGATGAAGCCAAGCGCGTTGCCGCCGGCGCCGCAGCCAAAGCAGTAGTAGAACTGCTTGTCGGGGCTGACGGTGAAGGAGGGTGACTTCTCCTTGTGGAACGGGCAGCAGGCAGACAGGTTCTTGCCGGTCTTTTTCAGCTGGACGCGCGAGCTCACCACATCGACGATGTCGGTGCGGTTGAGAAGGTCATCGATGAAGCTTTGGGGAATCAGCCCGGCCATGGCAGTCTCGTCATCTGGCAACTGGCAAGTCTAAACGCTTGTGCGCGGGTTTTGGTGTGAGGGTGCGGCGGAGAAGAGGTGTTGTGCTCGTCACCAGCCCGCAAGGGGCTCGTCAGAAAGGACGTGCACGCCTGGTCAAAGACCAGTTCTGACGTGTTGCGGCAGGTTGCCCATGGCTTTTGCCGGGGCACCCAAGGCGCATGGCCAAGGGCTTGAAACGGCCGCTGCCATCAGCCCGGCACGAGGCCGGGCGGGGCAGAAGCTTTGCGTAGAACGGCTGTATTAGTACAGACGAACGGCGCGGCGCTGTTCGCGCTGAACCTTCTTGGCGTGACGCTTTACAGCGGCAGCGGCTTTGCGCTTACGCTCGGCGGTCGGCTTCTCGTAAAACTCGCGGCTACGAACTTCAGCCAGTACACCGGCTTTTTCGCAGGAGCGCTTGAAACGACGCAGAGCTACGTCGAAGGGTTCGTTCTCTTTAACTTTGACGGCTGGCATCCAGGGCTACCTTAATTCATTACCGGGGTAGACGTGCTCCTGGCAAAACATAAGGTGTGCTGGAGAACGTCGGTTTTCAAGGGTTGCGGATGTTAACCCTTAGCTGGCCGGAATGCAAAGCCTCTGATCGAAAACCGCTGGTCGGCACAAGGTACGGGGACTATCATGCGCGCCTTCGAATTCAGCCTCGACAAGGCACGGACCCATGCTAGTACTGGGATTGGAAACATCCTGCGACGAAACTGGCGTCGCATTATACGACAGTGAACGCGGCCTGCTGGCCGACGCGCTGTTCAGCCAGATCGACCTGCACCGCGTCTATGGCGGCGTGGTACCTGAGCTCGCCTCGCGCGATCACGTCAAGCGCATGCTGCCGCTGATCCGCCAGGTGTTGCAGGAGGCCGACTGCGTCGCCACCGAGATCGACGCCATCGCCTACACCGCGGGTCCCGGCCTGGTCGGCGCGCTGCTGGTGGGGGCCTCCTGCGCCCAGGCGCTGGCGTTTGCCTGGGATATCCCGGCGATCGGCGTACACCATATGGAAGGCCACTTGCTGGCGCCGATGCTCGAGGAGCAACCGCCGGAATTTCCGTTCGTCGCTTTGTTGGTGTCCGGCGGCCATACCCAGCTGGTACGAGTCGATGGCATCGGCCAATACGAACTGCTGGGCGAGAGCCTCGACGACGCCGCGGGCGAAGCCTTCGACAAGACCGCCAAGCTGATTGGCCTGAATTATCCGGGCGGCCCCGAGATCGCCCGCCTGGCCGAGCAGGGGACGCCGGGGCGCTTTGTGTTCCCGCGGCCGATGTGCGACCGGCCTGGCCTGCAGTTCAGTTTCAGCGGCCTCAAGACCTTCGCCCTGAACACCTGGCAGCAGTGCCGCGACGCCGGGGACGACAACGAGCAAACCCGTTGCGACGTGTCGCTGGCGTTCCAGCAGGCGGTGGTGGAGACTCTGACCATCAAGTGCAAGCGCGCCCTCAAGCAGACCGGCCTCAAGCGCCTGGTCATCGCCGGTGGCGTGAGCGCCAACAAGGCCCTGCGCCTGTCGCTGGAACAGATGCTGGCGAGCATCAAGGGCAACGTCTATTACGCTCGGCCACGTTTTTGCACCGACAACGGTGCGATGATCGCCTACGCCGGTTGCCAGCGCCTGTTGGCGGGGCAGCAGCAGGACCTGGCGATCAGCGTGCAGGCGCGCTGGCCGATGGAGCAGTTGCCGGCCGTCTGAAACCTGGCCGGCTCGGCGGGCGCCATCAGAAATGGCGCTCGCGCCCGGCGAACAGGTCGCGCAGATTGTTGCGGTGGCGCCAGACGATCAGCAGGGTCAGCACGGTCATCGGCAGCAGCGCCTCGGGTTCGCGCCAAGCCAGCAATGGCAAGGTCAGCGGCGTGGCGATCAGTGCCGCCAGCGAGCTGGTGCGGGTGAGGTAGAAGGTCAGCAGCCAGGCGCCGATGGCCAGCAGCGCGGCGGGGAAGTACAGGGCCATGAGCATGCCCGCGGCGGTTGCCACGCCCTTGCCGCCCTGGAAGCGGAAGTAGATCGGGAACAGGTGCCCGAGCACCGCGCAGACGCCGACCCAGGCCTGTTCTTGCTGGTCGAGACCGGCCAGGCGGGCCAGCAGCACGGGCAACATGCCCTTGCACAGGTCGCCGAGCAGCGTCAGGATCGCCAGTTTGCGGCCCGCCAGGCGTAGCATGTTGGTCGCGCCGGCATTGCCGGAGCCGCTGGAACGTGGGTCGGGGCTACCACTGAGGCGGCTCAGGACGATGGCGAAGGACAGAGAGCCGAGCAGGTAGGCAAACAGCGCCAGTGACCAAAACATGCTAACTATTCCGGGCGAGGACGCCCTGATTCTAACGGCGCCCGTCGCCCTTGTCGTGCTGTGGAGAGAAGTGCTTGGACAGAGTGTTCATCGAAGGCCTGGAAGTCGATACCGTCATCGGTGCCTATGACTGGGAGCGGGATATTCGCCAATGCCTGCGCCTGGACCTGAGTTTCGCCTGGGACAACCGCCCGGCCGCCGCCGGTGACGACCTGTCGCTGGCGCTGGACTACGCCAGCGTTTCGGCACGGGTACAGGCGTTCGCCGAGCAGGCGCGCTTCGAGCTGGTCGAGACCTTCGCCGAGCGCCTGGTGGCGGTGTTGATGGCGGAATTCAACATTCCCTGGGTGCGCCTGAAGCTCACCAAGCCGGGCGCGGTACCGGCGGCCCGTGGTGGTGTTGGCGTGGAGATCGAGCGCGGATGTCTCTGAGCACGGTTTACCTTGGGCTGGGCAGCAATATCGACCGCCACCAGCATCTGTGTGCTGGCCTCGATGCCTTGGCGGCGATTCTCTCGGACATGCGCTGCTCGCCGGCCTTCGAGAGCCAGGCGGTGGGCATCAAGAGCGGGCCGTTCATCAATTTCGTGGTGACCGGCAAGACCGACCTGCCGCTGATGGAGCTGGACCGTCGGCTCAAGTTCATCGAGGCCGACAACGGCCGCTATGCGCCAGACCGCAAGGGGCTGCCGTTGGATATCGATGTGCTGATGTACGACGACCTGCACGGCGCCTTCGATGGGTTGGTGCTGCCCAGGGCAGAGATCCTGAAGAATGCTTTCGTGCTGTGGCCGTTGTCGTTGCTCGCGCCGGCGCTGGTTCACCCGGGGGTGGAGAAAAGCATGGCGCGGTTGTGGCAGGAGGCGCAGATCGACCAGGTGCTGGCACCGGTCGCCTTCGAGTGGCGGGGGTTGCAGCTGACTCCGGCGTAAGCCTGTGCCGGCCCTTTCGCGGGCAAGCCCGCTCCTACAGGGTATCGTCATCGTTGCCGGTGAAGGGTTACCTGTAGGAGCGAGCTTGCTCGCGAAGAGGCCGGTAGCGTCAGCCGAGCTTGTAAGCCTGGAGCGCTTTCAGCCGCTCGCCCTTGAGCGCCTCCCCCAAGCCTTGCCCGCTTAGCCCGGCCTCCACCAGCGGCTTCACCTCCACCGCCCGCACCGCTGCCGCAGCCCCGCGCAAATAGTCGGCCTGTGGATAACCGGCATCGCCCTGTGCCATTGCACACGCAGCAATGAAATCCTCGAACCGCTGCGGTCGCCGATATACGTCGAACTTCTGCAACATTTCCAGCAAACTCGCAGGGGGCAACTGCAAGGCGTCGTCAGCATGCCCGGCAAACTCCCCCACCAGAACGGCCAGTTCCTGGCATTCACGGGGGGCCTTGAAGCGCTGGTTGAGTGCCTTGATCGCCGCCGGCTCCAGCCCGCGCAGCAGGCATGCCCAGCGTACCGCCAGCGGCTGCTGGTGCTGCGCGGCCTGATGCAGCGCCGCGAGTGTATCCTTGCCGTTTTCCAGCTCCGGCATCAGTTCCTTCAGGGCACCCGAATCACGCAACACCTGGACGAACACTTGCGGCTCGCTCTCCATCAGCGCCCGCTCGATCTCCTTCCAGCTGCGCTCAGCCGTCAGCGCCTGCAATTCGCCGGATTCGGCGATCTGGCGCATCAGTGCCAGGGTTTGCTCAGCGACATGGAAACCCAGCGGCGCATAGCGCGCCGCAAAGCGCGCAACGCGCAGCACGCGCAGGGGATCTTCGGCGAACGCCGGGGAAACATGGCGCAGGATACGCTGTTCAAGATCGACCTGGCCGCCGTAGGGATCGTAAACCGTACCCTGTTCATCCTCGGCCATGGCATTGATGGTCAGGTCGCGGCGAATCAGATCTTCCTCGAGAGTGACCTCGGGGCTGGCGTGGAAGGTGAAGCCGCCGTAACCGCGCCCGCTCTTGCGCTCGGTGCGGGCCAGGGCGTACTCCTCGCCGCTTTTCGGGTGGATGAACACCGGGAAGTCGGCGCCAACCGGGCGAAAGCCCTGGGCTTGCATCTGTTCGACCGTGGCGCCGACCACCAGCCAATCGATATCGCTGACCGGGCGACCGAGCAAGCGGTCGCGCACGGCGCCGCCAACCTTGTAGATATGCATGTGAAACCTCCATTACTGGCCACAGGATACCCTGTCGCCGGTAATGGAGGTGGCTGGCTAGAGGTGATGCACCACGGCCAGGTCCATGCGCCCGTAGTCGCCGGCCTCGCCATGCTCGCCGCGAGGCGGCATGTGGTGGGTCTTCATCAGTTGGTCACCCTGCACGGTCTCCAGGTGAATGTCGAAACCCCACAGGCGGTGCAGGTGCTTGAGCACCTCCTCGGTGGAGTCGCCCAGGGGTTTGCGGTTGTGTTGCTGGTGGCGCAGGGTCAGCGAACGGTCACCGCGGCGGTCGATGCTCCAGATCTGCACGTTGGGTTCGCGGTTGCCGAGGTTGTACTGCGCGGCCAACTGCTCACGGATGGTGCGGTAGCCGTCTTCGTCATGGATCGCCGGCACCAGCAGGTCGTCACGCTGGTCGTCGTCGAGGATGCTGAATAGCTTGAGGTCGCGCATGACCTTGGGCGACAGGTACTGCAAGATGAAGCTCTCGTCCTTGAAGCTGCTCATGGCGAACTTGATGGTCGACAGCCAGTCGCTGCCGGCGATGTCGGGGAACCAGCGGCGATCCTCCTCGGTGGGGTGCTCGCACATGCGCCGGATGTCGGTGTACATGGCGAAGCCCAGGGCGTAGGGATTGATGCCGCTGTAGTAAGGGCTGTCGAAGCCTGGCTGGAACACCACGCTGGTATGCGATTGCAGGAACTCCATCATGAAGCCTTCGGTGATCAGGCCTTCGTCGTACAAGTCGTTCATCAGGGTGTAGTGCCAGAACGTTGCCCAGCCTTCGTTCATCACCTGGGTCTGGCGCTGTGGATAGAAATACTGGGCGATCTTGCGCACGATGCGCACCACCTCGCGCTGCCAGGGTTCCAGCAGTGGTGCGTGCTTTTCGATGAAGTAGAGGATGTTCTCCTGGGGTTCGGCTGGGAACCGCGCATCGTCTCGCTCGCCGGCCTTTTCCGAGCCTTTGGGGATGGTCCGCCACAGGTCGTTGATCTGCTTTTGCAGGTGTTCCTCACGCTCCTTCTGGCGACGCCGCTCTTCCTCGGCGGATATCGGGTAGGGGCGCTTGTAGCGGTCCACGCCGTAGTTCATCAGGGCGTGGCAGGAGTCGATCAGGTCCTCGACGGCATCGATGCCGTGGCGCTCCTCGCACTGGGCGATGTACTGCTTGGCGAACACCAGGTAGTCGATGATCGAACTGGCGTCGGTCCAGGTGCGGAACAGGTAGTTGCCCTTGAAGAAGCTGTTGTGGCCGTAGCAGGCGTGGGCAATCACCAGCGCCTGCATGCACATGGTGTTTTCTTCCATCAGGTAGGCGATGCACGGATCGGAGTTGATCACGATCTCGTAGGCCAGGCCCATCTGGCCACGGCTGTAGGATTTCTCGGTGCTGAGGAACTGCTTGCCATAGGACCAGTGGTGATAGCCCAGCGGCATGCCCACCGAGGCGTAGGCATCCATCATCTGTTCGGCGGTGATCACTTCGATCTGGTTGGGGTAGGTGTCCAGGGCGTAGCGCGCGGCCAGGCGGCTGATCTCGCGGTCGTAGGTCTGGATCAGCTCGAAGGTCCACTCGGAGCCCGTGGAAATGGGTTGGCGTCGCTGTTCTCTGGCGGTCATGTGGCTAACCTGCGCTGGAAGAGTTCACGGAAGACCGGGTAGATATCGCCGGCCGATACCAACTGTTGCTGGGCGAAGGTGTCGGGGTAGGCTTCGCCGATACGTTCGTACTCGTACCAGAGCGCCTGGTGTTCGCGCGGGGTGATCTCGACATAAGTGTAGTACTGCACATGCGGCATGATCTGGTTGGCCAGGATGTCGCGGCAGATCGGCGAGTCGTCGTTCCAGTTATCGCCGTCCGAGGCCTGGGCGGCATAGATGTTCCAGTCGCTGGCCGGATAGCGCTCGGCCATTACCTCCTGCATCAGCTTGAGGGCGCTGGAGACGATGGTGCCGCCGGTTTCGCGGGAGTAGAAGAACTCTTCCTCGTCGACTTCGCGAGCGCTGGTGTGGTGGCGGATGAATACCACCTCGATGCGGTCGTAGTTTCGCTTGAGGAACAGGTACAGCAGGATGAAGAAGCGCTTGGCGATGTCCTTGGTGGCCTGGGTCATGGAGCCGGAAACGTCCATCAGGCAGAACATCACGGCCTTGGAACTGGGGTTGGGCTGCTTGACCAGCAGGTTGTACTTCAGGTCGAAGGTGTCTAGGAACGGCAGGCGGTTGATGCGCGCCTTGAGGCGTTCGATCTCGGCCTCGGTGTCCTGGATGTCGGTGAAGTTGTCCGGTTCCTCGACCTTGAGCCGGTCCAGCTCCTTTTGCGCCTCGCGCAACAGGGCGCGGCTGCTGCCGGTCAGGGCGATGCGTCGGGCATGGGCTGAGCGCAGGGTGCGGACGATGTTGATGCGCGAGGGGTTACCTTCGTTGGCGATGCCGGCGCGCACGGTCTTGAAGGTGTCGGCGCCAGTCAGGTGGCGCTTGACCAGGTTGGGTAGCTCCAGGTCCTCGAACATGAATTCGAGGAATTCTTCCTGGGTGATCTGGAACACGAAGTCGTCCATGCCCTCGCCGGAATTGCCGGCCTTGCCACGGCCACCACCACCGCCGCCACCTTGCGGGCGGGCGATGTGTTCGCCGGCGGTGAACTCCTTGTTGCCGGGGTGGACGATGGTCTGCTTGCCGCCACGCCCGTGGTGCAGCACCGGTTCGTCGATGTCACGCCCGGGAATGCTGATCTGCTCGCCATGCTCCATGTCCATGATGGAGCGGCGGCTCACGGCCTCTTCGACGGCCTTCTTGATGTGCTCGCGGTATCGCCGCAGGAAACGCTGGCGGTTGACCGTGCTCTTGTTCTTGCCGTTCAGGCGTCGGTCGATGACGTAGCTCATGGGCCCTCCGGTAGCTGGGTACAGCTGCAAGCTTCAAGCTACGAGCTGCAAGCCAAAGCAGTCGCCGCCACCACGGGCGAACGGTGCGCCGAAGCGCACCGCGCAGCAACCGTGGCAGGCCGCTCTTACTGCGATTTCCTGACCCGCAGATACCATTCCGACAACAGGCGCACCTGCTTGTCGGTGTAGCCACGCTCCACCATCCGGGTGACGAAGTCGTTGTGTTTCTGTTGATCCTCCTTGCTGGCCTTGGCGTTGAAGCTGATGACCGGCAGCAGGTCCTCGGTGTTGGAGAACATTTTCTTCTCGATCACCACCCGCAGTTTCTCGTAGCTGAGCCAGCTGGGGTTCTTGCCGTTGTTGTTGGCTCGGGCGCGCAGCACGAAGTTGACGATCTCGTTGCGGAAGTCCTTCGGGTTGCTGATGCCGGCCGGCTTTTCGATCTTCTCCAGCTCTTCGTTGAGGGCGATGCGGTTGAGGATCTCGCCGGTTTCTGGGTCGCGGTATTCCTGGTCCTGGATCCAGAAGTCGGCATACAGCACATAGCGGTCGAAGATGTTCTGGCCGTATTCGCTGTAGGACTCCAGGTAGGCGGTCTGGATCTCCTTGCCGATGAACTCGATGTAGCGCGGCGCCAGGTATTCCTTGAGATAGCGCAGGTAGCGCTCGCGTACTTCGGCAGGGAACTGCTCCTGCTCGATCTGCTGCTCCAGCACGTACAGCAGATGCACCGGGTTGGCGGCAATCTCATGCGGATCGAAGTTGAATACCTTGGACAGGATCTTGAAGGCGAAGCGGGTCGACAGGCCGTTCATGCCCTCGTCGACGCCTGCCGAGTCGCGGTACTCCTGGATCGACTTGGCCTTGGGGTCGGTGTCCTTGAGGTTCTCGCCGTCGTAGACGCGCATCTTCGAGTAGATGTTGGAGTTCTCCGGCTCCTTGAGGCGTGAAAGCACGGTGAACTGGGCGAGCATCTTCAGGGTGTCGGGGGCGCAATGAGCCTTGGCTAGCGAGCTGTTGATCAGCAGCTTGTCGTAGATCTTGATCTCGTCGCTGACACGCAGGCAGTACGGCACCTTGACGATGTAGATACGGTCGATGAACGCTTCGTTGTTCTTGTTGTTGCGGAAGGTGTGCCATTCCGATTCGTTGGAGTGGGCCAGCAGGATACCGGTATAGGGGATCGCCCCCAGGCCTTCGGTACTGTTGTAGTTGCCTTCCTGGGTAGCGGTAAGCAGCGGGTGCAGCACCTTGATCGGTGCCTTGAACATCTCGACGAATTCCATCAGGCCCTGGTTGGCCCGGCACAACGCGCCCGAGTAGCTGTAGGCATCGGCGTCGTTCTGCGGAAACTCCTCGAGCTTGCGGATATCCACCTTGCCGACCAGGGCGGAGATGTCCTGGTTGTTCTCGTCACCCGGTTCGGTCTTGGCAATGGCGATCTGGTTGAGAATCGACGGGTAGAGCTTGACCACCCGGAACTTGCTGATGTCGCCGCCGAACTCCTGCAGGCGTTTGGTGGCCCAGGGCGACATGATGGTATTGAGATAGCGGCGCGAAATGCCGAACTCTTCCTCGAGGATCGCACCGTCCTCGGTGGCGTTGAACAGCCCGAGTGGCGACTCGAAGACCGGCGAGCCCTTGATGGCGTAGAACGGCACCTTTTCCATCAGTTGCTTGAGCTTTTCGGCCAGTGACGACTTACCGCCGCCTACCGGGCCCAGCAAGTAGAGGATCTGCTTCTTCTCTTCCAGGCCTTGGGCGGCATGGCGGAAGTACGAGACGATCTGGTCGATGCACTCTTCCATCCCGTGGAAGTCGGCAAAGGCCGGATAGCGGCGGATCACCTTGTTGGAGAAGATCCGCGACAGCCGGGAGTTGGTGGAGGTGTCGATCAGCTCTGGTTCGCCGATGGCCAGCAACAGCCGCTCGGCCGCCGAGGCGTAGGCGCTGCGATCCTCTTTGCACAGCTCGAGGTACTCCTGCAGCGAAAGTTCTTCCTGGCGGGTGGACTCGAAACGTTGTTGGAAGTGGCTAAAAATGCTCATGACGTCACCTCGCTCGATACGTGGAGACGACGCCGGATCAGTCAGCTGATGCTGGCATGCAACCGGGCTCGCCGATTGCTGTATACCCCCCAGAACACCCTGTAACGCTACCGATGACCCGCACGCCGGTGTACCGGCTCTCCCCTTTTTTGGATGGCCTGGGCTTAAGGATAGTTGGTTATACGAGAGGTCAAGGGCGCGGAGCAGAGAAGACGCCTACGACCGTTCGTCAGGTCGGGCGCAAGCCCGCACGGAGCGCGGGCTGCAGGAAAAATGAAAAAAATTATTCAGCGCTGCCCTGGGCGGTTTCCGCCGGGTAGGTGCTGCGCCACAGCTCGAAGCCACCATCGATGCTGTAGACGTTGGAGAAGCCCTGGCCCACCAGGTAGGCGGCGGCGCTCTGGCTGGAATTGCCGTGGTAGCAGACTACCAGTGTAGGCGCGTCGAGGTCGGCGCTGCGGATGAAGTCGGCTACCGAGTGATTATCCAGATGAGTGGCGCCGGCGATGTGCCCGGCGGCAAACGCCTGTGGGTCGCGGATATCGACCACGATCGCACCTTCGGCACGCAGGGCGAGGGCTTGCTCTGGGGAGATACGCTTGAATTCGCTCATGGGTGCGGGTCCTTCATGGCTGATCGTTGAGTGATACCGGCGGGCGAGGGGTGCCTTCGCGGGTGCAGTCGCAGCGGTGCAACTCGCCGCTGTCGACATTGTACAGGGTCATCGCGCCCCCCCAGACACAGCCGGTATCCAGGGCTATCACGCCAGGGGCGTCGACCCGGCCTTCGAGGGCAGCCCAGTGACCGAAGATGATTTTCACATGACGCGAGCGGCGGTCCGGGTGAGCGAACCAGGGTTTATAGCCTTTGGGCGCGCTGTCGGCGCCTTCCTTGCTCTTGAGGTCGAGCTTGCCGGCGGCGGTGCAGAAGCGCATGCGTGTGAAGTAGTTGGTGATCACCCGCAGGCGTTCGATACCGCTGAGGTTCTTGCTCCACTTGTTCGGCTCGTTGCCGTACATGCCGTCCAGGTAAAGCTTCAGGCGGGTGTCGTCGCGCAGCACTTGCTCGACCTCGGCCGCCAGCTCCAGGGCGCGGCCCAGGGTCCATTGCGGCGGGATGCCGGCGTGGACCATGGCGATGCCGCGGGCCTCGTCGTAATGCAGCAGCTTCTGCTGGCGCAACCAGTCGAACAACTGGTCGGCGTCAGGTGCCTCGATGATTTCGCGCAGGGTATCGCTTTTTTTCAGGCGCTCGCCGTTGTGCCAGGCGGCCAGCAGGTGCAGGTCATGGTTGCCCAGCACGCAGACCAGCGCATGGCGGATCGAGTAGAGATAACGCAAGGTCTCGAGGGACTCGGGGCCGCGGTTGACCAGGTCGCCCACCAGCCACAGGCGGTCGACGGCCGGGTCGAAGCGCACGCGTTCGAGCAGGCACTTGAGTGGTTGCAGACAGCCTTGCAGGTCGCCGACGGCATAGGTGGCCATCAGTGCAGCGCCCCGGGCACGGCCAGGCGGAACGGCGCGATCGGCGCATCGAAGCGTTTGCCGTCTTCGGCGAACATCTGGTAGCTGCCCTGCATGGTGCCGACGCGGGTGCTGATTACCGCGCCGCTGCTGTAGGTATGGCTCTGGCCGGGCTCGATCGATGGCTGCTGGCCGATGACTCCGGCGCCGCGCACTTCCTCGACTTCACCGTCACCGTTGGTGATCAGCCAATGACGGGACATCAGCTTGGCCTTCAGCGTGCCGTTGTTGTGCACGGTAATGGTGTAGGCGAAGGCGAAACGGCTGCTTTCGGGGTCGGATTGGTCTTTGAGGTAGCGGGTCACGACGCTGACGTCGATTTGATAGCGGGGGTCGGACATGCAAGGGCCTTGGGCGAACTGACGCAATAACGCAGTCTAGGCCATTGCAGGGGGGGAGGCTAGCGGTGTGGGAATGGCTGGGGCCGTTCGCCGGCAAGCCGACTCCTACGATGGGCATATCGCCTGCAGGAGCCGGCTTTTCGGCGAGCCGGGGATCAGGCCTGCTGTTCGGCCAGCTTGTCGGCCAGGCGCACGAAGGCGGCCAGGTCCAGCTGCTCGGGGCGCAGGCTGCCGTCCACGCCGGCGGCTTCGATGGCCTGGCTGTCGAGCAGGCCCTTGAGGGTGTTGCGCAAGGTCTTGCGGCGCTGGTTGAAGGCCTCGCGCACTACGTGCTCGAGCAGCTTCGGGTTTTTCGCCGGATGCGGCAGCACCTCGTGGGGTACCAGGCGCACGATCGCCGAGTCGACTTTCGGCGGCGGGTTGAACGCGCCGGGGCCGACGTTGAACAGGTGTTCCACGCGGCAGTGGTACTGCACCATGATCGACAGCCTGCCCCAGTCACCACCCCCAGGGCCGGCGGCCATGCGCTCGACCACCTCTTTTTGCAGCATGAAGTGCATGTCGCGGATCAGCCCGGCGTGATCGAGCAGGTGGAAGATCAGCGGGGTGGAGATGTTGTACGGCAGGTTGCCGACGACTTTCAGGCTGCGCGGCGGTACGCCCAACTGGTTGAAGTCGAACTTCAGCGCGTCGCCCTGGTGCAGGCGGAAGTTGTCGCGCCCGGCGAACTTGTGCTGCAGGATCGGTACCAGGTCCTTGTCCAGCTCGACCACGTCCAGTTGCGCGCCGCTGCCCAGCAGGCCCTCGGTCAGGGCGCCCTGGCCAGGGCCGATTTCCAGCAGATGTTCGCCGGCCTTGGCGTTGATCGCGCGCAAAATGCGGTCGATGATTCCGGCGTCGTGCAGGAAGTTCTGGCCGAAGCGCTTGCGCGCCCGGTGTTGGTAGTGCTCGGTCATGGTCGGTTCTCGGCCATCTGGTAGGCGGTTTCCAGGGCGACGCGCAGGCTGCCGGTGTCGACCTTGCCGCTGCCGGCCAGGTCCAGGGCGGTGCCATGGTCGACCGAAGTACGGATGATCGGCAGGCCCAGCGTCACGTTGACCGCGGCACCGAAGCCCTTGTACTTGAGCACGGGCAGGCCTTGGTCGTGGTACATCGCCAGCACCGCGTCGCAGTGCTCCAGATATTTGGGGGTAAACAGGGTATCGGCCGGCAGCGGACCACGCAGGTCCATGCCTTCGGCGCGCAGGCGCGCCAGGGTGGGCTCGATGATGTCGATTTCTTCGCGGCCCAGGTGGCCGCCTTCTCCGGCGTGCGGGTTGAGGCCGCAGACCAGGATGCGGGGGTTGTCGATGCCGAACTTGGCGCGCATGTCCGCATGCAGGATGCGGGTGACGCGCTCGAGGCGTTCGGGGGTGATGGCATCGGCGATATCGCGCAGCGGCAGATGAGTGGTCACCAGCGCCACGCGCAGGCCTCGGGTCGCCAGCATCATGACCACTTGTGTGGTCTGTGTCAGGTCGGCGAGGAATTCGGTGTGGCCGGAGAAGGCGATACCGCTTTCGTTGATCACGCCCTTGTGCACGGGTGCGGTGATCATGCCGGCGAAGTCACCGGCGAGGCAGCCTTGGCCTGCGCGGGTGAGCGTCTCCAGTACGAACGCGGCGTTGGCCTTGTCCAGTTGGCCGGCTAGCACCGGCGCGGCCAGGGGCGTGTCCCACACGTACAGGCTGCCGGCGGCGGCGGGCTGGTCGGGGAAGTGGCCTGGGACGACCGGTAGCAGGGTGACGGCCAGCCCCAGCTGGGTGGCCCGCTCGGCGAGCAGGTCACGGCTGGTGATGGCAATCAGGGGATGGGGCTGGGCCTCGGCGGCGAGCAGCAAGCACAGGTCGGGGCCTATGCCGGCCGGCTCGCCGGGCGTGACGGCGAAGCGCAGTGGCTTCACTGGGCGGCCTGGTCGGCGCCAGGCAGCTTGATCTCGACGTAGGCTTCGTCACGGATCTGGCGCAGCCAGGTCTGCAGCTCTTCGTCGTACTTGCGGTTGCGCAGCACGTTCATCGCCTGCTGTTCGCGGGCCTTGTCGGTGCTGTCGGTGGCGCGGCGGCCGAGGACTTCCAGCACGTGCCAGCCGTACTGGGTGCGGAACGGACGGGTCACTTCGCCTTGCTGGGCGTTGGCCATCTGCTCGCGGAACTCCGGCACCAGGCTGTTCGGGTCGACCCAGTTGAGGTCGCCGCCGTTGAGCGCCGAACCTGGGTCTTCCGAGAAGCTCTTCGCCAGTTCGCCGAAGTTCTCCCCGCTCTTGATCCGGTCGTACAGACGCTCGGCCAGTTGCTCGGTGGCGGCGTCGCTGCGGATTTCGCTTGGCTTGATCAGGATGTGGCGTACGTGCACTTCGTCACGCAGCACGCTCTGGCTACCACCGCGCTTCTCCTCGAGCTTGAGGATGATGAAGCCGTTGGGGATGCGGATCGGCTGGGTGATGTCGCCCACTGCCATGTTGCTGAGCATCTTGGCGAAGTCAGGTGGCAGTTGGCCGGCTTGGCGCCAGCCCATTTCGCCGCCTTCCAGGGCGTTCTCGCTGCGCGAGCGGGCGATGGCCATCTGGCCGAAGTCGGCACCTTGCTTGAGCTGCTGGTAGACATCGCCGACCTGGCGCGCGGCAGCCTGGATGGCTTCGGAGTTGGCGCCTTCCGGGGTGGGGATGAGGATGTTGGCGAGGCGGTACTCTTCCGACATCTGCATCTTGCCCATGTCCGAGTTGAGGTAGTTCTTCACTTCCTGCTCGGAAACCTGGATACGTTCGGCGACGCGGCGCTGGCGCACGCGGCTGATGATCATCTCGCGCTTGATCTGGTCGCGGGCGTCGTCGTAAGACAGGCCATCGTGGGCGAGGGCGGCGCGGAACTGCTCCGGCGACATGCCATTGCGCTGGGCAATGGTGCCGACGGCCTGGTTCAGCTCCTCGTCGGTGATGCGGATGCCCGAGCGCTCGCCGATCTGCAGTTGCAGGTTCTCGACGATCAGGCGCTCCAGCACCTGCTGCTCCAGCGCGCCGGCCGGCGGCACGCCACCGCCGCGCTTGGCGATGGTCTGCTGCACTTCGCGCACGCGCTGCTCCAGCTGGCTTTGCATCACCACGTCGTTGTCGACGATGGCCACCACGCGGTCAAGGGGTTGTGGGGCGGCATGCGCCGCGCCACTCAGCAGTACAGCGCCCAGCATCAGCGGGCGCAGACGATCAATAAGCTTGGTCTTCACGTGTACGGTAACCTTGAATGCCTTTGTCCAGGAATGTCTCGACCTTGTTGCCCATCACGCCGCCGAGGCCCTTGAGGACGATCTGCAGGAAGACGCCGTGGTCGCCCTTCTCGTTCTGTGGGGTGGCTTGGCTGAAGTCGTCGTAGTCCATCCAGTAGCGGTTGATCAGGCGCAGCTTCCAGCAGCAGTTGTCGTACTCGAAACCGCCCATCGCCTCGAGGGTGCGGTTGCGGTTGTAGTCATGCTGCCAGCGGGCGATGACGCTCCATTGCGGCACGATCGGCCAGATGACCGAGAAGTCGTGCTGCTGGATCTTGTAGTAGTCCTTGATGTAGTTGGCATCACCTGGTTTTCCGTAGTCGCCACCCTGGTCTTTCCAGGTGCCCGTCTGCGTGTCGTAGACGATGGTGTCGTTACGGTAGCGATAACCGAGGTTGACGATCTTGTTCGGATTGTCTTCAGGCTGGTAGTGGAACATGGCGCTGCCAGAGCGTGTGCTGTGGCTGTCCGGGTCCCAGTTGAAGTCCGAGTTGAAGCGCCAGTCACGGTTGAAGGCATACTCATACTCCAGCGCATACGGCGAGACATCCGCCAGGCTCTGCTTGCGGGTACGGTAGTCGATGCCTGGCAACTGAACCTTGCGGTCCTTGAAGTAGTAGGCTTGGCCGATGCTGAAGCGCTGGCGCTGGAAGCCGTTGTCTTCGATCCAGCGGTTGGTCACGCCCAGCGACAGCTTGTTCTCGTCGCCGATCCGGTCGACACCGCTGAAGCGGTTGTCGCGGAACAGCGAAGCATAGCTGAAGGTGTTCTCGCTGGTATCGAACAGCGGGATGTCTTTCTGATCCTTGTACGGAACATAGAGATAGAACAGGCGCGGTTCCAGGGTCTGGCGGTAATTCGTGCCGAACAACTGGGTGTTGCGGTCGAAATACAGGCCGCTGTCGACGCTGAAGATCGGGATGTCGCGGTTCAGCGAGCTGTTGTAGCTGCCATAACCAGGTTGGCTCGATTGCGCCAGTGCCTGGGCTTTGCCTTGGCTGTCGAGGTCCAGATCGTACTGGGTATAGACGTACTTGAGCTTCGGCGTGATGTAGCCGTAGCTGGCTTGCATCGGCAGGCTGATGGCCGGCGCCGCGTTCAGACGGGTGCCGTTGGCGCGGGCGATGCCGCTGACGTTTTCATCGAGACGACGACCGGGAAGCCCAGCGGTGACATCCGGGAAGCCATTCTTGTCCCTGACGAAGTCATTCTTCAAATCACGATCGAAGCGCACAGCCTCGGTTTCGTAAGTCAGGTCGGTACCGCCCGGATGGAACGGCAGCATCCCGTTGAAGGTGATCTGCGGCAGCTTGTCATACGGGGTGATCTGCGAAATCGTCGCCATTTCATAGGCATGCAGATTCAACCGCGCGGTGTAGCTGTCGCCGCGGTAGGTCAGCGCACCTTGCTGGTTGATGAAGTCGCGGCTCTCGACACCGATCTGGTCCGACTCCAGGTCCTGGAAGTAGAACGGATCGCTGATGTCGGTGTAGTCCACCTCGGTCATCAGGCGCTCGTCCAGGCCACCCTTGTGCTGCCAGTTGACCATCCAGCGTTCTTTCTTGTAGTCCGTCTGCAGCTTGCGGTCGTCGTCCTGGTCGCTCAGGTAGCCACCGCCGAACTGGCCTTCGCTGGACTTGGTCAGGTAGCGGAACTCGCCTTCCATGAGCATGCCGCGTTTGGCCATGTAGCGCGGGTACAAGGTGGCGTCGTAGTTCGGCGCCAGGTTGAAGTAGTACGGCGTGACCAGCATGAAGCCGGTGTCGCTGCTGGTGCTGAACGATGGCGGCAGGAAGCCGGACTGGCGACGGTCGTCGATCGGGAAGTAGATATACGGTGTGTAGAACACCGGGAAATCCTTGACCCGCAGGGTGACGTTGGTCGCGGTACCGAAGCCGGTGGCCGGGTTCAGGGTGATGTTGTTGCCCTTGAGCTGCCACGCGTTGCTGCCCGGCTCACAGGTGGTATAGGTACCGTCCTTGAGGCGGATGATGGCGTTCTCGGCGCGCTTGGCGTACAGCGCGTTGCCGCGGATGTGCGACTTGTGCATCACGTATTCGGCGTTGTCGACCCGGGCTTCGCCGGTGTCGAGCTGGATCTGCGCTTCGTCGCCGACCACCAGGGTGCCGTTGTCGCGGATCTTGACGTTGCCCTTGAGCTCGCCGCGGTTCTCGGCCTGGTACAGGTTGGCCTCGTCGGACTCGACCTGCATGCTGCCCTGGCGCATGACCACGTCACCGGCCAGGGTGGCGATCTGCTGCTCCTGCTGGTACTTGGAGACCTTGGCGTTGATGTAGGTCGGCGACTCGTCCTTGGGCGTGGAGTCGTTCATGCCCGGGCGGGTCGGCTCGATGTAGGCGCCACCGCAGTACGGGCCGGTTTCGGCCAGCTGCGCGGCAGTGAGCTTCTCGCGCGGGACCCAGTCGAGGTGGCTGTAGTCCTCGCTGCGCGACTTCAGGCCACGGCCCTTGGCCTCGGTGACCAGCATCGGCTTGTCGGCTTCGACCGCGACGGCTTCACCCGAGGCATCGGTGCCCGAGCTGGCAGCGGCAGCGCCCGGATGTACCGGGCGCGGAGGCAGGTTGGCTGCGGTCTTGGGCTTGCAGTCCCAACCACCGGAGGCGGACACTTGGCAGTCGAACTGCTCGGCCGCGACCACGTACGAGGTGGCCAGAGGTTGCAGGGCTAGCAGACCGCCAGTCACCAGCAACGGAAACTTTCTACGAAACGCGGGGGATTTCAATGCCATCTTATTAGTCCGGGCTTCCTGCGTGCCATCTGCCCGCGTGTGGGGGCCGCACGCCTCTCGATGGTCTGAAAAAGATGCTGGATAATAAAGCATGACCCGCTTGACGGCTAGGGCCGTCGGAGACCCTTGTAATGCCCGATCACGATGTACGCCTGCAACAACTGAACGCCTGGCTCGCCGGGCAGCTGGAGAACCTGTTCCGCACCAACGCCTGGGGTGACGTGCCAGCAGGCAGCCTGACCGCCGCCAGCAGCGACGCCAGTTTCCGCCGTTACTTCCGCTGGGAGGGCGCCGGCCACAGCTTCGTGATCATGGATGCGCCGCCCCCCCAGGAGAACTGCCGCCCGTTCGTCGATATCGATCACCTGCTGGCCAAGGCGGGGGTAAACGTGCCGGTTATCCATGCCCAGGACCTGGAGCGTGGTTTCCTGTTGCTGGGTGACCTGGGGCGTCAGACATACCTGGACATCATTGACCAGGACAACGCCGATGCCCTGTTCGCCGATGCGATCGATGCGTTGCTGGCCTTGCAGCGCCTGCCGATGGACGCTGCGCTGCCCCGCTACGACGTCGCGCTGTTGCGCCGTGAGGTCGAACTGTTCCCCGAATGGTATGTAGGCCGCGCCCTGGGCCTGACCTTCAGCGAGGCCCAGCAGGCTAGCTGGCAGCGGGTCAGCCAACTGCTGATCGACAGCGCCCTGGCCCAGCCCAAGGTGCTGGTGCACCGCGACTACATGCCGCGTAACCTGATGCACAGCACACCCAACCCGGGCGTGCTGGATTTCCAGGATGCCGTCTACGGGCCGGTCACCTACGACATCACCTGCCTGTTCAAGGACGCGTTCCTCAGCTGGCCTCAGCCACGCGTGGAAGGCTGGCTGCGCGATTATTGGGACAAGGCCCGTGCCGCCGGTATTCCGGTGCAGCCGGCGTTCGAGGATTTCCACCGCGCCAGCGACCTGATGGGTGTGCAGCGCCATCTGAAGGTCATAGGAATCTTCGCCCGCATCTGCCATCGCGATGGCAAGCCGCGTTACCTCACCGACGTGCCGCGCTTCTTCGCCTATATAAATGAAGTGATCGCTCGCCGCCCCGAATTGGCCGAGCTGGGGCAACTGATTGCCGAGCTCAAAGGCGAGGCGCGCCCATGAAGGCGATGATCCTGGCGGCGGGCAAGGGCGAGCGTATGCGCCCACTGACCCTGACGACCCCCAAACCATTGGTCCCAGCGGCTGGCAAGCCGCTGATCGAGTATCACCTCGAAGCGCTGGCCCGTGCCGGCATCACCGAGGTGGTGATCAACCACGCCTGGCTTGGCCAGCAGATCGAGGACCACCTGGGGGATGGCAGCCGTTATGGCTTGCGCATTCGCTATTCGCCGGAGGGCGAGCCGCTGGAAACCGGTGGCGGCATCTTCAAGGCCCTGCCGTTGCTGGGCGAGGCGCCGTTCCTGCTGGTCAACGGCGATATCTGGACCGACTACGACTTCGCGCGCCTGCTGGCGCCGATGCCGGGGCTGGCGCACCTGGTGCTGGTGGATAATCCAGGGCACCACGGCCGTGGTGACTTCCACCTGACGGACGGTCATGTGCGCGATGGCGACGAAGCGCCGGGGACCTTGACCTTTAGCGGTATCTCGGTGCTCGACCCAGCGTTGTTCGCCGGTTGCCAGCCCGGCGCCTTCAAGCTGGCGCCCCTGCTGCGCCAGGCCATGGCCGAGGGCCGGGTCAGCGGTGAGCATTACCGCGGACAGTGGGTCGATGTCGGCACCCTCGAGCGCCTGGCCGATGTCGAGCGCCTGATTGGCGAGCGCGTCTGATATGTGGTGGCCGAGCACAGTGATCGGTGCCGGCGCCGGTTTCGCCGTGGCCAGCATCCCCGGGGCATTGCTCGGGGCGTTGCTGGGCCAGGCCATGGATCGGCGCCTGCGCCTGCAGGGATGGGACGATGTGCGCGAGCGCCTGGGCGGACGCCCTGCGCTGCGCGATGACGAGTTGCTGTTCGTGCTGCTTGGGCGGCTGGCCAAGAGCGATGGCCGGGTGGCCGAGGGGCATATTCAGCAGGCGCGTCAGGAAATGAGCCGGCTGGACCTCAGCGAGCCGGCGCGGCTGCGGGCGATTGCCGCGTTCAATCGCGGCAAGGCGGGCAAGGACCGGCTAGGCCAGCATCTGCGCCGGATCAAGCAGCAGCCGCATGCCGCCGAGGGCACCTTGCGCGCTTGCTGGCGGATGGTCTGGGCCGACGGCAAGGCCGGGCGCCAGGAGCGCGACCTGCTGCTGGGCTGGGGGCAGCAACTGGGGCTGAGCCGCAATCAGGTGCAGGCTCTGGCGCTGGAGTATGAACCGCGCAAGTCGGCGGTCGAGGGCGGCACCATGACCTATGCGGCGGCATTGCGGCTGCTGGGGGTAGAGCCGGACACCGAAGCCGATCGGGTCAAGCAGGCCTATCGGCGGCTGCTCAGTCGGCATCACCCGGACAAGCTGGTGGGCAGCGGTGCCAGCGAGGCGAAAGTGCGCGAGGCGACCGAGCACACTCGGGAGTTGCACCAGGCTTATGCGATGATCCGCAAAAGGCGCGGGCTTTGATCTGACCGCTGCCTGTAGGAACTGGCTGGCCGGCGAACACCGGCGCAGCCGGTGCCAGGCACTGCGGCGCTGGTGTTCGCCAGCAAGGCGGCTCCCACGGGTGCGTGGTGTGTCAGTCTTCCTTGGGCGTCAACCAGCCGCGTACCCGGCGCAGCAATTGCTCCTGCTCCGCGGCCTTGTTACCCGGCATGGCAAGCAGCGACAACTGCCGGTACTGGCTGTCCTTCTGCCGCTTGCTGGCTTGCAGGCGCTGTTGCGCGGCCAGGCGGTCCTGGCTGCGGGTGGCGTAGAACAGGTCGGCGGTCGGCACTTTCAAGGTCGGCGCCAGGCTCAGTAGGTCATGCTCGACCCGCGCCGGGGTCTGGGCGGCGACCATCACCAGTTTCTGCACCTGGGGCGGCTGCTTCTCGCTGAGGTAGCGCGCTGCCCAATAGGCGCCGCTGCCGCTGCCGAGCATGACGATACTGCGCGCCTTTTGTTGTTGGGCGTAGGCCACGGCGGCGTCGAGGCGGGCGAAGATGCGTTCGACATCCTCCTCGGCGGTGTGCTCGTCGGCCTCCACCGCGTCGGTGCTTTCGGCGGCATCCGCCTCAGGCGCGGTGGCCTGGGCGACGTTGGCGTTGGCGTCGGCCGGGGTGTCCTTGGCTGGGGCTGATTCACCCTGGTCCTTTTCTGCCTCGGCCGCGGGCGCAGGCTTGGCGTCGACCCGCGCCTGCGGGCGTTCGGCCAGACGGTCGGGTAGGCTCAGGCTCAAGGTGCCCCAGCCGACATCGGGGAAGCCGCGGCGCAGCGGGCCGACGGTGGTGGGCCAGTCGGCGCTCTCGCCGGCGCCAGGGACGATGATGACCGCGCCCTTGGGGTCGCTGTCGTTGGCTGGCTTCCACAGCGCCAGGAAACTCTCGTCATTGGCTTGCAGCATCTGCTGCTCGGCCTTGGGCACCTGGCGTTCCAGGGCCAGGGCATCGTCCTGGCTGCGCTCGAGCAGCGCAGGACGTGGGGGCGGGGCAGGGGCAGCCGTTTCGGCGGCCGTTTGCGGTTGTTCGGCATCGGCGGCTTGCGTCCCGAGCGGCAGGGCCGCTGCCAGGCAGCACATTGCCAGCGTCGTGCGATAAAGTGTGAACATCGATCAATCCAAGGCCAGAATCATACCGGCAGCCTAATGGTATTTGCCCGCGACGGCCACGCCAGGCGGCCATCATTGCCAAGACGAGCGTAGAGATGAAGCGAGTGCGTTGCCTGTGGGTTATCGGCTGGTTGTGTCTACCCTTGATCGCCCTGGCAAGGCCGGAGGCGCCGCCGGCGGTGGTATTGGCGCCGGCCCAGCAGCAATGGCTGGATGCACACCGTGCGCTGCGGGTCGGCCTGGTGCTGCAGGCGCCCTATGCCCAGTTCGACCGCCGCTTGCAACAGTTCTACGGGGCCAACGTGGAACTGGTCGGCGCCATTGCCCAGGCGCTGAAACTGGATCTGACCTGGCGCGGTTTCCCGGACCAGGCGGCCCTTGAGCACGCCTTGCAGGCCGGGGAGATCGATTTCGCCCCCGGGCTGACCCAGACCCCGACGAGCCTGCGCCTGTGGTTGTTCAGTGATCCCTACATGCGCATTCCGCAATTGGTGGTGGGCCTGCGCAGTGGCGGCGTTGCGGTGGAGCTGGAGAAACTCGGCGCCAGCGAACGGGTGGCGGTGCGCATGCCCGGCACCCTGGCCGACTACCTGCGCAGCAACTACGCCAACCTCAACCTGCAGGGCGTGCCCAACGAGCGCGAGGCGTTGCAGCTGGTGCTGGCTGGCCAGGCCAGTTTCGCCGTGCTGGACGAGGCGCAGCTCAGCCGCCTGTCCCGCGAGAGCGAGTTCGGCGACCTGGCGGTGGTCGGTGATATCGGCTTGCCACAGCTGTTGCGGGTCGGCTCGCGGCGCGATTGGCCGGAGCTTGCCGAGGTGCTCGAAGGTGCGCTGCAAGCCATGCCGGCGAAGACGCTGGAGCAGTTGCACCAGCGCTGGTTACAACCCAAGTACCCCAGGTTTTCGGAGTCGGCAGGTTTCTGGCAGAACCTCGCCCTGCTGTTTGGCCTGCTGTTGCTGTGCACCCTGGGCACCTTGGTATGGCAACGCCGGCAGCAGCGCAGGCTGGAGCGGGCCTTGCTGGCTGCGCGGGAAAGCCTGCTGGCGCGACAGGTACGTGAAGAAGCCCTGCGGCTGAGCCAGTTTTCCCTCGACCAGAGCACGCTGGGCATCCTTTGGGTCAACTGGGACAGCCATGTACGCTACGCCAACCACGCTGTCGAGCACATGCTCGGCTTTGCCGAGGGGGCATTACTGGAGCAGCCACTGGCCGCTATCGAACCCAACCTGAACATGGACCGCTGGCTGCAATTGTGGAAACGCGCGCGGGCCGGTGACGGCGCCGACCAGCAGTTCGAGACCCTTTGCCGACGCGCCGACGGCAGCGAGCTGCCGGTGGAGCTGTCGTTGTCGTTCCTGCGCTTTCGCGATGCCGAGTACCTGGTGGTGTTCGTCGCCGACATCACCGAGCGGCGCCGTGCCCTGGCGGCGCTGCGCGAGAGCGAGGCACGGCTCAAGGGCATCGCCGGCAACGTGCCGGGCCTGGTGTTTCGCCTGGAGCGCGACCCGGCCGAAGGTGATCCGGAGTTCCCCTACATCAGCGAGGGCAGCGCGGCGTTGGTCGGCTACACGCCCGCCGAGATCCAGCACCCGGACATGGGCCTGCGCAACCTGGTCGACCCCGAGGATCGCGCCGACTATCACCGGGTCCAGGACCTGGCCCTGGCCTGCGACCGTGACTGGTCCTGGCAGGGCCGCATCCTTACCCGTGACGGCGCCAGGCGCTGGGCCGACATCAAGGCCACCACCCGGCGCCTGGCCGATGGACGCATGGTCTGGGACGGCGTGGTCTGGGACATCACCCAGGGCAAGCAGGCCGAGCTGGCCCTGGCCGCCTCCCAGGAGCAGCTGCGCGAACTGTCGGCGCACCTGGAAAGCGTGCGCGAGGAAGAGAAAGCCCGGATCGCCCGGGAAGTGCATGACGAGCTTGGGCAGATGTTGACCGTGCTCAAGCTGGAAGTGTCGATGTGCGAGCTGGCCTACGCCGAGCTGGATGCCGGGTTGAATGAGCGCCTGGCCAGCATGAAGCGCCTGATCGCCCAGTTGTTCCAGCTGGTGCGCGATGTGGCCACTGCCCTGCGCCCCCCGATTCTCGACGCCGGGATCGCCTCGGCCATCGAATGGCAAGGCCGGCGTTTCGAGGCTCGCACGCAGATTCCCTGCCTGGTGCAGGTGCCGGACCACCTGCCAACCTTGAGCGATGCCAAGGCCACCGGGCTGTTCCGCATCCTCCAGGAGGCGCTGACCAATGTCATGCGCCACGCCAGGGCGCATACCGTGCAGATTACCCTGGCGCACGAACAGGATGCCTTGCGCATGACCGTCATAGACGATGGCGCCGGCTTCGTCGTCGACGCGGCGCGGCCAACCTCGTTCGGCCTGGTTGGCGTGCGCGAGCGGGTACTGATGCTTGGGGGCAGCATGACCCTCGATAGCGAACCGGGCGAGGGCACTAGCCTGAGCGTGGCGATTCCTTTGCAACAGGAGACACGACCGTGATTCGAGTGCTGGTGGCCGAAGACCACACCATCGTCCGCGAGGGCATCAAGCAGTTGATCGGCCTGGCCAGGGACATGCAGGTGGTGGGCGAGGCGGGCAATGGCGAGCAGTTGCTGGACACTTTGCGTCATACCCCGTGCGAGGTGGTGTTGCTGGATATCTCCATGCCCGGGGTCAATGGCCTGGAGGCGATCCCGCGGATCCGTGCGCTGACCAGACCGCCAGCGATCCTGATGTTGTCTATGCATGACGAGGCGCAGATGGCGGCCCGCGCGCTGAAGGCAGGCGCTGCGGGGTATGCGACCAAGGACAGCGACCCGGCCCTGCTGCTGACGGCCATTCGCCGGGTGGCCGGAGGCGGGCGCTACATCGACCCAGCCCTGGCCGACCGCATGGTGTTCGAAGTGGGCCTGACCGAGACCCGGCCCCTGCATACCTTGTTGTCCGAGCGAGAGTTTTCCGTGTTCGAGCGCTTGGCCCAGGGCGCCAACGTCAACGACATTGCCCAGCAGTTGGCGCTGTCGAGCAAGACCATCAGCACCCACAAGGCGCGCTTGATGCAGAAGCTCAAGGTCAACTCGCTGGCGGAACTGGTGAAGTACGCCATGGAGCACAAGTTGGTGTGAGTGTTCTGGTTACGACAGGTAATCCAGGACTTGAACCGCCGCTGCCACGATCCAAGGCGTCATAGTTGTCTGGGAGCGTCATCCTTGTAGGGCGATCCTTACAACAACTCTTCCACCCGGATGAGGGCATTCTCTCAGCCGCCCCGATTTCTGGGCGCTTGCGCTTCTTCTACGCTTGGCTCACGCAGTCATTCCAACAAGAAGGTGCAGGGCATGAGCGAGGCGAATTCGAACGAGGCGCTGGTCAGCTTCCGGGGTGTGCAGAAGAGCTACGACGGTGAATCGCTGATCGTCAAGGACCTCAACCTGGACATCCGTAAAGGCGAGTTCCTCACCTTGCTTGGCCCGTCCGGCTCGGGCAAGACCACCAGCCTGATGATGCTCGCCGGCTTCGAGACCCCCACCGCCGGCGAGATCCAACTGGCCGGCCGCTCGATCAACAACGTGCCGCCGCACAAGCGCGACATTGGCATGGTGTTCCAGAACTACGCGCTGTTCCCGCACATGACCGTGGCCGAGAACCTGGCTTTCCCGCTGACCGTACGCAACCTGAGCAAGACCGACATCAGCGAGCGGGTCAAGCGCGTGCTCAACATGGTCCAGCTCGATGCCTTCGCCAAGCGCTATCCCGGCCAGCTTTCCGGCGGCCAGCAGCAACGCGTGGCCCTGGCCCGTGCCCTGGTGTTCGAACCTCAGCTGGTGCTGATGGACGAACCGCTCGGCGCCCTCGACAAACAGCTGCGCGAACACATGCAGATGGAGATCAAGCATATCCACCAGCGCCTGGGCGTAACCGTGGTCTACGTGACCCACGACCAGGGCGAGGCGTTGACCATGTCCGATCGGGTGGCGGTGTTCCACCAGGGCGAAATCCAGCAGATCGCCGATCCGCGCACGCTCTACGAAGAACCCCGCAACACCTTCGTCGCCAACTTCATCGGCGAGAACAACCGCCTCAACGGCACCTTGCTGGCCAGTGACGGCAACCGCTGCCAGGTGCAGTTGGCCCGCGGCGAGCGGGTCGAGGCATTGGCGGTGAATGTCGGCCAGGCCGGCGAGCCGGTGACCCTGTCGATCCGCCCCGAGCGCGTGCGCCTGAATGGCCACAGCGAGCGCTGCGTCAACCGCTTCTCCGGCCGCGTGGCCGAGTTCATCTACCTGGGCGACCACGTGCGGGTGCGCCTGGAGGTCTGCGGCAAGGCCGACTTCTTCGTCAAGCAGCCAATCGCCGAGCTCGACCCGGCCCTGGCCGTGGGCGATGTGGTACCGCTGGGCTGGGAGGTGGAGCACGCCCGCGCGCTCGATCCGATCAGCGAAGCTCACTGATGGTTTGCGTCACCAACCCTGTACTGTGGAGAGAATAATAATGCGCAAGCAGTTGAAACTGACCGCCCTGGCCCTGGGGCTGTTCGCCGCCGGCCAGGCCATGGCGGCCGACCTCACCGTGATCTCCTTTGGCGGCGCCAACAAGGCGGCCCAGACCAAGGCGTTCTACGAGCCATGGGAAAAGGCGGGCAAGGGCAAGATCGTCGCCGGTGAGTACAACGGCGAGATGGCCAAGGTCAAAGCCATGGTCGACACCAAGAGCGTCAGCTGGAACCTGGTCGAGGTAGAGTCGCCGGAGTTGGCCCGGGGTTGCGATGAAGGCATGTTCGAAGAGCTCGATCCGGCACTGTTCGGTAACGAAGCCGACTACGTGCCTGGCGCCATCCAGCCATGCGGCGTGGGCTTCTTCGTCTGGTCCACGGTGCTGGCCTACAACGCCGACAAACTCAAGAGCGCGCCTGCCAGCTGGGCCGACTTCTGGGACACCAAGAAATTCCCGGGCAAGCGCGGCCTGCGCAAGGGCGCCAAGTACACCCTCGAATTCGCCCTGATGGCTGACGGCGTCGCACCCAAAGAGGTGTACAAGGTGCTGGCGACCAAGGAAGGCCAGGACCGCGCCTTCAAGAAACTCGACGAACTCAAGCCGAGCATCCAGTGGTGGGAAGCCGGTGCCCAGCCGCCGCAGTACCTGGCCTCGGGTGACGTGGTCATGAGCTCGGCCTACAACGGCCGCATCGCCGCGGTACAGAAGGAGAGCAACCTCAAGGTGGTGTGGAACGGCGGTATCTACGACTTCGACGCCTGGGCCATCCCGAAAGGCGCCAAGGATGTGGACGAGGCGAAGAAATTCATCGCCTATACCGTGCAGCCCGAGCAGCAGAAGACTTACTCCGAGAACATCGCCTACGGCCCGGCCAACTCCAAGGCCGTCCCGCTGCTGGCCGACGCGGTGAAGAAGGACATGCCGACTACCCCTGAGAACATCGCCAACCAGGTGCAGATCGACGTGGCCTTCTGGGCCGACAACAGCGAACAGCTGGAGCAACGCTTCAACGCCTGGGCGGCGAAGAAGTAGTCACGGGCCGCTGTGCGGCCCATCGCCGGCAAGCCGGCTCCTACAGGAACGCGCAATCCATTCGTAGGAGCCGGCTTGCCGGCGAACCGCCCCTTTCCCGTTTTCCGGAGTTCGTCATGGCCATTGCAATGCCCCTCAACGAAGGCGCAGGTCCAAGCCTCAAGCAGCGCCTCAAGCATGCCGAGCGGGTCAACCGCTGGAAGGCCCAGGCGTTGATCGCGCCGCTGGCGCTGTTCCTCCTGCTGGTGTTCCTGGTGCCGATCGCGGCACTGCTGTACAAGAGCGTCGGCAACCCCGAAGTGGTCGCCGGCCTGCCGCGCACCGTCGAGGCAGTGGCGCAGTGGGATGGCAAGAGCCTGCCGGGCGAGGAGGTCTACAAGGCCCTGAGCCAGGACCTGGCCGAGTCTCGCAAGAACCAGACCCTGGGTGACCTTTCCAAGCGCTTGAACATGGAGCTGGCCGGCTACCGCAGCCTGTTGGCCAAGACCGCGCGGGCGCTGCCGTTCAAGGCCGAGCCTGGCTCTTATAAAGAAGCCCTGCAGACGCTCGACGAGCGCTGGGGCGATCCTGCCTACTGGCAGGCGATCCGTCGCAACACCAGCACGGTCACTTCGTTCTACCTGCTGGCGTCCCTCGACCACCGCATCGACGACCTTGGTGAGCTGGCCAAGGCCACGCCCGACCAGGCCATCTACCTGGATATTTTCGCCCGCACCCTATGGATGGGGGTGGTGATCACCGCCATTTGCCTGGTGCTCGCCTATCCGTTGGCGTACCTGCTGGCCAACCTGCCGACCCGGCAGAGCAACTTGCTGATGATCCTGGTGCTGTTGCCGTTCTGGACTTCGATCCTGGTACGGGTGGCGGCGTGGATCGTGCTGTTGCAATCCGGCGGCCTGATCAATAGCGCGCTGATGGCCATGGGCATCATCGATCAGCCGCTGGAGCTGGTGTTCAACCGTACCGGCGTGTACATCTCCATGGTGCACATTCTGTTGCCGTTCATGATCCTGCCGCTGTACAGCGTGATGAAGGGCATCTCGCCCAGCTACATGCGCGCGGCGATCTCGCTGGGCTGCCACCCGTTCGCCAGTTTCTGGCGGGTGTACTTCCCGCAGACCTACGCCGGTGTCGGCGCCGGTTGCCTGCTGGTGTTCATCCTGGCTATCGGCTACTACATCACCCCGGCGTTGCTGGGCAGCCCGAACGACCAGATGGTCAGCTACTTTGTCGCCTTCTACACCAACACCAGCATCAACTGGGGCATGGCCACCGCCCTGGGCGGACTGTTGCTGCTGGCCACCGTGCTGCTGTACCTGATCTATAGCTGGCTGGTCGGCGCCAGCCGCCTGCGCCTGAGCTGAGGAGCCTTGTCATGCTGAGCCCTTACATGTCCCCCGTGGAGCGGGTGTGGTTCTACAGCCTGCGCATCCTGTGCGGCCTGATCCTGCTGTTCCTGGTGTTGCCGGTGTTGGTGATCATTCCGCTGTCGTTCAACAGCGGGAGCTTCCTGGTCTATCCCCTGCAAGGCTTCTCGCTGCACTGGTACCAGGACTTCTTCGCCTCGGCCGAGTGGATGCGTGCCCTGAAGAACAGCATCATCGTTGCCCCGGCAGCCACGTTGCTGGCCATGGTGTTCGGCACCCTGGCGGCCATTGGCCTGACCCGTGGCGACTTCCCCGGCAAGTCGCTGGTGATGGCGCTGGTTATTTCGCCGATGGTGGTGCCGGTGGTGATCGTCGGCGTGGCCAGTTATCTGTTCTTCGCCCCGCTGGGCATGGGCAACAGCTTTACCTCGTTGATCCTGGTGCATGCGGTGCTAGGGGTGCCGTTCGTCATCATTACCGTGTCGGCCACCCTGCAGGGGTTCAACTACAACCTGGTGCGGGCTGCCGCCAGCCTGGGGGCCTCGCCGTTACTGGCGTTTCGCCGGGTGACCCTGCCGCTGATCGCGCCGGGGGTGATTTCCGGGGCACTGTTCGCCTTTGCCACCTCGTTCGACGAGGTGGTGGTCACGCTGTTCCTCGCCGGGCCTGAGCAAGCCACTCTGCCGCGTCAGATGTTCAGCGGCATCCGCGAAAACCTGAGCCCGACCATCGCGGCGGCGGCCACCTTGCTGATCGCCTTCTCGGTGATCCTGCTGCTGACCCTGGAGTGGTTGCGCGGGCGCAGCGAAAAGCTGAGGACCCAGCAGCCCGCCTGATTCGCGATAGAAGGTATCGACTTGCAGGAGCCGGCAAGCCGACTCCTGCGGGGCTGCGACCTTGTCTTGATACCAATCAGCCCCGATCCGCTTCCCTGAGTTACAATGCGCGCCACCGTGATTCTGCCCAACAGGTGCGCCATGCAGCCCTACGCTATTGCCCCCTCCATTCTGTCCGCCGATTTCGCCCGCCTGGGCGAGGACGTCGACAAGGTCCTGGCCGCCGGGGCCGACATCGTCCACTTCGATGTCATGGACAACCACTACGTGCCCAACCTGACCATCGGCCCGATGGTCTGCAGCGCCCTGCGCAAGTACGGCGTGACCGCGCCGATCGACGTGCACCTGATGGTCAGCCCGGTCGACCGCATCATCGGCGACTTCATCGAGGCCGGCGCCACCTACATCACCTTCCACCCGGAAGCCTCGCAGCACATCGACCGTTCGCTGCAACTGATCAAGGACGGCGGCTGCAAGGCTGGCCTGGTGTTCAACCCGGCCACCAGCCTGGATGCGCTGAAGTACGTGATGGACAAGATCGACATGGTCCTGCTGATGAGCGTCAACCCGGGTTTCGGCGGCCAGAAGTTCATCCCCGGCACCCTCGACAAGCTGCGTGAGGCCCGCGCCCTGATCGACGCCAGCGGCCGCGATATCCGCCTGGAGATCGACGGTGGCGTCAACGTCGGCAATATCCGCGAGATCGCCGCCGCCGGCGCCGATACCTTCGTCGCCGGTTCGGCGATCTTCAACACCCCGGACTACAAGCAGGTCATCGACAAGATGCGTGCCGAACTGGCGCTGGCCCGCGCATGAGTGGCTTCGAGCAGCTGTTCCCGGGGACGCTGCCCAGGCTGGTGATGTTCGATCTGGATGGCACCCTGATCGACTCGGTTCCCGACCTGGCCGCAGCCGTCGACCGCATGCTGCTCGAACTCGGGCGCCCGCCGGCAGGGCTCGAGGCGGTACGCCACTGGGTCGGCAACGGCGCCGAGGTACTGGTACGCCGCGCGCTGGCCGGCGGCCTCGACCACCAGGCTGTCGAGGCCGATCTGGCCGAGCGCGCGCTGGCGCTGTTCATGGAGGCCTATGCCGAAAGCCATGAGCTGACCGTGGTCTATCCCGGTGTGCGCGACACCCTGCGCTGGCTGCGCAAACAGGGGGTGGAGATGGCGCTGATCACCAACAAGCCCGAACGCTTCGTCGCCCCCTTGCTCGACCAGATGAAGATCGGCCGCTACTTCCGTTGGATCATCGGTGGCGACACCTTGCCGCAAAAGAAACCCGACCCGGCGGCCCTGCTGTTCGTCATGAAGATGGCCGGCGTCGAGCCGTGCCAGGCGTTGTTCATTGGCGATTCGCGCAGCGATGTGCTGGCCGCCAAGGCCGCCGGGGTGCAGTGCGTGGGCCTGAGCTATGGCTACAACCATGGCCGGCCTATCGACGAGGAGTCGCCCAGCCTGGTGCTCGGCGACCTGCGCCTGTTGTTGCCCGGTTGCGTCGTCACCGACACTGGGATAACGTTGGCAGACCTTCAAGCCCCGCACAGCAGAGACAATAACGTGGCGGTTACCGGCAAACTCTGGATGAAAGTCATCAAGGCCCTGGCCCGTTGGCGCTGGCGCGCCTGACTCCTGCCCACCGGCGCCCGCCGGTACGTCCGTTTGCCCGACTCCATTGCTGCTTGCTCCGAGGCTACCCATGACCCGCGAAGAATTCCTGCGCCTGGCCGCTGCCGGCTACAACCGCATCCCATTGGCCTGTGAAACCCTGGCCGACTTCGACACGCCGCTGTCGATCTACCTGAAACTGGCCGACCAACCCAACTCCTACCTGCTCGAGTCGGTGCAGGGCGGCGAAAAATGGGGCCGTTACTCGATGATCGGCCTGCCGTCGCGCACCGTGCTGCGGGTGCATGGCTACCACGTGAGCATCCTGCAGGATGGTGTCGAGGTGGAAAGCCACGATGTCGAGGACCCGCTGGCATTCGTCGAGGCCTTCAAGGAGCGCTACAAGGTCGCCGATATTCCGGGCTTGCCGCGTTTCAACGGTGGCCTGGTCGGCTACTTCGGCTATGACTGCGTGCGTTATGTGGAAAAACGCCTCGGCGCCAGCCCGAACCCGGACCCGCTGGGCGTGCCGGACATCCTGTTGATGGTTTCCGATGCGGTGGTGGTGTTCGACAACCTGGCTGGCAAGATGCACGCCATCGTGCTGGTCGACCCGGCCAACGAGCAGGCTTTCGAGCAGGGCCAGGCGCGCCTGCAAGGGCTGCTGGCCACGCTGCGCCAGCCCATCGCCCCGCGCCGCGGCCTGGACCTGAGCGGCCCACAGGCGGCCGAGCCGGAATTCCGTTCCAGCTATACCCGTGACGACTATGAAAACGCCGTGGGCCGGATCAAGGAATACATCCTGGCCGGCGACTGCATGCAGGTAGTGCCATCCCAGCGCATGTCCATCGACTTCAAGGCAGCGCCCATCGACCTTTACCGGGCGCTGCGTTGCTTCAACCCGACGCCGTACATGTACTTCTTCAATTTCGGCGACTTCCATGTGGTCGGCAGCTCGCCTGAAGTGCTGGTGCGGGTCGAAGACAACCTGGTGACCGTGCGCCCGATCGCCGGCACCCGCCCGCGTGGCGCTACCGAAGAGGCCGATCGCGCCCTGGAAGACGACCTGCTGTCGGACGACAAGGAAATCGCCGAGCACCTGATGCTGATCGACCTGGGGCGCAACGACGTGGGCCGGGTGTCGTCCACCGGCAGTGTGCGCCTGACCGAGAAGATGGTGATCGAGCGTTACTCGAACGTCATGCATATCGTGTCCAACGTCACTGGTCAACTGCGCGAAGGCCTGACCGCCATGGACGCACTGCGGGCGATCCTGCCAGCCGGTACCCTGTCGGGCGCGCCGAAGATCCGCGCGATGGAAATCATCGACGAACTCGAACCAGTCAAGCGCGGTGTCTACGGCGGCGCGGTGGGTTATTTTGCCTGGAACGGCAACATGGATACCGCCATCGCCATCCGCACCGCGGTGATCAAGGACGGCGAACTGCATGTGCAGGCCGGTGGCGGCATTGTCGCCGACTCGGTGCCGGCGCTGGAGTGGGAAGAGACCATCAACAAGCGTCGGGCGATGTTCCGTGCGGTGGCCCTGGCCGAGCAGACCACCAAGGGCGCAGAGGCAGGTTCGAAACTGTAGGAGCCAGCCTTGCTGGCGAAATAGGCACTGCGGTGCCTGGCACCGGCTTTGCCGGTGTTCGCCGGCAAGGCCGGCTCCTACGGCGATCGCGTCAGCTTAGAAATCCAGGCTCAATGCCAGGCTCAGCCCCTGTTGAGTCAATTCATCACTCTTGCGCCAGTTGTAGTTCCCCCGTAGGTGCACCCCCGGCACCAGTTCATGGCTCACCCCCAGGCTGGCCCGCGTCAGGTTGCTGTGCGGTGTGTAGCCGGTGAGGGTGAAGTCGTTGGCCGGCAGGCTGGTCAGGTGCATGCGCAGGTCCTGCTGGTCGTCCTCGAACTCATGCTCGCGGGCCACCTCGGCAAACAGCTTTGTCGTCGGCAGCAGTTGCACGCTACCCAGCAGGCCGCCTCCGAGCCGGCGCGATGTACGTTCCTGGTCGTCGAAACCGAGCGCCGTGGAGCGGCCGCTCTTCTCGTCGTAGCCATCGACCTTGACCCGCGCATAGTCGGCACTGATGAACGGCGCCAGTTGCCAGTGGCTGCTCTCGGGCGCCAGGTTGTAGCCCAGCCGGCCGGTGACGGCCCAGGCCTCGCCATCGGTGTCGCCCTTCTCGCTGCGGTCGTTCACGCCCAGGGCGAAGGTGCGCTTGAGGTCGCGGTAGTCCAGGTGGCCGGCGGTCAACGCCGCATCGGCCCACCAGCGATCCTGGCGGAACTGGGCGAAGGCGCTGGCCAGGTAGCTGTCGAGCTTGTAGTCCGAGTCGTGCTGGCCTGCTTCGAGTTTCTGCCGGTAGACCCCGGCGGCCAGGCCCAGGCGCCAGGCCTCATCCAGCCGGTAGCTGCCGCCGAGGGTCAGGTTGTAGCCGCGCCCGTCACCACTGGCGGCACTGCGCTGGCTGCCGAAGTCCAGGTCCTGGCCGCCGGTGGCGACGAAGGCCTGCCATTGACCGACGGCCTGCCAGGGCGTCTGCCACTGGTTGCGCAGTTCATCCTGGTGGGCGCGGATACTGGCGTGGGCGATTTCCGGCAGCAGGGTCAGCTCCCACGGCGCGGCCAGGATCGAATAGGCATAGTCGGCTATCAGCTGCTGGCCGGCGATGGTCGGGTGTACCGAGTCGTTGAACAGCAGCCGGGTCGGGTCCGGGGTAGTACCGTTCAGCCCGTAGACCGGGTTGCCCACGCAGCCGTCGCCGCTGTAGCACGTACCGACCAGGTTCTGGTCGGTGGCCAGGCCGAACTGGGCGGGGCTGGTGAGGGCCTCCTGCAGCAGGGTGGGGATGTTGAGCGGAATGATCTCGGCGTCGATCTGCCCGAGCTGGCTGACCAGCGACTGGTTGAACACGCTGGACAGTTGCGACAGCGCTCCTTGCTGGGGCGTGCCGCTGAAGTTCGGTGTCTGTCCCAGGTCTGGCAGCAACCAGACCATGATGTAGCGCGCTCCGCCCTGTTGCAGCGCCTGGGCGCTGGCCGCCAGGCGGGCGCCTGCTGCGGCTGCGGTAGCGGGACTGTTGACCAGGCCCTGGAGGAAGTCGTTGCCGCCACCGGTCAGGTAGTACAGGGCATTGGGGTCGGCGCGCAGGCCGTTGGCCAGGTAACCGTCACGCTCGCGCAGGACCACGCCCGCACCGGGACGCCCAGGCGGGATCACGGCTTTCGAGGTGTCGGTGATCGAGTCGAGAATCTGCTGCGTGGTGTAGCCACCCACCGCCCAGTTGTTGCCGTCGGGGATACCCTGCAACTGGTTGGTCAGCGAGGTGGAGGGGCCCAGTGCCGCGCCGGAGAAACCCAGCCTGGTGCCGAGGATCATCGGTGAGACCGGCGCGTAGTTGCCGTTGGCGTCGCGGTTGGTGAAACGCATGCCTGGGGTGCCGCCGGTCAGGTCGGGAAACTGCCCGGCGTCGCTGAGGCTGTCACCGAAGACGATCAGCGACGAATAGGGCGAGGGCGAGGCCATGGCCTGGCTGCAGGCAAGGGCGAGAATGCCGAGGGCGGAACACAGGAAGGGGGCCGTGTGCATGCATGATGTCCTTTTCGTTGTTTTTATCGAAGCAAGCGGCATGACCATAGCAAATCATCGCGCATTGTCCGCCATTGCATTCATTTCCCCGTGTTTACCGGCATATTGCGCCCGCCGCGCCGGTAGGCTACTGTGCCCTGACGTATGAACGAGACCTACCCCGTGTTGATCGTCAGCAAACTCTTGATGCGCGTTATCAAGGCCGTCGCCCGTTGGCGTTGGCGCGCCTGACTTTATCTCCTGCCGGCTAGCCGGCCCGCTCCTGTTTGCCTTCCTTTCGCTTCACCCGCCGCTCACCGCGGAATTTTCCCGCGCCCATGGCAGCAGGGAAGGCTCGAATCAAAAGTCAGTATTCAAGAGGTTCGTTCCAGATGTTACTGATGATCGACAATTACGACTCCTTCACCTACAACGTCGTGCAGTACCTCGGCGAGCTCGGTGCCGAGGTCAAGGTCATTCGCAACGACGAAATGACCATCGCCCAGATTGAAGCCCTGAACCCCGAACGCATCGTTGTCTCCCCGGGCCCCTGCACGCCGAGCGAGGCCGGTGTGTCCATCGAGGCCATCCTGCACTTTGCCGGCAAGCTGCCGATCCTCGGCGTGTGCCTGGGTCACCAGTCCATCGGCCAGGCCTATGGCGGTGACGTGGTGCGCGCGCGCCAGGTGATGCACGGCAAGACCAGCCCGGTGTTCCACCGCGACCTGGGGGTGTTCGCCGGCCTGAACAACCCGCTCACCGTGACCCGCTACCACTCGCTGGTGGTCAAGCGCGACACGTTGCCTGATTGCCTCGAAGTGACCGCCTGGACCGCCCATGAAGACGGCTCCGTCGACGAGATCATGGGCCTGCGTCATAAAACCCTGAACGTGGAGGGGGTACAGTTCCACCCGGAATCCATCCTCACCGAGCAGGGACACGAGCTGTTCGCCAACTTCCTCAAGCAGACCGGCGGACGCCGTTAAGGACCGATCATGGAAATCAAGACCGCTTTGAGCCGCATTGTCGGCCACCTGGACCTGTCCACCGAGGAAATGCGCGATGTCATGCGCCAGATCATGACCGGCCAGTGCAGCGAGGCGCAGATCGGCGCCTTCCTCATGGGCATGCGCATGAAGAGCGAGAGCATCGACGAGATCGTCGGCGCGGTGTCGGTGATGCGTGAGCTGGCCGCCAAGGTCGAGCTCAAGACCCTCGACAGCGTGGTCGACATCGTCGGCACCGGTGGCGACGGCGCCAATATCTTCAACGTGTCCACCGCCTCGGCGTTCGTCATCGCGGCAGCCGGTGGCACCGTGGCCAAGCACGGCAACCGCGCGGTGTCCGGCAAGAGCGGCAGCGCTGATCTGCTGGAAGCCGCCGGTATCTACCTGAACCTGACCCCGGTGCAGGTGGCCCGCTGCATCGACAGCCTGGGCATCGGCTTCATGTTCGCCCAGACCCACCATAGTGCCATGAAGCACGCCGCCGGCCCGCGTCGCGACCTGGGGCTGCGTACCCTGTTCAACATGCTGGGCCCGCTTACGAATCCGGCCGGCGTGAAACACCAGGTGGTCGGGGTGTTCACCCAGGCCCTGTGCCGCCCATTGGCCGAAGTGCTGCAGCGCATGGGCAGCAAGCATGTGCTGGTGGTGCACTCCAAGGATGGCCTGGATGAGTTCAGTCTGGCCGCGCCGACCTTCGTCGCCGAGCTGAAGAACGACCAGATCACCGAGTATTGGGTCGAACCCGAAGACCTCGGCATGAAGAGCCAGAGCTTGCACGGCCTGGCAGTCGAAGGGCCGCAGGCGTCGTTGGAATTGATCCGCGACGCGCTGGGCCGGCGCAAGACCGAGAACGGCCAGAAGGCCGCCGAGATGATCGTGCTCAACGCTGGCGCGGCGCTGTATGCCGCTGATCACGCGATGACCCTGGCCCAGGGTGTCGAGCTGGCTCACGATGTCCTGCACACCGGCTTGGCCTGGGAAAAGCTCCAGGAACTGGGCGCCTTTACCGCGGTATTCAAGGTGGAGAACGAAGCATGAGTGTACCGACGGTGCTGGAAAGGATCATCGCCCGCAAGTTCCAGGAAGTGGCCGAGCGCAGCGCGCGGGTCAGCCTGGGTGAGCTCGAGCGCCTGGCCAAGGCGGCCGATGCCCCGCGTGGCTTTGCCAATGCCCTGATCGAGCAGGCCAGGCGCAAGCAGCCGGCGGTCATCGCTGAAATCAAGAAGGCTTCGCCGAGCAAGGGCGTGATCCGCGAAAACTTCGTGCCGGCGGAAATTGCCGTCAGCTACGAGAAGGGTGGCGCGACCTGCCTGTCGGTGCTGACCGACGTGGACTACTTCCAGGGCGCTGACATCTACCTGCAGCAGGCGCGTGCCGCCGTTTCGCTGCCGGTGATCCGCAAGGACTTCATGGTCGATCCTTATCAGATCGTCGAAGCCCGCGCCCTGGGTGCCGACTGCGTGCTGTTGATCGTGTCAGCGCTGGACGACGTGAAAATGGCCGAGCTGGCGGCCACGGCCAAGGATGTCGGCCTCGATGTGCTGGTCGAAGTGCATGACGGCGATGAACTGGAGCGTGCGCTGAAGACCCTCGACACACCGCTGGTCGGGGTCAACAACCGCAACCTGCATACCTTCGAGGTCAGCCTGGAGACCACCCTCGACCTGCTGCCGCGCATCCCGCGTGACCGTCTGGCGATTACCGAAAGCGGCATCCTCAACCGAGCCGATGTCGAGCTGATGGAAATCAACGAGGTTTACTCCTTCCTGGTCGGCGAGGCGTTCATGCGCGCAGAGCAGCCGGGGCTGGAGCTGCAGCGGTTGTTCTTCCCCGAGCAAGTGAAGAAGACCGTTCAGCAACTGGACTGATCGAACCGAAAGCCGGCGTTTTTGCCGGCTTTTTCGTATTCGAGGGCCTCATTGCGGCACCGTCCCAGCGTGGGAGCGGGCTTGCCCCGTGATGAGTCCGATGAACATCACATCAAAGGTGGATCAATGACCGATCAACCCCTGGCCCTCACTGTCGAGCAGGGCCTGCACGCCGAACAGGACCTGCTGGCCGCCGTGTGCCGCGGCGAGCGCGAATCCGGCGTGCTGTTCTGGCGCCCGACCGACCATGCCCTGGTCATGCCCCGACGCATGAGCCGGCTGGACAACTTCGAGGCCGCCTGCGCGGAGCTGGCGATTGCCGGTTGGCCGGTGTTGCTGCGCGAAACCGGTGGCGAGCCTGTGCCGCAATCCCATGCAACCGTGAACGTGGCATTGGTCTACGCCGCGCCGCGCAGCGAAGGCGACCATGGCCGCATCGAGAACGCCTACGAGCGACTGTGCCTGCCGCTGTGCGAAGTGCTGCGCGAATGGGGTGGAGTGGCGTCGGTGGGCGAGATCGACGGGGCTTTCTGCGACGGCCGTTACAACGTTAACCTCAACGGTCGCAAGCTGGTCGGCACCGCCCAGCGCTGGCGCCAGGGCCTGGGTGGCAAGCGCCCGGTGGTGCTGGTGCATGGCGCGCTGTTGCTGGACAACGAGCGCGAAGCGATGGTCGCCGCGGTCAACCGGTTCAACGAGTGTTGTGATCTCGAGCAGCGCTGCCGGGCCGACAGCCATATCGCCTTGCACGAAGTGGCTCCGGCCGTGCCCTGGTTCGAGCGCCTGAGCCAGGCGTATGAGCAGGTACTTGCGGGGCTGCCGCAGGATTAACGGGTGCCGTAGACCACCATGGTCTTGCCTTTGACCTGCACCAGGCTACGCTCCTCGAGGTCCTTGAGGACGCGGCCGACCATCTCCCGTGAACAACCGACGATACGACCGATTTCCTGGCGGGTGATTTTGATCTGCATGCCATCGGGGTGGGTCATGGCATCGGGTTGCTTGCACAGGTCGAGCAGGCAGCGGGCGACGCGGCCGGTGACGTCGAAGAACGCCAGATCGCCGACCTTGCGTGTGGTGTTGCGCAGGCGCTGGGCCATTTGGCTGCCAAGGGCATAGAGGATCTCCGGATCCTGGCGGGCCAGCTCGCGAAACTTGTCGTAGCTGATCTCGGCCACCTCGCATTCGCTCTTGGCCCGTACCCAGGCGCTGCGTTGCTGCTCCTGGCCGGCTGGCTCGAACAGGCCCAGTTCGCCAAAGAAATCACCGCTGTTGAGGTAGGCGATGATCATTTCGTGACCGTCGTCGTCCTCGATCAGGATGGTCACCGAGCCCTTGACGATGAACGACAGCGTCTCGGCCCTATCACCGGCGCAGATGATGCTGCTTTTGGCGGCATAGCGGCGGCGTTGGCAGTGGGCCAGCAACTTGTCGATGTTCTTGATCTTGGGTGGCAGGGCTGAGGAGACCATCACGAAATCCTGTTCGATGCTACGCATTGGCTTTTTATAGATCGTCTGGCGGTTGGCGCCAGTCGTTTGGCGCCAGCTTATCAGACACTTCACCCTGCATCGGCACAAAAGCGCCACGGCTTGAGCTTTTCCGACGGCGCCGCAAGGTCTAAGCTGACACCCTTTTACGCATTTGGAGTCCGGATAGATGAAGGCACGCATCCAGTGGGCCGGTGAAGCGATGTTCCTCGGCGAGTCGGGGAGCGGCCATGTCGTGGTCATGGACGGCCCGCCCGAAGCCGGAGGCCGCAACCTCGGTGTGCGTCCGATGGAAATGCTGCTGCTGGGCCTGGGCGGCTGCAGCAGTTTCGATGTGGTGAGCATCCTGAAGAAATCGCGCCAGGCGGTGGAAAGCTGCGAAGCCTTCCTCGAGGCCGAGCGTGCCAGTGAAGACCCGAAGGTGTTCACCAAGATCCACATGAACTTCGTGGTCAAAGGGCGCGGGCTGAAAGAGGCGCAGGTCAAGCGCGCGGTAGAGCTGTCGGCCGAGAAGTACTGCTCGGCGTCAATCATGCTCGAGCGTGCCGGCGTGGAAATCAGCCACGGCTACGAGATTGTCGAACTGGGTTGAGACGAACGCGGGGCAAGCCTGCGCCCACGCTGCCTGCTGCACGGACAGTCGTGGGCGCGGGCTTGCCCGGTGATGGCGTCTATCCGCGACGCAATGCCGGCAACGCTGCCTGTAGCCACTGTGGCAGCTTTGCCTGCAGTGACTCGCTGAGCCGCTCGCGGCGCTTCTGGTACTGCACCCCCAGCACGATCACGCCCAGGCCGATCAGGGTCAACACGACGGGGAACAACAGCGAGTCGGCGAACACTTCGTACGACAGGTAGCCGAGGTAAGCCGCCACCCCCATCGCCCCGAACACCATGAACAGCGGTCGGCGCAGTAGCACCGCCAGGCCCATCAGCCCCAGGTTGATCAGGCAGTACAGGAACTTGCCCCACTCGCTGGCGCTGTCGAGCAAGGTCAGCCCGCCCCAGAACGCCGTCAGTCCGGCGAGATAGCCCCAGAAGGCATAGTCCCGCTCGGTGCGCCCGTCGATCACGACGAATACCAGCAGCAGGCCAAGGCCGAACCACAGCGACACCGTGCGGCGTTGCTCCCAACTGAACACATCGCCGTAGAACCATTCGCTCAGGTCCATGGACATGAACCAGAGTGCCACGGCAATCGGCATGACGATGAACGGGAAGGGAATCAACCGCAGCATCAGCAGGCCGGCCAGTACCGTCGCCGCTTCCATCGCCAGCCAACCGCCCTGCACGTAGGTGTAGTAGTGGTGATAGTCACCCTGTGCATCATCCAGCGGCCACCAGCCGGCCAATCGCTCGATGGCGAACACCGCCAGCGGCACGATGCTCACCGCCACGGCGCCCAGCACCCCGGCAGCGATGGGTTGGCCGCGGCGTTGCATCGACAGGGCGAACAGGGTGATGCCGCCGATATAGACCATGGCGATGGCCAGCAGCGCGCCGTCGCCAAGGGTCATCCAGGCTTCGGTGAGCAACCAGCCCATGGCGCCCATGATCAGCAAGGCGCCGAAGTAGAAGGCGACATGGGCCAGCTGGAAGCTGCCGCCAGCCTGGGGCTGGCGGCGCAGGAAGTCCAGCAGGGCTTGGTCCTGGCCGGGCTGCAGAATACCTGCGCTTACGGCGCGTGCCAGGTCCTTGGCGTCGAAGCGATCCATCCGGTGTTCCTCAGATGCGGTAGGTGCTCTTGGTCATGACCTTGGCCAGCAGGCTCATGCCAAAGCGCACCGGTGCCGGGAAGCGATAACCGCCGGCTTCAAGGGCTGACTCGGCATGATGCTCTTCGTCGACGCGCATCTGTTCGAGAATCGCCCGGGACTTGCCGTCGCTTTCAGGGATTTGTTCCAGGTGTTCGTCCAGATGCTTGCACACCTGGTGTTCGGTGGCTGCGACAAAGCCCAGGCTGACCTTGTCGCTGACCAGGCCGGCGAGGGCGCCGATGCCGAACGACATGCCATAGAACAGCGGATTGAGCACGCTGGGGTGGCTATTGAGCTGGCGGATGCGTTGTTCGCACCAGGCCAGGTGGTCGATTTCTTCTTCCGCCGCGTGCTCCATGGCCTTGCGCACCTGGGGCAGCTTGGCGGTCAGGGCCTGGCCCTGGTACAGCGCCTGGGCGCAAACTTCGCCGGTATGGTTGATACGCATCAGGCCGGCAACATGGCGGGCCTGTTGCTCGTCGAGTTCGGCGTCCGGCTGGACGATGGCCGGTGAAGGGCGGGCGGGTTGGCCGCTGAAGGGCAGCAAGGTGCGCATGGCGGTATCGGCCTGCAGCAACAAGCGGTCGAGCGGCGAGTAGTGACGTTCGGTAGCCATCGGGCACCTCCGCTGAAGTGATGCCCGACAGTCTACCTCAATCGTCCGGGTGGAGCTTGCCTTGGGTCAGCCCGGCGGCCAGTTCATCTGGCGCTGGCCAAGCACGTGCATATGGATGTGGTAGACGGTCTGGCCGCCTTTCGGGTTGCAGTTCATGACCACACGGAAGCCTTCCTCGCAGCCTTGCTCGACAGCCAGGCGCTGGGCGGTGAACAGGATGTGCCCGGCCAGGGCCTTGTCCTCTTCGGTCAGGTCGTTGAGGGTGCGGATGTGCTTCTTGGGGATGACCAGAAAATGAACCGGCGCCGCGGGGGCGATATCCTTGAACGCGAGGATCTGCTCGTCTTCGTAGATGATATCCGCCGGGATTTCCCGGTTGATGATTTTGAGGAATAAATCGTCCACAGCACGTGCTCCATGGTGAGTATGGGCCCGAGTGTACTGAGGCAAGGGGCGCTCGCCCAGTGCTTATTCCAGGCCGGCGGGGCAATAGCGGCGGTGGATCCTCCCGGCGAGCTTGCGTGTCAGCCAGCGCGGCAGCAGGCGTGGGGCGAAGGCCAGCCAGCGGTTGCGGCGCCCAGGCAGGATCAGCGCGCGGTTCTTGTCCAGGGCGCGCACGGTGTACAGGGCGATCTCCTCGGGGCTGGGGCTGCTGGCGTCAAGACGGGGAATGGGGCGTTTCGAGGAGCGTACCGGGCCCGGACACAACACTGAGACTTTGATGCCGGTACGGCGCAGCTCTTCACGCAGTGCCTCGGAAAAACTCAGTACATAGGCCTTGCTGGCGGCATAGGCGGCCATCCACGGCCCGGGAGCGACACCCGCCAGGCCGGCGATATTGAGGATCTGCCCACCCCCCTGGATTGCCATCAGGTTGCCGATGGCGTGGCACAGCCGGCTCAGGGCCAGGATGTTGACTTCCAGCAGGTCCTGCTCGTCGGCCCACTCATGGGCCAGGAACGGCCCATACGTACGCTGCCCGGCGCAGTTGACCAGCAGGTCGATGCGCCGCTCACCTTCCTCCAGTTCCAGGACGAAGCCTGACAGGCGTAGGGGCTGGCTGAGGTCGCAGGCCCGGAACAGCACCTCGACGCCGAAGCGCTGGGTCAGTTCGATGGCCACCGGCTCCAGCGTCTCGCGCTGGCGCGCCACCAGGATCAAGTTGCGCCCGCGCCGTGCCAGAGCTTCCGCCAGGGCCAGGCCCAGGCCGCTGGAAGCACCGGTGATCAAGGCGTAACGGGTCATGCAAGGCTCCTGGGGCGTGAGGGGCGCCTAGTGTACAGCCTGGCCGCTTTGCTACAAGACGTTGCTGCGCAGCTGCTGGGTACGCTCCAGCGCCGCGCGATACTCGCCGCTCAGGCGCTCGACCAGCTCGGCGATGCTGGGCAGGTCGTTGATCTCACCAACCCCCTGTCCCGCCGACCAGATGGTCTTCCAGGCCTTGGCCTCGTCGCCGATCGGCTTGAGCTTGCCGGCCTCGTGGTTGCCCTTGAGCGTCGCCTGGTCGTAGCCGGCCTGTTCCAGGCTCTGGCGCAGGAAGCTGGCGGGGATGCCAGAGACTGCCGGGGTCAGTACCACATCGGCGGCTTTGGCGCCTAGGATCATCTGTTTGTACGCGTCCTGGGCCTGGCTTTCGCGGGTGGCGATCAGGCGCGTGCCCATGTAGCCGAGGTCGGCACCCAGTACCTGGGCGGCCAGCAGCTCATGGCCGTGGTTGAGGCAGCCCGACAGCAGCACGGTCTTGTCGAAGAACTGACGGATCTCGGCCAGCAGCGCCAGCGGGCTCCAGCTGCCGGCATGGCCGCCTGCGCCCGCCGCCACGGCGATTAGGCCGTCTACTCCAGCTTCGGCGGCCTTCTCGGCGTGTCGGCGGGTAGTCACGTCATGGAACACCAGGCCACCATAGCCGTGCACGGCATCGACCACTTCCTTCACCGCGCCCAGGCTGGTGATGACGATCGGTACCCGGTGCTCGACGCACAAGGCCAGGTCGGCCTGCAGGCGGGGGTTGCTCGCATGCACGATCAGGTTCACGGCGTAGGGCGCTGGTTGGTCCAGTTTCGCCAGCCCTGCCTCGATCTCTTCGAGCCAGGCCTTGAAGCCCGCGCTGTCGCGCTGGTTGAGGGCCGGGAAACTCCCGACCACGCCATTGGCGCAGCAGGCCAGGACCAGTGCGGGGTTGGAGATCAGGAACATCGGCGCGGCCACCAGGGGCAAGCGCAGATGTTGTAGCGACGCGGGCAGGGACATGGTGAAACTCCTTGTAAATGACGGGTTACCCTTAGAACGGCTTGACCACCACCAAAATTGCGATACCCAGCAAAATCAGCACCGGGGCTTCGTTGAACCAGCGATAGTAGACATGGCTGCGGGTATTGGTGCCAGCGGCGAAGCGTTTGCGCTGGGCGCCGCACATGTGATGGTAAACGGTAAGCACGGCGACCAGGGTCAGCTTGGCATGCAGCCAGCCTTGGCTCAGCCAGCCCGGGTTGAGATACAGCATCCAGCCGCCGAACACATAGGTGGCGATCATTGCTGGGTTCATGATGCCGCGATACAGCTTGCGCTCCATGGTGATGAAGCGTTCGAGGCTGATGCTGTCCTGGCTCTGGGCGTGGTAGACGAACAGGCGTGGCAGGTAGAACAGGCCGGCGAACCAGCAGACCACGCTGACGATGTGCAGCGCCTTGATCCATAGATAGAGCATGGAGGGTTCCTTCAGGTTTTCACGGTCGTCAGATAGTAGAGGCCAAGGGCCCGAAGGGTCATCCGAAGAGTTGTTACAGGCGCTCGGCGCCCCTATTATCGTGCGCTTTCCAGTGGACTGGTTGATAAGGGGCAAGTGTCATGATCAAGGTCGGTATCGTCGGCGGCACAGGGTACACCGGTGTCGAACTGCTGCGTCTGCTGGCGCAGCACCCACAGGCCGAGGTGGCGGTGATCACTTCGCGCTCCGAGGCGGGCGTGGCGGTTGCCGACATGTACCCGAACCTGCGTGGCCACTACGACGGCCTGGCCTTCAGTGTGCCGGACAGCAAGGCCCTCGCCGCTTGCGACGTGGTGTTCTTCGCCACCCCCCATGGCGTGGCTCATGCCCTGGCCGGTGAACTGCTGGCCGCTGGCACCAAGGTCATCGACCTGTCGGCGGACTTCCGCCTGCAGGACGCCAACGAATGGGGCAAGTGGTACGGCCAGCCCCACGGCGCGCCTGAGCTACTCAAGGATGCGGTCTACGGCCTGCCGGAAGTGAACCGCGAGAAGATCCGCCAGGCGCGCCTGATCGCCGTGCCCGGCTGCTACCCGACCGCCACCCAGTTGGGTTTGCTGCCGCTACTGGAGGCCGGTTTGGCCGACCCATCGCGGCTGATCGCCGACTGCAAGTCGGGCGTCAGCGGCGCCGGGCGTGGCGCTGCGGTCGGTTCGCTGTTCTGCGAAGCCGGGGAGAGCATGAAGGCCTACGCCGTCAAGGGTCATCGGCATCTGCCAGAAATCAGCCAGGGCCTGCGCCAGGCGGCGGGCAAGGAAATTGGCCTGACCTTCGTGCCGCACCTGACGCCGATGATCCGTGGCATTCATGCCACCCTGTACGCGACGGTCGCCGATACCTCGGTCGACCTGCAGGCGTTGTTCGAGAAGCGCTATGGCAATGAACCGTTCGTCGACGTGATGCCGGCCGGTAGCCACCCGGAAACCCGCAGCGTGCGCGGTGCCAACGTTTGCCGTATCGCCGTGCACCGGCCTCAAGGCGGTGACCTGGTGGTGGTGCTGTCGGTGATCGACAACCTGGTCAAGGGCGCGTCGGGCCAGGCGGTGCAGAACCTCAACATCCTGTTCGGCCTCGACGAGCGCATGGGCCTGTCCCACGCCGGTCTGCTGCCTTAAGAGCGGCGCTGAGCTGCAAGGCCCAAGCTGCAAGTGATCGTGTTGCGATTGGCTTGCAGCTTGTAGCTTGTCACTTGCAGCTTTCGTATTGTTGACCGATTTTCTCGGACAAGCGGATAATACGCCCCATCGAGTTTTATGGCGGCATTGCGCCGGGAGAATCAACATGAGCGTCGAAACCTTCACCCCCACGGCTTTGGAGTTCACCCCCGGGGCCGCGCACAAGGTCAAGACCCTGGTCAGCGAAGAGGGCAATGATCGCCTGAAGCTGCGCGTCTTCGTGACCGGCGGCGGTTGCTCGGGCTTCCAGTACGGTTTCACCTTCGATGAAGACGTCGCCGACGACGACACCATCGTCGAGCGCGAAGGCGTGGCGCTGGTGGTCGATCCGATGAGCTACCAATACCTGGCTGGCGCCGAAGTGGACTACCAGGAAGGCCTGGAAGGTTCGCGCTTCGTGATCAAGAACCCAAACGCCACCACCACCTGCGGTTGCGGTTCGTCGTTCTCGATCTGATCGGCTGGCTGTAATGCAAAACGCCGCGCTATTGCGCGGCGTTTTGCATTCTGCGGGTGAGGGCTCAGGCGGGGTAGATCGCGCCGAGAATGCGCAGGCCCTTGGCGGCGGTGACGCTGGGGCGGTTGGCGGGAATGCCTTCGAGGCAGCAGTGGGCGAGCCAGGCGAAGGCCATGGCTTCGACCCAGTCGGGGTCCACGCCATGTGCGGCGGTGCTGGCGACCTTGACGCTTGGCAGCAGCGCGGCCAGGCGCGCCATCAATGCACCGTTACGCGCACCGCCACCACAGACCAGCAGGGCTTCGGTGCGGTCCTGTGCCTGGCGCAACGAGTCAATGATGCTGCTTGCCGTCAGTTCCAGCAGAGTTGCCTGGACATCTTGGTCCGGGTAGGCCTGCAGGCGCGCCAGATGCGCATCCAGCCAGGGCAGGTTGAATACCTCGCGGCCGGTGCTCTTCGGGCCACTGCCGGCGAAGAATGGATCGCTCAACAAGGCGCTCAGCAGGTCTGGGCGGACGTTACCGCTGGCCGCCCAGGCGCCGTTGGCGTCGAAAGCCTGGCCCTGCTTACGTTCGATCCAGGCATCCAGCAGCACGTTCCCCGGGCCGCAGTCGAAACCGTGCACCGGCTGGTCGCGCTCGATCAGGCTCAGGTTGCTGAAGCCGCCGACGTTGAGGACCGCCAGGCGCTGGCCGAGCTGGCCGAACAGCGCTTCGTGAAACGCTGGTACCAAGGGGGCGCCCTGGCCACCAGCTGCCACGTCGCGGCGACGAAAGTCGCCCACCACGCAGATTCCGGTGAGCTCGGCCAACAACGCCGGGTTGCCGATCTGCACGGTGAAGCCGCGGGCTGGTTCATGGCGAACCGTCTGGCCATGGCTGCCGATGGCATGAATCGCATCGGGCCCCAAGCCTCGGGTGGCCAATAGGTGATTGACGCCCTGAGCGGCCAGGGTGGCCCAGCGGTTCTCCGCCAATGCCGCCCGGGCTATCTCGTCTGGGCCGCTGGCGCAAAGCCCGAGCAGATCCTGGCGCAAGTCGACGGGCATGGGAATGTAGTGGGTGGCGAGCAGCCGGGGCTGCTCGTGTTGTTCGATCAAGGCGATGTCCAGGCCATCGAGGCTGGTCCCGGACATCACACCCAGATAGAGAGCCATGGGCTCAGCGCTTGTTGGCGGCGAGCAGGGTGGCTTTTTCCTGATCCATGCGGGCGATCAGGGGCTGGCTCTGCTGGTTGAAGCGCTGGCGCTCGGCCTTGGCGATCGGGTCGGCCATCGGCACCTTCTGGCTAAGCGGGTCGACGTGCACGCCGTTGACCTGGAACTCGTAGTGCAGGTGTGGGCCGGTGGACAGGCCGGTGGTGCCGATATAGCCGATGATCTGGCCCTGTTTCACCGAGCTGCCGGTCTTGATGCCCTTGGCAAAGCCCTGCATGTGGCCGTATAGCGTCTTGTAGGAATTGCCGTGGGCGATGATCACGGTGTTGCCGTAGCCACCGCGACGACCGGCCAGCTCGATGCGGCCATCGCCGGCGGCCTTGATCGGCGTGCCGCGCGGGGCGGCATAGTCGACGCCCTTGTGGGCGCGGATCTTGTTCAGGATCGGGTGCTTGCGTCCGGCCGAGAAGCGCGAACTGATGCGGGCGAAGTCCACCGGGGTACGGATGAACGCCTTGCGCAGGCTATTGCCGTCGGCGGTGTAGTAGTTGGTGTTGCCCTGCTTGTTGGTGTAGCGCACGGCGGTGTAGGTCTTGCCGCGGTTGGTGAAGCGGGCGGAGAGGATGTTGCCGGTGCCGACCACCTTGCCATCCATCATTTTCTGCTCGTAGACCACGTCGAATTCGTCGCCGGGGCGGATGTCCTGGGCGAAGTCGATGTCGTAACCGAGGATGCGCGCCATGTCCATGGTCATGCTGTGGGACAGGCCGGCGCGCTGGGCCGAGGCCGACAGCGAGCTTTTGATTACGCCATGGGCGTAGGCAGTGCGCACCACGGGCTTGCTGATCTCGCGAGCGAAGCTGAAGCCCTTGTCGGTACGGGTCAGGCGGATGGTCTCGAGGTTGCTGACCTTGCTGTGCAGGCTGGTCAACTGGCCGTCCTTGTCCAGTTCGAACTGCAGCACCTGGCCATGCTTGAGCTGGCTGAACTGCTTGGCCTGCTTGTTGCTCGCCAGCAGGTCATGCACCACGTTGGCCGGTAGGCCGACCTTGTTGAACAGGGTGGAAAGGGTATCGCCACGGGCCACGACTACTTCGCGGTGGCCGGGGGCCTTTTCCTCTTGCTTGGCGACGGCGGCGGGCGCGGCCTTGGTCTCGGCGGTAGTGGCCTGTTCGCCTTCGATCTGGGCGAAGGGCGAGTCGCTGTTCTGCTCGGCCTGCACCAGCGGCGCGGCGCGGGACTCGTCCTTCAGCTGTTCGGCCGGGCTTTCCAGCTCGAGACTGAGGGTGGTTTTCTTGGCTTCGACTTCGCTGGAAGGAAAGACCAGCAAGGCCAGGCTGAGAAGGGCGGCGATGCCGCTGGCGGCCAACAGATGGCTTTTCGGATAAAGCGGGGGCGCTTTAGGCGGTTCGTTGGTCATAGGTAAGGTGACTTTGAAAAGTGAATGAAAAATGAAATGGAAAAGATGAATGACATGATGAAGATGAAATAACTGTATAAAATATAACCAAATCCATTTTCGCGCAAGGGCGCGTAGACGCCGCGGCACGCCGTTCGGGTCACATTCCTTTGCGAAACTTGTATTTGATGGCCGATCTTGTATGGTTGGCTCCCCTTGAATCTGAGCCTTGCGGGTCTGTCTATGAAGTCGGTTGAAGAGCAGCTGGCGCTTATCAAGCGCGGTGCGGAAGAGGTATTGGTCGAGTCGGAACTGGTGGAGAAGCTCAAGCGCGGCCAACCGCTGCGCATTAAAGCGGGCTTCGATCCAACCGCGCCTGACCTGCACCTGGGGCACACGGTGCTGATCAACAAGCTGCGCCAGTTCCAGGAGCTGGGCCACCAGGTCATTTTCCTGATTGGTGACTTCACCGGCATGATCGGCGACCCGAGCGGCAAAAGTGCCACCCGTCCGCCGCTGACCCGTGAGCAGGTGCTGGACAACGCCGAGACCTACAAGCAGCAGGTGTTCAAGATTCTCGACCCGGCCAAGACCGAGGTCGCGTTCAACTCCACCTGGATGGACCAGCTGACCCCGGCTGATTTCATTCGTCTGGCGTCGCAGTACACGGTTGCGCGCATGCTCGAGCGTGACGACTTCGATAAGCGTTACAGCAGCAACCAGCCGATCGCGATCCATGAGTTCCTTTATCCGCTGGTGCAGGGCTATGACTCCGTGGCGCTCAAGGCCGATGTCGAGCTGGGCGGTACCGACCAGAAGTTCAACCTGCTGATGGGGCGTGAGTTGCAGCGCTCCTACGGCCAGGAGGCGCAGAACATCGTCACCATGCCCCTGCTCGAGGGCTTGGATGGTGTGAAGAAGATGTCCAAGTCGCTGGGCAATTATGTCGGCATCCAGGAAGCGCCAGGGGTGATGTACGGCAAGCTGGTATCGATTCCGGATACGCTGATGTGGCGCTACTTCGAATTGCTGAGCTTCCGCTCCATGGAAGAGATCGAGCAGTTCCGTGCGGATGTCGAGAAGGGCGCCAACCCACGGGATATCAAGATCAAGCTGGCCGAGGAGATCGTCGCGCGCTTCCATGGTGAAGAAGCGGCGGTCAATGCGCACCGTGCCGCGGGCAATCGTATGAAGGAAGGCGAGCTGCCGGAGGACCTGCCGGAGATTGAGGTCGCTGCGGCTGAAGACCTGCCGATCGCTGCGGTGTTGAACCGGGCTGGCCTGGTGAAGAACTCGGCGCAGGCGCGGGATCTGCTGAGCGCGGGGGCGGTGAAGGTTGATGGTGCGGTGGTGGATCGTGACTTCATGTTTGGGCTGGGTGCGACCCATGTGTGCCAGGCGGGCAAGAAGGCGTTTGGCCGGGTCAGCCTCAAGGCTGAGTGATTGGCTGGTGGTGTAGCTATATAGAAGCGGGGAGGCCGGTAGGCCTCCCCGCTTTGTTTTTGGGGGTGGTTGTCTATATAGAGGTGTTGGGGTTAAGAGGTGCCTGTCGGGAGAGGGTTTTGGTGTTGAGAGGTGTCCGTCTGGAGGTTGTGTTTGTGGTGAGGGGTGTCCGCCGTTAGGCATTCAGCGCCTATGAGATCGAGCGCCGCCCGCGCGGCGCTCGATCTGCTAGGCGCTGCAAGGCTTGTGGCGGGCCCCTGGCGGCCCTTTCGCTAATTATTTGAAAATATTGAAATTAAAGGTTGACGCGCTTCCAGATCCCCTTATAATGCGCCCCACTTCCAGCGACAACGGAACGCGAAACTCCTTGAG
>NZ_SOZA01000039.1 GCF_004519305.1 Pseudomonas sp. RIT623 | reverse complement strand
AAGACATCGCTTTTAGGCTACTCTGTGCCTTTTTACTCAAGGAGTTACCCCATGGCCCAAGCCACTGCCCGCCACATCCTCGTCAGCAGCGAAGACAAGTGCAACGAACTCAAGGCCCAGATCGAAGGCGGTGCCGACTTCGCCGAAATCGCCAAGGCCAACTCCACGTGCCCGTCCAGCCGCCAGGGCGGCGACCTGGGTTCGTTCGGCCCAGGCCAGATGGTCAAGGAGTTCGACACCGTGGTGTTCAGCGCGCCGCTGAACGTGGTGCAAGGCCCGGTGAAGACCCAGTTCGGCTACCACCTGCTGGAAGTGACCAGCCGTCAGGACTAAGTCATCGCAGACGATGACCGGCCTTGTAAGAGCGGATTCATCCGCGAATGCGTCAGGGCAGGCAAAGTTGCCTGGGAGGACGCTATCGCGGCTGAATGCGCTCATGCAGGGCCTCTGTGGCCTGCTGTTGTCATGCATGGCCAACGCCGCCCCGACCCACGCCCTCACCGTCTACGGTGAAGCCCCCCGCTACCCCGCGAACTTCCACCACTTCGACTACGTCAACCCGGCGGCCCCCAAGGGCGGCAGCCTGCGCCGCTCGGCCATGGAGATTGGCCAGTTCGACCATATCCTGCCGTACATCGACAACGGCACCGGCGTCAGCCAGGTCGATGGCTGGCTGTACGCGCCGTTGGCGCTGCGCTCGCTCGACGAGCCCTACACGGTCTACGGCCTGATCGCCCAGCGCCTGGAACGCGGCCCCGAGGATGCCTGGCTGCGGGTCTACCTCGACCCACGGGCCACGTTCGCCGACGGCAAACCGGTGCGCGCCGAGGACGTGCGCTTCAGCTTCGATGTGCTGATGGGCCAGGGCAGCCTGAAGTACCGCACGCAGTTCACCGACGTCAGCGGCGTGACGGTCGAAGGCCCGCGCCAGGTGCGCTTTGACTTCAAGCCGGGCCATGGCCGCACCCTGCCCCTGGAACTGGCAGGCCTGCCGGTGCTGCCCGAGCACGATTGGCAGCAACGTGATTTTGCCAACGGCGCCGGTTTCGACCAGCCGCTGGGCAGCGGTCCCTACCGCATCGGCCGGATCGACAATGGCCGCAGCATCACCTTCGAGCGCGACCCCAACTGGTGGGCCCGGGACCTGCCGGTGGCCCGCGGCCTGTACAACTTCGCGCGGATCCGCATCGAGTACTTCGGCGACACCGAAGTCGCCCGCCAGGTGCTCAAGGGCGGCGGCTACGACTACAACCGCGAATACTCCGCCACCGCCTACACCCTGGGCTACAACGGCGCCGCGCTGGACGACGGGCGCCTGCGCCGCGCCCACCTGGGCCCGGCCAAGCCGCAGATCGCCCAGGGTTTCGTGTTCAACCTGGACAAGCCGCAGTTCAAGGACCGTCGGGTGCGCCAGGCGCTGGCCTTGCTCTGGGACTTCGAGTGGAGCAACCGGCAGATGATGCGCAACCTGTACATCCGCCAGCAGAGCCTGTTCTCCAACACCCCGCAGGCCGCCCGGGGGCTGCCCGACGCCGACGAGCTCAAGGTGCTCGCGCCGCTGCGCGGCAAGGTGCCGGACGAGGTGTTCAACCAGGTGTTCAACGCCCCGGTTAGCGATGGTTCAGGCATTGTCCGCGGGCAACAATTGCAGGCCCTTGCCCTGCTCCAGGCCGCCGGCTGGCAGCCCCAGGGCGACCGTTTGGTCAACACGGCAGGCGAGCCACTGAGCTTCACTTTCCTCAATGGCCAGTCGGGCATGGAGCGCCTGCTGCTGCCGTGGAAACGCAACCTGGCGCAGATCGGCGTCGAGCTGAACATCCGCAACATAGACGCGGCGCAGTACGTCAACCGGGTGATGGCCCGCGACTACGACATGGTCGTCACCGGTTACCCGGTCACCCTGTCGCCGGGCAGCGAGCTGTACACCTATTTTGGCTCGGCCGCGGCCAACGACCCCGGCTCGAACAACCTGATGGTGCTCAAGGACCCGGCCGTGGATCACCTGCTCGATGGCCTGGTACGGGCCAGCACCCAGGCCGACATGCTGCGCCATGCCCATGCCCTGGACCGGGTGCTGCAATGGAACTACTACTGGATTCCCAACTATTACCCGCCTGGCAGCTCGACGGTGTGGTGGAACCGCTTCGGCCTGCCCAAGATCCAGGCCGCCTATGACGAAGGCCTGGACACCTGGTGGGAGATCAGCCCAACGCCGTTGACCCGTGAGCAGATGGCCGCGCGTCAGGGAAAAACGCCATGACCGTCTATATCCTGCGCCGCCTGCTGCTGATCGTCCCGACCTTGCTGGCGATCCTGCTGGTCAATTTCGCCATCGTCCAGGCCGCGCCTGGCGGGCCGGTGGAGCAGGCCGTGGCGCGCCTGCAGGGCATCGGCGGCGGCGCGCCGGGCGCACGGGTCGAGGCGCTCCAGGGCGGCTCGCGGGCCAGCCGTGGCCTGGACCCGAAACTGATCGAGCAGATCAAGCACCAGTACGGTTTCGACAAGTCCGCCCCCGAGCGCCTGTGGCTGATGCTCGGCCAGTACGCGCGGCTGGATTTTGGCCAGAGCTTCTTTCGCGGCGCCAAGGTCACCGAGCTGATCCTCGACAAGCTGCCGGTCACCTTGTCGCTGGGCTTCTGGGCGACGCTGATCACCTACCTGGTATCGATCCCGCTGGGCATACGCAAGGCCGTCCGCCATGGCAGCCGCTTCGATGCCTGGAGCAGCGCGTTGATCGTCATCGGTTACGCCCTGCCCTCGTTCCTGTTCGCCTTGCTGCTGATCGTGCTATTCGCCGGCGGCACCTCGCTCAACTGGTTCCCAGTGCGCGGCCTGGTGTCGGACGACTTCGACCAGCTCAGCCTGTTGGGCAAAGTGGCCGACTACTTCTGGCACCTGGTGCTGCCGGTGGGCGCGCTGGTGATCGGCGGCTTCGCCACCCTGACCCTGCTGACCAAGAACGCCTTTCTCGAGGAGATCTCGCGCCAGTACGTGGTCACCGCCCGGGCCAAGGGCCTGAGCGAGCGCCGGGTGCTGTACGGGCACGTGTTGCGCAACGCCATGCTGCTGGTGGTGGCCGGGGTGCCGCAGGCCTTGATCACGGTGTTCTTCGCCGGGTCCTTGCTGATCGAGGTGATCTTCTCCCTCGACGGCCTGGGGCGCCTGAGCTACGAGGCGGCGGTGTCGCGGGATTACCCGGTGGTGTTCGGCACGCTGTTCATCTTCACCCTGGCCGGCTTGCTCATCCGCCTGATCGGTGACCTGTGCTACACCTTGCTCGACCCGCGCATCGACTTCGACACGAGGGGCCGCTGATGCTCTCGCCCATCGCTCGCCGCCGCCTGCAACGCTTTCGTGGCAATCGCCTTGGCTGGGGCTCGCTGTGGCTGTTCGCCGCATTGCTGCTACTGAGCCTCGGCGCCGAGCTGGTGGCCAACGACAAGCCGCTGCTGCTTGGCTACCAGGGCGAGCTGTATAGCCCTGTGCTCAAGCGCTATACCGAGCAGCAGTTCGGCGGCCAGTTGCCTTTCCAGCCAGATTACCGCAGCCAGTACGTGCGCCAGCTGATCGAGGGCCAGGGCGGCTGGATGCTGTTCGCGCCGATCCCGTTCAGCGCCGACACGCCCAACTACGACTTGCAGGTGCCCACCCCCAGCCCACCGAGCACGGTCAATTGGCTGGGCACCGACGACCAGGGCCGCGATGTGCTGGCGCGGGTGCTGTACGGCACCCGGGTGTCGCTGCTGTTCGCCTTCGCCTTGACCATGCTAAGCGTGCTGATCGGCGTGACCGCCGGTGCCCTGCAGGGTTACCACGGTGGCTGGGTCGACCTGCTCGGTCAACGTTTGCTGGAAGTGTGGTCGGGGTTGCCGGTGCTGTACCTGCTGATCATCCTGTCGGGTTTCGTCGAGCCGGATTTCTGGTGGCTGCTGGGGATCATGGCGCTGTTCTCCTGGCTCGCCCTGGTCGATGTGGTGCGCGCCGAGTTTCTCCGCGGGCGCAACCTGGAGTATGTGAAGGCCGCGCGGGCACTGGGCTTGCCGGACACCCAGGTGATGCTGCGGCATATCCTGCCCAATGCGATGAACGCGACCCTGACCTATGTGCCGTTCATGCTCACCGGGGCGATCACCACCCTGACCGCGCTGGACTTTCTTGGCTTCGGCATGCCGGCGGGCAGCGCCTCGTTGGGCGAGCTGGTGACCCAGGGCAAGCAGCACCTGGAAGCGCCTTGGCTGGGCTTCACCGCATTCTTTGCCCTGGCGCTGATCCTGTCGTTGCTGGTATTGATCGGCGATGCGCTGCGCGAGGCCTTCGATCCACGACGATAGCCACGACACGATCCCTGTAGGAGTGGCAATCATGAATCAACGGACAGCTTCGATACACGACAACCTCAAGGACTACCCCCAGGCCCGGCAACTGGCGATCCGCTCGCTGTTCGAGATCATCGAACAGTCCAGCGAGGGCACGGTGATCGTCGACCGCCAGGCGCGCATCGTCTGGATGAACGAGCGCTATGCCCGGCGCTTCGGCCTGGCCGACGCCGCCAGCGCCATCGGCCAGCCCTGCGAGGCGGTGATCCCCGGCAGCTTGATGCGCGAGGTGGTGAGCAACGGCAAGCCGATCCTGCTGGACATGCTCGACACCGCCAACGAGCCGCTGGTGGTGATGCGCCTGCCGATCCATGACGACCATGGCGCGCTGATCGGCGCCATCGGCTTTGCCCTGTTCGACGAGCTGCGCAGCCTGTCACCGCTGCTCAAGCGCTATGCGACCCTGCAGCAGGAGCTGGCCAGCACCCGCTCGCAACTGCGCGCGCGCCAGGCGCGCTACAGCTTCGCCCAGTTCGTCGGCAGCAGCGCTGCCTGCCTCGAGGCCAAGCGCCGGGCCAGACGTGGCGCCGCCAGCGACTCGCCGGTACTGCTGCTGGGCGAGACCGGCACCGGCAAGGAACTGCTGGCCCATGCCATCCACGCCGCCTCGCCACGGGCCCCCAAGGCCTTCGTCAGCATCAATAGCGCGGCAATCCCGGAAACCTTGCTCGAGGCCGAATTCTTCGGCACCGCCCCCGGCGCCTTCACCGGCGCCGAGCGCAAGGGCCGCAATGGCAAGCTGCAACTGGCCGAGGGCGGCACGCTGTTTCTGGACGAGATCGGCGACATGCCCCTGGCCCTGCAAAGCAAGCTGCTGCGGGTGCTGCAGGAGAAGGAGTACGAGCCGGTGGGCTCCAACCAGATGCTGCGCAGCGATGTGCGGATCATCGCCGCTACCTCCATCGACCTGCAGGCGGCCATGGCCCAGGGGACGTTCCGCGCCGACCTGTACTACCGGCTGAATGTGCTGCCGATCGAGGTACCGCCGCTGCGCGAGCGCCTGGAGGACCTGCCGGCCTTGTGCGAGGCAATCCTCGCCGAGCTGGGCAGCCAGTATGAGCTGGAACCTGAGGCCCAGGCGCTGCTGGGGCGCCATGCCTGGCCGGGAAATATTCGCGAGCTGCGCAATGTCCTGGAGCGCACGACCTTGCTGGCGGACCAGCCGCGGCTGAGCGCGCAGGACCTGGCCAATGCGCTGGGCCCGGTAAGCCCGGTGCAGGTCGCCGCGCCGTCGTTGGGTTATCGCGAGGCCTGTGTGCAGTTCGAGCGGGGGGTGATTGTCGATGCCCTTGCCCGCAATGCCGGGAGTGTGCCGCAAGCGGCGCAGGCATTGGGCTTGGGGCGCTCGACGCTGTACAAGAAAATGGTCGCGCTGGGTATTTCGTCTCAATAACGGAAATCGAGTTTCAAAACAGAGACAACCAACCCTGTAGGAGCCGGCTTGCCGGCGAACCAGGCGACGCGGTGGATGACACCGGCCATGCCGGTGTTCGCCGGCAAGCCGGCTCCTACAGGGGATGGACGAACGTCTCAAGATCGAGACAAATTTGCTAAAAATTAAATATTTACTCAATAAAATCAACTAGTTACACAATTGGCACGAATATCGCCAACAGCGGATCCAACCATAAAAACAACAGTTGGAGACCCTCGATGACCGTGCTCATCGCCCTCGCCGCCCTGGCCCTGCTGATGGTCGCCGCCTACCGCGGCTACAGCGTCATCCTCTTCGCCCCCATTGCCGCCCTCGGCGCGGTGCTGCTCACCGACCCCGCCGCCGTGGCCCCGGCCTTCACCGGGGTGTTCATGGAAAAAATGGTCGGTTTCATCAAGCTGTACTTCCCGGTGTTCCTGCTCGGCGCGGTGTTCGGCAAGCTGATCGAGTTGTCCGGTTTCTCGCGCTCGATCGTCGCCGCCGCCATCCGCCTGCTCGGCACCCGCCAGGCGATGCTGGTGATCGTGCTGGTGTGCGCCCTGCTCACCTACGGCGGCGTTTCGCTGTTCGTGGTGGTGTTCGCGGTGTACCCGTTCGCCGCCGAGATGTTCCGCCAGAGCGATATCCCCAAGCGGCTGATCCCGGCAACCATCGCCCTGGGCGCGTTCTCCTTCACCATGGATGCGCTGCCCGGCACCCCGCAGATCCAGAACATCATCCCCAGCACCTTCTTCAACACCACTGCCTGGGCCGCGCCCTGGCTGGGGTTGATCGGCACTTTGTTCGTGTTCTGCGCCGGCATGCTCTACCTGCAGCGCCAGCGCAACAAGGCCCAGCGCGCCGGCGAAGGCTACGGTAGCGACCTGCGCAACGAACCGCAGACCGCCGACGACATCGCGCTGCCCAACCCTTGGCTGGCCCTGGCACCACTGATTCTGGTGGGGGTGATGAACCTGCTGTTCACCCACTGGATCCCGCACTGGTACGGCGCCAGCCACAGCCTGCAACTGCCGGGCATGGCCACGCCGGTGCACAGCGATGTGGCCAAGCTTACTGCGATCTGGGCAGTGCAGGCGGCCTTGCTGGTGGGCATCCTGATGGTGCTGCTATGCGCCTTCGGCACCCTGCGCCAGCGCCTGGCCGAAGGCAGCAAAAGCGCGGTCGGCGGTGCCCTGCTGGCGGCCATGAACACCGCCTCGGAATATGGCTTCGGCGCGGTGATCGCCTCGCTACCGGGCTTTCTGGTGCTGGCCGATGCCCTGCGCGGCATCCCCAACCCGCTGGTCAACGAAGCCATCACCGTGACCCTGCTGGCCGGCATCACCGGCTCCGCCTCGGGTGGCATGAGCATCGCCCTGGCGGCCATGAGCGACAGTTTCATCGCCGCGGCCAACGCCGCGCACATTCCCCTGGAGGTGCTGCACCGGGTCGCCGCCATGGCCAGCGGCGGCATGGACACACTGCCGCACAACGGCGCGGTGATCACCCTGCTGGCGGTGACCGGGCTGACCCACCGCGAGGCGTACAAGGACATTTTCGGCATTACCCTGATCAAGACCCTGGCTGTGTTCGTGGTCATCGCCACGTTCTACGCCACCGGCATCGTATGAAGGAGAACAGCATGACGCTCAAAGGCAAGACCGCACTGGTCACCGGTTCCACCAGCGGCATCGGCCTAGGGATCGCCCAGGTATTGGCCGAGGCCGGCGCCAACATCCTGCTCAACGGTTTCGGCGACCCGGCACCGGCCATCGCCGAAATCGCCCGGCACGGCGTGAACGTTGCCCATCATCCGGCCGACCTGGCCGACGTGGCGCAGATCGAACAGCTGTTCGCCATGGCCGCGCGTAAATTCGGCGCCGTGGACATTTTGGTCAACAATGCCGGTATCCAGCACGTGGCGCCGGTCGAACATTTCCCGGTCGAGGCCTGGGACAAGATCATCGCGCTGAACCTCTCGGCGGTGTTCCATGGCAGCCGCCTGGCGCTGCCGGGCATGCGGGCGCGGGGCTGGGGGCGGATCATCAACATCGCCTCGGTGCACGGGCTGGTCGGCTCCACCGGCAAGGCCGCCTACGTGGCGGCCAAGCATGGCGTGGTCGGCCTGACCAAGGTGATCGGCCTGGAAACCGCCACCAGCAACGTCACCTGCAATGCCCTCTGTCCCGGCTGGGTGTTGACGCCGTTGGTGCAGCAACAGATCGACGATCGCGCCGGCAATGGCGGCGACCCGCTGCAAGCACAATACGACCTGCTGGCGGAAAAGCAGCCATCGCAGGCCTTCGTCACCCCTCGCCATCTCGGCGAACTGGCGCTGTTCCTGTGCAGCGAGGCCGGCAGCCAGGTGCGCGGCGCGGCCTGGAATGTCGATGGCGGTTGGCTGGCGCAGTGAAACGGCTAGAGTGAAAGGAGGATGGCACCGGCCTTGGCCGGCGCCTACCTGCGGCCACCCTACCTTTGAGGGCTCCTGACATGCACGACGTACTCTGGCGCCCCACCACCCGCCAGATCGAAGCCAGCCGGATGGACGCCTTCCGCCGCTGGGTCAACTTGCGTTTCAACCTGCAACTGGACGACTACCCCGCCCTGCATCGCTGGAGCATCGAGCAACGCGCACAGTTCTGGCAGGCCCTGGCTGAATACTTCCAGGTGCGCTGGCACATCCCGCCCAGCAGCGCCCTGGTGGAAGGCCCGCAGATGAGCGATGCCCGCTGGTTCACTGGCGCCACCCTGAATTTCGCCGAACACCTGCTGCAACGTCGCGACGACCGCCCGGCCGTGGTCGCCGTGGGCGAGGATGGCAGCCGCCACAGCCTCACCCACAACCAGCTGGCCGCCCAGGTGGCCGGGCTGCAACAGGCCCTGCGCCAGCTCGGCATCCAGCCCGGCGATCGCATTGCGGCAATAATGCCCAACACCTGGCAGACCCTGGTCGCCATGCTCGCCGCCAGCAGCCTTGGGGCGGTGTGGTCCAGCTGCTCGCCAGAGTTCGGCGCCCACGCCATCATCGACCGTTTCAGCCAGATCGCGCCGCGGGTGTTGATCGCCTGCGCCGGCTACCAGTATGCCGGCAAGACCTTCGACCAGGTCGACACGCTCAACCAGGTAATCGCCCAGTTGCCGCAACTGCAGCACCTGCTGGTGCTGCCGCACAGTCGCGCCGCCACCCGTGCCGATGAATTCGGCCCGGTGCCGACCACGCTGTGGGACGACTTCTTCCAGCCCGGCGGCAGTCCGACCTTCACCGCCCTGCCCTTCGACCATCCGCTGTATATCCTCTATTCCAGCGGCACCACCGGCGTGCCCAAGTGCATCGTCCACCGCGCCGGCGGCGTGCTATTGCAGCACCTCAAGGAGCACGGCCTGCACAACGACCTGAAGGCCGGCGAGGTGTTGTTCTACTACACCACCTGCGGCTGGATGATGTGGAACTGGCTGGTGAGCGGCCTGGCAGTAGGTGCCACCCTGGTGCTGTACGATGGCTCGCCGTTGCACCCTGGGCCCGAGCGCCTGCTGGACCTGATCGACGCCGAAGGCATCCACGCCTTCGGCACCAGCCCCAAGTACCTGGCGGCGCTGGAACAGGCCGGGGTCAAGCCGGCCAGCTCCCATCGGCTGGACAGCCTGCGGCTGATGCTGTGCACCGGCTCGCCGCTGTCGCCCCACAGCTACGACTATGTATACCGCCAGTTCAAGGCCGAGCTGTGCCTGGCGTCGATGTCCGGGGGGACCGATATCGTCGCCTGCTTCGTGCTCGGCAACCCGTTGCTGGCGGTGCGCCGTGGTGAAATCGCCGGCAAGGGCCTGGGCATGGCGGTGCAGGTGTGGAACGAGAAGGGCCAGCCGGTCACCGGCGAAAAAGGCGAACTGGTGTGCATCCATCCCTTCCCCTCGATGCCCTTGGGCTTCTGGGGCGACCGCGATGGCAGCCGCTATCACCAGGCGTACTTCAGCCAGTTCGAGGGGGTCTGGTGCCAGGGCGACTATGCCGAGCAACTGCCGACAGGCGGGCTGGTCATCCATGGGCGCTCCGATGCCGTGCTCAACCCCGGTGGCGTGCGCATCGGCACCGCGGAGATCTACCGGCAGGTGGAGAAGGTCGAGCAAGTGCTGGAAAGCGTGGCCATCGCTCAGGATTGGCAAGGCGACGTGCGCGTGGTGCTGTTCGTGCGCCTGGGTCACGGCCTGCAACTGGACGACGCGCTGCGCCAGCGCATCCGCCAGGTGATCCGCCAGTTCGCCACGCCACGCCATGTGCCGGCGGTGATCGTCCAGGTCAGCGATATTCCCCGCACCCTCAGCGGCAAGCTGGTGGAGCTGGCGATTCGCAATGTGGTGCACGGGTTACCGGTAAAGAACACCGACGCGCTGGCCAATCCCGAGGCGCTGGAGCAGTTTCGCGACCGTGCGGAACTGCGCTGAGCCGATCGCCAGCGCGCTTGCGCTTGCACCCCGACGCGGCATAATGGCGCCCTTTTTGCGCCGCAACACAGGGACCCCACCATGAAAGCCCAAGCTCGCCACATCCTGGTCAAGACCGCTGAAGAGGCCGAGAAACTCAAGCAGCGCATCGCCAACGGCGAGGCCTTCGACGTGCTGGCGAAGAAATTCTCCACCTGCCCGTCGGGCAAGCGCGGCGGCGACCTGGGCGAAGTGCGCCCGGGGCAGATGGTCGGCGCCATCGACCAGGTTATTTTCAAGAAGCCCCTGCGCGTGGTGCACGGCCCGATCAAGAGCAAGTTCGGTTACCACCTGGTGCAGACCTTCTACCGCGACTAAGCCCGCCGCTGCAGCAGGGCCGGCGCTTGCTCGCCGCTGGCCACCACCCGTTCCAGCCCCTCCTGCACCCCCAGGCTGGCGCGTTCCATGTCGGCCACGGCCTTGAGCATGGCCGCGGTATCCCCCGCCACATGGGCATTGAGCGCATCGAACGCCCCACGGTGCACGGCTGCGTGGGGCGCGTCGATCTCCGGATAGCCGGCCAGGTGGGCATAGTGCCGGGCGCCATCGCCCTCGCGGTACCACTTGCCCAGACGGCAACCGGTGTGGTCGGTGAAGTCCGCCAGCCCCTCCTGCGACACACCGAACAACACCTTGTACACGCGAAACTTGTAGAGCAGGTGATCGAGCTTGGCCAACTCGCAGAAACTGCGCAGCGCCGACACCGATGCCGAGCTTTCCGCCACCGTCGACATATCCAGCAACTGGCGCATGGTGCTGGCCGCGGACTGGCCCACGGCACTGTAGGACGAAGACTGTTCGGCCAGGCTGGCAATGTGGCCCCGGCTTTGCGCACTGTCGGCACGAATCGCCGAGACCAGCGTGCCGATTTCGGCGGTGGCGTCGGCCGTACGCCGGGCCAGGGTCCGGACTTCGTCGGCCACCACGGCAAAACCGCGCCCGGCATCCCCGGCTCGCGCCGCCTCGATGGCCGCGTTCAGGGCGAGCAGGTTGGTCTGGTCCGCCACCTCGCGGATGATTTCCAGCACACCGCCAACCTGCTGGGCCTGGTGGTCGAGTTTGCCGACCTTTTCCGATGCCTCGCCAGAAGCATCGGCCAGTTGCTCGAGGTTGTCGGCGATCGCATCGATGCTGCTCTGGTTATTGCTGGCGATGCCCTGGATGCGAATGGCGTACTCGCGCTCCTGCTCCATGCTGTGGGCCAGGCTGGCGAACGAGGTCTGAGTCATTTCCAGGGACTGCGAAAACGCCGACAAGTTGCCCGCCAGACGGGTGAGCACCTGGTTCTCCTGCGACAACAGGGTGGCCTGCGCCTCGGCGGCGGCGGCACGCCGTTGCGCTTCGACCAGTTGCTCGCGCACCTGTTGCAACGCATTGTTCAGGTCGTTGATTTGCTTATCCTGCTGGCCTGCTTTGTTCCACCACTTCACACTTGGCTCCTGGGACGTGCCCACCGCTTGATACCCGGCACCTCTGCGGGCATTGACCGGTAAAAATCCCAGCATCCGGGCAGCGGCGCAAGCATCACCTGGCAGTCAAAACAGCGGATCAGCCCGTCAGCGGCGCGCGGCCAACAGGCCCAGGCCCGCGCAGCCCAGCAGCGCAGCGCTGACCCGGTTGAACAACCGACGCGGCCCAGGCCGTTCGAACCAGCGTTGCAGGTAGGCACCGAGCCCGGCATAGATGGCAATGGCCGCCCACTCCAGCAACAGGAACAGCGCGCCCAATTGTAGGAACTGCTCGCCGACCGGGACGGTGCTGCCCACCGAAACGAACTGCGGCAGGAACGCGGTGAAGATCAGGATGGCCTTGGGGTTGCCCGCCGCCACCCAAAACTCCTGGCGCGCCAGCTTCCAGGTGCCGCGAGGCTGCTCGCCGGTGGCTGCGGCCTGCACCACCGGTGCCCGCCATAACTGCCAGGCGATGTAGAACAAGTAGCCGGCGCCCAGCACCTTGATCGCCAGGAACAGGTATTCACTGGTATGCAGCACCACTGCCAGGCCCATGGCCGCCAGGGCGATCATGCCGCTGAAGGCCAACAGGCGCCCGGCGCCAGCCACACAGGCGGTGCGCAGGCCATAGCGGCTGGCATTGTGCAGCGACAGCAGGTTGTTCGGCCCGGGGGCCATGTTCAGGGCAAAACAGGCAGGGATGAACAGCAGCAGGCTCGACAGGTCCATTCTTATTCTCCTTCACGGGCCCGCAGCGTCGCGCCCGTCGGGTCATGGCGTCAAGCACAGCGACGAGTTGAATGACCGGCACAGTGGCCAGCAGGTAGACTGCGATTTTCCGCCAGCCTCCAGGTCGCCGGCCATGTCCCCTCACCGCAGCGAAATCTGGCACGATCCGGCCCTGCCCTATGTCGAAAGCCGCCGCGCCTGCCATAGCCGCGCCTGTTACCGGGCCCATAGCCACCCGAGTTTATCCATCGGCGCGGTGGACGCCGGGTTCAGCCGTTTTACCGGCGCTGGCGAGGGTGAGGTGCGCCTGACCCCGGGCACCTTGGTACTGGTGCCTGCCGAGCGGGTGCATGCTTGCAATCCCGAGCCAGGACAGGCCTGGAGCTACCAGATGCTGCACCTGGATGCCCAATGGCTGCGCAACCTGCGCCTGGAGTCGGGGGTGGCCGCCGCAGAGCCGGGGGCCGCGGCACGGATCGTGCGATCGAGGGCTGTCTATCGACAGTTCTGTGCACTCAACGCGCTGCTGTTTTCAGTGGCGCCGCTGCTTGCGAAAGAGGCCGCGCTGGTGGCATTCATCGGCGACCAGGATTTTGCCGCGCCCCCGGCCCTGCTGCCGGCGCCAGCGCTGCAACCGTCGCTGCTGCGCGAGCTGCTGGGGCGGCTCGAGGCGCAAGCGCTGGACGGGCCGAACCTGGGGCAGTTGGCCGAGCAAGCCGGCATGGGGCGTTACCAGCTGATTCGCGCCTTTGCCGCCGCCACAGGGCTGACGCCCCATGCTTACCTGCTTAACGCCCGGGTGAACCAGGCGCGCGCACTGCTGCGCCAGGGTCAGGCGTTGGCGGAGGTTGCCTACCGCCTGGGGTTTGCCGACCAGGCGCACTTCCAGCGGGTGTTCAAGGCCCATGCTGGGGTGACGCCTGGGGTGTATCGGGCATCCGCCATCACCCCAGGCGCCGCGATGGCGGGCAGCGGCGGTGCCAGTGTTCGCCGGCAAGCCGGCTCCTGCAGGTGAGCGACCGACACCGGCCCGTAGGAGCCAGCTTGCTGGCGAAGCAGGCCACGCGGTGGCCTCAGGCCTTGATCACAATGGTGTTGGCCAGCATGTCGCCCAGCCGCTTGCGCGAGCCGAAGAAGATGAAGATCCAGTCGAAGATGCTCAGGAACGGCGTCGTGATGTTGCGCACGAACGACTGCCCAAGGCTGCAATTGAGGTAACTGCGCTCGTCCACCACACAGATCCCCAGCAGTTTCTTGCCCACGCTCTGGCCATTGGGCAAGGCATCGGAGAACAGGTAGTACGCTAGCGGCACCCCTAGCGCCAGCAACGTGGCCACCTGCTCGGGCAGTGGCAAGAGCTCGACGACCCTGAAGGTCACGAAGAAAATCGCGTAGGTAACCAGCACATCGATCATCTGCCCGCCCCAGCGTCGGCCCAAGCCCGCAAGGTTCTTGGGTTTCTGATAGGTGGGCGGGGTGGCGGAGCTGCTCATGAATCCATTCCATTGCAAGGGGTGAGCCCTTGTATCGGCCAGTCATGGCGCGGGTTTAGCGCCGTTTCGGTGCCCTTGCAATAATCTTCAATACCCCGCGTTCGAGCAGCGCCAGACTGCGGTTTTGCCTGCAAGGAAACCGCCCCATGCAACAGTTCCTGGTCATCGCCGCCGCCCACTTCCTCGCCCTGCTCTCCCCTGGTCCGGACTTCTTCCTGATCGCCCGCGCCGCCGCCAACGCGGGATGGCGCGTGGCCAGTGGCGCATGCCTGGGAGTGGCGCTGGCCAACGGCGTGTTCATTGTCGCGGCCTTTGCCGGGGTGTCGCTCCTGCAGGCCGGCAGCGCCCTGTTCATCGCCTTGCAACTGGCCGGCTGCGGCTACCTGCTGTACATCGGGCAACTGTTCTTGCGCCATGCCGGGCACAGCCGCCTGGAGCCAGGCCAAGGCCCTGCAACGGCCACGGGGTGGCTGGGCAACCTGGGCCTGGGCTTTGCCTCGGGCATCCTCAACCCCAAGAACGCCCTGTTCTACGCCAGCCTGGCGAGCATGCTCGCCGGCAGCACCGCCCTGGTGAAGCTGGCTTACGGCAGCTGGATGTTCAGCGCCGTGCTGCTCTGGGACCTGCTGGTGGCCATGGCCATCGGCAACCACCGGGTGCTACGCCGCTTCGGCCTGGCCCTGCCCTGGCTGGAACGGGCTTCGGGGATATTGCTGATGCTGCTCGCCGTTGCCGTGCTCATGCATCTGCTGTGGGGCTGACCAAGGTCAGGCTGGCAAGGTCCAGCAGGCTGAAAGAGCCACTGCTCCAGCCCCGGGTGTCCAGGTGCCAGACATTGCCCAGCACCTTGACCGCAGGCACCGGCGTATGGCCGACCAGCAAGGCGCGTAGCCCTTGCACGGGTGTGCTGTCGCCAACCTGCAGGCGCCGCCGCGACCACTGGCACACCTCGCGAACCGCTGCATCGTCCAGCCCCTCACGCACCTGTGCCCAGTCGCTGAAAGGGCTGTCGGCGTGCAGCAAGCCAACCGGGCCGTCAGCGGTTTCGACCTGCAGCGCGACGGGCAGTTGCTGGAACGCCTCGACAAAAAGCCGCTGCGCCTGCGCAGGTAGATCGAGGAACCAGGCGCCACCGACAGCGCGGTAGGTTGCCAGGTCGACGCGACCGCCGCACAGGTGATTGATCGCCAGCGTCTCGTGGTTACCCTGCACCGCATGGAACCAGGGCTTGGCCAGCCACGCCAAAACCTGCGGGCTGTCCGGGCCACGGTCGACCAGATCCCCCACGCTGAACAGGCGATCGAGCGCAGGATCGAACCCCACTGCGTCCAGGCAGGCCTGCAAACGCCCGAAATGCCCATGGATGTCCCCCACGGCCAGATCGCGCCCGCGGGTATTGGCAGCTAGCCGCCGAAAAGCGTTCATTGCATCGATCCTCTACTACGGGCGCGACACCAGAGGGGCATAAGGCAAATCGCCCTGGCTCAGGAGCCTGCCGGCCAGGCATGCGACAGCATGGCACAGAGCACCCCGATCACGCAGCTCGAGGTGTGTTTCGCCCGCCGGCGTCCCGACCGTCAGGTGCGCAACCGACGCAGGGCGATCGGCGCGATCAAACGGTGAAATGGCGCCACCGCCAGCATGTACAGCCGCCCCAGCCAGTTGTGGGTGCGCACCACCGTGCTGACCCGTACTTCGCACTGGCCTGCGCCGAGCGGGCGGCGTAGTAGAGCGATATGCACGTCCAGGTGACGGTCGCAGTCGGCGAGCAGCACCTCGTCCGCCTGGTTGGCGAGCAAGGTGAAGACTCCCACCCGCTCACCCGGCTGGTAGCTGGCGGCGCCACGGGCGGGATCGATGGCGGTCAGACGCCCGAGGTCCTTGAGGCCCATTGGCGCGACCACACGGTTGCGCAGCGCCATGAGGTGGTCGATCCAGCCCGGCATGTCGGCCATCAGCCGCAAGAACAGGGCCATGGCCGGCTGCTGCTCATCGGCGAGGATGATAGCCCGACAATGGCGAAAACTGGCCTGGGCCGCATGCGCGGCGATAAGCGAGTCGGCGGGGATGGTGGCGGTATGGGTCATCGCTGTTCTTCCATGAAATCCAAGCCTGGCGCCTGGTGAAGGCGGCTGCGCCGATAGTATCCTCGGGGCTTGCCTCAACGCCAAGGAAGCGGCGACATGAAATACCTGTTGTTGACCCTGACCAGCTACGGCGCCAGCTACTACCTGATGGGCTTGCTGATCCGCGGGCGCCTGGCCGACCTGGCCGAAAGCCTGCGCCACCGCCCTGACGCGCCGCCAGCTGGGCAGTACCTGCGTGAAGTCGAGGAGCATGCACGGCGTGCCCATCGGCACTACAGCCTGTTTGTCGGCACGGCTTCGACCTTGCTGCTGGTGAGCCTGGCGGCCTGGCTCGGCTGAACACCTGGTTCAGAACGCCAATGCCAGGCTTTGCCGCCCCTCGAGCCCCAGCAGGTACTGCTTGGCCGGCAGGCCGCCGGCAAATCCGGTGAGGCTGCCCGAAGCGCCGATCACCCGATGGCACGGGGCGATGATCGAGATCGGGTTGCGCCCGTTGGCCGCGCCCACCGCCCGCACCGCGCTGGGGTGGCCGATCTGCTGGGCGATATCGCGGTAGCTGCGGGTCTGGCCAAAGGGGATGCTCAGCAGCGCCGCCCATACCTGACGTTGAAATACCGTGCCGGTGAAATCCAGCTTGAGGTCGAAGCGTTGGCGCTGCCCGGCGAAGTACTCGCCCAACTGTCGGGCCTTTTCCCGCAAGGTCGGGTGCTGGTCGTCGCGATGCAGCGCGCCCAGGCGCACCCGGTTCTCTCGCTCCTGCTCCCACAACACGGCGGCCAGGCATTCGCCGCGCGCGACCAGGGTGAGGGTGCCGACCGGCGATTGCAGCAAGGTGAAGGCGCAAGACATGGGCAGGCTCTGGGCAGTGGCTGATCGAGGCACTGTACCCAGGCCGGGGTGGATGCGCACCCGGTTTCTTGCTCTGGTAGCGATCCTTGGCCGCGCCTTACACTGGCGTGGTGTTTTGCAAAGCACCACACTAGCCTGCCACTTGTCTTGCCAAGGATGAAAATACAGTGCCCTCGCTCAACCCGGACATTACCCTCGAACGCTTTGCCGAAGCCCATGTGCCAGGCGTCACCGCGCTGTACAACGAACCGGCGGTATGCCGCCAGGTCCTGCAGATGCCTTTTCAGTCGGCCGATGCCTGGCGCAGGCGCCTGACCGGGGACAGCGAACGGCACTTGCAATTGGTGGCGCTGCACCAGGGCCAGGTCATCGGCAATATCGGCCTCGAGCAAGTGAGCCGGGTGCGGCGCATGCATGCCGGCGTGCTGGGCATGGGCGTCGCCACGGCCTGGCAGGGCCAGGGCATCGGCTCACGGCTGTTGGCTGGCGCACTGGAGGTTGCCGACAACTGGATGAACCTGGCGCGCCTGGAACTGACCGTCTATGCCGACAATGAAGCCGCCCAGGCACTGTACCGCAAGTTCGGCTTCGAGGCCGAGGGCCGTCTGCGCGACTATGCGGTGCGCGACGGCCAGCTGGTCGATGCCCTGTACATGGCGCGGTTGCGCCGCCCTGCGGCGCCTCAATCGAAGAACTGCATGCCCTCGTAGGGCTTGGCCCGGCAAGCCGCCAGCCGTGAGCGCAGGTCACCGACATGGGCTTCGAGCTGGTGGCCGTCAGGGTCGAGAAAGTACAGCGACTCACCCTCGCTCTTGTCCTGCTTCCACAGCGCCACACCGGCCTCGCGCAAGCGTTGCGCGAAAGCGCTGAAGTGCTGCTGCGTTATCGAGAACGCATAGTGGGTATAGTTGCGCCGCAGGTCTTGGGCCTGGACCTGGTCGAGCGCCAGGCACAGCCACAGGTCGCCCAGGCTCAGGTAGGCGCCCCGGGCCCAGCGGGCTTCGAGCCTGAAACCCAGCACCTGGTGGTAGAAATCGACACTGCGCGGCAATTGAGCGACCGCCAGGGTCAGGTGATTGAAACCGGCCAGCATGGCAAATCCCCGTAGGAGCCGGCCTTGCCGGCGAAGCAGACGACGCGGCCTGAAGTGATCGCCGCGACTTTACCCAGAGGAAGGCCCACGAAACAACCCGTTTCACACCCGTCCCTCAGTACTCAACGCCGCTCATGCAATATTTGGCAACATCCTCGCTGCCTGACACCATGAAACCGAACGGAACCAATGCTGTCCCATTGCCATCGGTAACGGCAGAGGTCGTTGCAACGGGCCAGCCCGGCCGGCCTCGACCCCTGGGTTACCGGCGCGTGCTGGCTGCTTGCAGCCAATGCCGCCCTTTATTTTTCAAGGCTGAAAGAGCGAATCATGAAACAGAATCTTCTCCTCGTGGCCGTGTGTGCCGCCCTCCTCCAGGCCTGCACTTCGGCTTCCACCCCACACGAAGGATCGCCCTCGATGCCTGCCACCAGCGCCACTGTCGCCGCCCAACCGACACTGCCGGCCTACTATTGGAACCTGGTCTCGGCCACTGACGCCTCGGGCAAACCCATCGCCGCGCTGGCCAAGGGTGTCGAGCGCAAGTTGCGACTGACCTTCGGCGAACAGAACCTGAACATCAGCGGCGGCTGCAACGGTCAGTTCGGTGGCTACAGCTACCAGGACGGCGTGCTCAAGGTGCAGTCCCTCGCCTCGACCCTGATGGCTTGCGAAAAAAGCCTGATGGACCTGGACGCCCAAGTCGGCCAACTGCTCAAGGGTGACCTGCGGACCACCATCAGCGGCCAGCCCCCGGAGCCACTGCTGCAGCTGACCACCCAGGACGGCTCGGTCCTCAAGTTCCAGGGCGAGGCCACCCCAGAGACCCGCTACGGCAGCAAGGGCGAGATCAAGTTCCTGGAAGTGGCCGCCAAGACCGTCAAGTGCAGCCACCCGCTGATCCCGAACTACCAGTGCCTGCAAGTGCGCGAGCGGCGCTATGACGACGCCGGCCTGCAACTGCCGACCCAGGATGCCTGGCACCCGCTGTACCAGTCCATCGAGGGCTATGAGCATCAGGACGGTGTACGCAACGTATTGCGGGTGAAGCAGTACGCGTGGAAGAACGCCCCGGCCGACGCACCGTCGCAGGTCTATGTCCTGGACCTGGTGGTCGAGCAGGACGCTTCGGGCAAGCGTTGACAGCCCCCGGCAGGCCATCGCGCATGGCCTGCCATCTCACCCCACTCACAGTGAGCGGGGTACCCCGCCGCTTGCACCTGTCCGGGTGCGCGCCCATGCCCAAGCCTCATCGTCACACCGCTGTGAGTGCCTTCAATCCAGGCAGGCTTTAGCGGCCTGGCGCAGGCGATTGGTGGACAGGAAGCTGCCTTTGTAGAACGTGGCACGGCTGCCATCGTGGGATTTGACGACTTCCAGCACATCATCAGAGGTCACCGAGCTGGACGCAGTGATTCGATAACCATTGGAAATCGATTTCTGCGTGGTCTGCGGCGCCAACGCTTGCCACTTGGGCAGCACACAGGCGGCATATGCCTCTGGGGTCTTGCGAGTAAGCTTGCTACCGGTCGGCTCGCCAGGTGTTGCGCAGCCTGCAAGGGATGCAAGCATGGCCGAGCAAATAAGAGTACGAAAAATTTGCATTTGCAATTGATCCATAAGAACTGATGGATTCTAACAATTGCCAGAAAGGACCGCCAACCAACCAAAGTAGATGATGACTGCTGGAACGTTGCGCTCCAACGCCGTCGCGCATGAGAAGCTATCAGAATCGTCTGATTAACCAGCAGAAGATCCGCACGTAGATTCGAGGCTTTATTTATCGAGCATGCGCTATGCAAAACTCAGACAAAGTTACGCTCAAGCAAGCAAGCAAGCAAGCAAGCAAGCAAGCAAGCAAGCAAGCAAGCAAGCAAGCAAGCAAGCAAGCAAGCAAGCAAGCAAGCAAGCAAGCAAGCAAGCAAGCAAGCATTTTACTTGGCTGCGGCATTTATAACAAGCACTTTAATTACACTTTCTGCATGTACAGAAACGCAATCCCCCACTAACACTCATAGCACCAACCTTACACTAGATAATCTTACCGAGGCCATCGACACACTGAAAAATGACCATCCAGAGTTTGACTGGAGATTCGTTGAGCGGCGCGCCAAGACATGACGATAACGACTGTCTTTTCTCTTCCCCTCGACGCCTGGTTAACTATCGGTGACACATGAAAAACACATCCGCACGCTTCCATCGCCTTGCCACTACTCTAGTTTATTTATTCGCTGGCATCGTAACTCATGCGCAGGCTTTCACCCTGGCTGCCGCGGGCGCGACGATAGAAGGCGACATGATACGCTACAACTTCATCATTAGTGACTGGTCAACCTTCGACTCCAGCAGAGGGGTTTGCGAATGGGCACCGGGCGTTACAATTTGCAATATCTACACTTCCACCTGGCGTTACTCAACCGGGTCGGATACCAGTTACTACCCTACCAGCGGTACGCAGTCATGGCGCATACCGACCCGCTCGGGATCCACACTGGGCAACATGTTGACCGACCTGCAAAGAGAAGGGTTTTACGTGCCCTTCAGAACCTCTATTGTTATCCCTGCCTCAGTGGATGTAAGCGATGCTTGTGCCGGGCTGACCACGTCAAGGATTGGGCCTAGTATCGGCGGAGCCATTGGCAAGTTCGGCCCGTGCTTGCGCTTGGCCAACATGAAGCCACCTGCGCCAACTTGCGAAACACCTGACGTGAAGGTTGAGTTAGGCGACTACTCCACTCGGGACTTCCCGCGCTACGGCGATTTCACACTGCCCAAAGCATTCAACCTGCTACTGAACAACTGCTCCAGCACCGTCAAGAAAATCTCGTACAGCCTGTCCGCCAACCCGACCGCACCTGCCGTGAACGCCGCACAGGGAATCGTTGCGTTAAATAACGCTTCAACCGCAAAAGGCATTGCCCTGCAACTGCTCGACAGCAACCAGAATCCCATGCAGCTCGATAAGAATTACAGCTTCAACGAGCTGACGGCAGGCGGTGGCAATTTCTCGATCCCGCTGAATGCCAGGTATATACGCACGCTACCCAACGCTGGCGCAGGCGCAGGCGCACAAGACAAGGGCGTGACGGGCGGTACTGCCAACACCGAGGTCACGTTCATCATGAGTTATTTGTGACAGCGCCACGCGCAGGGGAGTAAAGCAGCCTCTTCGACTAGATTCGTTGCCTTGTTTCCTCCGCCTGCAAACGTCATGCATGGGCAGTCTAGATGAGCTGCCCAGGTAGACTGTACCGAAGGTGCTGCAGCAGCGCCGTGAGTGACAAACGCCGTGACTCAAGCCCCTACAACGCGCCCGAGCGGCCATCTTCGAGCATTTTCAGAAGCGGTGGCGACTTGAAGCAGTTCTCTGGCTGGACACGCGCCCACAAGCCGCCCTGCCCCAGCTCCCGTCCCCGTTGATCAGCCCGCGCCAACCACGCCTCGACACTTCTGATGCGGTTCGGGTGGATCTCATCCAGCAGGGCGTAATCACGCTGGATGATATTGTGCTTCCAGACATTCCAGAACCCGGTGAAATTGTCGCCGAAGCTCATCGTGCTCTTGTCGTTAGGGTCGGCGTTGTACCCGGTCGGCAAACCGGCCACCATCTGTAGCGGGCCACGCCAGTAGGTGTCCAGGTCGGTGTCGATGTAGCGCGCCGGGTGCCCGGTCACTTGCTCGAACGCCTCGGCCAGTTTCTGGTACTCGACGTGTTCGATGGCAACCTCCAGGTTCATGCCGTTGCCGCGCTCGGGGTTGTCGAACAACCAGCGAACATAGTGTCCACAGTCCTCGAGCGCCACATGGGGAACGGCACCACTGCCCAGCGGCACTCGCCAGGTCACGACACCGTCCTCGACCGCGGGCGTCATCGGCGTCATCGGCGAGACGGCCATCTCCATGTAAGGCCCCGTGGTGAACAGCGCAGCCCTCATGCGCGCCTGGTTGAACCCGTTCTGAAACAGGATCCACTCACCGATGCGGCCCTTGCCATCATAGTGGCCGGTACGGAATTTCGAATCGTAGCCCGCCTTCTTCAGCGCGTAGTCGAGATTCCCATACACGAAGAACTTGATCCCCTCTTCAATGGCGATCTCATAGCAGCGCATCGCCCAGTAGAGCTCGGTCTTCTCCCCGGTGTTGAAACCATCCAGGTTGACGTACGCACCATCGCAGCCGCGAAAGCCCTCGCGCAGCACCGCTTCGTCGGCGAAGGTGCCCTTGACGATGGATACGTTGCCCAGTTCTAGCAGGGCCTTCGCCCGCCGCGAGCCGGGGTCGCGGCTCAAAGCGCGCACGGCATATTTCCTGTCGGCGACCAGGCCGCTGATGATCGGCAGGCCCTGGGCCCCGGTGCCACCGATGACAAAAATCTTGGACGTGGAGTAAGCGGACATCGTGGGTTCCTCGGTGTTGAGTGAACGTAGCGATTGCTGTGCAAGCGACAACCTGCGAAGCGATCCGGCCCTGCGCCATCCTGGTCCCGATCGCCACTGGCAAGCAGTAACTCTTATAATAGGAGTCACATGCGTACTTGCGCAATCTGTTCTTCACCACTTGGCAGCCAACTCTTATAATCAGACCCACCTGAGAACCACCTCGATGCCCCCTGGGAAATGACTCATGCGCTCAAAAGGTTTTGACGGAATGGTGTGCCCGATCGCTGGCGTCATGGCGGCGATCGGTGATCGCTGGGGGTTGCTGATCCTGCGCGACCTTGTCCTGGGGATTGGCCGATACGATGACTTTCGCCGATCCTCCGGGGTGACCAACGCCACCCTCAGTGACCGGCTCAAGCATCTGGAGGGCAATAACCTGGTCGAACGGCGGCGTTACCAACTGAACCCGGAACGCTTCGAGTACCTGCTGACCACACAAGGTCGGCAACTCGCCCCGCTAATGCTGGTACTGGCCCAGATCGGCGAGCGCCTGGATGTCTCCGGCGCGGTAGCGCCGCCCCTGAAGTTTGTCAGCCGCAAAACAGGCGCCAACGTCAGTTGGGGCTTATTCGATCAGCAAACGGGGGAACCCCTGACGCCGCTGGACATCGCCATCGAGGCCGGCCCAGGCGCGGACGACCTGATGCGCTGGCGGCTAGCGCAAGCTAAGCATCGCCGAGGGCAGGACCAAGTGGAGGACGCGGATCGGCGTGATAGCTGAGTGGGCACCCAGCAGCGGTTCACGCCACCAGGTGCCGGCGGCAGGTTGACGAGCAGCGCAGGCAACTCCGCGGTTCAGGCGGTGCCCTTGGCCTGCTGCTCCAGATGCACCTGCAAGGTCGGGTCGATTTGCAGGGCGCTGGCCAGTTGGTCAAGGTAGGTCCGCTCTGCGGCCTGCTGGTCATCCACCAGCATCACGCTGGCCAGGTACATTTCCGCTGCCATGGCCGGATCCTGGGCCGACTGCGCCACTTCGGCGACATCAAGGGGTTTGCTGAGCTCATCATCCAGCCATTGCTGTAGTTGCGGATCGCTGGTGTGACCTTTGATTTCAGCGCGGATCAGTTGCTCTTCTTGCGGGTCGATGCGTCCGTCAGCCTTGGCGGCGGCAATCAGCGCGCGCAGGATTGCATGGCTGTGATCGTCGGCCTCTGGGCCGGACAATTGATCCACGGTACGCACGGCCTGTTGTGGGGCAGTCGCCTGGCTGCGCTGCCAGCTTTGATAAGCCTGGAACGCCATCATGCCCAGCGACGCCAGCGCTGCGTAATTGACGCTGCCCGTGGCGCGTCCCTGACTAGCGCCGCGGCCACCTAAAAGGCCACCCAGTAAATCACCCAGGCCACCACCTGCCGTTGCCCTGCCGCCACCCAGCAATCCGCCCAGCAAACCGCCAAGGCTACCTGGCGCTGGCATGTCGCTGCTTGCCTGCTGCTTCGAGCCCTGCCCGGCCCGAAGCAACTGTTCCAGTAGATCACTCGTGTTCATGGCGCTGCCCTCGGTCGGTAGTCACTGCTCGGTCCAGCAACGATAGTCCCCGCGAGGCAATCCGCCATGACCGTCTGGCCGGCGGCTGGCCTGGGGTTGGCCATAGCAAAAGAACCTCGAGGTGCGACTCGCACCCGCGATCAAGCGATCGGATAGCGCTTGAACACCTCGCTCGCCTCCAGTTGCGCCGTGTGCGCCGCGAGGGCTGGGAAATCTCCAGCCTTGACCCACTCGGGCACCATCAGTTGCATGAACGACCAGGCCACCGCGGTACTGAGCGCCGCCTGGTCTGGCCGCTCACCTTGCACCGGCCGCGCCGCCCAGCGCCTGTCGAGCTCGGCACAGGCCGCCAGCAACTGCCCGCAGATGCGCTCGACCCAAGGCTCGTGGAGCTTTTGCGCCGGCCGCAGCTTGTGCTCATAGACGATCTGCACGGCCTTCTCGCACGCCGCCAGCGCCAGCCCCAGGCTACCCAGGGCCGCGGCCAGCGCCTGGGGCTGCTGCGCCGACGGCATCAGCGACTTGGCGGGGCTGGCGAGGCGCTCGAAATAATCGATGATCAGCGTCGAGTCCATCAGTACCGAGCCATCATCCAGTATCAGGGTCGGCGCCTTGACCACCGGGTTGATCCGGGAAAACGCCTCGAACGTGCTGAACACAGACAACGGCTCATGCTCGAAGCTGATCCCCAGCAGATCCAGGGAAATCGCCACACGGCGCACATAGGGTGAATCCAGCATGCCAATGAGTTTCATCCATCACGCTCCTTGATTAGACGGCAAACAAACCCTGTGAGCATGGCCCAGGCGGCGAAAATTTCTAGCTGCCGTCAGCCCTGCGGTTATGGCTAAATGCTACCGCCAAGGACTCGCACCACCTCGAGCGCCCCTAGCCACAAACGGGTTAACGCTGCCAGCGGCCCTGCCGATAACCCAGGCCATGACGCTGGCACAAGCGTGGTGACGATACTTGCAGCCTGGATGCCTTGGCGCCCGGCTGCGTCATTTAAGGAAGCGTGATTGTGATCATCGGCATCGACCTGGGTACCACCAACAGCCTTGTCGCCTACTGGGATGGCGAACAGGCACGGATCGTGCCCAATGCCCTGGGCGGGCTACTCACGCCAAGCGTGGTCGGCCTCGACGACGAAGGCCAACTGGTAGTTGGGGAAATCGCCCGCGAGCGGCTCCACACCCATCCGCAACTGAGCGCCTCGCTGTTCAAGCGCTACATGGGCAGCGCCCGCGAGACCCAGCTCGGCGGGCGCGCCTACCGTGCCGAAGAGCTGTCGGCGCTGCTGCTGCGCAGCCTCAAGGCCGACGCCGAGCGCGCGTTGGGCCAGCCTGTCGAGCACGCGGTCATCAGCGTGCCGGCGTACTTCAGCGATGCCCAGCGCAAAGCGACGCGGATCGCCGGCGAACTGGCCGGCCTGAAGGTCGACAAGCTGATCAACGAACCCACCGCCGCCGCCCTGGCCTACGGCCTGCAACAGCGCAGCGAAGCGAATTTCCTGGTGTTCGACCTGGGGGGCGGCACCTTTGACGTGTCCATCCTGGAACTGTTCGAAGGCGTCATGGAAATCCGCGCCAGCGCGGGCGACAACTTTCTCGGCGGGGAAGACTTCGACGACCTGCTGGTAGAGCATTTCATTAGCAAGATCGGCCGCGCCGACCTGCCCGACACCACTCTCCCCGCCACTGCCCAGCGCTTGCGTCGCGAAGCCCAGCGGGTTCGGCATGCCCTCGGGCAGGCGCCGGTTGCCAGTTTCACCTTGCGCGAGCAAGACCGTGAGTGGCGCCTGGAGGTGACCCAGGGCGAACTGGCAGAAATTGTTCGGCCCTTGCTCGAGCGCCTGCGCGCGCCCATCGAACGCGCCATGCGCGATGCCCGTATCAAGGTCGCCGACCTGGACGAAATCCTCCTGGTCGGCGGCACCACGCGCATGCCGCTGGTGCGCAAGCTGGTGGCCGCGCTGTTCGGCCGGATCCCGTCGATGCAGCTCAACCCCGACGAAGTAGTGGCCCAGGGCGCGGCCATCCAGGCCGCGTTGCAGGCCCGCCATGCCTCGCTTGAAGAGGTGGTGCTGACCGATGTCTGCCCCTACACCTTGGGCATCGAGACGTCGGTGCAGCACGGTAACGGTTACCAGGCGGGTCATTACCTGCCGATCATCGAGCGCAATACCGTGGTACCGGTGAGTCGCTCACGCAGCGTGTCGACCCTCAGCGACAACCAGACAGTGGTCAAGCTGGGGATCTACCAAGGTGAAAGCCGGCTGGTCAGCCACAATATCTTCCTTGGCGAGTTGGAGATTGCGGTGCCGCCGCGCAAGGCTGGTGAAGTGGACCTGGATGTACGCTTCACCTATGACAACAACGGCTTACTGGAAGCCCAGGTGCACCTGCCGATCAACGGCGAAACCCGTCGGCTGGTGATCGAGAACAACCCCGGGGTCCTGCCCCCCGAGGAAATCGCCCAACGCCTGGCCGCGCTGCAAGCCCTGAAGGTGCATCCGCGCGACCAGCAGGTCAACACGCTGCTGTTGGCCCGGCTCGACCGCCTGTACCAGGAACGCCTGGGGGCGGATCGCGAGCATGTCGCCGGGCTGGCCAACTACTTCCAACGCATGCTCGATACCCAGGATGAGCAGCAGGTCCGCAAGGCCCGCAGCGAGGTGACCGAGCACCTGGCCGACCTTGAGCGGGAGTTCTGAGCCATGAGCCACTGGCAACTGCTGGAACTCAGCGAAGATGCCGATGCACGCAGCATCAAGCGTGCCTATGCCCGGCTGCTCAAGCAGCACCGCCCGGACGATGACCCGCAGGCGTTCCAACGCCTGCGCGAAGCCTACGAGAGCGCCTTGGCCGAAGCGGCCTGGCGGGCCGAGGATGATCAGCAGGTGCTTGCCGCGCCTGCGCCGGCAAGCCCCCCCAGCGCGCAATCCACGCCGCCAGCGCTGCCTCTGGAACAGATCGCCCCCACACTCGCCACCAGCCCGCCGCAACCGTCCCTGGCGCAGATGCAGCAATGGCTGGCCGACGGCCAGGAGCGCCAGGTCATCGACGCGCTGCACCTGTGGCTGGCCAGCGAGTGGCTGGTTGCGCTCGAACGCCGTGAACAGTTCGAGCAGGACCTGCTGGCGTGGCTCGAGTCGGCGCCCCAGTGGTCCCCGGCCTTCTTCGAACGGGTGTGCCAGGCCATGGGCTGGGACGCAACCCAGGGCGCGCTGCCCTGCGCATACTGGCGCTGGAGCGGCCTGATCCAGCGATGCGAACAGCACGCCCTGGAAGTCGCCGTGCGGCAGAACCTGGACCGGTTCGACGCCGACCCCGAGCTGTACCGGGAAACCGCCCTGCTGCTCAAACCCATGAGCGACCGCCAACGCCGCAGCCTGGCCGACCTGTTCCACGACTACGATTGGCAACGTTTTAGCGAGCTCGCCCAAACCCTCGAATACCAGCACCCCGAGCTGCCCGCGCGCCTGGACCTGCAGCCGCTCGACAACTGGCGGCAGTGGCTGCCGGCGACCAGCTATTTCGGGGTATACGCGTTCCTGTGGTTCAGCCTGTCGCTGCTGTTGCTGGCAACGCTGGTTACCCACCCCAACAGGCTGGGAAGCAGCGCCCTGCTGCTGTCGCCGCTGTTCGTCGCCGCCGTGGTGTTCGTGGGCATGAAGGTTTACCGGATCTGGACGTTCCTGGCGGTGCTCTTGGCGCCGCTCGATGTGCCGCTGAGCCGCTGGATGCTGCCACCGACCTGGTATCGGCAAAGTGCCGGGCTGCTGGTGCTGCGCCATGTACTGCCCAGCGCCGCGCCGGCCGCCCTGGCGTTCGTATGGTGCAAGGAGGTGCCCTGGCTGCAGTGGAGCAGCCCCCTGTTGATGTTCGTGGGCACGCTGTACTTCACCCACCTGGCCCTCAGCGGCGGCAGGGTGCCGCTGTGGGACCGGCTACGAGCTGCCATCATGCGCCCACTCCGGCGTTTGCCCTGGCACCTGCTGCGCCGTGAAAACGTGCTGATCTGCCTGGCGGTGATCGCGACGGGGATCTGGGTCTTTATGCGTGCCAAGCCAGGCCTTTAAGGGGATGTTTTGCAAATACCTCCAACAAGGCGCGCGTGCTTTTTGTGCTTAAGCAAGGCGTCTTGACCAGACTAGCCCAGCTACGGCGAGGAGCGACAACGTAGCATGAGCGCAAGAAGCGCCGCCAATAGGCGGCGTGATTTGTGCAACTGGCCACCCCGCACGTCTCCCCGCAGGCGCCGCGCTGGCGGTTGCAGCCTTGCCCTAACCGCTGCAACCGCCCTCCTCTCAGTTAAGCTCCGAGCGCAGTACCCGCACCGGCACCGACTTGTACGACGGCGTGCCGCTGTCCGCATCAATGTAGTCCAGCGGCACCAGCTGGTTGGCCTCGGGATAGTAGGCACCGACCGATCCCGGCGAGATCTTGTACTCGATGGCGGTGATCCGCTCGTAGCGCATCTTACGCCCGTGGGTGACCGTCTCGATGTCCACCAGGTCGCCATGGGCCAGGCCACGCGCCGCCAAGTCCGCCGGGTGCATGAACAGCACGTCGCGGCGGCCGAACACGCCGCGATAGCGGTCGTCCAGGGCATAGATGGTGGTGTTGTACTGGTCATGGCTACGCAAGGTGATCAGGCGCAGCACATCGTCGCCCTCGACCTCCTTGTCCTCATGCAAGCCTGGGAAGACGAAGAACTCGGCCTTGCCCGACGGCGTCATCCAGATCCGCTCGGTGGCCGGCAGCGGCATGCGGAAACCGCCCGGCACGCGGATGCGCGCGTTGTAGTCGTCGAAGCCTGGCAGGGTTTTCTCGATCAGGTCGCGGATCTTGTCGTAGTCGGCGCCCAGCTCCAGCCAGGGCACGAGGCTGTCCGGCAAGGTCGCGTTGGCCATGCCGGCGATGATCGCCGGCTCCGAGCGCAGGAACTCGGACGCGGGGGTCAGTTTGCCGGCAGAGGCGTGCACCATCGACATCGAGTCCTCGACGGTAATCGCCTGGCGCTCGCCGTTCTGCATATCCAGTTCGGTGCGCCCCAAGCACGGGAACAAGTAGGTTTCCTTGCCCACCAGCAGGTGCGTACGGTTGAGCTTGGTTCCAATGTGGACGCTCAGGTCGAGCTTGCCCATCGCCGGGAAGCATTGGCCCGGGTCGGGCAAGGCCACGGCAAAGTTGCCTCCCAGGCAGATCAGAGCCTTGGACGTGCCGGCAATCATTGCCTGCATGGCCTGTACCGAATCGTGTCCGTGCTCGACAGGCGGTTTGAAACCCAACACCTGCTCGATCTTCTCGAGAAATTCGGCCGCAGGCTTCTCCGTGATGCCCACCGTGCGATTGCCCTGCACATTGGAGTGGCCGCGCAACGGGCAGATGCCAGCACCAGGTTTGCCGATATTACCGCGCAGCATCAGCAGGTCGCAGATCAGCCGCACGTTGGCGGTGCCTTCGTTGTGCTGGGTGATACCCATGCCGTAGGTGACGATGGTGGCGTTGGACTTGGCGTAGGCCGCGGCCACTTTCTCCATCTCGGCCTTGCCCAGGCCGCTGGCGTGTTCGATATCGGGCCACGCGGTTGCCAGCAGGTCGGCCTTGAGCGCCTCGAAGCCGTTGGTGTGCTGGGCGATGAATTCGAAATCGAGCACCTGACCGACCGAGTCCTCCATCTCCAGCAACGCCTTCATCACCCCCTTGATCGCCGCCGCGTCGCCTCCAGCCTTGACCTGCAGGTAGGTCGAGGCGATCCGGGTGGAGCCATAGGTGGCCATCTCGATCATGTCCTGCGGATCGGCGAAGCGCTCCAGGGCCCGCTCGCGCAATGGGTTGAGAACCATGATCGGCACCTTGCGCCGCGACACTTCGTGCAGCGTGCCCATCATCCTCGGGTGGTTGGTGCCGGGGTTGTGGCCGATGGAGATAACCAACTCGCACGCGTCGAAATCGTCCAGCGACACTGAACCCTTGCCCATGCCGATGGAGCGTGGCAGGCCGACACTGGTCGGCTCATGGCACATGTTCGAGCAGTCGGGGAAATTGTTGGTGCCCAGCGCCCGGGCGAACAGTTGGTACAGATAGGCTGCCTCGTTGGAGGCGCGCCCGGAGGTGTAGAACTCGACCTGGTTCGGCGCCAGCCCGCGGAGAATCTCGCCGATGCGGGCGAAGGCCTGCTCCCATTCCACCGGTTTGTAGGTGTCGCTGGCGTGGTCGTAGACCAACGGGTGAGTCAGCCGGCCAAGGTCCTCCAGCTCGTAATCGGTGCGGTGCAGCAACGTCGCCACTGGGTGGTTGGCGAAGAACTCGGGAGTGACGCGCTTGTTGGTCGCCTCCCAGGTCACCGCCTTGGCGCCGTTCTCGCAAAACTGGAAGGTCGACTTGTGCTCCTTGTCCGGCCAGGCGCACCCTGGGCAGTCGAAACCGTCCGGCTGGTTGGTGCGCATCAGGGTCAACGGCGCCTTGAGCGTGTCCATCTGCTCGCGCACCGCCGTCGCGGTCGCCTTCAAAGCCCCCCAGCCACCGGCCGGACCATCGTAGTTGCGTACTCCGGGTACCTTGCGTCGCGTCGCCATGGTCGCTCCTCGGGCGCTGTACGCAAAGCCTTGGCTGACCTTCGTCTCAAGGCTTTGCGTACAGCGCCTAAACTATTTATAGGCATCGGCTATAAATAGTTGGTTGCGTAATAAGCCGCTGTTCTAGCGGGACCTAGGGCATCACAAGTTGCAATAGCCATTGCCAAGCGTACAACCTGTCGTGATAAACACAACGCCGGAAAGTTTCCGCCGACAGCCGGGCGGCGTAACTTTAAAAGTTTGCGCCGCTACAAAAATCATGATCTAGAATCAAGCCACACCCCCTCGACATGTCAAGGCAACGGATCGATGCCCGCTCATCTTTCGTTGCGCCTCCATCACAACTCGGCGTAGCAAAACGCCCTGTGAGGCACAGACCACATGGACACATTCAGCTCCACAGCGCTTGATCTGGCCCGTATCCAGTTCGCCTTCACGGTGGCGGTGCACATCATCTTCCCGGCCATTACCATCGGCCTTGCCAGTTACCTCACGGTACTCGAGGCGCTCTGGCTGAAGACCGGGCGCGATGTCTACCGTGAACTTTACATGTTCTGGATAAAGATCTTCGCCCTGAACTTCGGCATGGGCGTGGTTTCCGGGCTGGTCATGGCTTACCAGTTCGGCACCAACTGGGCGCAGTTCTCTTACTTTGCCGGTGGCATCACCGGGCCGTTGCTCACCTACGAGGTGTTGACCGCGTTCTTCCTCGAAGCCGGGTTTCTCGGGGTGATGCTGTTTGGCTGGGAACGGGTGGGCCGTGGCCTGCACATGTTCGCCACCGCCATGGTGGCGCTGGGCACGTTGATCTCGACGTTCTGGATCCTCTCCTCCAACAGCTGGATGCAGACGCCACAGGGCCACGCGATCATCGATGGCCGCGCGGTGCCGGTGGACTGGCTGGCGGTGATCTTCAACCCTTCGTTCCCGTTCCGCCTGGCGCACATGGCCATTGCCGCGTTCCTCGCCACGGCGTTTTTCGTCGGTGCCTCCGGTGCCTGGCACTTGTTGCGCGGCAAGCACCTGGAGCCTGCGCGAACCATGCTGTCGATGGCCTGCTGGATGGCCCTGGTGGTAGCGCCGATCCAGGCCCTGGTGGGCGATGCCCATGGTTTGAACACCCTGGAGCACCAACCGGCGAAGATCGCCGCCATCGAGGGCCACTGGGAAAACGTCCCGGGCGAACCGTCGCCGCTGATCCTCGCCGGCTGGCCGGACATGCAGGCCGAGAAGACCCACTTCGCCATCGAGGTGCCGTACCTGGGCAGCCTGATCTTGACCCACAGCCTCGATCGGCAGATCCCCGCGCTCAAGTCGTTCCCACCCGAGGATCGGCCCAATTCCACGGTGATCTTCTGGACCTTCCGGCTGATGGTGAGCATGGGCCTGCTGATGATCCTCGCCGGGCTGTGGAGCCTGTGGTTGCGCCGCGGCGACAGGCTGCACCGCTCGCCGCTGTTCCTGCGCTTCATGCTGGTGATGGGCCCCTCGGGCCTGATCGCCCTGATCGCCGGTTGGGTCACCACCGAAATGGGCCGACAACCGTGGGTGGTCTATGGACTGATGCGTACCAAGGATGCCGTGTCGCCGCTGACCACCGCCGAAATGAGCATCAGCCTGGCGCTGTTCGTGCTGGTGTATTTCGTGCTGTTCGGCACCGGCATCGCCTACATGCTCAAGCTGGTGCACAAGGGGCCGCAGCCACATGCCGGCGAACACGCCGTCGACGGGGGCGCGGGCCAGGCGAAAACCCCAGCCCGGCCCCTGTCCGCGGCGGACGATCACTGACCCTGTCGCAGGCGACTGCAACCTGAGGAGCGAAAGCCATGGGCGTCGATATCACCTTGATCTGGGCACTGATCATCATCTTTGGCGTGATGATGTACGTCATCATGGATGGCTTCGACCTGGGGATCGGCATACTTTTCCTGGCGATCAAGGACAAGGACGAGCGCGACGTGATGATGAACACCGTGGCTCCGGTGTGGGACGGCAACGAGACCTGGCTGGTGCTGGGCGGTGCCGGCCTGTTCGGGGCGTTTCCGCTGGCCTATTCGGTGATCCTCAGCGCCCTGTACCTGCCCCTGGTGCTGATGCTGCTGGGGCTGATCTTCCGTGGAGTAGCCTTCGAGTTCCGCTTCAAGGCCAGCGAGCGCAACCGTCACTGGTGGGACAAAGCCTTCATCGGCGGCTCGATCGTCGCCACTTTCAGCCAGGGCGTGGCGTTGGGTGCCTTCCTCGACGGCATCCCGGTGGCCAACAACCTGTACGCTGGTGGCTCGCTCGACTGGCTGCGGCCATTCCCGCTGTTCTGCGGCTTCGCCCTGCTGCTGGCCTACGCGCAGCTGGGCAGTACCTGGCTGATCATGAAGACCGAAGGCCGCCTGCAGGAGGAGATGTACCGCTATTCGTCGTATTTCATCTGGGGCCTGCTGGGCGCCATCGCGGTGATCAGTCTGTGGACACCGCTGGCCCACCCAGAGATCGCCCAGCGCTGGTTCAGCCTGCCCAACCTGTTCTACTTCCTACCGGTGCCACTGCTGCTGCTGTTCTGCTTCATCAGCACCCTCACCACCCTGGCGCACCGGGCCACCGCTTCACCATTCCTGTTGACCCTGCTGATCATCTTCCTAGGCTACAGCGGCCTGGGCATCAGCATCTGGCCCAATATCATCCCGCCGACGGTGTCCATCTGGCAGGCGGCGTCACCGCTCGCCAGCCAGTTGTTCGCCTTGATCGGCGCGCTGTTCATCCTGCCGTTCATCCTCGTGTACACCGCCTGGAGCTACTACGTGTTCAGGGGCAAGGTGAAGGTGGGCGACGGGTATCACTGAGAGCCTGGGGCATCGTCCTGGATGTACCATCCCCGCTACCCAGGGCGTGCCTGCTATTGGGCATGCACGGCATACGCGCGCTCAAGCCGGTCGAAGCGGGACTTGTCCAACAACCGCTGGCGCTCGGCGAACGACACCACCAGGGCAGGGTCCTCGTCCAGGCGCCCTTGCTCGAACAAGCCCGTCAATGCACGTTGCAGGCCCAGCACGGCCCCCTGCAGGCCAGCATTGGCGTACAGCACCATACCGTAACCCAGTGTGGCGAGCTCGGCACGGCCCAACACCGGCGTCTTGCCGCCAATGACGATGTTGATCAAACTCGGCGTGCGGAACAGCCCTGGCAGGCGATGGACATCCTCCAGGCGCTCGGTGGCTTCGATGAACAGGATGTCAGCTCCAGCCTGCGCATAGCGATGGGCACGCTCGACTGCGCAAGTCATGCCTTCCACGGCGCCAGCATCGGTCCGCGCGATGATCATCAGGTTCGGGTCTTCGCGAGCATAAACCGCGGCCTTTAGCTTACCGACCATCTCTTCGCAACTGATCACTGCCTTGTCGTCGAAATGCCCGCATTTCTTCGGCAGTACCTGATCTTCGAACTGGATCGCGTCCGCTCCGCTGCGCTCCAGGACCCGCACCGCATGACGCACGTTCAGGGCATTGCCGAAGCCGGTATCGGCATCGACGATCAAGGGCAGCGCGACGCTGTCGCGCACCCGGGCCGCATGGGCCGCCATCTCGTCCAGGCCAACGAACCCCAGGTCGGGCAGGCCCAGCGACATGTTGGTGACGCCGGCACCGCTCAGATACAAGGCCTGGAAGCCGACATCACTGGCAATCCGAGCGCTCAGGGCATTGAACACGCCGGCTACCAGCAGCCCCTGGCGTGCTTCGACCTGACGGCGGAACGCGGCTCTGCGCTGCATGCTTGAATCAGTCATGGAAACACCTCATTGAGAGAACTTGAACAGGCCCTGGGCGGTGTGGCGCAACACATTCAAGCGCGCCAGCGGGTCCGGCACCCACTGCGCCAGGGACGCTTTCGCGGCGGCGAAATCGACCCACCGGCGGTGCTGGGTATGTGGCCAGTCGCTGCCCCAGAGCAGCCGCGAGCTGGAGAAGGCCTGCAGTAACAAGCCGCTGGCGCGCTCGCCGAACGCCTGCCCGGCAGGGTCGGCATGCGTTGCTGCGCAGCGATAGGCCCCAGACAACTTGACCCACACCTGGCCGCTGTCGCCCTGGCCCAACAGGTATTGGAAACCTGGGTCGGCGGTGCCCTGCCGGGGCTCTGGACGGCCGAAGTGATCGACCACCACCTTGCAGCCACTGCGCAGCATGGCGTTGAGCAGATAGGGCAGGTCCGCAGCCTGACGCTGCACTTCGATATGCCAGTCCAGCGCCTTGATCCGTGCCATGAAGCGCTGCCAGGACGGCTGCGCCAGGTCTGGCAACGCGGTGCCCAGCAGGTTCAGGCGCACACCGACCACACCGCAGCTGGCCAAGGCCTCGAGCCGGGCCTCGGCGATTTCCGGTTCAACCACCACCACTCCACGAAAACGCTTGGGGTAACGCGCCAGCATGCCCAGCAGGAAGGCATTGTCGGTACCGAGAAAACTGGGCTGCACCAGCACTCCATGGGAAATTCGCTGCGCTGCCAGTTGCCGCGCATAGTCATCCACCGTGGCGCTGTAGTCGGGTGTATGACGCCGTTCGCGCAACATAGGCAGGCCCTGCACGAAGACATGGGCATGACCATCGATGGCGCTCACCGACACGTCCGTGCCGGCATGCCAGCGATCGGCGAAGCCGTCGCCATCGGCGCCTGCCGCTTCGAGCGGCGATCTGCTCGTGACCTCGACGTCCCTGTCCATTACACGCTCCTTGCTGCCCAAGGCATTGGATCCAATCCATGGCGCCATCCTATGAAAACCATGGATTGATATCTATTATGCGAACGATCAAAAAACATAACGTGAGCGTATGGAAACCCGACATCTGCGTTATTTCCTGGCGATTGCCGACAGCGGCAGCATCACCCGCGCCGCCGAACAACTGGATATCGCCCAGCCTGCCCTGAGCCAGGCCCTGGTCCGCATGGAAAAGGAGCTTGGGGTCAAGTTGTTCGAGCGCTCACGCCGCGGCGCAGTGTTGACCCCCGCGGCCAGCGCCATCATCGATGACCTGCGCGCCAGCCTGGCCAGAATCGACGCCGCCACGCAGCGCGCCCGCGCCATCGGGGCCAAGCGCGCCGGGCGCCTGATCATCGGCTTCGTGTCCACGGCACTGTTCGGCACCCTGCCCCGTGCCCTCGACCGTATGCAGGCACGCCACCCCGGCGTCGACATGGTGTTGCGCGAAATGAGCAACGCTGAACAGGCCCTGGCCCTGCAACGCGGCGAAATCGACATCGGCCTGCTGCATACGCCGGTGTCGATCCAGGGCAACATGCGCGAACAACGCATCAACCAGGACCCCCTGATCGCGGTGCTGCCCAGCGACTATCCTGTGGGCGAGGATGGCAAGGTCGGCCTGGCGCAGCTCGCGGCCACTGGCCTGGTGTGGTTCCCCGAACAGCAGTTGCCGCTGATCCGCAACGCGATCCTCAGCACCTTCCGCCGCCAAGGCCACCCCATCGAGATCATCCAGGAAGCCAACCGCACCCTGACGGTGGTGGCCTATGTCGCCGCCGGGCGTGGTGTCTCGCTGCTGCCGGCCACGGTGCAAGCCCTGCATTTCGAAGGCACTCGCTACAGCCAGATCCGCGACGGCGCCGACCTGCCGCACTTCGAGCTCAGCGCCATCTGGCCGGCGCAGTCCCGCGTGAGCATGGCCGATCACTTTGCCGAACTGCTGTTCGAGCCATGAGCGCAGCGCCGCCGTGCCCAACGTGAAACAATCCGCTGCCTCGCGGCAGCGGATTGTCATGGCAGGCCAGTTGCGCAACGGGCACCCGGCACGTCTGCCGGGCACCGCTGCGGCCAAGGGCTAGCGGGCGCTGGCCGACACCCCCTCTTGGGCGGCCTTGGCGCCGTTGATCAACGGCCCATAGCGCCGGCTGAACTCCTGGTTGTAAGGCACGTGGTCCTTGTTGACCCCACTGTCCCAATTGACCGACCAGGTCATCAGCCCCTTGATCTGCACGCCTTTGGCATACAGGCGCTTGAACGCATTGGTCAGCGCAGTCGGGTTGCTCACATAGCCGGTGGCTGCGGCGTCAACGTTGGCCGGCAGGCCAATCACCAGCTTGTCGGCCGGAATCCGGGTGAAGCCGCGGGTGCCAGTGGCCAGGCTTTCACTGAGATAGAAGAGAAAGTCCTCTTTCAGCGCCTCGTTGTTCTGGGCAATCCAGGCGCCGCGGCCATTGTTGGCCTCCTCGACCCACAGCCCATCGCCACCCTGGTTGTAGAACTGCGGGGCAATGAAGTCGTAGTACCCCTCCAGTGCCTTGAGGTAGTCGACGTAGCGCCCGGCGCTGGTCAGGTAGGGGAACTCCGGCGCCATGCTGATGATGAAATGCTTGCCCTGGGCCTTGTAGTGGTCCTTGACCAGCTTCAGCGCGGCAGGCAACACGGTCTTGTTACTGGCGAAATCAATCGCGCTCTGTTCAAGATCGATGTCCAGCCCATCGAAACCGTAGGTTTCCACCAAGCGAATGATTTCGTTGGCCAATGGCTGCTCATGTCCTTTGTTCAAGGCGATATGCGCATCGGCGCCGCCCAGGGACATCAGCACCGCCCGGCCCTGGCTGTTGAGCACGCCCACCTGGCGGCGGAACTCGGCGTCGGACAGGTTGTACGGCTTGAAGGTCGGAATGCCGCTGCCTTTCATGAAAGCCACCGCCACCACGTTGTAGTCGCGCGGTACCTCCTCCAGGCTCATGTTGGCGAACTGCCCGCGTTGGTAGCCATCGGCAGGGCCGGCCGGCCAGTTGTGCCAATAACCCATGAGGATCTTCTTGCCATCCAGGCTCGGCATGCGCGAGGCGGCATCGTCCAGCCGCGAGGCGTGCTGGGTGAAGTCAATAGTTACCATGTTCCAATCCTTTAGAACGTATGGATGATGGGTCGACTTACTGGAAGTCGACGTCGAAGGCCTGGTAGAAGGCGTTGCCGGTATTGGCGACGATCCACATCAGCACGATGACGTGACGGCCTTTCTTGTTGGCCGGCAGCTTCACTTCGTGGTCGACCTTGGCCTTCAACTCGCCGGCATGACTGTAGTACGGCACCTGCGGGTAGAAGTCCTCGGCGAAGGGTTGCGCGTCGAGTTGCGCGCGGCTGATGCGCTGTTTCGGGTCCCAGCCATCCTTGGTGATCAGCCAGCGATAGCCGCGGGTGGTGTGCGGCGCGGTGTACCTCCAGGTCACCTTGAACACTTGCCCGGCGTCGACATTGATCAGCGGCCAGGTGAAGGCACGGTTGAGCTTCTTGCTCATTTCCTCGTCGGTGAAGTTGACGCAGTCGCGGGCGTCGGCCTTGCCGCCGCTGAGGATGTAGCCATCGGCCGGTGGCGCGACGCTGGGGTTGTCGGTTTGGAACGGCGCGGGGAACGGACCGGCGGCCAGGGCCGGGAAATTCTTGCCGCCTTCCATTTCATCGACCTGCCAACCGCTCAGTACACCGAGATCGATGGCGACCATGCCGCGGGAGGCTGGGGTGGTGACACGACCGTGACGCAGTGGGCCTTGGGTTTGTGGTTTGTTCATGGGTATTGCTCCATTGAGTTTGAGAACTCTCCCTTTCCAAAGGAGAGGCCTTCACCCTAACCGAGCTGGTTTTTCTGTCCACGGGGTGCTTTTGGGGCCGCCAGCCCCCTGATGCGCGCATCTCCAGCAAATACTGGATATTTATACAGTATTGATAGCATTCACTGACTCGCGCTGAAGCGAAAGTCCTACATGCCAAGGGGATACCTGCCGATGTCGCGGCCGATCCACGCATCCTCTGGGAAAATCGGATTGAACAGGCGCGCCCGGCCCAAGGCCTAACGCAGGTCAGCTACCTCGAAGGAGCGCGCCATGCCCCCAGCAACCCGATCCCTACGTCGATGAAGCCCCCACGCCCCCGGCGAGCCGGTGCCCAAGCCTGAACCCGAGCTGCCAGCCCCGCCTGGCCCGAGGGCCAGGTCCCGCCTGAGGAGCAATCCGACGGTTGATTCATTGTGCTGCATGCGTGGGAGATGAAATCCGTTCGACCCGAGACCTGCGCGTGACGCCCAGCAACCGCACCTTGCGCAATCATTACCGGCAACCAGGAGGCACGCCACATGAACGATCGCATCACCCGCTTTTTCACCGACACCACGCTATTCGGTATCTCCATCCTCAACCTGCTACTGGCGCTGGGCGCCGCCCTGCTGACCTTCGTCATCGCCCGCGCGGCCATTGGTTTGCTGCGGCGGCGGGTGCAACGCTGGTCGGAGCATGACGGCGCCATGAGCCAGGTGCTGGCCAAGGTCCTGGCCGGCACCAGCAACGGCTTGCTGCTACTCGCCTCGCTGCTGGTGGGTCTGGGCATGCTCGACCTGCCCGAGCGCTGGCTGAACCGGGTCGGCAGCCTGTGGTTCGTGGTCGCCGCGCTGCAGATTGGGCTGTGGGCCAACCGCGCCATCGGCCTGGGCCTGAGCCGCTACTTCAGCCGCCAGCGCAGCGCCGGCTTGAACCAGGGCAGCGCCCTGGCCACCCTGTCGGCCTGGGGCGCACGGGTGCTGCTGTGGTCGGTGGTGCTGCTGGCGATGCTGTCGAACCTGGGGGTGAACATCACCGCCTTCGTCGCCAGCCTCGGCGTGGGCGGCATCGCCGTGGCGCTGGCGGTGCAGAATATCCTCGGCGACCTGTTCGCCTCGTTGTCGATTGCCGTGGACAAGCCCTTCGAAGTCGGCGACTTCATCGTCATCGGTCCACTGGCCGGCAGCGTCGAACACGTTGGCCTGAAGACCACGCGCATCCGCAGCCTGGGCGGCGAGCAGATCGTCATGGCTAATGCCAGCATGATCGGCAGCACTATCCAGAACTACAAGCGCCTGCAGGAACGGCGGATCGTCTTCGAGTTCGGCCTGTCCTACGACACCCCCACCGAGGCGGTGAAAAAAGCCCCGGGCATCGTCGAGGAGGCGATCAAGGCCCAGGACCAGGTGCGCTTCGACCGCGCCCACTTGCGCGGCTTTGGCAAGGAAGCGCTGGAGTTCGAGTGCGTGTACATCGTCAAGGACCCCGGCTACAACCTGTACATGGACATCCAGCAGGCCATCAACTTCCGCCTGCTGGAGCGCTTCTCGCGGATTGGCGCCAAGTTCGCCGTGCCGGTACGGGCGATCAAGGTCACGGCCCTGCCGCAACAGGCCAATATGCAGAATCTGGGCTAGGCAAGGCACAACCGCTGTAGCGGCCTGGCGAACCAGGCGACGCGGTGCATGGCACCGGCTGTGCCGGTGTTCGCCGGCAAGCCGGCTCCTACGCCGTCTGCGACCGGCACCCCTTGTAGGAGCCAGCTTGCTGGCGAACCAGGCGCCACGGTAGCGCGGTGCAATCATCCCCTTCAGCCCAAGCCATACTGGCGCAGCGCCCGGCGCAGGTCGCGGGTGCCAACCACACCCTCACGCGCCAGGGCCTGCAGGGCGACGAAGGTGATCCAGTCGCGCCCCAGGCCCTGGCCAGAAGCCAAGGTATCTGCCCCCAGCGCGGTGAACGGCGCATCGACATGCGCGGCCAGCTGGTTCACCACGAATGCGTCGTAGCCGGTCACCGCCACCACTGGCACCCCTGTGCTGCCCAGGCACGCCTCCAGGTGCGAACGCCGCGCGGCGTGTTGCCGGTGATTGCGGTTCCAGCGCAGTACCGCCGCCGCCTCGCGGGCCACGCGCGTGTAGCTGGGGCAGCTCCACACCTCGCAGGCCACGCCCCAATCCTGGGCAAGCTGGCGGGCAGCGGCGCGAACCTCCTGGAGTATCTGCCCCGCCCCCAGCAAGCGCACCTGCGGGGCAGCACTGCCGCACAGCCGGTACATGCCGCGGTAGGCATCGCGGCGGTCGCAATCGAGGGTTTCATCCGGCGCATCGTGCAACGTCAGGTAGCAAAAACCCGGGCGCCCCTCCAGGTAGAACTCGCGCAGCGCCCCGGCCATGATCGCCTGCGCCTCGGCCCCACAGGCCGGATCGAACGGCAAGCAGTGCCAGTTGGCAGCCAGCCACAGGGGTAACCAGGGGTGCGCGCCCTTGGCCCAGCGCGAAGGCAGTGCCTCGATGTCGTTGAGGATGATGCCGCGATCGGCGGTCTGCGCGGTCAACATCTCCAGGTGGGCCGAGGTGGCCGAGCGGGTGAAGTAGAACAGTGGCCGCTCATCGTTGCGCGCGCTGTCGCTGAACCACAACGGCCAGGCACTGATGGCCAGGCCCGGTTGCTCGGGGTCGGCGCGGTCGTCGATCAGCCAGAACTGGCCGTGGCTATGCTGATCGCGCCGCAGTGTCTCGACCAGCCCGAGGGCCGCCCGGCGTGGCGAACCGGGCTCGAGGGCCGTGTGTTCAAGGCTGCGCAGGCAGGCCGCTGCCGCCTGGCCGGTGTGTTGCGTGCGTTGCAGATGCAGGGTGTCCATGGGGCGTCCCTCCCGATACCGCCCTTGCACGGGCGTGGTGGATGAGGCAATCTGATTGCAATTGCAATCAAAAAGGTAACACCGATGAAGACCTCCGCGCCACTGCACCTGTACACCGCCGACACCCCCAACGGCCAGAAGATCTCGATTGCCCTGGAAGAGCTGGGCCTGGCCTATGGGCAGACCTTCGTCGACCTGAACAAGGGAGAGCAGAAGACCCCGCAGTTCCTGCGGCTGAACCCGAACGGCAAGATCCCGGTGCTGGTCGACCAGACCCGCGACCTGGTGCTGTTCGAGAGTGCAGTGATCCTTACCTACCTCGCCGAACGGCAAGGCGCGCTGGCAGGCGACAGCGCCGATGAACAGCGCGTCGTGCAGCAATGGTTGTGTTTCCAGATCGCCAGCGTCGGCCCCATGCTCGGGCAGCTCTGGTGGTTCCGCCACGGCTCGACCAGCGACAACCGCGAGGCGCTGCAGCGCTACACCCGCGAGGCGTTGCGCTTGTATGGCGTGGTCGAGCAGCAGTTGGCCGAGCGGCCATTCATTGCCGGCGAACGCTACAGCATCGCCGACATCGCCCTGTTCACCTGGCTACGCAGCCACGAGGAACTGGGCCTGGACCTGCAGCCATTCCCCGAGGTACGCGACTGGCTCGAGCAGATCGCCCAGCGCCCGGCGGTCAGGCTTGGCCTGGCCCGCTCGGGCGGCTACGCCTGAACTCAAGCCTGGGGCTCGGCCAGCAACTGCGCTGCCGGTTCGCTCGCCTGGGCCCGATGGGTGGTGGCCACGAAGTCTTCCTTGCGCAGCAGCAACAGCGCCAGCAGCGAGGCGACCCCAGTAGCCACGTAGAAGTACCAAGGCGCGGAGATATCACCGGTGACCTTGATCAGCCAGGTGGAGATCAACGGCGCGCTGCCACCGAAGGCGGCCACCGGGATGTTGTAGGCCACGGCAATGCCGGTGGAGCGGATGCGCGTGGGCAGCAGCTCGCTCATCAGCGCATAGGTGGACGATGCATACAGCCCGAACAGGATCGCCACCGCCATCAGCGGCCAGAACAGCGTGGCCGGCGTGGCACTGGGCGCGGCCTTGAAGAACCAGTACATGGCCAGGGTCGCCAGCACGCCGATCACCATCAGGAACGGCTTGCGCCCGTAACGGTCGGTGAAGGCGCCGCCGAACGGCATCACCAGCGCCGCCGACAGGCTGGCGACGAACACGTAGAGCAAGGTGGTGCCGCTGTCGAACTTGAGGGTGTTGGACATGTAGGTCGAGGCGAAAGTCAGCACCAGGTAGAAGATCGAGCTGTGCAAGGTGATGATGAAGAACACCAGGGCAATCGCCCGCTTCCACTGCCACACCTCGCGCAGCGGCGCCTTGGAGGTCTGGCCGGCCTCGACCAGGGCGACGAACTCCGGGCTGTCTTCGAGCTTGAGGCGGATATACAGCGAGATGAAGCCCAGCGGCCCGGCCACCAGGAACGGAATGCGCCAGCCCCAGTCCTGCATCAGCTCGGCGCCGAGCATCCAGGTCATGCCGTTGGCCACCACCCCGCCCAGCACCAGGCCCAGCACCGCGGTCACCATCAGCCAGCAGGTGGCGAAGCCCCGCCGCCCGGGGCCGGCGTACTCGGAGATGAAACTGGTGATGGTGCCGATTTCACCCCCGGCGGAGAAGCCCTGCACGCAGCGGATCAGCACCAGGATGATCGGCGCGGCGATACCGATGCTGGCGTAGGTCGGCAGCAGCCCAAGCAGGAAGGTCGAGCCGGCCATCATCACCAGCACCGTGACCAGCGTCTTGCGCCGGCCGATCTTGTCGGCCAGCGGGCCGAAGAACAACCCACCCAGAGGGCGGATGAAGAAGCTCAGGGCAAAGGCCGCGAAGCTCGCCAGCAAGCTGCTGGTGGGGTCGTCGGAGACGAAGAAGGCCTTGCCGATGTACAAGGCCAGGAAGCCATAGACGCCGTAGTCGTACCACTCGATCAAGTGGCCCGAGGTGGCGCCGAGAAACGCCCGGCGCCGCTGGCGCAGGGTATTGGAAGGTGACATGCCCATCACGGGAACTCCTGTCGTGAAACTGTCCATGAAAATGCAGCGGTTCAGCATTGGTGTGGGGTTGTATTGGTGAAACACCGCACTACGCCAAGGGCTTGGTCGGGTCCTGCAACCACTGGCGCAGGCGGGTTTTCAAGATCTTGCCGTAGCTGTTCTTCGGCAGCTCGGCACAGAACAGGTACTTCTTCGGTTTCTTGAACGAAGCCATGCGCGCCAGGAACCACTGGTTCAGCATCTGGGCATCGAGGCTGGCGGGTGAACGTGAGACCACGAAGGCCACCACCGATTCGCCCCACTCGGCGTCGGGCTCGCCCACCACACAGGCTTCGAACACCTCGGGGTGCTGCATCAACACCTCCTCGACTTCTCGAGGATAGATGTTGCTGCCGCCAGAGATGATCACGTCCTTGCTGCGGTCGGTGAGTGTGAGGTAGCCCTGGGCATCCAGGCAACCGATATCGCCGGTGCGCAGCCAGCCATCCACCAGGGTGGCCGCGCTGGCCTGCGGGTTGGCCCAATAGCCCTGCATCACCGCCGCGCCGCGCACGGCAATCTCACCGGCCTGGCCGGGCGCCAGGGGTTCGCCGGCAGCATCGAGCACGCGCACCTCAACGCAAGACTGGGCGCGGCCCACCGAGGCGGCGACGGTCGACCAATCCGCTTGGCTGCGGTCGGCAATGCGCGCGCGGGACAAGGCAGTGATGGTCATCGGGCACTCGCCCTGACCGTAGATCTGCACCAGCCGTGGGCCAAAGGTGTCGAGGGCCTGGTCCAGGTCAGCCAGGTACATCGGGCCGCCACCGTAGACGATGGTCTTGATGCCTTCGCCGGTATAGCCCTGGCGGCGGGCTTGTTCGACCATGCGCTTGACCATGGTCGGCGCCGCGAACAGGCTCACCTGGCCCAGCGCCTGGGCCAGCTCGAACAGCTCCTCGGCCTGGAAACCGCGCGACTCGGGCACCACGTGCCGGGCGCCGCAGCGCACATGGATGAAGTTGTACAGGCCAGCACCGTGGGACATCGGCGCGGCATAGACCACGGCATCGTCGGCCGCCACCGGGTCGACGTCCAGCGGATAGCACAGTGACATTGCCACCAGGTTGCCATGGGACAGCATCACCCCCTTGGAGCGCCCGGTGGTGCCAGAGGTGTAGAACAGCCAGGCCAGGTCGGCATCCAGGCACGGGTGCGGCGCCAACAGCTGGTCACCCGCCACTGCCGCGTCCTGGGTAGGCGCCGCCAGCTCACGGCAGTCGTCAGGAAGGGCATCGAAGACGGCGCCGTCGTCGGTGTAGATCAGACGCGCCCCGGCATTGCCGGCAATCCAGGCGGCCTCCAGGGCGTGCAACTTACTGTTGATCGGCACCGCCACCGCTCCGCTCCACCAAATGGCGTAGAGCAGTTCGAGGTAGCCGCAGCTGTTCTTCATCAGCAGCGCCACCCGCTGGCCCGGCGCGATGCCGTGAACCTGGCGCAGCTCCAGGGCCCGAGCCCTGACCCGGGCGGCGAACCCCTGGTAGTCGGCGACCTGGCGGGTGCCTTCGAACAGCGCCGGGCGAGCGGGCCAACGTTGCGCCGCGTCAAGCAGCCAATGGGCGATATTCATGGTCTATACCCGCACCGCCTGCAACACGCTGGCATAGTTGGCCACGGCCATGCCGCCCATGTTGAACAGCAAGCCGAATTCCGCCGCCGGCACGCCCAGGCCGATAGGCCGGCCCGTCAGTTGGGCAAAGCCCAGGGCATGCATCGACACCCCCGTGGCCCCGACCGGATGGCCCTTGGCCTTGAGCCCACCCGACAGGTTCACCGGCAAGCGCCCGCCCTGGCGCACGATGCCGTCGTCCAGCGCGCGGTGCCCCTCGCCACGCGGCGCCAGGCCCATGGCCTCGTAGATCAGCAGCTCGGCGATGGTGAAGCAGTCGTGCACCTCGGCGAAGCTCAGGTCGTTCAGGGTCACTCCCGCCTCGCGCAGAGCACCATGGATCGCCCGCTGCGGTCCCTCGAAGGCCAGCACGTCGCGTCGCGCCAGCGGCAGGAAATCATTCACGTGGTTCATCGCGCGGATCGCCACCTGCCGACGCATGATGCGAGCACGCTTGGGCGAAGCGAGAATGATCGCCGCCGCGCCGTCGCTGATCAGCGAGCAATCGGTCAGGCGCAACGGCGGCGCGATCAGCGGATTGCTCGGCGACACGTTGTTGCAGTGTTCGAAATCCATCACCCGGTGCATCTGCGCCAGCGGGTTGGCCATGGCATTGGCGTGGTTCTTCACCGCAATCGCCGCCATCGACGCCAGCGGGCTGTGATAGCGTTCGGTATATTGCTGCGCCACCTGGCCGAACAACTGGGGGAAGCTCAGCCCGGTTTCATCCAGGCCGTGCTGGTAGCCAGCCCCGGCCAGGGCCTGAGTGACTTCAGCGGTGCTGTTGCTGGTCATTTTCTCCGCGCCGACCACCAGCACCAGTTCGGCGGCGCCGCTGCGGATGGCATTGATGCCCGCCTGGATTGCCGCCGCACCAGAGGCGCAGGCGTTTTCACAGCGGCTGGCGGGTTTGAAGCGCAGTCGCGGGTCGGCTTGCAGCATCAGCGACGCCGGGAAACCGTCGGCTACCAGGCCCGAATTGAAGTGGCCGAGAAACAGCGCGTCGATCTCATCGGCGTCGATTGCGCCGTCCGCGAGGGCGTCGCGGGTGACCTGGACAATCAGGTCTTCGAGGTTTTGCCCTTCCAGGCGACCGAACTGGCTGTGCGCAGCCGCGACGATGGAGACTGAATCATGGAACATGGTGATATTCTTCTGTCCTTGAAGCGAGTATTCCCTACAATGGGCCAGCGGCCGAACCCCAGGCTAGTTGGGGCAACTACGTACGTGAGTAAGTAGTGGGCGCTATCCGGCATGACCCCAAGCACCGAGGCAGGACGCCCGATGACTGTCGACACCCTTCCCCTGCAGGACCTCGAGCGCATGGCGTTCCAGGCCTCTCCGGCCCCACAGATGGTCACCGCCCATCGGCGCATGCTCGATTGCAACCAGGCCTTCGTGCGGTTGTTCGGTTATGAGCGGGAGGCACTGCGCGGCAACCTGACCTTGCTGCTGTACCCCTCCCATGCGGATTACCAGAGTATCGGCGAACGCAGCGAGCACTGGTTGAAGACCGGCCCGGGGGCCTTCTATACCGATGAGCGCTTCATGCAGCATCGCAATGGCGAGGTGTTCTGGGCGCGCGCCCATGGTTTCACCTTGACCCTGGACGACCCGTTCAAGCTGATGGTGTGGCATTTCGAGCGGCTCGATCGGCAACCGGCGCCAGCGGTGCGATTGACGCCGCGAGAGCGGGAGATTTCGTTGCATATCGTCAATGGCTTGACCTGCAAGGAAGTGGCGCGGGAACTGGGGATTTCCCATCGCACGGTGGAGGTGCATCGGGCGCGGTTGATGAAGAAGCTACAGGCCAAGAACAGCGCGGAGCTGGTGTCGAAAATCATTTTCATCAGTTGAGTTCGCCCAGGGCTGCCCCCTGACACCCACCGCTCACCCTCACCCCAATGCTCTATCCAGCCCGTTTCATCGATCACGCTGATGATCACTATCACCCCGTCCACCTGTTGAACACGCCGAACCGGCTTTTATAATCGCGT
>NZ_SOZA01000038.1 GCF_004519305.1 Pseudomonas sp. RIT623 | reverse complement strand
TCGGCGGTATCGCCCTAGGTACCGTCCTGGCCTTGATGCGGCTGTCGTCGAGCAAGCTGCTGGCCAACGTCGCCGGCGCCTACGTCAACTACTTCCGCTCCATCCCGCTGCTGCTGGTGATCACCTGGTTCTACCTGGCGGTGCCCTTCGTGCTGCGCTGGATCACCGGCGAGGACACCCCCGTGGGGGCGTTCACCTCCTGCGTGGTGGCGTTCATGATGTTCGAGGCGGCGTACTTCTGTGAAATCGTTCGCGCCGGGGTGCAGTCGATCTCCAAGGGCCAGATGGGCGCGGCGCAGGCACTGGGCATGACCTACGGCCAGACCATGCGCCTGATCATCCTGCCCCAGGCGTTCCGCAAGATGACCCCGCTGCTGCTGCAGCAGAGCATCATCCTGTTCCAGGACACCTCGCTGGTCTACACCGTGGGCTTGGTCGACTTCCTCAACTCGGCTCGCGCCAACGGCGACATCATCGGGCGCTCCCACGAGTTCCTGATCTTCGCCGGTGTCATCTACTTCATCATCAGCTTCTCCGCTTCCTGGCTGGTCAAGCGCCTGCAAAAAAGGATCACCGTATGATTTCCATCAAGAACGTCAACAAGTGGTACGGGGACTTCCAGGTACTGACCGACTGCAACACCGAGGTCAAGAAGGGTGAAGTGGTGGTGGTCTGCGGCCCGTCCGGTTCGGGCAAGTCGACCCTGATCAAATGCGTCAATGCCCTGGAGCCGTTCCAGAAAGGCGACATCGTGGTCGACGGCACCTCCATCGCCGATCCCAAGACCAACTTGCCCAAGCTGCGCTCGCGGGTCGGCATGGTGTTCCAGCATTTCGAGCTGTTCCCACACCTGAGCATCACCGAGAACCTGACCATCGCCCAGCGCAAGGTGCTCGGCCGCAGCGAGGCGGAAGCCACCAAGAAGGGCCTGGCCCTGCTCGACCGCGTCGGCCTCGGCGCCCATGCCAAGAAGCACCCCGGCCAGTTATCAGGCGGCCAGCAACAGCGCGTGGCGATCGCCCGGGCGCTGTCGATGGACCCGATCGTCATGCTGTTCGACGAGCCGACCTCGGCGCTGGACCCGGAAATGGTCAACGAAGTACTCGACGTGATGGTCGAGCTAGCCCACGAAGGCATGACCATGATGTGCGTCACCCACGAGATGGGCTTCGCGCGCAAGGTCGCCAACCGGGTGATCTTCATGGACAAGGGCAACATCATCGAGGACTGCCAGAAGGAAGACTTCTTCGGCAACCCCGAGGGCCGCCACGAGCGTACCCAGCACTTCCTCAGCAAGATCCTGCAACACTAAGCAGGCACCGCTGCCCGGCCCAGCCGGGCAGCCGATGCTGGTGGTGACAAGGCCACTGTGATGAAATGCGACCCTTCGCTCCTGCGCCCTGCCCAACCTGCCGTGAAATCCCGCCTGATCCGCCAATTGCTCGTCCCGCCCCTGGTCATCCTGCTGATGGTCGGTCTGGGCTTGGCCGGCTTCCTGATCAGCGAGAGCAACGGCATCCGCACCCTCAGCGAAACCGGCGAACGCCAGTTGGAGCTGCACGCGCGCACGGTCGAGAGCGAGATCAGCAAATACACCTACCTGCCCAGCCTGCTCGAGCTGGAAGACAGCGTCTCGCGCCTGCTCACCGACCCTGACGCCGGCGACCGCCAGGCCGTCAACGAATACCTCGAGGGCCTGAACCGGCGCAGCCGCAGCCGGGCGATCTTCGTACTCGACACCAGTGGTCGCGTGCAGGCCACAAGCAACTGGCGCGACGCCGACTCGTTCCTTGGCGAGGACCTGGCGTTTCGCGCCTACTTCCAGGTTGCCGTGCGCGGCGAACCCGGGCGTTTCTACGGCATCGGCAGTACCACCGGCGAAGCCGGCTACTACCTGGCCCACGGCCTGGAAGAGCACGGCAAGATCATTGGCGTGGCGGTGATCAAGGTGCGCCTGGACACCCTGGAGGAGCGCTGGCAACGTGCCCGCCTGGAGGCTTTCGTCAGCGACGAGAACGGCATCATCATCCTCTCCAGTGATCCATCCCGGCGGTTGAAATCGGTGCGCCCGCTGAACCCGCAGATCAAGGAGCGCCTGGCGCGCAGCCTGCAGTACTACTGGTGGCCGCTCAACGAATTGCAACCACTGGCCCGGGAGACCCTGGCCGATGGCGTGGAAAAACTCACCTTCCCGGCCAACAGCGAGACCGAGCACGGCAAGCAGCGCGAGGTGGCCTACCTGGCCCAGACCCGACGACTGGCCGACACGCCCTGGCACTTCACCCTCCTCACCCCGCTGCAGGACTTGCGCCGCGAATCGATGGTGCAGGGCATCCTGGTGGGCGTCGCCTTCGCCTTGCTGGCGATCCTGGCCATTGCCTGGAACGAGCGGCGCAAGGTGATCGCCACTCGCCTGGCGGCCCGTGAAGCACTGGAAGAGGCCAATAGCCAACTGGAACGCAAGATCACCGAACGCACCGCCGACCTGCGCGCCAGCAATGAACGCCTCAAGGGTCAGATTCGCGAACGCCGCCATGCCGAGCAAACCCTGCGCCATGCCCAGGACGAGCTGGTCCAGGCGGGCAAATTGGCCGCCATCGGGCAGATGTCCACCAGCATCGCCCATGAGCTCAATCAACCACTGGCGGCGTTACGCACCTTGTCCGGCAACACCGTGCGCTTCCTCGAGCGCGGCGCCCTGGAAACCGCCAGCGCCAACCTGCGCACCATGAACGACCTGATCGACCGCATGGGCCGTATCACCGCCAGCCTGCGTTCGTTCGCCCGGCGCGGCGACGACAGCGGCCAGGCCTCGCTGGACAAGGCAGTGCAGGCCTCGCTGCAGGTGCTGGGCAACCGGATCAGCGCCTGCCACCTGCAACTGCACCTGCAGTTCGAGGACCAGCAGTTGGCCATTGACCAGACCCGCCTCGAGCAGATCCTGGTCAACCTGATCGGCAACGCCCTCGACGCCATGGCCACCCAGCCCTTGCCGCAACTGTGGCTGGAAGGCGAACCGCACGGCGACAAATACCGCTTGCGGGTGCGCGACAATGGCCATGGCATCGACGCCGAGGCCCGCAAGCACCTGTTCGAACCCTTCTTCACCACCAAACCGGGCGAGCACGGCCTGGGCCTGGGCCTGACCCTGTCGGCAAGCCTGGCCACCGCCGCCAAAGGCACCCTGAGCGTCGAGCACCCCGCCAGCGGCGGTACCGCGTTCGTCCTCGTCCTGCCCCTGGTCACGCCCCCTAGCGAAATGGCTGAGCCCCTATGAACCAAGCACCTCTTACCGTCCTGATCGTCGAAGACGACCCGCATGTGCTGCTCGGCTGCCAGCAGGCTCTTGCCCTGGAAGACATCGCCTGCGAAGGCGTCGGCAGCGCCGAACAAGCCCTCGAGCGCATCGGCGACGATTTCGCCGGAATCGTCGTCAGCGATATCCGCCTGCCGGGCATCGATGGCCTGGAGCTGCTCAACCGCCTCAAGGCCCGCGACCGCAGCTTGCCGGTGGTGCTGATCACCGGTCATGGCGACATCGACATGGCGGTCGGGGCCATGCGCAACGGCGCCTATGACTTCATGGAGAAACCATTCTCGCCGGAGCGCCTGGTCGACGTGGTGCGTCGCGCCCTGGAGCAACGCGGGCTGGCCCGCGAAGTATTCGCCCTGCGTCGCCAACTGGCCGAGCAGAGCAGCCTGGAAGGCCGCATCATCGGCCGCTCGCCGGCCATGGAGCAATTGCGTGAGCTAATCGTCAACGTCGCCGACACCTCGGCCAACGTGCTGATCGAAGGCGAAACCGGCACCGGCAAGGAACTGGTCGCCCGCTGCCTGCATGACTTCAGCCGGCGCCAGGGCCAACCGTTCGTGGCGCTGAACTGCGGCGGCCTGCCGGAGAACCTGTTCGAGAGCGAGATCTTCGGCCATGAGGCCAACGCCTTCACTGGCGCCGGCAAGCGCCGCATCGGCAAGATCGAACACGCCAATGGCGGCACGCTGTTCCTCGACGAAGTCGAAAGCATGCCGGTCAACCTGCAGATCAAACTGCTGCGCGTATTGCAGGAACGCACCCTGGAGCGCCTGGGTTCGAACCAGAGCATCCCGGTGGACTGCCGGGTGATCGCCGCGACCAAGGCCGACCTCGCAACCCTTGGCCAGAGCGGCCAGTTCCGCAGCGACCTGTACTATCGGCTCAACGTTGTCACCCTCGAGCTGCCGCCGCTGCGCGAACGGCGCGAGGACATCCTGCAACTGTTCGAGCACTTCCTGCTGCAATCGGCGTTGCGCTTCGACCGCGAGGCGCCGGCCCTCGACAGCCAGACCCTGTCACAGCTGATGGCCCATGACTGGCCAGGCAACGTGCGCGAGCTGCGTAACGTTGCCGAACGCCACGCCCTGGGCCTGCCCGCATTCAAGAAGGGTTCCGGCGGCGGTGCCAGCCAGGGGCTGGGCTTCGCCGAGGCGGTGGAGGCGTTCGAACGCAACCTGCTCAGCGATGCCTTGCAACGCACCGGTGGCAACCTCAGCCAGGCCAGCCAGGAACTGGGCATGGCCAAGACCACGCTGTTCGACAAGGTGAAGAAGTACGGGCTTGGTTAAAGCTTCGAATGCAAAAGGCCCCGCGATACCGGAAAAGCCGGTGCCATCCATCGGGCAAGCCCGCTACCACGCCCTTCTCAAAGCCCGGCGATATGAGTCACATCCTGCCTGTGCGCTTGCAGGTATGGCAGCACCGCCCCCAGCAACGGCGCCTTGAACGGCTCCTGGAAGCGGTGAGCCAGCCCTGGAATCAGTCGCAACTGGCTGCCCTGAATATGCGCCGCCAAGTGCACGCCATGCATCACCGGCAGCAACGGGTCGGCCGTGCCGTGCACCACCAGCGTCGGCACCCGCAGTTGGTTGAGCAACTCGACCCGGCTCGGCTCAGCCAGGATCGCCATGATCTGCCGCTTCACCCCGTCAGGGTTGAACGCCCGGTCATAAGCCTGCGCCGCCTGCTGGCGCAACACGGCGCGATCGTCACTGACCTGTGGGCTGCCCAGCGCCGCCAACAGGTCGGCCTGCTGCTCGATCGCCACCTCGCGACTCGGCGCGCCGCGCCGCGCCAGCAATTGCACCAGCGCCGGGTTCGGCGCCGGCAGGCCAGCAGCTCCCGAGCTGGACATCACCAACGTCAAGCTACGCACCCGCTGCGGCGCCATGGCGGCGATGTGCTGGGCAATCATGCCGCCCATGCTGACGCCCAGCACATGAAATTGACGAATCTGCAGCGCGTCCATCAGGCGCACGCCGTCATTGGCCATGTCGGTCAGCGTGTAAGGCGCCGACACTGGCAACCCCAGCTTGTAGCGCAGCAACTCGATGGTCAGGTTGGCCGACGCCGGTAGCTGGTTCCAGCGCGACAGGCCGACATCGCGGTTGTCGTAGCGGATCACCCGAAAGCCCTGGAGGCACAGGGCCTCGACCACGTCGTCCGGCCAGTGGATCAACTGCCCGCCCAGGCCCATCACCAACAGCAGCGCCGGGTCGCGCGGCGCACCGACGCTCTGGTAGACCAGGCTCAACTCGCCCAGCTCGGCCCGTTGCACCGGCACATGAACGTCGCAGCGGCCCTCGGCAAAGCTTGCTGGCACGCTGCTCAATAGAAAGAAGAAAAGTAAAAACGCCCGCATGAAAGAAACACCAGAATGCAGATCCCCAGTAGAGCGCGAGTCTGATGAAATTCGTTCGGGCGCGCTGCCACAAAACCGTGACAATTTCGTGAACCCTGCCCAGTGGTCGCGTACATATCCCAGTACCTCCATCGTCTCCAGCAAAGTCCCTTCAATGCTCAGCCTACAACCACTGCATTGAAGGCGTTCGCATGCCAGATTCAACCCTCCCCTTTTTACCCTACACCCTCGATACCAGGTTGCTGCGCGCCCGCCTTGCCGATACGCCAGCGACACGCCTAGCCCTGGTCGAATGGCACAGCGCACGGCAAACCTTCAACCGCCTGCTGGCTCTGGCCCCCAGCGTGCGCCAGGTGATCAACGAACTGTTGCACGACACCCTGGGCAGCGACCCGGAACACACAGGCCTGCGACTCAGGCATGGCGACCAGGCGCATTTCGTGAGCCTCACCCAGCTGTGCCTGTTCGCTCACCACTACCCCACCCCAAGCGCTGACCTGGACGCACGCGCCAGCGTGGAGGGCGACAACCGTAAAATTACCGAGCTAAGGCCTAGCGAGCTGTATAACCGCCTGACTGTGCACGACCTGCCGGGGAGGCTGCGTGGCCGCTGGAAGGCTTACTGGGACGCCCGCGCGCAAGGCACCGCGTCGAACCGGCTGGCATACGCCCGACAACAGTACCGCGCGCATTTTCTGGCCACGCTGGAGGTCGCGCTGATTCAAGGCACACTGGGCACCGAGCATCAGCGCGCGCTCCTGGGGCTGCTGGAAAACCCCGAATGGTTGATCCATGACAATCGCCAGGTACTGATCGAACTGCCCTCCAGCCACCCCGGCGCGATCATCGTCAGCCTCGCGGATGAGCCGACCCAGGTGCTATACGATCCGTCCCAGCCCCAAGCTTTCACCGGCTACGCCACCCGTGAAGCCCTCGAGGTAGTACTCGCCACCGCCGGGCACGAAGCGCTTTCCTTCACCTCGGTCGACAGTATCGGCCTAGGTTTCACCCCCTTATTCGAACAGCTCGAAAGCCAACTGCTCGGCACCTTGGCTCAACAACCGGGCGGTCGCCTCGAACATCACGCCGCCAGCAGCTTGAGCCCGGCCGAACACTTGGCGCGGTCATGGCGCGACAGCCAGGTCTTCGCCCAGCCCCCTGCCGATGATTGGGCGCAGCTGACGAACGACTCGCGGCCGTCCCTGTTCGACTTCGGCAACCTGGGATTGGAGTTGGCACCCGCGCAACGTAAACAGTTGATCAGTCGACAACTCGATTTGCTGGATGCGCTGTCGGAGGATCGGTTTGCGCAATGCAAGCAATTGCAAGCGTCCATCGCCGACGCCCGCAATACCGCGCAGGTGCAGATCAGCATATTGACCGCATCAGCCAAGTGGCACTCCGACGCCAAGCCCACCGCAGCCGGTGAAAGCCTGGTTCAGGCCCATCGCGACGGGCTGCTCGCCCATGCCCGACTCCAGCATGCGCTGGGACTATTGGATGACCAGCAACTCGGCTGGGTGCAATCGGTGCTCGACGGCAGCAGCAACGACGCAGTCGCCGCGCAGATCGAACTGCTGCCGCCCACGGAGGATGGCGCTGACGCCAACGCAGTGAAGTCCATCCTAGTGGGGGCGTTTGCGATCACCGCCAATACGGGCGCAAACACGCCCGATAAGCCTTCCAGCGTGCTGCTTTACTGGCTTGGCGAACAGGGTGGGCTGTTGCGCTTCGAAGATAGCCAGCAACTGGAAACGAGCCTGAACGCCGGCATGCCGGTGGCGCTCTCAGTGCTTGCCAAGGATGCTATCGCGCACACCCTCGACGCCGTACTCGCCGCTGGCCGCCAGGAAAAAAACGCAGTCCAGGAGAAGGCTGGACTTGACGCCGTGGCGACGGCATTGCCGTGGCTGCGTGAAAAACTTGCCCTGAGCCTGCAAGTGCCTCGGCACACAGCACGTGAAATTTCGCTGAGCCTGCGCGACGAGCAGCAACAACTCATAGCTCGAACCAACGCTTCGCTGGGCAGTTTGGCAAAGATCCCCGCCAATCAACGCCAAGCGCTGCTGATACTGGTCAACGACTATCTCGCGGCGCTGCGCAACGCCCAAGCCTTGATTGCTCGTGATGTTCCAGAACGCCGCATTTTTTGCCAGCGCCTTGTCGAAAAACGTCTCAGACGCGATTTTGACGGACTCAACGGCCATGCGATCACCCTGGACTTGCCCGCAAGCGTTGCCCATGTCAAGGACTTGATCGTGGGCAGCGGCGCGCCGGGAACGCCGACCAAGCTTGTGCCCAAACCAAGTGAAGAGCGGGTGAGCCTGGCCCTGGAAACCCTGCTCCTGGACCAGATCGACGACAGCATGTTCAGCCGATTGGGGTTCATGCAACTGAACATCACGCCTGCCGACGAAACGCTGCGCCAGGCCTTGCAAAGCGGTATCGACGCAACTTACCTGCGTGCACTGGCCCAGGAACTGGACCTTGCGCAACGCTATGAAAGCGAGATTATCGAGGCCTTCCAAGGTATCGATGAACCCGCATACAGCCATGCCTTCAGACGCGAATGCCTGGTCGAGCCGCATCGCCTGATCCTTCGGCTACAGAACCAGCTGTTCGGCATCAGCGGCCATCTGGATCACAACAGCCAGGCCATGCTGGCGCAAGTGATCGATGCCCGCAGCAAGGCCGACTACCAGGGCAATGGCTACGACCTGCGCCTGTTGCCAGCGATGCTGACCAGCGGTGGCCCGGACACCGATGGACAACCTGTGTCCCTGGCGGGTATCACCTTCATCGAGGACCGAACCCGCAAGACCACCATACTCTATCGCCCCGACCACCCCAGCAGCCCGCTGCGCCAATTTCCCGACCTGGAATCGGCACGCCTGAGCCTGTTCGAAGGCAGTGTCGATAGCCGTGAACGCGACTACCTCGCCAATCGCGCGCTCAAAGGCAACCCCGCGGCCCATCGTTCGCGCCTGGATCAAGCCCACGCCCATCGGTTCAAAGGCATTATCGGTATCGGCATGCAGTGGCCGGCAACACAATCACTGGCGCAGTTGCAGCTCGACACGCACATGGGGCAATTGCTCGAAGCCCACCGTAGCAGCTCACGGAGCAATCTTGACGTACATCTGGAGAACCTGGCCGCGCAAGCCGGCAAACTCCTGATCGGCTTCAAGGTTGCCCTGGGCTTGATCCCCGGCCTTGGCCTGCCGGTCAGCCTCTATGACCTCTACAGCGCTTCCGCCGACCTGGTCAAGGCCATTGCCGAACAGGGTACTGCCGATGTTCTCGAGGCCATCCAGAACATATTTGTGAGCATCCTCGACATTGGCATGGACCTGCTCGGCGGGAGCGCCGCCATCAACACCGCTGGCCTACGTCGCTCGGTCAAACGCCACCAGCTCGGCAAGTTGCGCCTATCGCGCGCCACGCCAATGCCCGCAGTCAACAGCGCTCAAAGCCCCCTTGCGGGCCTGCAGGGCTATCAGATGACCGACCCCGTGTCCCTGGCAGGGCTGTCGGTGGGCAAGGAGGGCCGATACCGAGGCATCTATCGTCATGCTCAGAGCAACTACGTCCAAGTACAAGGCCGCCAATACCAGGTGCTCTGGGACCAGACCAGCCATACCTGGGAACTGGCGGGCAATGCCAGCCACCGCTTCAAACGCGCCATTGCCCTGGACGAGCAGGGACAATGGGACACCCACCTGACGCTGTACGGCGTACATCGCCTCGGCGGCGGGGTCGGCGGCGGCCAGGTACTGGGACAGCTTGCCGATACGCTGGACCCGCTCTGGCCGGCTCCCATCAAGGAACGTCTCCCTCGTTGGTGGCGAGACCAGGCCTACCGCCGACACAACCGCCTGCGCGACAGCCTTCATCGAGACTTGCCTGAACTTCAGGCCAGAAGCGCGGCCATCAACCAGCGCATGCATCGCTCATTCGCCTTGCAGGATGCCCATGACGCATCCCTGAGCAACGCCCTGCAAACCTGTATAGATGACGCCAAGCGCCTGCATGCCGACTGCCTGGCGTTCACCGAGGTATCCAGCGGCCGACCCCGCCACGACGCGCAGGCCCAGGCCAATGATCTGGCAATGTTGGTCTGCGATAGCCACAACCGCCTTAGCCAAATGGCCCAACGACGTATCAACGAAGCCTTGGACGACATTACCCGGCTACGTCAACAAGCCCGCGACAACGCCCACAAAATAGTGCCAGGCATGGACGCACAACACTTCCTCGCCCTCTCCCACAAAGCCCTCGCATTGCGCTCGAGCCTGTACAGTACTCGCAGCACGGCCCTGACCGAACTCGATGAACTGCGCCGGCAGGTCCAGGCCATGCGCACCTGGCGCCGCCAGATCAACCAGATGAGTGCACGCCGTGAGGCGTTCCAGCATATCGACAGCCAACTGGCCAAGTTCAGCGATCCTGTCCTGGACTACATGGACATCGGTCAGTTGCTGGGCTTGCTCACCCGGACACCCGAGAATCTCGACGGCACCTGGATCAACCTGCAGTACCTCATGCGTGATCCTCGCGCCGAACTCGATCGCACACTGTATGCCTTGCATGAACTGGCCAATACCCGGGCCAGTATGCGTCAGCGCAAAGCCATCCTGGACAGGTCGATCGAGCAGATCCGGCAATTCAAAAACCGCCTGCACTACTGGAAAACCAGCTATTCCAGGTATTTCGATCAACCGTCGCTCGAGCGTTTAAAAACCACGCTCGACGCCCACGAACGCCATGCCAGAACGTTGCAACCGAGTGCGCCAGCCACCCGGCCAAGCGTCGGGGCAGGGCGACAACAGCCCCGCGTGTTCGAGACCTCGCAGCATCATTACCTGATCGGTGAACCGGATCAGCAACAGCCCAATACCTACCGTATCACCGGAGTGAACGGACGCACCGAGATCTACCGCCAGGACGCTTCGGGTAAATTCACCCTCACCAACCCGGACACCAGCGATCTGCCCACCGTGCACCGCGCCACGCTGACACAGTTGCGCAGCGAAGCCACACGCCACCTCGATGAACTGGACGCGTTCACCCGACAGGTCCGCCAGTACGCGGCGCAGAACATGGCGGGCACGAGCCTGGAAGACCTGATGCTGTTCAAGGTCGCCGACCTCGACGCCATGGCGACCCGCATTGCCGAGCAAGCGCCGCACGACCCATTACTGCTACGACTGCGCAGCGCTTCACGACAACTCACCGGACAGGGACGGACCCTGCGCATAGAGCAGATCATGAAAACCCATGAGCCCAATGGCGGACAACTGGACTACCTGGTCGAGCAAGACGTCCTGGCCATCGAGAAAGTCGGCAGCCTGGTCGAACTGCGGCGTACCGCCGAAGGGCGCCGCGATTTCCTCCAAGAGTTCGTGATTCACGACAAGCGCCAGGAGTCCCCCCGCCCACTGTGGTATGCCCATGTGCATTTCAACAAGCCATCACCCGGGTTCGACGAGTTCGTCAAGGCACACCTGAAGACACCGGCCCAGCGCTACCTGGGTCAGGAATGGCAGGCAAGCCATATCGAACGTATCTGGCGGGGCGATCTAAGCCGTCCCCAGGCCCTGAAACATTTGGCCGGGCATTTTTAAGCGGCCACAGGGCATCGTGCAGATGCCCTTCTTCTTCCATACATCGACATCCGCTTTAACATGAGGGAAACTCAACACCGGCCTACGCTTACCCAAAGATTTCACCAGGAGTCACCGTGCTGGAAATCCGCCACTTGAAAACCCTTCATGCCTTGCGCGAAGCCGACAGCCTGGTGGAGGCTGCCGAGCGCCTGCACCTGACCCAGTCAGCGCTGTCGCACCAGTTCAAGGAGCTGGAAGAACGCCTGGGTCTGCCGCTGTTCGTGCGCAAAACCAAGCCCATTCGCTTCACCAGCGCCGGCCTGCGCCTGCTGCAACTGGCCGACGCCACCCTGCCGCTGCTGCGCGGCGCCGAGCGCGACATCGCCCGCCTGGCCGGCGGCACCGCCGGGCGCCTGCACATGGCCATCGAGTGCCATAGCTGCTTCCAGTGGTTGATGCCGACCATCGACCAGTTCCGCGACGCCTGGCCGGAGGTGGAACTGGACCTGGCCTCGGGCTTCGCCTTCGCCCCGCTACCAGCCCTGGCCCGCGGCGACCTCGACCTGGTGGTGACCTCCGACCCGCTGGACCTGGCCGGCATCACCTATGTGCCATTGTTCACCTACGAGGCCATGCTCGCCGTGGCCAACCAGCATGCGCTGGCCAGCAAACCGTACATCGTGCCCCAGGATCTGCTCGACCAGACCTTGATCACCTACCCCGTGGAACGCGATCGCCTGGACATCTTCACCCGCTTCCTGGAACCGGCCGACATCGAGCCGGCCGCGGTGCGCACCTCGGAACTGACGGTCATGATGATGCAACTGGTGGCAAGCGGCCGTGGCGTGTGCGGCATGCCGCACTGGGCGCTGCACGAATACAGCTCGCGGGGCTATGTGAAGGGCAAGCGCCTGGGCGAGAAAGGCCTGTTCGCCACGCTCTATGCGGCAGTGCGCACCGACATGCTCGATGCGCCGTACATGCGCGACTTCCTGCTGACCGCCAAGGACACTTCGTTCGCCACCCTCGACGGGGTCAGCGCGGTGCGCTGAGGCTTTCGCGCCACAACGGCAGGATCAGGTCGCGGGTCAGCGGAGCCAAGTTCAGGGTGCAGGCCTGGTCGGCGGCCAACCAGGTCACTTCCTCGATTTCCGCGGCCGGGACCACGGCAGCGAGGCAGTCGACGCGAAACAGTTCGGCGTGAACCTCAAAGCCCGGCTCGTTGGCGGCCGGGGCGCTGAACTGGCCCAGGTGGATGGCCTCGGCGGGATCGACATGCAGCCCCAGTTCCTCGTGCAACTCACGCACCAGCGCCTGCGCCGGCGACTCGCCCGGGTCGATCTTGCCGCCCGGTTGCATGAAGGCCAAGGTACCGCGCTTGCGTACCAGCAGCGTCCGCCCCTGGGAGTCGAGGAGCAGCGCGGCGGCGATTCGGATGGTCTTGAGCATAATGGACTCACGGATGGATGAACGGGCGCAGGATACCTGACAAGGCTCTATCGCGGGGCCGGAACAGGCTGACGAACGGCCCCTTGCCATTGCGCTGCTTACCCGCCATAACCAACCCATGAACCTGCCCGCCCAACTCCACCCGGTGCTCGACCTGTTCCACCCTGCTGTCGCCACTTGGTTTGGTCAGCGCTTTACCACGGTCACCGAGGCCCAAGCCGGCGCCTGGCCGTTGATCCATGGCGGCCAGTCGACACTGCTGGCCGCGCCGACCGGCTCGGGCAAGACCCTCAGCGCCTTCCTTGCCGTGCTCGACGAACTGTTCCGCCAGGGGCTGGAACAAGGCGGTGAGCTGCCCGCGCAAACCCTGGTGGTGTATGTGTCACCACTCAAGGCGCTGTCCAACGACATTCGCCTGAACCTCGATGCACCGCTTGCAGGCATCGGCCAGCAGATCGCAGCGCTCGGCCTCAAGGCTCCCCGCATCACCACCGCCGTGCGCAGCGGCGACACGCCGTACAAGGAACGCGCGGCCATGCGCAAGCTGGCGCCGCACATCCTGGTGACCACGCCCGAATCGCTCTATGTCCTGCTTGGCTCGGCCTCGGGGCGCGCAGGCCTGGCCAGCGTGCACACGGTGATCGTCGACGAAATCCACGCCCTGGCCGGCAACAAGCGCGGCTGCCACCTGGCGCTGTCCCTGGAACGCTTGCAAGCCCTGGCCGGGCGGCCATTGCGGCGTATCGGCCTGTCCGCCACCCAGCGCCCGGTGACACGGGTGGCGCAGTTCCTGGTCGGCCACGGGCGCCCCTGCGCCATTGTCGACATCGGCCATGTCCGCCAGCGCGACCTGGCCCTGGAGGTGCCACCGGTGCCGCTAGGCGCGGTGATGGCCAGCGATGCATGGGCGCTGGTCTACGACCGCCTCGCCGCCCTCGCCCGCGAACACCGCACGACCCTGGTGTTCGTCAACACCCGGCGCCTGGCCGAACGCCTGACCCGCCACCTGGGCGAACGCCTGGGCAACGACGCGGTGGCCGCGCACCACGGCAGCCTGGCCAAGGAACACCGGCTGACCGCCGAGCAACGACTCAAGGCCGGGGAGCTGCAGGTGCTGGTGGCCACCGCCTCGCTGGAGCTGGGCATCGATATCGGCGAGGTCGACCTGGTGTGCCAGATCGCCTCGCCTGGGTCGATCGCCGCCTTCCTGCAACGGGTCGGCCGCTCGGGCCACCAGGTCGATGGTGTGCCCAAGGGGCGGCTGTTCCCCACCTCGCGGGACGAGTTGATCGAGTGCGTCGCGCTGCTCGACGGCGTGCGCCGAGGTGAGCTGGATGAGCTGCACATTCCCCGCGCGCCGCTGGATGTGCTGGCCCAGCAGATCGTCGCCGAAGTCAGCAACCAACCCTGGAGCGAGGCAGCGCTGTTCGACCTGCTGCGCCAGGCCACTCCCTACGCAGGGCTGGACGCGGCCCATTACCAGGCCCTGCTGCGCATGCTCGCCGAGGGCTACAACGGCCGCCAGGGCGTGCGCAGCGCCTACCTGCACCGCGACGCGGTCAACGCCACCCTGCGCGGGCGCCGGGGCGCCCAGCTGACCGCGCTGACCAGCGGCGGCACCATCCCCGAGACCGCCGACTACGCCGTGCTGCTCGAACCCCAGGCGCTGAACATCGGCAGCGTCAACGAGGACTTCGCGGTCGAGAGCATCGCAGGCGATATCTTCCAACTGGGCAACGCCTCGTATCGCATCCTGCGCGTCGAGCCCGGGCGGGTGCGGGTCGAGGACGCCCATGGCTTGCCGCCGACCATTCCGTTCTGGCTCGGCGAGGCGCCGGGACGCAGCGACGAGCTGTCCGCCGCCGTGGCCCGGCTGCAACAGCGGCTCGACCAGCAGCTGCAGGCCGGCGACAGGCAGCACGTGCTGGCCTGGTTGCAGGCGAGCTATGCCCTGGACGACGCCTGCGCCAGCCAGTTGCTCGATTACCTGGGCCGCACCTGGCAGGTGCTTGGCGCCCTGCCCTCGCAACAGACCCTGGTGATGGAGCGGTTTTTCGACGAGTCCGGCGGCACCCAGTTGATCATCCACTCGCCCTACGGCAGCCGCATCAACCGCGCCTGGGGCCTGGCCCTGCGCAAACGCTTCTGTCGCACCTTCAACTTCGAGCTGCAGGCGGCAGCCAGCGAGGACGCCATCGTGCTGTCGCTGTCCACCAGCCACAGCTTCGAACTGGACGAAGTATGGCGCTACTTGCACAGCCGCAGCGCCGAGCCGGTCCTGGTCCAGGCCCTGCTCGACGCCCCGCTGTTCGGCGTGCGCTGGCGCTGGAACGCTGCGGTGGCGCTGGCCCTGCCGCGCTATGTGGGCGGGCGCAAGGTGGCGCCGCAGATCCAGCGCATGAAAAGCGAGGATCTGGTGGCCGCGGTGTTCCCCGACCAGATCGCCTGCCTGGAAAACATCGTCGGCGAGCGGCAGATCCCCGAGCACCCGCTGGTCGAGCAAACCCTCGACGACTGCCTGCACGAGGCCATGGATAGCCAAGGCTGGCTGGCGCTGCTGCAGCGCATGGAGCGCGGCGAGGTACGCCTGCTCAGCCGCGACCTGCCGGCGCCCTCGCCACTGGCCTCGGCGATTCTCAACGCCCGCCCCTATACCTTCCTCGACGACGCGCCGCTGGAAGAACGGCGCACCCAGGCAGTGCTCAGCCGGCGCTGGAACGAGGTGCACAGCGCCGACGACCTTGGCGCGCTGGATGCCGATGCCATTGCCGCGGTACAGGCCCAGGCCTGGCCCCAGGTGGGCGATGCCGACGAGATGCATGAGGCGCTGATGAGCCTTGGCGCCATCACCCAAGCCGAGGTCGATGCCAATCACGGCTGGTCCGACTGGGCTCGACAACTGGCCAAGGCGGGCCGCGCCTGTCGCCTCGACAATGGCGCGCAAGGGCTGTGGCTGGCCCGCGAGCGCCTGCAAGCGATGCGCACCCTGTATCCGGCCAGCCGCCTGGAACCGCAGGTGCCGCCACTGCCGGGCTTCGACGCGCCGGTCGATCACGACAAGGCGCTGAGCGAACTGCTGCGCGCGCGCCTCAGCGGTTTCGGCCCGCTGACCCTGGAGCAAGTCGCCCAACCCTTGGCCTTGGCCAGCAATGACTGCCAACAGGGCCTGGTCCGCCTGGAAGGCGAAGGCTATGTGCTGCGTGGCCACTTCAGCCCCGGCCAGGTCCACCTGCAATGGTGCGAACGGCACCTGCTGGCGCGCATTCACCACTACACGGTCAAGCGTCTGCGCCAGGAGATAGAACCGGTCAGCCTGCAGGACTACCTGCGCTTTCTGTGCCACTGGCAGCACTTGGCCGGCGACACCCGCCTGCGCGGGCCGCAAGCGGTCGGCGAAGTGCTCGCCCAGTTGCAAGGCTTCCCCGCCGCCGCCGGGGCCTGGGAAAGCGACTTGCTGCCTGCGCGGATCAAGGATTACAGCCCGCACTGGCTGGACGATGCCTGCCGCAGCGGCCAGTGGGCCTGGAGTCGGCTGGCGGCGACGCTATCGACCAGCACCCTGACCAGCACCCCCCTGGTGCTGCTGCCGCGTGAACACCTGGGGTTATGGCGTAGCCTGGCCCCGGCACCCGACCTCGAACGACTGGGTACCCGCGCGCAGCGGGTGCTGCAGGCACTACAGGCACAAGGCGCGCTGTTCTTCGATGAGCTAAGCCATGAGGCGCACCTGCTGCCCAGCGAACTGGAAACGGCGCTGCAAGAGCTGGTGGGCTCGGGCTTGGTGAGCGCCGACGGTTTCAGCGGCCTGCGCAGCCTGATCACCCCGGCGGCGAAACGCTCTGCGCGCCACAACCGACGCGGCCACCCGCCCTTGTCGAGCAGCATGGTCCATGCCGGGCGCTGGGCCTTGCTGCGCCGCGCGGGCGACACCCTCGACAACGACCAGCGCCTGGAGCATGTGGCCCGCAGCCTGCTGCGCCGCTATGGCGTGGTGTGCTGGCGCTTGCTTGAGCGCGAGAGCGACGTGTTGCCGGCGTGGCGCGAACTGCTGCGTTGCTATCACCGCCTGGAAGCCCGTGGCGAGATACGCGGTGGGCGTTTCATTGCCGGGCTGGCGGGCGAGCAATTCGCCTTGCCGGAGGCGCTAGGGTTGCTGCGCCAGGTACGCAAGCGCACGCTGGGCGGGGAACTGGTCGTGGTCAGCGGCTGCGATCCGCTGAACCTGGTGGGCAGCCTGCTGCCGGGGGCCAAGGTGCCGGCGGTGGCGGGCAATCGGGTGCTGTACCGGGACGGTGTGCCGGTCGCCAGCCGGGTGGCGGGCAAGTACCAGTTTCTTGTCGATTCGACAGCGACCGAACAGGCGCAATGGCGCCAGCATCTGTTGCGCGACACACCTCCTTAGAAGATCGCCTGGCAGCATCACCGCCGCTCCCACGTTGGTGATGTTTGCAACTCTGCTCCCGGCGCGACAGCGCAGTCCGCAAGTCCAGGTGCCTACAAGATCAACGCTTGGCCTGGAACCCGGCGAAACGCTTGTTGAACCCGGCCACCCGCCCTTCCACGGTGGTCTTGCGCTGCTGCCCGGTATACACCGGATGCGAGGCGCTGGAGACATCCAGGGCCACGTAGGGGTAGGTCTGGCCGTCGCTGTGCACCTGCGTGCGGTCGGTGTCCACTGTCGAACCGATCAGGAAGTACACATCGGCGGCCGTGTCGTGGAACAGCACCGGACGATACTCGGGATGGATGCCAGCTTTCATGGTGCAGTCTCCTAACAATTAAAGTGATACTTTATAACATACTATAACGCGAATGATTTTCGATACCCTAATTTTCATTTTTCCATTCCCCTGCACGCTGGCAAAACGTCGCCCAACCGGGCTATGGTCGGGCTTTGCCCCAGGCCCCTGAGCCTGACCGCGCCATTCGCAAGGACCCCGTATGAGCCTGTCACTTCTCAGCCGTTACGCCTTTTTCGCCGCCTGCGTGCTGTTCACCCTCGCCAGCCTGCCTTTCCTCGCCCACGACTGGTTGTGGCCCTTCACCCTGACCACCGGGGTGCTCAGCCTGATCGGTGTGTTCGACCTGCTGCAACAACGCCACGCGGTGCGCCGCAACTACCCGATCCTCGGCAACATCCGCTACCTGGTCGAAGGCATCCGCCCAGAGATCCGCCAGTATCTGCTGGAGTCCGACAGCGATGCGCTGCCCTTCTCCCGCGCCCAGCGCTCGCTGGTCTACGCCCGGGCCAAGAACGAGGCCTCGGACAAACCCTTCGGCACGCTGATCGATGTCTACGAGTCGGGCTTCGAATTCATCGGCCACTCCATGCGCCCGGCGCCGCTGGCCGACCCAGCCAGCTTCCGCGTGGTTGTCGGCGGCCCGCAGTGCAGCCAGCCGTACTCAGCATCGATCTTCAACATCTCGGCCATGAGCTTCGGCTCGCTCAGCGCCAACGCCATCCGCGCCCTCAACCAGGGCGCCAAGCTCGGCAACTTCCACCACGACACCGGCGAGGGCAGCATCAGCCCATACCACCGCGAGCACGGTGGTGACCTGGTGTGGGAACTGGGCAGCGGCTATTTCGGTTGCCGCACCCCGGACGGCCGCTTCGATCCCGAACGCTTCGCCACCCAAGCGCAGAACCCACAGGTGCGGATGATCGAGATCAAGATGAGCCAGGGCGCCAAGCCCGGCCATGGCGGCATCCTGCCCAAGCACAAGGTGACCGAGGAAATCGCCGAGACTCGCGGCGTGATGATGGGCGAGGACTGCATTTCGCCCTCGCGCCACAGCGCCTTCTCCACTCCCATCGAAATGATGCAGTTCATCGCCCAGCTGCGTGAGCTGTCTGGCGGCAAGCCAGTGGGCTTCAAGTTCTGCCTGGGCCACCCGTGGGAATTCATGGGCATCGCCAAGGCCATGCTGGAAACCGGCATCCTCCCGGACTTCATCGTCGTCGACGGCAAGGAAGGCGGCACCGGCGCGGCACCGGTGGAATTCACCGACCATATCGGCGTGCCCCTGCGCGAAGGCCTGTTGTTCGTGCACAACACCCTGGTGGGCCTGAACCTGCGCGACAAGATCAAGCTCGGCGCCAGCGGCAAGATCGTCAGCGCCTTCGACATCGCCAGCGTGCTGGCCATCGGCGCCGACTGGGCCAACTCGGCGCGCGGCTTCATGTTCGCCATCGGCTGCATCCAGTCGCAGAGCTGCCACACCAACAAGTGCCCAACCGGCGTGGCCACCCAGGATGCCCTGCGCCAGCGCGCCCTGGTGGTGCCGGACAAGGCCCAGCGAGTGCTGAACTTCCACCACAACACCTTGCGCGCCCTGGCCGAGATGCTCGCCGCGGCGGGGCTGGAGCATCCGGCGCAACTGGAGGCCAAGCACCTGGTGCGGCGGATCTCGGCCACCGAGATCAAGCTGTTCTCGCAGATGCACGTGTTCCTCAAGCCGGGTGAATTGCTCACCGGCGAGGTCAATGGGCAGTTCTATTCGCGGATGTGGCAACTGGCCCGGGCCGACAGTTTCGAGCCGCACAGCGAGGTGGCTGCCTGATCGTTTTTTTCGACGGATCACTGTAGGAGCCGGCCTTGCCGGCGAACACCGGCGCAGCCGGTGCCATTCGCCAGCAAGGCTTGCTCCTACAGGGTGCAAGCCGACCCACAAAAACAAAGCCCCGGCACTGGCCGGGGCTTCGTTCATCAGGAAGCGGTACTCACCGTACCCTGCGCCTCTTTCGGCGCCAGGCGGAAGGTGTAGTACAGCGCCGTCAGCAGCACCAGGAACGCCGGGCCGATGTACAGGGCCACGCGGGTGTCCGGGAAGTACGCCATCAAGCCGACCACCAGCACCAGGAACGCCAGCGCCAGGTACGAGCTCAACGGCCACAGCCACATGCGGTACTTCAGTGCATTGCGCTCGGCGGTGGTGAGCCCGGCGCGGAACTTCAGCTGCGCCAGCAGGATCATCACCCAGGTCCAGATCGCGCCGAAGGTGGCGATCGAGGTTACCCAGACGAACACCTTCTCCGGCACCAGGTAGTTGGCCAGCACGCCCAGCAGCAGCGCGCCGATCGACAGCAGCAGCGCATTGCGCGGCACGCCGCTCTTCGAGGTGCGGGCGAAGGTGGCCGGGGCCTGGCCGTTCTGCGCCAGGCTGTAGAGCATGCGCCCAGTGCTGAAGATGCCGCCGTTGCACGACGACAGCGCGGCGGTAATCACCACGAAGTTGATGATCCCGGCGGCGGTCTTGATGCCGAGGCGCTCGAAGGTCATGACGAACGGGCTGCCCTGGCTGCCAATCTCGTTCCACGGGTAGATCGACAGGATCACGAACAGCGCGCCCACATAGAACAGCAGGATGCGCCAGAACACCGAGCCGATGGCCTGCGGGATAGTCTTCTGCGGGTTGCGCGCCTCACCAGCGGTCAGGCCGATCATTTCCACGCCCAGGTAGGCGAACATCACCATCTGCAGCGACATCAGCACGCCAGTCACGCCGTTGGGCATGAAGCCGCCGTTGCTCCACAGGTTGGAGATGCCCATGGCCACGCCGTCGTTGCCGAAGCCGAAGGCGATGATGCCGATGCCACCGAGCACCATGGCAATGATGGTGACGATCTTGATCAGGGCGAACCAGAACTCGAACTCACCGAACGCCTTGACCGCGATCAGGTTGATTGCGCCCATGCTGCCCAGGGCCATCAGCGCCCAGATCCAGCGCGGCACATCGGGGAACCAGATGCCCATGTAGATGGCCACCGCGGTGATTTCGGCAACGCAGGTCACCAGCCACAGGAACCAGTAGTTCCAGCCCGTGAGAAAGCCCGCCAGCGGGCCGAGGTAGTCTTGCGCGTAGCGGCTGAAGGAGCCTGCGACAGGATTGTGCACGGCCATCTCGCCGAGGGCGCGCATGATCACCAGGATGGCCAGGCCACCGATGATGTAGGAGAGCATGATGGCGGGGCCGGCCATTTCGATGGCCTTGGCCGAACCGAGGAACAGGCCGACGCCGATACAGGCGCCAAGGGCCATCAGACGGATGTGCCGTTCGCCCAGCTCGCGCTTGAGCGGGCCGCCCTGGGCGGACTCGCCATGGGCAGGGTGGTTGCCGACGGGCATAGCAATACAACCTCATTTTGTTATTGGATTTGACCTTCGTGCAGCACCGGCCCGGCCGATAGGCGGGGCGTCGTCACGCCAGGCGGCCTTGTGGGCCAACCTGTCCACCGGGCACGAGGCGCCAGCGGGACAAAGGGGTCGAGCAGTATAGGAAGGCGCCTGTAGGGCTTTTCACTATATAAAGCAGGAATTTTGGCGAGAATGCTCGGCAAAAAGGCCTACCACGGAGGGGCATTTCGGCCTCGCTCCACCCATGCACAGGAATGGGGCAGCTACCTTAGCAACATTGTCGAAGAATGGAAGTCGCACCAAAGGCGCATGTTCAGACGCAACTCTTCGAAGCTTCCTACAATTTTTTCACCAAACCCGGCCAACGTCTAAGCTTCAGACAAGCAACGCGAAAACACTTGGCCGGACTCAAGACTATGGGCGCACTGTGGCAATCGGAACCAACCAGAACGGAAGCACCCAAAGCACCTCAGGCTGAAGCCCCCTTGCCCAAGACCCCACGTCAGCGTCGCCTGTGGTGGCGGCTGATTGTGTTGATCCTGGTGGTCGCCATCGTCGCCGTTGGCTTCGCCGTCTATGACGAGGTCCAGACCTCACGGGTGCAATCGCGTGAGTTCAGCCGTCTGGCCAGCACCCTCACCTATGCCCTGGAGCCCGGCCCCAGCGATGCCATCGTCTACCCAGGCGACGGCCCGTTCGACAAACGCCTGGGCTACAGCGCCCTGGGCGAGTTCCTGCCGCGGCTGCTCAAGCGCGATTACCTGATCAACCAGCAGGTCCGCTTCTCCCCGGCGCTGATGAACTATGTCGAGCACGGCCTGTTCGTGCCCTACATCGAGAAGATCCAGGCTGGCCTGTCGATCACCGACTGCCGCGGCGACATGCTGTACCAGTACAACTACCCGCAGCACCTGTACCCGAACTTCGCGGCAATTCCGCCGGTGATGGTCAACAGCCTGCTGTTCATCGAGAACCGCGAACTGCTCGACCCGAAGGACCCACAGAACAACCCGGCGGTGGACTGGCCGCGCTTCGCCAAGGCCGCCTACAGCCAGGTGGCCAAGTACCTGGCCCTGCCCGGCCAGTCCGCCGGCGGCAGCACCCTGGCCACCCAATTGGAGAAGTACCGCCACTCGCCGGATGGGCTGACCGTCTCCGGCGCCGAGAAGATCCGCCAGATGCTGTCGGCCAGCGTGCGTGCCTACCAGGGCGGCCCTGACACCACCGTGGCGCGCGAGCGCATCGTGCGCGACTACCTCAACAGCGTGCCGTTGTCGGCGGTGCCCGGTCATGGTGAGGTGCATGGCATGGCCGAGGGGCTGCGGGTGTGGTACGGCGCCGACTTCGACCAGGTCAACCAGGCGCTCAATGGCACCGCAACCGATGACAAGAGCCTGGCCGAACGCGGCCTTGCCCTGCGCCAGGTGCTGTCGCTGATGATCGCCCAGCGCCGCCCTTCGCATTACCTGTCCAAGGGCCGCCTGGAGCTGGCCGAGCTCACCGACGCGCACATCCGCGTGCTGGCGGCCAACGCCATCGTCGACCAGCCGCTGGCCGACGCCGCCCTCGCCAGCAAGGCGGTGTATCGCGACTGGGTGGCGCAGCCGACCATCGTGCCGATCATCACCAACAAAGGCATCAGCCTGGCCCGCAACCGCCTGGCGGCCATGCTAAACCGCCCGCTGTACGACCTCGACCGCCTCGATTTATCGGCCACCAGTACCCTGCAGGCCGACCTGCAGGTGCAGGTCAGCCAGTACCTGAAGAACCTCGCCGACCCCGAGTTCGCCGCGCAGATAGGCCTGATCGGCGAACGCCTGCTCACCGCCAAGACCACCGACCAGGTGAGCTACAGCTTCACCTTGTTCGAACGTACCGGCGACGGTTCGCGCGTGCGGGTGCAGACCGACAGCACCAACCAGCCCTTCGACATCAACGAAGGCAGCAAGCTGGAGCTGGGCTCCACCGCCAAGCTGCGGGTGCTCACCACCTACCTGGAGATTGTCGCCGAGCTGCATGACAAGTACGCAGGCAAACCCGCCGCCGAGCTGAAGAAGGTGCCGGTAGCCGAACTCGACCGCATCACCCAGTGGTCGCTGGAGTGGCTGAGCCTCAACGGCAAGAACCAGAGCCTGGATGCCATGCTCGACGCGGCGCTGGAGCGCAAGTACTCGGCCAACACCGGCGAGGCCTTCTTCACCGGCGGCGGCATGCATGTATTCAACAACTTTCGCAAGGAAGACAACGGCCGCAACCCGACCCTCAAGGATGCCCTGCGCGAATCGATCAACCTGCCGTTCATCCGCCTGATGCGCGACATCGTGCGCTATGTCACCTACCAGCAGCCGTTCAACCGCGAACCACTGCTCAAGGACGACAACGACCCGCGCCGCCAGGAATACCTGGCGCGCTTCGCCGACCGCGAAGGCACCAACTACATGATGCGGTTCTGGAAGAAATACCAGCGCAAGACCTCCCAGCAACGCCTGGACACCTTCCTCGACAGCCTGCGGGTGACCCCGCAGCGCCTGGCCGCGGTACACCGCTACCTGTTCCCCGAGGCCAGCCAGGAAACCTTCAACGCCTTCGTCCGCGCCCACAGCAAGGGCGACAAGCTGGCCGCGGCCAAGCTCACCGACGGCCGCCTGGTGGAGATGTACGACGCCTATGGCCCCGGCAAGTACGACCTGCCCGACCAGGGCTACATCGCCAAGGTCCACCCGTTGGACCTGTGGATGCTCGGCTACTTGCTGAAGAACCCCGGTGCCTCGCTCAAGGACACCCTCAACGCCAGCCGTTTCGAGCGCCAGGAGGTCTACGGCTGGCTGTTCAAGAGCCGCCACCAGGGCGCCCGCGACAGCCGTATTCGCACCATGGTCGAGATCGAGGCCTTCACCGACATCCACCAGCGCTGGAAACGCGTCGGCTACCCGTTCGACCACCTGGTGCCATCGCTGGCCACCGCCATTGGCAGCTCCGGCGACCGCCCCGCCGCCCTTTCCGAACTGGTGGGGATCATCCAGAACGACGGTGTGCGCCTGCCGACCCTGCGCATCGACACCTTGCACTTCGCCCAGGGCACGCCCTACGAGACCCAATTGATCAGCGACCCTGACCGCGGCCAGCGGATCCTTCCCGTGGAAGTGGCGCGGGCTCTCAAGGGCGCCATGTCGCAGGTGGTCGATGCTGGCACCGCGCGGCGTATCTCCGGCAGCTTCAAGCTGCACGACGGCACCCCGCTGGTGATGGGCGGCAAGACCGGTACCGGCGACAACCGCATCGAAAGCTTCGGCGCCGGCGGCCGGCTGATCGGTTCACGCTCGCTGAACCGCACCGCCACTTTCGTGTTCTTCCTGGGCGACAACCATTTCGGCACCCTGACGGCGTTCGTCCCGGGGCGTTCGGCCGAGGCCTTCAAGTTCACCTCGGCTCTGCCGGTACAGGTGCTCAAGGGCATGGCCCCGATCCTCATGCCCTACCTGGAACCGGGCAACCCTAATGCCTGCAAGGCGCCAGAGGTGGCCATGCAGCCGTGACGACGGCAATCGATCGATTAATTAGATAGTAATAACTCTTATTTAAGGGCTTGTATTGAGATATATCTTGAGTAATATCTTGCGATATATCTCACCACCAGGAGCCCTGCACCATGCGCGACCATGCCTCCCATGATTTTCACGCACGCCGCCACGGACGTGGCGAGCGCGAGCACAGCCGTGGCGAACGCGGCCCGCGGGTATTCGCCCCAGGCGACCTGAGACTGCTGATGCTGGCGATGCTCGCCGAGCAGCCCGGTCACGGCTACGACCTGATTCGCCAGATCGAAAGCCTCTTCGACGGTAGCTACAGCCCCAGCCCCGGTGTTATCTACCCGACCCTGAGCTACCTCGAGGAAGCCGAGCAGATCACCGGCGCCACCCAGGGCAGCAAGCGCCTCTACACCATCACAGACACCGGCCGTGCCGCGCTGACCGAACAGGCGACGGCGCTGGAAGGTGTGCGCATGCGCCTGGAAGTGAGCAAGCGCGCCCTGCGCGGCCACGACCGGCCGGCGCAAATCCATGAGGCCGTCGGCAACCTGCGCCACGCCCTGCACATGCACAACGGGCGCTGGACGCCCGACGAAATCGAGCGGGTACGCACCCTGCTCAACGACACCGCCAAGGCCATCGCCTCCGGGCCGGCCGCACCTGTTAAGGAAGACACCCCATGAGCGACACTATCCACCGCGTCAACCACGAGATCCGCCAGCGCCGCCTCGACGTGCTGCGGGTCACCGACATCACCCCGCGCATGCGCCGTATCACCCTCGGCGGCGCGGAGCTGACGGGCTTCACCAGCGTCGGCAGCGACGACCATGTCAAAGTGCTGTTCGCCCGTAACGAGCAAGAGCAAAAAGCCATCGAGGCCCGCAACCTGGGCCGCGACGGCGGTGCCCGGCCGACCATGCGCGAATACACGCCACGGCGCATCGACCTGGCGAACAACGAGCTGGACATCGACTTCGTGCTGCATGGCGACGGCCCCGCGTCCACCTGGGCGGCCCAGGCCACGCCCGGCCAGACCCTGGACATCGCCGGCCCGCGGGCCTCGATGGTGGTACCGGATATCTTCGACAGCTACCTGCTGATTGGCGACGAAACCGCAATTCCGGCCATTGCCCGGCGCCTCGAGGAACTGCCGGCGGGTCGCCAGGTGCTGGCGGTGATCCAGATTGAGGACGAACAGGAACGCCAACCGTTGCCGAGCAAGGCGCAAGTCGAGGTGATCTGGGTACGCCGGGACCAGGAAGATGTGTTGGATAAGGTCAAGCACCTGGCACTGCCCCAAGGCCGCCTGTATGGCTGGGTAGCGCTGGAAAAAGGCCTTACCCGCCAGGCCAAGGCATTGCTGCTGGAGAAAGGCATCCAGGAAGATGCATTGAAAGCGGTCGCCTACTGGCGTGCCGACGGTACCGCTGACGACGAGTGATCGCCCTGCGGCCATGCTCCGCGCGCCGGCAAGGCTGGCGCCTACAGCTCGCACACGGCGTAGGAGCCAGCCTTGCTGGCGAACCAGGCAACGCGGTGCCTGGCACCGGCCATGCCGGTGTTCGCCAGCCGGCGCCTACGCCCGCCGGCGTCCCAGCCAGCGGTCCACGCCCAGCAACACCGTTGCGATGCCCCAGAACCCCGCCAACACCGCCAGCGCGTTCACCATCACCTGTCCATAGCCCAACCGCGCCACATCCACGAACGGGTAGGGATACACCCCGATCTCATGCCCGCGCAGCAGCAAGAAGGCGAAGTACAACGCCGGGTACCATGCCCAGGCCGCCAGGTGCCAGAGCCGCAGTTGCCCCTTGGGCACCATGCGCCACCAATACACGACGAACAGCACCGGCATCACATCATGCAGCAGTTCGTCCGCCAGCCATTGCCAGCCCTGGGGCTGCCACAGGTGGCGCAGCAGCAAGCTGTAGGCCAGGGCGACCAAGACGATGCTGGCGGTGACGCAACCACTGATCGCTGGGGATAGAAACCAGCGCCGCGCCGCCGATTCACGGCCAAACGCGGCCTGGCTCAGCACCGTCGCCACCAGGGTATTGGTCAGCACCGTGAAAAAGCAGAACAGGTTGACCAGCCCGCCGATCAGGCTGGCCTGTTCCTGCCAGCGCGCCAGCAGCACCAGGTACAGCTGAATCGCCAACCCCACCCAGCCAAGGACCGCGGCGAGGGTCAACCAGGGCTGGCGCGGCATCAGCCTTTGCGCTGCAGCTTCACGTACAGCTGCTCGACCTTTTCCCTGGCCCATGGGGTTTTGCGCAGAAAAGTCAGGCTCGACTTGATGGTCGGATCGCTCTTGAAGCAACGGATATCGATGCGCTCGGCCAAGCCCTGCCACTGATAGTGCGCCACCAGCTCGGTGAGGATCTGCTCGAGGGTCTTGCCGTGCAGCGCGTTGTGTTGGGCCGTGCTCATGCCAATGCTCCAGGTTCGGGAAGGTGCGCACCTTACACGAGTGTAGTGGGGTAGTGGCATCTGCGGCCTGTACAACTGCGCTCCTACAGACAGCTATGCAGGCCACAAAGTACTGGCCAGCACCAAACAGCTTGTGATGAAATGTTATAAAGTAACCATTAACATTTCTGCCAAGGAACGCCACTTCCCCATGCGTCACATGCCGCTCCACCTCTCGCCCCTCGCCGTTGCGCTGTGGCTGGCCTCACCCGCCAGCCAGGCGGTCGAACTGCAACCCCAGGTAATCACCGCCAACCCCCTGGGCAACGCCCAACTGGCCGCGCCCAGTACCGTGCTCGAGGGCGATGCCCTGCTGCAGCAACAGCAAGGCAGCCTCGGTGAAACCCTCAACAAGCAACCCGGCGTCGCCTCCACCTGGTTCGGCCCCGGCGCCAGCCGCCCGGTGATTCGCGGCCTGGACGGCGATCGCATCCGTATCCTGCGCAATGGCGTCGGCGCCCTGGACGCCTCGTCGCTGTCCTATGACCATGCGGTGCCGCTGGACCCGGTCACCGTCGAGCGGGTCGAGATCGTTCGGGGTCCAGCCGCCCTGCTGTATGGCGGCAATGCCATTGGCGGTGTGGTCAACACCTTCGACAACCGCATCCCCGACTCACCCATCGAGGGGATCCACGGCGCTGGCGAACTGCGCTACGGCGGCGCCGACACCACCCGTAGCAGCGCCGGCAAGCTGGAAGCCGGCAATGGCGCCTTCGCCCTGCACCTGGACGCCAACAGCCGCCAGTTCAACGACCTGCGCATCCCCGGCTATGCGCGCAGCGCGAAGGTGCGCGATGCCGACGAACCTGGCCGCAAGCACCGCCTGGAAAACAGCGACGGCCGCCAGGACGGCGGCGCCATCGGCGGCGCTTACCACTGGGATCACGGTTATGCCGGGCTGTCCTACAGCCGCTACGACAGCAACTACGGCTCGGTGGCCGAACCCGGCGTGCGCCTGGACATGCAGCAGGATCACTATGGCTTCGCCTCGGAACTGCGCGACCTCGACGGCCCGTTCAGCTCGGTCAAGGTCGATGCCGGCTATACCGATTACCAGCACCGTGAGATCGAAAGCGGCGAAGTGCACACCACCTTCAAGAACAAGGGCTACGAAGCGCGTATCGAGGCCCGTCACCAGCCGCTGGGGCCAGTGGAAGGGGTGATCGGCGCCCAGGTCAGCCGCAACGAGTTTTCCGCCCTGGGCGAGGAAGCCTTCGTCCCGCACACCGACACCGACAGCCTGGCGCTGTTCCTGCTCGAGCAATGGCAGGCCACAGAGCGCCTGAACCTGAGCCTGGGCGCACGCCTGGAGCACACCCGTGTCGACCCCGACGCCAAGGGCAACGCCACCTTCGTCGGCGCCGACAGCGCCAGTAGCTTCAACGCTTTCAGCCTGTCGTCCGGTGCCGTCTACCAGCTCGACCCGGTATGGTCGCTGGCCGCCAACCTCGGCTACACCGAGCGCGCCCCGACCTTCTACGAGCTGTACGCCAACGGCGCCCACGTGGCCACCGGCGCCTATGAGATCGGCGACCCGAACCTGAACAAGGAAAAAGCCATTTCCACCGACCTGGCCCTGCGCTTCGACAACGGCACGCACAAGGGCAGTGTCGGCGTGTTCTACAGCCACTTTCGCAATTACATCGGCCTGATCGGCACCGGTAACCTGCGCGAGGGTCACGACCACGGCCATGATGATCACGATCATGACCATGAGCACGACCATGAGCACGGCGACATCCCCGAGTACGCCTACCAGGGCGTGCGCGCACGTTTCTATGGCATCGAGGCACAGGACCGCTGGCAGTTGCTGGAGAACCGCTACGGCAGCTTTGCCCTGGAGCTGTCCGGCGACTACACCCGGGCCAAGAACCTCGACAGCGGCGAACCGCTGCCGCGCATCGCCCCGCTACGCCTGAACAGCGGCCTGGTGTGGACGCTGGACCGCTGGCAGGCGCGGGTCGACGTGCAGCATGCCGCCGCGCAGCACCGCAAGCCGGCCAACGAGACCAGCACCGATGGCTACACCACCCTGGGGGCGAGCGTCGGCTACCGCTTCGACATCGGCCACAGCGAGTGGCTGGCGTTCGTGCGCGGCGAGAACCTCACCGACCAGACGGTGCGCTATGCCAGCTCGATCCTGCGCGATATCGCCCCGGCGCCGGGGCGCAGTGTGCAGGTGGGGCTGCGTACCAGCTTCTGATAGTCGCGGTCCTTTCGCCGGCAAGCCGGCTCCTACAGGCTGTGGGAGCGGGCTTGCTGCGCGATTGACTACATGACTGTTACCTCATCAGCAACAATCCCCTGCGACATTTTGTCTTTTTTTCTTACAACTTCCCCTATATCCTCCCCGCCGCAAGCTGAATCGCTTCACTCTCCATCCTTCGCAGCCATTTTACTTCGGGGCCCCACACCTCGTTGCGCTTGCCGTTAACTCAACAATCAAAAGATAGCGCTATCTCATGTTGCAACTGCCCAATACCCGATACACCGGCCTCGCCCTCGCCACCCTGCTCGGCGGCCTTGCCCCCACCACCAGCGCCCACGAGATGTTCGCCAAGGACTCGCCGTGGATGTTCGGCGACTGGGGAGGCACCCGCAGCGAACTGCTGGAAAAAGGCTACGATTTCACCCTCGGCTACACCGGCGAGATGGGCAGCAATCTGCACGGCGGCTACAGCCACGACCGCGCCGCACGCTACAGCGACCAGTTCACCTTCGGCGTGAACATGGACCTGCAGAAGATCCTCGGCTGGCACGACACCGAGTTCCAGCTCACCGTCACCGAGCGCCACGGCGACAACATCAGCAACGACCGCATCAACGACCCGCGGGTTGGCGGCTTCACCTCGGCCCAGGAAGTCTGGGGCCGTGGTGAGACGTGGCGGCTGACCCAGATGTGGATCAAGCAGAAATACTTCGACGGCGCGCTGGACGTGAAATTCGGCCGTTTCGGCGAAGGCGAGGACTTCAACAGCTTCCCCTGCGACTTCCAGAACCTGGCGTTCTGCGGTTCGCAGGTAGGCAACTGGGTCGGTGGCATCTGGTACAACTGGCCGGTCAGCCAATGGGCCCTGCGCGTGCGCTACAACCTCAACGAGCAGCTCTATGCCCAGGTCGGCGTATTCGAGCAGAACCCCTCCAACCTGGAGAGCGGCAACGGCTTCAAGCTCAGCGGCAGCGGCACCCGGGGCGCGGTGATGCCGGTGGAACTGGTATGGAGCCCACGGATCAATGACCTGAAAGGGGAATATCGCGCCGGCTACTACTACAGTAATGCCAAGGCACAAGATGTTCTCAAGGACAGCAACGGCCAGCCGGCCGCCATCAGTGGCGCCGCCTACCGCAGCAGCTCCAGCAAGCACGGCATGTGGTTCGGCGCCCAGCAGCAGGTGACTGCGCAGGCCTCCGACCAGTCGCGCGGCCTGAGCCTGTTCGCCAATGCCACGGTGCACGACAAGAAGACCAATGCCATCGACAACTATGTTCAGGCCGGTTTGGTTTACAAGGGGCCCTTCGACGCCCGCGCCAAGGACGACATCGGTTTCGCCCTGGCCCGCGTGCACGTCAACCCTGGCTATCGCAAAAACGCCCGCCTGCACAATCAGGTCGCCCAGCTGGACGACTACGACAATCCCGGCTACCTGCCGGTGCAGGACACCGAATACAGCGCCGAACTCTACTACGGCATCCACCTGGCCGACTGGCTCACCGTGCGCCCGAACCTGCAGTACATCCGCCATCCAGGCGGGGTGTCGCGGGTCGACGATGCATTGATCGGCGGCCTGAAGATCCAGAGCAGTTTCTAACCCAACCCTTCCATACGACGGAGAACAGACGATGAGCACTGACGGTGCCAAGAATGGAACCCGCTGGCTACCGCGCCTGATGGGCGTGTTGCTGCTACTGATGGGCCTGGCCTTGCTGGCCGGCGGCATCAAGCTGAGCCAGCTGGGTGGTTCGCTTTACTACCTGATCGCCGGTATCGGCTTCGCCCTGTCCGGCATCCTGCTGCTGGCCATGCGCCGCATCGCCCTGGGCCTGTACGGCCTGGTGCTGCTGGGCAGCACGGTCTGGGCGCTGCTGGAAGTCGGCCTGGACTGGTGGCAACTGGTGCCACGCCTGGCCATCTGGTTCGCCATCGGCGTGGTCCTGCTGCTGCCGTGGGCGCGTCGCCCACTGGTCGGTCCGGCCGCGAAGATCAATACCGCGCTGCTCAGCGTCGCCGTGGTCGCCTCTGGCGCCAGCGCCGTGGGCAGCCAGTTCACCCACCCGGGCGAAGTGTTCGGCGAGCTGGGCCGCGACAGCAGCGAGATGGCCAGCGCCGCGCCGTCGATGCCCGACGGCGAATGGCAGGCCTATGGGCGCACCGAGCACGGTGACCGCTACTCGCCGCTGCGCCAGATCACCCCGCAGAACGCCTACCGCCTGGAAGAAGCCTGGCGCATCCGCACCGGTGACTTGCCGACCGAAAACGACCCGGTGGAACTGACCAACCAGAACACCCCGCTGAAGGTCAACGGCATGCTCTACGCCTGCACCGCCCACAGCAAGGTACTGGCCCTGGACCCGGACACCGGCGCCGAGATCTGGCGCTTCGACCCGCAGGTCAAGAGCCCGGTAGGCACCTTCAAGGGCTTCGCCCACATGACCTGCCGCGGCGTCTCGTACTATGACGAGAACAATTACGTCAGCCGCGACGGCCGCCCCGCACCGAAGATCACCGACGCCGGCCAGGCAGTGGCCCAGGCTTGCCCACGCCGCCTCTACCTGCCCACCGCCGATGCCCGCCTGATCGCGATCAACGCCGACACCGGCAAGGTCTGCGAAGGTTTCGCCAACCAAGGCGTGATCGACCTGACCCGCGGCATCGGCCCATTCACCGCCGGTGGCTACTATTCCACCTCGCCGGCGGCGATCACCCGTGACCTGGTGATCATCGGCGGCCACGTCACCGACAACGAGTCGACCAACGAGCCGTCGGGTGTGATCCGCGCCTACGACGTGCACGACGGCCACCTGGTGTGGAACTGGGACAGCAACAACCCGGACGACACCAAGCCCCTGGCCGACGGCAAACAGTACAGCCGCAACTCAGCCAACATGTGGTCGATCGCCAGCGTTGACGAAGACCTCGGCATGATCTACCTGCCGCTGGGCAACCAGACCCCCGACCAGTGGGGCGCCGACCGCACCCCGGGTGCCGAGAAGTACAGCGCCGGCATTGTCGCCCTGGACCTGGCCACCGGCAAGGCACGCTGGAACTACCAGTTCACCCACCACGACCTGTGGGACATGGACGTCGGCAGCCAGCCGACCCTGGTCCACCTGAAGACCGACGACGGCGTCAAGCCGGCGGTCATCGTGCCGACCAAGCAGGGCAGCCTGTACGTGCTCGACCGCCGCGACGGCACGCCGATCGTGCCGATTCGCGAGATCCCGGTTCCGCAGGGCGCCGTCAAGGGTGACCACACCGCGCCGACCCAGGCTCGTTCCGACCTCAACCTGCTCGGCCCCGAGCTGACCGAACAGGCCATGTGGGGCGCCACGCCGTTCGACCAGATGCTCTGCCGCATCCAGTTCCGCAGCCTGCGCTACGAAGGCCAGTACACCCCGCCGTCCGAACAGGGCAGCCTGGTCTACCCGGGCAACGTTGGCGTGTTCAACTGGGGCAGCGTGTCGGTCGACCCGGTGCGTCAGCTGCTGTTCACCTCGCCGAACTACATGGCCTTCGTATCGAAGATGATCCCGCGTGAGCAGGTCGCCGAAGGCAGCAAGCGCGAAAGCGAGACCAGCGGCGTGCAGCCAAATACCGGCGCGCCGTACGCGGTGACCATGCACCCGTTCATGTCGCCAATCGGCATCCCGTGCCAGGCGCCAGCCTGGGGCTATGTGGCGGCCATCGACCTGTTCACCAACAAGGTGGTGTGGAAGCACAAGAACGGCACCACCCGTGACAGCACCCCGGTGCCGATCGGCATGCCGGTGGGCGTGCCGAGCATGGGCGGCTCGATCGTCACCGCCGGTGGCGTGGGCTTCCTCAGCGGCACCCTGGACCAGTACCTGCGCGCCTACGACACCAACAACGGCAAGGAGCTATGGAAAGCACGCCTGCCAGCGGGTGGCCAAGCCACGCCGATGAGCTACAGCGGCAAGGATGGCAAGCAGTACGTGCTGGTGACCGCCGGCGGCCATGGCTCGCTGGGCACCAAGATGGGCGACTACATCATCGCTTACAAATTGGCTGAGTAAGTTTTAAGCCACAAGCTGCAAGAGAAAGCGAGGTCTGCAAGGCCTCGCTTTTTTCTTGCAGCTTGAAGCTTGCAGCTTGCAGCTTGAAACCCAATCCCCCCCGCCCCATCTAAGCACCATAGCCATTCACGCAGGTGCCCCATGAGCGACCAGCAGGATTTCCCGGAACACCCCGACGAACACAGCGAAGTCGAACACCTCGATCCAGCGGCCGAGCCCGGCCACCACCTCGCCCTGCCCGGCCAGCAACTGCCGGACAAGGTCTACGTGATCCCGATCCACAACCGCCCGTTCTTCCCCGCGCAAGTACTGCCGGTGATCGTCAACGAAGAACCCTGGGCCGAAACCCTCGACCTCGTCGCCAAGACCCCGCACCATTCCCTGGCGCTGTTCTTCATGGACACCCCGGCCGAAGACCACCGTCACTTCGACACCCAGTCCCTGCCCGAGTACGGCACCCTGGTGAAGGTGCACCATGCCAGCCGCGAAGGCGGCAAGCTGCAGTTCGTCGCCCAGGGCCTGACCCGGGTACGCATCCGCACCTGGCTCAAGCACCACCGGCCGCCCTACCTGGTCGAAGTCGAGTACCCGCGCCAGCCCGCCGAGCCCACCGACGAGGTGAAGGCCTACGGCATGGCCCTGATCAACGCGATCAAGGAGCTGCTGCCGCTCAACCCGCTGTACAGCGAAGAGTTGAAGAACTACCTCAACCGCTTCAGCCCCAACGACCCGTCGCCGCTCACCGACTTCGCCGCCGCGCTCACCTCGGCCACCGGCAACCAGTTGCAGGAAGTGCTCGACTGCGTGCCCATGCTCAAGCGCATGGAGAAGGTGCTGCCGATGCTGCGCAAGGAGGTCGAGGTCGCTCGCTTGCAGAACGAGATTTCCGCGGAAGTTAACCGGCAAATTGGCGAACATCAGCGCGAGTTCTTCCTCAAGGAGCAGCTCAAGGTCATCCAGCAGGAACTCGGCCTGACCAAGGACGACCGCAGCGCCGACCTGGAGCAGTTCGAGCAGCGTCTGCAAGGCAAGACCCTGCCCGAGCAGGCGCAAAAGCGCATCGACGAAGAAATGGCCAAGCTGGCGATCCTCGAGACCGGCTCGCCCGAGTACGCCGTTACCCGCAATTACCTCGAATGGGCCACCGCCCTGCCCTGGGGCGTGTACGGCAAGGACAAGCTCGACCTCAAGCACGCGCGCAAGGTGCTCGACCGCCACCACGCCGGGCTCGACGACATCAAGGAACGCATCCTCGAGTTTCTCGCCGTCGGCGCCTGGAAGGGCGAGATCAGCGGCTCCATCGTGCTGCTGGTGGGCCCGCCCGGGGTGGGCAAGACCAGCATCGGCAAGTCCATCGCCGAATCCCTTGGCCGGCCGTTCTACCGCTTCAGTGTCGGCGGTATGCGCGACGAGGCCGAGATCAAGGGCCACCGCCGCACCTACATCGGCGCCCAGCCAGGCAAGCTGGTGCAGGCGCTGAAGGAGGTCGAGGTGATGAACCCGGTGATCATGCTCGACGAGATCGACAAGATGGGCCAGAGCTACCAGGGCGATCCGGCTTCGGCGTTGCTGGAAACCCTTGACCCCGAACAGAACGTCGACTTCCTCGACCACTACCTGGACCTGCGCCTGGACCTGTCCAAGGTCTTGTTCGTCTGCACCGCCAACACCCTCGACTCGATCCCAGGCCCGTTGCTCGACCGCATGGAGGTGATCCGCCTGTCCGGCTATATCACCGAAGAGAAGCTGGCCATCGCCAAACGCCACCTGTGGCCCAAGCAACTGGACAAGGCCGGCGTGGCCAAGACCAGCCTGAGCATCAACGACGCAGCCCTGCGCGCGGTAATCGAGGGCTATGCCCGCGAGGCTGGCGTACGCCAGCTGGAAAAACAGCTGGGCAAGCTGGTACGCAAATCGGTGGTCAAGCTGCTGGAAGACCCACAGGCCAAGCTCAAGATCGCCGCCAAGGACCTCGAGCCCGCCCTGGGCATGCCGGTGTTCCGCAGCGAGCAAGTGCTGGCCGGCAAGGGCGTGATCACCGGCCTTGCCTGGACCAGCATGGGCGGCGCCACCCTGCCGATCGAGGCCACGCACATCCATAGCCTGAACCGCGGCCTCAAGCTCACCGGGCAGTTGGGTGACGTGATGAAGGAATCGGCAGAGATCGCCTACAGCTACATCAGCTCGAACCTCAAGCAGTTCGGTGGCACGCCCGGCTACTTCAACGAGGCGTTCATCCATCTGCATGTGCCCGAGGGCGCCACGCCCAAGGATGGCCCCAGCGCCGGGGTGACCATGGCCAGCGCCCTGTTGTCCCTGGCCCGTGACCAGGCACCGAAGAAAGGCGTGGCCATGACCGGTGAGCTGACCCTGACCGGTCAGGTACTGCCGATCGGCGGGGTGCGCGAGAAGGTGATCGCCGCGCGGCGGCAAAAGATCTTCGAACTGATCCTGCCGGAGGCCAACCGTGGCGATTTCGAAGAGCTGCCCGACTACCTGAAGGAAGGGCTGAGCGTGCATTTTGCCAAACGCTTCGCCGACGTGGCGAAAGTGCTGTTCTGATCGCCCTGCCGGATGCGCCTGAGGGTTTGCACATCTCCCTGTAGGAGCGGCCTTGTGTCGCGAAAGGGCCGCAAAGCGGCCCCGGCTATCTAGCAGTGAGCCAGAGATCCTGGGGGCGCTTCGCACCCCTTTCGCGACACAAGGCCGCTCCTGCAGGAATCGCGCGTGGCAATAGGGCGCCACCACTGCCATCACAAACTTTCACCGGCTTCGGTTATCCTCAGGCCATTCCAGCTTCAGGAGCCAACATGTCCCTCCCTCGCCTGCTCGTTCCCGCCGCCCTGGCCCTGCTCGCCGCCTGCACCCAGCAACCGCAACGCACTGTCGAACTGGACGGCGAAAGCGAGTGCCCCAAGCACCTGGTCGTCGGCCAGACCATGACCCTCACCCTGCCCAGCAACCCCACCACCGGCTACCGCTGGCTGGTGCAGAACCCGGCTTCGGAGATCCTGCGCAGCCTTGGCCCCGAGCTATACAGCTCGCCGGAGCAAGCCGGCATCGTCGGCAGCGGCGGCCTGTCCAGCTGGCGCTTCCAGGCCAAGAGCGCCGGTGAGGGCCACCTGATCCTGGTCTACCAGCAGCCCTGGGCGCCGGAAGTACGTCCGGTACAGACCTTCGATTGCGCCATTCGGGTCAACTGAGCGAACGGCATCGGTCAGCCAGTCATGCAAGCTTGCCGTGGTTTGGCTAGAATGCCGCCCCTGTAGATTGCCAGCCGCCTGGACCCACCGTGAGCAAACAACCCGACCGCCTATTCGCCCAACCCCTGGAGCAGGTGCCCGACTTCGTCTTCAACGAAGACGTGGTGCAGGTGTTCCCGGACATGATCAAGCGCTCGGTACCCGGTTACCCGACCATCGTCGAGAACCTCGGCGTGCTGGCCGCGCGCTTCGCCCAGCCGGGCTCGGCACTGTACGACCTCGGCGCCTCGCTGGGCGCGGTGACCCAGGCGCTGCGCCGCCATGTGCGTACGGACGGTTGCCAAGTAATCGCGGTGGACAACTCCGCGGCCATGGTCGAGCGCTGCCGCCAGTACCTCACCGCCCAGGACTCGATGTTCCAGGAACTGCTGCCGGTGCAGGTGCTGGAGGCCGATATTCTCGCCCTGCCCTTCGAGCCGGCCTCGGTGGTGGCGATGAACTTCACCCTGCAGTTCGTTGCCCCCGAGCAGCGCCTGGAACTGCTTGGCCGCATCCGCCAGGCACTTTTGCCGGGCGGCGCGTTGATTCTCTCGGAAAAACTGCGCTTCACCGACGCCCAGGAGCAGGAACTGCTCAACGAACTGCACCTGGACTTCAAGCGTGCCAATGGCTACAGCGAACTGGAAATTGCCCAGAAGCGCAGCGCCATCGAGAACGTAATGAAACCCGACACCCTGCAAACCCATGAAGCGCGCCTGCGCGCCGCCGGCTACTCCAAGGTCGTGCCCTGGTTCCAATGCCTCAACTTCGCCTCGCTGATAGCCCTGCCATGATCGATTTGTCTCCCCTCGTCCGCCGCCTGGCGGGCACCCCCCTTGCCACCTGGTCCCAGGGCCTGCAGGCGCAACTCGAAGCCAAGCTGGAAAAGGGCCATGGCGACCTCGATCGCTGGCGCGGCGCCCTCGACGCCTTGCCGCGGCTGACGCCCAGCGAAGTCGACCTGGTCGACGGCCTGCGCCTGGACTGCCCCTGCGACGACGCCACCCGGGCGCAGATGCGCCAGGCACTGATGGGCTTGTCGCCCTGGCGCAAGGGCCCGTTTGAGCTGTTCGGCGTGCATGTCGATACCGAATGGCGCTCGGATTGGAAATGGTCGCGGGTCGCCCCGCACCTGGACCTCAAGGGCAAGCGCGTGCTCGACGTTGGCTGCGGCAATGGCTACTACCAGTGGCGCATGCTCGGTGCCGGCGCCGACATGGTCATCGGCGTCGACCCCAACTGGTTGTTCTTCTGCCAGTTCCAGGCGGTGCAGCAGTACCTGCCGGATTTGCCCGCGTGGCACCTGCCGTTCGCCCTCGAAGAGCTGCCGGCCAACCTCGAAGGTTTCGACACCGTGTTCTCCATGGGCGTGTTCTACCACCGCCGCTCGCCCATCGAGCATTTGCTGGCGCTCAAGGACTGCCTGGTCAAGGGTGGCGAACTGGTACTGGAAACCCTGGTGATCGAGGGCGACGAAAACCAGGTGCTGGTACCCGAAGACCGCTACGCACAGATGCGCAATGTGTGGTTCCTGCCCTCGGTGCCGGCGCTGGCACGCTGGTTGCGCCGCGCCGGCTTCAGCGATGTGCGCTGCGTCGATGTCAGTGTCACCAGCGTCGAGGAACAACGCAGCACCGAGTGGATGCGCTACCAGTCGCTGGGCGATTTCCTCGATCCGGCCGACCACGCCAAGACCATCGAAGGCCTGCCGGCCCCGCGCCGCGCCACGCTGCTGGCACGCAAATAAAAAAAGGCGCCCGCTGGGGCGCCTGAAGCCACCTGCGCCGTGGAGCTGTCGCGGCGCAGGGGTGTGACTCAATCCTTGGCCAGCTCGCGGGCCTTCTCTTCGGACTTGCGCTCGCGCTCGGCCAGCGCTTGCTGCTTGTCGCCATGCAGGCGCGCCTGATCATCGCGGAACGCTTGCCAGAACTGCTTGGAGCGCTCGGCGCCACCCTCGGCGAAAACGCTGGTGCTGCCCAGGGCGAGAATCGCCAACAGCAGGTACTTGGTCAGGTTCATCGTGCTTGCCTCGTGATAACCGTATCGACAGGGCCAGCATGCCAAGGCGCAGCTAACAGCAACGTGAGCCAGACATTACAGTGCTGCAAGGTCAGGCGCATTCGCCAGCCAGGCTGGCTCCTACAGTGTTGCCGCCGATAGCAGGAGCCAGCCTGGCTGGCGAACGCGGCGGGCCTGTCACCCAGATGACCCCCACATTACAAATACGCAATCCCCGCCGCTTGCCCATTCGCATCCAGTAACATCCTCAGCGCTTGACCCTGATGTCACTACAGGGTCGAGAATCGCCCCCTTTCATCGAACCGAGCCCGAGCATGCGCCTACTGATCATCGAGGACGAACCCCGCACCGCCGACTACCTGCAGCAAGGCCTGCGCGAGAACGGCTATGTGGTCGACTGCGCCCAGACCGGCACCGACGGCCTGCACCTGGCCCGCCAGCAGGCCTATGACCTGGTGATCCTCGACGTCAACCTGCCCGAGCTGGACGGCTGGGGCGTGCTGCAACGCCTGCGCGCCGAGTCCTCCACGCGGATCATGATGCTCACCGCCCACGGCCGCCTGGCCGACCGGGTCAAGGGCCTGGACCTGGGCGCCGACGATTACCTGCTCAAGCCGTTCGAGTTCCCCGAGCTACTGGCGCGTATCCGCAGCCTGCTAAGGCGCAACGACCAACGCCTGCAACCCAGCACGCTGAAAGTCGCCGACCTCGAGCTCGATCCTGGCCGCCACCGCGCCTGGCGCGGCGGCCAGCGCATCGACCTGACCGCCAAGGAGTTCGCCCTGCTGCACCTGCTGATGCGCCAGAACGGCGAGGTGTTGTCACGCACGCAGATCATCTCGCTGGTGTGGGACATGAATTTCGACTGCGACACCAACGTGGTGGAAGTGTCGATCCGCCGCCTGCGGGCGAAGATCGACGACCCGTTCGAGGACAAGCTGATCCACACACTGCGCGGTGTCGGCTATGTGCTCGAGGCCCGCGTGTGAAACGCGCGAGCCTGTCGCTGCGCCTGGGCCTGACCGTCACCTTGATGGGCGCGACGCTGGTGCTGCTGCTCGCCACCCTAGCGGTGTTCGCCCTCGACCACGAGCTGGACAGCCGCGCGCGCAAGGACCTGGCGCGCAAGATGCAACAGGTCGAGCACAACCTGCGGGTCGACCTGCGCAGCGACGACCTCGGCGCCCGCGCCCACCCGTTGCTCGACCTGGTCATGGGCCATGACAACCTCAGCCTCAGCGTGCTGGCGGTCAGCGGTCGCCACCCGGCCTTGCTCAGCCTGGGCCCGGCGTTGCAGTCGCAGCACCTGCTGGCCCTGGACGCCGACAGCCGGCTGACCTTTCACGCCTGGCGCGACGGCGACGACAACCAGATCCTCACCGCCAGCCGCCTGATGCGCCTGCGCGACGACACCCCGGTCAAGGTGCTGATGTCGCTCAATCGCAGCGACGACAACAGCCTGTTGCAGGCCTACCTGCACTCGACGCTGCTGGCCCTGCCGCTGTTGCTGCTGCTGATCGGCATCGCCGCCTGGAAGCTGGTGCAACGCGGCTTGCGGCCCCTGCGCCATTTTCGCCGGATCGCCGGGCAGGTCTCGGCTCACGACCTCACCCACCGCCTGCCCGACAGCGGCCTGCCGGCGGAGCTGGCCGAGCTGGCCCGGGCCATCAACGTGATGCTCGACCGCCTCGACCAAGGCGTGCGCCAGCTGTCGCAGTTTTCCGATGACCTGGCCCATGAACTGCGCACGCCGATCGGCAACCTGATGGGCAAGGCCCAGGTCACCCTGGCCCGCGAGCGCGATGGCGACAAGTACCGCGAGGCGCTGGAAGACAGCGTCGAGGAACTGACCCGGCTCAGCCGCATCATCAACGACATGCTGTTCCTCGCCCAGGTCAGCCAGCCACAAACCCAGGTGGCACTGCTGCCAGTGACGCTGGCCGAAGAGGTGGCCCGGGTCAGTGAGCTGTTCGCCTGCAGCGCCGAACTCAAGGGGATCTCCCTGCACCTGCAAGGCTGGGGCACGGCGCTGGCCGACAAGCTGATGTTCCAGCGCGCCCTGTCCAACCTGCTGAGCAACGCGATACGCCATGGGGCGCAAGGCAAGCCGGTGGCCGTTGGCATCGAGCGACAAGGCAACGAGATGGCCGTATGGGTGGAGAACCAGGGTACGGGAATCGGCGAGGCGCACCTGCCCCACCTGTTCGAGCGCTTCTACCGGGCAGGCGCCGGGCGCTCAAGGCTGGAGGGAGGAACCGGGCTGGGGCTGGCGATCGTGAAATCGATCATGCAGTTGCATGGCGGACGCGTCGAGGTGAGCAGCCAGGCCGCTGGGCCAACGCGGTTTACCCTGATCTTCAAGGCCGAATGACAGCATCGCGGGACAAGCCCGTACCCACAAGGCGCAAACCTGTGCTTGTGGGAGTGGGCTTGCCCCGCGACTGGATTAACGCGAGGCCGCGACGATCAGCGCTTTCATCTCGGCCACCGCGGCCTTGAAGCCGACGAACAGCGCGTGGGCCACCAGCGCATGGCCGATGTTCAGCTCGTTGATGCCCTTGATTGCCGCCACGGCTTCGACGTTATGGTAGTGCAGGCCATGACCGGCATTGACGATCAGGCCCTGGCCAACACCAAACGCCACGCCATCAATGATGCGCTTGAGCTCCTCGGCAACCTCGGTCGGCGTCTCGGCATCGGCGTAACGGCCAGTGTGCAACTCGATGGCCGGAGCGCCAACACGGCGCGAGGCCTCGATCTGCCGTTGGTCGGCGTCGATGAACAGCGACACCTCGGCACCGGTGCGCGACAGGCGTTCGACCGCTGCCTTGATCCGCGCCTCCTGGCCAGCGACGTCGAGGCCGCCTTCGGTGGTCAGTTCCTGGCGGGTTTCCGGCACCAGGCAGATGTGCGCCGGACGAATCTTCTCGGCGAACGCCATCATTTCTTCGGTGACGCCCATCTCGAAGTTCATGCGGGTCTGCAGCACGTCCTTGAGCAACAGCACGTCGCGCTCCTGGATATGCCGACGGTCTTCGCGCAAGTGCACGGTGATGCCGTCGGCACCCGCTTCCTCGGCGTCCAGGGCGGCCTTGACCGGGTCCGGATAGCGGGTACCGCGGGCCTGGCGCAGGGTCGCCACGTGGTCGATGTTGACGCCGAGAAGCATGCGGTTGCTGTGAGTCACGAAGGGGCACTCCTGAGGGTTGAGGCCGACAGCATACGTGCTGATCAGCGCTTGCGAAACAGTTCCCGACTGACCAGTGGCTTAGGCCCCAGGTGCACCGCCAGGGCCTGGCGCATCAGGCGCTTGGCGGCAAGCAAGGCACCGGGTGCCTCCCACTCGGCCTGGGCCAGGGCCAGCAGCTCGGCCCCTTTGAACAGGCCGGGCTGGAACAGCTCGACGCGCTCAAGGCCTGCGTCCACCTGCAAGCGGTACAAGCCATCGCCAACCACCGGCAGGCCGTTGGCATCGTGATCCAGGGCGAAGGCATAGCCCAGCTCGTCCAGCAGGCGCCATTCGAACGAGCGCAGCAGCGGCTCCAGCGGCCGGCCGGCGGCCAGGGCCTGAAGAGTCAGGGTGTAGTGCTCGAACAGCGCCGGATGCGGCGCCTCGGCGGGCAGCAGGCGCATCAGCAGTTCGTTGAGGTAGAGGCCGCTGAACAGCGCGTCGCCGTGCAGCCAGGCAGCGATACCGATGCTTTCCAGGCGCCCGACGTTCTTCAACTCGCCACGCCCACGCAGCTCGACTTCCAGCGGCACGAACGGCCGCACCAGGCTGCCACCCTTGCCCCGTGCCCGGCGCAGCACCGCCCGCACTCGCCCCTGGGGGGTGAGGAAGTCCACCAGGGCGCTGGTTTCCTTGTAGGCGCGGCTGTGCAGCACGTAGGCAGGTCGGGGGGTGGGTTGGTCCATGGGTATCACTCAGACCGAAAGCGTCGCAAGCCCTGTAGGAGCGGCCTTGTGTCGCGAAAGGGCTGCAAGGCAGCCCCAGCAACTGCGTATCGACGCTGAAATTTCGCGGCCGCTGCGCGGCCCTTTTCGCGACACAAGGCCGCTCCTACAGGGAGAGCAGATTCGCTCGGGACAGGCTTACAGGTCGCCGTAACCCAGCGAGCGCAGGGCGCGTTCGTCGTCGGACCAGCCGCCCTTGACCTTCACCCACAGGTTGAGCATGACCTTGGAGTCGAACAGCACTTCCATGTCCTTGCGCGCCTCGGAACCGATGCGCTTGATGCGCTCGCCCTTGTCGCCAATGATGATCTTCTTCTGCCCGTCACGCTCGACCAGGATCAGCGCATGGATGTGCAGCACATGACCCTGCTGCTTGAACTCCTCGATCTCCACGGTGATCTGGTACGGCAGCTCGGCACCGAGCTGACGCATGATCTTCTCGCGCACCAGCTCGGCGGCGAGGAAACGGCTGCTGCGGTCGGTGATCTGGTCTTCCGGGAAGAAGTGCTCGTTTTCCGGCAGGTGCTTGGCGATCTGGGCCTCCAGCGCTTCGAGGTTATGCCCCTGCTGCGCGGAGATCGGCATCACTTCGGCGTTCGGCAGTTGTTCCTGCAGCCATTGCAGATGAGGGATCAGCTCGGCTTTCTCTTCCATGCGGTCGGTCTTGTTCACCGCGATGATCAGCGGGCCGGTCACGTACTGCACACGCTCGAGCACCAACTGGTCCTCGTCGGTCCATTTGGTACGGTCGACCACGAAAATGACCACGTCGACGTCCTTCAGGGCCGCCGAGGCGTTACGGTTCATGTAGCGGTTCAGGGCCTTGTCGTTGGCCTTGTGCATGCCGGGGGTGTCGACGTAGATCGCCTGCACGTCACCCTCGGTCTTGATGCCGAGCATGTTGTGGCGAGTGGTCTGCGGCTTGCGCGAGGTGATCGCCAGCTTCTGCCCGAGGATGTGGTTGAGCAGCGTGGACTTGCCCACGTTGGGGCGACCGACGATGGCGACATAGCCGCAGCGGGTCGAAGTGTTCTCAGTCATTGCCATTCTCCACGCCCAGGGCGATCAATGCGGCGGCGGCGGCGACCTGCTCGGCGATACGCCGGCTGACGCCCTGCCCACGGCTTTTCTTGTTCAGCAGCACCACTTCGCATTCGACGAAGAAGGTCCGGCAGTGCGGTTCGCCCTGGATATCCACCACTTCGTAGCGCGGCAGGTCGCAGGCACGCGACTGCAGGAATTCCTGCAGGCGGGTCTTGGGGTCTTTGTTGGTGTCGACGAGCGTGAGACCGTCGAACTCGTCGGTCAGCCAGGCGAGGATGCGCTCGCGGGCGGTCTGCATGTCGGCGTCCTGGTAGATCGCACCGATCAGCGCCTCGAGGGCGTCGGCAAGGATCGACTCGCGACGGAAACCACCGCTCTTGAGCTCGCCCGAGCCAAGGCGCAGGTACTCGCCCAAATCGAAGCCACGGGCCAGGCGGGCCAGGGTCTCACCCTTGACCAGACGCGCGCGCAGGCGCGACAACTGGCCTTCACGGGCCTGCGGGAAGCGCTCGAACAGCGCCTCGCCGACCACGAAATTGAGGATCGCATCGCCGAGGAACTCCAGGCGCTCGTTATTGCGCCCGGCATAGCTGCGATGGGTCAGGGCCAGCAGCATCTGGTCCTGGTTCTTGAATGTGTAGCCGAGCTTGCGCTCCAGGCGATCGAGGGAAGCACTCATGGGGCCACCCCGGCAATGTTCAACGCGTTGTTCAAATCAACATCCTGAAAGACGGTTTGACTGTGGTCCTGCGCCGGCAACGGCGAAAGCCCTCGCTCCCTGAGAACACAGCCTATGTCATAAATGCAAGCGGCGCCGTCCGTGGACAGCGCCGTCGTTACTCAATGGATCAGCCCGACCCGCGACAGGTTCGGGAAGTGGCTGAGTTTCGGCTCCGGCCAGCTCATCCAGACCGCGAAAGCCTTGCCGACGATATTGCGGTCCGGAACCATGCCGTGCAGTTCCTTGGGAATGTTCGGATCATCCCAGAAACGGCTGTCGTTGGAGTTGTCGCGGTTGTCACCCATCATGAAGTAGTGACCAACCGGCACGGTCCATTGCTGGTCCGGCGGCATGCGGTAGCGGGTCATTTCCTTGCGGATCAGGTGCTCGGCCTCACCGAGTTTCTCCTTGTACAGCTCGGCGCTGCCCAGCGTGCCCGGTTCGCTGCCGACCAACTGCTCGGCAATCGCCTGGCCGTTGACGTACAGGCGCTTGTCGCTGGTGTAGCGGATCACGTCGCCCGGCAAGCCAACCACACGCTTGATGTAGTTGACGTTCGGGTCGCTGGGGTAGCGGAACACCATCACATCGCCGCGCTGCGGATCGCCGACCTCGATGACCTTCTTGTCGATCACCGGCAAGCGGATGCCGTAGGAGAACTTGTTCACCAGGATGAAGTCGCCCACTTCCAGCGTCGGCTTCATCGAACCCGACGGGATCTGGAACGGCTCCACCAGGAACGAGCGCAGCACCAGCACGATGAACAGCACCGGGAAGAACGACTTGCCGTATTCAACCAGCAAGGGCTCCTTGTTCAGGCGTTCGACCACGGCCAGTTCGGGCTGGCTGACGCTGCCCTGGTAGTTGGCGATCGCCGCCCGCCGGCGCGGGGCCAGGAACAGCAGGTCGAGCAGACCCAACAGACCGCAGACGGCAACGGCGATGACGAGCAACAGCGGGAAATTTAGCGACATAGGACCTAGCTATCCAACCTGAGCACGGCGAGGAAGGCTTCCTGTGGAATCTCCACGTTACCTACCTGCTTCATGCGTTTCTTACCGGCCTTCTGCTTCTCCAGCAGTTTCTTCTTACGGCTGACGTCACCACCGTAGCACTTGGCCAGTACGTTCTTTCTGAGCGCCTTGACAGTCGTCCGCGCGATGATCTGGCCGCCAATGGCTGCCTGGATCGCCACGTCGAACATCTGCCGAGGGATCAGTTCCTTCATCTTTTCGGTCAACGCACGGCCTTTGTAGGCGGCGTTGTCGCGGTGCACGATCAGGGCCAGGGCATCGACCTTGTCGCCGTTGATCAACACGTCCAGCTTGACCAGGTTGGCCGACTGGTAGCGGTCGAAATGATAGTCCAGCGACGCGTAACCGCGGCTGGTGGATTTGAGACGGTCGAAGAAGTCCAGCACCACCTCGTTCATCGGCATGTCGTAACGCACCTGCACCTGGCTGCCGAGGAACTGCATGTCGCGCTGCACGCCACGCTTCTCGATGCACAGGGTGATGACGTTACCCAGGTGCTCCTGCGGCACCAGGATGGTCGCGGTGACGATCGGCTCGCGGAAGTCGGTGACGGACGAGACGTCCGGCAGCTTCGATGGGTTGTCGACGACGATGGTTTCGCCGGTCTTGAGCTCGAGCTCGTAGATCACGCTTGGCGCGGTGGTGATCAGGTCCAGGTCGTATTCGCGCTCCAGGCGCTCCTGGATGATCTCCATGTGCAGCATGCCGAGGAAACCGCAACGGAAGCCGAAGCCCAGGGCGTCGGAGCTTTCCGGCATGTATTGCAGCGACGAATCGTTCAGGGTCAGCTTCTGCAGGGCATCGCGGAAGTCCTCGAAATCGTCGGAGCTGACCGGGAACAGGCCGGCGTAGACCTGCGGCTGGATCTTCTTGAAGCCCGGCAGCACTTCGACTTCCGGGGTGTTCGACAGCGTCAGGGTGTCGCCCACCGGCGCGCCGTGAATGTCCTTGATGCTGGCGATGATGAAGCCTACTTCACCGGCCTTGAGGTCGGCGGTCTGGGTGTGTTTCGGGGTGAACACACCGACGCTGTCGACCAGGTGCACCTTGCCGGTGGACTTGACCAGGATCTTGTCGCCTTTCTTGACACGGCCGTGGCGCACGCGCACCAGCGAGACCACGCCCAGGTAGTTGTCGAACCAGGAGTCGATGATCAGCGCTTGCAGCGGCGCGTCGATATCACCCTCTGGCGCGGGAATGGTCTGCACCAGGCGCTCGAGCACCTCGTCCACGCCCATGCCGCTCTTGGCGCTGCAGGCCACGGCGTCGGTGGCGTCGATGCCGATGATCTTCTCGATCTCGTCCTTGACGCGGTCCGGGTCGGCCTGGGGCAGGTCCATCTTGTTCAGCACCGGCATGACTTCCAGGCCCTGCTCGATGGCGGTGTAGCAGTTGGCCACGGACTGGGCCTCGACGCCTTGACCTGCGTCGACCACCAGCAGCGCGCCTTCACAGGCCGCCAGCGAACGCGAGACTTCGTAGGTGAAGTCGACGTGGCCGGGGGTGTCGATGAAGTTCAGCTGGTAGACCTTGCCGTCCTGCGCCTTGTAGTTGAGCGTGACGCTGTGGGCCTTGATGGTGATGCCGCGTTCGCGCTCCAGGTCCATGGAGTCGAGGACCTGGGCTTCCATTTCGCGCGCCGACAGGCCACCGCACATCTGGATGAAACGGTCGGCCAGCGTCGACTTGCCATGGTCGATGTGGGCGATGATGGAGAAATTGCGGATATGACTCAAATCACTCACGGGTCAACACTCGAAAAGGCTGCGAGCCGGACGCCCGCCGAAAAATAGCCGGGAATTGTACCTCAAGCTGCGGGGATATGGGAGATTCCTCTATCAGCGGGCATCAGCGATCCGGAGGCTGGGCTGATAGCGCCAGTACCGGCCTGTTCGCCGGCAAGCCGGCTCCTACAGGGCCCCGCGATGAGGCACAGACCCTGTAGGAGCCGGCTTGCCGGCGAACAGGCCAACACACGCCCCCACGAATCT
>NZ_SOZA01000037.1 GCF_004519305.1 Pseudomonas sp. RIT623 | reverse complement strand
ACCCCGCCTGGCGCAGGCGGTACTCCCCCGGCGTGGTACCGGCATGCCGCTGGAAGAACCGGCTGAAGTACGCCGGATCCTTGAACCCCAGCTGGTAGCAGATCGCATTGGCCGACCCACCGGAATACAGCAGCAGCCGCCGCGCCTCCTGCATCAGCCGCTCGAACACCAGGCGCTTGGACGGCAAGTCGGCGATACGCCGGCACACATCGTTCAGGCGCGCCTCGGTCACCCCCAGCGCCGCCGCGTACGCCGGTAGCGTCCAGTGGTCCAGGTAGTGGCGCTCGATCAGCTCGTTGAAGCGGCGGAACACCTGCAAGTCCTCGTGCCGCGCCGGGTTGGCCGGCAACGCATTGGCGCTCAGGCGCAACAGGCTGATCATCACCAGCCGCGCCAAGTCCTGCAGTGCCGTGCCCTGCCCCACCTGGCCCTGGCCGACCTCGCTGCCCAACAGGTCGAACAACTGCTCCAGGCGCTGCGCCTGCTCGCCTGCCTGGCCCTGCAACTGCCCCAGGGCGACACAGGCCGGGGCCAGTTGCGGGTTGCTGCCTAGCCCTGGCTCAGCCTGCAACAACTGCCAGACCAGTTGCTGGCTCACGGTCAGCACATGGCCGTCGGCGTCCGCCTCGGTGACGAAGGCATGTGGGATGGTCGGCGGAGTCAGGAAGAACATCGGCCCGGCCTCGTGGAACCGCTGGTCGTCGAGCAACACCCGCACGCTGCCGCTCTTGACGTAGTGCACCTGGAAGCACCGGTCATGGCGATGCACCGGCATGTTGCGGCCGAAGAACCCGGCCAGGTTGCCGAGCCGGTCGTAGTGCACCTCGCTGTCGCTGTAACGCTGGTCGTAGACCTGCCCGATATTGATGTTGGGGATCGGCTGTCGCGCTTTCATTATTGTTCTCTCGCCGGTTGGACTGCCCGCGATCGCCGCCTTGGCAGTGTCGATGCCTTGACGATCGTTAACATATTAAATATAACGTTAACACATTAACAAAAACACCATGAAGCATACCCCCATGCTTCGCAGAGCGCAGGAGAAAAGCATGAGCCGTGCCTTGCACGAGGTCGCCAGCGGCAGCCTGTTCGGCGTCGCCCTGAACTACCAGGGCCTGCTGCAGCAGCACCTGGCGTCTTTCCATGAAGCGCCCTACCGGCAACCGCCGGTCAAGCCGGTGCTGTTCATCAAGACCCCCAACACCCGTAACGGGCATGGCCAGGCCTTGACCTACCCCTCGGGAGTCGAACGCCTGCAACCCGGTCCCGCCCTGGGCGTTGTGATCGGCAAGGACGCCAGCCGCGTGAGCGTGGCCAAGGCCCTGGAACATGTGGCCGGCTACACCCTGGTCAACGAGTTCAGCCTGCCCGAGGACAGCTACTACCGCCCGGCGGTCAAGGCCAAGTGCCGCGATGGCTTCTGCCCGCTGGGGCCAGCACTGGTACCGGCGGCGCAGGTCGCCAATCCTGATGCGCTAGGTATTCGCCTGTGGGTCAACGGCGTGTTGCGCCAGCACAACAACACCGCCAACTGCGTGCGCGGCGTCGCGCAACTGATCGCCGAGATCAGCGAGTTCATGACCTTGCATGCCGGCGACGTGCTGATCACTGGCACCCCGGAAGGCCGCGTCGATGTGTTGCCAGGCGATCAGGTGACGGTCGAGATCGACGGCCTTGGCCAGCTCAGCACCCCTATAGTCGCCGAACGAGGACTCGCCCGATGAAGCATGCCCGTATCCAGTTCGACGGTCAGGTCCACGCCGTCACGGTCGAAAACGACCACCTGCGCCTGGCCGATGGCCGCCTGGTCCACCAAGACCAGGTGACCTGGCTGCCACCTGCCACCGGCAGCATGTTCGCCCTGGGCCTGAACTACGCCGACCACGCCGCCGAGCTGGCCTTCACCCCGCCCACCGAGCCGCTGGCGTTCATCAAGTCGCCCGGCACCTACACCGGCCACAACCAGATCACCTGGCGCCCGGACAACATCAAGTACATGCACTACGAGTGCGAACTGGTGGCGGTGATCGGCAAGCCGGCGCGGAACGTCAAGCGTGAGGACGCCCTCGCCTACCTGGCTGGCTACACGGTGTGCAACGACTACGCCATCCGCGACTACCTGGAAAACTACTACCGGCCCAACCTGCGGGTGAAAAACCGCGATGCCAGCACTCCGGTCGGCCCGTGGATCGTCGATGCCGCCGATGTGCCAGACCCGTCGAACCTCACATTGCGCACCTGGATCAACGGCGAGCTGAAACAACAAGGGACCACCGCCGACATGATCTTCGACATCCCCTACCTGATCGAATATTTCTCCAGCTTCATGACCCTGCAGCCCGGCGACATGATCGCCACCGGCACCCCGGAGGGCCTGGCCGACGTGGTGCCGGGCGACGAGGTGGTGGTCGAAGTGCAAGGCGTCGGCCGCCTGGTCAACCGTATCGTCAGCGAAGCCGAGTTCTTCGCCCGTAAAGCACAAGAGGCAACAGCATGATCAAGCACTGGATCGATGGCCGCGAAGTCGCAAGCCGCGACACCTTCGTCAACTACAACCCTGCCACCGGCGAGGCCATTGGCGAAGTCGCCAGCGGCGGCGCCGAGGAAGTCGCCCAGGCCGTGGCCGCGGCCAAGGCAGCCTTCCCGAAATGGGCCAATACCCCGGCCAAGGAGCGCGCTCGCCTGATGCGGCGCCTGGGCGAGCTGATCGAGCAGAATGTGCCACAGCTGGCCGAACTGGAAACCCTGGACACCGGCCTGCCGATCCACCAGACCCGCAACGTTTTGATCCCCCGCGCTTCGCACAACTTCGACTTCTTCGCCGAGGTGTGCACGCGCATGGACGGCCACAGCTACCCGGTGGACGACCAGATGCTCAACTACACCCTATACCAGCCGGTAGGCGTGTGTGCCTTGGTGTCGCCGTGGAACGTGCCGTTCATGACCGCCACCTGGAAGACCGCGCCGTGCCTGGCCCTGGGTAATACCGCGGTATTGAAGATGAGCGAGCTGTCGCCGCTGACCGCCAACGAGCTGGGCCGCCTGGCGGTCGAGGCCGGCATTCCCAATGGCGTGCTCAATGTGATCCAGGGCTATGGCGCGACGGCCGGCGATGCCCTGGTGCGTCACCCGGACGTGCGGGCCATTTCCTTCACTGGTGGCACCGCCACCGGCCGCAAGATCATGCACAGCGCAGGCCTGAAAAAGTACTCCATGGAGCTCGGCGGCAAGTCGCCGGTCCTGGTCTTCGAAGACGCCGACCTCGAACGCGCCCTGGATGCCGCGCTGTTCACCATCTTTTCGCTCAACGGCGAGCGCTGCACCGCCGGCAGCCGGATCTTCATCCAGGAGAGCGTCTACCCGCAGTTCGTCGCCGAATTCGCCGCCCGCGCCAAGCGCCTGATCGTCGGCGACCCGACCGACCCGAAGACCCAGGTCGGCTCTATGATCACCCAGCAGCATTACGACAAGGTCACCGGCTACATCCGCATTGGCCTGGAAGAAGGCGCGCGCCTGCTGGCCGGTGGCCTGGAGCGCCCGGCAGGCTTGCCGGCGCACCTGGCCAAGGGGCAGTTCATCCAGCCGACCGTGTTCGCCGATGTGAACAACCAGATGCGCATCGCCCAGGAGGAAATCTTCGGCCCGGTGGTGTGCCTGATCCCGTTCAAGGACGAAGCCGAGGCGCTGCGACTGGCCAACAACACCGAGTACGGCCTGGCCTCTTACATCTGGACCCAGGACATCGGCAAGGCCCACCGCCTGGCCCGTGGCATCGAGGCGGGGATGGTGTTCATCAACAGCCAGAACGTGCGCGACCTGCGCCAGCCGTTCGGCGGGGTCAAGGGCTCGGGCACTGGCCGCGAAGGCGGGCAATACAGCTTCGAGGTCTTCGCCGAGATCAAGAACGTGTGTATATCCATGGGTAGCCATCACATTCCGCGCTGGGGCGTCTGACGTCATCGTGGGGCAAGTCGCAGCGGCGACTTGCCCCACCACCCTCGGATCACAACAACAATCACTGGAGATTCCCATGGGCAAACTCGCTCTAGCCGCCAAGATCACCCATGTGCCGTCGATGTACCTGTCTGAGCTGCCCGGCCCGCGCCAGGGCTTTCGCCAGGCGGCCATCGACGGCCACCACGAGATCGGCCGACGCTGCCGGGAACTGGGCGTGGACACCATCGTCGTGTTCGACACCCACTGGCTGGTCAACGCCAACTACCACATCAACTGCGCGGCGCAGTTCGAAGGCCTTTACACCAGCAACGAACTGCCGCACTTCATCGCCAACATGAACTACGGTTTCCCCGGCAACCCGGAACTGGGCCACCTGCTCGCGCAAGAGTGCAATCGCCTGGGCGTGGAGACCATGGCCCACGACGCCACCACCCTGGCCCCGGAGTACGGCACCCTGGTGCCGATGCGCTACATGAACGCCGACCGCCATTTCAAGGTGATTTCGGTCTCGGCGCTGTGCACCTCGCACTACCTCAACGACAGCGCGCGCCTGGGCTGGGCCATGCGCCGCGCGGTCGAGCAGCACTACGACGGCACCGTGGCGTTCCTGGCCAGCGGTTCACTGTCGCACCGCTTCGCCCAGAACGGCCAGGCCCCGGAGTTCGCCACCAAGGTCTGGAGCCCGTTCCTGGAAACCCTCGATCACCGGGTGGTGCGCATGTGGCAGGACGGCGACTGGGCGGACTTCTGCGCGATGCTGCCGGAATACGCGGTCAAGGGCCATGGCGAGGGCTTCATGCACGACACCGCGATGCTTCTCGGTGCCCTGGGCTGGTCGCGCTACGACGGCAAGGCCGAGGTGGTGACGCCCTACTTCGGCTCGTCCGGTACCGGCCAGATCAACGCGATCTTCCCGGTCACCGCGCAGGACGGCAGTGCCATCCCTGCCGCCCAGGCCTCGAACCCGGCTGGCGTGGCCTCCACCAGCCGCCTGTAAGGAGCCGCTGCATGCCCCATCTGGTCCTGCTCTACAGCCCGGACATCGAAGCCGATGCCGACATGCCCGCACTGTGCCGCGCCCTCGCCGACTGCATGCTCGAACAACGGGATGAAACCGGCCGGCAAGTGTTCCCCACCGGTGGCACCCGGGTGCTCGCCTACCCCGCTGCCCATGCGGCGATTGCCGACGGCCAGGGCGACTATGGTTTCGTCTACGCCAACCTGCGCATGGGCGCAGGGCGCAGTGCCAGCGTGCACCGCCAGGTCGGCGACCAGTTGCTGGCGGTAATGCGCCAGCAGCTTGACCCCTTGCTCGCGCGACGCCCGGTGGGCGTGACCGTGCAGATCGACGAAAGCCAGGCCCAGGTGTACGACGCCAAGCACAGCAGCCTGCATCCCTTGTTCAACCGTCAGCCTTGAGGTTTCCATGCTCGACGCGCACATCATCCAGCAAGCCGCCGCCCGTCTCGACCAGGCCGAACGCGCCCGCGAACAGGTCGGCCAGTTCTCCCTCGAATACCCCGCCATCAGCATCGAGGATGCCTACGCCATCCAGCGCGCCTGGGTCGAGCAGAAGATCAAGGACGGCCGCCGGCTGGTCGGCCACAAGATTGGCCTGACCTCCCGCGCCATGCAGGTCTCCTCGAACATCACCGAGCCGGACTACGGCGCCTTGCTCGACGACATGCTGTTCGAGGAAGGCAGCGACATCCCCTTCTCCCGCTTCATCGTGCCGCGGGTGGAGGTGGAGCTGGCCTTCATCCTCGGCAAGCCCTTGAAAGGCCCGGACGTGACCCTGTTCGATGTGCTCGAGGCCACCGAATGGGTGATTCCGGCGCTGGAGATCATCGACGCACGTATCCAGCAGGTCGACCCACAGAGCGGCGCCACGCGCAAAGTGTTCGATACCATTTCCGACAATGCCGCCAACGCGGGCGTGGTCATGGGCGGTCGCGCGGTGCGGCCCGATGCCATCGACCTGCGCAAGGTGCCGGCGGTGCTTTATCGCAACGGCGTGATCGAAGAGTCCGGGGTCTCTGCCGCCGTGCTCAACCACCCAGCCAAGGGCGTGGCCTGGCTGGCCAACAAGCTGGCGGCCCACGACGTCGGCCTGGAAGCCGGCCAGGTGATTCTCGGCGGTTCCTTCACCCGCCCGGTGGCAGCTCGCCCCGGCGACACCTTCCATGTCGATTACGATCAACTCGGTTCGATTGCCTGCCGTTTCGTGTAAGGACTACCCATGGACATGCCCATCAACACCTTCAAGCAACGCCTGCGCAGCGGCCAGGCGCAAATCGGCCTGTGGCTGGGCCTGGCCGACCCGTACTGCGCGGAGCTGGCCGCCAACGCCGGTTTCGACTGGCTGCTGCTCGACGGCGAGCACGCGCCCAACGACCTGCGCAGCCTGCTCGGCCAGTTGCAGGCAGTGGCGCCCTACCCTGGCCAGGCCGTGGTACGTCCGCTAATCGGCGACACCGCGCTGATCAAGCAACTGCTGGATATCGGCGCACAGACCCTGCTGGTGCCGATGGTCGAGAGCGCCGAGCAGGCCTGCCAGCTGGTGCGCGCCACCCGTTACCCGCCAGCGGGCATACGCGGTGTCGGCAGCGCCCTGGCCCGCGCCTCGCGCTGGAACAGCGTTGCTGATTATCTGGATCACGCCGACGACCAGGTCTGCCTGCTGGTGCAGATCGAGAACCGCGAGGGCCTGGCCAACCTCGACGCCATCTGCGCGGTGGACGGCGTCGACGGGGTGTTCATTGGCCCGGCCGACCTCAGCGCCGCCATGGGCCAGCGGGGCAACCCCGGGCATCCCGAGGTGCAGGCGGCCATCGAGCAGGCCATCGTGCGTATCGGCCAGGCCGGCAAGGCGGCGGGGATCCTCAGTGCCGACGAGCAGCTGGCGCGCCGCTATATCGAGCTGGGCGCGGCGTTCGTCGCGGTGGGGGTGGATACCACCGTGCTGATGCGTGGCTTGCAGGGGTTGCTGGGCAAGTTCAAGGCCGGTACACCGAACACGGTTGCAAGTTCGGTGTACTGAGCCTTTCGCGACTCCACCGGCCCTGTACAGGGGGGGCGATGCACTATACCGGTAGGAGCCAGCCTTGCTGGCGAACCAGGCGACGCAGTGCCTGGCACCGGATCGTCACTCAAAGGCCGCCACCAACCGCTCGATCACCGCGCGCACCCGCGCGGTGTGGCGCAGGTCCTGGTGGGTGACCATCCACACCTCGTAAGGCTGTGCCCGGGTGCGCTGCGGCCACACCCGCCGCAGCCCGTCACGCTGGCCCAGTTCAAGCGGAATCTCGCCAATCCCCAACCCCTCGTGAATGGCCCGGCGCAACAGCATGCTGGCGTTGGCCGCCATCACCACCCTGCCCTCGCCGATCGGCACATCCACCAGGGTTGGCTGCGCCTGGCCACGCCAGTAAGGCTCGTACACCACCAGGTCATGCCCGGCGAAGCTGCCGTCTTGCGGCAGGCCGTGGCGTTGCAGGTAATCCTCTGCGGCGAACAACCCCATCTGCCAACTGGCCAGCTTGCGCAGCACCAGGTCGGGGCTGTCTGGTCGCTGGTTGCGTATGGCGATGTCGGTTTCGCGTTGCGACAGGTTGACGATATCGGAGCCGCCACTGAGCACCACGCGCACCTCGGGGTGGCTCTGGCGCAGTTCGCGCAACGCCGGAATGACGAACTCATGGGCCAGCGAATCGGTGGTGGCGATACGGACCTCGCCGGCTTCTTCATTGTCGGCGCCACGGGTACGCCGGGCCAGCTCCAGCGCGGCGTGCTCCATCTTCTGCGCCATTTCCACCGCCACCTCGCCGATGGCGGTCAGCTGGTAGCCGGCGGGGGTGCGCAGGAACAGGGTCGAACCCAGGTCCGCTTCCAGTGCCGCCACGCGCCGGCCCACCGTGGCCTGGTCGACTCGTAGCACCCGCGCGGCGCGGCGCAAGGTTTGCTCACGGCTCAAGGCCAGCAGCATGCGGGCGTCATCCCAGTTCATTCGTCTACTCCATCAAGGGCCACAAGTTATCCGGCCTTGCCGATGATCACTAACGTCGGCAAGGCATCCACCGCGCCGGCTGCTTCGCCAGCAAGGCTGGCTCCTACACGTGCGCTTGGCTGAAGAAAATCTGCAAAGGTGTGGCGCAAAATCGCCGCGCGACTGCAGCCTATGGGTTCCATACCCTGTGACGCACCTTTCTTCAGAATGACAGAGGTCCTCATGCGTCACATCGTTCCCAGCCACATGACCGCCATCGACATCACCCAGCCTGGCGGCCCGGAGGTCTTGCAAGCCGCCAGCCACGCCACACCGCAACCCGGCCCGCGCGAGGTGCTGATCCAGGTGCACGCCGCCGGCGTCAATGGCCCGGACCTGCTGCAACGCAAGGGCCTGTACGATCCGCCCGCCGGCGCCCCGGACATCCCGGGCCTGGAAATTGCCGGCCAGGTGGTCGCACTCGGCGCGCAGGTCAAGGGCTTCGCCCTCGGCGACGCGGTCATCGCCCTGGTCCAGGGTGGTGGTTACGCCGAGTATGCCGTGGCTGACGAGCGTACCACCGCGCACCTGCCCGACAACCTGTCGATGGTCGAGGGCGCGGCGCTGCCCGAAACCTTCATGACCGTCTGGGTCAACCTGTTCCAGCGCGGCGCTTTCAAGGCCGGCGAAAGCGTGCTGATCCACGGCGGCGCCTCGGGCATCGGCACCACCGCCACGCAACTGGCCAAGGCCCTGGGCGCGGCGCAGGTGTTCACCACGGTCAACGGCCCTGGGCAACAGGCAGCGAGCCTCGAGTTGGGCGCCGATGTCGCCATCGACTACAGCCGCGAGGACTTCGTCGAGCAGGTGCTGCTGCACACCGAAGGCCGTGGCGTCGATGTGATCGTCGATATCATTGCCGGCGACTATGTCGCGCGCAACTTCAAGGCCGCGGCCATGGACGGGCGCATCGTGCAGATCGGTGTGATCAAGGGCCCGGCCACCGAGGTCGACCTGTTCCCCATGCTCACCAAGCGCCTGACCCATATCGGTTCGACCCTGCGCGCGCGCAGCGCCGACGACAAGGCGGTGATCCTCGCCGAGCTGCAGGCCAAGGCCTGGCCCCATGTGCGCAGTGGCGCGGTCAAGCCGCTGATCCACGCCACCTTCCCATTGGCGGCGGCCAGCCAGGCCCATGCGCTGATGGAGTCTGGCCGGCACATCGGCAAAGTGGTGCTGAACGTCGCACACAAGGGCTGAGTCAGTCGAGCGCGCCACTGCCCAGGGCGATCCTGATCGCTTGGGCGGTGGTGCTCACACCCAGGCGCCGGCGGGCGGCGCGCAGGTGGTTTTCCACCGTGCGCAGCGACAGGCCGAGGGTGGCGGCGATATCGGCCTGGCGCTGCCCGGCGGCGGTCCAGGCCAGCACCTGGCGCTCACGCTCGGACAAGCGCCCCTCCCCGCTGGGCGCCTCCAGCAGCCGCCGAGCGCCCGCGAACGCGGCCTGGGCCAGCAGCGTCAGGGCCAGCCGTGCGGCAGGTGTCGCCACGACCTGCGCACCGCCGAAACTCATGGCGCCTTCCAGGCCTGCGGGACCGAATACCGGCACCTGCAAGCCGTGGATGCCCGGCCCGCTCGGCGCCCGCACCACCCGGTAGCGCTCGTTGCCAGCGTCCAGCCGCTTGCTCCAGAAGAACGGCTCGCGTGCCGCCAGCAGGTGACGGGTCACCGGACAGTGGCGCACGTAGGTCTGGGCGTCGACTGCCTGGCCATCGCCGAACCAGTCCCCCTCCACCCAATGGATACGCTCGAGCACCTCGTCCCGCGCAGCGCTGGCGCTGAACAGCACGAAGCGGTCATAGCCCAGCGGCCGGGCGACATTGCGCACGGCCGACTGGATATCCGCCAGGTCGGTGGCCTGCGCGATCCGCTGGACGGCTTGCACCACCTGATCGAATGGCAGGTCCCTCATCCGCCGTTGACTGCCTTGAGCAACGCCGCGGCGGCCAACTTGCCCAGGGCATTACCGGCCAACGGACTGTCGCCGGTGAGCAGCTTGCGGTCCTGGTGGACGGCACCGGAAATGCCCTTGTTGATGATCTCGACGCCCTGGGCCTGGAGCCGTTCGCCGAACTTCCAGGTCAGGTGGCCGGGCATGTAGCCGATATCCGGGGTCTTGGCATCCAGATCGTCAGGGAAGGCGCAGATCTTGTAGCCGTCGTAGAGCTTGCCGCCGGCCAGCAGCGCCGCCGGGCCGTGGCACAGGGTGATGACGAACTTGTCGTGGTCCGCCGCCCATTGCAGCACTCGCCCGACTTCCTCGCTTTCCGGCAGGCCGATCAGCGCGCCGTGGCCGCCCGGGATGAACACACCGATATAGTCCGAGTCCTCACCCAGGGCCTGTTCCAGCACATCGGCGAGCTTGCGCGGCTGCTTGAACGCTGGCTTGTAGCGATCGAACAGGCCCAGCACCTCGGTGTCCTCGCCGGGCATGGCCCAGTATTCGAACTTGACCGGGTTACCCGACAAGGTCGCGACGTCGAAGGCAAAACCGGCCTTGTCCAGGTGGTACATCGGCAGCAGGGTTTCCACCGGGTGGTTACCAGTGGAGAACAGCGTGCCGTTGTCGGTGAGCAGGTAGCGCTCGTCGGCGCCGATCAGCAAGATCTTCCAGCGCCCGCCCTGGTAGGCGTCGGGGTAGTCGGCGCCGCTGAGGTCGGACTTGCTCGAGGTGAACTGGCTGAGGGAATACGGCGAGGGGAAGAAAGCGTTGTCCTCGGCGGGGTCGGGGGTTGGGCGTTTTTCGTCGTTGGGGCTGGTCATGGTAGTGCTCCTGTGCCTGGGTTAGGTAACCGGATCCATGCTAGGAGGCCGCCGGATGAGCGGCAATGAGGGTTTTCCCTCAATGGTGGCGTCGGTGACGCGGCGGCCCCCGGGCAGTCTAGCCGAGCGCTGAGGGCGTATCGACGTCGCGCAGCACACCGCTGTCCTGCAAATCCAGGAGCAAAACGCTGTTCGCATGCCGCCGCAGCACCGAGCGCGCGCCTTCATCGCCGGACAACTGGCCAAGCTCGGCCCAGTAATCCCGGCCGAACACCACCGGGTGGCCGTTCTGCCCCTGATGACACGGCACCACGATGACCGAGGGCGCCGCCGAGGCAAGCAGACGACGGAAGGTCGCCGCCCCGATCCACGGCATGTCCCCGAGCAGGATCGCCACCGCCTGCGCCTCGCTGTCTGCCAGCGACGCCGCGCCGGCCGCCAGGCTATGGCCCATACCCAGGCCTGCCTCGGGGCTGTGGACGACCCGGCAGGCTGGCGGCAGCCCAAGATCCGCGGCCCGCTCGCCTGCGCGCAGCACCACGCGCACCTCGTCGAACACCGCCAGGGCGCGCTCGACGCTGTGCTGCAACAGGCTGCGGCCATCGCCCAGCAGCGCCCGGCGCTTGTCCGCGCCGAAGCGCGAACCTTGGCCGGCCGCCAACACCAGGGCGACGACGCTCACAACGCCTCGCGGGCGATGCCGCTACGGGTACGCAGGATATCGGCGAGCACCGCCAGGGCGATCTCCGCCGGGGTCTTGCTGCCCAGGTTCAGGCCAATAGGCGCATGTATACGCGCCATCTCGGCATCACCCAGCTCGCCGATACGGCGCAGGCGCTCCCGGCGTTTTGCCGAAGTGGCGCGCGAGCCCATCACCCCAATGTAGAAGGCTTCGGTACGGACGGCTTCGAGCATGGCCAGGTCATCGATCTTCGGGTCGTGGGTGAGGGCCACCACCGCAGTGTCGCGGTGGCAACCACCATTGGCGATGAACAGCGAAGGCAGTTCACGGCGGATTTCTACCCCGTCGAGCACCACATTGTCCATCACCTCGTCCCGTGGGTCGCACAGCACCACCTCGAACCCCAGGCCTTTGCCGAACTCCGCGCAGAAATGCGCGACGCTCGAATAACCCGCCAGCAGCAAGCGCTGGGCGGCGCCGATGCGCAGGCGCACGCAATGCTCGCCCTGCTCGACCCGTGGGCCCTGGCTGTGATCGTCGCTCAGTCGGCATTGGCCGCTGCGCAGGTCGACCTCGCGCAACAGTCGACGTCGCCCCAACAGTGCCGCCTCCAGCTCGGCAAAGTGCGCCTGGGTGGCGCAATCGGCGGGAAGGTGCTCGACCAGCACGTCGAGAATGCCGCCACACGGCAGGCGGATGTTCGCGCGCGTGTCGCTGCCGTCGCCATAACGCACCACGGCCACCGCCGCGCTGAACTCGCCCGCGCCGAGGCGCTCGAGAAAGTCCTCCTCGACGCAGCCACCGGACAGCGAGCCGAGCCAGTGCCCCTGGCCATTGACCGCCAGCAGCGAGCCCGGCGCGCGGGGCGCCGAGCCATAGGTGCAGAGCACCGTGCACAGCCACACCGGCAGCCCGTCGCGGGACCACTGCGCGGCCTGGCGCACCACCTGCAGGTCCAGATGCTGCACTTCAGTCCGCCTTCAGCTGGGCCAGTTGCTGGGTGCTGAAGTCGCCCGGCAAGCCACCCCAGGCCTCACGCAGGTAATTGACCATGTCGGTCAACTGCTGGTCGTCGAGCTTGCCGGCGAAGCCCGGCATCGGCTGCATGCGCTCGAAACCGGTGAACTGCTGCTCGCGGATGCCCTCGACGATCACCTTGACCAGGTTGCGCGAGTCGGCCTGGCGCAGGATGGTGTTGCCCTGCATGGCCACTGCGATGTGCGGCTTGCCCTCGCCGTCGCCGCCATGGCAACCGGCGCAGACGTTGAGGTATTGCTGGCGGCCACGCTTGGCGCTCTCGCCCAGGGTCTCGTGGGCCACGGCCTGGACCACCTTGGCCGCCGGCGGCCGGTCGCCGAGCAGGAAGGTGGCCATGGCGGCCAGGTCGCTGTCTTCGAGATGCTGGGTGCTGTGGTGCACCACCGGGTACATCTCGTTGAACATGCTGCCTTGGGCGCTCATGCCGTGCTTGAGGAAGGTCGCCAGGTCGGCCTGGTTCCAGCCGCGCTCGGCCAGGTCGTTGGCCAGCAGGCTCGGCGCCAGGTAGCCGCCGAGCAGGCCGCCGGTCAGGCGCTTGTCCTGCTCCAGGGCGCCGATCGGGTTGCGCGGGGTGTGACACTCGCCGCAGTGGCCGAGCACCTCGACCATGTACTGGCCACGCTTCCAGGCCTCGCTGTTGCCCTTGCCCTCTTCGAGTTGCACGCTCTTGCCGTAGAGCATGTTCCAGCCGATCAGGCCCGCGCGCACGTTGAACGGGAAGCTCAGGCTGGTTTCAGGGGCCGGGCGATTGATCGGCGCCACGGTCATCAGGTAGGCGTGGATGGCATCGGCATCTTCGCGCTTGACCAGGTGGTACGAGGTGTATGGCATGGCTGGGTACAGGTTGGCGCCGTCCTTGCGCTTGCCTTCGGTGAGGGCGGCGAAGAACTCGTCAGCGCTGTAGTTGCCGATGCCGTACTGCTTGTCCGGGGTGATGTTGGTGCCGTAGATGGTGCCGAACGGCGAATGGATCGGCAGCCCGCCCGCGTAGGGCGCGCCACCTTCGGCGGTGTGGCAGGCCATGCAGTCGGCGGCGCGGGCGAGGTATTCGCCGCGCTTGACCTGGTCCTGGTCGGCCGCCTGGACGCTGAAGGCCAGCGCCGCGCCAATGGCCAATGCCAGGCCGTTGAAAACGCGCATCATGCTCAAGCCTCCTTGACCAGACCGAGATCGGTCAGCACATCGCGGGTCGCCTCGTAATAACGCACGTAGCCAGTGCAGCGGCACACGTGGTGGCCCAGGCTGGCCTCGATGGCGTCCTCCAGCTCGCTCTTCTTCAGTGGCTGGCGCTGGGCCTTCTCCACCAGCACCGTGGCGGCGTTGACAAAGCCCGGGGCGCAGTAGCTGCACTGGAAAGCGAAGCGATCGACGAACTTCTGCTGGATCGGGCTCAATTCGCCCAGGTTCCCGGCTTCGTCACGCTTGGCGTGGCCTTCGATGGTGCGCACCTTCTTGCCCTCGAAGTAGTGCGCGCCGGTGATACAGGTGCGTACTTCCTCGCTGGTGCCGTCGGGATTGTCGACGATCACCACGCAGGCATGGCAGATGCCCTGGCCACAGCCCAGGCGGGATCCTGTGAGGTTCTGGTATTCGTGCAGGTAGTCGATCATCGCCAGGTCATCGGGGACCACCTCGGTGACGACGGATTGACCATTGAGGGTCAGTTGCAGCTTGCGATCAGCCATTGAGGGCCTCCTTGACGCGGGCGGGGGTGATGGGCAGGTCGCGCACGCGCTTGCCGGTGGCGTGGGCCACGGCGTTGGCGATGGCACCGACCACCGGGATCATCACCACCTCGGCGATGCCCTTGGACGGGTCGGTGGGCGACAGCGGCGGCAGGATCTCCGAGGTCTGCTTCCACACCGCCACGTGCTTGGCCATCGGCAGGCGATAGCGGTTGAAGTTCCAGTCGCCCTCGCCCGGGCCACCCTCGTACAACGGCATTTCTTCCAGCAAGGCATGGCCGATGCCCATGGCAATACCGCCTTCGAGCTGGCCCTTGACCAACTCCGGCACCAGCACCCGGCCGCACTCGACCCAGCTGTGGTGGTTGAGCACGCTCACCTCGCCACTGCCCTTGTTGACCTTGACCTCGACGATGGTCGCCACCGGGCTGTAGTAGGTGACCATGGCGTTGTTCAGCTGGGTGGCCGGGTATGCGGCGTTCTGCCGGTCGAGCAGGTGGAAGCCGGCGCTGTTCATCTGCGCCTTCTTGGCGTTCGGCGCACCGTCGCCGTACTTCACCGCCAAGCCGTCCAGCGGCAAACGCTCGCGCACGCCGTCGATGACAAAATCGGCCTCGGCCCAGCTCCAGCGGTTGAACGCATGCACGCTGACGCCAGTGACCAGGCCCATCTCATGAGCTTTCTTGGCCAGCACGGTGAATGGTATCGGCTCCAGGCCGTTGCCGGTCAGCGCGCCGTTGACCCACACCGCGCTCTCGCGGCGCACCACCAGCGGGTTGGCCTGGCCGCCGAACGGCCCCTGACGCCACAACGCAACCGCTGCCGGCCACAGGCCGTGGTTGAACAGCACACGGGCGGCTTCGCGGGTGGCGTGGCTGAAGTAGAACGCCGAGTTGGTCGCCGACGACGGCGAGGCCAGCTTGGCCACCCAGCGTGGGTTGCGCAGTGCGGCGTCCTGCTCGGCCTGGCTCATCAGGTACGGGTTGCCGCTGGTGCTCAGGGCCAACTCCGGCCATTCGGTCTGCGCGGTCTGCACCTGGTCGGCGGCGCGGCCAAGGAAGTCGCTTACCACGAAGGCCTGGGAGGTGGACATGCCCGTGCCCAGCTCGGTGCCGATATGGCGCAGGCTGATCTGGCCGTCGGCGTTGAACTCGATGGCTGCCAGCGGCGCTTCGGCGCCGGTGCCGAAGTCTTTCTGGGTGATGGCGAAGCCCACGCCGTACCAGTTGTCGTGGTCCTTGGCGTCCTCGGCCTGCTTGCGCGCCTGGCGGTTCTTCCACCAGTCGTGCTGGCTGGCCTTGTCGAGGATCTCGTGCAGGCGCAGGGCGCCGGCGGGCACCGCGCCCTGGGTGTTCTTCATGCCCGACTTGAGGGCATTCCTGCGGCGCAGCTCGATGGCGTCGACACCCAGGCGGTTAGCGATTTCATCGACCATCATCTCGGTGGCGGCCATGCTCTGCAGGGTGCCGTAGCCGCGCATGGAGCCGGCCTCGACCCCGCGCGAGTGATAGGCGGTCACGGCCAGGTCGTTCTGCGGCATGTAGTAGATCGACTGGGCCGCGGTGGCCCCCACTGCGGCCACCGACGGGCTGTAGTTGATGCGCCCGCCGCCATCAACGGTCATCTCGGCGCGGAAGATCTGGAAGCTCAGGTCGTTCTTGTCCACCGCCAGTTGGTAGCGGATGTCGAACGGGTGGCGCTTGATGCCGCTCTGGAACTGCTCGTAGCGGTCGTTGGCCAGGCGAATCGGCACGCCCGCGCCGTACAGGGCGGCCACGGCGGCGTAGAACGGGAAGATGTTGTTGTCCTTGGAGCCGTAGCCGACCGTGTAGCCCGGGTGCATGTTCAAGTGCTTCAGGCCGAAGCGCGACGGCTTGATCATGTGCACGCACTCTTGCGCCACTTCGAACGGGCACTGGCTGGCGACAACGAAATGCAAGGTGCCGGTAGCGGCGTCGAACCAGCCGTTGCCGTTGTCCGGCTCCAGCGCGGCCGGCTCGATCGACTGGGTCTTGTAGCGCTCATCGAACAGCAGCCAGTCCTCAGAGGGTTGCTTGAGCTGCTCGTCGATACGCTGGGCATGGTACATGCCCTGCTCGGTGAGGTTGCCGTGCTGCTTGGGCTCGGCGTTCCACACAGGCTTACGGGCAAGGATGGTGGGGAAAAGCGGCGAGTCCTTCAGGCTCGAGAAGGTATCCTCGTCGAACGGCGTCTTGCCGCCCACCCGCACGAAGCGGAAGCTGCCATAGGGGTCGCGCTGGTACAGCGGGGCTTGCGCACCATAGCGGATTGCCGCTTCGTTGAACTGCAACTTGAGCTTGGCCTTGCGGAAACGCTCGAAGTCGTGCCAGATCAGGATCGCCACCGGATGGCCGATGAACATAGGCACCTGGCCGGGCGGCAACAGCGGATCCGGGGAATGCGCCTCGGGCCAGGCGATGCCGTCCTTCTTCAGGTCATCGGCGGTGACGATGCGGTCCGGCTGCAACTCGGCGCCAAGCAGCGACAAGTCATAGCCGGCGTAGATGCGGTCGGCCTTGGTCGCCTTGAGCAGCAGCGCGTGGCCCTGCTGCTGCGGCCAGCCTGGCATATCCTTGCTGCGGATGTCGCGGGCGAAGACTTTTTCGCCACAGACCTTGGACAATGCGTCGTTGCGCACGCGCACCTTGCCATCATGGTTCATCCACTTCTGCGCCGAGGTGGTGACCTGGCTTTCCATCAGGGCAGCGAACGCCTGGCTGCCGAGCGGCGCCATGGTCACGCCGACACCGGCGATCAGCCCGCCTTGGAGGAACGAGCGCCGGGAAATATCACGGTTGGACATGGTTTATCCTCTGGGTAGCTCGTGGGCTGCCCATGCTTTTTCTGATGCTTGAGAAACTGGAAGGGCGCGCACGATCACAAAATCTGACTATTAAGTCAAGATGACGATCAGCTATACCCTCCTCCAGTCAAGCAGACAACTTGTCGCGGGGGCGGGCCACATGGCCGAAGATGGCCGAGGCGCCATTGGCGCCACACAACGGATTGCCGACGTCGGTGGCGACTTCCACTTGCACCTGGGCCTGCCGCGGGCCAAGCGCGCACCAACCTCGGCAATCCGCGCCAAACCGATAGCGCAAGTTAGGCAAAAGAATGCCCGCTCAAGGCGGGCTAGGCTCTGTACGAAAAGCCTAAGGGTGTCCCGCGCCACCTGCCCAGCATCGTTGGGGACTCGCTGAGCCCGGCGCCATCACCACTGGCATGATGGCTGAGCGTCTCGCGCCGTCTTATGGATGAGCCGGCGCCACATCATCAGTGGGCTCTGCAACAGCATGCCGCAGCTCCTCCACACGTGGTTTCCATCCGGTCTCATCCAGGGCCGTCAATAATGTCTCGGCATCCAGCGCAAGCACCTTTTCGCCACGCTTGCCAGTCATCTCGCGCCCAGCCAGCAAGGCATTGACGATGGCTTCTTCCACGGCCTCGGCCGCAGCCACGAACAGTTCGGTTATGTGGTCGTTGTTGAGCATTCGCACCGGCATTTCCACTTCGCCCTTGTGTGCATAGTTCGCCGCTGGCAACCCCTCGTTGCCGGTCGAGAAGGCCAGGAAGATGTCGCCGCTGGAGTCCTCGGTGCCACCGCCAGTACGGGCAATGCCAATCGAAGCACGTTGCGCCAGACGCTGGCATTGATGGGGTAGCAGTGGCGCGTCGGTGGCGATCACCACCACGATCGAGCCCATGCCCGGAGTGCCGTGCGTGCTGAATGGCGAGTCCAGATGCCCCAGGTGGCGCCCCACGGGATAGCCGTCGACGCGTAGCTCACGGCGCTGGCCATGGTTCGCCTGGACCAACGCACCGACCACCCAACCGCCCTGGTCCTCGGACAACCAGCGCGACGCGGTGCCAATGCCGCCCTTGAACTCGTGGCAGATCATGCCAGTGCCCCCGCCTACCGACCCCTCTTCCACCGCGCCATCGGTAGCGGCATCCAGGGCTTCGCGCACTTGCACATCCGTCACGTGCTGACCCCAGATATCATTGAGCAGGCCATCGTAGGTTTCCATCACCACCGGCATGCACCAATACACTTCATCATCCTCGCGCTGGTCCTGTTCGACAGCGATCAAGGTGTCACGCACGATTCCCACGCTATGGGTATTGGTGATGGCGATGGGCGTACTCAACAGCCCCGCTTCGCGTATCCACTCCAGGCCGCTGGCATCACCATTGCCATTGAGCACATGGCAGCCAGCGAAGCATGGCTCCTGGCGCGCCAAGGTCGCGCGTGGCTGGATGACTGTCACCCCTGTGCGTACCGGTGATTCCAGGTCTTCATCAAACAGCGTGCTGTGGCCGACACGTACCCCAGCAACATCGGTAATGGCGTTCAACGGGCCTGGGGTGCCATTGCCCAGTCGAATGCCCAGTTCACGTGCTCGCATCTGTATAGTTCCTTGTCTCATCATAATTTCTGGAAAGTGGGGCTGAGGCGACCGCGAGTGCAATAAAGGACTACGGACAACGCGAACAACCCAAGAATAATTACTACATCTCGAAGCGAAGATTCCTTCATCAGAGTTACCAGTAACCAGCAGGAACCATTACCCGCAAGCAATGCTGGCAACGGCCACAGCGGCATCCGGTATGGATGTTCACGGCTGCGGCACAGCACCCGGCTACAGAGCGCGCAGAGCGCCACCATCAGGTAGATCAGCAACAGCAGCAGCACGGTAAAGGAGGTCAGTTCCTCCAGGCTGCCCGACAGGCTCAGCAAGGCCGAGGGCAGCGCGAGGAACAGCGTGGCCAGCCACGGCGACTCCCAGCGCGGGTGGATCACGGTAAATGCACGGTTGAGGGTCGGCGTCCAGATCGCGTCGCGACCGCTGCTGTACACCACCCGCCCGACCTGGATGACGATGGCGACGATGGCGTTGAATACCGACAGGAAAATCCCGGCGCTGACCAACCGGGCCAGGGTCGGACTGCCATGGGCGGTCAACAGATAGCCGATCGGATCGCCGCTGGCCAGCATCGCCTGTAACGAGGGAGCGCCGATCAGCAGCGCGGCCAGCGGGATCACCTCGATAGCCACTACCACGGCCAACGACCACAGCACCGCGCGATGCACGGTACGTCCACGGTCCTTCATGTCCTCGGCCAGCAATACCGCGCCGCCATAGCCGTTGAAGGCGAACAGCGCCATGCCCACCGCGCCCATTACCAGCGCCCATGGCGCGGCGACCAGGGTGCCCTGCTCGAGCATCTGCGGCTGCAACAGGCTGGCCGCCGGCTGACTGGCATGACCGAAGCCCAGCACCACGATCACCAGCAACGCAGCGACTTCGCAGAACAGGAACATCCCGGTGATCCAGGCGTTCAGACGAATGTTGAGGATGCCCAGGGCATAGCTGCAGACCACGATCACCAAGGCCACGGCCTGGGTATCGAAGCGCGTGCCCAGGGCACTGTTCAGGTAAGTGGCGGCGCCTGCGGCGAGCACCGGCGGAATGAACAGCATCGACGCCAGCACGGTGAGGAAGGTGGCGTAGCCTGCCAGGCCGCCGAACACCCGCTTGGCATACACATACTCGCCCCCGGCCGAACTGTGGGCACGGCCAAGTTCGGCGTAGCACCAGGCGAACATCAGTGCCAGGGCACCGGCCATGATGAACGACAGGAAGGCGCCGCTGCCGGTCTGCTGGATGGCGAACGGGGCGATGACGAACACTGAACTGGCCGGGGTCACCGCCGATACGGTGATGGCGACCACGTCGAACACACCCAGGCGCTGCTTGAGTGCGCTGGTGGGCTCTGCACTGGAGCTCATGGCGTTTTTCCTCTGGTTGTTATTGGTTGTGAGGGGAAAACCGGTCGAGCGGCCGCGGGACCTGGGCCGGACTGTAGGCTGGTGAATGGTGGGCGCCAATTACCCTATGGGGGTACGCCCCTTGACGGGATGACAGAAAAACTCCAAGACTGCCTAGTCCTTTATCCAGCAATACCGCCAACTGTAGGAGCGGCCTTGTGTCGCGAAAGGACCGCAAAGCGGTCCCCGGATTTCAGAGTCACACATCAATCGCCGGGGCTGCCTTGCAGCCCTTTCGCGACACAAGGCCGCTCCTGCGCAGGGCACGCGTGTTGCAAATCCAGCTGATAGAGCCCGCGCATGCACAACCTTTTCACCGAAGCCAGCGCCCACACCGGCCTGGCGCGCACCGTCGAGCAACTCGGCCAGCCACGCTTCTGGCGGCAGCTGGTCCTGCTGTTGCAGCAGTGGCTGGCCTTCGACAACGCCTTGGCCATGCTCTACCCGCGCGACGGCCTGCCGCGGGCATTGGAAATCTTCGATGCCCGAGGCGAAGGCAACCCCGAGGCCATGGCCCTGTACCTCAGCGGCCTGTATCAGCTCGACCCGTTCTACCAGGCCTGCCAGGAGCGCATCGGCGATGGCCTGCACCGCCTGGAAGAAGTGGCGCCGGACCAGTTCCGCCAGAGCGAGTACTACCTCAAGTACTTCCACGACCATGTGCTGGAGGACGAGGTGCAGTTCATCGTCCAGCTTGGCGACAGTGGCGCGCTGTCGCTGTCACTGGGCAGCCGCGAACGCTTCGACCCGGCGCGCCATGGCCTGCTGGCGCTGATCAGCCCGTGGCTGCTGGCCCTGATGACCCAGCATTGGCAGCGCCAGGCGCAGCGCCCTGCCCCGGCGATGGCCCACCAGGTGCGCGATGCCATGAGCCTGTTCGGAGCGAAGGTGTTGTCCGAGCGCGAGCTGGAGATTGCCCGGTTGATCTTGCGCGGGTACTCGTCCAAGGCCATGGCCGAGCGCCTGGCGATTTCGCCGGAGACCATCAAGGTGCACCGCCGACACCTGTACGCCAAGCTGGATATCTCGTCGCAACCGGAGCTGTTTTCGTTGTTTTTGCAATCCTTGGGGCATGACCCGCAAGATCCATGATCGTCACTTGGTGGGCGAGCAAGGCCAACGCCCACGGGCCCGAGATACCTAGGCGCCGGCTCGCCGGCGAACACCGCCTGGTCTGATTCGCCCCTTGTACCCTGGCGTCACGGCGCTAAAGTGGCTGCATCGGCGTCTGGCCAAGCCAGCCAAGGCAAAAATGCAGAAACGCCCTGCAGATTTGCCAATTGTGCAAGGTAAATTCGCATGACAGGATCCTGCGATCCGCCCGCGAATTCCAGACTTCACTTGGAAAATCAATAACAAAGCAGGGAGACCGCGATGACCGCGCACGCTCAACCCTCGGCAACGGATCAGGTACTGGCCGAGGTCCGCAACCACATCGGCCACCTCACCCTCAACCGTCCCGCCGGCCTCAACGCCCTGACCCTGGACATGGTCCGCAGCCTGCGCCAGCAACTCGACCAGTGGGCCGACGACCCGCAGGTACACGCGGTGGCGCTGCGCGGCGAAGGCCCCAAGGGCTTCTGTGCCGGGGGCGATATCCGTTCACTGCACGACAGCTTCAAGGCTGGCGAAACCCTGCATGAAGACTTCTTCGTCGAGGAGTATGCCCTGGACCTGTGCATCCACCGCTACCGCAAGCCGGTGCTGGTGCTGATGGACGGCTTCACCCTCGGTGGCGGCATGGGCCTGGCCCAGGGCTGCGACCTGCGCATCGTCACCGAGCGCAGCCGCCTGGGCATGCCCGAGGTCGGCATCGGCTACTTCCCCGATGTCGGCGGTAGCTACTTCCTGCCCCGCGTGCCTGGCGAGCTGGGCATCTACCTGGGCGTCAGCGGCATCCAGATCAAGGCGGCCGATGCCCTGTACTGCGGACTGGCCGACTGGTACCTGGACAGCGCCCAGCTGGTCGCGCTCGACCAAGGCCTCGACACCCTGCAGTTCGGCGAGCACCCGCTCAAGGACCTGCAAGGCCTGTTGGCCCGCCTCGGCACCCAGGTGCTCGAGGACGCGCCGCTGGCCGCCCTGCGCCCGGTGATCGACCACTTCTTCGCCCTGCCCGACCTGCCCAGCATCATCGAGCAGCTGCGCGCGGTGACCATCGGCGACAGCCGGCAATGGGCGCTGGATACCGCCGCGCTGCTGGAAAGCCGCTCGCCGCTGGCCATGGCCGTGACCCTCGAGCTGCTGCGCCGTGGCCGCCGCCTGGCACTGGAAGACTGTTTCGCCATGGAACTGCACATCGACCGCCAGTGGTTCGCCCATGGCGACATCATCGAGGGCGTGCGCGCCCTGATCATCGACAAGGACAAGCAACCGCGCTGGAACCCGCCGACCCTGGCCGGTCTGACCCAGCAGCGGGTCGAGCAATTCTTCGAAGGCCTGTGAGCCCGGGAGTACACAGATGCAAGACCTGGAACTGAGCGAAGAGCAGATCATGATCCGCGACATGGCCCGGGATTTCGCCCGTGGCGAGATCGCGCCCCATGCCCAGGCCTGGGAAAAGGCCGGCTGGATCGATGACGAGGTAGTGCGCAAGATGGGCGAGCTGGGCCTGCTCGGCATGGTCGCCCCGGAGCAGTTCGGCGGCAGCTACACCGACTACGTGGCCTATGCCTTGGCCGTGGAGGAAATTTCCGCCGGCGACGGCGCCACTGGGGCGATGATGAGCATCCACAACTCGGTGGGCTGCGGTCCGTTGCTGGCCTATGGCAACCCCGAGCAGCAACAAGCCTGGCTGCCGAAGCTGGCCAGTGGCGAGGTGATCGCCTGCTTCTGCCTGACTGAGCCCCAGGCCGGGTCCGAGGCGCATAACCTGCGCACCCGTGCCGAACTGATCGATGGCCACTGGGTGATCAATGGCGCCAAGCAATTCGTCAGCAACGCCCGCCGCGCCAAGCTGGCCATCGTCTTCGCCGTGACCGACCCGGAGCTGGGCAAGAAGGGCCTTTCGGCCTTCCTGGTGCCCACCGACAACCCGGGGTTCAAGGTCGACCGCAGCGAACACAAGATGGGCATCCGCGCCTCCGACACCTGCGCGGTGACCCTCGACAATTGCCGCATCCCGGCGGCCAACCTGCTCGGTGAACGCGGCAAGGGCCTGGCCATCGCCCTGTCCAACCTCGAAGGCGGACGCATCGGCATCGCCGCCCAGGCCTTGGGCATCGCCCGTGCGGCGTTCGAAGCGGCGCTGCTGTATTCGCGCGAGCGTATCCAGTTCGGCAAGCCGATCAACGAGCACCAGAGCATCGCCAACCTGCTGGCCGACATGCAGTTGCAGATCAACGCCACCCGCCTGCTGATCCTGCACGCCGCGCGCCTGCGCACGGCGGGCAAGCCATGCCTGTCCGAGGCATCCCAGGCCAAGCTGTTCGCCTCGGAAATGGCCGAGCGAGTGTGCTCGATGGCGATTCAGGTGCATGGCGGCTATGGCTACCTGGAGGACTATCCGGTGGAAAAATACTACCGGGATGCGCGGATCACCCAGATCTACGAAGGCTCGAGCGAGATCCAGCGCATGCTGATCGCCCGGGAGCTCAAGCATTATCCGCTGTGACCGCCGCAGTTTTCGCCGGTGCCTACGACACACCTGACCAGCAGGTGCCAGCCTTGCTGGCAAACCAGGCGACGCGGTGAATGGCACCGGCTACGCCGGTGTTCGCCGGCAAGCCGGCTCCTACGCCGATTACGGCCTGCAACATCCGTAGGAGCCAGCTTGCTGGCGAACCAGGCGCCGCGATGGATGGTACCGGCTACGCCGGTGTTCGCCGGCAAGCCGGCTCCTACGCCGATTACGGCCTGCAACACGTAGGAGCCAGCTTGCTGGCGAACCAGGCGCCGCGATGGATGGCACCGGCTACGCCGGTGTTCGCCGGCAAGCCGGCTCCTACGCCGATTACGGCCTGCAACATCCGTAGGAGCCAGCTTGCTGGCGAACCAGGCGCCACGATGGATGGTGTGGGGACGGAGGTCTAGACTGAACGGGGGGCTGCCACACGTGGAGGTGTGAGATGAGCCAGTTCAAGCGATTGTTGGTCATGCTCGGCCCGCAGATGCGCCACACGCCCGCCCTGCAGCGCGCCGTGGCGCTGGCCGAGTCCAGCGGGGCCCTGCTGGATGTCAACGTTTGCGTCGATGATGTCGACACCTTCGGCCTGATGGCCGACAGCCGCGAGCGCGAACGCTTGCTCGAACACAACCGCCAGTGGCTGGCCGACGAGGCCGAACAGTTGCGCGGCGCCGGCCTCGATGTGTCCACCGAACTGCTGCTGACCCGCGACCCACTGGGCAGCGTGCTCGAGCAGGTCGAACGGCTGGGCTGCGACCTGCTGGTCAAGGACGTGCAGCACGAACCGATTCTCAAGCGCCTGCTGGTCACCCCATTGGACTGGCAACTGCTCAAGGACAGCCCGGTGGCCGTGCACCTGGTCAGCGACATCCGCCTGCCCCTGCCCCGACAGGTCGCCGCGGCCGTGGACCTGAACAGCCATGGCGACGGCGAGCACCTGGACCAGCAGGTGATCCGCAGCGCCCATGCCCTGGCCCTGCAATGCAACGCCGACCTGCACCTGCTGCATGTGTGCGACGCGGCCAAGACCCATATCGCCGACTTCGGCGCTGGCACAGTGACCATGCCCGGCTTCGACGCCAGTGTGCGCACCGCGCAGCGGGCAGCCTTCAACCGCCTGGGCGACCATCATCAGATTGCCCTGGAACGGCGGCATTTTCTCGAAGGGCCCGCGATCAAGGCGATCACCCAGTACATCGCCCATGGCCGGGTCGATGTGATCGTCATGGGTAACCATCGCCATGATGCGCTGCACGCATTCCTCGGCGGAACCACCGCGCACGTGCTGGAGCATCCGCTGTGCAACGTGCTGGCGATCAAGTCGGTGCGCTAGGTTCTGAATGCCCCTGCAGGCAAAGCGGCCGATTGGGTGTCGGTCGAATTTGCCTGCGGGCGGCCTGAATCAGAAGGCTTTGCTATAGAACAGCGAGTACGACTCGATGCCGTCGTTCGGCTCCTTGAGGCCAGCATTGGAATAGTGCATGGCACGAATCCCGACCTTTTGCTCGCCCGGCAGCTTCAGGCCAAAACCGATGCGGTCCTCGAAGTTGACCGAGGAGCCCAGGCGCTGGTCGCCGACGTCGGTCTTGGAGAACGCCGCCAGGCCGATGCCAGCCTCGATGAACGGGGTGTAGGTGAATCCGCTGAACTCATAGACGAACACCGGGCTGAACGACAGCGAGTGGGCACCACTGGCCTCACCGCCTTCCCAGTAGGTGTAGGCAGCGTCCCAGTAACCGGTGAGATGACCGGTGCTGCTTTCCAGCCATTTCTTGTCCCAGTCGAACGACAGGCCGATCCGGTAGGTCATGTCGCCCTGGCCGGTGGCACCCACGGCGCCGGAGATCTGAGCGGCCTGCGCCAGGTTTGCACCGGCGAATGCCAACACAGCGGCGGCCAGCGAGGTGGCGAGACGTTTTTTCATCAATGACTACTCCTGTGGTCTTCACGGACAGGCCCGCGACCAAGGGACGCGGGCCTGTGGCATGTGGGGGCTATGCCCCTCGATTTTGTACCTGCGTTCCGGCACGGAGTGCCGGGTTACAAGTGGTAATACTTCCGCGATTATGGTCCGCATTCGCGGAAAGTTGGAAGTGATTTGCCACTATTGGCTAAGTACCTGTAACTGGGACGATGGTTCAATAAATATTACTCCTGCACAGGGAGTGGCCATTCACGCTGGCCGGGGCCAGTGAAAAGGCTTCAACGCCAGTTCAGATCGACCCGCGCGGGGGTCTTGCCATCAACCGTGACCTGCTGCCGCACAGTCTGGCCTTTGGCGCTGCCAGTGACCAGGTAGTGGCCGGGGGGCAACTGCACGAAGATCAGCGGCCCGACATCCTGCAAAGCCAACACCTGCTGGCCTTGTGCTGATTGGATCGCCAGCGCCGCGCCACTCTGGAACTTGCCGTCGGCGCCGGTCGACAGGGTGATGTGCAGGTCGTAGCCGGGGGTTTGGCGCATGGCGTTGGCCTCGTCCTGGCCGATGCCGCCTTGCAGGTAGCGGATGCCGTTCTGTTCCTGAGCCTGCAAGTGCACGCCCTGTGGGTCGATCGGCGCGTTCAGGTCGGCGGCCGCGGCCAAGGTCCAGGGCATGGCCAGGGCCACCAGCAACGCCGCGCAAAGACCGTAATGATGGGTACGCATGGTGCATTCCTCCCTTCGAGGGATGGTCTACACAGTTTTGATCCCGCTGCGCGCGTGCCGTTCGGCCAACCGCGCGCCTTTAGTCCAAACTAGACCGGCTCGCAGGCTCAAGCGCCTCCAGCAGTTTGATGAACATGCCCAGACTGCGCGACACCGTGCCCCGTCGCCATACCAGCCAGGTCTGCAGATAGCGGAACTCTTCAGCCATGGGCCAGGCGCTGACCGTGCTGCAGCCCGGCATGTTGTCGAGCATGCTGCGCGGCAGCATCGCCAGCCCGGCACCTGCGCTGACGCAGGCGAGCATGCCGTGGTACGACTCCATCTCGTGGATCTTGCCCGGCACCGACTGGTCCTGGACGAACCAGCGCTCGAAATGATGGCGGTACGAGCAGTTGGCGCGAAAGGCATAGATGCTCGCGCCATTGACGTCGCGGGCACGGCTCACCGGCGCATGGTTGAGTGGCGCGATCAGCATCATCTCCTCTTCGAACACCGGCATGCCTTCGAGGCTGGGGTGCAGCACCGGACCATCGACGAACGCCGCCACCAGGCGCCCGGCCAGCACGCCCTCGAGCATGGTCCCGGAGGGCCCGGTGGACAGGTCCAGATCGACCTTGGGGTAGCGCTGGTTGTAGGCCGCCAGCAAGGCCGGAATGCGCACGGCGGCAGTGCTCTCCAGCGAACCCAGGGCGAAGGTGCCTTGTGGGTCATCACCGGCCACGCTGCAACGTGCCTCCTGCACCAGGTCGAGAATACGCCGGGTGTATTCGAGGAAGTTCCAGCCTGCCGGCGACAGGCGCAGGCGGCTCTTTTCACGGATGAACAAGTCCACGCCCAGGTCTTGCTCCAGTTGCTTGATGCGGGTGGTCAGGTTCGACGGCACCCGGTGAATTTGCTGGGCCGCTGCGCTGATGCTGCCGTGCTCGGCCACGGCCTTGAAGATCTCCAGTTGCACCAGGTCCACAGTCATTCTCCAAATGTGAACATTTCACTCATTATTATTCAGTTTTCATTAAAGATCACCACGCCTAGGCTTGCTGCACCGATGACCAACGACGAGCCTTTAGCCATGAGCGCGATCAGCAACCTGACCCATGCCATTTCCGTCGACCCGTACAGCGGCGAGCGGATCGGCCATCATGCCTTCGACACCGACGCCGCGCTGGAAGCGGCGCTGCAACGCGCCAAGGTGGGCTACAAGCAATGGCGGCGGGTGGCGCTGGAACAGCGCAGTGAATACCTGGTCGCCCTGGCCGATGCCCTGCAGGCCAATGCCGAGGTGTTCGCGCAGACGATCACCCACGAGATCGGCAAACCGATCAGCCAGGCCCGAGGCGAAGTCGGCAAGTGCGTCGAGCTGTGCCGGTGGTATGCCGAGCACGGCCCGGCGATGCTTGCCCCAGAGCCAACACAGATCGAAAAAGCCCGCATCGAATACCGTCCGTTGGGCCCGATTCTCGCCGTGATGCCGTGGAACTTCCCGGTCTGGCAGGTACTGCGTGGCGCCGTGCCGGCGCTGCTGGCCGGCAACACCTATGTGCTCAAGCATGCCCCCAACGTGATGGGCAGCGCCTATCTGCTGGCCGACCTGTTCAACCGCGCCGGCGTGCCTGACGGGGTGTTCGAGGTGCTCAACGTCGCCCCCGAGGGTGTCACCCGCGCGATCAACGACCCGCGCATCGCCGCCGTCACCCTCACTGGCAGCGTGCGCGCCGGCATGGCCATTGGTGCGCAGGCCGGTGCCGCACTGAAAAAGTGCGTGCTCGAGCTGGGCGGCTGCGATCCATTCATCGTGCTGGCCGATGCCGACCTTGACGCCGCGGTAAAGGCGGCGGTCGTCGGCCGTTACCAGAATACCGGCCAGGTCTGCGCCGCGGCCAAGCGCTTGATCGTCGAGGCAAGCATCATCGACGCCTTCACCCGCAAGTTCGTCGAAGCTACCCGCGCGTTGGTGGTTGGCAATCCGCTGGACGACGCTACCTACATCGGCCCGATGGCTCGCGTCGATCTACGTGACGAGCTCGACGGCCAGGTCCAGGCGACCTTGGCCGAAGGCGCGACATTGCTGTTGGGCGGGCACAAGCTCGACGGTGTCGGCAACTTCTATGCGCCAACAGTGCTTGGCGATGTAACCGCGGGCATGACCGCGTTCAAGCAGGAGCTGTTTGGCCCGGTGGCGGCGATCATCAGCGCGCGCGATGCCGAGCATGCCGTGGAACTGGCCAACGACAGTGAGTTCGGCCTGACGGCGACGATCTACACCGCCGACTACGCCCTGGCCGAGCGCATGGGCGCTGCGCTGGACACCGGTGGCGTGTTCATCAACGGCTACTGCGCCTCCGACCCTCGCGTGGCGTTCGGTGGCGTGAAGAAGAGCGGCTTCGGCCGTGAGCTGTCGCACTTTGGCCTGCGCGAGTTCACCAATGCCCAGACCGTCTGGTTGGATCGGCACTGATCCGCGCCACGTTGTCGCTGTCGATATTGCCAGGGGCGCCATGCGCCCCTGGCACATCCAAACCAACCGCCACCAGCCTAATCCCGCGCCAGCGCCTCGATCGGGTCCAGCCGCGCCGCGTTGCGCGCTGGCACGAAGCCAAACACGATCCCGATCAGCGTCGAACAGACAAAGGCCGTCACGATCGAGCCCAGCGAAAACACCATTTCCCATTGTTTGACGAACAACGCGAACAGATAGCCAATCCCATACGACAACGCGATTCCCACCACGCCGCCCATCAGGCAGACCATCACCGCCTCCACCAGGAACTGCTGGCGAATATCCGACTGCCGCGCACCCACCGCCATGCGAATGCCAATCTCGCGGGTCCGTTCGGTGACCGACACCAGCATGATGTTCATCACCCCGATCCCACCCACCACCAGCGAAATCACCGCGATCAGCGACAGCAGCAAGGTCAGTGAGCGGCTGGTCTTCTGCACCGTCTGCATGATGCTGTCGAGGTTGTTGGTGAAGAAGTCCTTGGTGCCGTGACGCTGCAGCATCAGCTTGTTGACCTCCTCCTCCACCCGCTTGCTCGGCATGCCATCCTTGATCCGCACGCTGATGCTGTCCAGGTGGCGCTGGCCGAGCACCCGCCCGGCCGCCGTCTCGTAGGGCATCCACACGTTGAGGGTGTTGCCGGCGACGAACAGGTTCTTGTTCTCGGCGGTCACGCCGATCACCGTGCACGGCAACTGGCCCACCAGGATCACCTGCCCCAGCGGGTTGACCCCGGCGCCGAACAGGCGCTTGCGGGTGTTGTGGTCGATCACCACCACCTGCGCCTGGCGCCGCGCGTCGTCGGCGCTGAACACGATCCCCGCCGCCAGCGGGATGTTGCGCACCTGGAAATACTGCTCGCTGACGCCGTTGAGCTGCACGTCGGCGTCGATGTTGCGGTAGCGCACCAGCGAGCTCTGGCCGATCACCGGGGTGGCGCTGTCGACGTAGTAGAGTTCGTTCAGCGCGCTGACATCGGCCGGCACCAGGGTCTCGATGGCCTTGGCCCGGCTGTCGCCGAAACTGCTGCCCGAATAGATGTCGATGGTGTTGCTGCCGATCGCCTGGATGTCCTTGAGCACATAGCCCTTGGCGCCCTCGCCGATGGCCGAGATCGACACCACCGAGGTGATACCGATGATGATCCCGAGCATGGTCAGCAAGGTGCGCATGCGGTGCGAAACCAAGGCGATCCAGGCCATCTTGAAGGCCTCGCGGAACAGCCCGAGGCTGGCCACCAGGCGCCGGGGCGCGGCCTCGCGGGGCGCTTGCTCGGCACCTGCCGCCGTCGGCACCTCGCGCACGCTGCGTCGGTCGCTGACGATCTGCCCGTCGCTAACCTCGATGATGCGCTCGGCATGGGCGGCGACCTTGGGATCGTGGGTCACCAGGATCACCGTGTGCCCGGCGCCGTGCAGTTCCAGCAGGATGTTCATCACCTCCTTGCCGCTGGCGGTGTCGAGGGCACCGGTAGGCTCGTCGGCGAGGATCACCTCGCCGCCGTTCATCAAGGCCCGGCAGATACTCACCCGTTGTTGCTGCCCGCCCGACAGCTGGCTGGGCCGATGCGCCAGGTGCCCGGCCAGGCCCAGGCGCCCGAGCAGCTCGCGGGCCCGCTGGTGACGCCCGCCCTGGGGCATGCCGGCATACACCGCCGGGATTTCCACGTTGCGCAGCGCATCCAGGTGCGGCAGCAGGTGGTAGCGCTGGAAGATGAAACCGAAATGGTCGCGGCGCAGCGCCGCCAGGGAATCGTCGTCGAGGTCACGGGTCTCCTGGCCGCTGACCTGGTAGCTGCCGGTGCTGGCGTGGTCCAGGCAGCCGAGGATGTTCATCAGGGTCGACTTGCCCGAGCCCGAGGCGCCAATGATCGCCACCAGCTCGCCGGCCTGGATCTGCAGGTCGATACCCTTGAGCGCCAGGAACTCGCGGTCGCCGGCCCTGAAGCTGCGGCTGACCCCTTGCAAGCGCAGCAGCGGTTGCTCGCTGCCGGCCAGCACAGCACGCTGCGGCGCCAGCTCGACATTCAAGTTCATGCTCATGCCCCCGCCTCGCTCGACACCGGTTCGCCGATCACCACCCGGTCGCCTTCGGCCAGGCCGTCCTTGACCTGCACCTTGACGTTGTTGTTGATCCCCGCCTGGACCTTGCGCACCTGGGCGAAGCCCTTGCTGTCGAGCACCCGCACCGGGTAGCTGCCGTCGGCGTCGCGCGGGCCCAGCGCCGCCACTGGCACGGTGAGCACGCCCTGGGCGGTGTCGAGGACAATGCGCACCTGGGCGGTCATCGAGATACGCAGCCGATGCTCGGGGTTGGGCACCTCGAACAGCGCGTTGTAGAACACCGCGCTGGCCTGCTTGGCCGCGCCGCTGTTCTTGTCGCTGCTCTCCAGGTAGTTCTGCGGCGCCGGCTCCGTGCCGCGCAGTTTGGCGTAGTAGCGCTGGTCGTCGCCGAGGATGGTGAAGTACACCTGCTGGCCGGGGCTGATATGGATCACGTCGGCCTCGGATACCTGGGCCTTGATGGTCATGGTGTCGAGGTCGGCCAGCTTGAGGATCACCGGCGCCAGCTGGTTGGAAATCACCGTCTGGCCTTCCTGGGTGACGATGCCCACCACATGGCCGTCGATCGGCGCGACGATGCGAGTGTAGCCGAGGTTGACCCGGGCCGTGTCGATCTGCACCTGGGCGCTCTTGATCTGCGCATCCAGCGAGCGCAGGTTGGCTTGCTGCACCTCGAACTCCGACTCGGCGTTCTCGAAGTCCTGGCGCGAGATCGACTCATCGGCCTGGAGCACATCGTAGCGCTGGTAGACCCGCTTGGCCTGCTTGAGCTTGGCCTGCACCGAACGCCGTTCGGCCTGCAGCTTCTCGGCGTCGACCTCGGCCTGGCGCAGGCTGTTGCGCGGCACCAGCGGGTCGATCTCGGCCAGCCACTGGCCTTCGCTGACCTTGTCGCCGAGCTTGACCTTGAGCGACTTCAACTGCCCGGACACCTGGGCGCCGACGTCCACCTGGCGAATGCCCTCCAGGGTACCGGTGGCCAGCACCGCGTTCTCGATATCGCCGCGCTCGACACTGGCGGTGATGTACTGCGGCGCCTTGGCCGGGGCCTGCACGGCGTACAACACGATGCCGGCGACCAGGGCCGCCGCGGCGCCGAGGGTGATCTTGCGAAACTTGCTGTTTTCCATGAGTGCCTACTACTGATCGAAGAGGGGGGCCGCGTTGCGGCCCTTTCGCGACACAAGGCCGCTCCTACAGACATTCATCCTCGAGGGCCCTGCCCTCGCCCGACCTCAGGTCAATCCCGCCTTGGCGGCAAGGGCCTGGCCGTCATGCCACCAGGCCGCCAGGCTGAACACATCCGGCACCTTGAGGATGCTGAAGTGATTGCCCGGCCCCTGCCAGACCTCCAGTTGCGGCATCAGCTGCCGCCAGCCCTCCTGCATCGCCACCTGCTCGCGCTGGTTGCCGGTGCTGTCCAGGGTTGGGTCGGCCACCAGCACCAGGCGCGCCAGGCCGTTGAAACCCGCCACTGGCCGATACACCGTGCGCAGCGCCGTGGCGAAGGTGCGGGTAACCCCGGCCAGCGCCTGCGGCGTGGAGCGCGCCGGCATCAGGCCGATGCGCACCATCGCCGCATGCAACTGCGTCAACTGCGTCTGGTCATCGGCCTCGGCGAACGCCTCGGCGTCGATACCCAGCGACTTGCCGGTGGACAGCTGCAACGACTCCACCAGCCGCTGCAGGGCCGCGGTGAAGGTGTGCGGCTTGCCGCAACTGCCACCGCCACCCGGCGCCTCGCTGTCGATCAGGGTCAGCGAACGTACCTCGCGCCCCTTGGCCTGCAGGCGCAGGGCCAGGGCATGGGCGACCCAGCCGCCGAACGAATGCCCGACCAGGTTCAATGGCCCTTCGGGGTGGAACGCCTCGATGGCTTGCAGATGGCACTCGGCGGCCGCCTCCACCTGGCTGTGCGGCACCTCGCCGGCGGCCAGGCCGCGGGCCTGCAAACCCAGTACCGGCCAATCCGGGCCCAGCGCCTCGGCCAGGCCGATGAAGCTGGTGACGCTGTCGCCGGCGCCCGGCACGCAGAACACCGGAACATGCCCCGGGCTGCCGCTCTGGATCGCCAGCAACGGCTGATGCGCCGGCAAAAGCGCGGCCTGTGTCGCGGCGATGGCGTCGGCGATGGCCTGGCCAAGCACCGCGACATGGGGTTCCTGCACCATGCTCTGGTGATCGCCCGGCACGCCGTGGCACTGCAACACTTGCCCCGGCAGCGCCTCGGCCCAGCCCAGGGTCGGGCTGTCGCAGGCAATGGCGCCGGTGCGCAGTTCGGCCTGGAACAAGTGCAGCGGCACCGGCAACGGCGCCAGGTGGTAATGAGCCAGGGCATGGCCGTGGGCGACATGCCGGGCGAAGAAGTGCCGCAGTTGCGCGTCGCTGGCCGGGGCCAGGCCCGGCACCAGCAATTGGCGCGCCCGGCAATGGCCGAGCAAGGCGTCGAAGGCCAGCGCCCCCGGCTCCAGCGCCTCGACCTCGGCCAACTGCGTGGCCCCCGCCGCGCCCTGGGCGCGCCAGTGCTCGCGGCAGTGCAGCAGCAATTGCGCCTCGGCCAGGTGCGGGCCGTGCCAGCGCGCCTTGCCCTGGTCGCTCAGGCGCGGCACATAGGTGTCGATCAGGCCGACGAAGGCCACCGCCTGGTCGGCCCCCAGCAACTGGGCGGCCACCTCGTAGGCCAGCACGCCACCAAACGACCAACCCGCCAGGCGGTATGGGCCATGTGGCTGCACTGCGCGCAAGCGCTGTACCAGGCGCGCCGCCAGGCACTCCAAGGTGTCCAGTTGCGGTTGGCCCAAGGGCACGCCCGGCAGGCCGTAGATCGGGAAGTCTCCCGGGATGTGCCGGCCCAGCACCGGGAAGTACAGATCCAGGCCACTGAACTCGTGGATCAGGAACAACGGCGGTTGGCTGCCCGTGGCGCGCACCGTGACCAGGGTATCGTCATGCTCCGGCGCCTCGCGCTGGCCCAGGCGCTCGGCCAAGGCAGCCACGCTGGGGTACTGGAACAGCTCCGCCAGGGTGGTAGGCAGCCCCGCGTGATCCATGGCGCTGACCAGGCGGATCGCCAGCAGCGAATGCCCGCCCAGCTCGAAGAAGCTGTCATGGCGCCCGACCCGCTCGACCTCCAGCACCTGCGCCCACAGCGCGGCCAGGGCCAGCTCCCGCTCGCCCTGCGGTGCCTCGAAGGCGGCCACCGCCAGGTCCTGCGCACCGGGCAGCGGCAGGGCCTTGCGGTCGACCTTGCCGTTGTTGGTCAACGGCAGCGCCGGCAAGGCGACGAACGCCGCCGGCAGCATGTACTCGGGCAGGCGCTCGCGCAGGAAGGCACGCAGCGCCGGGCCGTCCAGGGCCGGGTCGTGGCGGGTGAACCAGGCCACCAGGCGCAGCGGCCCCTGCTCCAGACGCAGGGCCATTACCACCACCTCGTCCAGCCCCGGGCACTGCGCCAGTTGCTGCTCGATCTCGCCCAGCTCGATACGGAAGCCCCGAATTTTGACCTGGTCGTCACTGCGGCCCAGGCACTCCAGCAGGCCATCGGCGCGCCAGCGGGCCAGGTCGCCGGTCCGGTATAGGCGCGCGCCGGCATGCTCGGCGAAGGGGTCGTCGACAAAGCGTTCGGCGCTCAGTTGTGGGCGGTTCAGGTAGCCCAGCGCCACGCCGTCGCCGCCGATGTACAGCTCGCCGGTGACGCCCTCGGGCACCACCCTTCCCTGCAGGTCGAGCACATACGCCGTGGTGTTGCCGATGGGGCGGCCGATCGGCACATGCTCAGCGCCCGGCGCCACCGTGGTGACCGCGTGAGTGGTTGCGTAGGTGGTGGTCTCGGTAGGGCCGTAGCAATGCACCAGGCGCAGGCCAGGCGCCTGCGCCAGCAAGGCACGAAACGCCCCCGGATCGCCACGCTCGCCGCCGCATAGCAGGATGCGCAGCCCGGCCAGGGCCTCGGGAATCAGCTGCACGTACTGGTTGAACAGCGCCGTGGTGACAAACAGCACGCTGGCGCCGCCATCGCGCAGCGCCGCGCCGAACCGCGCGGGCTCCAGCAGGGTCTGCTGGTCGATCACCAACACCTGCCCGCCGTTGAGCAACGCGCCCCAGACATCCATGGTGGCGGCGTCGAACGCCGGGTTGGCGACAAAGGCCAGGCGATCCTCGGCGTTGAAGTCGGCGTAGCCGTTGTTCAGCACCAGCCGGGCAATGCCGCGGTGGGCCACGCGCACCCCTTTCGGCGTGCCGGTGGAGCCGGAGGTGTACATCACATAGGCCACCGCGCCGGCGTCCACGACCAGGCCCGGGTTGTGCCCCGGCTGGTCGTCCAGCGCCAGGCAGTCGAGGTCGATGCGCCGCACCGCGCAATCACCGGCCATGCTGGCGAGGGTCAGCAGCGCCACGGCCTGGCAGTCCTGGGCCATGAACGCCTGGCGCTCGGCTGGGGCGTTGCTGTCCAGCGGCACATAGATCGCGGCGCACTTGAGCACCGCCAGTTGCGCCACCAGCAGCGTCAACGAGCGTGGCAGCAGGATTGCCACATGCTCGCCGGGCTTGAGCCCCTCGCCAATCAGCCAGTGGGCCAGGCGGTTGGCCTGCTCGTTGAGTTCGCCATAGGTCAGCTGGCGCTCATCGTGCACCGCGGCCAGGGCCAGCGGGTGACGGGCCACGCGCTGTTCGAACAGCTGTTGCACCGGCGCCTCGCGCGGGTAGTCGCGGGCGGTGGCGTTGTAGTCGCCGACCAGGCGCCGACGCTCTTCGGCGGCAACGATGCTGATACGCTCCATGCCCTGCTCCGGATCGTGCTCCAGCGCCTCGAGCAGCCCTGCCAGGGCCTGCTCGAAATAGCCGCACAGGCGCCGCGCATCGACACCTGGCGCGCACTGGGCGCTCAGGCTGAATGCCTCGCCCAGGTCATCGATGCTCAGCGCCAGCGGGTAGTTGCTGCGTTCCTCGGCGTGCAGCAGCTCGATGCCGGCCCAGGCCTGCTCCGCCGCCGCGTCGCCTGCCAGCGCGCTGGCGCTGTGGCGGTAGTTGAGCAAGGCACTGAACAGCGGCGCCCCTGCTGGCAGCGCGCTGCAACGCTGGGCCAGGGCTAGCTGGGCGTGCTCATGCACCAGCAGGCCGGTCAGCCGCCGGTGGGTGTCGAGCAGCGCTTCGCGCACCGGCAGCAGGCCAACGTCCAGGCGCAGCGGCAAGGTGTTAATGAACACCCCCAGCGCCCGTTCGATGCCCTCGCCGCCGTGCAGGCGCCCCAGCAGCACGGTGCCGAACACCACGCTGGCGCGCCCCGACAATTGCCCCAGCACCAGGCCCCAGGCCAGGTGCATCAGGCTGGCGGCGCCCACGCCCAGCAGGCGCGCCTGTTCGCGAACCCGCAGGGCCATGTCGGCCGGCAGCCAGTGCTGCGCCTCGGCCACGCCGTCCGGGTGCGGCTGCGCCTGGGCGCCGTAGGGCAAGGTCGGCTCGTCGATGTCACCCAGCTGTTCGCGGAAGAACGCCTCGTGCTGCGCCTCGCCCGCGCCTTGCAGCACCTGGGCGATGTAGTTGCGGTACGGCACCGGCGCCGGCAGCTGGTGCTGCTGGCCCAGCAGGCAGGCTTGCAGTTCGGCGCGTAGCACATCCTGGGCGACGTGGTCCATCACCAGGTGGTGGAACAGCAAGGTCGCGGTGATCGCCCCGGTTTGCCGGTGCTGGCTGTATTGCAGGCGCAGCAGCGGCGCGCGGGTGAGGTCCAGGCGCAAGACCGGGTTCTCGTCATCCGCAACCTCCAGCAACGGCAACGGCGCTTGGCGCCAGACCACCTGCAGCGGCTGCGCCAGGCCCTCCCAGGCCAGCGCGCTGCGCAGGATGTCGTGGCGGGCGATCACCTGCTCCAGCGCCTGGTGCAGGGCCAGCAAGCGTCCACGGTCGGCCACGGCAAAACGCGCCTGCAACAGGTACGGGTCGTCGCCCTCGCTGGCCAGGTGGTGGTAGAGGATGCCCGCTTGCAGCGGCCCCAACGGGTAGATGTCCTGGATATTGGCGGCGCCACCAGGTACCTGGGTGACGATGCCGTCGATGGCGGCTTGCGGCAATTGCACCAGCGGCAACAGCTCGGGGGTGATGTGCTGGCAATCGATGCCGATGCGGTTGGCCGGCACCTGCGGCCCGGCATCATGGCCAAGGGTCGCGGCCAGGGCGGCCAGGGTCGGTTCGGCGAACAGCACGCGGATATCCGCCTGCAGCCCTTGGGCACGCAGGCGGGCGATCAGGGTCACCGCCAGCAGCGAGTGGCCACCGAGTTCGAAGAAGTGGTCGTGGCGCCCTACCCTCGGCACCTTGAGCAGCTCGGCCCACAGCGCCGCCAGCTGGATCTCGGCCGCGCCCTGCGGCGCCTCGTAGCCACGGCTGAGTACCGCCTCGGCGCCCGGCTCCGGCAACGCCTGGCGGTCGAGCTTGCCGTTGGCGCTCAACGGCATGGCCGGCAACGTCACATAGGCCGCCGGCACCATGTAGTCCGGCAGTTGCGCCAAGGCGTGCTTGCGCAGCGCCTCGATTCCCGGCGCGCTGGCCCCTTCACGCAGGGTCAGCCAGGCCACCAGGCGCTCGCCGCGCAGCAGCACCGCCACCTCGCGCACCGCGCCGTGGCGCGCCAGGCAGGCCTCGATCTCGCCCAGCTCGATGCGCAGGCCGTGCAGCTTGACCTGGAAGTCGTTGCGGCCGAGGAACTCCAGTTCGCCATCGGCGCGGCGGCGCACCAGGTCGCCGCTGCGGTATATGCGTTCGCCCACCACGAACGGACTGTCGGCGAAACGCTCGGCGTCCAGCTCAGGCAAGCCCAGGTAGCCACGGGCAACCCCCACGCCGGCGATATACAGCTCGCCAACCACGCCACGGGGCACCGGCAGGCCCTGGCCGTCGAGCACGTAGAGGCGGGTGTTGGCGATCGGCCGGCCAATCGGCGGCGCGCCGGCCGGCAGCGGCTGGCTCGGTTCCAGGGTCCAGACGCTGCAATCGACGGTGGTCTCGGTCGGCCCGTAGACGTTGTGCAAGCGTGCCTTGGGCAAGCGCGCGCGCAACTGCTGCAGCAACGCCGAGGTCAGCTCGCCGCCGCCGCAGACGATATCGCTGAGGCTGTCGCAGGCCGCGCTGGCCTCCAGGGCGAGGAACTGCTGCAACAACGCCGGCACGAACTGCACCACGCCAACCCGGCGGCGCTGGATGACCTCGGCCAGGTAGACCGGGTCGCGCTGCCCGTCGGGCCGCGCCAGCACCAGGCGCAGGCCGGCGCACAACGGCCAGAACAGCTCCCACACCGAGGCATCGAAACTCACCGGGGTCTTGTGCAGCAACGCGCCTTCGGCACTCGGCGCGATCAGCCGCGAACTCCAGTGCACCAGGTTGCACAAGCTGCGGTGCTCGACCATCACCCCTTTTGGCGTGCCGGTGGAGCCGGAGGTGTAGATCACATAGGCCAGCTGGCGCGCGCCAAGGCCCTTGACCTGCGGGTTGTGCGGCGGCCGCGTGGCCCAGCTCGGCTGGTCGAGGTCCAGCCGGGGCAACAGGCTGGCGGCAAAACGCCCACGGCTGCTGGCATCCACCAGCAACGCCAGCGGGGCGCTGTCGGCCAGCATGTAGGCCAGGCGCTCGTCTGGATAGCCCGGATCCAGCGGCACATAGGCGCCACCGGCCTTGAGCACGGCGAGCAGACCGACCAGCAGCTGCGGCCCACGGGCCAGGCAGACCGCCACCCGGCTGTCGGGCCGCACGCCGCGGGCGATCAATTCATGGGCCAGGCGGTTGGCTGCCTCGTTGAGCTGCTGGTAGCTCAGCTGGCCGTCCTCGGCCTGCACCGCGATGGCCTGGGGCGCGCGCACCACCTGGGCCTCGAACAGTGCCTGCAGCGGTTGTTGCAGGCCGCCCACCAGCTCGCTGGCGTTGCAGCTGACCAGCTCCTGGCGGCGTTCGCTGGCGCTGAGCAGCTCGACCCGCGCCGGCACGGCCTGGTCGCTGCCGGCGAAGGCCCAGAGCAGTTGCTCCAGGTAACCGACATGGCGCTCGATGGTGGCGCGGTCGAACAGCGCGGTGGCGTACTCCAGCGCGCCGGCGAAGCCATCAGCGGTCTCGCCCAGGCTCAGGGTCAGGTCGAACTTGGCGATGGCCTGGGGCGTGCCCAGCGGCGCCAGTTGCAGCTCGCCCAGGCGCAGCGCCTCGCCCGGCGCGCCATTCCAGGCCAACGACACCTGGTACAGCGGGGTGTGGGCCAGGCTGCGCGGGGGTTGCAGCAACTCGACTACCTGTTCGAAGGGGATATCCTGGTGATCCTGGGCCTGGCTCACGCAGGCCTTGACCCGGGCCAGCAGCGCTGCCACATCGGGGCTGCCGGCGGTGTCGATGCGCAGGGCCAGGGAGTTGACGAACAGGCCGATCAGGCCCTCGACCTCGGCATGCCTGCGGTTGGCCACCGGGGTGCCGATGACCACTTCGGCCTGGCCCGACAGCCGCGCCAGCAACACCGCCCAGGCGGCGCCGAAGAGCATGAAGGGGGTAATCGCGTGGCGTTGGCACAGGTCCTTGAGGTCGGTGCTCAAGCGACGGTCCAGGCGCACTTCGACCCGCTCGCCCTGATAGTCCTGGCGCGTCGGGCGCGGCCGGTCGCTGGGCAGGGTCAACAGCAGCGGCGCGCCGGCCAGGGCCTGGCGCCAGTACTCGCCCTGGCGTTGCAGCTCGTCGCCGGACAGCCAGCGGCGTTGCCAGATGGCGTAGTCAGCGTACTGGATCGCCAGCGCCGGCAGCGGGTCGGCCAGGCCGGTACTGAAGGCCTGGTACAACGCCGCCAGCTCCTGGGTGAACACGCCCATCGACCAGCCATCGGCGACGATGTGGTGCAAGGTCAGCAGCAGCGCATGGCGCTCGCTGTCCAGGCACAGCAAGCGGCCGCGGATCGGCAGCTGGTGCGCCAGGTCGAACGGCAGCAGCGCCTCCTCGCGCAGCAGCCCCGCCAAGGCCTGGCCCTGGCCGCGCAGGTCGTGCCAGCTGAGGCTGAAGCCGCCGTTGCCCGGGGCCACCCGCACCCGTGCTGCGGCGCCTTCCTGGGCAAAATGGCTGCGCAGGCTCTCGTGGCGCTCGACGATGCGCGCCAGCGCGCGCTCCAGCGCCGGCCGGTCGAGCGGCCCGCGCAGTTCCAGGCCCAGGGGAATATGGTAGGCGGCGCTGGCATCGTCCATCTGTGCCAGGAACCACAGGCGCTGCTGGGCGAACGACAGCGGCTGCGACTGACCGCGCGGCGCCGCCTCGATGGCCGGCAGGGTGGCGGATGCCGCACCTTGCAGCGCGGCGGCCACCACCAACAGACGGTCGTCGGCGAACAGCTGGCCAAGGCCCAGCTCCAGGCCCAGGCGCTGGCGCAACTGGCCGACCATGCGCATGGCCAGCAGTGAATGGCCGCCCAGCTCGAAGAAACGGTCGTGACGGCCGACCCTGTCGACCTGCAGCAGCTCGGCCCAGAGCTCGGCCAGGGCGTTTTCCAAGGCGCCTTCAGGCGCTTCGTGGGCCTGGCTGGCCAGGGCCTCGCGCTCAGGCAGAGGCAGCGCGCGGCGGTCGACCTTGCCATTGGCGGTCAACGGCCAGCTGTCCAGCCGTACCAGCGCCGCCGGCAGCATGTAGGCTGGCAGGTGCCTGGCCAGGCTGGCACGCAGCTCGGCGGCTGATGCCACCTGGCCCTGGGCGATGAACCAGGCCAGCAGCCGAGGCTGGCCGGGCACCTCCTCGCCGGCCAGCACCAGCGCCTCGTCGATACCCGGCAGGCGCAGCAACTGCGCCTCGATCTCGCCCAGCTCGATGCGCAGGCCGCGGATCTTCACCTGGTCGTCGTTACGCCCCTGGTAGTCCAGGGTGCCGTCGGCGTTCCAGCGGGCCAGGTCGCCGGTACGGTACATCCGTGCCCCGGGCACCTCGCTGAACGGGTCGTCGAGAAAACGCTCGGCGGTGAGTTCGGGGCGGTGCAGGTAGCCTCGCGCCACCCCGGCACCGCCCACGTACAGCTCGCCGGTGCTGCCCATCGGCACCAGCTGGCGCGCTTCGTCCAGCAGGTACAGGCGAGCGTTGGCGATCGGCCGGCCGATATCCAGCGCGCCGCCGGGCAACACCAGCCCGGAGCTGGCGACCACCGTGGCCTCGGTGGGGCCGTAGTTGTTGACCACCACGCAGCCTGGGTCGCCGTGGAACTGGCGCAGGCGATCGCCGCCGATCAGCAAGGTGCGCAGGGTCGGGTGGCGCAACCCCTGGGCGAAGGCGTACTCGGCCACCGGGGTCGGCAGGAAGGCCACTTTCAGCGGCTGCTCCAGCCACCAGGCCAGCAGCGCGTCGAGCTGCTCGTTGCCCAGCGTGGCCGGCGGCAGGTGCAGCACGGCACCGGCGCACAGCGCCGGCCACACTTCCCAGGCCATGGCGTCGAAGCCGAAACCGGCGACGCTGGCGGTGTGGTCGCCGCCGCCCAGCTCGAAGGCCTTGCAGTGCCAATGCACCAGGTTGGCCAAGCTCTGGTGCTCGACCATCACCCCCTTGGGTTCGCCGGTGGAACCGGAGGTGTAGATCACATAGGCCAGCTGGTTCACCCCCAGCCCCGCTACGCTTGGGTTGTCGGTCCGCGCCGGCCAGTCCGGGCGGTCCAGGGCCAGCAGCGGCACGCTCACGCCTTGCAGGCGCTCGCACAGCGCCTGCTGGGCCAGCACCAGCGTCGGGGTGCTGTCGGCGAGCAGGTAGCGCAGACGCTCGTCCGGGTGCGCCGGGTCCACCGGCACATAGCCGGCACCGGCCTTGAGCACGGCCAGCAGCGCCACCAGGGTGTCCAAACCGCGGCGGGCGACCACCGCCACTCGCTGGTCGGGCCGCACGCCCTGGGCGATCAGGTGGTGGGCCAGGGCGTTGGCCCGGACATTCAACTCGCCATAGCTCAGCGACTGCCCGTCGACCACTGCGGCAACGGCCTGCGCGGCACGGGCCGCCTGGGTTTCGATCAAGCCATGCACGGTCTGCCCCTGGGGCAACAGCCGGCGGCTGTTGTTGAAACCATGCAGCAGGCGCTGGCGTTCGGCCTCGCCGACCAGCGCCACCTCGGCCAGCGCTTGCTGGTCGTTGGCCACCATGGTTTGCAGCAAGGTCTGGAAGTAGCCGGCGATACGCTGCACGCGCGCTTCGTCGAACAACGCCGTGGCGTATTCCAGGCTGCCGACCAGCGCCTCGCCCTGCTCGCCCAGGCTCAACGACAAGTCGAACTTGGCCACCTGGTTGGTCTGCGCCACCGCCTCCAGTTGCACGCCTTCCAGGCTCAGCGCGGCAGCGGCGCCGGCCTGCCAGTTCAGGGTGGTCTGGAACAGCGGGGTATGCGCCAGGCTACGCGCCGGGCGCACGATCTCCACCACCTGCTCGAACGGCAGGTCCTGGTGCGCCTGGGCTTGCAGCAGGCGGGCCTTGACCTGGCCGAGCAAGGCCTCGGTGCTGGGCGCCGCATTGGTGTCGACACGCACCGCCAGGGTGTTGACGAACAACCCCACCAGCGGCTCCAGCTCGGCACTGCCGCGCCCGGCCACCGGGCAACCGACCACCACCTCCGGCTGCCCGGCCAAGCGCGCCAGGGTCGTGGCCCAAGCGCCCAGCAGCACCATGTACAAGGTGGCTTGGTGACGCTGGGCCAAGGTGCGCAGGCCAGCGCCCAGGCGCTCGTCCAGGCGCAGCGCCAGGCTGGCGCCGCTGAAGTCCTGGCGGGCCGGGCGCGGCCGGTCGCAGGGCAGGCTCAGCAGGGTCGGCGCGCCATCCAGCGCCTCGCGCCAGTAATCAGCCTGGCGCTGCAACTGTTCGCCAGCCAGCCAGCGGCGCTGCCACACGGCGTAGTCGCCGTACTGGATCGCCAGCGCCGGCAGCGGGTCGGCGTGGCCGGCGCGCAAGGCCGGGTACAGCGCGCCGAGCTCGCCGGTGAGCACGCCCAGGGACCAGCCATCGGCGGCGATATGGTGCACGGTGAGTACCAGCACATGCTGCTGTTCGCCCAGTTGCAGTAGGTTGGCACGCACTGGCGGCCCGGCCACCAGGTCGAACGGCGCCACGGCCTCGTCCTGCAACCAGGCAACCAGGGCATCGGCGGCCAGGGCCTGGCGCCGCAGCCAGCCCGCCTGTGGCGTGCCCAGCAGCTCGACCTCGGCGCTGTCGCCGCGCGGCACGAAGCGGCTGCGCAGGGTTTCATGGCGCGCGACGATGCACAGCAGCGCGCGCTCCAGCGCATCGACGTCGAGCTCGCCGCGCAGGCCCAGGGCCAGGGGCACGTTGTAGGCCTGGTTGCCCCCTTCGAGCTGGGCCAGGAACCACAGCCGCTGCTGGGCGAACGACAACGGCAGCGCCTGGTCGCGGGCCACCGGCACAATTGCCGGCAGCGTGCTGCGCCCGGCCCCGGCCAGCACCTGGGCGACCGCCGCCAGCTCGGCATTGGCGAACAGCTCGGCCAAGGCCAGTTCCACGCCCAGGCGCAGGCGCACCTGGGAGACCATGCGCATGGCCAGCAGCGAGTGCCCGCCCAGGGCGAAGAAGTGATCATGCCGGCCGACCCGCTCCACCTGCAGCAGCTCGGCCCATAGCCCGGCCAGGGCGGTTTCCAGCTCGCCCTCGGGGGCCACGTAGGCCTGTTCGAACAGCGCCGAGCGTTCGGGGGCCGGCAGCGCGCGGCGGTCGAGCTTGCCATTGGCTGTCAGTGGCAACGCCACGAGCCCGACGAAGGCCACCGGCACCATGTAGTCCGGCAAATGGACCAGCAGTTGCGCGCGCAGTCGCTGGGGTTGCGGCGCCTCGATCCCTGCTTGCGGGGTGAAGTAGGCCACCAGGCGCGGCTGGCCGGGCTGGTCCTCACGGGCCAGCACCACCGCTTCGTTGATCCCAGGCAGGCTGGCGAGGCGGCTTTCGATCTCGCCCAGCTCGATACGCACGCCGCGGATCTTCACCTGGTCGTCGTTGCGCCCCAGGTAGTCCAGGGTGCCGTCGGCCAGCCAGCGCACCAGGTCGCCAGTGCGGTACATGCGCGCGCCGACGCCTGCGTCGAACGGGTCGTCGAGGAAGCGTTCGGCGGTCAGCTCAGGGCGGTTCAGGTAGCCCCGGGCCACCCCGGCGCCGCCGATGTACAGCTCGCCCGGCACACCCAGGGGCAACGGCTGCAGGTTGGCATCGAGCACGTACAGCCGGGCGTTGTCCACCGGCCTGCCGATGTGCAGCGCGCCCTCGGCCGCGATTACCCCGGAACTGGCCACCACCGTGGTCTCGGTAGGGCCGTAGTTGTTGACCACGGCGAAGGTCTGGGTGCGGTTGAACTGGCGCAGGCGGTCGCCGCCGATCAACAGGGTGCGCAGGGTCGGGTGGCCCAGCTGATGGCTGAAGGCATATTCGGCCACCGGGGTCGGCAGGAAACTCACATCCAGCGGCTGCTCACGCCACCAGGCGAGCATGGCGTCGAGGTCCTCATGGCCTTCGCCGGGCGGCGCCAGGTGCAGCACCGCGCCGCTGGCCAGCGCCGGCCACACTTCCCAGGCCATGGCGTCGAAACCGAAGCCGGCCAGGCTCGAGGTATGCCGGCCCAGGCACAGGTCGAAAGCGCGGCAATGCCAGTCCACCAGGTTGTTCAAGGTGCGGTGTTCGACCATCACGCCTTTCGGCTGGCCGGTGGAGCCTGAGGTGTAGATCACGTAGGCCAGGTGTTCGGCATTCAGCCCCGCGACTCGCGGATTATCCAGGCGTGCAGGCCAGTCGGGCTGGTCGAGGGCCAGCACCGGCACATCTATCTGCCCCAGGCGCTGGCGCAAGCCATGCTGGGTCAGCACCGCCACCGGGGCGCTGTCGGCCAGCAGGTAGTGCACGCGCTCGTCGGGATGGGCCGGGTCGACCGGTACATAGCCGGCGCCGGCCTTGAGCACGGCCAGCAGGCCGACCAGGGTGTCCAGCCCGCGCCGGGCCAGCACCGCGACCCGGTCGTCGGGGCGTACGCCCAGTTCGATCAACTGATGGGCCAGGGCGTTGGCCCGGCCGTTCAGCTCGGCGTAGCTCAGCGCCAGGCCCTGGCAGGTGGCGGCGTTGGCCTGGGGATGGGCCTGGGCCATGACCTCGATGCGTGCGTGCAGCGTGCCCGGGGTGATCGCGCCGCCCGGCGCCTGGTTGAACCCTTCGAGTAGTTCGTCGCGCTCATTGGCTGGCAGCATGGGCAGCGCCCGCACCTCCACGGCGCGCCCCTGGGCCAGGGCCGCCAACAGGCTGCGCAAGGTCTGTTCGAGGTAGGCGCAGACCCGCTGCGCCGGAACCTCGGGGCTGGCCAGCAAGGTCAGGCGAAACGCCTCGCCGAAATCGTCGACGCTCAGGGTCAGCGGGTAGTTGGTGGCCTCGGCAGCATGGACGATCTCGATACCTGCCCAGCCCGCCCGGCGCACCTCCTCGGCGCCCGAAGGCGCGCTGTGGCGGTAGTTGAGCAAGGCGTTGAACAGCGGCGTTGGCGCGGCAACGCCGCTGCAGCGCTGGGCCAGGGCCAGCGGCGCATGCTCGTGGCGCATCAGGCTGCTCAGGCGCTGGTGGGTGGCCTTGATTGCCGCGCCCAGGTCGTCCCCGTCCAGGTCCACCCGCAGCGGCAAGGTATTGATGAAGATCCCCAGTGCCCGCTCGGTGGCCTCGGCGCCGAGCAGGCGCCCCATCAACACCGTGCCGAACACCACCTGCCCTAGCCCGGTGAGGCCGCCCAGCACCCGCGCCCAGGCCAGGTGGAACAGGCTGGCGACGCTCACCCCCTGGGCCCGGGCCTGGCCGCGCAGCGCCTGGCACAGCGCCAGGTCGAGGTCCAGGGCATGCTCGTTGAGCGCCGCGCCGTCGCCCTGCACGTCGGCCAGGCCGTAGGCCAATGTCGGCACGTCGATGATACCGAGCATGTCGCGGAAGAACGCCTCGTGCTCGGCCTCGCCGACGCCCAGCAGGGCCTGGGCGACATGGTTGCGAAATGGCACCGGGCGGCCCAGGCGGGCCGTGTCGCCCAGCAGGTAGGCGAGCATTTCGTGGCGCACCACCTCCAGGGCGCTGTGGTCCATGGCCAGGTGGTGGAACTGCAAGGTGGCGCCGATGCGCCCGGCGCTGTCCGGCGCCTGGCATTGCAGGCGAATCAGCGGCGCCTGGGCCAGGTCGAAGCCGCTCTCGGGCGCTTGCCCGGGCGCCAACTGGATGACCCGCAGGCGGGCCTGGCGCCAGACCACCTGCAGCGGGGTCTCGACCTCCTTCCAGTGCACCGAGGTACGCAGGATATCGTGGCGGTCGATCACCCCCTGCAAGGCCTCGGCAAAGGCCTGCACCCGGGTGTCGTCGGCGAACACGAAGCGCGCCTGCATCACATAGGGGTCGTGCTCGCCGGCGCTGGCGTGGTGGAACAGCATGCCCTGCTGCAATGGCAGCAGCGGGTAGATGTCCTGCACATTGGCCGCGCCGCCGGGCACGGCGGTCACCAGGCGGTCGAGGCTGGCCTGGTCGAGCTCGACCAGGCTGAGCAGCTCGGGGGTGATGCGCGTGCAGTCGGCCGGGATGCGGTTGTCCGGCACCAGCACCGCGCCCTGGCGGCTGGCCACGTACTCGCCGCTGGCCAGCAGGGCCAGCAGCGCCGGCTTGTGCTCGCGCAACTGGGCCACCAGGTTGGCGTCGCTCAGCGCCTGGCGGTTGCCCTGGACCGCCAGCTGGCCGTCCTTGAGCGCCAGTTGGACATCGTGGGCGGCCAAGGTCGCCAGTAATTGGTTGATGCTCACAGGACGATCTCCATTCTGTCTGTGATGGCGGCATAGCCTGCCAGCGTCGGTTGTTCGAACAGGCTGCGCACGTCGGCTTCCAGGCCGGCTTCGCGCAGGCGCGAGGTGAGGGTCACGGCCAGTAGCGAGTGACCGCCCAGTTCGAAGAAGTTGTCTTGCCGCCCTACCCGCTCCACGCCCAGCAGTTCGGCCCAGACCCGCGCCAGCAGCGCTTCGGTCTCGCCGATCGGCGCCTGGTACTCGCGACCCGGCAGGTGCGCCAGGTCTGGGGCCGGCAGGGCCTTGCGGTCGAGCTTGCCGTTGGGGGTCAGCGGCAGGCTGTCGAGGTGGATGAACAGCGCCGGTACCATGTATTCCGGCAACTGCGCCAGCAGCGCCGCGCGCAGGGCCTCGGCGGCCAGCGGCTCGCCTGTGTGGTAGGCGACCAGCCGCGGCCCGGCCGGCGCTGCGTCGTGCACCAGCACCACGGCCTCGCGCACACCAGCCAGGCGCATGATGCCGGACTCGATCTCGCCGGGCTCGATGCGCAGGCCGCGTAGCTTGATCTGGTGGTCGGTACGGCCGAGGAACTCGAGGCTGCCGTCGCGGCGCTGGCGCACCAGGTCGCCACTACGGTACAGACGCTCATCCGGGTTGAACGGGCTGGCGATGAAGCGCTCGGCCTGCTGCTGCGGCAAGCCAAGGTAGCCACGCGCCACCCCGGCACCGCCGATATGCAACTGGCCGGCGACACCCAGCGGCACGGGTTGATCATGGGCATCGAGCACGTACAGGGTGGTGTTGTCGATGGGCCGGCCAATCGGCAGCGCGCCACCTGGCACCGGTTGCTGCGGGTGCAAGGTCCAGACACTGCAATCGACCGTGCTCTCGGTGGGGCCGTAGACGTTGTGCAGGCGCACCTGCGGCAAGCGCTCGCGCACCTGGCGGGCCAGGGCTTCGGTCAGCTCGCCGCCACCACAGACGATGTCGGTGAGGCTGGCGCAGCCGGCGCTGCCCTCCAGGTCAAGGAACTGCTGGAGCAAGGCCGGCACGAACTGCACCACGGTCACCTGCTGACGCTCGATCAGCTCTACCAGGTACTGTGGATCGCGCTGCCCGTCCGGGCGCGCCAGCACCAGGCGCAGGCCACTGCACAGCGGCCAGAACAACTCCCACACCGAGGCGTCGAAGCTCACCGGGGTCTTGTGCAGCAGCGCGCCACCGGCCGGGAACAGCCGCTGGCTCCAGTTCACCAGGTTGACCACATTGCGGTGCTCGACCATGACGCCCTTGGGCACCCCGGTGGACCCGGAGGTGTAGATTACATAGGCCAGGTGGCGGGCGTTCAGCGCCGGCACCTGCGGGTTGTCAGCCGGCAAGGCGGCCCAGATCGACTGGTCGAGGTCTACCTGCGCCACCGCCGACACGCCCGCCAGGGCCCGGGTGGACGCCTGTACCAGCACGGCACGCGGCTGGCTGTCGCTGAGCATGTGGCGGATACGCTCGGCCGGGTAGTCCGGGTCGAGCGGTACATAGGCGCCGCCGGCCTTGAGAATGGCCAGCAAGCCGACCACCAGGGCCGGGCCGCGTTCGACGCAGATCGCCACACGATCGTCCGGCTGCACGCCGAGGGCGATCAAGTGGCGGGCCAGGCGGTTGGCCTGCTGATTGAGCTGGCCATAGCTCAGCTCGCCCTGCTCGGTGCTGACCGCCACCGCGTCGGGGTTGCGCAGGGCCTGGGCCTCGAACAGGCCATGCAAGGTCTGGCTGATATCGTGGGGCACTGCGCTGCGGTTGAAGTCGACCAGCACCTGGTGGCGCTCCTCGGCTTGCAGCACCGGCAAGTCGAGCAAGCGCCGCTGCGGCTGCTGCTCCAACGCCTCGGCCATCCCCAGCAAGACCTGCTGCACCTGCCCGCATACCCGCGCCGCGCCTACGCTGGCCGGGGCCAGGGCAACCAGGCGCAAACGCGCGCCGATATCGTCCACGCTCAGGCTTAGCGGGTAGTTGCTGCGCTCCTCGCTCTGCAAGGTCTCGATGCCTTGCAAGGCCTGGCGCTGGGCTTCGTCGACCTGGCTGCCATGGCGGTAGTTGAGCATGGCGCTGAACAACGGCGCCGGCGCGGCCACGCCGCTGCAACGCTGGGCCAGGGCCAACGAGGCGTGCTCGTGGCCGAGCAAGGCGCTGAGGCCCTGCTGGGTCGCCTGCAGCGCCTCGGCCAGGCTGACATCCGCCAGGTCCAGGCGCAGCGGCAAGGTGTTGATGAACATGCCCAGAGCCCGTTCGGCGCCCTCGCCGCCTTCCAGCCGCCCCAGCAGCACGGTGCCGAACACCACGCTGTCGCGAGCGCTGACGGCCGCCAGCAGGCGCCCGTAGGCCAGGTGGAACAGGCTGGCGACGCTGATACCACGCTGCCGGGCCTGCTGGCGCAGGCGCAGCGCCAGGCTGTCGTCCAACCAGTGCTGGGCTTCCTCGATGGCCTGGCCATCCAGTTGCACATCGCCCAGGCCGAACGGCAGGGTCGGCTCGTCGATATCACCCAACTGCTCGCGGAAGAACGCCTCGTGCTCGGCCTGGCTGACGCCCAGGCGCGCCTGGGCCACGTAGTTGCGGTACGGCACGCCCGGTTCGGCGGGCACTGGCAGGCCTTGCAGGTAGCCCACCAACTCCTGGCCGAGCACATCCAGCGCGGTGTGGTCGAGGACGATATGGTGGAACTGCAGGGCCGCCAGGCGGCCAGGGCCTTGCGGTTCCGGCCAGTGGTACAGGCGCACCAGCGGCGCCTGCGCCAGGCTCAGGGCATGGGGCACCTGGTCCTCGCCGGCCACCTCGAACACCGCCAGCGGCGCCTCGCGCCAGACCACCTGCAGCGGCTGCGGCAGGCCATCCCAGAGCACCGAGGTGCGCAGCACATCATGCCGGGCGATGACCTTGCCAAGGGCATCGACGAACGCCTGCAAGCGCTCATGGCTGGCGAAGGCCATGCGCGATTGCAGCACATAGGGGTCGTGCTCGGGCGAACTGAGGTGGTGGTAGAGAATGCCCTCCTGCAACGGTGCCAGC
>NZ_SOZA01000036.1 GCF_004519305.1 Pseudomonas sp. RIT623 | reverse complement strand
AGAGCGGGCGGGTATTAATTATTTTCAGATGCGGTTAAATGAATAAAAATTCAAGATCGCGACCAACATGATTAAACAAGGGACCATCCGCGCTGGCAGAATGAACTTGAAGTCAGCAAGCCTATATCGCGAGCAATCAAGGTCAAAAATAAAATGGCGGAAGGCAGCGGGAGTCGAACCTGCCCGGGAACGGCTGCCGTCCCCAACCGGGTTTGAAGCCCGGCCGCGCCACCGGGCGCGATTGCCTTCCTTAGAAATCGTCAGCGCCTGGCCTGCAACTGGGCCAAGGCACTGTCAGCGCGGATATGCCGCTGGTCGGCGACCCTGCGGGTCAAGCCAACACGGTCGAAGTACTCCAGAATCTGCACGCTACGCTTGCGACCGATGCCCAACATATCGCGAAACGCCGCCACCTGCACTATCGGCGATGTCGTCGCCTGCTGCAACAACAGCTCTGCCATGCGCCTTAGCGTCGCCTCCGGGTAGAAAAGATCACGCACCACCTGGTGCAATATCCCCAACCTCGCCAGCTTGCGCAGCAACAAACGCACCTCGGCCTCCTGGACCTGTTCCTCGGTAGCCAAGGTCCGCACCCAGGGCGGATCGAACTCACCCGCCAGCAGGCGCGGCTCCAGGCGAGCCCACAGCGCCGTATCGGCAGCACTGAGCTGGACCTTGTGCGCGGGTAGGTGCAACCAAGGCCCGCTGCTGCTGATCGCGCCCTCGCCCAGCAACTCATCCAACAAGCTGACGAAGGCCGGGCGCTCCAACGGCAAAGCCGTATATCGACGCAGCCGATCACGGTCCGGGCCAAGCTGGTCAGGCTCCTGCTCATGGAACTGCGCCAAACGCGCCAGCACCTGCTGCTTGAGCGCCTGCCATTGGCCACGATCGAACAACAACTGGCCCTGACGGGTGGCGACCACCAACACTTGCTCTGGCAACCGCCAGGTATCGCGCAAGCGATTGAACTGGCGCTCCAACCGCTGCGGGTCGAGCCCGCCTGGGGCGGCCTCGAGCAAGGCCGGCAGGGCCTGTTCGAGATCCTCGGCCTCGCGCAATACCTGCAACTGGCGCAGACGCGCCTCGCTGCGACGCTGCCGGCTAGGCGCGAACGGGTCGAGCACCCGGCCACCACCCAAGGTGCGCTGGGCCCGCTGGTCGCGCAGCACCAGGCGATCGCCATGCACCGCCTGCAACGGCGCATTGAGCAACAACTGGGCGAACATGCGGTGGCCTGCACGCAGGCTTTCGCCTTCGAGCAACGCCACCCGGGCGGTGACATCCTGGGTACCCAGATGCACATGCACGGCGCTGAAATGCTCGAATGTACGGGTCTCGCCCGGCAACAGCGTCAAATCGATATCAACCCGCACGCTCGGGCCATGCAGCCATGCCGGCAGCAGCCAGTCACCCCGATGTACCTGCTCGACCGCCAGCCGCTCCCCGCTGATGTTCAATGCCACCCGTTGCCCGGCCTCGGCCACCAGCGCCGCCTGGTTCTGCGCGTGCAGGCCGCGCACCCGCACCGGTTTGCCGGCCTTGCCCAGCAGCAAGGTATCGCCGGCACTGACCTGCCCGGCCAAGGCCGTGCCGGTGACCACCAGACCTGCGCCGGACACCGCGAACGCTCGGTCCACGGCTAGACGAAAACCACCGCGCGCGCTGCGCTGGCGTATCTTGGCCGCCGCGGCCAACAAGGCATCGCGCAGGGCCCCGACGCCCTCGCCGCTGACACTCGACAACACGAACTGCGCCGCCCCCGCATAGGGTCCTGGCGCCAGCAGTTCAGCGACCTGGGCCTGCACCTCGGCCAGCCGCGCCGGCTCCACCCGGTCGCACTTGCTGATCGCCACCAGCGCCTGGGGAATGCCCAGCAGCTCGATGATCGACAGGTGCTCACGCGTCTGCGGCATCACCCCATCGTCAGCGGCCACCACCAGCAACACCAGGTCGATACCATGGGCGCCAGCCAGCATGTTGTGGATAAAACGCTCATGCCCGGGCACATCGATAAAACCGGTCAGCGGCGCCCCCTCTGCCAGTGCCGCATAGCGGTAACCGAGGTCGATGGTCATGCCCCGGGCCCGCTCTTCCTGGCGCGTGTCCCCGGCCTGGCCGGTAAGGGCCTGGAGCAGCGTGGTCTTGCCATGGTCGATATGCCCGGCGGTACCGACAATCACTGCACCGGCCCTAATTGCAGCGCTGGTAGTTGCGCCAGCCACTGGGCCTCGTCGTCCAGCTGGCGCAGGTCGAGCCACAGGGCATCGTCATCGATGCGCCCCAGCACTGGCACCGGCAGCTCGCGCAAGGCGCGCTCCAGCACATGCAGGCTACGGCCACGCAACTTCTTCGACACCTGCGGGCGCAGGCACAGCGCCGCGCTGGGCAGGCGTGCCACCGGCTGGCTGCCGCTGCCGATCATGCCCAGGGCCGTTTCGACCGTGACGACCCACTGCGCGCCCAGGCACGTCGCCAAGGCCGGCGCCAGGCGCTCGGCCTGGGCGGCGATCTCGGCTTGCGGTCGGGTCAGCAGGCGCAAACTGGGCAAGCGCTCGGCCAGGCGGTCGGGGTTGCGGTAGAGCTGCAAGACCGCCTCCAACGCCGCCAGGGTGATCTTGTCCACCCGCAAGGCGCGCTTGAGCGGGTTCTTCTTGATCTTCGCGATCAGTTCCTTGCGCCCGACGATGATCCCCGCCTGGGGGCCGCCGAGCAGCTTGTCGCCGCTGAAGGTGACGATATCGGCGCCGTCGACCAGGGCCTGGCGCACCGTCGGCTCGGCCGGCAGGCCCCAGCGGGTGAGGTCGAGCAAGCTGCCGCTGCCCAGGTCCTCGAGCAGCGGCAGCTCATGCTGGTGGGCAATGCGCGCCAGCTCGGCGGTGGCCACCTGGGTGGTGAAACCCTGGATGCTGTAGTTGCTGCAATGCACACGCATCAGCAGGCCAGTGCGCGGGTTGATCGCGGCTTCGTAGTCGCGTGCGTGGGTGCGGTTGGTGGTGCCGATCTCGTGCAGCTTCACCCCGGCGCGGGCCATGATGTCGGGGATGCGGAAGGCGCCGCCGATCTCGATCAGCTCGCCGCGGGAAATCACCCCTTCCTTGCGCGCGCCCAGGCTGTTGAGCGCCAGCAGCACGGCGGCGGCGTTGTTGTTGACCACGGTGACGGCTTCGGCGCCGGTCAGCTCGCGGATCAGGCCTTCGATCAGGTCGTCGCGGTCGCCCCGCTTGCCGGTGGCCAGGTCGAACTCCAGGTTGAGCGGGTAGCGGGCGGCGGTCTGCATGGCCTCGACCGCTTCCTCGGGTAACAGCGCGCGACCGAGATTGGTGTGCAGTACCGTGCCGGTGAGGTTGAACACCCGGCGTACCTGGCTGCGCTGCTGAATAGCCAAGCGCTCGCCGGCGCGACCGAGCAGCACTTCGGCAGCCAGCTCCACGGCACTCAGCTGGCCCAGGCGGGCCGGCTCGCGCAGGTCGTCGAGCAGTTGCCGCAGGGCGGCCAGCGTGGCGTCGCGGCCATGGCGTTCGAGCAAGGGCTGGCAGGCGGGGTGGCGCAGCAGGGTGTCGATGGACGGCAGGCGTGGGGTGTCGCTGGCGAGGCTGGAAGACATGCGGTACTACCTATGACTGATCCGTTGTCTGTTCTGGCCCTTTCGCTGGCTAGGCCGGCTCCTACAAGGCTAAGCGTCGCCGGTTGTAGGAGCCGGCCTTGCCGGCGAACGGGGGCAACTCGGTATTGCAGTGTAGCCCGCTAACCCCCTCCAGGTGCCAGCAGCAGGTTCGGCGCCAGGCGCTGGAAGCCCTCCTCGTCCAGACGCATATCCAGCGCCAGGCTGGCCAGGTCGTCGGCCATCGGTTCGGCGGCGGCGTCGTTTTCCAGGTAGCTCTGCTTGAGGTAGGCCTGGCACCCTGGGCAACACTCGGCACGCAGTGGCGCCTTGCCCGGCGCGTGGAGATCATCCTCGAGGTTGCTGTAGCGCAAGTCCTTACTCGACTCGCAATACACGCACTTGACCCGCACCACATGCCATTCGCAACTGCACAACGAGCAGGCCAGGTAACGCAGGCCATTGTGCTTGCCGCGGTTGCGCACCACCCCGGCCATGGCCGGCGAGCCGCAGGCCGGGCATTGGGCCAGGCTACCGGCCGGCTTGAGCTCCGGCTCCGGCAGCGCCAGCAACCAACTGGACCAGGCCGCCTGCAACGCGGCACCAATCAACGGCACCAAGGCTGCGGGCACCGCGTCGTACTGGCCGCCAAGCAAGGCAATGCCCCAGCCCTTGCGCCGAGCCTCATCAGCCTCACGCAAACTGCGCACGGCATCGGCCAACGGCCCCTCGGGCTCGTTCCTGAAGCGCTCCAGCAGCGCCTGCAGCCAGACCAGCCAAGGCCCTTCGCGTACCAGGCTGTCCGCCGCCAAGGGCGGCAGGCCATGACTTATACACAGGCGCTGGCGTTCGTCGGCCACCGGCAAGGCGCCGGGTGGGTTATCCACAAGCTGCTGCTGAATGCGGCACAACCGCGCCACCAGCCGCAGGTAATCGCCGAGGGCGTTGCCCTCGGCCAGATACTCCAGGCGCACGGCGCGCAGTGCGAACAGGTTGGCGGGCGGCAGGTGCAGAAACGGCGGCATCACTGCCGACGCTTCGATCTGCCCGGGTTCGAGAATCGTGCTCAAACGGTCATCCTTCTTTTCCACCATGGTTGTGCGGCGACTTGTCGCCGGTCACGTCCCGGTACCAGAGTTCATGATGCTTGCGTGCCCAGGCGCGGCTGACCCAGCCATGCAGCATGGCGCCGATCGAGCCCTTGATCCAGATCCCGGCATAGATGTGCACGATGATGCTGAGGATCAGCACGAACGCCGCCAGCGCATGCAGCAACGCAGACAGACGAATGAGGTCGATGCCGAACCAATGGCTGAAATATGCGCGCCAGATCACCACGCCACTGACCAGCAGCACCAGCATGCACGCCAGCAGGGTCCAGAACAGCAACTTCTGCCCGGCGTTGTACTTGCCGATCGGCGGCACGCCTTCTTCCTTGTTCAGCATCACCCGGTCAATCCGCCGTAGCCACAGGCGGTCATTGGCGCTGATGAAGTTGGCGCGCCAGAAACGCAGCACCAGGCCCAGGAAGAACACGAACATCGCCACGCCGATGAACGGGTGGAGAATCCGCGTCCAGGGCCCGCCGCCGAACAGGTGGCTGAGCCAGAACAGCGCCGGATGGAACAGCGCCAGCCCAGACAACCCGGCCAGCACGAACAGGATCGCCACCACCCAGTGATTGCTGCGCTCGTTGGCGTTGTAGCGCAGGATCGGTTTGTTGTCGCTCATGGCCGCTGCTCCCCTTCGCCGCCCGGGCGCTTCGGATCATAGACATGCACCGCCGGATCCACCTGGTGCACGCTGTTATCCACAGGCGCTGGATGCTCGTCCTCCTCGACCCGCTGCGGCCCCACCCGTACATAGTGGAAGAACCCGGCCACCACCGCCGCGCCCATGGCCAGCAGCGCCAGCGGCTTGGTGAAGCCCTTCCACAGCCCCACCAACGGGCTGATCACCGGTTGGTCCGGCAAGCCGGCGTAGATCCGTGGGGTGTCGGCGTGGTGCAGCACGTACATCACATGGGTGCCACCGACCCCGTCCGGGTCGTACAGCCCGGCGTTCTCGTACCCACGCGACTTGAGGTCGACGATGCGCTCGTCGGCATGCACCTTCATCTCATCCTTGGTACCGAAGACGATCGCCCCGGTCGGGCAGGTCTTCACGCAGGCCGGCTCCAGGCCCACGCTCACGCGGTCGGAGCACAGGGTGCACTTGTACGCCTTGTGATCCTTCTGCGAGATGCGTGGAATATTGAACGGGCAGCCGGTGATGCAGTAGCCGCAGCCGATGCAGTGGTCCTGGTTGAAGTCGACGATGCCGTTGGCGTGCTTGATGATCGCCCCCAGGCTCGGGCAGGCCTTCAGGCAACCGGGCTCGGCGCAGTGCATGCAGCCGTCCTTGCGGATCAGCCACTCGAGGTTGCCGTCGTCGCGCTCGTGCTCGGTGAAGCGCATCAGGGTCCAGGTCTCGGCGGAGAGGTCCTGGGGGTTGTCGTAGGTACCGTGATTGTGGCCAACCTCGTCACGCAGTTCGTTCCACTCCGAGCACGCCACCTGGCAGGCCTTGCAGCCGATGCACTTGGTGGTGTCGATCAGCTTGGCGACTTCCTGCTGCTGGCGTACCGAGGGCGGCACGGTGGTGGTGGCCGAGCGGGCAATGATGTCTTGGCTGGCCATCAGAGTTTCTCCACTTTGACGAGGAACGACTTGGACTCCGGCGTCTGCGTGTTGCCATCGCCGAGGAACGGCACCAGGGTGTTGGTCAGGTAGCCGTGCCGCGTGGTGCCGGTGAAGCCCCAGTGCAACGGTATGCCGATCTGGTGCACGGTCTGGTTGTTGACCTGCAGCGGACGGATCCGCTTGGTCACCACCGCCACCGCGTCGATATGCCCGCGCTTGCTCGACACCCGCACCCGGTCACCGGCCTTGATGCCTTTCTCATTGGCCAGCACCTCGCCGATCTCGACGAACTGCTCGGGCTGGGCGATGGCGTTGAGCCGGCAATGCTTGCTCCAGAAGTGGAAGTGCTCGGTCAGCCGGTAGGTGGTCGCCGCATGGGGGAACTCGTCGTGGGTGCCCAAGGTGTCCCACACCGAATCGAAGATGCGCCCGGCCGGGTTGCTGGTGGCCTTCTTGTTCTGCGGGTGCAGCGGGTTGATGCCAATCGGCGTCTCGAACGGCTCGTAGTGCTCGGGGAACGGCCCCTCGGCCATCTTGTCGATGGCGAAGAAGCGCGCCACGCCCTCGGGGTTCATGATGAACGGGTTCATCCCTGCCTCGGGCGGCGAGTCGACCTTGAAATCGGGCACGTCGGTGCCGGTCCAGGCCTTGCCGTTCCACCACACCAGGCGCTTCTTCTCTGGGTCCCACGGCTTGCCTTGCGGGTCGCTGGAGGCGCGGTTGTAGAGAATGCGCCGGTTGGCCGGCCAGGCCCAGGCCCAGTTCTGCACCTGGTGCATGCCGTACGGGTCGCTGTTGTCGCGCCGGGCCATCTGGTTGCCCTGCTCGGTCCAACAGCCAGCGAAAATCCAGCAGCCCGACGCGGTGCTGCCGTCGTCCTTCATCTGGCCGAAGCCGGCGAGCTGTTGCCCGGCCTTGAGCGTGGCGCCGCTCGGGTCGGTGAGGTCGCTGACCGCCCAGCCGTTCATCTCCTTGGCCAGTTCCTCGGGCGAAGGCTCCTCTGGCACCTTGTACGGCCAGCTGATGTTGAGCATCGGCTCGGGATACGCTCCGCCCTCGGCCTGGTAACGCTTGCGCAGGCGCAGGAACAGCTCGCTCATGATGTGCACGTCGGTACGGGTCTGGCCCGGCCCATCGGCGCCCTTCCAGTGCCACTGCAGCCAGCGGCTGCTGTTGACCAGCGAACCGTCCTCTTCGGCGAAGCAAGTGGTGGGCAGGCGGATTACCTCGGTCTGGATGTTGGCCGTGTCGACATCATTGAACGGGCCGGCGTTGCGCCAGAACTCGGAGGTCTCGGTAGCCAGCGGATCCATGATCACCAGCCACTTGAGCTTGGCCAGCGCGGCGGTGACGCGGTTCTTGTCCGGCAACGCGGCAATCGGGTTGAAGCCCTGGCACATGTAGCCGTTGACCTTGCCCTGGCCCATCATCTCGAACATGCGCAGCACGTCGTAGGCCGGCACGTCGAGCTTGGGCAGCCAGTCGTAGCCCCAGTTGTTTTCGGCGGTGGCATTGGCGCCGTACCAGGCCTTCATCAGGCTGACGTGGAACTTGCCGTAGTTCTGCCAGTACGACAGTTGCCCGGGGCGCAGCGGCTTGGAGGCGCGCTTGTCGATGTAGCTGGTGTAATCCTGCTCGGCATCGCCGGCCAAGGTGAGGTAGCCCGGCAGCGAGTTCGACAGCAGGCCCAGGTCGGTCAGGCCCTGGATGTTGGAATGCCCGCGCAGGGCGTTGACCCCGCCACCGGGCATGCCGACGTTGCCCAGCAGCAACTGCACCATCGCCGCGCTGCGGATGATCTGCGCGCCGATCGAGTGCTGGGTCCAACCCAGGGCATAGAGGATCGTCATGGTCTTGCCCGGCACCGAGCAGGTGGCGATCTCTTCCCAGACTTTCATCATCTGGTCCTGGGGCATGCCGCAGGTCATGCTCGCCAGCTCCGGCGTGTAGCGGCTGTAGTGCTGCTTCATCAGCTGGTACACGCAACGCGGGTGCTGCAGGGTCGGGTCGACCTTGGCAAAGCCATCCTCGCCCAGCTCATAGCCCCAGCCAGACTTGTCGGCATACACGCGCTTGGCCGCGTCGTAGCCGCTGAACAGCCCGTCCTCGAAGCCATAGCTCTCTTTGACGATGAACGACACATCGGTGTAGTTGCGCACGTACTCGTGCTGGATCTTGTCGTTGCTCAGCAGGTAGTTGATCAGCCCGCCCATGAAGGCGATGTCGCTGCCGGTACGGATCGGCGCGTAGTAATCGGCCACCGAGGCGGTACGGGTGAACCGCGGGTCGACCACGATCAGCCGCGCCTTGTTGTGCGCCTTGGCTTCGGTCACCCACTTGAAGCCGCACGGGTGCGCTTCAGCGGCGTTGCCGCCCATCACCAGGACCAGGTTTGCGTTGGCGATATCAGACCAGTGATTGGTCATCGCGCCACGGCCATACGTCGGGGCAAGACTTGCCACCGTCGGGCCGTGTCAGACACGCGCCTGGTTGTCGAACCCCAGCATGCCTAGCGAACGGATCACCTTGTGCGTCAGGTAGCCCGCTTCGCTGGAAGCGGCGGACGCGGCAAGAAAGCCTGTGGTCAGCCAGCGGTTGACCGTCTGGCCCTGGGCGTTCTTCTCGATGAAGTTGGCATCGCGGTCCTGTTTCATCAGGTCGGCGATGCGGTCGAGGGCTTCGTCCCACTCGATGCGGGTCCACTCGTTGCTGCCCGGCTTGCGTACCTCGGGGTACATCAGGCGGTTGGGGCTGTGGATAAAGTCCAGCAGGCCAGCGCCTTTCGGGCACAGGGTGCCGCGGTTGACCGGATGATCCGCGTCGCCCTCGATATGGATGATGTTCTGCTTGACGTTCTTGCCCGCGTCACCCTGGCTGTACATGATCAGGCCGCAGCCGACCGAGCAGTAAGGGCAGGTGTTACGGGTTTCTTTAGTGTGCGCCAGCTTGAAGTGGCGCACCTGCTCGGCGAACGCAGGGGTCGGGGCCATGCCCAACGCCGCGAGGCTCGAGCCTCCAAGGCCGACGGCGGCGACCTTGAAGAATTGCCGACGGTTGAGGTCCATCGTGCACTCCTGATCAGGTTCTCGGGCGCACGGGACATGGCCGGCGCCTCAGGGACTCCACGGTGGCGGTGGGTAGAGACCGCCAACTGTTAAGCCTAGTCAAGAATCTGGGAAGTGGGGTGATCTGGATCATGGAAAGGTAATGCAATCCCACATCGCGATCAGAAACGGACTACACCGCAAACCAGCTTTTGCTTGCTAGGTTGCTGAATCCACATGGACGAGGCACGTATGAATGAACACGAAACACTTCATGGTCGGGCTCTTGCTCGCCCTCCCGATGCACGTAACGCCCACACTGGCGGCCCCACCCAACCGACCCGACACCCCTGCCATTTCGCCCATTAGCGCCGAGAAGGCTCGAAGCCTGGCCGCCGCCGCCGAGCGTGCCGCCCGCGCCCAGGGCTTCGCCATCGTCATCAGCATCGTCGACAACCATGGCAACCTGAAGCATTTCCACCGCATGGATGGCACCAGCAGCGGCAGCATCCAGGTCGCGCAGCTCAAAGCCGCTACATCTGCACGCTTTCCACTTTCATCCCGCACACTGGGTGAACGCAGCGCCGGGTTGCCAGCCAATCCCTACGCTTCGCTGCCCGGTTTCACTTTGCTGGAAGGCGGGTTGCCAATCATGGATGCGAACGGCAGGCATATCGGCGGTATAGGCATCAGCGGAGCAACACCCGAGCTTGATGCACAGTTTGCCAAGGCGGCGCTCGAAGAAAGCTGACAGGCAAAAAGAAACCCGCTTCATGCCTGAAGCGGGTTTCTTGTCACAGCTCCGTTCACCTGTGGCACCTGGTGCCCACAGGAAAGGATCAGAACGGAATATCGTCGTCGAAGCTGTCGAAGTCAGCGGCAGGCTGCGGAGCCGGCTGTTGCGGCGCTGGGCGCTGCGGAGCTTGCTGCGGGCGCTGGGCCTGCTGGCGCGGGGCCTGGTTGTACTGTTGCTGCTGACCGCCCTGGTTGTAGTTGTTGCCACCACCCTGGTTGTACTGGTCGCCACCGCCCTGCTGGCCCTGCGGACGACCGCCGAGCAGCTGCATGGTGCCGTTGATGTCGACGATGATCTCGGTGGTGTAGCGCTTGATGCCGTCCTTTTCCCACTCGCGGGTCTGCAGCTTGCCCTCGATGTAGCACTGCGAACCCTTGCGCAGGTATTCGCCGGCGATTTCGGCGACCTTGCCGAACAGCGAGACACGGTGCCACTCGGTGCGCTCGACCTTCTGGCCCGACTGCTTGTCGGTCCACTGCTCGCTGGTGGCCAGGCTCAGGTTGGTCACGGCGTTACCGTTGGGCAGGTAGCGGACTTCGGGATCCTGACCGCAGGTGCCGACCAGAATGACTTTGTTAACCCCACGGGCCATAACGTTCTCCTAGGCTTCGCACGCCGAAGCGGCTGGGTTCACCAGACGCTCTAGGGTCGCGCGGTCCAAAATTTTCGTATCCAGTTTGATATAGATGGCGGCTTCTTCTGCCACCACCACGGCGTCGGTCACACCCGGCACGGCCAGCAAGCGCTCGGTCAGCCCGGCTTCCCGGACCGCTTCTGGCGTCAATGGCATGCGCAGGCTGGTCACGTAGGGTGGTTCGTTCATGCGCAACGCAGTGAGCAACCACAGGACGCACAACACCGCACACCCCAGGAACACCATGCTCAAGCCACCGTGCTGGAACAACCAGCCACCGAGGATGCCTCCCAGCGCGGCGCCGAGGAACTGGCTGGTGGAATACACCCCCATTGCCGTCCCCTTGCCGCCGGCAGGCGATACCTTGCTGACCAGCGAAGGCAAGGATGCCTCCAGCAGGTTGAATGCAGTAAAGAATACCACGGTGCCGATCACCAGTCCCTGCAAGTTGTCAGCCCACTGCCAGAAGAACACCTCCACCAGCAGCAGGACACTGACCGCGCCGAGCAACACGCGTTTCATCTTGCGCTTCTTTTCCCCGTAGATGATGAAGGGGATCATTGCAAAAAATGAAACCAGCAGCGCGGTCAGGTACACCCACCAGTGCTGCTCCTTGGGCAGCCCGCCGCGCTCGACGAAAGCCAGGGGCAGCGCCACGAAGCTGGCCATCAGGATCGCGTGCAGCACGAAAATGCTGATATCCAGGCGCAGAAGGTCCGGATTGCGCAGGGTCGGGCCAAGAGCTTGACGGGCAACACCAGACTCACGGTGTGTCAGAACACTGTGCGAGCTGGGCACGACGAAGGCGATCAAGCCAATGCCGACCAGGGCAAGTCCTGCGGTGGCAAGGAACAATCCTGACAAGCCAAAGGCGCGGGTCAGCAGCGGCCCGACCACCATCGCCACGGCAAACGACAGGCCGATGCTCATGCCGATCATGGCCATGGCCTTGGTCCGGTGCTGCTCACGAGTAAGGTCGGACAGCAAGGCCATGACGGCCGCGGAAATCGCCCCAGCGCCTTGCAGGATACGCCCGGCGATCACGCCCCAGATCGAGTCGGCCTGGGCCGCCAGCACACTGCCCAGGGCGAAGATGATCAATCCCACGTAGATCACCGGACGGCGACCGATGCGGTCGGAAATCACCCCGAACGGAATCTGCAGCACCGCCTGGGTCAGACCATAGGCGCCGATGGCCAGGCCGATCAGTGCAGGCGTGGCGCCGGCCAGGTCCATGCCGTAGGTGGCCAGCACCGGCAGCACCATGAACATGCCCAGCATACGAAAGGCAAAGACCAGGGCCAGGCCGCTCGCGGCGCGGGTTTCGCTACCGCTCATGCGCTCGTTGTGGGTGTCGTGCATGGATTAACCTCGTGTGAACCGGCGGCGATTCTATCAGTCCGACGCCTTGACGGCATATACGCGACGCTTTGCCGCGTAATGGCAGCGCGCCGTATACTCCTTTGTTTATGCCCGCCGAGCGAGGCCGTAGTGGACAAGATCCTGATCCGTGGGGCGCGTACCCACAACCTGAAGAACATCGACCTGACCCTGCCCCGGGACAAACTGATCGTGATCACCGGCTTGTCCGGGTCCGGCAAGTCCTCGCTGGCCTTCGACACGTTGTACGCCGAGGGCCAGCGCCGCTACGTCGAGTCGCTGTCGGCCTATGCCCGGCAGTTCCTGTCGATGATGGAAAAGCCCGACGTCGATACCATCGAAGGCCTGTCGCCGGCGATCTCCATCGAGCAGAAGTCGACCTCGCACAACCCGCGCTCGACCGTGGGCACCATCACCGAGATCTACGACTACCTGCGCCTGCTCTATGCCCGGGTCGGCACGCCGCGCTGCCCGGACCACGATATTCCACTGGAAGCGCAAACGATCAGCCAGATGGTCGACCTGGTGCTGGAAAAACCCGAGGGCAGCAAGCTGATGCTGCTGGCGCCGGTGATTCGCGAGCGCAAGGGCGAGCACCTGGCGGTGTTCGACGAACTGCGCGCCCAGGGCTTTGTGCGGGCCCGGGTCAACGGCAAGCTCTACGAACTGGACGAGCTGCCCAAGCTGGATAAGCAGAAAAAGCACAGCATCGACGTGGTGGTGGACCGCTTCAAGGTCCGCGCCGACTTGCAGCAGCGCCTGGCCGAATCGTTCGAGACCGCGCTCAAGCTGGCCGACGGCATCGCCCTGGTGGCACCGATGGACGATGAGCCCGCAGAGGAGATGATCTTCTCCGCGCGCTTCGCCTGCCCGGTCTGCGGCCACGCCATCAGCGAACTGGAACCCAAGCTGTTCTCCTTCAACAATCCGGCCGGCGCCTGCCCGACCTGCGATGGCCTGGGCGTGAAGCAGTTCTTCGACACCAAGCGCCTGGTGAACACCGAACTGACCCTGGCCGAGGGCGCGATCCGCGGCTGGGACCGGCGCAACGTCTATTACTTCCAGATGCTCGGCTCATTGGCCGCGCACTATGGCTTCAGCCTCGAAGAACCGTTCGGCCAGCTCTCGGCCGATCACCAGAAAGTCATCCTGCACGGCAGCGGCAAGCAGAGCGTCGACTTCAAGTACCTCAACGACCGCGGCGATATCGTCAAGCGCTCGCACCCGTTCGAAGGCATCGTGCCGAACCTGGAGCGCCGCTACCGCGAGACCGAGTCGGCCACCGTGCGCGAAGAGCTGGCCAAGTTCCTCGGCACCCAACCCTGCCCGGACTGCCGCGGCACCCGTCTGCGCCGTGAAGCGCGCCACGTATGGGTGGGTGAGAAGACCCTGCCGGCGGTGACCAACCTGCCGATCGGCGAAGCCAGCAACTACTTCGGCGCGCTGACCCTGACCGGACGGCGCGGCGAGATCGCGGCGAAGATCCTCAAGGAAATCTGCGAACGCCTGCAGTTCCTGGTCAACGTCGGCCTCGACTACCTGACCCTGGACCGCAGCGCCGATACCCTGTCTGGCGGTGAAGCCCAGCGGATCCGCCTGGCCAGCCAGATCGGTGCTGGCCTGGTGGGGGTGATGTACATCCTCGACGAGCCGTCCATCGGCCTTCATCAACGGGACAACGACCGCCTGCTGGCCACCCTCAACCACCTGCGTGACCTGGGGAACACGGTGATAGTGGTGGAGCACGACGAAGACGCCATTCGCCTGGCCGACTACGTGGTCGACATTGGCCCAGGCGCTGGGGTGCACGGCGGCCAGATCGTCGCCGAGGGCTCGCCGCAGCAGGTCATGGATCACCCAGACTCGCTGACCGGCAAGTACCTGTCCGGGCGCAAGAAGATCGTCGTGCCGGCCAAGCGCACCCCGCGCAACAAAAAGCTGCAACTCAAGCTCAAGGGCGCGCGCGGCAACAACCTGCAGAACGTCGACCTGGAGATCCCGATCGGCCTGCTGACCTGCGTGACCGGGGTTTCCGGCTCGGGCAAGTCGACCCTGATCAACAACACCCTGTTCCCGCTGGCTGCCACCGCCCTGAATGGCGCAAGCAGCCTGGAGGCCGCGCCGCACAGCAGCATGGATGGCCTGCAGCACCTGGACAAAGTGGTGGATATCGACCAGAGCCCGATCGGCCGCACCCCACGCTCGAACCCGGCGACCTACACAGGCATCTTCACACCGATCCGCGAGCTGTTCTCCGGCGTCCCGGAATCACGCTCACGCGGCTACGGCCCGGGGCGGTTCTCGTTCAACGTCAAGGGCGGCCGCTGCGAAGCCTGCCAGGGCGATGGCTTGATCAAGGTAGAGATGCACTTCCTGCCAGACATCTACGTGCCGTGCGATGTGTGCAAGAGCAAGCGCTATAACCGTGAAACCCTGGAGATCAAGTACAAGGGCAAGAACATCCACGAGGTGCTGGAAATGACCATCGAGGATGCCCGCGAGTTCTTCGATGCGGTGCCGGCGCTGGCGCGCAAGCTGCAAACCTTGATGGACGTCGGTTTGTCGTACATCAAGCTGGGGCAGTCGGCGACCACCTTGTCGGGAGGCGAGGCGCAGCGCGTGAAGTTGTCCCGCGAGCTGTCCAAGCGCGATACCGGCAAGACCCTGTATATCCTCGACGAGCCCACCACCGGCCTGCACTTCGCCGATATCCAGCAGTTGCTGGACGTATTGCACCGCCTGCGCGACCACGGCAACACCGTGGTGGTGATCGAACATAACCTGGATGTGGTGAAGACCGCCGATTGGCTGGTCGACCTGGGGCCGGAGGGTGGCTCCAAGGGTGGGCAGATCATTGCCTGTGGTACGCCGGAAGAGCTGGCCGAGACGAAGCAGTCCTACACCGGGCATTACTTGAAACCGCTGCTGGAGCGGGATCGGGCATAAGACACTGGGGGCGCTTTGCGCCCATTCGCGACACAAGGCCGCTCCTACAGGACCGCGCAAACCGTCAGATCGGCGCTGTCCTGTAGGAGCGGCCTTGTGCCGCGAATGGGCTGCAAAGCAGCCCCCAGGCTTTTACATCTGCGACTGCAGGTAATTCTCCAGGCCGATGGCCTTGATCAACCCCTGCTGCTTCTCCAGCCAGTAGGTGTGATCTTCCTCGGTGTCAGCCAGCTGCGCGCGCAGGATGTCGCGGCTGATGTAGTCCTTGTGCAGCTCGCACAGCTCGATGCCTTTGCACAGCGCGGCGCGCACCTTGTACTCGAGCTTTAGGTCGGCCTCGATCATTTCAGGGACCGTGGTGCCGACTTCGAGGTCGTCGGCACGCATGTCGGGGGTGCCTTCGAGCATGAGGATACGGCGCATCAGAGCATCGGCGTGCTGCGTCTCTTCTTCCATCTCGTGGTTGATACGCTCGTAGAGCTTGCCCAAGCCCCAGTCTTCGTACATGCGCGAGTGGATGAAATACTGGTCGCGTGCTGCCAGTTCGCCCTTCAGCAACGTGACGAGGTAGTTGATTACGTCCGGGTGACCTTGCATCGCCCTGCTTCTCCCTGTGAATGCGTCAATGACCACTAGTGTGAACCAGCTTTTGCCCGCGGTCACTGAAAAATGCGCAATCAGATGCAAAAAATCGGTTAAACAGTAGTGATTTTCATTGAAAAACCGCCCAAATGAGGGCGGTTCTTCTTATCACTTCGACTTAGGCGAGATTCACGCCCAGGGCCTTGGCGATGCCTTCCCCGTAGGCCGGATCAGCCTTGAAGAAGTGCTGCAGCTGGCGCCGCACCACATCCTCGCTGACCCCGACCAGGGTGCCGGCAATGTTGCTGATCAGCAGCGCCTTCTGCTCGGCGCTCATCAGGCGGAACAGCGCGCCGGCGTGGCTGTAGTAATCCGTGTCCTCACGGTGATCGTAGCGATCCGCCGCCCCACTGAGTGCCAGCGCTGGCTCGCCATGGCGGGGCGATTGCTTCGGCGCGTCGGCATAGCTGTTGGGCTCGTAGTTCGGCGCGCTGCCGTAGCCGCCCATAGCCATCGAACCGTCACGCTGGTAGCTGTTGACCGGGCTGCGCGAAGCATTGACCGGCAACTGCTGGTGGTTGGTGCCCACCCGGTAGCGGTGCGCATCGGCGTAGGCGAACACCCGGCCTTGCAGCATGCGATCCGGCGACAGGCCAACACCCGGGACCATGTTGCTCGGGCCGAAGGTGGCCTGCTCGACCTCGGCAAAGTAGTTGAGCGGGTTGCGGTTGAGCTCCAGCACACCCACTTCGATCAGCGGGTATTCCTTCTGCGACCAGGTCTTGGTCACGTCGAAGGGGTTCTCTGCCCGCGCGGCCGCCTCGTCTTCGCTCATCACCTGAATGCACACCGTCCAACGTGGGAAGTCGCCACGCTCGATGGCCTCGAACAGGTCGCGCTGGGCGTAGTCCGGGTCGGTGCCGGCCAGGCGTGCGGCATCGGCCGGCGCCAGGTTCTTGATGCCCTGCTGGGTCTTGAAGTGCCACTTGACCCAAGTGCGCTCCCCCTTGGCGTTGATCAGGCTGTAAGTGTGGCTGCCGAAGCCGTGCATGTGACGGTAGCCATCCGGAATACCGCGGTCGGAGAACAGGATGGTGACCTGGTGCAGCGCTTCCGGCGAGTGCGACCAGAAGTCCCACATCATCTGGGCGTTCTTCAGGTTGCTCTGCGGGTGGCGCTTTTGGGTGTGAATGAAGTCAGGGAACTTCAGCGGGTCGCGGATGAAGAACACCGGGGTGTTGTTGCCGACGATGTCCCAGTTGCCTTCCTCGGTGTAGAACTTCACCGCGAAGCCACGTGGGTCACGCTCGGTATCGGCGGAGCCGCGCTCACCACCGACCGTGGAGAAACGCAGGAAGGTTTCGGTGCGCTTGCCAATGGCATCGAACAACTTGGCGCTGGTGTAGCCGCTGATATCACGGGTGACGGTGAAGGTACCGTAGGCGCCCGAGCCCTTGGCGTGGACGCGACGCTCAGGGATGTTCTCGCGGTTGAAGTGGGCCAGCTTCTCGATCAGGTGGAAGTCGTCGAGCAGCAGCGGGCCGCGCGGGCCGGCGGAACGGGAATTCTGGTTGTCAGCAACGGGGGCACCGCTGGCGGTGGTGAGAATCTTGCTCATGGGCTCTCCTTATCGGGTCTCGAACTGCCGGCTAATCGGCTTGGAGAGAGTATTGACCAGCAGTATTACAAGAACAAATTCATTAAGTGACTTACATCAATAGAAAATAACAATTCATCAGGCGACAAAAAACCGGGCCTAGGCCCGGTTTCTTGTAGCAGACAGAACGTCTTACTCGGCAGCTTCTACAACACCACCGACCGGACGATCAACCAGCTCGACGTACGCCATAGGCGCGTTGTCGCCAGCGCGGAAACCGCACTTCAGGATGCGCAGGTAGCCGCCCTGACGGGTGGCGTAACGCTTGCCCAGGTCGTTGAACAGTTTGCCAACGGCGGACTTCGAACGGGTACGGTCGAAGGCCAGACGACGGTTGGCGACGCTGTCTTCCTTGGCCAGGGTGATCAGCGGCTCGGCAACGCGGCGCAGTTCCTTGGCTTTCGGCAGGGTGGTTTTGATCAGCTCGTGCTCGATCAGCGACACTGCCATGTTCTGGAACATAGCCTTGCGGTGAGAGCTGGTACGGCTCAGGTGACGTCCACTTTTACGATGACGCATGATTCATTCCTTACCAAACACTACGTTCGGTGATTACGACGATCAGGCAGTCGCCTTGTCGTCTTTCTTAAGACTTGCAGGCGGCCAGTTGTCGAGGCGCATGCCGAGAGACAGACCACGGGAGGCCAGGACGTCCTTGATTTCAGTCAGGGACTTCTTGCCCAGGTTAGGAGTCTTCAACAGCTCTACTTCGGTACGCTGAATCAGGTCGCCGATGTAGTAGATGTTCTCCGCCTTGAGGCAGTTGGCCGAACGTACAGTCAGTTCCAGGTCGTCAACCGGACGCAGCAGGATCGGATCGATCTCGTCTTCCTGCTCGACCACCACCGGCTCGCTGTCACCTTTGAGGTCGACGAACGCGGCCAGCTGCTGTTGCAGGATGGTCGCGGCGCGGCGGATAGCCTCTTCAGGGTCCAGGGTGCCGTTGGTTTCCAGATCGATGACCAGCTTGTCCAGGTTGGTACGCTGTTCAACACGGGCGTTCTCGACCACGTAGGCGATACGACGCACCGGGCTGAACGAAGCGTCCAGCTGGAGACGGCCAATGCTGCGGCTTTCGTCTTCGTCGGTCTGACGGGAGTCGGCCGGCTCGTAACCGCGACCACGAGCTACGGTGAGCTTCATGTTCAGGGCGCCGTTGGACGCCAGGTTCGCGATTACGTGATCGGGGTTGACGATCTCGACATCGTGATCCAGCTGAATATCGGCAGCGGTAACCACCCCCGAACCCTTTTTCGACAAGGTCAGCGTAACTTCGTCACGACCGTGCAGTTTGATAGCCAGGCCTTTCAGGTTCAACAGGATTTCAATGACGTCTTCCTGTACACCTTCGATCGCGGAGTACTCATGGAGTACGCCATCGATCTCGGCCTCGACTACTGCACAGCCAGGCATGGAGGACAACAGGATGCGGCGCAGCGCGTTGCCCAGGGTATGGCCGAAGCCACGCTCGAGAGGCTCGAGCGTGATCTTGGCGCGGGTTGGACTGACAACCTGCACGTCGATGTGACGGGGTGTCAGAAACTCATTTACCGAAATCTGCATGGATGCACCTATTTTCTAGCCCTTACTTGGAGTAGAGCTCGACAATCAGGTTTTCGTTGATGTCGGCGGACAGGTCGCTGCGAGCAGGAACGTTCTTGAAAACGCCCGACTTTTTGGCAGCATCCACGTCAACCCACTCAACGCGGCCACGCTGGGCGCACAGTTCAAGGGCTTGAACAATGCGCAGCTGGTTCAGCGACTTCTCGCGAACTGCGACCACGTCACCCGGACGAACTTGGTAGGATGGAATGTTTACGGTCTTGCCGTTCACGCTGATCGCTTTGTGCGAAACCAGCTGACGGGACTCGGAACGGGTGGAACCGAAGCCCATACGGTAAACGACGTTGTCCAGACGGCACTCGAGCATCTGCAGCAGGTTCTCACCAGTGGCGCCTTTCTTCGAGGCAGCCGCTTGGTAGTAACCGCGGAATTGACGCTCCAGCACGCCGTAGATACGACGGACTTTTTGTTTCTCGCGCAGCTGGGTACCGTAGTCGGACTGACGGCCACGGCGCTGGCCGTGGATACCTGGGGCTGCTTCGATGTTGCACTTCGATTCCAGAGCGCGAACGCCGCTCTTCAGGAACAGGTCAGTGCCTTCACGGCGAGACAGTTTGCATTTTGGACCAATGTAACGTGCCATTTATCTGTCTCCTGATTACACGCGACGCTTCTTCGGCGGACGGCACCCGTTATGCGGGATTGGCGTCACGTCGGTGATGCTGGCGATCTTGTAGCCGCAGCTGTTCAGTGCACGAACGGCGGATTCACGACCTGGACCTGGACCCTTGACGTTAACGTCGAGGTTCTTCAGACCATATTCCAGCGCAGCTTGACCAGCACGCTCAGCAGCGATCTGAGCTGCGAACGGGGTGGATTTGCGCGAACCACGGAAACCCGAACCACCGGAAGTAGCCCAGGACAGTGCGTTGCCCTGACGATCGGTGATGGTCACGATGGTGTTGTTGAAAGACGCATGGATGTGGGCGATGCCATCAACCACTGTCTTTTTGACTTTTTTACGAGGACGAGCAGCAGGTTTTGCCATGTCTATATTCCTGGGCGATTACTTGCGGATCGGCTTACGCGGGCCCTTACGGGTGCGTGCGTTGGTCTTGGTGCGCTGACCGCGAACCGGCAGACCCTTACGATGGCGCAGGCCGCGGTAGCAACCCAGGTCCATCAAGCGCTTGATCTTCATGTTGATGTCACGACGCAGGTCACCTTCGGTGGTGAACTTCGCGACTTCGCCACGCAGGGTTTCGATTTGCTCGTCGCTCAGATCCTTGATCTTTGCGGCTGGGTTGACACCAGCGTCTGCACAGATTTTCTGCGCAGTAGTGCGACCGACACCATAGATGTAGGTCAGCGAGATAACAGTATGCTTGTTATCTGGAATGTTGACGCCTGCAATACGGGCCATTCAGTGGGACTCCAATTGACAGCTACCTACGCCCCGGAAGCCAAGAAATAGGGCGCGAGATAATATCGCTGTAGAAACGAATAATCAACCCAGCAGCACACTAGCTGCTGGGTTTGAAGCGCGGATCACACTCAGCCTTGGCGCTGCTTGTGACGCGGTTCCGCGCTGCAGATCACGCGCACGATACCTTCGCGACGAATGATCTTGCAGTTGCGGCACAGCTTTTTCACCGATGCACGAACTTTCATTACCGACTCCTCGAACCTTAAGGGGCTAGATCAGCGCAGCAGACCGCTGCCGCCGTAGCCTTTCAGGTTGGCTTTCTTCATCAGGGATTCGTACTGGTGCGAAACGAGGTGCGATTGTACTTGGGACATGAAGTCCATCACAACCACTACCACAATCAGCAACGAGGTCCCGCCAAGGTAGAACGGCACGTTTGCTGCCACCACCAGGAACTGGGGCAGAAGGCAGACGGCCATCATGTAAAGAGCACCGAACATGGTCAAACGGGTCAGAACGCCATCAATGTAGCGTGCCGACTGTTCACCAGGACGGATACCCGGAATAAAGGCACCGGACTTCTTCAGGTTTTCCGCTACGTCTTTCGGGTTGAACATCAGCGCTGTGTAGAAGAAGCAGAAGAAAATGATCCCTGCACTAAACAGCAGAATGTTCAACGGCTGACCAGGAGCGATCGACTGCGAGATGTCCTGCAGCCAGCCCATACCTTCGGACTGACCGAACCAGGCACCCAGCGAAGCCGGGAACAGCAAGATGCTGCTCGCGAAAATGGCCGGGATGACCCCCGCCATGTTCACTTTCAGCGGCAGGTGGCTGGTCTGCGCAGCGAAGACCTTGCGGCCCTGCTGACGCTTGGCGTAGTGAACGGCGATACGACGCTGACCACGCTCAATGAACACCACGAAGCCGATAATCGCTACTGCCAGCAAACCGATAGCGACCAGGGCGAAGATGTTGATATCGCCTGTGCGCGCAGACTCGAAAGACTGCCCGATTGCTCTCGGAAGACCGGCAACGATACCTGCGAAGATCAACATCGAGATACCGTTGCCCACACCGCGCTCGGTGATCTGCTCGCCGAGCCACATCATGAACATCGCACCCGCCACGAAAGTGGAGACAGCGACGACATGGAAGCCCAGGCCTGCAGAAAACGCCACGCCCTGGTTGGCCAGGCCAATGGACATGCCAATGGCTTGAACCAGCGCCAGGATAACGGTGCCGTAGCGGGTGTACTGGCTGATCTTGCGACGGCCAGCTTCACCTTCCTTCTTCAACTGCTCCAGCTGCGGGCTGACAGCGGTCATGAGCTGCATGATGATCGATGCCGAGATGTACGGCATGATCCCCAGTGCAAAGATGCTCATGCGCTCCAGCGCGCCACCGGAAAACATGTTGAACAAGCTAAGAATGGTCCCCTCATTCTGCCGGAACAGATCCGCGAGACGGTCCGGGTTAATGCCTGGCACTGGGATGTGCGCGCCAATCCGATAGACGATGATCGCCATGAACAGAAAGCGCAGACGAGCCCAGAGTTCCGACATCCCGCCCTTACCGAGCGAAGAGAGAGCACCTTGCTTAGCCATTTATTCCTCGAACTTGCCGCCAGCTGCTTCGATAGCCGCACGTGCACCTTTGGTGACGGCGATACCCTTGAGGGTGACTGCGCGAGTGACTTCGCCCGACAGCATGATTTTCACACGCTGTACGTGCTGGCCGATCACGTTGGCGTCCTTCAGGGACTGAACGGTGATCAGATCGCCTTCCACCTTGGCCAGCTCGGACAGACGCACTTCGGCGCGGTCCATGGCTTTCAGGGAAACGAAGCCGAACTTCGGCAGGCGACGGTGCAGCGGCTGTTGACCGCCTTCGAAGCCTGGAGCGATGGAGCCACCGGAGCGGGAGGTCTGACCTTTGTGACCACGGCCACCGGTCTTGCCCAGACCGCTACCGATACCACGGCCCGGACGGTGCTTCTCGCGACGGGAACCCGGCGCTGGACTCAGATCATTGAGTTTCATCGATTAACCCTCGACCTTCAGCATGTAGTAAGCCTTGTTGATCATCCCGCGGTTCTCGGGAGTATCCTGGACTTCTACAGTGTGACCGATGCGACGCAGACCCAGGCCTTTAACGCACAGTTTGTGGTTAGGCAGGCGGCCGGCGGTGCTCTTGATCAGCGTTACTTTTACGGTTGCCATGATCAGATGATCTCCTCAACAGTCTTGCCGCGCTTGGCAGCAATGGACTCAGGGGATTGCATGGCTTTCAGACCCTTGAAGGTGGCGTGAACCACGTTCACCGGGTTGGTCGAGCCATAGCACTTGGCCAGAACGTTCTGCACGCCAGCGACTTCCAGGACGGCACGCATGGCGCCACCGGCGATGATACCGGTACCTTCCGAGGCAGGCTGCATGTAGACCTTCGAGGCGCCGTGGGCAGCCTTGGTGGCGTACTGCAGGGTGGTGCCCTTCAGGTCAACCTGAATCATGTTGCGGCGAGCAGCTTCCATGGCTTTCTGGATCGCGGCAGGTACTTCGCGCGATTTGCCACGGCCGAAACCAACACGGCCCTTGCCATCACCTACCACGGTCAGCGCGGTGAAGGTGAAGATACGGCCGCCCTTGACGGTCTTGGCTACGCGGTTAACTTGAACCAGCTTCTCGATGTAGCCTTCGTCGCGCTTTTGATCGTTATTTGCCATAACTTAGAACTCCAGCCCGCCTTCACGAGCAGCATCAGCCAGCGCCTTGACGCGGCCGTGGTACTTGAAGCCGGAACGGTCAAAGGCAACTTGAGATACACCGGCGGCTTTCGCGCGCTCAGCTACCAGCTTGCCAACCTTAGTGGCCGCGTCGATGTTGCCGGTGGCGCCATCACGCAGTTCTTTGTCCAAGGTCGAGGCGCTTGCCAGAACCTTGCTGCCGTCGGCCGAGATGACCTGGGCATAGATGTGCTGCGAGGAGCGGAACACGCACAGACGCACGGCTTCGAGCTCGTGCATTTTCAGGCGTGCTTTGCGAGCGCGACGCAGTCGAGTAACTTTTTTGTCGGTCATTTGCTAGGCCCTACTTCTTCTTGGCTTCTTTACGACGGACTACTTCGTCCGCGTAACGCACACCCTTGCCCTTGTAAGGCTCTGGCGGACGGAAACCGCGGACTTCAGCGGCCACCTGACCTACCAGCTGCTTGTCGATACCCTTGATCAGGATGTCGGTCTGGCTTGGGGTTTCAGCGGTGATACCGGCTGGCAGTTCGTAATCCACTGGGTGCGAGAAGCCCAGAGCCAGGTTCAGGACGGTGCCTTTAGCCTGTGCCTTGTAACCAACACCGACCAGCTGGAGCTTGCGCTCGAAGCCTTGGCTTACGCCCTGGACCATGTTGTTCACCAGGGCGCGGGTGGTACCGGCCATGGCGCGAGCTTGCTGGTCACCGTTGCGAGCGGAGAAACGCAGCTCACCAGCTTCTTCGGTAACTTCAACAGACGAGTGAACGTTCAGTTCGAGAGTGCCCTTGGCACCCTTCACCGAAAGCTGCTGGCCGGCGAATTTGACTTCGACGCCTGCTGGCAGCTTAACGGGGTTCTTAGCGACGCGAGACATGCCTATCTCCCCTTAGAACACTGTGCACAGAACTTCGCCGCCGACACCGGCAGCGCGCGCAGCGCGGTCAGTCATCACACCTTTGTTGGTGGAGACGATAGACACGCCCAGGCCGCCACGTACTTTCGGCAGCTCGGTAACGGCCTTGTACTGGCGCAGGCCAGGACGGCTGGTACGCTTCAGCTCTTCGATAACCGGACGGCCTTCGAAGTACTTCAGCTCGATCGACAGGGAAGGCTTGGCTTCGCCAGTGACTTCGTAGCCGGCGATGTAACCTTCGTCTTTCAGTACTTTGGCAACCGCGACCTTCAGGGTGGAAGAAGGCATGCTTACGACAGACTTTTCAGCCATCTGGGCATTACGGATGCGAGTTAGCATGTCCGCTAACGGGTCCTGCATACTCATGGGCTAGATGCTCCTGATACAAGAATTATTAGCCTTGCGGCTATCACAACCACCCGAGCAGGCAGGGCAAAAAACCCAGGCTCAGGTGAGCCGGTCATTCTAGACACAAGACAGAAACGAAACAAGCCCCATATAGGGGCTTGTTTCGTTGCGAGGTCACCGGCGGTCGGAAGATCACTCCCCTCCCGCCGGTGGTCACGCCAACCGGATTACCAGCTGGCCTTGACCAGACCTGGCACGTCACCACGCATGGCGGCTTCGCGCAGCTTGTTACGGCCGAGGCCGAACTTGCGGTACACGCCGTGCGGACGGCCGGTGATGCGGCAACGGTTACGCATGCGCGAGGCGCTGGCGTCACGTGGTTGCTTCTGCAGGGCGACAACGGCAGCGAAACGCTCTTCAGGAGAGGCGTTCTGGTTGACGATGGTCGCTTTCAGCTCGGCACGCTTTTTGGCGTACTTGGCAACCGTGAGCTGACGCTTCAGCTCGCGGTTTTTCATGCTCTTCTTGGCCATTTTCCTACTCCAATCAGTTGCGGAACGGGAACTTGAAAGCACGCAGCAGAGCGCGGCCTTCGTCGTCCGAACGAGCAGTGGTGGTCAGGGTGATGTCCAAACCGCGCAGAGCATCGATCTTGTCGTAGTCGATTTCCGGGAAGATGATCTGCTCTTTCACGCCCATGCTGTAGTTGCCGCGACCATCGAAGGACTTGGCATTCAGGCCGCGGAAGTCGCGAACCCGTGGCAGGGAGATCGCCAGCAGGCGGTCCAGGAACTCGTACATTTTTTCGCGACGCAGGGTCACCTTGACACCGATCGGCCAGCCTTCACGAACTTTGAAGCCCGCGATGGATTTACGAGCGAAAGTCACGACCGGCTTTTGACCGGTGATCTTTTCCAGGTCGGCAACAGCGTGCTCGATGACTTTCTTGTCGCCGATCGCTTCGCCCAGACCCATGTTCAGGGTGATTTTGGTAACGCGCGGAACTTCCATCACGTTCGACAGCTTAAGTTCTTCCTTAAGCTTAGGAGCGATTTCGTTCCGGTAAATCTCTTTCAGTCGTGCCATGGTCTTCTACCTAGCAGTGTTCAAGCATCAACCGCTTTTTGGGTCGACTTGAAGACACGAATTTTTTTACCTTCTTCAACTTTGAAGCCAACGCGGTCAGCCTTGTTGGTTTCGCTGTTGAAGATGGCAACGTTGGAAGCGTGCAGAGGCGCTTCTTTCTCGACGATACCGCCCTGGACGCCCGCCATCGGATTAGGCTTGGTGTGACGCTTGACCAGGTTGACACCACCGATGACCAGACGGTCGTCAGCGAGAACCTTCAGCACCTTACCGCGCTTACCTTTGTCTTTGCCGGCGATCACGATGATCTCGTCGTCACGACGAATCTTTTGCATGTCGGATCTCCTTACAGCACTTCAGGGGCGAGCGAGACGATCTTCATGAACTTCTCGGTACGAAGTTCACGGGTCACTGGCCCGAAGATGCGAGTGCCGATCGGCTCTTGCTTGGTGTTCAGCAGAACAGCAGCGTTGCCGTCGAAACGAATGATGGAACCGTCAGCGCGACGTACACCGTGACGGGTACGGACGACAACAGCGGTCATCACCTGGCCTTTCTTGACCTTACCGCGCGGAATCGCTTCCTTGACGGTTACTTTGATGATGTCACCGATGCCGGCGTAACGGCGGTGCGAACCGCCGAGCACCTTGATGCACATGACGCGACGAGCGCCGCTGTTATCGGCCACATCGAGCATGGATTGAGTCTGAATCATAAAATTTCTCCGACCCCTAGCCCTTAGACTTCAACAGCGCGTTCGAGGACTTCAACCAGTGCCCAGGACTTGGTCTTGGCCAGCGGACGAGTTTCGGTGATCGAAACTTTGTCGCCGATTTTGCACTGGTTGGTTTCGTCGTGCGCGTGCAGCTTAGTCGAACGCTTAACGTATTTACCGTAGATCGGGTGCTTGACGCGACGCTCGATCAGAACGGTGATGGTCTTGTCCATTTTGTCGCTGACGACACGGCCAGTCAGCGTACGGACGGTTTTTTCAGCTTCAGCCATGATCACTTACCTGCCTGCTGGTTGAGCACAGTTTTCACGCGAGCGATGTCACGCTTAACTTGCGAGAGCAGGTGCGACTGCCCCAACTGGCCAGTTGCTTTCTGCATGCGCAGATTGAACTGGTCGCGCAGCAAGCCGAGCAGTTGCTCATTCAGTTGCTGTGCCGATTTTTCACGAAGTTCATTCGCTTTCATCACATCACCGTCCGCTTAACAAAGGAGGTGGCGAGAGGCAGCTTTGCAGCAGCCAGGGCGAAAGCTTCGCGCGCCAGCTCTTCAGAAACACCCTCGATTTCGTACAGGACTTTGCCTGGCTGAATCTGGGCAACCCAGTATTCCACGGAACCTTTACCTTTACCCATACGAACCTCGAGAGGCTTCTTGGTAACCGGCTTGTCCGGGAAGACACGGATCCAGATCTTACCGCCACGCTTAACGTGACGGGTCAGGGCACGACGTGCCGACTCGATCTGACGGGCGGTGAGACGACCGCGAGCGACAGCTTTCAGAGCGAACTCGCCGAAGCTGACCTTGCTACCGCGCAGTGCCAGACCACGGTTGTGGCCGGTCATCTGCTTGCGGAATTTTGTACGCTTTGGTTGCAACATTTGGCGTACCCCTTACTTAGCAGCTTTTTTACGAGGCGCTGGTGCTTGAGGCTTCAGCTCTTCCTGGCGACCACCAATAACTTCGCCTTTGAAGATCCAAACCTTCACACCGATCACACCGTAGGTGGTGTGAGCTTCGTAGGTGTTGTAGTCGATATCGGCACGCAGGGTGTGCAGAGGCACACGACCTTCGCGATACCACTCGGTACGTGCGATCTCGGCACCGCCGAGACGACCGCTCACCTGGATCTTGATGCCCTTGGCACCAATACGCATGGCGTTCTGCACGGCGCGCTTCATGGCGCGACGGAACATAACGCGGCGCTCCAGCTGCTGGGCAACGCTCTGAGCAACCAGCATGGCGTCGAGTTCCGGCTTGCGGATCTCTTCGATGTTGATGTGCACAGGCACACCCATCTGCTTGGTCAGGTCCTGACGCAGTTTCTCAACATCTTCACCTTTCTTGCCGATAACGATACCGGGACGAGCGGTGTGGATGGTGATGCGTGCAGTTTGAGCCGGACGATGAATATCGATACGGCTTACGGACGCGCTTTTTAGTTTGTCTTGGAGGTACTCACGCGTTTTCAGATCCTTCAACAGGTAATCTGCGTAAGTAGCGCCGTCTGCATACCAGACGGAGGTGTGCTCCTTGACGATTCCCAGGCGAATGCCAGTGGGATGTACTTTCTGACCCATCTGATCGACTCCGTTACTTGTCCGCAACCTTGACAGTGATATGGCAAGACCGCTTGACGATGCGATCAGCGCGGCCTTTGGCACGCGGCATGATGCGCTTCAGCGAACGCCCTTCGTTGACGAAGACGGTGGAGACCTTCAGGTCATCAACGTCTGCGCCTTCGTTGTGTTCGGCGTTGGCAACGGCCGACTCGAGGACTTTCTTCATGATTTCAGCGGCTTTTTTGCTGCTGAAGGCCAACAGGTTGAGCGCTTCGCCCACCTTCTTCCCGCGGATCTGGTCGGCGACCAAGCGGGCTTTCTGGGCGGAGATGCGAGCGCCCGACAACTTAGCGGCTACTTCCATTTCCTTACCCCTTAACGCTTGGCTTTCTTGTCAGCCACGTGCCCACGATAAGTGCGGGTACCGGCGAACTCGCCCAGTTTGTGGCCGACCATGTCTTCGTTCACGAGAACTGGGACGTGTTGGCGACCGTTGTGTACCGCGATGGTCAGACCGACCATCTGTGGCAGGATCATCGAACGGCGCGACCAGGTTTTAACTGGCTTGCGATCGTTCTTCTCCACCGCCACTTCGACCTTCTTCAGCAGGTGAAGATCGATAAAAGGACCTTTTTTCAGAGAACGTGGCACTGTCGTATCCCTCTAGTTACTTGCGACGACGGACGATCATGTTGTCGGTACGCTTATTACCGCGGGTTTTAGCACCCTTGGTTGGGAAGCCCCATGGCGATACCGGATGACGACCACCGGAGGTACGACCTTCACCACCACCATGTGGGTGGTCAACCGGGTTCATGGCAACACCACGAACGGTTGGGCGAACGCCGCGCCAGCGTTTGGCACCAGCTTTACCCAGCGAACGCAGGCTGTGCTCGGAGTTCGAGACTTCGCCCAGGGTCGCACGGCACTCAGCCAGGACTTTACGCATTTCACCAGAGCGCAGACGCAGGGTCACATAGACACCGTCGCGAGCGATCAGCTGAGCCGAAGCACCAGCGGAACGAGCGATCTGAGCACCTTTACCCGGCTTCAGTTCGATGCCGTGAATGGTGCTACCTACTGGGATGTTGCGCAGCTGCAGGGAGTTACCGGCCTTGATTGGGGCCAGGGCACCTGCGATCAGCTGGTCGCCAGCGCTCACGCCTTTAGGGGCGATGATGTAGCGACGCTCACCGTCTGCGTAGCACAGCAGGGCGATGTGAGCAGTACGGTTCGGGTCGTATTCGATACGCTCGACAGTGGCAGGGATGCCATCTTTGTCGTTGCGACGGAAGTCAACCAGACGGTAATGCTGCTTATGACCACCACCAACGTGACGAGTGGTGATGCGGCCATTGTTGTTACGACCACCAGACTTCGATTTTTTCTCGAGCAGCGGTGCGTGAGGAGCGCCTTTGTGCAGCTCCTTGTTGACCACCTTGACCACAAAACGGCGGCCAGGGGAAGTCGGTTTGCATTTAACGATTGCCATGATGCACCCCTTCCTTACTCAGCACTGCTGCTGAAATCGAGATCTTGGCCTGGCTGAAGGGAGACGATCGCCTTCTTCCAGTCATTACGCTTGCCCAGACCACGTGCGGTACGCTTGGTTTTACCCAGAACGTTAACAGTCGACACGTTTTCAACTTTTACGTTGAACAGGCCTTCGACAGCTTTCTTGATTTCCAGCTTGGTTGCGTCAGTAGCAACCTTGAATACGAACTGGCCTTTTTTCTCAGCCAGAACGGTAGCCTTCTCGGAAACGTGCGGGCCAAGGAGGACTTTGAATACGCGTTCCTGGTTCATCCCAGCAGCTCCTCGAATTTCTTCACGGCCGAGACAGTGATCAACACTTTCTCGTATGCGATCAGACTGACCGGGTCGGAACCTTGAACGTCACGTACGTCGACGTGCGGCAGGTTGCGAGCAGCCAGGTACAGGTTCTGATCAACAGCGTCCGAAACGATCAATACATCGCTCAGACCCATGCCGTTCAGCTTGTTCAGCAGGTCTTTGGTTTTCGGGGCTTCAACAGCGAAGTCCTGAACCACAACCAGACGGTCGCTACGCACCAGCTCAGCGAGGATGGAGCGCAGGGCTGCGCGATACATCTTCTTGTTGAGCTTCTGCGAGTGATCCTGAGGACGAGCTGCGAAGGTTACACCACCGCCACGCCAGATCGGACCACGGGTAGTACCAGCACGAGCGCGGCCAGTACCTTTCTGACGCCATGGGCGCTTACCGCCACCGGCTACGTCAGAACGGGTCTTCTGCTGCTTGGTGCCCTGACGGCCGCCGGCCATGTAGGCCACGACTGCTTGGTGTACCAGCGTCTCGTTGAATTCGCCACCGAAGGTCAGTTCGGAAACTTCGATCGCCTGAGCGTCATTTACATTAAGTTGCATGTCAGTTTCCCCTTAACCGCGAGCCTTGACAGCCGGACGCACGACCACGTCGCCGCCAGTAGCGCCTGGGACGGCACCCTTGATCAGCAGCAGGTTGCGTTCAGCGTCTACGCGTACTACTTCCAGGGACTGAACAGTCACGCGCTCGGCGCCCATGTGACCGGACATCTTCTTGCCCTTGAATACACGACCAGGAGTCTGGCACTGGCCGATGGAGCCAGGGACACGGTGCGATACGGAGTTACCGTGGGTGTTGTCTTGACCACGGAAGTTCCAACGCTTGATGGTACCGGCGAAGCCTTTACCTTTGGACTGACCGGTTACGTCTACCAGCTGGCCTGCAGTGAAGAGTTCAGCTTTGATCAGATCGCCAGCCTGGAAATCGCCTTCTTCAAGACGGAACTCCCAGACACCGCGACCAGCGGCAACGTTAGCCTTGGCAAAGTGGCCTGCCTGAGCGGCGGTCACACGCGAAGCACGACGCTCGCCGACAGTGACTTGCACTGCACGGTAGCCATCAGTTTCTTCGGTTTTGAACTGGGTGACGCGATTCGGCTCGATCTCAATGACCGTGACCGGAATGGAGACACCTTCTTCGGTGAAAATACGGGTCATGCCCGCTTTTCGACCGACTACACCAATAGTCATGTTGTAAACCTCATGAGTGTACGGGGCTTTCACCCGCTATGGCCGCCCATTTCAGAGCGTTACACGACCAGACCGAAGTCTTAGCCGAGGCTGATCTGCACTTCCACACCGGCCGCCAGATCGAGCTTCATCAGCGCGTCAACGGTTTTATCCGTTGGCTGGACGATGTCCAGAACACGCTTATGAGTGCGAATCTCGTACTGGTCACGCGCGTCTTTGTTGACGTGCGGGGAGACCAGAACGGTGAAACGCTCTTTGCGGGTAGGCAGTGGAATTGGACCACGCACTTGTGCACCAGTACGTTTCGCGGTTTCCACGATTTCCTGGGTGGATTGGTCGATCAGGCGATGGTCGAAAGCCTTCAACCTGATACGGATTTGCTGATTTTGCATTGGATTTCAGACTCCAGGCTGTTCCCATCGGGCGCACTACGCCCGTTAAAAGGAGGCGTGATTCTATAGACGCCCCAATTTAGTGTCAACCCAATAAAAAAAACCCCCGCTGAGCGGGGGTTTTTTCAACCGATCGAGTGATTACTCGATGATTTTGGCCACGACGCCGGCGCCGACGGTACGACCGCCTTCACGGATGGCGAAGCGCAGACCGTCTTCCATTGCGATGGTCTTGATCAGGGTGACAGTCATCTGAATGTTGTCACCTGGCATTACCATTTCAACGCCTTCCGGCAGTTCGCAGTTACCGGTCACGTCAGTGGTACGGAAGTAGAACTGAGGACGGTAGCCTTTGAAGAACGGAGTGTGACGGCCGCCTTCTTCCTTCGACAGGACGTAGACTTCTGCGGTGAACTTGGTGTGCGGCTTGACCGAACCTGGCTTGACCAGAACCTGGCCACGCTCAACGTCGTCACGCTTGGTACCACGCAGCAGGACGCCGCAGTTCTCGCCAGCACGACCTTCGTCCAGCAGCTTGCGGAACATCTCAACGCCGGTGCAGGTGGTGGTGGTGGTGTCACGCAGACCAACGATTTCCAGCGGATCCTGAACGCGGACGATACCACGCTCGATACGGCCGGTAACAACGGTACCACGACCCGAGATCGAGAATACGTCTTCGATCGGCATCAGGAACGGCTGGTCGATGGCACGAACTGGCTCAGGGATGTAGGCATCCAGAGTTTCTACCAGCTTCTTGACAGCGGTAGTGCCCATTTCGTTGTCGTCTTTGCCTTCCAGGGCCATACGAGCCGAACCGATGATGATCGGAGTGTCGTCGCCTGGGAAGTCGTAGGTGGACAGCAGGTCGCGAACTTCCATCTCGACCAGTTCCAGCAGCTCAGCGTCGTCTACCAGGTCAGCCTTGTTCAGGAAGACCACGATGTACGGAACGCCAACCTGACGGGACAGCAGGATGTGCTCACGGGTTTGTGGCATCGGACCATCGGCGGCCGAGCAAACCAGGATCGCGCCGTCCATCTGGGCAGCACCGGTGATCATGTTCTTCACGTAGTCAGCGTGACCTGGGCAGTCAACGTGAGCGTAGTGACGAATGTTCGAGTTGTACTCGACGTGAGCGGTGTTGATGGTGATACCGCGCGCTTTTTCTTCCGGAGCCGAGTCGATCTTGTCGAACTCAACGACGGCCGAACCGAAAACTTCGGAGCAGACGCGGGTCAGAGCTGCGGTCAGAGTGGTCTTACCGTGGTCAACGTGGCCGATGGTGCCGACGTTAACGTGGGGAAGGGAACGATCAAATTTTTCTTTAGCCACGACAGTGAACCTCTTGCCTAAAGGGGATTAGCCTTGTTTTTTAACGAGTGCTTCGACGATGTTCGACGGAGCTTCGGCGTATTTGGAGAATTCCATGGAGTAGCTTGCGCGACCCTGAGACATGGAACGAACGTCGGTTGCGTAACCGAACATCTCTCCGAGCGGTACCTCAGCAGTGATTACCTTGCCGGACACCGAGTCTTCATTACCCTGGATCATCCCGCGACGACGGCTCAGGTCACCCATCACGTCACCCAGGTAGTCTTCCGGGGTTACAACTTCGACCTTCATGATCGGCTCAAGTACCACGCCACCGCCCTTCTGGGCCAGTTGCTTGGTCGCCATCGAAGCGGCGATCTTGAACGCCATTTCGTTGGAGTCGACGTCATGGTACGAACCGTCGAATACCGTGGCCTTCAGGCCGAGCAGCGGATAGCCGGCGACAACGCCGTTTTTCATCTGCTCTTCGATACCCTTCTGGATCGGGGCGATGAATTCCTTAGGAATCACGCCACCAACGACTTCGTTGGTGAACACCAGACCTTCGGTGATGTTGCCCTTCTCGTCGACGTCCGGCTCCGAGAAACGGATCCAGCAGTGACCGAACTGACCACGACCACCCGACTGACGAACGAACTTGCCTTCGATCTCGACGTTGGACTTGGTGATCTTCTCGCGGTACGAAACCTGCGGCTTGCCGACGTTGCACTCGACGTTGAACTCGCGCTTCATGCGGTCAACGAGGATGTCCAGGTGCAGCTCACCCATACCGGAGATGATGGTCTGGCCGGTTTCTTCGTCGGTCTTGACGCGGAACGACGGGTCTTCCTGGGCCAGCTTGCCCAGTGCGATACCCATCTTCTCCTGGTCAGCCTTGGTTTTCGGCTCTACGGAGAGCGAAATAACCGGCTCAGGGAAGTCCATACGCTCGAGGATGATCGGCTTGTCGGCGTTGCACAGGGTGTCACCAGTGGTGACGTCCTTCATGCCGATCAGAGCAGCGATGTCGCCAGCGCGTACTTCTTTGATCTCTTCACGCTGGTTGGCGTGCATCTGCACCATACGACCAACGCGCTCTTTCTTGCCCTTGACCGAGTTGATGACGGAGTCACCAGAGGTCAGGAAGCCCGAGTAAACGCGGACGAAGGTCAGAGTACCCACGAACGGGTCGGTGGCGATCTTGAACGCCAGGGCCGAGAACGGCTCGTTGTCGTCAGCAGGACGCTCGTCGTACTGCTCCGGAGTGACTTCATCCTTCGGCACGTCGATCAGGTCAGGGTGGATACCCTTGATCGCCGGGATTTCGGTCGGAGCAGGCAGGAAGTCGATGACGGCGTCGAGAACCAGGGGAACGCCCTTGTTCTTGAACGAGGAACCGCAGACAGCAGGAACGATCTCGCTCGCCAGGGTACGGGCGCGCAGACCAGCCTTGATGTCTTCGACGGACAGGTCACCTTCTTCAAGGTACTTGTTCATCAGCTCTTCGTTGGCTTCGGCGGCAGCCTCAACCATGTTGCTGCGCCACTCGTTGGCCAGCTCGACCATATCCGCAGGAATTTCTTCCTCACGGTAGCTGGTGCCCTTGTCGTCGTCGTTCCAGTAGATGGCTTTCATCTTGATCAGGTCAACCTGACCCTGGAAGTCATCTTCCGCACCGATAGCCAGCTGGACCGGAACCGGGGTGTGACCCAGGCGGTTCTTGATCTGGCCGACAACGCGCAGGAAGTTGGCACCAGCACGGTCCATCTTGTTCACGTAGACAACACGTGGAACGCCGTACTTGTTGGCCTGACGCCATACGGTTTCGGACTGCGGCTCAACGCCGGAGGTACCGCAGAACACAACGACCGCGCCGTCGAGTACCCGCAGCGAACGCTCTACTTCAATGGTGAAGTCAACGTGGCCGGGGGTATCGATGACGTTTACGCGGTAGTTGTCGTACTGACCACGGGAACCTTTCCAGAAGGTAGTAACGGCAGCGGAGGTAATGGTGATACCGCGCTCCTGCTCCTGCACCATCCAGTCGGTGGTCGCGGCGCCGTCGTGCACCTCGCCCATCTTGTGGCTCAGACCTGTGTAGAACAGGATCCGCTCGGTAGTGGTAGTCTTGCCCGCGTCAACGTGGGCACAGATACCGATGTTACGGTAGCGGTTAATTGCTGTAGTACGAGCCATAGAGCCCTCGCAAAAATATTGATGCTTGAATTAGAAGCGGTAGTGCGAGAACGCTTTGTTGGCCTCGGCCATACGGTGCACGTCTTCACGCTTCTTGACTGCAGCACCCTTGCCTTCGGCAGCATCCAGCAGTTCGCCGGCCAGGCGCAGAGCCATCGACTTCTCGCCGCGCTTGCGGGCGTAGTCTACGAGCCAGCGCATTGCCAGAGCGTTACGACGGGATGGACGAACTTCAACCGGAACCTGGTAAGTAGCACCGCCGACACGACGGGACTTAACTTCGACCAGCGGAGCGATGGCGTCGAGAGCTTTCTCGAAGATTTCCAGGGGGTCGCTGTTCTTGCGTGCTTTGACGGTATCCAGGGCACCGTAAACGATGCGCTCGGCTACGGCCTTCTTGCCGCTTTCCATCACGTGGTTCATGAACTTGGCGAGGATCTGGGATCCGTACTTCGGATCGTCCAGGATCTCACGTTTTGCTGCTACACGACGTCTTGGCATGATAAGCCCTCAAACGGTCTTCAGGTTAGCCCGGGACGTGGGTCTTCGACCCCTGCCCGACCTTACTCTTATCGACTCAAATAAATGGATGTCTGCAAACGGCCGATTACTTCGGACGCTTGGTACCGTACTTCGAACGACCCTGGTTACGGCCTTTGACGCCCGAAGTATCCAGAGAGCCGCGAACGGTGTGGTAACGAACACCTGGCAAGTCTTTTACACGGCCGCCACGGATCAGGACGACGCTGTGCTCTTGCAGGTTGTGGCCTTCACCACCGATGTACGAGGAAACCTCGAAACCGTTGGTCAGACGCACACGGCATACTTTACGCAGTGCCGAGTTAGGTTTTTTCGGCGTGGTGGTGTACACACGGGTGCACACGCCACGACGTTGCGGGCAGTTCTGCAGCGCAGGAACGTCGGACTTCTCGACCGAACGCTTACGCGGCTGACGTACCAGCTGGTTGATAGTTGCCATCTACTAGCTCCACTGATTGTCTTGCGACTCTATTGTCTTGCAAGAAAGCCAAAAATTGGCGAGACGGAGCCTCACCAAATTTAAGGGTACAAAAGTCTAAAGAGGATCTTGCACCCAGTCAAGACGAGGCCCCGGCCCTCCTCGCCCGGTCATCGGCAACAATTCATGTCACCGATGCCCTGGCGAGGCGTGCCGGGGCCCTGCCCTGTACTCAGTTACCGCTGGAATTCAGCGCTTCGGTCAGTGCGGCTTCCACCTCACTGGCGCTCACACGCAGCGGCTTGTCGGCATCACGGCGACGCTTGCGCTCGCTGTGGTAGGCCAGACCGGTACCGGCCGGGATCAGACGACCCACGACCACGTTCTCTTTCAGGCCGCGCAGGTAGTCACGCTTGCCGGTTACCGCCGCTTCGGTCAGTACGCGGGTGGTTTCCTGGAAGGAAGCCGCCGAGATGAACGATTCGGTGGACAGCGAGGCCTTGGTGATACCCAGCAGCACGCGGGTGAACTTCGAGATGAACTTGTCTTCGCTGGCGAGACGCTCGTTCTCGACCAGTACCTGAGTCAGTTCCATCTGGTCGCCCTTGATGAAGCTGGAATCGCCGGACTCGGAAATCTCAACTTTACGCAGCATCTGACGCAGGATGGTCTCGATGTGCTTGTCGTTGATCTTCACGCCCTGCAGACGGTAAACGTCCTGGATCTCGTTGACGATGTACTTGGCCAGCGCGCTCACGCCCAGCAGACGCAGGATGTCGTGCGGATCGCTCGGGCCGTCGGAGATAACTTCGCCGCGGTTTACCTGTTCGCCTTCGAAGACGTTCAGGTGGCGCCACTTCGGAATCAGCTCTTCGTACGGATCGCTGCCATCGGTCGGGGTGATGACCAGGCGACGCTTGCCCTTGGTTTCTTTACCGAAGGCAATGGTGCCGCTGACTTCAGCCAGAATCGAGGCTTCTTTCGGACGACGCGCTTCGAACAGGTCGGCAACGCGTGGCAGACCACCGGTGATGTCACGGGTCTTCGACGTTTCTTGCGGGATACGCGCGATAACGTCACCGACGCCGATCTGGGCACCGTCAGCCACACCGACGAGGGCGTTGGCCGGCAGGAAGTACTGGGCCGGTACGTCGGTACCTGGCAGGTACAGGTCCTTGCCAGCGGCATCGACCATCTTGATCGCCGGGCGGATTTCCTTGCCTGCGGCAGGGCGATCCTTGACGTCCATCACTTCAATGTTGGTCAGGCCGGTCAGTTCGTCGGTCTGGCGCTTGATGGTGATGTTTTCTTCCATGCCCACGAAGGTCACGGTACCTTTCAGCTCGGTAACGATCGGGTGGGTGTGCGGGTCCCACTTGGCGACGATGGCGCCAGCTTCGACCTTCTCACCTTCCTTGACCGAAATCACCGCACCGTAAGGCAGCTTGTAGCGCTCACGCTCACGGCCGAATTCGTCGGCAATGGCCAGCTCGCCGGAACGCGATACGGCAACCAGGTTGCCATCGGCGCGCTCGACCTGCTTGAGGTTGTGCAGACGCACCATGCCGCCGTTCTTCACCTGGACGCTGTCGGCAGCCGAGGTACGGCTTGCAGCACCACCGATGTGGAACGTACGCATGGTCAGCTGGGTACCCGGTTCACCGATCGACTGGGCGGCGATAACGCCGACAGCTTCACCGATGTTCACCTGGTGACCACGAGCCAGGTCGCGACCGTAGCACTTGGCGCAGATGCCGTAGCGGGTTTCGCAGCTGATCGGCGAACGCACGACCACTTCGTCGATGCTGTTCAGCTCGATGAACTCGACCCACTGCTCGTCGACCAGGGTACCGGCCGGAACGATGACGTCCTCGGTGCCTGGCTTGAACACGTCACGGGCAATGACACGACCCAGTACGCGCTCACCCAGCGGCTCGACAACGTCGCCGCCTTCGATGTGCGGAGTCATCAGCAGACCCTGGTCGGTGCCGCAGTCGATCTCGGTCACGACCAGATCCTGCGCCACGTCTACCAGACGACGGGTCAGGTAACCGGAGTTCGCGGTCTTCAGTGCGGTATCCGCCAGACCCTTACGAGCACCGTGGGTCGAGATGAAGTACTGCAGTACGCTCAGACCTTCACGGAAGTTCGCGGTGATCGGCGTCTCGATGATCGAGCCGTCCGGCTTGGCCATCAGGCCACGCATACCGGCCAGCTGACGGATCTGAGCCGCGGAACCACGAGCACCGGAGTCAGCCATCATGTACATCGAGTTGAAGGACTCTTGCTCGACTTCCTTGCCCTCGCGGTCGACGACCTTCTCTTTCGAGAGGTTGGCCATCATCGCCTTGGACACTTCGTCGTTCGCCTTGGACCACAAGTCGATGACCTTGTTGTACTTCTCGCCCTGGGTTACCAGGCCGGAGGCGTACTGGCTCTCGATTTCCTTCACTTCATCGGTGGCGCTGTTGATGATGCGCGCTTTTTCATCAGGGATAACGAAGTCGTTAACACCGATGGAAACGCCGGAAATGGTCGAGTAGGCAAAGCCGGTGTACATCAACTGGTCAGCGAAGATCACGGTCTCTTTCAGACCCACCACGCGATAGCACTGGTTGATCAGCTTGGAGATCGCCTTCTTCTTCATCGACTGGTTGACGACGTCGAACGGCAGGCCTGCCGGCACAACCTGGAACAGCAGCGCACGGCCGACAGTGGTGTCGACGATACGGGTGTTCTTGGTGATGCTGCCATCGCGATCCTTCACGGTTTCGTTGATACGAACCTTGATTTTCGCGTGCAGGGCGGCTTCGCCGGCGCGGAATACGCGGTCGACTTCCTGCAGGTCGGCGAACACGCGACCTTCGCCCTTGGCGTTGATGGCTTCGCGGGTCATGTAGTACAGACCCAGTACAACGTCCTGCGACGGAACGATGATTGGCTCACCGTTGGCTGGCGACAGGATGTTGTTGGTCGACATCATCAGCGCGCGCGCTTCGAGCTGGGCTTCCAGGGTCAGCGGCACGTGAACGGCCATCTGGTCACCGTCGAAGTCGGCGTTGTACGCGGCGCAGACCAGCGGGTGCAGCTGGATAGCCTTACCTTCGATCAGTACCGGTTCAAAGGCCTGGATACCCAGACGGTGCAGGGTTGGCGCACGGTTGAGCAGCACGGGGTGTTCGCGGATCACCTCGGCGAGGACGTCCCACACCTCTGGCAGCTCGCGCTCGACCATCTTCTTGGCGGCCTTGATGGTGGTCGCCAGACCACGCATTTCCAGCTTGCCGAAAATGAACGGCTTGAACAGCTCGAGGGCCATCTTCTTCGGCAGACCGCACTGGTGCAGACGCAGGGTCGGGCCAACGGTAATTACCGAACGGCCGGAGTAGTCCACGCGCTTACCGAGCAAGTTCTGACGGAAACGACCTTGCTTACCTTTGATCATGTCGGCCAGCGACTTCAGCGGACGCTTGTTCGAGCCGGTGATGGCGCGACCGCGACGGCCGTTGTCGAGCAGGGCGTCGACCGCTTCCTGCAGCATGCGCTTTTCGTTGCGCACGATGATGTCCGGCGCCGACAGATCGAGCAGGCGCTTCAGACGGTTGTTACGGTTGATCACCCGACGATACAGGTCGTTCAGGTCGGAGGTCGCGAAGCGGCCGCCATCCAGCGGAACCAGCGGACGCAGGTCCGGCGGCAGCACTGGCAGGACGGTCAGGACCATCCACTCAGGCAGGTTGCCCGAGCCCTGGAAAGCCTCCATCAGCTTCAGGCGCTTGGACAGCTTCTTGATCTTGGTTTCCGAGTTGGTCTGCGGAATTTCTTCGCGCAGGCGACCGATCTCGTGCTCCAGGTCGATAGCGTGCAGCAGCTCGCGGACAGCCTCGGCACCCATGCGGGCGTCGAAGTCGTCACCGAACTCTTCCAGCGCTTCGAAGTACTGCTCGTCGTTCAGCAGCTGGCCCTTCTCGAGGGTGGTCATGCCCGGATCGATCACCACGTAGCTCTCGAAGTAGAGCACGCGCTCGATATCACGCAGGGTCATGTCCATCAGCAGGCCGATACGGGACGGCAGCGACTTCAGGAACCAGATGTGGGCAACCGGCGAGGCCAGCTCGATGTGCGCCATGCGCTCACGACGAACCTTGGCCAGGGCAACTTCAACGCCGCACTTCTCGCAGATCACGCCGCGGTGCTTGAGGCGCTTGTACTTGCCGCACAGGCACTCGTAGTCCTTGACTGGGCCAAAGATCTTGGCGCAGAACAGGCCGTCACGCTCAGGCTTGAACGTACGGTAGTTGATGGTTTCCGGCTTTTTGACTTCACCGAACGACCACGAACGGATCATTTCAGGCGACGCCAGACCGATGCGGATGGCGTCGAACTCTTCGACTTGACCCTGGTTTTTCAGCAAATTCAGTAGGTCTTTCAAGGCCTTTCCTCCTGGCGGAGCAGGGAGCGGGCATTACCTGCCCCACCCCCCTTCGCGTCACGTGTTATTCGGTTTCCAGATCGATATCGATACCGAGCGAACGGATCTCTTTGATCAACACGTTGAAGGACTCGGGCATGCCCGGCTCCATACGGTGATCGCCATCCACGATGTTCTTGTACATCTTGGTACGGCCGTTCACGTCGTCCGACTTCACTGTGAGCATTTCTTGCAGGGTGTATGCCGCGCCGTATGCTTCCAGCGCCCACACTTCCATCTCCCCGAAACGCTGACCACCGAACTGCGCCTTACCACCCAGCGGCTGCTGGGTAACCAGGCTGTAGGAACCAGTGGAACGCGCGTGCATCTTGTCGTCCACCAAGTGGTTCAGCTTGAGCATGTACATGTAACCAACGGTCACAGGACGCTCGAACTTGTTGCCGGTACGGCCGTCGAACAGCACCATCTGGCCGCTTTCTGGCAGGTCTGCCAGTTTCAGCATGGCCTTGATCTCACGCTCCTTGGCACCGTCGAAGACTGGGGTGGCCATCGGCACGCCTTTCTTCAGGTTGTTCGCCAGGGCGATGATCTCTTCGTCGGTGAACTCTTCCAAGTTCTCCTGACGACCACCGATCTCGTTGTAGATCTCGGTGAGGAAGGTACGCAGCTCAGCGGCTTTACGCTGCTCTTCGATCATGCGGTCGATCTTCTCGCCCAACCCCTTGGCCGCGAGGCCCAGGTGGGTTTCAAGGATCTGACCGACGTTCATACGCGAAGGTACGCCCAGCGGGTTCAGTACGACGTCGACCGGAGTACCGTTGGCGTCGTGCGGCATGTCTTCGACCGGCATGATCACCGAGACGACACCCTTGTTACCGTGACGACCGGCCATCTTGTCACCCGGCTGGATGCGACGGCGGATTGCCAGGTAGACCTTGACGATCTTCAGTACGCCTGGAGCCAGGTCATCGCCCTGCTGCAGCTTGCGCTTCTTGTCTTCGAACTTGTCGTCCAGCAGGCGGCGGCGGTCGACGATGTACTGCTGAGCCTTTTCCAGCTGCTCGTTCAGTGCATCTTCGGCCATGCGCAGCTTGAACCACTGGCCGTGCTCCAGACCGTTCAGCACGTCGTCGCTGATCACGGTGCCTTTCTTCAGGCCCGCGCCACCGTCGACCACCTGGCCGTTCAGGGCGGAACGCAGACGCTCGAAGGTTGCGCCTTCGACGATACGGAACTCTTCGTTGAGGTCCTTGCGGATCTCGTCCAGCTGCATCTTCTCGATGGCCAGGGCACGGCTGTCGCGCTCGACGCCATCACGGGTGAAGACCTGTACGTCGATGACGGTACCCTTGGTGCCAGTCGGCACGCGCAGGGAGGTGTCCTTAACGTCGCTGGCCTTCTCACCGAAGATCGCGCGCAGCAGTTTTTCTTCTGGAGTCAGCTGGGTTTCGCCTTTTGGCGTGACCTTGCCGACCAGAATGTCGCCAGCGCCGACTTCGGCACCCACGTAGACGATACCGGCTTCGTCCAGCTTGTTCAGCGCAGCCTCACCGACGTTCGGGATGTCCGCGGTGATTTCCTCTGGGCCAAGCTTGGTATCACGGGCCACACAGGTCAGTTCCTGGATGTGGATCGTGGTGAAGCGGTCTTCCTGAACCACACGCTCGGACAGGCAGATGGAGTCTTCGAAGTTGAAGCCGTTCCACGCCATGAACGCGATGCGCATGTTCTGACCCAGTGCCAGTTCACCCATGTCGGTGGACGGGCCGTCGGCCATGATGTCGCTACGCTGAACCTTGTCACCCTTGCTCACCAGCGGACGCTGGTTGATGCAGGTGTTCTGGTTGGAGCGGGTGTACTTGGTCAGGTTGTAGATGTCCACACCGGCTTCACCGGTCTCGACTTCGTCATCATTGACGCGAACGACGATACGGCTGGCGTCGACCGAATCGATCACACCACCACGGCGAGCAACCACGCAGACACCGGAGTCACGGGCAACGTTGCGCTCCATGCCGGTACCTACCAGCGGCTTGTCGGCGCGCAGGGTTGGTACAGCCTGACGCTGCATGTTCGAACCCATCAATGCACGGTTGGCGTCGTCGTGCTCGAGGAACGGAATCAGCGAGGCAGCGACGGAAACAACCTGCTTCGGCGAAACGTCCATCAGGGTGACGTCTTCCGGCGCCTTGACGGTGAATTCGTTCAGGTGACGAACAGCTACCAACTCGTCGATCAGTTGCTTCTTGTCGTTCATCGCGGCCGAAGCCTGGGCGATCACGTGATCGGCCTCTTCGATGGCGGACAGGAACACGATGTCGTCGCTGACCACGCCTTCCTTCACCACGCGGTACGGGCTTTCCAGGAAGCCATACTGGTTGGTGCGGGCATAGGCGGCCAGGGAGTTGATCAGACCGATGTTCGGACCTTCAGGAGTCTCGATCGGGCACACACGGCCGTAGTGGGTCGGGTGTACGTCACGGACTTCGAAGCCGGCGCGCTCACGGGTCAGACCACCAGGGCCGAGCGCGGAGACACGGCGCTTGTGGGTGATCTCGGAGAGCGGGTTGTTCTGGTCCATGAACTGCGAGAGCTGGCTGGAACCGAAGAACTCTTTCACCGCGGCCGCAACCGGCTTGGCGTTGATCAGGTCCTGCGGCATCAGGCCTTCGCTTTCGGCCATCGACAGACGTTCCTTGACCGCGCGCTCGACACGCACCAGGCCAACGCGGAACTGGTTCTCGGCCATCTCGCCAACGCAACGCACGCGACGGTTACCCAGGTGGTCGATGTCGTCGACGATGCCTTTGCCGTTACGGATATCGACCAGGGTCTTGAGGACCTCGACGATGTCTTCCTTGCTCAGCACGCCCGAACCTTCGATCTCGGTACGACCGATACGACGATTGAACTTCATGCGGCCAACGGCGGACAGGTCGTAACGCTCGGCGCTGAAGAACAGGTTGTTGAACAGGGTCTCGGCGGCGTCCTTGGTTGGCGGCTCGCCTGGACGCATCATGCGGTAGATCTCGACCAAGGCTTCCAGCTGGTTGCTGGTGGTGTCGATCTTCAGGGTATCCGAGATGAACGGACCGCAGTCGATGTCGTTGGTGTACAGGGTCTCGATGCGGACAACCTGAGCCTTGGCGATCTTGATCAGCAGATCGGTGGTCAGCTCGGTGTTGCACTCGGCCAGGATCTCGCCGGTGGCCGGATGCACGATGGCCTTGGCGGTGGTACGGCCCAGCACGTACTCCATCGGCACGTCGAGCTCTTTCACGCCAGCCTTTTCCAGCTGGTTGATGTGGCGCGCGGTAATACGGCGGCCTTGCTCGACGATGACCTTGCCGCTGCCGTCATGGATGTCCATGACCGCGACTTCACCACGCAGACGCTGCGGCACCAGCTCCAGGCTCAGTTTCTCGCCGGAGATGTGGAAGACGTTGGTGGTGTAGAAGGTGTTCAGCACTTCTTCAGTGCTGTAGCCCAGGGCGCGCAGCAGTACCGAGGCCGGCAGTTTGCGGCGACGGTCGATACGCACGAACACGCAGTCCTTCGGGTCGAACTCGAAGTCCAGCCAGGAACCGCGGTAAGGGATGATGCGAGCGGAGTACAGCAGCTTGCCCGAGCTGTGGGTCTTGCCACGGTCGTGGTCGAAGAACACACCCGGCGAGCGGTGCAGCTGAGACACGATCACACGCTCGGTACCGTTGATAACGAAGGTACCGTTCTCAGTCATCAGGGGGATTTCACCCATGTAGACTTCTTGCTCTTTGATGTCCTTGATCGCTTTGTTCGACGATTCCTTGTCGAAGATGATCAGGCGCACCTTCACACGCAGCGGGACCGCGAAGGTCACACCACGCAGGACACATTCCTTCACATCGAACGCCGGCTCGCCCAGGCGATAGCCGACGTACTCCAGGGCAGCATTGCCGGAGTAGCTGATGATCGGGAATACCGATTTGAAGGCCGCATGCAGGCCGACGTCGCGGAACTGGTCCTTGGATGCTCCCGCCTGCAGGAATTCGCGATACGAATCCAGCTGGATGGCCAGGAGGTAAGGCACATCCATGACGTCCGGCAACTTGCTAAAGTCCTTGCGGATACGTTTTTTCTCAGTGTATGAGTAAGCCATCAGCATTCCCCAGCTTGGTCACCTGCTTGTTTGGCATCTCCCGGCGGGAGCAGCCGAAAATCGTGCAAACCCCTTGGTTTGCGCCACCCTCATTGGGTGTCTTGCAGCTCGTTATCGGGGCCGACCTGATCGGCCACCAATAACGGAAAAAGGCCGGTGGCATAAGCCACCAGCCATCAGCCCTTCGCTTAACGCTCGGACTGTTGTCGCAAAGTCGAAATTACTTCAGCTCGACTTTAGCGCCAGCTTCTTCCAGCTTCTTCTTCGCGTCTTCAGCGGCTTCTTTCGAAACGCCTTCAGCGATAACCTGAGGAGCGCCGTCGACTTTCTCTTTGGCTTCTTTCAGGCCCAGACCGGTCAGTTCACGAACGGCCTTGATCACGTTGACTTTCTTGTCGCCAGCTTCGGTCAGAACGACGTTGAACTCGGTCTGCTCTTCGGCAGCGGCAGCAGCGCCAGCAGCTGGGCCAGCGGCAACAGCGGCAGCAGCGGTAACGCCGAAGGTTTCTTCCATCGCTTTGATCAGTTCAACAATTTCCAGAACGGTTTTCTGGCCGATCGCTTCGATGATTTGCTCGTTAGTCAGAGACATGACTTAAATCCTGTATTGGGGTGACAGCCTACGCAGCCATCAAATTAAACGTATGATTTTGAAAGAGTTGCGCGGGCCTTAGGCAGCAGCAGCTTCTTTCTGGTCGCGCAGAGCAGCCAGGGTACGAGCCAGCTTGCTGGTTGCACCTTGGATCACGCTCATCAGCTGTGCGATAGCCTCGTCGCGAGTTGGCAGGGTTGCCAGCACGTCGATCTGGTTAGCGGCAAGGAACTTGCCGTCGAACGCAGCTGCCTTGATCTCGAACTTGTCCTGACCCTTGGCGAACTCTTTGAACAGACGAGCAGCAGCGCCCGGGTGTTCGTTGGAGAAAGCAATCAGGGTCGGGCCTTTGAACGCGTCGTTGAGGATCGAGTACTCGGTGCCTTCAACAGCGCGCTTGAGCAGGGTGTTACGTACGACACGCACGTATACGCCAGCTTCGCGGGCCTCTTTACGGAGTCCGGTCATTGCGCCTACAGTCACACCACGGGCATCGGCCACGACAGCGGACAGAGCGACTTTGGCAGCCTCGTTGACTTCAGCGACGATGGCCTTCTTGTCTTCGAGTTTAATTGCCACGGGTTTACTCCTGGTTTCTACCGTTTCATCTGGCCGAGGCCGGATGTCGTTTTGGTGTCTGATTCGTAAACGAATCGGGAGCACCATCTGCGTAGGCTTGTGGTTTAAGGCTTGCGCCGCCTACGGTCTTGGATAGCCCCCGCCAGGCAGGGACCCCAATCTAGTAAGCCGCTGCGACCAGGTCGCAGCGGCCGCATATTACACGTTCAGCGAGCTCTGATCGATGATCAGACCTGGGCCCATGGTGGTGCTCAGGGTAACGCGCTTGACGTAGATACCTTTCGAGGAAGCTGGCTTGATACGCTTCAGGTCAGCGATCAGGGCTTCAACGTTTTCCTTCAGCTTGCCAGCCTCAAAGCCGATCTTGCCAACGGAGGTATGGATAATACCGTTCTTGTCGGTACGGTAGCGAACCTGACCAGCCTTGGCGTTTTTCACGGCAGTGGCTACGTCTGGAGTCACGGTACCAACTTTCGGGTTAGGCATCAGGCCGCGAGGACCCAGGACCTGACCCAGCTGACCCACAACGCGCATGGCATCAGGCGATGCGATGACGACGTCATAGTTCAGGTCGCCGCCTTTCATTTCGGCAGCCAGATCGTCCATGCCTACGCGATCGGCGCCGGCAGCCAGAGCAGCTTCTGCAGCTGGGCCCTGGGTGAAGACGGCAACGCGGACGGTCTTGCCAGTGCCGTGCGGCAGCACGGTAGCGCTACGAACGACCTGGTCGGATTTACGCGGATCAACGCCGAGGTTGACAGCGATGTCGTAGGATTCTACGAACTTGGCAGCCGGCAGCGAAGCCAGCAGGGTTGCTGCTTCTTCGAAGTTGTAGGCCTTGCCTGCTTCGATTTTCTCGGCGATAGCCTTTTGGCGCTTGGTCAGCTTAGCCATTACACACCCTCCACGTTCAGGCCCATGCTACGGGCAGAGCCGGCGATGGTGCGCACAGCAGCATCCAGGTCAGCGGCAGTCAGATCGGCCTGTTTGGTCTTGGCGATCTCTTCCAGCTGAGCACGGGTAACGGTACCGACCTTGACGGTGTTCGGGCGAGCCGAACCGCTGGTCAGGCCAGCAGCTTTCTTCAGCAGAACCGAGGCAGGGGTGCTCTTGGTCTCGAAGGTGAAGCTACGGTCGCTGTATACAGTGATGATCACTGGAGTCGGCAGACCTGGCTCTTGACCCTGAGTACGGGCGTTAAAGGCCTTGCAGAATTCCATGATGTTCACACCGTGTTGACCCAGTGCTGGACCAACGGGTGGGCTTGGGTTGGCCTGGCCGGCCTTTACTTGCAGCTTGATGTAAGCCTGAATCTTCTTAGCCATGAGCTACTCCAAAATCGGGTACAAGCGCCAGATGGCTCCCCGTATGACTTGCGTTTTATCCCAGTGACGACAAAACCCCGCAGCACATAGGGCTGCGGGGTATGGGATGCTTCGTTCTGCTAGACCTTTTCGACCTGGCTGAACTCGAGCTCCACCGGGGTGGAGCGACCGAAAATGAGCACTGCAACCTGCAGGCGACTCTTCTCGTAGTTAACTTCTTCGACACTGCCATTGAAATCAGCGAAGGGACCGTCAATAACGCGAACCACTTCACCCGGCTCGAACAGCGTCTTCGGCTTCGGCTTGTCACTACCGTCGGCAACGCGACGCAGGATGGCCTCAGCTTCTTTATCGGTGATCGGCGCAGGCTTGTCTGCGGTACCACCAATGAAACCCATGACCCGAGGGGTATCCTTGACAAGGTGCCAAGTCCCTTCGTTCATTTCCATCTGGACCAATACATAGCCCGGGAAGAACTTGCGCTCGCTCTTGCGCTTCTGGCCGTTGCGCATTTCGACGACTTCTTCGGTCGGGACCAGGATCTCGCCGAATTCGTCTTCCATGCCAGCCAGCTTGACACGCTCGATCAGGGAGCGCATGACATGCTTCTCGTAACCCGAGTAAGCATGAACAACATACCAACGCTTAGCCACGAGACACCCTTAGCCAACGATCAAGGAGACCAACCAGCCGAGCAGGGAATCAAGACCCCACAGCAGCAACGCCATGACCAGAACAACAGCCACGACAATCAGCGTGGTCTGCGTGGTTTCTTGGCGGGTTGGCCACACGACTTTACGAATCTCGGTACGAGCTTCCTTCGCCAGCGCAAAGAACGACTTACCCTTGGCGGTCTGCAAGGCAACGAAGCCAGCGACAGCAGCCAAAGCAAGCAGGACGAGCACGCGATACAGGATCGGAGAGGCGGAGTAATACTGATTACCCACTACACCAACGACTACCAATGCGACAACAGCGAGCCACTTGAACAGATCAAAACGCGATTCTTGGGCTTCAGTTTTGGGAGTCATCGAGGAGGATCCTGTGAGAAGAAAGCCAATCACACCGAGGTGAATGGCAGGTCAGGAGGGAATCGAACCCCCAACCTACGGTTTTGGAGACCGTCGCTCTGCCAATTGAGCTACTGACCTTTAACACTGTACCAGGCCGGCCATTATACCGGCCTGGTCATTTAAATCAACTACTTATTCAATAATTTTTGCTACGACGCCGGCGCCGACGGTACGACCGCCTTCACGGATGGCGAAGCGCAGACCGTCTTCCATTGCGATGGTCTTGATCAGGGTGACAGTCATCTGAATGTTGTCACCTGGCATTACCATTTCAACGCCTTCCGGCAGTTCGCAGTTACCGGTCACGTCAGTGGTACGGAAGTAGAACTGAGGACGGTAGCCTTTGAAGAACGGAGTGTGACGGCCGCCTTCTTCCTTCGACAGGACGTAGACTTCTGCGGTGAACTTGGTGTGCGGCTTGACCGAACCTGGCTTGACCAGAACCTGGCCACGCTCAACGTCGTCACGCTTGGTACCACGCAGCAGGACGCCGCAGTTCTCGCCAGCACGACCTTCGTCCAGCAGCTTGCGGAACATCTCAACGCCGGTGCAGGTGGTGGTGGTGGTGTCACGCAGACCAACGATTTCCAGCGGATCCTGAACGCGGACGATACCACGCTCGATACGGCCGGTAACAACGGTACCACGACCCGAGATCGAGAATACGTCTTCGATCGGCATCAGGAACGGCTGGTCGATGGCACGAACTGGCTCAGGGATGTAGGCATCCAGAGTTTCTACCAGCTTCTTGACAGCGGTAGTGCCCATTTCGTTGTCGTCTTTGCCTTCCAGGGCCATACGAGCCGAACCGATGATGATCGGAGTGTCGTCGCCTGGGAAGTCGTAGGTGGACAGCAGGTCGCGAACTTCCATCTCGACCAGTTCCAGCAGCTCAGCGTCGTCTACCAGGTCAGCCTTGTTCAGGAAGACCACGATGTACGGAACGCCAACCTGACGGGACAGCAGGATGTGCTCACGGGTTTGTGGCATCGGACCATCGGCGGCCGAGCAAACCAGGATCGCGCCGTCCATCTGGGCAGCACCGGTGATCATGTTCTTCACGTAGTCAGCGTGACCTGGGCAGTCAACGTGAGCGTAGTGACGAATGTTCGAGTTGTACTCGACGTGAGCGGTGTTGATGGTGATACCGCGCGCTTTTTCTTCCGGAGCCGAGTCGATCTTGTCGAACTCAACGACGGCCGAACCGAAAACTTCGGAGCAGACGCGAGTCAGCGCTGCAGTCAGAGTGGTCTTACCGTGGTCAACGTGGCCGATAGTGCCGACGTTAACGTGAGGTAGGGAACGATCAAACTTTTCCTTAGCCATCGATACATCCTCCGCAGAAGAAATAGACTTACCGCTGATAAAACAAAGGCAGATATTCTCATATCTGCCTTTGTCTATATGGAGCTCTTGAGCGGACTTGAACCGCTGACCTCACCCTTACCAAGGGTGTGCTCTACCAACTGAGCTACAAGAGCGAAACACTTTGTGCAAAACCCTGCAAACTTGGAGCGGGTAGCGGGAATCGAACCCGCATCATCAGCTTGGAAGGCTGAGGTTCTACCACTAAACTATACCCGCGGAGCTTGCGGCTCTCGCTAAAACTGGTGGAGGGAGAAGGATTCGAACCTTCGAAGCTCTCGCAACGGATTTACAGTCCGTCCCCTTTGACCGCTCGGGAATCCCTCCAGATGTGGCCGGCATTCTATTTGTCTGCCGCCCTAGTGTCAAGCGTTTTTTCAAATTTTTTCAATCAAATCTGAAACTTAGCTGCTTTGACACCGCCTCCAGCTCTACCACCGCAGTGGTGTTCCCTGTGAAGCGGGCGCCATTCTATCAAGCTATTCAGCAGTTGCAATACCTTCGCAGAAAATAATTTTGTGTTTTAAGTCTTTGAAATCCTTGGAAAGAGTCGAGAGCACTGCCGGGTCCAGCAAACGCTCGCTTTCAGGGGCTACCTTGAGCCAGAAACCATCGGCCCCCGGCAGTTGCCCCGCGACCGCCACCGCAGCGATATCAAGGCTCAACAGGCGCTGACGCAGTGCCTCGAGCTGTTCACGTTGCGCCAGGCCACCGACAACCAGGCATTCATCGCGGCGCCTGGCCGGCGCCGCGACTCCGGTTTCGCGCAGCAGGCGAATTTCCTGCTGACTGCCCTTGTACAGCGAAAGCGGCGCGACTTCCTTCACCTTGAGGGGCGCTTCCTGCTGGTGCCAGACATAATAGAAGACGTTCAGCACGACCAATAGAAGAAACAACCAGCGCATAGGCACCTCAGTTCAATGGGCAGGCCATGGCCAGGCCAACGAATACCAGGTCCGGGACGATACGCGCCTGGGGAGCGGCCTTGTGCACCAGGGGCGCATCACCGCCAGTGAGGAACACCGTGAAGTCATCGCCCCATAGTGCCCTGGCCTGCTCGATCTGCGCGCGAGCAAAACTTTGCAGCATCAGCACGCAACCCCGCTCGACCGCCTCAACGGTAGAGCGCCCCGGGGCAAGGCTGTTCAGCGCCCGCTCGGCGGAAGCGTCGTCATAACGAATGCGCCGGGTATGGGTGCGTAACTGGCTGCGCATCAACGGCATGCCTGGACATATATAGCCGCCCAGGTGCTCGCCATCGGCCGCAACGAAGTCCGCCTTGGCCGCTGTGCCAAAATCGATGACCAGGCAGGCCCCCTTGGCCAGGTGAAAAGCGCCCAGCGCCCCCAACCAACGGTCCATGCCCAGGCGCTGGTAGTCGTCATAACCATTGCGAACGCCGGCCATTTCCTGGACCGGCTGGGCAACGCTCACGGCGACCGCAAAGCGATCCTTGATCAATGCACATAATGCCGAGGTCTCTTCCTCGCTGCGTACACTGACCATTCGGCTACCGACCAGAGGCACGTCACCGAGCCCTGCAACCGCAGCCAGCAGCGCCTGGTCCGAGTCGACAATACCGCCACCGGTGATGGCGGCATCGGCACTGTGAATCACACGCCACTTTATAAAGCTGTTCCCACAATCGAGCTCAAGAATCATCACGCAACCTCAGGCTGAGCTCGCCACCGCTGAAGCTCTTTTCCACACCGTCGACCTCAAGACGCAAACCGCCCTGGCCATCCACACCCCGCGCCACCCCATCGATGCGGGTAGTCCCGGCGACCAACGACACCTTGCGCCCTTGCCAGAGATGGGCTTGCTCCCATTCCTCCTGGAACGCGGCAAACCCGTAACGCCGGTGACGGGCCAGTTCACGCTGCAACTGCTGGCTGAGCAAAGCGACCAAGCGGTTACGGTCGACGGTCTGGCCCGACTCGGCGCGCATCGAGGTCCATTGTTGATCAATGCCTTCACTGGCCTGCATATTCACATTGACACCGATCCCCAACACCACATGGCAGACATCGGCAGGGTCGCCGACCAATTCCAGCAGGATTCCGGTGATCTTCCGGCCTTTGACCAGGACGTCGTTTGGCCATTTCAGGCCGACATCCTTGAGACCGAACGCCTGCAGCGTGCGCATCACCGCCAACCCCACCACCAGGCTCAGCCCTTCAAGTTGACGCATACCGCCATCAACGCGCAGGACCAGGCTGTAATAGAGGTTTTCAGCGAACGGACTGACCCAGTGCCGCCCACGCCGACCACGACCGGCGCTTTGTCGCTCGGCCAACACCAGGAACGGAGCAACTTGCCCAGCTGCGGCAAGTCTCAGTCCTTCGGCATTAGTGGAGTCGATGGTCTCGTGGATGAATAGCGGCCACTGCTCACCCTCGGCGAAGCCAGCGATCGCCTGCGACTCGAGCAGGTTCAACGGCGCCGCCAATTGATAGCCACGGCCGCGGACCTTGTGGATGGTCAGGTTCAGTTCACTCTCGAGGTGCTGCAGCTGCTTCCAAACGGCGCTGCGGCTCACCCCAAGGGCGGCCCCCAGGGCTTCTCCGGAATGGAACCGACCATCCTTGAGGAGATTCAACAACTTCAGCATGCCAGTCTCGACTTTGAATAAGGCTGGCATGATAGCTATGGGCTGTTGGCTTGCATAGGAAAAGGGCCCAGCAACAGCGGCGAGCGCCCCCCTGTAGGAGCGCACAGTATTTTTGCGCCACAAAGACAAAACCCCTACCTGCTCA
>NZ_SOZA01000035.1 GCF_004519305.1 Pseudomonas sp. RIT623 | reverse complement strand
AGTAGGTCGTCGGCAGCGTCAGCTGTGTATAAGAGCCACATCCTGGAATTCGTGCCCAAGCCCAGCGCCGAGCGTTTCGCCATCCTCGACACCCTCATGGCCCGCACCCAGCTGTGCGGCTGGCCGCTGACCGTGGCCATCGGCGACCGCGTCGGCAGCGCCCTGGACATGTCGCCGCTGGACGCCTTCGCCAGCCTCGCCAAGCCCGCCCCAGCCCTGCTGCACTTCTCCGGCAAGGACCGCGAACGCCGCGACCTGCTCGCCCAGTTGCAACGCATGGACGCCGCCGGCCTCGACCAACTGCTGCTGCTCAGCGGCGACCGCCTGCCCGGCCACGTCCCCGGCCAACGCCCGGTGCGCTACCTCGAATCGGTCGCCGCCCTGCAGATCGTCCGCCAGGCCCGCCCGCACTGGCTGCTGGCCGCCGCGCTCAACCCGTTCAAGTACCAGGAGGCCGAAGGCGGCGCGCAGTACAGCAAGGCTGAAAAGAAACTCGCCGCCGGCGCCGATCTGTTCATCCTGCAGCTCGGTTTCGATATCGATAAGTATCAGGAAGCCTTCGACTGGATGCAGCGCCACCCCCACCCCAAGCCGCTGATGGCCTGTATCATGGCGTTGAGCGAGGGCCGTGCCGGGATGCTCGAGCATGTCGCCGGGGTGACCGTCACGCCATCGATGCGCGCACTGCTGGCCGCTGAGGCAGCGGTTTCCAAGGCCTACGCCAAGGAGCGCGCCAACCAGCGCCTGGCCTTGCAGGTGATCGGCCTGAAATTGATGGGTTATGCCGGCGTGCACTTGTCCGGCATTCACGAGGTGGCGCAGTTCGACGCGCTGGAGCAGGCCATCGAGCACTTGCAGCCGCAGTTCAGCTCACTGCAGGACTGGACCCCGGCCTGGGAAGCGGCCTGGCATGCACCTGGCCCGACGCCGGTCACCTTCCATCCACCTGGGCACGCCTGGCGCCTCGGGCAGCGGCAGATCACCGCATCCAACAAGGAAAAGGTTCGCTATCACCTGCTGTCGGCGATGCACCACCAGCTGTTCAGCCGCACCACCGCCTTGAGCAAGGCCTTCGGCTGGGCCGTGACCCGACCGCTATGGGCCAGCCCCACGGCAGCGCAGTGGCTGCACCAGCTGGAACGGCGCATCAAACGGCCGATGGTGGGCTGCGATACCTGTGGCAGTTGCCGGCTGGAGGACACGCTGTACATCTGCCCCGAGACCTGCCCCAAGGGGCTGGCAAACGGGCCGTGCGGCGGCACCAGCCTGGACCGTTGCGAATTCGGTGATCGAGAATGCGTGCACAGCGCCAAATACCGGCTGGCGGTGAGCGTGGGCAGGACCGAGGTATTGCGTGAGCGGCTGATTCCCTGTGTGCAGGTGGAGAACCGACAGCGCAGTTCGTGGCCGGGGTGGTTCGAGGCATCTCCTTCTCAGGCGCCCTCCCGGCAACCTGACATTGCGCCAGAGTTCAACGAGTAATACGCCTGTCGATAATTGTGTTGTCGGAATGGTGAAGCCGGCGCACCCGCTGCGAGGATGGGAGGAACGGGGCAGATTACTGTTCCCGCCCGTCACCGGCAGCAACAGTGCCGGGCAAAGCCCCCCTGGCCGGCAACCAAACGGTGAAGGTAGTGCCATAGGTCGTATCCGAGCGCATGCCGATCCTGCCGCCATGCGCCTCGGCAATCTGCTTGACGATGAACAAGCCCAGGCCCACCGAACGCAGCGGCCCCTCGCGCTCGCTGCCTCGCGTCATCGGCTCGAACAGCGTCGGGATCAACGCATCAGCAATGGCCGGCCCGTGATTGTGAACGCTCAAGGTCGCGCCTTCGTCGGTCAGGTCGGTGGTCACGGTGATTGGCAAGCCCAGGTCGCCATAGGCCACGCTGTTGGCGACCAGGTTGCCGAGCATCTGCTGCAAGCGGTCCTGATCCACTTCGAAGGTGCCATGCCCGCGCCAATAATGACGAATACCGGCCTGGGCGAACGCCACCCTGAGCTCGCTCACGCACTGGTCCACCGCCTGGCGCAGATCGACCTGCTGGCGCGTCACGCGGATGCCCTGCCCTAGCCTGACCGAGGCGAAGTCCAGCAGGTCGACGATCATCCGCTGCGCCCGGTCGGCGGCACTGCCGATGCTGCCCAGCAAGCGCCGGGCCCGGTCGCTGTCGGCATCACGTTCGAGCAGTTGGGTCGCCATCTTGATGGCCGTCATCGGGTTCTTCAGGTCATGGCTGGCGACCGCGACCATCTGCTCGGCGAGGATGGCGCGGCGCTCGGCGTTTTCATAAGCCGCGGCAAGTTCGGCCTGGGCCCGTTGCAGGGCGGCCTCGGCGCTGACTTTCTGCGCCAGCAGCTCTTCGGCGCGCTGCATGGCCACCAGCGCCGCCCGTTCGTTGCGGTCGCGCTCGCCGGTGCCGAGCAGCGCCAGGTGGTAGCGCACCCCCTCGGCGGTTTCACGCCGCACGCCGTTGAGCAGCATGGCCAGCAGGTGCCCATCGCGGTGACGCAGCTCGAGCTTCACCTCCGATACCGAGCCCTGCAGGTTCATCAACGGCCCCCAGTGCGTGAGCTGGAACGCCCGCCCCGCAGGCGTCAGCAACTGATCGAAACTGCTCGCCTGCAACGCCGCCGGATCATGCCCCAGCCACTGGCTGAACGTCTGGTTGCAGCGCAGCACGGTGCCATCTGCGGCCATGACCACCAGCCCGCACGGCGCGTGCTCGAACAACGACTCATCGAACAACAAGGCGGCATCATCCATGGCCGAATCCATGGCCAGCAAAGAACGCATCCATCGCCGCGGCGCAGGCTCCCGGGGCGCTCAGCTGCGGGTAATGGCCCATGTTGTCGATAAGGCTCAGCTGGCTGTCTGGGAGCACACGGTGCAGGTACTCGCCCACGGCCAGCGGCACCACCGGGTCGCCCGTGCATTGCACGATCAGCGTCGGCACCGGCAGGCCGCTGACCTCCTGGCGGTGGTCGCAAAGGAAGATGACCCGGGCAAAGTGCCGGGCGATCTGCGCGTCGGTACGGCAGAAACTGCTGGTCAGCTCCGCCTGCAGTAATGGTTGCCCCGGCGTGCCCATCAGCGTCGGGGCCATGGAACTGGACCAGCCGAGGTAGTTGTCATCGAGGGTGGTGAGCAGCGCCTGGATTTCATCTGGCGCAAAGCCACCGGTGTACCCCGGCGAATCGATGTAGCAGGGCGAGCCGCCGATCATCACCAGGCCGGCAAGCCGCCCGGGCCGCTGACGCTCGGCCAGCACGCCGATCATCGCGCTTACCGAGTGCCCGACCACGATCACCGGCCCCACGGCGTATGCCTCGATCAGCTCGTTGAGGTCCGTGGCATAGCCCCAGAGCGACGCATATTTTTCCGCCGCGTAGGCCGCAAGGTCGGACTGGCCGGCACCGACCAGGTCGTAGGTGACCACGCGAAAGCGCGTGACCAGATGAGGCAGCAGGCAACGCCACATCGACTGATCACAGCCGAAGCCGTGCGACAGGATCAAGGTGGTACTGCCGCTCCCAGCGATGTGCACGTTGTTACGCTTTTGCAGGGTCATTACCTATCCCGATGTCGTGCAACGTTGTGCTGAGCAGTGCCGAGCGGTCCATGCTGCGGGTGAGAATGGTCGAGGCGCGCCCGCGCTCGACGTGAGGGGCAGGCCGGGTGTTTCCAAGGAGATCTGGCTGACACCATACGCGATATGGGCCGGAAGAGCGCGGATTTTGCGTACAAAGGCGTCACACGTCCTTGGCGTGCGTGGAGCGGCCTTGTGTCGCGAAAGGGCTGCAACGCAGCCCCAGTGATCGGTGGCATTCGATCGATCACCGGGGCCGCTGCAAGGTCTTGCGCAGCCGGGGCTTAGAACGCCCAATCCAGGGTCAGGCCGACCCCGTGGCTCTTGTCGCGGCTGCCCAGCAGACCGTTGTAGTCCAGGTTGACCCGGGCCTCGCGGCTCAGGGCGATGCCCGCCCGGGCGCCAACCACCGCCGCGTCGCGGTCCAGCGACAGCGCCTGGACCTTGTAGGTGTCGCCCTGCCCGGCAAAGGCCAGGTGCTGGTCGGCCCCGGTCGAGCTCAGGTTGTGCTGCCAGCCCAGGGTGGCGGACAGCTCAACCGCCTGGCCGCTGGACAATTGCAACTGCTTGCCGGCGCGCATGCCCAGGGTCGAGAGCCAGGCATCGCGGTTGTCCTCGCCGCCCTTGAGCGCGGCGGCGCCGCCGTGCTCGGTGAAGCTATCGCTGGCGATGTGCACATAGGCCAGGTTGGCGAACGGCTCCAGCGCCACGCTGGGCAGGTCGAGCTTCCAGGCCGCCTCGCCGAACACCTGGGTGCTCTGCGCATCGCGCTTGCTCTTCTGGCGATCGCTGACCTCGTTGTAGTGCAACTCGCGCTTGGTCTCGATGCGGTGCCAGCTGTGGTTGACGCCCGCGCTCAAGCGCATTTGCTCCAGCTCCTTGCCGGCATAGGCGCCCAGGTGGTAGCTGTCGACGCTGGCCGAGGAGTGACGATCATCGCCCATGCTCAGCGAACTGTCGCTGTAGCCGGTGAAGACGCCGATGCGGGTGTCCTCGCTGATCTGCCCGTCGATACCCAGCAGCATGCCACCGATGGAACTGCTGTAGCGGGCCCGGCCGGAATCACCCTCGGCCTTGCCCCAGGCGCCCAGGGCCTTGATCCACAGGCCGTTGTCCTGGCCGTCCAGGCGCTGCTGGCGGGTGCGCTCGACCACGGCATCACGCACCTGGCGGCTGTCGTTGAGCAGCAGGTTGCCCACCGCTGGGTGGATTTCCCCGGACAACTGATCGAACGCCTGCTGGGCGCTGGCAGCATCGGCCGACAGCAGCAGGCTCTCGTAGACCGGGTTGCCCGCGCCAAGGCGATCGGCCGCCGCGGCCAGCGAACGCTGGTTGGCGGTCAAGCCGACACTGGCGAAGGACGTGGCGTTACGCTGCACCGCCAGTTGCACCCCATTGGCGCTGTAGGCCAAGCCACCGCCAAGGAACAAGGCGTTGGCTTGCACGGCGGCGAAACTGCCCTGCACGCCGCCCGCGGCACTGAGGATGTCGAACTGCCGCCCCACCAGACTGGTGGCCTGCTGCGATTGCAGCGAAACCCCGGGGTTCTGCAGGTCCAGGGCCAGGTTGGCGCCGCCCACGGCCAGCGTGCCGTCGCTGACCAGGCGGTCGCTGCCGGTGCTGTCCACCTCCACCGCATAGGTCGAGCCCGGCTGGAAGGTCACGTCGTTACTGACGCGCAAGGTGCCGATGGAATTGCCTGGCGCCACCACGCCGCCACGGCTGACCACCAGCGCGCCGATCCGGCCATTGCCGCCGAGCACGCCGCCGTCGTTGACCGTCACCGTCGATTGCAGCGAACCATTGACCGCCAGCCGCCCCTGGTTGACCAGGGTCGGGCCGGAGTAGGTGTTGTTGCCGCTGAGCACCAGGGTGCCGATGCCCTGCTTGGTCAAGCCGCCATGGCCGGAAATGTCGTTGCTCCACAGGTCGAGCCCGCAGCTCAGGCCGTTGCAACGCCGCTCAGTGGGCCTGCCGGCGTCCACCAGCGCGCCGATACCCGGCAAATCAGCCACGAACTGGCTCGGGCCGTAGCCACCGGCGATGCGCAATTCCTCGGGGATGTCCTGCTCGGTGACCAGCATCGCCGGGCCACGGATACCTTTGTCGAGGTTGATCATGCCCCAGCCGTACAAGGCATCGATGCCCGGCGCGCCCATGTCGGTGGCGGTGGTGCGCAGCACGCTGGCGATCTGCGCGCCGCTCATGTACGGGAAGCGCTCCATCAGCACCGCCGCCGCGCCCGCGGCATGGGGCGCGGCCATGGAGGTGCCGTTCTTGTTGGCGTAGCCCTGGGTCAGGTCGGCCAGGCTGGTGCCGCCAATCACCGCGCTGTAGATGCGCGTGCCGGGGGCCGAGACGCAGAAGCTTGCGGTATAGCCGCAACGAGACGAGAAGGTGCTGATGACGTAAGGGTTGGCGCTGCTGGTGTCGGGGTTTTGCTGCAACGCCGCCACGGTCATCCAGTTGGGGGCGATCTCCGGGACGAAATAGCCCAGCCCGGCAATCGCATCGGGGTTGTTCAGGTTGTAGTCGTTGCCGGCGGCGAAGATGGTCAGCACGCCGCTGCGGGCAGCGGCGATGGCGCCGTCATAGGCGCCGCCGGGCATGGTGCCCAGTAGCGGCTGGATCTGCGCGAACTGCGCCCGGGCATCGTCCAGGGTGAAATGCGGGAAGTCCGGATTGCGCCCGCCCTTGGCGAAGCGATCGGTGATGCCGATGCCCCAGCTGTTGTTGATGATCCGCGCGCCGCTGTTCACCAGGCTGTCCCAGCCGGCCTTGTACACCGCGCCATCGTTGCCCAGGACGATGCCGTCCTCGGGGCCGGGGTCGCCGTTGTCGGCGCTGATGATCTGCGCGGCGAAGGCCACGCCATGCATCTCGACGCCATCACGGTTGCCGGCGGCGATGCCGCCGACGTGGGTGCCATGGGAGCCGAGCTTGCCATCGGAGCCCACCGACGGGCTGCCGTCATAGCGAAAGGCATCGCCGGCGTTTACCTTGATGTAGGGGTCGGTGTACTGGCGAGTGCCGCTGGTGACCAAGGTGACGATCTTGTCCTTGCCGGCGAACTCGGGGTGCGGGGCGTAGACCGGCTGGTCGAAGATCCCAAGCTTCACGCCCTTGCCGCTGTAGCCGGCGGCATAGGCGCTGTCGGCGTTGATCGCCCCCAGCCCCCAGTCGGCCTTGAACTCGCTGCTGCGCCAGCTGCTGGCATCCCCCAGGCGCCCGCTCTCGACATAGGGCGCCGCCTGGGCCGTGCCCAGCAACGCCGCCGAACCCAGCAACGCCCACCCCAGTGGGACCAGCGCCCCGCCCTGCCCACGTGCACCGTCATCCTTTCTGATTTGCTTCACTACAACCTTCCTTAGCTGCATGGATGGAAAACTGCGTTGGTCGAACTCCGTCTTGCCAGGCGCGCGACGCCTCAGAAGCGCCATTGCAGGCTCAGCCCTGCGCCATGCTGTTGTTCACGGCTGGCCAGGCGCCCCTGATAGTCCAGGCTCAGGTCCAGGTCGCGGGCCAAGCCCAGGCGTGCCTGCAAGCCCACCAGCGCGGCGTCGCGCAAGGCCGGCGCGGTGTGCACCGGAAATGCCTGGTCGCTGCCGGCGAAGGCCAGGTGCTCGCTGTCCTGGGTACCACTCAGGCGGTGCTGCCAGCCCAGGCTGGCCGCCAGTTGCAGGTCTTGTTGCGGGCCCAGCTGCCATTGCTGACGGCCACGCAGGCCCAAGGTGCTGAGCCAGGCATCGCGCTGTTCATCGCCGGCATGCAGCGCCGCGGCGTCGCCCTTTTCATCGAAGCTGTCGCGCTGCAGGTGCTGGTAGGTCAGGTTGGCGAAGGGCTCCAGTTGCAGCGCCGACGACCCCAGACGATAGGCCGCCTCGGCGAACAGCTGCTGGCTGCGCGCATCGAGCCGCGCGCGCTGGCGGCCGGAGACCTCGGCATAGGCCAGGTCGCGGCGCACGTCGGCACGGTGCCAGCTGTAGCTGCCGCCCAGGCTCAGGCGCAGTTGGTCGATGTCGTGACGCACATAGCCGCCCAGGTGGTAGCTGTCGACCGTGGCCCGCGAGTGGCTGCCACCCATGCCCAGGGAGCTGTCGCTGTAGCCGGCGGCCAGGCCGGCGCGAGTCTGCGCGTCGAAGTCACGGTCCAGGCCCAGCAGCAGGCCGCCGAGGGAGCTGGTGTAGGACTCGGTGCCCTGCACGCCCTCGATGCGCCCCCAACTGCCCAGGCCCTTGAGCCACAGCTGCGACGCCCCCGCCTCGCTCGAGGCAGTGTTGGCTTGCAAGGCATCCGCTTGCACACGCTCGCCCAAGGCATCACGCAGCACCGCGCCCTGGCTGAGCAGCATCGAGTCCAGTGCCGGGTAGATCTCCCCGGCCAACTGGCGCAGGCCGTCCTGGGCCTGGGCCACCGAGGTCGACAGCAGCAGGCTTTCGTACACCGGGTTGCCCGGCCCCAAGCGCTCCACGGCACCACCGCTGGCGCGCTGGTTGGCCGTGGCACCGACACTGTCGAAGGTCGCCGCGCTGCGGGTCACATCCAGTTGCACGCCATTGGCCGAATAGTCGAGCACGGCCCCCAGGAACAGGTAGTCGGGCTGCACCTGGGCGAAGCGCCCATCGACGCCACCCGCCGCCTGCAGGATGTCGAACTGCTGCCCCACCAGGCTGGCGACCGGGCCACCAGCCAGCAGGTTCGGCCGCGCCTCGGGGGCCAGGCTCAGGTTGGCGCCAGCGACACGGGCCTGGCCACCCACCAGCAGGCGATCGCTGGCCGTGGGCGAGAGTTCCACCCGATAGGTCGAGCCCGGCTGCAAGTCCAGGTTGCCGGCGACATTCAGGGTGCCGATGGAATTGCCCGGGGCCACCACGCCGCCGGCGCTGGCGGTCAGGGCCGCGACCCGCCCGCTGCCGCCCAGGGTGCCCGCGGCGTTGACCGTCACCGCCGATTGCAGGCTGCCATTGACCACCAGCAAGCCGCCGTCGACCCGGGTCGGCCCGCGGTAGCTGCTGTCGCCGGACAGCTCCAGCCAGCCAGCCCCGGCCTTGACCAGGCTGCCCTGGTAGACCCGCTGCGCGGCCGCCGCGTCGCGGGCCATGCCCAACGCATAGTCGCTGCGATCCTGCTGGCTGGCCCCCACGCCCAGGCCCTGCTCCCAGCCACGATCCTTGAGGGTCTGCTGCCAGGCCTGGCGCTCGGCGGCGTCCTCGGCCTGGCGCTGCGCCAGGGCCTGGTCGGAGATGCCGTTGCTCCAGCTATCGCCCTGCCCACGCCCCAGGTTGACGTTGAACTCGCCCAGCAGTTGCCCCGGGCCGTGCAACGCCCGGCCAAGGTCCGGAACACCCCAGCCCACTCGCTCGCTGGGCCCCTGGGTGGGCGAGCCATCGAGCTGGCGCGCGGTGGTCAGCAGCACCTCCAGGGCCTGCTGGTTGTTCAGGTAGGGGTAACGCTGCATGACCAGGGCCAGTGCCCCGGTGGCATGGGGCGAGGCCATCGAGGTACCGTTGTAGGTGGCGTAGCCGCCACCGGGCACGGTACTGGTGATCGCCGCGCCAGGGGTAGCCAGGCACCAGTACTTGGCGATGCCGCACTGGTTGTATTTTTGCTGGTTGTTCTTGTCCAGGCCCGACACCGCCAGCCAGTGGCCTTCCAGCTCCGGCTGGAAGTACGGCAGCGCCGAGCGCACGCTGGCATTGGCATAGCCGCTGTTGCCGGCACTGAACACATTGATCACACCCCGCCGCGCCACGTCGCCCGCAGCGTCAAGCCAGGTGTTTTGCTGGTAATGCTGGGCGTAGGCCGCGCGCAGGCCCTCGAGGGTCTGGTAGCTGACATCCTTGGGCTGGCTGCCCCAGCTGTTGTTGATGGCCCGCGCGCCGGCATCCACCAGGGCGTCATAGGCCGCCTTGAAGTAGCGCGGATCCGGGTCGGTGCCGAACAGGAACTTGTCGTTCTTGTTGGTGTTGCCCACATACACCTGGGCATCGAAGGCCACGCCATGCATGCCCACGCCATCGCGCGCCGCGCCCATGGTGCCGGTGACATGGGTGCCATGGCTGTCATTGGCGCCATTGAGCACCCCGGACACCGTGAACGGCGTGCCGTCCAGGTACTGGCCGGTGGCGGTGACGGGATGAAAACGCCCGGGGCTGGCTTCGGGATGGGCGGCATCGAACCCCGAGTCCAGGGCGCCGATGCGAACCCCGGCGCCAGTGATGCCGGCGGCATAGGCCTGGTTGGCCTGCATGCGTTCCAGGCCCCAGTCCTGCTGGTATTCGGCCGAGCGCCAGCTGGCAGGGTCGCCGGCACGGCCGGCTTCTTGATAGGCCGCCGCAGCCGTCAGCGGCAATGCGGGGGCGAACGCCAGGCACAGGGTGGCCGTCAGCGTCTTGAGCTGATTACATCTCACATCCATGTCGATGACATCTCTTGTTTTTGTTGTTGGGCCGAGCGTTCCTGTTCGACCTGTTGTCACGGCCTTGCCCGGCCACGCATTCGCCGGCCATCGAGCAAGGGGCGGTCGCCCGCCACTGCGCAGGGTACTTCGGCGTCAGGCGAAAGGGATAGCTATATTTTTTCGCGATTGCGCGGCAAAAAAATCGCTTCGGGGGAAGGCGCGCCCGTCGGTATGCGCAGCCCCCAGAAGATAAATCGGCCAGACAACGGAATAGCCAGATGCCACCATTTGCCGGCCTACCGTGCGTCATGGAAAATCGCCATTTGCCTCGTAAGGATGCGTGCAGATGAAGTTCGAAGGGACTTTCCAATACATGGGCAATCACGGGATCGTCTTCAACGTCTCGCAGATCACCCTGACCGACAGCGAGCGCGGGCGCCTGCGCGAGCTGCATTTCGGCGAAGCGAGAAACGCCCACTACGAGGTCAACAGCAAGGTCGTCGAGGTGTACGACAAGATGTTGGCCAAAGGCTTGCCGTGCGTGATGAAGGTCGGCATCTCCAAGCCGCTGACCCGCCAGCAGGGCGACACCCTCAATGCCCAGCGCACCAAGGTCGCCAACCTGGCCGCCTCGGCGTTCGCCGCCGCCACCAGTGCCGTGGCCACCTCCTAATGTGGGGGTGCCGGTGGGCGCAGGGGTGCGGGCCTATGCCAATGACATCCTGCCCACCTACCATGCCGGCGACGTGCTGGTCAGTATCGAGGCGCAGGTCAACGGCGGCATTGGCCCGCAGCACACCACCTCGACCCTGATCATCAAGCCCTGAGGACGCTGCCTGTGACCGAATTGATTTATGCGCTGCTGGCCTTGGTGCTGTATGGCCTGCTGGATCGCTTGCTCAAGCCCTACCCACTGCGCAAGTGGCTTGGCGTGGCGCTGATGGTAGCCGGTGCGGTCGGCTGCCTGGTGCTCAGCCAAACCCGGTGGTTCGTGCTGGACCTGGGCCTGCTGTCGGTCTTTGCCACGGCGCTGGGCGTGGGCTTGTTCGTGAGGCGCCGGCGATTCCATTCGCAGGGATAAACCAGGGTTTTAGCCAAGGTATACTGCCGCCCCGCCGCGCCCAGAGTGGCGCGTTGTCTCTACGTGCAGGATGCCCCATGCCCCTTCGACAAGCCGTTGCCAGCCCCGATACCAACCTCACCGCCACCCCAGCCCCGCTCAGCCAAGCCCTTGACCAGGTGCAGCAAGCCGAAGCCCGCCTGCGCCAGCGCAGGCGCCAGGTCACCCTGGCCTTCATGGGCCTGCAGACGGCCTACTGCGGCTACCTGATGCTCAAGTGGATGTGGCAGGGCCATTACATCGGCGGGCCGATCTATGCGCTGTTGCTGTGGTGCCTGCTGTGGCTGCTGTATTACCCGGTGTCGGTGCTGTGGTACCCGCGCCAACGCGCGCTGGACAAGGCCTGCCACGCCCTCGATGCGACGCGCATGGAGCAAGGCAAGGCGTTTCTGGCCAACCAGGCCCTGGGGCCGTATCGCTGGGTTTGCCGCGGCGGGCGCATGCTGGCGGTGTTCCCCGACAGCCGCGTGCTGTATGTGCTGGCCCCGGAAACCGGCGAGCGCCACGCCCTGATGGACGCGCCACAAGTGCTCAAGCAGGTGCGCGTGGACGAGCAGGCCGTCACCCGCAGCACCACCAAGACCACCACCAAGCACGGCTGGCGCAACGTCTATGCGTTCAACAACCATTTCGGCATGATCGGCGGCGGCAAGTCCCGCTCCACCTCGACCACCACCCACGACACCGTGCGCAGCTTTACCCTGCACGTTCAGTTGCAAAGCGCCGGCCAGCACCCGTACTGGCTGCAACTGCCCTTCGCCGGCGACTGGCAGGAAGCCCGCAACTGGCAATTGCTGATCGAGCAGGCGAGCACCCGCTGACCGCGTTGCATCGCCCCCTGTAGAAGCGGCCTTGTGTCGCGAAAGGGCCGCGAAGCGGCCCCGGGGGCCCGAGGTTGTGAACCCGCTTCGTGACCCGTAATCACCCAAGCCCACAGCTCAGAAAATCACCTGCCCACAATCACACTGCGCCGCAGCCGCTGATTCATCTGCGCCTGAAAAGACGGTATAAAGCGCCAGCACCCCCGACGTTCGCAAAAGGAACTCCCGTCATGCTTCGGCCCTTGCTGCCAGCCCTGCTCCTGGCCCTTGCCGGCTGCGCCACCAAGCCCCCCGCCAACCCCGAGAACCTCTGCGAAATCTTCCGCGAGAAGCCGAAGTGGCACGAGGCGGCGTTGAAGATGCAGGCGCGCTGGGGCGCCCCGGTGCAGGTGCCGATGGCGATGATGTACCAGGAGTCCTCGTTCAAGCACGACGCCCTGCCGCCGCGCTATTACTTCCTCGGCTTCATCCCCTGGGGCCGGGTCAGCACCGCCTACGGCTACGCCCAGGCCAAGGACGAGACCTGGGCCGACTACAAGCGCGAAGCCGGCGGCTGGGGCGCCGCCCGCGACGACTTCGCCGACGCCCTCGACTTCATGGGCTGGTACATGCAGAAGAGCCAGCGGGTGAATGGCACGTCCAAGTGGGACGCCTATGGCCAGTACCTGAATTACCACGAAGGCTGGGGCGGCTACCGCAACCGTAGTTACGACGCCAAGCCGTGGCTGAAGAACGTGTCGCAGAAGGTGCAGGCGCGGGCTTCGGTGTTTGGGGCGCAGTATCGGAGTTGTGAGCAGGAGCTGGCTCGGGGTGGGTGGTTCTGGTAGGGCCTGATGTGGGGGGGCGTTGAAAATGCTGACCTGCTCAGTTAGCGCTTCATCGCCACTAGCGAGGTTGCTGTGCAGCCCTTCGCGGGCAAGTAGCATCGGCACAGGACTCCGCAGAATCTCAAGCTAACGCCGTACCTGTAGGAGCGGCCTTGTGCCGCGAAAGGGCCGCAAAGCGGCCCCAATACTCCGCAGCATCAATCCCCAGAAACACTCTCCTCCTTCATCGCCTCCAGCTTGCCGAACTGCTCGCTGGCCAACCGGCTGATGATCCGGATCGCCTGGTGAATGCCCGCAGTGTTGCGGAAGCTCAGTTGCGGGTTGTGCTCGCACTCGAGCACCTCGTCATGCTGGACCAGCGCCTCGCCTAGCAGTTCGAGGGTCCAGACGTAGCTTTGCAGGGTAGACATGCGTTCATGGTCAGTCATGGCGCACCTCGCGGTTGGCGCGCTCGGCGAGGGACTGGCTGTCGATCGGGTAGAAGGTTGGGGATGGGGTGGCCGCACGGGTTGGGCGGCGGAGAGCGGATGCGAGGATCCTCAGTATCTTGGTGGTCATGCATGAGTTCCTTTCGTTGTGGAACTGCCACCGCTCGCGGCCAAGCAAGTTTAGGTGGCAGCAGTACGCGGGTTGGCCGACCGGGACGAAAGGGGCCCGGCACACCCGAAGGTGTCCCGCGCACCACCGCCATGACGCGACATCGCGGGCACAAAAAAAGCGCCTGCGATGAAGACTGGGCGCTGTTGCGCCTTTCGATTCCGACCGGCCAAGGTCGCGTCGCCGATGCTTCGGCGACGGAGGGAATTTATGCCTTGGAGGCTGCTAATGCAAGCTTAGGAAGGCTGGAAAAAGGCGATGGATGCTGCGGGAAACCGCCTACAAACTCAAGGACACGTAAACGCCACCCAAAGGGCCGGTTCGGCGCCGCTGAACGAAGCTTGATTGAGGTTTACGAAGAACAGTACGGAGACAGACGGACGGTTGTTGGTCGGGAGGGCCCGGTTTTCGCGGGGTTGGAATTTAGTGGATTTCTTGACGTACCTCATAGGGTATCTATAAACAAATCAGCTAGTTATGGCTTTTAGTGGAATCGAATCGGGACTTGCGGAGGATCCAGTGCGAGCTACGCACACCCGCCCCGAAAGCTATGAGAGGGACGACAGAAAACGACCCATAGCTGCACTTGGCAGAGAACAACTGACAGCCATTTGCAGTCCCTCCGAGACTTCTACAGAATCGTGGCTCACGCAAATCCAAAAAAGAGCTGCCGAATGAAACCGCTAGTCCAATACTGCCAAGGAGCTGTTAAAGCATTGAATGCTCAATATGAAATGAGCAACGTGCTAGGTCACTCTGCCACCGCTGGGTCGGCGCGCGAACGCCTTATCCAAGATTTTCTCATTGCGCATCTCCCAGAAATGACCAGCGTTGTGAGTGGGATGATTATTGACTCGAACGGGGGGCGTTCAAAACAACAAGACATTGTTCTGATGTTGCGGTCTATGCCAAGACTACCTTTTGCTAGCGGCCATGATCTTATATTTCAGGAGGGAACTGTAGCGACTTTCGAAATTAAGACCCAAATCTCCCCATCTACTCTCGACGCTATTGCGATCAATATTGAAAGCGTGAACAAGCTAGTACCAAGCACATTAGAGGGAGTTGAATTAGGCGACCTAGACTGGCCATATGCAAGGATATTGAATGTTGTTGTAACATATGGAGGCTCTGCTTTGGATGTCATTGAGCGCAAACTAACAGAGCTGCCCGCAACAGGTCAGCCAGATGTCTATTTAGATTTAACAAAAGGGATTCTGATCAAGAACGACGGAGTTCTATTTGGTCATGACGGTACTGCTGCATACATTCTCTTCAACGAAGCTGGGGTGGGTTTGGCTCGCTTGCTTGCGTTACTCTCAAAAGTAACTGGTCGCTTAGTAATGCGTGGCGTGCAGTGGGAGGCGTATATCTCTTGATAATTTCACTGCCTATCAGCTCTACAAAGATCGCTGACCGATGCCTTTATGGATATCTGTATCTATAGACAAATCAGCTAGTTATGGCTTTCAGTGGAATCGAATCGGGAATTGCGGAAGGCCAAGTGAGAGCTACGCCCAGCTGCCTCAAATGCTAGATTGGGGAACTACAGAAAACGATCCATTGCAGTCGTTCGCGGGAGCCACAAAAATCTGTGTCTGCTGGGTGAAGTGACGTATGGCGACGATCGAGATATCAGAGGACGCTGGCTGGAAGATGTTCGAGGACGTGGCCCAAGTGCTTGCACAAGGGCTTGGCGGTTGCTGGAATGAAAAAATGATGGATTGGACCAGCGCTACTGGAATATATTGGTTGACGAGCAGGCCTCAAGGTTCGTAACGCATTTCCATCACAGAATTCCTTTTCGTTGATGGTGGGGGCTCTACAAAATCTCCGCAGCTGAGGGGCGGCGATTAGGTTTCTCGGGATTTCGTACAGAGCCTAGCTTCTTCTGTCACTAACGCTTCTCTTATATTTTTCAAGAAGATGTTTGTCATTTGCGCTTGCATGTAACCGCCTTATAGCGTCGTCCGTAACAAGGGTTTTACCAAACTTCGTTCCGTACACCCCATAAGGCACGACTGCTTGTTTCTGCTCGAAGTCGCGAAGAGTTAGACGTGTTCGTTCCAAAGCGCTCAAATATTTCCCAGCAATCTCGACGAGATCACGTGATTTGATATCTGAGATTATGTATCGGTGAATAACGCGATTTCTCAAGTTGTAGAGCTCATTCAAGCCATTAAAAGCCTCCAGATCAATTACTTTTAATTTTAAAGCATCTTCGAAAACCTTCCTTTCCATTATCCCCTTCTCTCCATCTGCTTGGAACAAGTATCTAGTTTCGATATCGTTCGTCTTTTTCTCTAGCTGCGTTGCAATTACCAGACTCAATCTTAAATATGCATCTATTTGATTTGCTGCAATTGCAATTATCTCAATACATGCCCCTGCATCAATTGCTGCATATAGGAGATCATGTGACGCCGCAAGAGCCCCTGTGAATCGATCAAACTTATCGAGATCAGCAGCCAGTTTACGATCACTCTCTGGGACTATCACAACCGAGTTTAGGATTTCAATCGCGATCCCAAGCTGTTTGGCAATCCTCTTGTCGCCTTCAAGACCCGCATCGTAGATATATTTACCTATCAATGCTTGATCATAATAAGCGCCGAAGAACAGATGTGTGCAAAATTCGGAATTATCTTCCCTGGACGCCTTCCAGCTTAAATTTCTGACTCCGTTTGGATTGGCTATGGCGATGCTAGGAGCAAGCTCGCTCAGCGGATAACAACTTATCTGAAAGCAACCTAGGGGGTCTTCATAAGGTTGAAACCCGTAAGGCGACTTCTCCTCATAGTCGCTAAGGCCTGAATTAAGGTACTGCCAATCGATTGGAATTTGAATCAAAAACATTCCATTTGGTTCAGTCCAGTGCTTCATACATGCCTTCCATATTGCATTTTAGTCGCTCGAAAAACCTAACTTAACAGTTGGGAGATGGAAATGGCCCGATTCTTTCGGATACTTGTGCCGCATGACGCTTTTTGCCTATGCCTTACCCCTTTAGCCAGTTACTCCAAGCACTAGTCACGCTAGAAGGGCAAAAGGAATTACGAGAAATTTTTCCGAGAATACAAAGTCATCAGCAGTGTGTCTGCGCTCAATCATGGGCTGAGCGCTTCAGTCTATTAATGTCCGATTCTGGCCGATTGCTGCCCTTCGCGAGAGGCAGCTATGGATCGATAGCGTTCAGCCGTAACTGGCGGCCATCGACCCATTACGGTCGTTTCCCCAAAGATTCTCCGACAAACAGCACTCATCCTGGAGTATCTGAAAATGATAAGCGTGTGGTCAGTCATAAGAAGTTGTCAGGTTCAAAGCCGACTCTTCTCGTTCTACCCAGGACATTGATACCCCCATACAAATAGGCGGCTTATCCTTTATGATTATTAAGATCATCTAGCTGTTTTTTCAGCCGAGCAAGTTCTTCTCTTAGTTCTAGATTTTCTTTTTCTAGCATTTTTGCCCGAATAGCTTTTTTGTTTGCGCTACCGGGTATAGATAGCAGCGTTTCAAGCTCATCCTTGTATGGCATTATTGGCTGATAAAGCTGGTGATATGCCCTACCAACTGCGCCCCTGTAAAGCTGTAACTCTGGCCTGCTGCTTCCGACCAATAGAGTATGCCTAGTGGCAATTCCAGGGTATGGATCAATGTATACAATTTTACTTATTCCAAGCTGGTAAGCTTTCTTGGAGCAAAGTTCGCATGGACTGGCTGTAGTAAATAGTACTCCATTCCTAAGCTTCATTCCACCATGCTTTGAAATCTGAAGGAAAGCATTCTCTTCGGCGTGCAGCGAACGAGTGTGAACTTGGTTTTTTTCACCGTCTATTTCATTTTGCATGTCTTTAAAGCAGAAGGACAAATTACGACCTTCCAACAAGGTTGATTTTCTAAGCCCATCAAATTTCTCATGCAAAACCTCCCTGAATTTAATATCATTTCTTTCATACTCACTATATGCAGGAGTGTCTTGACCAAGCAGTAAATCTTCGGCATTTCTGAGAAGGCATGGCACCTGTCCCTGTGGCGTGTTGTTCCACCCAACTGATTTTACTGAGAACTCCTCATCCGTTACAACCGCTCCCACTTGTCTTGATATACATCCTGAACTTTGCTTGACCGTATAAGCAATTTGCATGCAGTTCTCCAAAGATGTTGGCATCACCAAGCCTGGATGTTGCACTAGAGAAACATACCAAGCAAGCTGACACTTAAGCTCAACATTATTGAACTGCTCTTTTCTAGGATTGTGTATGTGTATATCGGATATCTCAATGCATTTCTGAATGTTTTGCGATATGAACTTACTATACCCAGAAAGCTTTCTTGGGTACTCTTTTTCATCAAGGTCTTTTATTTGAGACTCAGAGAATTTGTGTGTACTGCGGAGGTGGGCCAGCCTATTTTCATTTTCTGTGTTTATTGATACCAGATAAAAACCAGCGTAACGCTCTTTGAAAAATATTGCTTCGTATGGATTCCTAATAGCATCAATCACAATGAAACAGGACTCATTATTCTTTCGAGCCAAATGGTGCGCAGACTTTATTATTTTATTTATAGTCCTAGGGAAATGAAAAACTTTTGAATCATCAAACCTAGAACTATTTGCTTGACCTGACGCTCGTATGTTATCGCCTGCGGCCTGGTATATTTTTGTGTATGCATCAAGCGAAATTTTTTTTAGACCTTCTCGTATTTTATCCGAGAAGACCGGCAACCTATTGAAGTATAGATCAAAAGCAAATTCTTGCTTATCTTCTATTTCATCTAGCGTGCTTTCCGGACTCCTAAGATATTCCGATATCTCGACATGTAGATTATCATACTCTTCTTTTATCTCCCTCATGGCCTCTGAGGCATTATGTATATCTCTAGCCATAACATCTGAAACAAAGCGACAAAATTCCGAAAAATTTAATGCAAGGATGAATCTAGTTATAACCGTTCTAACTTGAAGACACTTAAATGGCTGCCATCGATGCTCAATGAATTTTTTAATTATTCGGTGTTTTCTTAGCTCATTATTAGATATTCCGACATATGCGTTCTCTGGAAGCTCAATGGCGGTACTACAAAGAATTTCTGCTGATGTAGAGCAACCTGAACCTGTTCTTCCAGTCAAACCAATTACAACAAATCTTTTATTCTCTTTATAAACGCTTCCAATAGCTCTAGATGATGAGTTCCCGGAGAGTTCTGACATATGCGTGCTCCATACGTGTTTTTTGAAGAGGTTATCAGCTGTTGTCTATGTCGATTGTGAATCCGTAAAAATGTTGAGCGTAGCGACACCTGCTAGTAATGGCAATCTGCATCCATCCTGGAGGTCAAAATCTGCCATATCGAAAACCACTTCACTCACCTAAATAGAAATAAGACGTATTTATTTTTTAGGGGGCAGTCTGCTCCTTCCAAGAACAGCCCTTCACAAAGGGCTGCTTTGGCTCGAAAGAGGTCGGTCGCTACTATCAATCAGATCTTCGCTTGGCACTTGAAGAACCATGTTTTTTCTAAACGACGAACTAGCAGCTCCACGGTCAGTCGATAGTAATAACGCGTTGCGTCACTGCGTTCACGTAGGCGATGATCCAGGAACCAAGCGACATGCTTTCTTTGCCAAACCCAAGGCGTTTCTCGTTGCCATCGCTCAGCGATTGCAGTTTGGATAACCTTTGCCTGCCGCAAATGGCGTTGCCGCGTCGCGTAGGACCCGGTCAGGACGCTGGTTAAGAACAGCTCCATATCGAATGGCTTGCTCATGTACGCCCTCCAATGTACGCAGTGACGACGTCGACCCGACCGTGCCCCAGCTCATAGCTGATTTGCCTCCGAGCCTCGCGGTCAAGGTGCTGATCTAACTGGCAGCATTGACCCCCGTTTATAGGTGCGCGGTGTTGGGTGATTTGCTCGTAGCGCTCACATGCGTACCCCGCTCGCAGCTCATGAAAGCCTTTGAGGCTGTGTGCATGCAGGATGTCCCGCGCCGGGCGGACGATGTCCTGTAGAGCGTCAAGGTAGCTTTCGTGCGGCGCAATGAGGTTGCGGCTACCCGCAGGCGACACCTGCCGTGCAAACCCAAGTGCACCTTGAATATGGTCGTGCACCGCAATCCAACGGGGCGCCGGGGCGCCAGCTCGGCCGCCTTTGGTGCCGTCCTGAATGTTGATCCTGCCTAGGTCGTTAGCCTCACGGCTCAGCCGTGGCAAGTCGGCTAGGATCACCTCACGCAAGCGCATGCCGGTGGCTCGCGCCAACAGAACGATTGCAGCGGCGCGTTGCTGATGATTGCGGCAAAGCGCATTGACGATCTCATTAACCTGATCGCGGTCTTGGCCCTGCGGCACTGAGTGGCGAATCCCGGTGCGCTGCATACCCAACGCCTTGCTCGGACTGGGCAACTTCACGTACTGATCACCGCGAAGCGCCGCCATGGTTCTGTTAACGCTGGATAGCCGGTTTTGTGCGGTGCTGACGGCGAGATCACCGCGCCCAACCACGTCGCGCAGATACACCGCATAGTCGGCCAACACCTTCCGATCAATCATCCGCGCATCATTGATACCGGGCCCCTGATCGGAGCGGCACCACATTACGAATGCCTGCCACCGATCACAGTACGCCTTGACTGTGCCGTAATGACCGCCGCCGAACATGTCTTTCAGTGCCTGCGGTCCTGCGTAGCTCAATTGTCTGCCGTAGCCGAAATTGCGGCCATCGCGTCTACCCACCAATGCCATGTCAGTCACCTCATTTTCTGCTCTCCGATCCTCGCCCCACGTCATCCCGCCAAGAATGTTGAGTGTTATCAGGGATCAAGGCCCCTGCGACCTGTGGGGAATGTCCACTACGCGGGACTGGCGGCTCCTTACGTCCAGGAGCAAGGGCATCTCATGATCTGGCCTCCTCAACACCGTTGCCGGTGGGCGGGTGGAGGCAGTACTGGCTGACTAAACCAGCGCCTGAAGATCCTGAGCCGGGTGAACACAGCAATGCGATGACCGGGGCAAGCCTGACTGTCAGTTAGGTGCAGTCCATTCCTTGGTCTGCGGCACCATCATCTACAGCGCTGTTGCTGGTGACATCGGCGTTTGTCACGCCGATTGTCACGAGGGGGAATGCCGCAAAGCCATGTGCGATCAGGGCTGCAGCAGTGTTAGAAGCGCCCGTCTCTTTCCGGAGAAAGAGACGGGCACAGGTTGGCGCAATAGTCGACCAAGTGGATAGGTTGCTGCAGGGCAGCTCAGTACGGTGTAGCTGGCGCACGAGGGCCATGAGATTAGATAGCATCCATCACCGGGAAGGTGACCGGGCGAGCTGCCGGATGCGAATCGCCCTTGGGGAGAACCACCGCGGGAGCGGCGTGACCTTGAAGGTTCGGGTCACCTGGGGTGCTGTCATCGACAGCGCTTGCACGGCCAGTTCTACGCCTGTGGATAAAGCCGGTCAAGGGCTGAGATTCAGCGCTCTTGGGGACGTGAAAAGCGGTTATGCATCGGTGGAATTCCGTGGTACATCCCGGACAACGTCGTGGCTTTTAGCTCTTCAAAGTGAGGTGCATCCAAACAGGGCGGCTTTGCAGCCCTGTTTGGATGGACCCGCGTGAAAGAGCAGCCAGCGTCGATCTTGCAGACTCACCCGCGATTGAATGCGCCATGGCCATTTGGCAAGGCGGTGACGTTGTCGCCTACCGGGTGGGCAAACTCATGCGGAGTGACATGGCCCGACCTGTTGGCATCGATGTAGTTACTCCACCACGCCATGATCAACCGACGTTGCTCCAGAAATTGGGCCTTGTGGATGTAAGCAGCGCGCACGCGGTTACGCTCCTGATGGCTCATCTGCCGCTCAATCGCCGCATCCGTCCATAGCCCTGATTCGAGCAAGGCACTACAAGCCATGGCCCGGAAACCATGCCCGCACACGTCCTTGGTCGTGTCGTAGCCCATATTGCGCAGCACCTGGTTAACCGTATTCTCCGACAAGGGTTTCCAGTACCTGTGGTCACCGGGCAACACCAGTTCAGAGAAGCGATTCAAGCTGCGCAGCCGTTCAAGGATCTCGATGACTTGAGGCGACAGCGGCACTATCTGAATGTCCCCACTCATCTTGGTCCCGCGCGTGGAGTAACGAACGCCTTCAATCGGCTTGCGGGTATCGGGGATCTCCCAAATCGCACGTTGCAAGTCGAATTCATCCCACCGCGCAAAGCGCAGTTCACTGGACCGCACGAACACATGCAGTGTCAGTAGCACTGCAAGCCGGGTCAGTTCACGACCGGTGTAGTTGTCGATTCGGCTCAGCAATTCAGGAAGGCGGTTCAGCGAGAGTGCAGGACGGTGCACGGTGCGCGGCGCTTGAATCGAGCCGGCCAGATCGAGCGCCGGATTCTGAGTAATCTGCCGCGCCCGCTTCGCACCCCGCATGATCGTGGATAGATAGTTCTGCACACGCAACGCTACATCCATGGTGCCGCGATCCTTGACTCGCTGGGTGACCTCAAGCAGATCATGGGTGTCGAGTTCAGCGATAGGCCGCTGGCCAATCAGTGGAAACACATGGGTACGCAACCTGCTCAGCACCGTCTTGGCGTGGCCCTCAGTCCACCGTCGGGACATTTCGACGTGCCACTCCAAAGCGACGGTTTCAAAGAGAAGACTCGCCCGCTGAGCAGCGATCTTGGCCTTCTGCTTCTCTTCCATCGGATCAAGGTTGTCGAGCAACAAGGCCTTGGCCTCATCGCGCTTGCTCCTTGCGACGGCCAATGAAACGATGGGGTACTTACCGATGATCAGAGTGCCTTCCTTGCCGCTTGGTTTGAAATACCGCAGCCGCCAAGTCTTCGAACCACTGGGTGCGACGTACAGGTACATGCCCCCGCCATCGAACAGTTTGTAGGCCCGATCACGCGGTTTAGCCGTGCGGCATTTGAGGTCGCTGAGCGGAATGGCTAGCCGTGGCATAGGGGTACGTTCTCCATGCAGGAAAGACGCTGTACCCCAAAAATACCCCCGTTTATTGGGGATTTTATTGGTTCCCGACGGAGGGTCGCGGAAACGAAAAACCGGCCAGAAGGCCGGTTTAGAGGGCTTCCAAAGCATTCAGCGGAATACTGTGGAGCTGGATGTGGTGCCGGAGACAGGAATCGAACCTGCGACCTTCGCGTTACGAGTGCGCTGCTCTACCGACTGAGCTACACCGGCGTGTTGCGCAACGTACCACTGCCGTGTCGGTTACGCAAACCCCTGTTTCACCTCACTTTCATTGCACAGTGCAGCCATTGGGCGCGAGGTCTTCCTCCACCGTGGTCACGCAGCTCCAGCCTGCCTGGGTACGCGCCAGGGTCACGGTCTTGCCCAGCACATTGGCCGGTGCGTCGGCCAGGGTGCAGGCGATGTTGGCGGTGCCGTCGGCGGCCTTGCCACTGGCGGTGATCGCGCAGTGGGCGGTGGCGGGCTGGCCGCCGAGGCTGGCGACGTCGGGCACGTCCTTGCCGTCGTTCAGGCGCACGTCCATCGGTGTCTTCAGCGCGGAGATCTCCAGCAGCGCGGCGGTAGCCTTGGCGCGGGCCTGGTGGTTGGTGTACATGGGGATGGCGATGGTCGCCAGGATGCCGATGATCGCGACGACGATCATCAGTTCGATCAGGGTGATACCTCGTTGCCCTTTCATGAACGGTCTTCCTTCGTGATACGTGGAGGCGCGGCGGGCGCTTTGCTTCGTGGCGCGCCCCGGCCGGCAGGCGCGCAGTAGGCCTGAACCGACACCTTTTGTCACCCCTGCGCGGCGGGGCGTCATCTTCGCTGGACTACTCTAGTGAGCCACAGGGAAACGCGCCCGGCAGCAGGCCGGGCAAGCTGTTACCGGGCTTTTCGCCCCCGCGCAAAAGGACTCTCGCCATGCCTGCTTCCACCCGTCTGTACGCCTGGGAAGGCGTCGATGCCAGCGGCGCGCCGCAACAGGGCCAGCACACTGGGCGCAGCCCGGCGTTCGTGCAGGCCTGGTTGCGCCAGCAGGGAATTCGCGCGACACGGGTGCGGCTGGCGGGTGGGCTGCGTTGGCGCTGGCCGCAGCGCGCGGGTAAGGTGGATGCGCCGGGGTTCAGCCGCCAGCTGGCGACCTTGCTCACGGCGGGGGTGCCGCTGTTGCAGGCGTTCGAGGTGATGGCGCGCAGCACGGTGAACAGCGCCATGGCGGCGTTGCTGGCGCGGTTGCAACAGGATGTGGCGGCGGGGTTGGGCTTGGCGGATGCCTTGCAGCGCCATCCGGGGTGGTTCGATGCGCTGTACTGCAACCTGGTGCGGGTGGGCGAGCAGTCGGGCACGCTGGACCGGCAGCTGGAACAGATGGCGACCATGCTGGAGAAACGCCAGGCGCTGCGGCAGAAGGTGCGCAAGGCGATGCTGTATCCGGCGCTGTTGCTGCTCACGGGGTTGGGGGTGGCGGCGTTGTTGCTGCTGGAGGTGGTGCCGCGGTTCCAGGGGTTGTTCGCCAGTTTCGACAAGGCGCTGCCAGCGTTCACCCAGTGGGTGATCGATTTATCCACAGGGCTGGGCAATCACGTCGGGTGGTTGGTGCTGTTGATAACTGCACTGGGGTTTGGCGTGCGGGCGTTGTACCGGCGGCATCTGCCGGCGCGCCTGTGGATATTGCACGGGGTGTTGCGGGTGCCGGTGGTGGGCACCTTGCTCGGGCAGGCGGCGTTGGCGCGCTTTGCCCGCAGCCTGGCGACCTCCTACGCCGCCGGCGTGGCGTTGCTGGATGCACTGGCCACGGTGGCGCCGGTGAGTGGTAACAGCCTGCACGAGCGGGCGATCCTCAAGTTGCGCCAGGACGTGGCCGGCGGCATGGGGCTGCAGCAGGCGATGGAGGCGGATGCGCTGTTCCCGCCGCTGTTGCGCCAGCTGGTGGCGGTGGGCGAAGCCAGCGGCACCCTCGACCGGATGCTGGACAAGGCCGCGCTGCATTACGAAGAACAGGTGAGCCAGGCGCTGGAGCAGTTGACCACGCTGCTGGAGCCGGCCATCGTGCTGATCCTCGGGCTGCTGGTGGGGGGCCTCGTCGTGGCGATGTATTTGCCGATCTTCCAGTTGGGTAGCCTGATCTGAACATGAATGCCTGGACCGTAATCGTCGAACATCCGCCGTTCTTCCATACCTTGGCCGCGGTGCTGGGGTTGCTGGTGGGCAGTTTTCTCAATGTGCTGGCGTACCGCCTGCCGATCATGCTCGAGCGCCAGTGGCAGCGGGAGGCGCAGGAGGTGCTGGGGCTGCCGCAGGCCGAGCACGAGCGCTTCGACCTGTGCCTGCCGGCTTCACGTTGCCCGCACTGTCAGCGCCAGATCCGCGCCTGGGAAAACATTCCAGTGCTGAGTTACCTGGCCCTGCGCGGGCGTTGCGCGGGGTGCAAGGCGCGGATCAGCCTGCGTTATCCCCTGGTGGAGCTGGGCAGCGCCCTGCTCTCGCTGTTGGTGGCCTGGCATTTCGGACCGGGTGTCGAGGCGCTGGGGGTAATGCTGCTGACCTGGGGGCTGATCGCCTTGAGCCTGATCGATGCCGAGCACCAGTTGCTGCCGGATGTGCTGGTGCTGCCGCTGTTGTGGCTGGGGTTGATCGTCAACGCCTTCGGGCTGCTGGTGCCGCTGAGCGATGCGCTGTGGGGCGCGGTGGCGGGTTACCTGAGTTTGTGGTCGGTGTACTGGGTGTTCAAGCTGATCACCGGCAAGGAGGGCATGGGCTTCGGCGACTTCAAGCTGCTGGCCATGCTCGGTGCCTGGGGCGGCTGGCAGATCCTGCCGCTGACCTTGATGCTGGCGTCCTTGGTGGGGGCGCTGGTCGGGCTGACGCTGGTGCGTTTCAAGCGCACGCAAATGGGCGCGGCATTGCCTTTCGGGCCTTATCTGGCCATTGCGGGGTGGATCGCATTGCTCTGGGGTGATGAAATAGTCGCCTCATACCTGCAACTGCTTGGAACCTGATGAGCACAGCGCCCTTCACACCCTGGATTCTTGGCCTCACTGGCGGCATCGGCAGCGGCAAGAGCGCCGCCGCCGAGCGTTTCGTCGAACTGGGCGTGCACCTGGTCGATGCCGACCAGGCGGCGCGCTGGGTCGTCGAGCCGGGGCGCCCTGCCCTGGCCAGCATCGTCGAGCGCTTTGGCGCAGGCGTGCTGCAGGCGGACGGCCAGCTCGACCGCGGCGCCCTGCGCCAGCTGATCTTCGCCGACCCGAGCCAACGGCAATGGCTGGAACAATTGCTGCACCCGCTGATCGGCCAGGAGATCTTCAGCTACCTGGCCAAGGCCGAGACGCCCTATGCGGTGTACGTTTCGCCGCTGTTGATCGAGTCGGGGCAGCACCAGAAGACCCAGCGCATCCTGGTGATCGACGCCCCTGCCGAGCTGCAGGTGCAACGCACCTTGGCCCGCGACAACACCAGCGCGGAACAGGTGCAGGCGATTCTCAAGGCCCAGCTGGCCCGGGAAGAGCGCCTGCGCCATGCCGATGACGTGGTGGTCAACGATCGTGACCTGCAATCGCTGCACGACGAGATCGACCGCCTGCACCACTTTTACCTGACTTTACGAGGAGGCCAGCCATGAGCCAGCCGATGACCGTTGATTGCCCGACCTGCGGGGCGCCCGTGGAATGGGGCGAGCAGAGCCCGTTCCGGCCGTTCTGCTCGGACCGCTGCAAATTGATCGACCTGGGCGCCTGGGCGGCCGAGGAGCACAAGATCGCCGGGGCGGAGGAGTCCGAGGACGAGCTGTATTCGGGGGATCTGGAGCCTCGGCATTGACCTGGTTTCTGGGTTGGCTGTGATGGCCTCTTCGCCGGCAAGCCGGCTCCTACAGGTTTGGCGCCTGCCCTGTAGGAGCCGGCTTGCCGGCGAACATCAGCGTTCCTCGTCCTTCCAGGGCGCCTGCAGATAACGGGAGCGATTGAAGGTTTCCAGCCACTCCGGGCAGAACACCACCAGCGCACTGATCACCGTGCCGTTGATAAATGCCTCGGGGAACATCATCAGCCATAGATAGCCAACGAAGTCGCTAAGCCATTCCGGCATGGCGAAACGCTCATCCATCCACAGCAACCCCAGCCCTGCCATCAGGCACAGCAACACCGTCAACGCCGCCGGGAAGAACCCGCAACAGAAGATATAAACGAACAGGTTACGCGGCTGGGCGCGCTCGACCAGGATCGCGCACACCTCGGTGACCAGCACCGGCAGGCCGACGATCAGCAGGCCGTTGACGCCGATGGCGGCGAGGTCCTGCCGGCCCATCAGCAATAGGCCGAGCTGGGCGAGAAAGCCGCCGAGCACGGCCAATGGCCAGTCCAGCAGCAAGGTGACGGCGGTCATGCCGATGAAGTGGTACGACACCCCGGTATCGAAGTCGCGGCGCACCAGCCAGAGTATGAACAGGCAGAGCACCGTGCCGAACAGCAGGTGCTGGCGGCGGGTGTCGGTGAACAGCTCGACCCAGCGGGTTCGGCTGGCGGCCCAGGCCAGCAGGGGCACGTAACCGAACCAGCCAAGAGTAAGGCTGGTGCTGGACAAGACCTGTGCGCTGATCATTCGACGTCCTTCCAAAATGGGTGCCGACCAGCCCTATGACCTGCTGCTAAACCTCACGCACCTGGTTTCCCAAGCTACGCTCAGATCAAAGGGAAGCCGTATGACTGTAAATCCTTGGAGCCTTACTCTAGCGGCAAAGTGTGCTGGCCATCAAAGAATGGGGTTAGGCATCTACTTCTCATTGGAGCAAGAGTGATGGTTGATCTGGCCCTTATACTCAAGGATGTACTGGAAAGCTCTACGGTGCTTACGGGCTGGGCGGTTGCTATTGGCGCAGGGACTGTCGCCATAATTATCGGCACTTCACATAATCGACCCGAAAGCCTGCACTTAAGGCTAACGTATCTTCTATTTTTGCCCGGATGGGCCTCAATAGCCTACTCAATTTATTTAGGAAATAAATTAGTCGGTAGTTATCTCGCCTCTCGGTTCACGCCAAACTCGGTTCTGGACATCGCTGACAACATCAATAACCTTTACGCCTCCCAGCGTCTCTCCCTACTGATAGCACTAGCATTCTTCGGTATATGGCTCACCTGCTACACGCTAGCGTGGATTTTCACGAAACAACTAAAGGAACCTGACTAAAATGAACGCATTTTGGTGGTTACTCCCAGCACTCACTGCAGTCAATATGCCTGTCAACGCCAGCGAATGCACCTGCATGTCATACCCTTTCGACCCAAATCCTCCTTGCTTTAAGCAGTGTGTGAAAAAATCCATCGAAAGCGACGGAAAAAACCTCAGCACAATTAAGAACCTACCTGATTCTGTCCGAACAAATCTGGAAGTTCTTGTCCAGCGCAAGAAAAACAACCAACTCTCTGACTACAGCAATATCCAGACTACAACAGACCTTAAAAAGGCAGCCTCTAGTCCGACTGGAAGTAAATTTGAGACATTCAAGCGTCCTGCGGATGCCAGCCTTGAGAAGTTCAGAGGGGACAGTGTCAAAAGCCCTCTGAAAGATAGCGGCCTCGGTGCGCCAGGCGGATCTGGCGGCCTCTCCGCTCCCGCACACTGAACAACTGTAACCCCTTGTTCGCCGGAGCACGCTAAGCTTGTCCCCATGGATGACTCAGACTACCTGCGCCTGCTTACCATCCAGGCCGAGCAAGCCAATGCGTTCCTGTCCAATGCCCGCAAATGGGAGCGCGAGCGTTGGGTCTGCCAGCGCCTGCTGCAAGGGCTGAACATCCCCTATCGCAGCGAGGACTTCACTCCGGCCGGCCAAGAGCCGCCGGACGTGCTGTTCCGCGACGCGGCGTTCGAGGTGTTCTTCGTGCTCGACGAGGGCCGCCGGCTCAACGACGAATGGCGCGAGGAGCTGCAACGGCGGCGCAGCGCCTTCTCCCTGGCCCAGCTGGTGCGCCGCGAGCAGCGGCCCCGGCGCATCAGCGCCCAGGAGCTGCTGGCGCGCCTGGCGCCGACCCTGCGCAAGAAGTCGCACAACTACCGCGAGCGCGGGCTGGACCTGGGCGAGCTGGACATCATCGCCTTCGCCAGCCTCAAGCGCGAGGTGCTCGACCTCAACAGCCATTTCCCGCCGCCCACCGAATACCTGCGCCAGGGCTGGCGGTCGTTGTCGCTGGTGGGGCCGACCTTCGCCCGGGTGCTGTTCGCCCACCCGGACGCGCCGGATTTTTTGCGCGGCAACCTGGGGCGCAGCATCGTGTTCGACGTAGGTATCAGTCTTTGATCCAGTGCCGGGTGTCTTTGCGATCACGTACACTCGGCGCCGGGGATAGAAAGCATTATCATTCGACCCATGCGTTTGCGTGAACGCTGTGGCGTACACGCAGTCACGAACGTCTATCTGACGAGGCCCAGCATGACCAGCCGCCTGAATCCTGAAGATCAGCGTCGCGTCGATGAGTATCTGAGCGCCCCCCAGCATCAAGTCGAGCGCCGGCCCTTCCGGCCATGGCTGCTCCTGTTGCTGGTGGTGGCCGTGACCATCGGTCTGGGCCTGTTGAGCCGCCTGCTGAGTGGACTGGTGCTATGAGCTGCCTTGCGCTCGCCCGCCCCTCATGCCGAATGCGGCCGGACCTTGTGTCCACGAATTCCGTAAAACTTGTGAGATATCCCCATGACTCATCGCATCGTGATTGTCGGCGGCGGCGCCGGCGGCCTGGAACTGGCGACCCGCCTGGGTAAAAGCCTGGGCAAGCGCAAACAGGCCGAGATCACCCTGGTTGATGCCAACCTGACGCACATCTGGAAGCCACTGCTGCACGAAGTGGCGGCCGGCTCGCTGAACTCCTCGGAAGACGAACTGAACTACGTGGCGCAGGCCAAGTGGAACCACTTCAACTTCCAGATGGGGCGCATGAGCGGCCTGGACCGCGAAAGCAAACTGATCCAGCTGGCCGCGACCCTCGACGACGAGGGCCGTGAGCTGTTGCCTGCGCGCACCATCGGCTACGACACCCTGGTGATCGCCGTGGGCAGCAACACCAACGACTTCGGCACCCTGGGCGCGGCGCAACATTGCCTGTTCCTCGACAGCCGCAAGCAGGCCGAGCGCTTCCACCAGCAACTGCTCAACCACTACCTGCGCGCCCATGCGGGCGACGTGGCCAGCGAGCAGATCAGCGTGGCCATCGTCGGTGCCGGCGCCACCGGCGTGGAGCTGGCGGCCGAGCTGCACAACGCGGCCCATGAGCTGGCAGCCTATGGCCTGGACAAGATCCAGCCGAAAGACATGCACATCACCATCATCGAGGCCGGCCCACGGGTGTTGCCAGCGCTGCCGGAGCGCATCAGCGTGCCGGTGCACAAGACCCTGGAAAAACTCGGGGTGACGGTGCTGACCAACGCCGCGGTCAGTGAAGTGACCGAGGATGGCCTGAAGACCGCTTCGGGCGAGGTTATCCAGGCCAGCTTGAAGGTCTGGGCGGCGGGCATTCGCGCGCCGGGCTTCCTCAAGGACATCGACGGCCTGGAGACCAACCGCATCAACCAACTGGTGGTGCGCCCGACCCTGCAGACCACCCTGGACGACAACATCTTCGCCTTCGGCGACTGCGCCGCCTGCCCGCAACCGGGCACCGACCGCAATGTGCCGCCACGGGCCCAGGCCGCGCACCAGCAGGCCTCGCTGCTGGCCAAGAGCCTGAAGGCGCGCCTGGAGAACAAGGCGCTGCCGACCTACGAATACAAGGACTATGGCTCGCTGGTGTCGCTGTCGCGCTTCTCGGCGGTCGGCAACCTGATGGGTAACCTGATGGGCAGCGTCAAGCTGGAGGGCTGGCTGGCGCGGATGTTCTATGTGTCGCTGTACCGCATGCACCAGATGGCGCTGTATGGGTTCTTCCGCACGGCGATGATGATGCTGGGTAGCAAGATTGGCCGGGGGACCGAGCCGCGCCTGAAGCTGCACTGACCTGACGCGGTTCGCCGGCAAGCCGGCTCCTACGGGCGACACTTCTGTAGGAGCCAGCTTGCCGGCGAACTCCGCGGTGCCTGGTTCACCAGCAGGGCTGGCTCCTACAGATTGGCTGCAATGCTTTAACGAACGATGCGATACGTGCTCTGCACAAACCCGCTCTCGTAACTGGTCGTCCTCATGTGCTGCAACAGCACATCCTTCGCCAACCCGCCGAACAACGGTATCCCCTGCCCCAGCAGCACGGGGATGCGGGTGATGGTCAGTTCATCCACCAGCCCCTCGCGCAAGAACCCCTGAATCAGCTTGCCGCCATCCAGGTACAGGCTCTTCGCGCCCGTGGCCTGCAGGTGCTCGAGCAACGCCGGGATCGGCCCCGGGTGCAGCTCGACGCGCTCTGACACGCCCCTGGGCAGCGCCTCGAGGGTACTGCTGAGCACCACCACTCGCGTATCAGGGTATGGCCACTCGCCAAAGGTCATGACCTTGTCGAAGGTACCGCGCCCCATCACCAACGTATCGACGCCCGCCATGAACCCGGCATAACCATGGTCGTCAGCGGACTGGGTGGCGCCCATCAACCAATCGAGGCCGCCATCTTCACGGGCGATGTAGCCATCCAGGCTGGTGGCGATGAAAACACTGGCTTTGAGTGGCATGCGCGGGCGCTCCTGCGGGCAAAGGCCACAGGGTAGCAAAGGGCGGGGATATAAATCGCGGGCAAAAGAAAAAGGGCATCTCAGTCGAGATGCCCTTTTTACATGGTGGGTCGTGTAGGATTCGAACCTACGACCAATTGGTTAAAAGCCAACTGCTCTACCAACTGAGCTAACGACCCGGAAAATGGTCGGGGTGAGGGGATTCGAACTCCTGACATCCTGCTCCCAAAGCAGGCGCGCTACCGGACTGCGCTACACCCCGAGATTGGCTCCGCGACCTGGACTCGAACCAGGGACCCAATGATTAACAGTCATTTGCTCTACCGACTGAGCTATCGCGGAACTGAACTTCGGTACATCTTTACTGCTTCGAAGCCTGTGTTAGCTTCGATCTCTTTGGCTATCCGCTTTCGCGTTGTCGCTGCTGAGGCCGGCTATTCTACATTCTTCGTTTTGCTTGTCAACCACTTTTTTTCGTTCAACTTACTGATTTGTAAGTTATTTTCAGATCGTCGGTGTTGCTGGCGATCTGCTCAGTGCCTGACAGCGGGGCGAATATTAGGGGCACTCTGATTTTTGTGCAAGCACTTTTTTCAAAATTTTCAGCGAGTTATGGCTGAAGCTGGAAAATCAGGGGTTTGAGGGCCCTATCGCCGGCAAGCCGGCTCCTACAGGGAAGGCATAACACCTGTGGGAGCCGGCTTGCCGGCGATGCTTTTTCAGGCAAAGACGATCTCGTCCCCTTCCACTTGTGCGGTAATCGCCGCGCCAGGCACGAACTGCCCGCCGAGGATCAATTGCGCCAGCGGGTTCTCGATCCAGCGCTGGATCGCCCGCTTCAATGGCCGTGCGCCATACACCGGGTCGTAACCGACGGCGATCAGCTTGTCCAACGCCTCCGGGCTCAGGCTTAGCGACAGCTCGCGCTCGGCCAGGCGACCACGCAGGCGGCCAAGCTGGATCTCGGTGATACCGGCGATCTGCTCGCGGCCCAGCGGTTCGAACACCACCACTTCGTCGATGCGGTTGATGAACTCCGGACGGAAGTGCGCGCCCACCGCGTCCATCACCGCCGCACGCTGTGCCTCGCGGTCACCGGCCAATTCCTGGATCTGCGCCGAGCCCAGGTTGGAGGTCATCACGATCACGGTGTTGCGGAAGTCCACGGTACGGCCGTGGCTGTCGGTCAGGCGGCCATCTTCCAGTACCTGCAGCAGCACGTTGAACACATCCGGGTGGGCTTTCTCCACCTCGTCGAGCAGTACCACCGAGTACGGCTTGCGGCGCACGGCCTCGGTCAGGTAGCCGCCCTCCTCATAGCCCACATACCCTGGCGGGGCACCGATCAGACGCGCCACGGAGTGTTTCTCCATGAACTCGGACATGTCGATGCGCACCATGGCCTCTTCGGTGTCGAAAAGGAACTCGGCCAGCGCCTTGCACAGCTCGGTCTTGCCCACCCCGGTGGGCCCAAGGAACAGGAACGAACCACTCGGGCGGTTCGGGTCGGACAGCCCGGCGCGGGACCGGCGTACGGCGTTGGCCACGGCGGTCACCGCCTCGTCCTGGCCGATCACCCGTTCGTGCAGCAGGCTTTCCATCTTCAGCAGCTTCTCACGCTCGCCTTCGAGCATCTTCGCCACCGGAATACCGGTCCACTTGGACACCACTTCGGCAATCTCTTCCTCGGTGACCTTGTTGCGCAACAGCTGGTTGTCGGTCTTGCCGTGCTGGTCGACCATCTGCAGGCTGCGCTCCAGGTCCGGGATCACCCCGTACTGCAGCTCGGCCATGCGGCTGAGGTCGCCCTTGCGGCGGGCGGCTTCCAGCTCCTGGCGGGCCTGCTCGATCTTTTGCTGGATCTGCGCCGAACCTTGTACCTCGGCCTTTTCCGAGGCCCAGATTTCTTCGAGGTCGGAGTACTCGCGCTCCAGGCGCTCGATTTCCTCGGTCAGTTTTTCCAGGCGTTTCTTCGCCGCTTCGTCTTCTTCCTTCTTCAGCGCCTGGGATTCCACCTTCAGCTGGATCAGGCGACGGTCGAGACGGTCGAGCACCTCCGGCTTGGAGTCGATCTCCATGCGGATGCGGCTGGCGGCTTCGTCGATCAGGTCGATGGCCTTGTCCGGCAGCTGGCGGTCGGTGATATAGCGGTGGCTGAGCTTGGCCGCGGCAATGATCGCGCCGTCGGTGATAGCCACCTTGTGGTGCACTTCGTAGCGTTCTTTCAGGCCGCGCAGGATGGCGATGGTGTCTTCCTCGCTCGGCTCCTCGACCAGCACCTTCTGGAAGCGGCGCTCGAGGGCTGCGTCCTTCTCGATGAACTGGCGGTACTCGTTGAGCGTGGTGGCGCCGACGCAGTGCAGCTCGCCACGGGCCAGGGCCGGCTTGAGCATGTTGCCGGCGTCCATGGCGCCCTCGCCTTTACCGGCGCCGACCATGGTGTGCAGCTCGTCGATGAACAGGATGATCTGGCCTTCCTGCTTGCTCAGTTCGTTGAGCAGGCCTTTGAGGCGCTCTTCGAACTCGCCGCGGTACTTGGCGCCAGCGATCAGCGCGCCCATGTCCAGCGCCAGCAGGCGCTTGCCCTTGAGGCCGTCGGGCACTTCGCCGTTGATGATGCGCTGGGCCAGGCCCTCGGCGATGGCGGTCTTGCCGACGCCGGGCTCGCCGATCAATACCGGGTTGTTCTTGGTACGGCGTTGCAGCACCTGGATGGTGCGGCGGATCTCGTCGTCACGGCCGATCACTGGGTCGAGCTTGCCTTCCTCGGCGCGCTTGGTGAGGTCGACGGTGTACTTGTCCAGGGCCTGGCGCGATTCCTCGGCGTTGGCGTCGTTCACCGCCGCGCCGCCGCGCAGGTTGTTGATGGCGTTTTCCAGGGCCTTCTTGCTCACGCCCTGGCCGAGCAGCAACTTGCCGACCTTGCTGTTCTCGTCCATGGCAGCGAGCAGCACCAGTTCGCTGGAAATGAACTGGTCGCCCTTCTGCTGGGCCAGGCGGTCGGCCTGGTTGAGCAGGCGCGCCAGGTCCTGGGACATGTTCACATCGCCCGTGGGGTTCTGGATTTTCGGCAACTGGTCGAGCTCTTTGGTCAGCGCCTTGCGCAGGCTGTTGACGTCGAAGCCGACCTGCATCAGCAGCGGCTTGATCGAGCCGCCCTGCTGGTCGATCAGCGCCTGCAGCAGGTGCAGGGGCTCGATGGCCGGGTGGTCCATGCCCACGGCCAGGGATTGGGAATCGGATAACGCGAGTTGCAGCTTGCTGGTCAGTCGGTCTATTCGCATGGGGGATACCTTCCTTTAAAGGGCAGGCGGAGCGATGGACAGCACCTGTAATGATGAACCTGCCTGAGATGACCAATAGATAAGGGTGATTCTGGAAGATTCAAGCGTAGCGGGATTGACCGGGGTCAGCACGCGGGGGGATGGCTGGGGGCGCTTTGCGCCCCTTTCGCGGCACAAGGCTGCTCCTACAGAGGATTGCACTCCCCCTGTAGGAGCGGCCTTGTGTCGCGAAAGGGCTGCAAAGCAGCCCCCGGCGTCCTTATGGCTGCAACCACACCAACGAAGCAAAGCGCCCACCCTGCGGGGTACGGCGATAAGAGAAGAAGCGTGGATCGCTGACCGTGCACAAGCCACCGCCATAGACAGCCGTAACACCCCGCGCCGCCAGGCGAATCCGCGCCAGCTGGTAGATATCGGCCATCAGTTTGCCAGGGCGCGCGCCATCGACAAAGGCAGTGGCGGCCTCAGGATGCACGGCGGTAAAGGCATCGCGCACTTCCGTGCCCACCTCGAACGCCTGCGGCCCGATGGCCGGGCCCAGCCATACCAGCACTTCTTCAGGTGGCAGGGCCAGGCGATCGAGGGTGGCTTCCAGCACGCCACCGGCCAGCCCGCGCCAGCCAGCATGGGCGGCGGCCACGCGAGTACCGGCGCGATCGCAGAACAAGGCAGGCAGGCAATCGGCGGTCATGACGGTGCAGGCTATACCGGGCTGGTCGGTCCAGCTGGCATCGGCTTCGGCGACCACGGCGGGATCGGCATCGGCCACCACCAGCCCGTGCACCTGCTTGAGCCAGGCGGGCTGGATGGCGAATTCAGCGCTGAGGCGACGACGGTTCTCGGCGACCGCGGTGGGGTCGTCGCCCACATGGTCGCCAAGATTGAAGGCTTCATAGGGCGGCAGGCTGACGCCGCCCTGGCGGGTGGTGACACAGGCGCGTACCGAGGCCGGGGCTGGCCAGTCGGGAAAGAGCAGCGCCTGGGTCAGACCGTTCATCCGATAAAGCTCTCGCGGTCCTGGTCGAGCAGCGACAGCAGCCACCGGAAGTCGTCCGGCAGCTCCGACTTCCACTCCATGCGCTCGCCGGTGGTGGGGTGGTCCAGCGCCAGGAAGCGGGCATGCAGGGCCTGACGCGGGAAGTTCTTCACCGCCTCGACCATGGCCACGCTGGCCGCCGGCGGAATGCGGAAACGCACGCCGTAGGTCTGGTCGCCGACCAGCGGATAACCGACATGCGCCATGTGCACGCGGATCTGGTGGGTACGGCCAGTTTCCAGCTTGACCCGCACATGGGTGTGCGAGCGGAAGCGCTTGAGCACGCGATAGTGGCTGACCGCCGGCTTGCCGCCGTCGGTCACCGCCATGCGCTGGCGCTCGCCGCCGTGGCGGCCGATCGGGGCGTCGATCTTGCCACCGGCGATCACCACGCCGACCACGATGCACTCGTAGATGCGGCTGACCGAGCGCTTCTGCAACTGGTCGACCAGGTTGGTCTGCGCTTGCAGGGTCTTGGCCACCACCATCAGGCCCGTGGTGTCCTTGTCCAGGCGGTGCACGATACCGGCGCGCGGTACGTTGACGATGTCCGGCACATGGTGCAGCAGGGCATTGAGCAGGGTGCCATCGGGGTGGCCAGCCGCCGGGTGGACCACCAGGCCGGCCGGCTTGTTGATCACCAGGATCTGGTCGTCTTCATAGACGATGTCCAGCTCGATGTCCTGAGCCACCCATTCGCCCTGGGCCTCCTGCTCGGCCTCGAGGGCCAGGATGGAGCCGGTGTGGACGGTGTCGCGCGGTCGCAGCACCGCGCCATCGACGGTCAGGCGGCCATCTTTGATCCACGAGGACAGGCGCGAACGCGAGTACTCGGCGAACAATTGGGCGGCGACCTGGTCGAGGCGTTGGCCGCCCAGTTCGGACGGGACCTCTGCGCTAAGTTGAATGATCTCGGACATGCTCGAATCGACGGGCGTTCAGCCTTTGGTTTCGGCTGCGCGCTTGTGGTTAAATACGGCTTCTTTTGCCCCGGGGTTGCCCGGGGGTGCTCATCATAACAGGACGGCACCGCCCAAGACAGCGGCCGTCAAAGGGACGCAAGCCGCCATGCAAGTGAAACACCTGCTGCTGATCGCCATCCTCGGGCTCACCGCGGCCTGTTCCTCCAACAAGGAAGTCATTGACGAGAACCTCAGCGAAGCCGAGCTGTATCAGCAAGCTCAGGCCGACCTGGACAACTCCAGCTACACCAGCGCCGTGAACAAGCTCAAGGCCCTGGAGTCGCGCTACCCATTCGGCCGCTACGCCGACCAGGCGCAGCTCGAGCTGATCTACGCCAACTACAAGAACTCCGAGCCCGAGGCCGCCAAGTCGGCTGCCGAGCGCTTCATCCGCCTGCACCCGCAGCACCCGAACGTCGACTACGCCTATTACCTCAAGGGCCTGACCTCGTTCGACCAGGACCGTGGCCTGCTGGCGCGCTTCCTGCCGCTGGACATGACCAAGCGTGACCCGGGTGCCGCCCGCGACTCGTACAACGAGTTCGCCCAGCTGACCAGCCGCTTCCCCAACAGCCGTTACTCGCCGGACGCCAAGCAGCGCATGATCTACCTGCGCAACCTGCTGGCCGCCTACGAGATCCACGTGGCCAACTACTACCTGAGCCGCGAAGCCTATGTCGCCGCCGCCAACCGTGGCCGCTACGTGGTGGAGAACTTCCAGGAAACCCCATCTGTGGGTGACGGCCTGGCGGTGATGGTCGAGTCGTACCAGCGCATGCACCTGGACGAACTGGCCGCCACCAGCCTCGAGACCCTGCAACTCAACTACCCGGACCATCCGAGCCTGGTCGACGGCCAGTTCGTCACCAAGGTGGACGAAAACGGCAACCGTTCGTGGCTGTCCAAGGCCACCCTGGGCCTGATCGAAACCAAGACTCCGCTGCCGCCAGGCGAGACCCGCGCCAACCAGGACGTAGTCAAGCAGTTCCAGGATGCCCGTTCGGAGATCCCGCAAGAGCTGCTGCCCAAGGACGAGAACGGCGACGTGATCCTGCCGGAAGGTCCTAAGGAAGCCGAGAAGGACCGCAGCTGGTTCAGCTACATGACCTTCGGTCTGTTCGACTGAGCCACGCGCAAGCGAAAGAAAGGGAGGCCCGAGGCCTCCCTTTTTTATTGGCCGCGCCCTAGACTGTCGGCTTCTTCATTCGACAAGCTGGACACCATGGTTCGCCTACTTTTCTGGATCGCCCTGATCGCTGCCGCGTTCTGGCTGTGGCGCAAGTTCAAGAGCAGTCAGCAGTCGCCTGCCGAGCCCCGGCTGCAAGACCCGCTGAAGATGGTGCGCTGCGCCCATTGTGGCGTGCACCTGCCCAACGACCGGGCGTTGCAGCAGGGCAAGGAGTGGTATTGCAGCCAGCAGCATTTGCAGCAAGGGCCAGGCCAGCAGCGCTAAACAGTCCGACCAAAGGGCGCCAAGGTTAGCCTTACCGCAACCTGTAGGAGCCAGCCTTGCTGGCGAACACCGGCAAGGCCGGTGCCATACACCGCGTTGCCAGGTTCACCGGCAAGCCGGCTCCTACAACAATCAGCGCTTCACCCGCTCAAAGCAACCGCCCCTCTGGCGCATAGGGTGCCGGGTCGATGATCGGCTCACGCCCCAGCAACAGGTCACTGAACAACTGGCACGACGCCGGCGCCAGCACCAGGCCATTGCGGTAATGGCCACAGTTCAACCACAGCCCTTCATGCCCCGGCACCGCGCCAATGTACGGAATACCTTCTGGCGACCCCGGACGCAAACCCGCCCAGTGCCCAACGACTTCGGCATCGGCCAATGCCGGCAACAGCTCGATGGCCGACGCCTTCAGGCTCTCCAGCGCATCCTCGGTCGGGGTCTTGTCGTAGCCAGCATGCTCCAGGGTGCTGCCCACCAGGATATGCCCGTCACGGCGAGGGATTGCATAGCGCCCCTTGGCCAGGACCATGCTGGGGAGGAAGTCCTCGGCGCACTTGAACAGGATCATCTGGCCCTTCACCGGCTCCACCGGCAGGTCCAACCCCAGCGTCTTCAGCAGATCGCCGCTCCAGGCTCCGGCACTGAGCACTACGTCATCGGCGGCCAGCACGCCATCGTCGGCCCGCACGCCCGTGACACGACCGCCCTCCTGTTCGAAGCCGGTGATCTGGCAGTGCTCGCGCAGGGTGACGTTGGGTAGCGCCTGCAGCGCGGCCTTGAGCGACTTGACCAAGCGCGGGTTACGCACATTGGCCACCCCCGCCATGTAGATCGCGTGCCGGTAGCCCGGCCCAAGCACTGGTACCGCATCGTAGGCCGCCGAAATATCCACCGCACTCAACGGCCGCTGTTCCCGCACAGCCCAGGCCAATGCCTCGGCCTCATCGTCCAGGTCGAGCCAGTAGAGCCCGGTGGTATGGACCTCGGGGTCGACGCCGGTGCTGGCGAACAGGCGCTCGCCCAGCTGTGGATAAAAATCCTGCGACCAGTGCGCCAGCGCGGTCACCGCTGGGCTGTAGCGCCACGGGTACAGCGGCGAGACGATGCCGCCTCCGGCCCAGGACGACTCACGGCCAACCTCCCCCTGGTCGCACACCACCACCCGGTCGACTTCTGCCGCCAGGTTGAACGCTGTCAGCAGGCCAATCACCCCGCCACCGACAATCACTACTTGCTTGCTCATGGTTCGATCCAACACCTGAAGAAATTCCACGGTGCCCAGGCACCCAATGCGCTTCAGCTTCCCCAGCAGGTTTCAGCACCCTCGCTGCCGCCTGGATTGTCACGCACGCCGGCCTGATCGAGGCGAAAATCGCCACAGGGGTCGTGCGCCATGAACGCACCCGCCACACGCCGGGCAAGCAGCGTGAAAGCCTCTGCGTCACGTTGGGCTAGCAAACGGTAGTAACGGCTGCCCGACGGCAGCACCGTCTGCAACTGCTCGCTGTCGGCATAGCCACCGCTGCGCGCGCGGTGCTGTTCCAGGCGCAACGCGGCGTCGTGCAGCAGGCCGACCACCTCGCTGCGCGCGGCACGCCGCAGCTGGTCGCTGTAACTGGGGTAGGCAATGGCTGCCAGCATGCCGATCAGCGCCACGACAATCAATAATTCGATCAGACCAAGGCCTCGTTGCATGTCAGCCCTCCTCCAGGCGTTGCCGCCAGCTGACCCGTCGCACCCGCGCCTGCTCGTCCACCGCATACACCGCCTCCAGGTACTGCCGGCCGCGTGCCTCGCGGCCGAGCGCCGTTACCCGCACCAGGCTCACCTGCTCGCCAATGGGCAGGCCGGCGGCGCGGCTGGTGGTCCCCAGTGCCTGCAACAGCACGAAGCCGCTCTCGGTGGCTTGCCAAGGCGCACCAGGCCTGGCAATGGGCAGATCCGGCGGCAGGCAAGGCCCGCACTCGCTCGCAAGCCCGGCATCGAGCAATGCCGCGCCCTCCACCAGGCTCGCTTCGGCCAGCTCGAATGCCTGGGCACGCCGCACTTGCTCGCCCACCTGCCGCGCCTGCTGCAACGCATCGCGCATGCCCAGCGCCGCCAACAGACCGAGCAGCAGGCTGAGGTTCAACGCCAGCAGCAGCACCACGCCACCCTGGCGGTTCACGCGCCATCACCGGGGTTGCGCAGGGCCACGCTCAGCGCGTGACGCTGTTGCAGTTGATGATCACGGTCGTGCATGAGCAGTTCGATATCCACACGGTCCTCGACCCGCCGCACCTGCATGGCCCGCACATTGTCGATCAGGGCGGCATGCTGGGCGTTACTGGTGAACAGCAGGCTGCCGTTGCGCACGCGATAGGTCACCCGGCGCACCGGCAAGGCCAGCATGCTGTCGCCCGGTACATGCTGGCCCCGCTGGACCCGCGCCCAACTGCGACAGTCGCTGAGCACGGTCCAGTCCGGCGCGCCGAGCAGGCCAGGCAGCTCGGCGCCCACCAGCGTCAGGCTGTCGCCAGTGACCTCGATGGGCCTGGCGAACGCCTGTACGGCTGCGGGGTCGTCGAAGTCCGCCGGCGCCAGCCGCAGGCAGCCGAACATCCCGGCCATGCGGATATCCTCGGCCATGCGTTGCAGGGCCAGGCGCGCGTCGTCCTGCAAACGTGCCGCCGCGCCTTGCAGGCGCCAAGCCTGGTAGGCCTGGACGAACACCTGGCCCGCCGCCGCCAGCAGCAAAGCGCCAAGCGCCACGGCCAACAACACCTCGATCAGGCCGAAGGCGCTTTGCCCACGCTTCATGGCAACACCCGGCCCTGTAGCTGCAACGCTGGCCGCCGATCCGCCATGCTTGGCCAGTGCACCTCTAGCGCCAGCATGCCGGGCGCGCGCCGCACCCGCCCCTGCGCCGAAGCGCCCAAGGCCTGCGTGACCCGTGCCCGCCATGCGCCTTCCTCGCCTGCATCGAGCGCGCCGCGTGCCCTCACCCGCTCGAGCATGCCCTGGGCCAGTTGCAAGGCCAGGCCATCGCGCCTGGCGCTGTCGGCAGCCTGCATGCCGCGTACCTGCAAGGCCGCCGCGGCGAATACACCCAGCGCCAGCACGGTCATGGCCAGCAGCACCTCCAGCAATGTCATCCCGCCTTCCTTCGCCCGCATCCTCACCCTCCTGGGACCTTTCCTCGCGCCCTGCCCGAAGCGGCTGACTGGCGCCCTGCGCGGCCAAGCCGGAAGCTATAGCGAAGCACTTCCAGGGAGGAATGCACGGTGAAGCAACAAGGCGTAACACTGCTACAAATGATGTGCGCGCTGGCCATTGGCAGCCTGCTGACACAGCTGGGTATCACAGCCTACAACCGGCTCGGCGAAACCCTGCAACTAGCCGCCGTGGCCCGGGACCTGGCGCAAACGCTGCGCGCCGCGCGCAACCAGGTCGCGCTGCAGCAACAGGCGCTGACGGTGCATCCACTGGAGGGTGACTGGGGCAAAGGCTGGCGGGTAGCGCAAGAGCGCGACGGCCAATTGGTGCGCGAGCATCGCCTGGGCAAGCCGGCGAAAGTGCTGGCGAGCTCTACCCGCGAGGTGCGTTTCAGTCGGCGGGGGGCGCCCGTGGGCGTCGGCTTCGTCGGCATCACGCTGGACATCTGCCAGCGCAGCGGGCCGGGGAGCCAGCACCAGGTGGTGCTGAGCCCCAGTGGCCGGGTCAGCCTGCGCAGCGACGAGGGCCGCCGCTGTGCAGGAGACTGAGTCAGATCAGCGAGCGTACCCGCAGTTCCTTGGGCATGGAGAAGGTGATGTTCTCCTCGCGGCCGTCGAGCTCTTCGGCGCCGCTGGCACCCCAGGCCTTGAGTTGATCGATCACGCCACGCACCAGCACCTCGGGGGCCGAGGCACCGGCGGTGATGCCGATCCGCTGCACGCCGTCGAACCAGCTGCGTTGCAGGTCCTCGGCACCGTCGATCAGGTAGGCCGGCGTGCTCATGCGCTCGGCCAGCTCGCGCAGGCGGTTGGAGTTGGAGCTGTTGGGGCTGCCCACCACCAGCACCACGTCACACTCGTCGGCCAGTTGCTTGACGGCGTCCTGGCGGTTTTGCGTGGCGTAGCAGATGTCGTCCTTGCGCGGGCCGCCGATGTTCGGGAAGCGCGCGCGCAGGGCGTCGATCACCCGGCTGGTATCGTCCATCGACAACGTGGTCTGGGTGACGAAGGCCAGGTGGTCGGGGTCGTTCACCTGCAACTTGGCAACATCGTCCTCGTCCTCGACCAGGTAGATGGCGCCGCCGTTGCTGGCGTCGTATTGGCCCATGGTGCCTTCGACTTCCGGGTGCCCTTCGTGGCCGATGAGAATGGTCTCGCGGCCGTCGCGGCTGTACTTGGCCACTTCGATATGCACCTTGGTGACCAGCGGGCAGGTCGCGTCGAATACCTTCAGGCCGCGCCCGGCGGCTTCCTGGCGCACGGCCTGGGACACACCATGGGCGCTGAAGATGACGATGACGTCGTCCGGCACCTGGTCCAGCTCTTCGACGAACACCGCGCCACGGTTGCGCAGGTCCTCGACCACGAACTTGTTGTGCACCACTTCATGGCGCACATAGATCGGCGGGCCGAAGACCTCCAGGGCGCGGTTGACGATCTCGATCGCCCGGTCGACCCCCGCGCAGAAACCGCGCGGGTTGGCGAGTTTGATTTGCATGCTCGGCTCCCGGCTCACAAGGCCTTGACGTCGAGGATCTGCACCTCGAAGTTCAACGTCTTGCCTGCCAGTGGATGGTTGAAGTCGATGGTCACCTGGTGGTCGTCGAACGCTTTCACCACACCGGGCAGTTCGGTGTTGGCGGCGTCGTTGAAGATCACCAGCAACCCTTCGGACAGCTCCATGCCGTCGAACTGCGAACGTGGCATCACCTGCACGTTCTGCGGGTTGTGCTGGCCGAAGGCGTTCTCCGGGGCGATGCTCAGCTTGCGCTGGTCACCGGCCTTGAAGCCGAACAGGGCGTTCTCGAAGCCCGGCAGCAGGTTGCCGTCGCCGACCTTGAACACGGCCGGGGCCTTGTCGAAGGTGCTGTCGACGGTGTCGCCGTTTTCCAGGTGCAGCGCGAAGTGCAGGGTGACTTCGGTGTTCTGGCCGATACGGGTCTCAGTCATGGACGGCTTCCTCGGACTTCTTGCTCTTGAACATATCCAGCGCCAGCATCACCGCGCCAACGGTGATGGCGCTGTCGGCCAGGTTGAAGGCCGGGAAGTAGTGGCGGTTCTGCCAGTGCACCAGGATGAAGTCGACCACATGGCCCAACACCACGCGGTCGTACAGGTTACCCAATGCACCGCCCAGCACCAGGGCCAGGGCCACGGCCAGCCAGGTCTCGTTGCGCCCCAGGCGCTTGAGCCAGACCACCAGCACGGCGCTGACCACCACGGCGATCACGGCGAACAGCCAACGCTGCCAGCCGGAACTGTCGGCCAGGAAGCTGAACGCCGCGCCGGTGTTGTAGGCCAGGGTCCAGCTGAAGTAGTCGGGAATGACCACGATCTGCTGGTACAGGCTCAGCGCGCCCTCGAAGTAGACCTTGGTGGCCTGGTCGAGGACCAGCACCACCAGGCTCAGCCAGAGCCAGGCAAGGCGCCCGAAGCGCCCTGCGGACGCATTAGGCATAGTGGCGCACCTCACCGGAGCCGCTCAGGTTGTCGACGCAACGGCCACAGATCTCCGGGTGCTCCGGGTGGCTGCCGACGTCGGCGCGGAAGTGCCAGCAACGGCCGCACTTGGCATGGCCAGACTTGACCACCTTCAGCTTGAGGCCTTCGACCTCGGTTGTCACCGCATCGACCGGTGCCTGGACGAACGGCACCACGCTGGCCGCCGAGGTGATCAGCACGAAGCGCAGCTCGTCGCCGAGCTTGTTCAGGTCGGCGGTCAGGCCCTCTTCGGCGAACAGGGTGACCTCGGCCTGCAGGTTGCCACCGATGACCTTGGCGGTACGCTGGTTCTCCAGCTCCTTGTTGACCGCGGCCTTGACCGCCATCACGCGGTCCCAGTAGGCACGGTCCAGCTCGGCGTCGGCCGGCAGTTCCGTCAGGCCCTGGTACCAGGTGTTGAGCATCACCGACTCGTTACGCTCGCCCGGCAGGTACTGCCAGATCTCGTCGGCGGTGAACGCCAGGATCGGCGCGATCCAGCGCACCAGCGCCTCGCTGATGTGGTACAGCGCGGTCTGGCAGGAGCGGCGGGCGACACTGTTGGCGCCGGTGGTGTACTGGCGGTCCTTGATGATGTCGAGGTAGAAGCCGCCCAGCTCCTGCACGCAGAAGTTGTGGATCTTCGAGTAGACGTTCCAGAACCGGTACTCGCCGTAGTGCTCTTCCAGCTCGCGCTGCAGCAGCAGGGTACGGTCGACCGCCCAACGGTCCAGGGCCAGCATGTCCTCGGCCGGCAGCAGGTCGCGGGCCGGGTCGAAGCCGGACAGGTTGGAGAGCAGGAAGCGCGCGGTGTTGCGGATGCGGCGGTAGGCGTCGGCGCTACGCTGCAGGATCTGCTCGGAAACGGCCATCTCACCGGAGTAGTCGGTGGCGGACACCCACAGGCGCAGGATGTCGGCACCCAGGGTGTTGTTGACCTTTTCCGGCTCGATGGTGTTGCCCAGCGACTTGGACATCTTGCGGCCGTTCTCGTCCACGGTGAAGCCGTGGGTCAGCAGCTCGCGGTACGGCGCGTGACCGTCGATGGCGCAGCCAGTCAGCAAGGAAGAGTGGAACCAGCCGCGGTGCTGGTCGGAGCCTTCCAGGTACAGGTCGGCGCGCGGGCCGGTGGCGTGGCCGATATCGTGGGAGCCACGCAGCACGTGCCAGTGGGTGGTGCCGGAGTCGAACCAGACGTCGAGGGTGTCGGAAATCTTGTCGTACTGCCCGGCTTCATCGCCTAGCAGTTCGGCGGCATCCAGCTTGAACCAGGCCTCGATGCCTTGCTGTTCGACGCGCTTGGCCACTTCCTCCATCAGCTCGACGGTGCGCGGGTGCAGCTCACCGGTCTGCTTGTCGAGGAAGAACGGGATCGGCACGCCCCAGTTGCGCTGACGCGAGATGCACCAGTCTGGACGGTTGGCGATCATCGAGTGCAGCCGCGCCTGGCCCCAGGCCGGAACGAACTTGGTCTCTTCGATGGCCTTGAGCGAGCGCTCGCGCAGGTTGTCGCCGCTGGTGGGCTGCTTGTCCATGCCGACGAACCACTGCGCGGTGGCGCGGTAGATCAGCGGGGTCTTGTGGCGCCAGCAGTGCATGTAGCTGTGGCTGATGGTCTCGGTGTGCATCAGCGCGCCGACTTCGCTGAGCTTGTCGACGATGGCCGGGTTGGCCTTCCAGATGAACTGGCCGCCGAAGAACGGCAGCGACTCGACATACACGCCGTTGCTCTGCACCGGGGTGAGGATGTCGTCGTTGACCATGCCGTAGCGCTTGCAGGTGACGAAGTCGTCTTCGCCGTAGGCTGGCGAGGAGTGCACCACGCCGGTACCGGCGCCCAGCTCGACGTATTCGGCCAGGTAGATCGGCGACAGGCGATCGTAGAACGGGTGACGGAAGTTGATCAGTTCCAGCGCCGAACCCGGGGCGGTGGCGATGACCGAACCTTCCAGGGCATAGCGCTTCAGGCACGCCTCGACCAGCTCCTCGGCCAGCACCAGCAGGCGCTCGCCGGTGTCGACCAGGGCGTAGGTGAAGTCCGGGTGGATGTTCAGCGCCTGGTTGGCCGGGATGGTCCACGGGGTGGTGGTCCAGATCACTATGGCGGCGGGCTTGGCCAGCGCGGCCAGGCCGAAGGCAGCGGCCAGCTTGGCCTCGTCGGCGACCGGGAAGGCCACGTCGATGGTCTGGGATTTCTTGTCGGCGTACTCGACCTCGGCTTCGGCCAGGGCCGAACCGCAATCGAAGCACCAGTTCACCGGCTTCAGGCCCTTGAACACGAAGCCTTGCTTGACCATCTCGGCCAGGGCGCGGATCTCGCCGGCCTCGTTGGCGAAGTTCATGGTCTTGTACGGGTTGTCCCAGTCACCCAGCACGCCCAGGCGGATGAACTCGGTCTTCTGCCCTTCGATCTGCTCGGCGGCGTACTCGCGGCACAGCTCGCGGGTGCGGTCGGCGGTCAGGTGCTTGCCGTGGGTGACCTCGACCTTGTGCTCGATCGGCAGGCCGTGGCAGTCCCAGCCCGGTACGTACGGGGCGTCGAAGCCCGACAGGGTTTTCGAGCGGACAATCATGTCCTTGAGAATCTTGTTCAGCGCATGACCGATATGAATCTTGCCGTTGGCATAGGGCGGGCCGTCGTGCAGGACGAACTTCGGACGATCCTTGCCAATCTCGCGCAGCTTCTGGTACAGGCCAATGCTGTCCCAGCGCTGCAGGATCTGCGGTTCGCGCTGAGGCAGGCCGGCCTTCATGGGGAAGGCGGTGTCCGGAAGGTTAAGCGTGGCTTTGTAGTCGGTCATTTCAGGCTCTTCGTTAGCGGTTGAGCGTGCCAGTGGGCACGTGCGGCGGCGATGTCCGCGTCGATCGCCGACTTCAGCGCCTCCAGGGAGGCGAAACGCTGCTCTTCACGCAGCTTGTGGTGGAATTCCACCGTCAGGCGCCGGCCATAGAGGTCGCCGGCGTAATCCAGGAGATGAATCTCCAGGTGGGGACGGCCATCACCGCTGACGGTGGGTCGTACCCCGATGTTGCCAACACCCGGCCAGTGCTTGCCGTCGATCTCGATGCTGGCCAGGTAGACCCCGGACAGCGGCACGCGACGGCGCTTGAGCTGGATGTTGGCGGTAGGTGTGCCGAGCTGGCGGGCCAGCTTCTGGCCATGCAGCACGCGGCCGGTGATGCGGTATGGCCGGCCCAGCAGGTGCTCGGCGAGCTCGAAGTTGCCATCGGCCAAGGCCTTGCGCACTTCGGTGCTGCTGACCCGCAGGCCGTCCTGCAGCACGGTGTTGGCCGCCTCGAGCGAGAAACCATGCTGCTTGCCAGCCTCGACCAGGAAAGCGAAGTCGCCGGCGCGGTCGCAACCGAAGCGGAAGTCATCGCCCACTTCGAGGTGGCGCACGCCCAGGCCCTCGACCAGCACGGCCTTGACGAACTGCTCGGCGCTGAGCTGGCTCAGGCGCTGGTTGAACGACAGGCACAGCACCCGGTCGATGCCTTCGGCGGCCAGCAGCTCGACCTTGTCGCGCAAGCGCGCCAGGCGGGCCGGCGCGCTGTCCGGGGCGAAGTATTCGCGGGGCTGTGGCTCGAAGATCACCACGCAGGTCGGCAGGCCGAGTGCCTGGCCACGTTCGCGCAGGCGCGCGAGAATCGCCTGGTGGCCGCGGTGGACCCCGTCGAAGTTGCCAATGGTGGCGACACAGCCCCGGTGCTCGGGGCGCAGGTTGTGAAGACCTCGAACCAGCTGCATAACGCGCTTCTTGCTCATAAAGTGGCCGATTATAACCACACCCGGGCGCTGGCGACAGGCAGCAGCGCCACCGGTGGGCATGGAATGCGAAAAACCGACGCCTGACCCTGCTGGCGCCTCAATGCAACGCCTTGCGGGCGAAATGCCGCGGGCGGAAACCGCACAGGAACAAGCAACCGAAATAGGTCACCACGCCCGCCGCGATCAGACCGCCCAGGCGCACGAAACGCGCGAGCATGTCGCCCTGCTCCCAGGCCGGCAGGTAGTGCATGCCCAGCAGTAACACCGCCGACATCAAGGTCACCGCCAGTACCAGTTTCAGCAGGAACATCGTCCACCCCGGCTGGGGCTGGAACAGTTGCTGGCTGCGCAGCTTCCAGTACAACAGGCCGGCGTTGAGGCAGGCTCCCAGGCTGATGGCAAGGGCCAGCCCGGCGTGGGCCAGCGGGCCGATCAGGGCCAGGTTGAGCAGTTGCGTGCAGAGCAGGGTGAAGATCGCGATCTTCACCGGCGTGCGGATATTCTGCTGCGCATAGAAGCCAGGTGCCAGTACCTTGACCAGGATGATCGCCAGCAGGCCCACCGAATAGGCGATCAGGGCGCGCTGGGTCATGGCCGCGTCGAAGGCGGTGAACTTGCCGTACTGGAACAGCGCCACGGTCAGCGGCTCGGCGAGAATCGCCAGGGCCAGGGTGCACGGCAGCACCAGCAGGAAGCACAGGCGCAAGCCCCAATCGAGGATTCGCGAATATTCCTCGCGGTCCTTGTTGGCATAGGTCTTGGCCAGGGTCGGCAGCAGGATGGTGCCCAGGGCCACGCCGAGCACGCCCGACGGCAGTTCCATCAGGCGATCGGCGTAATACATCCACGACACCGACCCGGCCACCAGGAACGAGGCGAAGATGGTGTTGATGATCAGCGAGATCTGGCTTACCGATACCCCGAGGATCGCCGGCAGCATCTGCTTGAGCACGCGCCATACCCCGGTGTCGCGCAGGTTAAGGCGCGGCAGCACGAGCATGCCGATCTTCTTCAGCGCCGGCAGCTGGTACAGCAGCTGCGCCAGGCCGCCGGCCAGCACGCCCCAGCCCAGGGCCATGATCGGTGGGTCGAAGTATGGGGTCAGCAGCACCGCGAATGCGATCATCGCCACGTTGAGCAAGGTCGGGGTGAAGGCCGGCACACTGAAGCGGTTCCAGGTGTTGAGGATGGCCCCCACCAACGACGACAGCGAGATCAACAATATATAAGGAAAGGTCACCCGCAGCAGGCTGGTGGTCAGTTGGTACTTTTCGGCGCTGTCGACAAAACCTGGCGCGGTGGCCCACACCACCCAAGGCGCGGCGAGGATGCCAACCACGGTGACCAGCGCCAGGACCAGGGTCAGCAGGCCACTGATATAGGCGATGAAGGTGCGGGTGGCTTCCTCGCCCTGCTGGCTCTTGTACTCGGCCAGGATCGGCACGAAGGCCTGGGAGAATGCCCCTTCGGCGAAAATCCGGCGCAGCAGGTTGGGCAGTTTGAAGGCGATGAAGAAGGCGTCGGTGGCGATGCCGGCGCCAAAGACCCGCGCCAGGATGGTGTCGCGAACGAAACCGAGCACCCGGGAAATCATGGTGATGGAGCTGACTGCGGCCAGGGATTTGAGCAGATTCATCGAAAATTTTCACGCCAGGGGCAGAGGACGCTGCAGAGAGCGTTCGAATGTGCGATACTCCCGCGCCTTCGCAGGGGGAGCCAAAATTCCCGAGTTTACAGGTCGTGCGGCAGAAGGGAATATTTCCCGCTCATCGACCCACCGCTCGGCGGAACCCTGCAGGTGGCCTTGACATCCGTTCGACTCGTCGGCATGATTCGCGGCCTATTTTGTTTGCTATTTACCTAAAGTCTTTCGAGGAGCTCGACGGTGGCCAACACACCTTCCGCCAAGAAACGTGCAAAACAGGCTGAGAAGCGTCGCAGCCACAACGCCAGCCTGCGTTCCATGGTCCGCACCTACATCAAGAATGTAGTCAAAGCCATCGACGCAAAAGACGCCGAAAAAGCGCAAGCCGCTTACGTTCTGGCTGTACCTGTAATCGACCGTATGGCCGACAAAGGTATCATCCACAAGAACAAAGCTGCTCGCCACAAAGGCCGTCTGAATGGCCACATCAAGGCACTGAAAGAAGCTGCAGCTGCCTAAGCGACGTTCTTGTCGAAAAAACCGACCCTAGGGTCGGTTTTTTTATGCCTGTGATTTGCCGGGCCACACTGGCAGATCACTTATCCTGCGGGAACAATTGTCTTTGTAGGAGCGGCCTTGTGTCGCGAAAGGGCTGCGCAGCAGCCCCAGCAATCCATGTGGTAACGCTGGGGCCGCTTTGCGGCCCTTTCGCGACACAAGGCCGCTCCTACAGGGGCAGGGCCGCATGACGGCCCCGCCCTTCATCACTTGCCGATCTGGATCTTCGGCGCCCACTGCAGCCAGGCATCCTCCGGCTTGTCGAACAGCGCAAAGGTCTGCTGCGGCCGCGCCGGGTTGCCCATCTGCTCGCCATCCGGGGTGGCGAAGGCGATGCCGCCATCGATCAGGGTTTCCAACGACTCGGTGCGCACCGTGGCGCCCTTGAACAAGCCCCAGTCGAAACCGAAGCCGCTGCTGTTCCAGAAACGGCTACCGCCGCGCACCAGACCGGCATAGCGCGGCTCGATCAGAATGTGGATCAGCACGCGGTCGGCGCTCTGGCCCAGCTCGAAGCCGGTGACTTTGCCCACCGTGACCTCCCGGTAGGTGACCGGCACCCCAGGCTTGATCGAGCCGCGCCGCGGCGCGCTCAGCGTCAGCGGCAAACCGACCTCCTCGCCCTTGACTTCAGGCACATCGCTCAAGGCGATGAAGTCACGCTGCGGGCCTTTGTCCTTGAGCGCCGGCAGCACCTCCAGATACTGGCCACCCACCAGGGTGTCGAGGTTCTCGGTGCGCACCAGGCCAAACGCCGGCTTAACCACCCAGAACTGCGTGCCGGTACGGGCGATACGCTCGGAGGCTTGGGTAATTCGCGCACGCAGCAACACCGCTTGCAGATCGGCCGTCAGGTCGACGCTTTCGACGCTGCCCACATCCAGACCGCGGAAGCGAATCGGTGTACCCGGCTTGAGGCCATCGGCGCGGTCCACGCGAATGGTGATCAAGGTACCGGCACGGTTGGCCGCATCCTGGCTCTCGTGCAGACGGAAGCGTGGAATACGCCGCTTGAGCGGCACATCCGGCTTGGGCGTGTCGAAGGAAATACCACCGGCCATCAAGGTCTGCAGCGACTCGCTCTTGACCTGGATACCCGACAGACCGCCCGTCAGGGTGATGCCGCTGGCATTCCAGAAGCGCGTCGAGCCGTTGACCAGGTTGGCGTATTCCTTCTCGATGTGCACGCCGATGAGAATACGCTTGCTGTTACGGGCGAACTGGTAGCTCTGCACACTGCCCACGCGTACCTGGCGGTACATGACCGGGCTGCCCACCTCCAGCGAACCCAGGGTATCGGCGAACAGCACCATGTGCAGCCCCGGCGCCTTCAGGTCCAGCGGCGGCGCCTTGGGTCGCGCCTCGAACTCGCGCTGCGGCTTGGCCCCCGGCTCACCCGGGCGAACGGCAATGTAGTTACCCTTGACCAATGCCTCCAGGCCGGTGATGCCAGCCAGCGAGATCGATGGCTTTACCACCCAGAACTGCGTGCCCTCGACCAGGTAGTCCTCGGCCAGCGGATCCAGGGTCAGCTCGGCCGTGGCGCTGGCCAGGTCGCTTTCGACCTTGAGGTCCTTGAGCGAGCCCACCTGGATACCCTTGTACAACACAGGCGTGCGGCCCTTCTGCAGGCCTTCGAAGTCGCTGAGCTTGACCTTGACCCGGATACCGGCCTGGGCCGCGTCGAAGTCCTCGTACAAGCGGAACGGCAGGCTAGGGTCGGTGGGCGGGCTGTCCTTGCGGTTTTCTGGAGTGGCGAAGGCGATACCGCCGGCGACGATGCTCGACAGCGATTCGGTGCGCACCTTGACCCCCGAGAAATCGGCATCGATGCTGACCCCGCTGGCGTTCCAGAAGCGCGTGTGCTTGCGCACCAGGGCCGCGTACGGCGGGGCGATGAACACCTTGATCTCGACCGTGCCCTGGTCTTCGGACAGCTTGTAGCTCTTCACCCGACCGACCTGGATCTGCTTGTAGAACACCGGGCTGTCACGGTTGAGCGAGCCCAGGCGCTCAGCCTTGAGGGTCAGGTGCAGGCCGGGCTCGCTGTCGGACAGCGGCGGCGCCTCCTTCAACGCAGTGAATCGCTTGGTCGGTTCGCCCTCCCCTGGATCCACGGCAATATAGTTACCGGATACCAGTGTCTCCAGGCCGGTGATCCCCGCCAGGCTGACGCTTGGCTTCACCAGCCAGAACCGTGTGCCTTTGGTGAGATGGGGGCCTGCTTCCTTCTTCATTTCGACGGTGGCGATAACGCCGCGGTTGTCCCCCTTGTCATCCAGCACCAGGGCAACGACCTTGCCCACCGACATGCCTTTGTAGATGACCTCGGTCTTGTTGGCGACGATACCCTCGCCACTTTCGAAGCGTACCTGGATCTCGATACCGGCGTCGCGGTAGGCCTGCCAGGCCAGCCAGCCACCGATCGCCAGGGCAATCAGCGGCAGGATCCAGATGGCCGACCAATTTGAAGCGGGGCGGGTTTTAGCCGTAGGCAAGTCACTCATGGTCGTCATCCGACTCCGTGTTATCCCAGATCAGTCGGGGATCGAAAGTTAAAGCGGCAAGCATCGTCAGGATCACCACGGTGGCGAAGGCGACGGCGCCCAGGTTGGCTTCGACACTGGCGATGCGGCCGAAATTCACTACCGCCACCAAAATGGCAATGACGAAGATGTCCAACATCGACCAGCGCCCGATGAACTCGATGAAGCGGTACATCAGGATGCGCTGGCGGGCCGAAAGCGGCTGGTGCCGCTGCACTGAATACAGCAGCAGGGCGATGCCCACCAGCTTGAAAGTCGGTACCAGGATACTGGCGATGAACACCACCGCGGCGATGGGCAGCATGCCGTGCTTCATCAAGGTGATCACCCCGGACATGATGGTGTCGGGGCTACCCTGGCCGAGGGCGCTGACGGTCATGATCGGCAGCACGTTGGCCGGGATATAGAGGATCATTGCCGTGATCAGCAACGCCCAGGTGCGCACGATGCTGTTCGGCCGCCGCGCATGCACGGTTGCGCCACAGCGAGTACAGGTCTGCGACGTGCTGTCGGCCACCTGGCGGTTCAGTTCATGGCATTCATTGCAAACCAGGATGCCTGCATCAATCGCCCGCATGGACATCCTCCCCCGACAGTGCCACCCAGATCTGGTGTGGCGACATCACCACCTCGAGCCATACCTGCACCAGCAACAGACTAATGAAGCAGAACAGCCCCAGGCCGATGCTCAACTCGGCCAGGTCGACCAGCTTGACGATGGCCACCAGCACGCCCATGAAGTAGACCTCGAGCATGCCCCACTCGCGCAGGTGGTGGTAAATACGATAGATCAGCAAGCCATAGCTGCGGCCGATGTCCAGGCGGATGCTCAGCAGCACCGCCAGTTGGCACAGCAGCTTGAGCAAAGGGATGGCCATGCTGCACAGGAACACCACCACGGCGATGCCGCGCATTTCGGAGTTGTATAGCCCGAGCACACCGCTCCAGACCGTGTCGTCGGAAGTCTGGCCGAGCAGGTGCAGCTGCATGATCGGCAGGAAGTTGGCCGGCACGTAGAGCAACAGGGCCGTGAGCACCAGGGCCAGGCTGCGATTGACCAGGTTGTGTCGATGGGCATAGAGCTCGTAGCCGCACCGCGGGCACTGAGCCTTCTCATCGTGCTGCAGCAGCGGCTTGCGCAGTAGCAGGTCGCACTCGTGGCAGGCCACGAGGTCTTCCAGCGGCAACTGCGCGAGCGCTTGGGGGTCAACAGGGTTGGGCATAGGGAAGTTCTGAATGGATGCGTCGGCTCTATTCTAGTGTTCCGGGTCGAATTGTGGGAGAGGACTATTGAGCAACGACACGGTTTCGGGCTAGCGAGCCAGGCGCCGCAGTTTGCCTGGCCCGGACCCTGTAGGAGCGGCCTCGTGTCGCGATCGGGCGCGCAGCGGCCGTAATCCAGGCGACGCGAATTTCCTGAAGGACCGAGGCTGCAGGTTTTGCGGCCGCTGCGCGCCCGATCGCGGCACAAGGCCGCTCCTACAGGGACCGCAG
>NZ_SOZA01000034.1 GCF_004519305.1 Pseudomonas sp. RIT623 | reverse complement strand
CGCTCCATTCATCCGGCCCTCCGCTGCGCTCCGGGTTCCCTCGCTCCGTTCTTGCTCCCGTGGGGACCGCGCTGTACGCCCCATCCTGGGGCGCAGCGCTCGACGGCCATCCATGGCCGTCGCCCCACTACGCAAGAACTACGCTCGGCCTCCTGAAGTCGCAATTTGTGTTGCCTGAACTACCGCGCGTTTAGAAGCAAGAGCAGAGCAAGAGCAAGAGCGCTTCGTTTTTAAGGCAGTTAATCCGCGCGGCCAACCGGCATATAGACACCCGGTGTAACCACCTGCCCCAAATCTATATGCCGAAAGTCCGGTTTCGCCCCCAACCGAGCATTGAAACGCACATTGAAGGTAAACGGGTCGTCCGTCGGCATATCCAGTGCCCGGCCATACAATGTGCTCACCGCTACACCGTCGTAGCCCATCAGCTTGAGCAGCGTGGGAAACAAGTTGTAATGGCTCGAGGCATTGCGGTTCTGCGCCAGGTGCGCCTGCCAGTCGAGGGTCTTCAGGCCCTGGCCCTGGATCACCACCAACGGCACCACGCCCTCTTCCGGCACCGGGTCGCTGTCACAGTGGGTGTTCAGCCCCGGGTTGCCGCGCTCATGCAAATCCTGACCATGATCAGAGGTATACAGCACCACGGCATGGCTGAGATCCGCCTGGGCAAACAACCGGCGGAAGAACTCACCGACATTCCACAGCAAGGTGTTCTGGTAGGCATTGCGATAGAGCACCCAATCCTGCGGGCTGCCAGCGAAGCCCTCGCGCGTGCCGGTGTCGGCAACATCCGCGAAGCGCCCACGAGGCAAGGCCGGCTTGAACGTCAGGAAATCGTCCGGGTACTTGTCATGCACCGGAAAGTGCGCGCCAACCTTGTTGATCACGATCAACTGCGGCTTGCCATCCCCCAGCAGCGCCACCAAACGTTCCAGCGCCGCCATGTCGCGCTGTACCACCGGCGTGTCGTCGAACTGAATGAACTGATCGATATCGCGCTTTTCGGCTTCAGTCATCAGGTTCTGCAAGTTGCCCCCAGTGCGCTGGCCGTCGATGTACACCGTGCCCAGCCCCGCCTGCTTGGCGTACTGCCAGATCGACGGCTGGGTGGTATTGATACGCAAATAGTCGTCACGCGTGCCGCCATAGCGCAGGGTCACATTGGTATCGGCACTGCAATTGGCAATCGAGGCGGCGTAGCCGAAATTGATGATATCCACGCCCGGCTGCGCCTGCGCCAAGTGGCTGGTGACCCCGGCCCGGGTGTTCAGGTCCAGGTAGTTGCCCGAGATGCTCTCGTCGATCAACAGCACGATATCGCGCGCCATGGGCGGCCCGACACGCGGCAGCGTCACCGGCTGACGTGGACCGACACGGTCGTGCACGGCCTCGTAGCCGAACAGCCCCAAATAAGCCAACGGTGTGTACATCACCGGCAGGCCCCGTGCGCCTTCCCCGGCGCGCACGAACAGAACGGCCATCAAGATCAGCACGCCCAGTACCGGTGCCAACGGTGGTATCGCGCGCGGTAAACGCGGCCAGTGTCCGGGACGCAGGCCAATACCCAGTAGCAGCAGCAACGCACGGCCAGCCGCCAAGGTTATGGCGTAGTGGTACTGCTGCACCGCCTCCTGGACGAAACCACCGGCATAGACCATGGACACGAACGCGCTATAGGTCAGGTACGAATCGGTAATCCGGTGATAAGCATCGAGGAACACCGCGCTCAGCGCCAGCGTCGCCGCCAGCAACCAGCGTAACCAGCCCGGGCGGGTCAACGCCGCCAGCAGCAATGCAACGACAAGGATTGCGAACATCCCCAGGAACAACACCAATGGCAGGCCAATACCCAAGGCTTCTATGCGCTCGCGGTAATAGGCCTGAAAGCTGGTCAGGTAAATGAGCAGCAGCAAAATCTTGATCCAGCTACGCATGTCCCGGTCACTCCCGTCATGGATTGCTCTTCAAACCGTAGCAGCTGTGAAACAAACCACAACGAGAAAAAGTCAATTTTCCGACGATATCCCGACGCCAGATTCTGGCACCCCTGAGTAGTCGCTGATGATTATCCCTATCGTCTACAGCCCGCTTATTCCGCTGCATCTAACCGTTCATCGGGACACGAAACGGCCAATTGCCAGCAGCTTTGTTCGCTAACACACGGATTGGAAAAGGGTTGGTGGCACATGGCCCGTTTACTTAGGGTCTGTAAATTAGACGAAACATGCCATTGCTTTGACGCAAATCCCCGGCGCTGAGCTATACCGAATTCACACCACTGTTTCATCTCCCTTACTCATCCATCGAGGCACAGCGCATGGACGTGAGCGTTTTTGGCACAGGTTATGTTGGACTGGTACAGGCTGCCGCCCTGGCGGACGTCGGCCACCGCGTGCTGTGCGTGGATGTCGATGCCCACAAGATCAACCAGTTGCGCCAGGGCGTGCCGCCGATCAGCGAGCCTGGCCTGTCGGATCTGCTCGAGGACAACATCAAGGAAGGCCGCCTGCTGTTCAGTACCCAGGCCAGCGACGCGGTCAGCCATGCCGGGCTGATTTTCATCGCCGTCGGCACCCCGCCCGACGAAGATGGCTCGGCCGACCTCAGCCATGTGCTCAACGTCACCCGGCAGATCGCCGCATTGATGGAGGCCGACCGCACCCTGATCATCAAGTCCACGGTGCCGGTGGGTACCGCCGACCAGGTCATGGCCCTGGCCCGCGACGAGCTGCAGCGCCTGGGCAAGAGCCAGTTGCAGGTGCGCGTGGTGTCCAACCCGGAGTTTCTCAAGGAAGGCAGCGCCCTGGCCGATTGCATGCGCCCTGACCGGATCATCGTCGGCACCCTCGACGAGTTGGCCCATGACCAGTTGGCCGAACTGTACGCGCCGTTCTGCCGCAACCACGAAAAACTGATGTTCATGGACAACCGCAGCGCCGAACTGACCAAGTACGCCGCCAACGCCATGCTCGCCACGCGCATCAGCTTCATGAACGAACTGGCCAACCTCAGCGAACACCTGGGCGCCGATATCGAGGCCGTGCGCCGCGGTATCGGTTCCGACCCGCGCATCGGCTACCACTTCATCTACCCCGGTTGCGGTTTCGGCGGCTCGTGCTTCCCCAAGGACATCAAGGCCCTGCTGCATACCGCCGCCCATAGCGGCATGCCGCTGCGCCTGCTGCAAAGCGTCAATGAGGTCAACGACCAGCAGCGGCGCATCCTGTTCGCCAAGCTCAAGCAACGCCTGGCGGGCCTGGCCGGCAAGTCCATCGCCCTGTGGGGGCTGGCCTTCAAGCCCAACACCGACGACATGCGCGAAGCCCCCAGTCGCTACCTGATGGAAGCGCTGTGGGCCGAAGGCGCCACGGTGCGCGCCTACGACCCCGAGGCGATGGATGAATGTCGGCGGCTGTACGGCTACCGCGACGACCTGCAACTGTGCGCCACCCGCGACGACACCCTGCAGGACGCCGATGCCCTGGTGATCTGCACCGAGTGGAAGAACTTCCGCGTGGTCGACTTCGCCCTGCTGGCCAGCAAGCTGCGCGCGCGGGTGATCGTCGATGGCCGCAACCTGTACAACCCCGAGCAAGTAGCCGCCCACGGCTTGCATTACAGCGGCATCGGCCTGCGCCAGGTCAGCCCGCAGGTGGATGCGCCATGAAGGTGCTGGTCACCGGCGCGGCCGGTTTCATCGGTGCCCATACCTGCCGCCGACTGCTGCTCGACGGCCACCAAGTGGTAGGGCTGGACAACTTCAACGACTATTACCCGCCGTCGCTCAAGCACGCCCGCGTGCACTGGGTCCGCCAGAGCGCCGGCGACTTCCCGCTGCACAGCCTGGACCTGGGCGAGCGCGATGGCATGGCCAGGCTGTTCGCCAGCGAGCGCCCCGAGGTGGTGGTGCACCTGGCCGCCCAGGCCGGGGTGCGCTATTCACTGCAGAACCCCCAGGCCTACCTGGACAGCAACCTCGCCGGTTTCCTCAACATTCTCGAAGGCTGCCGCCACCACCCGGTTCGCCACCTGCTGTACGCCTCGTCCAGCTCGGTCTATGGCGCGAACCAGCGAACCCCGTATCGGGTCGAGGATGCCGTGGACCATCCGCTGTCGCTGTACGCCGCCACCAAGAAGGCCAACGAGGCCATGGCCCATAGCTACAGCCACCTCTACGGCATCCCTTGCAGCGGCCTGCGCTTTTTTACCGTGTACGGCCCCTGGGGGCGTCCGGACATGTCGCCGATGCAGTTCGCCAGCGCGATCAGCGAAGGGCGACCGATCCAGCTGTTCAACCATGGCCGCCATCAGCGTGACTTCACCTACATCGACGACATCGTCGAGAGCCTGGTGCGACTGATCCCCAGGCCCCCGGTCGGCGACCCGCAGTGGGACCCGCTCAACCCCGACCCGGCCAGCAGCAACGCACCCTGGCGCCTGTACAACATCGGCGGGCAACGCCCGGTGGAGCTGCTCGACTACCTGGCGCTGCTGGAAAAACACCTGCGGCGCAAGGCAGTGATCGAGCTGCTGCCCCTGCAGCCGGGCGACGTGCTGGCCACCTGCGCCGATGCCAGCGCCCTGGCTCGGGTCACCGGATTCACCCCACAAATAGGCCTTGATGAAGGGCTCGGGCGCTTCGTCGCCTGGTTCAAGAGCTACTACTCGCCCGCCGCCAGCGAAGCGGCGCCCACGGGCGAGCAGCCAAATCAACGGAGGGCGATATGACAGGACAACCGAAAAGCGCGCAATTACAGGCGCTGTACCAGGACAAGCGCATGGACCCGGCGCACCGCCAGCGCATCGACGCGGCCATCCACATGCAGGGCCGCGGTTGGATCAGCGGCCGTGCCGGCGGTCGGCCCTGGACCTTGTCGCGGACCAACCGCGTGCTGTCGTGCCTGGCCGCGCTGGTCCTGCTGCTGCTGCTGTCGCCAGCGTTCCTGGTGCTGGCGGTGCTGATCAAGCGCTCCAGCCCGGGCCCAGTGTTCTTCGTGCAAAAGCGCACCGGCTACCGAGGCCGGCTGTTCGGCATGTACAAGTTCCGCACCATGGTGGCCAACGCCGAGGCGCTGAAGGACTCGGTACGTCACCTCAACAAGCACGGCGCCGACGCCATCGATTTCAAGATCGACAAGGACCCGCGCATCACCTCGGTGGGCGGCTGGCTACGCCGCAGCAGCCTCGACGAGCTGCCCAACCTGATCAACGTGGTCACCGGCGACATGCGCCTGGTCGGCCCGCGTCCCACTTCGTTCAACGCCTACCGCTACCACGACAACCACCTGGCGCGGCTGTCGATCTACCCCGGCATGACCGGCCTGTGGCAGATCTCCGGGCGCAGCGACATCGACTTCGACCAACGTGTAGAGCTCGATCTGAGCTACATCAACGAACAGAGCCTGATGCTGGACCTGAAGATCCTGCTCAAGACCCCGTTCAAAGTCTTCACTGGCCACGGAGCAAGCTGAGATGGACGGTTCATCCTCAAGAAGCCTGACAATCGCGACCCCAAGCGAGACCAACCTGACCGCCACCGTGCTCGACCTCGACCAGCGCACCCTGCTGCTGACCGCGGCCAACACCGGCAGTGGCACCAGCACCAGCGCCCTGGCCTTTGCCGGCCAACTGGCGGTGATGAGCGCCGGCAACGTGCTGCTGATCGACGCCAGCCTCAGTTCCGGCGGCCTCAGCCAGCAACTGGGCCTGGCCAAGTTGCGTGGCTACAGCGACCTGTTGTTCGACCAGGACACCCCACCCCTGGCTCAGGACTGCATCGTGCGCTTGTCCGACCAGCCGTTCGACCTGCTTCCGGCCGGTACCTGGAAGCGTGGCCGCGACCGCCTGGACCCTGAGCAACTGCGCGTGCTGCTGCACCAGCTGAGCAACCAGTACCGCTTCGTGGTGATCGACGGCGAGGCCATCTACGCCAGCGCCGACAGCCTGGTGATCGGCACCCTGGTCGACGGCGTGATTCTGGTGGTCAGCGCCGAGGAAACCCGCTGGGAAGTAGCCCAGGCCGCCGCCCAGCGCCTGACCCAGGCCGGCGCGCGGCTGATCGGCAGCGTGTTCAACAAGCGCAAGTACTACATGCCCAAGTGGCTGTACGAAAATCTTTGAGAGGCCGCACAGGATGAATGCCATGAGATACCCATCGATTGCCCTGTGCCTGCTGGCCGTGGCCGGCTGCGCCAGCCAGGACGACCGCGAGATGCCGGTGCAGATCCTCACCGCGCCGCCCGCCGAAAGCCAGGCCACCGAAGTTGCCCGCCGCGAGCAGGTGCTGCGTCCGCAGGACGTGCTGGAGGTGATCTTCCATGTCAGCAACCGCTCGGCCGGGGTGTACCGCATCCAGTCCGGCGACACTCTGGACCTGAACTTCATGGCCGCCAGCGGCCTGAACGGCAACCAGTTGGTGCAGCCCGACGGCAGCATCACCCTGCCCAGCACCAACGCCGCGGTACGTGTGGAAGGCATGACCCCCGCCGAGGCTGAAGGCGCGATCCGCCAGGCCTACCAGGACAAGCGGGTGTTCAAGCCCAACCGCGACCAGGTCACCGTGCGCGTGCTCAGCCCGATGACCGACGAGATCAACCTGAAGAACGCCCTGACCCACCCCGGTACCGGCATGAGCCGCGACATCACCGTGGGCAACGACGGCCGCGCCACCTTCCCGGAAATCGGCTCGGTGCCGCTGCAAGGCATGACCGTCAACCAGCTGCGCGACTATCTCAACCAGCGCTACGCCAGCCTCCCGGGGCGCATGAGCGTGGACGTACTGCTCAAGTCCACCGCCGCCAACGAGATCTATGTGCTCGGCGAGGTCGGCCAACCCGGCGCCTTCCAGATCCGCCGGCCGATCTCGGTGCTCGAGGCGCTGACCCTGGCCCGCGGCCCGACCCTCAAGGCCAAGCTCGGCTCGGTGGTGATCATGCGCCGCGAAGGCAACACCGTGCACGCCAAGCACTACGACGTCGACAAAGCGCTCTCCGGCGGTAGCCAACAACTGGCCTACCTGCAACCCGAAGACATGCTCTACGTGCCCAAGACCACCCTGGCCAGCGCCGCCGAGCTGTCCCGGCAACTGGCCGACGTGGTGCTGTTCCAGGGCTTTGGCTTCAGTTTCAGCTACCGCGTCGACAACAAAGAAAGCAACGACTGAGCGGGGGACGAACCATGATCACGCAACCGAAAGAAAACTATGTGCATGAGTTCTTCCGCATCTTCTTCGCCAATCGCCAGTTGGTGAAACGGGTGTTCCTGGTGTTCGCGCTGATCGCCGTGCTGCTGCCGCTGGTGCTCAAGCAGAGCTACGACGTCACCGCCGAAGTCATCGTGCAGTCGAAGAAACTCTCGCAGAGCGACACCTCCTCGGCCCTGTCGCAGCAGGCCGACCAGTTCATCCCGCCGTCGCTGGCCGATATGGAGACCGAAAGCAATATCCTGCGCTCGCCCACCCTGATCCGCCAGACCCTGGGTGAGCTGCGCAAGGAAGGCCACTACCCCGACGAGCCTGGGCTGCTGCGGCGCATGCTGCTCGACCCGCTGCGCCACAGCATCATCGAGCCGCTGCACCGGCTGTTCGGCAACGCCGTGGCCGATGACCGCGACACCCAGCTGGACGCCCTCACCGACCAGGCCGTGAAAGACCTCAAGGTCGAGACCCTACCCGGCTCCAACGTGATCTCGATCACCTACAGCGCCGCCGACCCCAAGCTTGGCACGCTGTTCGTCAGTCGCCTGCTGGAGAACTTCCTGACCAACCGCCAGGATCTGCAATCCAACGAGCTGCCCGAAACCTTCTACGAGCAGAAGAAGCTGCACTACCAGGCCCGCCTGGGTGACCTGGAAAGCCAGCGCCTGGGCCTGCTGACCGCCATCGGCTCGTCGGACCCGAAAGAGGAGATCACCTTCCGCCTCAACGCCATCAACACCGAGGAGCAGGCGCTCAACCTGCAACGTGACCGCCAGTTGCAGAACCAGAAGTGGCTGGACTACCTGCAAAGCAGCCTGGCCGCGGCCAACAAGGCGAAGCTGGCCGACTATGCGTTCCCCTACACCTTCACCACCACGGTCGACAACGTCGCCTTCGAGGACCGCGAGATCAAGCAGCTCGGCGAACAGCTGACCACCCAGCTGGCCCGCTACAACGGTGACGCCACGGTGTTCCAGCCAGGCTCAGACCAGATGGTCATGGCCCGCCAGCAGATCGCCCAGTTGCGCGCGCAGTTCCTCAAGATCGTCGAGAACCGCATCCGTGAACGCCAGCAGGACCTGGCCGTGACCCAACAGGTGATCGAGCAGAAGACCCAGCGCATCGCCGACTACAGCAAGCGCATCCTCCAGTTGCGCGAGACCCAGAGCAAGACCCGCCAGCTGGACACCGAGATCGATGCCCTGCACAAGGCCTTCTCCACCTACGCCCAGCGCTACGAGGAAAGCCGTGGCCAGGGCCTGCTCGACGGCAGCCAGTCCAACGCGCGCGTCCTCAGCGCCCCCTACGAGCCCACCGCGGCGAGCTTCCCGAAACCCGGCCTGATCATTCCATTCGGCCTGATCACCGGCTTGCTGCTGGCCATCGCCGTGGTCTATGTCAAGGAGTTCTTCGACCACCGCTTCAAGCATCCGGCGCAGATTGGTCACGAGTTGGGCTTGCCGGTGCTGCTGGTGATCAACGACCAGACCCCGGCCCTGTCCAACCCGCACAAGACCTGGTCGCTGCCACGCCTGTGGCACTGGGTGCGCAATTGAACGCGGCGCTGCGGGCCTGCGGGCGGCCGATCCTGCATCTGCTCAGCAGTGGCGGGTTCTACGGCGCCGAACGCATGCTCCTGGACCACTGCCAGGCCATGCCGGGCCAGCATCGGGTGCTGTTCCTCGATGCCCCGGCAGAGCTGGTGGCGCGTTTTCGCGAGGCTGGCGTTGCCTGCGAAACCTGCCATGGGCTACTGGCGGTGCTCAAGGTGCTGGGTGCGCAGCGCGGCCAGCGGCCGCTGGTCAACAGCCATAATTTCAAGGGCCAGCTGTTTGGCTGGGTCGGCGCCACCCTGTGGCGCCTGCCGATGGTCAGCACCCAGCACGGCTTCACCCCGCGCAGCCGCAAGCAACGCTTCTACACTTGGCTGAGCCTGCAGTTGTGCCGCACGCCGACGGTGGACACGGTGGTGTGCGTAGCCGAGAGCATTGCCCGTATCCACCGCGATGCCGGGGTGCCAGCGGCCAAGCTGCAGGTGATTCCCAACGGACTGCCTGAGATCTGTGAAGCGCAGGCAAAGGATGGCGTGGGCGCGGCACAGCCAGGCGCCGCTCCCTGGCTCGCCGCCTACGTTGGCCGACTGTCCAGCGAAAAAGGCCCCGACCTGTTCCTCGACACCCTGATCCCGGTGTGTCAGCGCCAACCGCGGGTCCACGCCGTGATGCTTGGCGAAGGCCCTGAGCGCGAAGCCCTGCAACAACGCATCGACGCTGCCGGCCTGGGCGAGCGCATTACCCTGCCGGGCTTCCAGCGCGACATGCGCGGCTGGATGAAACGCCTGGATGCCCTGGTCATCAGCTCGCGCACCGAAGGCACGCCGATGATCCTGCTCGAAGCCATGCAGGATGGTGTGCCGGTGGTGGCCTTCGGTGTCGGCGGCATCCCCGACGTGATCGAGCACGGCCACAACGGCTTGCTCGCCCGGCCCTTGGCCACGACCGAGCTGGGTGAACATCTCGAAGCGCTGCTGCAAGACCCCGAGCAGGCCGGCGAACTGGTCGCCCGGGCGCGCCAGACTCAACGTCAACGCTACCACCTGCCGACCCTGGCACAACGCTGGGCCCAGGTGTACCGGGGCACGGCCGAGGAGGTTGTCGCATGATCATTCCCCTGTCGCTGGTGGCCCTGGTGGCCTTGCTGAGCCTGGGTCTGCTGGCCAGCCCCTACCCGTTCCTGGCGCCCGGCGGCGTGATCGGCCTGGCCGGCGTGCTGGTGTTGTACCGCAAGCCGGCCTGGGGCCTGCTGGCGATCGCCACCCTGGTGCCGCTGGAAGGGCTGCTCAAGGACGGCCTGGTGTCCGGCGCCAAGCTGGTGGGCATCGGCCTGGTGCTGATCCTCAGCCTGCAACTGGCAGTGCGCCAACTCCCCGGCGAGCGCCTGCGCAGCAATCAATGGCGCCTGCTGCTGCCGTTCATGGCCCTGTACCTGCTGAGCCTGTGGGCCAGCGACGACCTGGCCCTGTCGGGCGGGCACCTGCGTGAGCTGCTGGTGGGCCTGGTGGTGTTCGTCATTACCTTGCTGGTCGGTCGCGACCTCAACCTACCGCTGCTGGCGCGGCTGATCACCGTCAGCGTATGCGTTACCTGTCTGTTCGCGATCTTCTCCACCAAGTACCAGGAGCAGGGCCGCGCCTCGGCCATGCTCGATCCCAACGCCTTCGCCCTGCTGATCACCATCGCCATGCCCTTGGGGCTGTGGCTGGCGATCAAGGCGCGGCAGATCCCGGTCAAGCTGTTCTGGGCCGGTTGCTGCCTGTTGCTGCTGGTGGGCATGACCAAGACCGAGTCGCGCTCGGGGCTGGTGGTGCTGCTGATCAGCCTGGGCATCGTGCTGCACAACTACCGCGAACAGCTGACGCGCATCCGCCCGCGCCACCTAGGCTTCGCCATGCTCGGCCTGGCCATCGTCCTGCCCCTGGGCATCGCCTTGATGCCCGCCGGCTACGCCGAGCGCATCCAGTCGCTGATGCTGCTCAAGTCTGGGGTCAACGCGCACCAGGACGAGTCGCTGGGACGGCGCGCCTCCTACCTGGTGGTGGGCAAGGAAATGATCAGCCACAGCCCGCTGCTCGGCACCGGGCCCGGCACCTTCCCGCTGCATTACGCAGATACCGGCTTCTCCAAGGCCTTCGCCCCGGTCAACAGCAAGACCACCGACCTCTACCGGCGGGCCCACAACACCTACCTGGAACTGTTCAGCGAAGTCGGCCTGCCGGCGGGGCTGCTGTTCGTCGGCATGATCGTGCTGGCCCTGCGCAATTTCTGGCAGGCGCGCGCCGCCTTCCGCGCGGCCGGCGACCCGGACCGCGCCGACCTGATGACCCACCTGACCATGAGCATGCTCGCCATCGGCCTGTTCCTGATGTTCCTCAGCGCGCCGAGCCACAAGTACCTGTGGCTGATGCTGGCGCTGTCCAGCGTGCTGCTTGGCCAGGCGCGTGAGCAGCAGCCGGTGGAGGTGGCCCGATGAGCCGGGTGAGTATCGTCATCCCGATGTTCAACGAAACCCGCCATATCGGCCGCACCCTCGACGCCGCCCGGTGCTCGGCCAGCGCGGCGGGGCTGGCGTGCGAGCTGATCGTGGTGGACAACGGCTCCAGCGACGACGGCCCGGCGATCGCCCGCGCTCACGGCGCCCAGGTGCTGAGCGTGCCGGGCGTGGCCATCGGCGCCCTGCGCAATGCCGGCGTAAACGCCAGCCAAGGCGACTGGCTGGCCTTCCTCGATGCCGACATCGAAGTCCCGGAGCACTGGCTGGACCTGCTGCTAGACCTGCAGCGCCGTGGCGAAGGCGATGTCTTCGCCCTGGACTGCGACACCCCACGCCATGCGCCGTGGTTCGCCCAGGCCTGGCAACGGCGCACCTTGCGCACCGGCCAGACGGTGCAGGACTGCACCTGGCTGCCCACCCCCAACCTGTTGATGCGGCGCAGTTGGTTCGAACAGGTTGGCGGCTTCGACGAACGCCTGCGCACCGGCGAGGACAAGGACTTCACCCTGCGCCTGCATGAAGCCGGCGCGCGCCTTCGCGTACTGCGCGAACCGGCGGTGCTGCACTGGGGCTATGAAGCCAACTGGCGCGAATGGCTGGGCAAGGAGATGTGGCGCCAGGGCAGCCACCTGCAATTGCTGCGCAGCCATGGCGTGAGCCTGCGCCTGCTGCGGTTCCCGATGCTCTCGGTGGGCGCCTGGGTACTGGACGCCATGGCCCTGTCGGCGCTGCTCGACGGTTTCCCGCATGTTGCCCTGTTCTTCCTGCTGGTCAGCGCCCTGCCCGCGCTGCTCCTGAGCCTGCGCCAGAGCCGCAGGCACCGCGACCCGCTGCTCACGCTGCAGCTCTGGGGCCTGCACTGGCTGCGCCTGCACCTGGCCGGCGCGGCCTTCATCCTCAGCCTGTTCAACCGCACCGCAAGGAGGCCCGCCCGTGGCTGAGTTCATTTTCTGGCTATGCCTGTTGCTGCCGCTATATGCCTGGGTCGGCTATCCCCTGCTGCTGACCCTGGCCGCGCCGTTCTTTGCCCGTCGCACGCATTCACCATTGCCGCCGCAGCGGGTGAGCGTGGTGATCGCCGCGCACAACGAAGAGCGGCATATCGAAGCCAAGCTTGCCAGCGTGCTCGGCCAGGACTATGCAGCCGCCGAGCTGCAGGTGGTGGTGGCCAGCGACGGCTCCAGCGATCGCACCGTGGCCTTGGCCCGCAGCCTGGGCGACCCACGGGTGCAGGTGCTGGACCTGCCACGCCTGGGCAAGGCCGGTGCGTTGAACAGCGCCGTGCAAGTGTGCACGGGTGACCTGCTGGTGTTCACCGACGCCGACAACCAGTGGTCGACCGACACCCTCGGCCTGCTGCTGGCGCCTTTCGCCGACGCCGATGTCGGCGGCAGCGCCGGGCATATGATCATCCCCGATCCGGGCAAGGGCCTGAGCATCGGCGACAGCCTGTACCGCCACTATGAGGCCTGGGTGCGCAAGGTGGAGAACCGAACCGGCTGCATGGTCTCGGCCGACGGCGCCCTGCTGGCCCTGCGCCGCGCGCTGTACCAGCCGATCCCGAAACAGGTCAACGACGACTTCTTCATCAGCACCTGCGCACCAGCCGCCGGCCTGCGCATCGTCTATGTACCCGAGGCGGTGGTGCTGGACCAGGGCGTGGACGAGGCCGACAAGCAGTTCCGCCGCCGCCAGCGCGTCACCGTCGGCGGCCTGTTGAGCCTGGCCGCCCGCCGCGAGCTGCTCAACCCGGCGCGCCACGGCCTGTACGCCATCGCCCTGATCAGCCACAAGCTGATCCGGCGCCTGGCCCCGGTGCTGCTGCTGCCGCTGCTGCTGGCCAACCTGTGGCTGGCCGCCGAACCCGGCTTCTACCGCCTGACCCTGGCCTTGCAACTGCTCGGCTACGCCGCCGCCATCGCCGGCCTGCTCGATGCCCAGCGACGCCTGCCGCGCCCGTTCCGCCTGGCCGCCTTCGTGCTGGTCACCCTCGCCGGCATGAGCGTGGGCCTGTGGCAATTCCTGCGCGGGCACAGCTACAGCCAATGGAACCCCGACCAGAATCGATGAGCGACGGACATGCCGATCAAGACCCATATCAAGCAGGCCAGCGGCTGGTTCTATTTCAACTCGCCACGCGGACGCGCCGAGCTGCGTGGCGCCGGGGTGATCCTCATGCTGCACCGGGTGCTGGCCGATGACGCCAGCGCCGCGCTGCCCCACCGCAACGAACTGTGCGTCGGCCCCCGGGCCTTCGAAGGCTTGCTGCGCTGGCTGCCCCGGCATTTCGATTGCGTCAGCCTCATGGACCTGCTGCAGAGCCACGAGGAGCCACGCGGCGACAGCCGCCCCAAGGTCGCCCTGACCTTCGACGACGGCTGGCGCGACAACGCCGTCAACGCCTTCCCCCTGCTGCAGCGCCACCAGGTGCCGGCGAGCATCTTCCTGTCCACCGACTACATCGGCAGCCGCCAGCGCTTCTGGTGGGAAAGCGTCGGCGAGACCTTGTGGGGCAGCCATGGCGAGGAGGCACGGCGGCAACTGATCGAACGCCTGCGCAAACTCGGCCGGCCGTTGCCGGCAGCCTACTTCATGCACGACCACAGCAAGGCCCGCAGCCTGGTACTGGCGCGCTACCTGCAGACCCTCAAGAGCCTCAGCCCCCAGGCCCTGCACGTACTGACCGACGCCTGCCCGACGGAATCGCTGCCCCAGGCCATGGACTGGCAGCAGGTGCGCGCCCTGGAGGACTCCGGCCTGGTGCGCTTCGGCCCGCATGGCGCCAGCCATGCCCTGCTGCCCTACCTGGACGACCATCGCCTCAAGGAAGAGCTGACCCGCAGCCATGCGGCACTCAACGAAGGCTGCCGCGCACCGCTGCCGGTGTACTGCTACCCCAACGGCGACCACGACGAACGCGTGCGCGCCCAGGTCGCCGCGCATCGCTACCCCTACGCCCTGAGCACCCGCCCGGGTATCTGCCAGGGCCATGACGACCCGCTGGCCCTGCCGCGCATCGGCGTCAGCCAGCGCAATGCCAGCCGGCCCTCGCTGCTGGCCTGGCGCATCAGTCGCGGAGACCGCTGATGAACCGCAACAGCTACCTGCGCCACCTGGCGCTGAGCATGGGCACCAAGCTTGCGATGATCGCCCTGCGCCTGCTGCGCAACGTGCTCCTGGCGCGCATCCTCGGCCCCAGCGAACGCGGGCTGTTCGCCCTGCTCAGCACCCTGCCCGACCTGATCAGCGCCGCCACCAGCGGCGGCCTGAACAGCGCGGTGGGCTACCAGGCGGCCAAGCAGCGCGACCTGGGCCTGCTGCTGACCCAGGTGCTGGTCTACGGCAGCCTGCTGGCCGGGCTGCTGACCCTGCTGTGTGTCGTGCTGGTGCGCCAGTTCGGAGCCGACCTGGCGGTGACCGTGCAACTGGGCCTGCTGGCCTGGCTGTTGCTGCTGGCGGTACCGATGACCGTGCTCAAGAGCGGCCTGCTGACCCTGCACAACGCCAGCGGCGGTGTCGGAGCCTTCAATGCCCTGCGCCTGGCCGAGTCGCTGGCGCCACTGCTGCTGTTCCTCGGGTTGTTCTGGATGTGGCGCGAGCAGGCCCTGGAAGCCGCGCTGATCAGTTGGCTGGTCGGCATCGCCCTGGTGGTGGTGCTGGGCCTGTGGTGGCTCGGCCGCCAGCATCGCCTGCGCCTGCGCTGGGACCGCGGCGGCCAGCGCGAGCTGTTGGCCTACAGCGCCAAGAGCCACCCGGACCTGTTGTTCCAGCAACTGATCCTGCGCTCGGACTACCTGTTCATCGGCGCCCTGCTCGGCAGCACCGCCCTGGGCCACTACGCCATGGCCAGCGCCGCCGCCGAGCTGCTGCTGATCGTCCCCGAGGCCGTCACCACGCCGCTGATGAAACGCCTGCTGCAACAGGATGCCGGCATGGAACGCCTGACCCCGCTGGCCCTGCGCCTGACCGCCACGGTGATGCTCGGCGCCTGCCTGGGCATGGCGCTGATCGGCCAATGGCTGATCGTCACCCTGTTCGGCGCCGACTACGCGCCGGCCTACCCGGCCTTGCTGGCCCTGCTGCCCGGGCTGCTGGGGCTGTGCTATGCGAGCATCCTGCGCCTGGACCTGCTGGGCAAGAACCGCCCCGGCACGGTGTCGCTGCTGATGGGTGCGGGGGCCGCCTTGAACCTGCTGCTCAATGTGCTGCTAATCCCGACCTGGGGCATCGTCGGCGCGGCGGCGGCTTCCTCGATCGCCTACCTGGCGGTGACCGTGGCCATGCTGGTGCTGTACTGCCGCCTGAGCGGCGTGCCAGCGGCGCACACGCTGATCATCCTGCCCAGCGACTTGGCGCCGCTACGCCAGATGCTGCAACGGAGGGCGGCATGAGGGCCCTGCTGCTGCTCGCCCTGCTGCTCTCGCCCGTGCTGCCGGCGGCGCCGCTGCAATGGGGGGAGATTCGCGATGGCAGCTTGTACCTGCTGCCAAGCCGCGACGACCAAGTGCGCATCCAGTGGCGCCCAGCCTGGCAGGCCGACGCCAACGCCGAGCGGCTGTTCCTGCTCGACGGCAAGGGCCGCCTGGTCGGCGAACGGCCCATCAGCGCCGAGGAAGTCCGCGGCGCGCAAAGCTGGCCACTGGCACCGGGGCTGGGCCCCTACCGCCTGGAAGTTCCCGGCTACAGCTTTCGCGACTACCGCATCCAGCACGCCGACAGCACCCGCGCGCTGTTCGCCCCGCCCAAGGTGCATTTCAGCGCCGAAGTCGGCCCCAGGGTAACCCTGTACTTCCGGGTCAAGGCTGGCGAACAGGCGATCCTGGCCGGCAAGCATCACGGCGGCGTGCATGGCCTGTTCGCCGAGCGACTGGGCGATGGTCGGCGCGTCCAGCTGGCGCTCAAGCCCTACCCTGCCTACTGGCGTTTCGACCAGCAGGCGCTGCCGACCAGCAACCACGACGAAACCTGGCGCCTGTCCTTGCAAGGCAGCGGCAAGGCGGCGTTCTGGCTCGATGGCAGCGCCAACCTGTTCACCCAGCGCGCCGAAGACCTCGGCGACCTGCCGCAGGCACCCGGCCAGGTGCGCCTGAAGCTGGCCAACAAAGTCCTCGGCCCCACGCCGAAGCTGGGGGTGGCCTTGCCCTACGTGCTGCCACCACCCTCAAGTTTCGCCGCCCTCGATGCGCTGCGCCCCCAGGCTGCCGGCTACTACAGCTTCGTCGATGTGCTGCAACGCCAGCCCGATTTCGAGAACGCCTGGCGCAAGCTCTATCAGCAACGCTTCGGCATCCGCCAGGACATCACCCTGCTGGCCGGCAGCGCCCGGGTGGCCGACCTGCGCAGCGACCGCACCAGCCACGACGCCCTCGGCGCCTGGCTGGAGGCGACCAAGGCCCTTGGCGGCCAGGGCCTGCACTACCTGGCCTTCGCCGACGAACCCAACCTCAACTACCGCGACTACGCCAGCTATCGGGATTTCTTCCAGGCCATGGCCAAGCGCGTGCGCGACTACCCCGGCGCCCACCAGGCCGGGGTACGCATCGCCATGCCCGCCTCGTCGCGCTTCACCGGCGGCCCCTTCGCCGAGGACGGCAAGCAACGCCGTGGCATCGACTGGGCGCGGCGCCTGCTCGCCGAGCAAGGCGCGCAGATCGACGCGCTGGCCTGGCACGAGTGGATGGTCCGCGACCTGCTCGCCACCCGCAGCTACCGCGACAGCGTGCGTCAGGCCGCCGCGCTGGTCGGCCTGGATGGCCAGGGCCGGCCGCGCAAGGCGCTGCTGCTGGACCAGACCAACCTGTCCAGCGGCTCGAGCCTGAGCCCTTACGAGCAGGACAGCCACTACGCCGGCCTGTGGTGGACCTCGGTGGTGATCAACGCCGCCAGCGACGGCCTGCTCGACATGCTCAACTGGTTCCACGTCGCCGACGAGCCCGAGTGGCCCAAGGGCATGCTGCGCGACACCGGCGGCCAGCGCTACGAACTCAAGCCGGTGGGCCTGGCCCAGCAGTTCATCCAGCGCCACTGGCTGGACCAGGTGCTGGCGCTGGACAACGATGCCTTCGAAGTCGACGCCCTGGCCATGGCCCGCCAACGCCAACGCAGCCTGCTGGGAGTGAACAAGGCCGAGCGCCTGCAGCAGGTCGCGCTCGCCCTGGGCAACTGCCCTGCCGGCCAGCTGGAACTGTTCGGCCCCGACAACCAGAGCCACCGCGGCCACTACGACTGCCGCGACGGCCAGCTAAGTTTTCAATTGCCAGGGCAGACCGTGTTTGCCCTGACCTGGAACGCGTCATGAGACGCATCTCGACCTGCCACGTACAGGAGGCACCATGAGTGCTTTGACCAAGCTCCAGGAGCGCATCAAGCGCAAAGGACTGCGCAATACCCTCGGTAGCGCCTGGCGGCACTACGTTTTCTACCACTGGCAACTGTTGTGGATGGAGCGCGACCTGGTCAGCCCGGTGCCGCCGCATCGCCTGAAACCCTACGGCGCGCTGCGTGTCGAGGCCATCAGCGTGCATAACACGCAGGCCTTTGCCCGGCATTTCGGCGATCGCGTCGAAACCATGCGCGAGCTGGCGGCCGAGGGCCATACCGGGCTGATGTTCCTCGACGACGACAACGATGCAGTGGCGTTCATCTGGGGCAGCAACCGCCACTACCATGATCGCCACTACTATGGTTGCTGGTTCCCGGTCGGGCCTGGCGAGTTCTTCGAGTTCGGTGGCGAGCTGATCCGCAAATATTGGGGCACCGAGCTGTCGGTGGACCTGCAACTGGCGCTGTGGAAAGCCATGGCCGCCCAGGGCTGCACCAAGGTGGTGGATGTCTGCGAACAGCACAACATCCCGGCGCTCAAGTTGCACCTGCGCATGGGTTACCAGGAACAAGGACGGATCATGAACGTGTATTGCCTGTTCGGTCGCTGGAAGTTCTTCCGCGAAAGCCGCTACAGCGAGTCGCGCCTGGAACCGTTGCGCAAGCCGGAGCCGCAAGCCTCTGCGGCCACCGCGAGTTGAGCCGGTGAGCCTGGTGCTGAAGTGGTGCGCGTCGTTGCGCAGCCACGACTTCCCCGCCGGCGAGTACGAGGCGCTGCGCAAGCGCCTGCCTGCCAGCACGCCGTTCAACCACCTCGGCTGGCTGCGCGCCGCCGAGGCCGCGCTGGCGCCCGCCCAGCAGCTGCAAGTGCTGCTCGGCTACCAGGATCAACGCCTGTGCCTGTGCCTGCCGCTGATTCGCTGCCGCGAACCCTTCGGCCCGCTGTTCGCCCCGGTGGTGCGCCACCTCGGCCACCCGCTGAGCGACCGCATCGCCCTGCTCATCGACCTGCCTGCGCTGTATGCCGAGCAGGTACTGCAGGCCATCCGCAAGCAGTTGCCGCATGCCCTGCTGCAACTGAGCGAAGTGCCGGACCACCCCGAGACCGATGGTTGGCTGCGCCAATGGGCTGCGGCCAGCTCCACCTGGCAGCAGCGCCTGAGCTGCCGTGTGCCGGTGCACCGCATCAACGAAGGCGATCGCCAGGAAATCGGCGGCGATCCGCGCTACAAACTGCGCCGCGCGCGCAAGCGCATCGGCGCCTGTGGTGCCCAGGTCCGACGGGTCATCGCCACGCCCGAGAGCATCGGCGCACTGCTCGACGCCATCAGCGCCGTCGAGGCGGCCAGTTGGAAAGGCGACGACGAGGTCGGTATCTTCTCGGGCGAGCTGCAGCGCCAATGGATGTACCAGGCGTTCACCGCCCTGGCCGCCGAGGGCCTGGTCTGCCTGGTACTGCTGGAACTGGACGGACGCTGCATCAGCTACCGCCTGGGCCTGCTCGAACGCGGCCGGGTGTACGACTACAACCTCGCCTTCGCGCCCGAACACCGCGACCTGGGCAGTGGCCGCGTGCTGCTCGAGGAGTGGATTCACTGGGGGCTGGACCAGGACTGGAAGTGGGTCGACGCCTCGCGGGTCAGCCTGAACAATTCCAGCCACCAGCTCCACGAACGCCAGACCGGCCACCTCGAACACTGGCGCCTGAGCAGCTACAGCTGGCGCCCCGACGGCCTGCTGCTGGGCCTGGCGCAACGCACCTGGCAGTGGCTCAAGCCGCGCCTGCGCAAGACCGCCAGTACACCGACCACCCTTGCCCCAACCCCACCACAGGAGCACCCCGATGCCGTCCCAGGTCATAGTCAACGCTGACGACTTCGGCCTCAGCGCCCACACCAACGCGGTGATCCTGCATGCCTTCCAGGCCGGGCTGATCAGCTCGGCCACGGCCATGGCCAACATGCCCGCGTTCGCCGCCGCCTGCGCGCTGGCCCAGCAGCCGGCGCTCAAGGGCCGGGTGGGGCTGCACTTCAACCTTACCTACGGCCGGCCGCTAAGCCGAGCCATCCTTGCCGAACCGCGGTTCTGCACGCCCCACGGCGAGTTCGACCTGCGCCTGAAACAGCGTACCCTGCGCCTGTCGCGGCGCGAGCGGGCCGCGGTCGAGCAGGAGCTGGAGGCGCAGTGGAAGCACTGCCTGGACCATGGCCTGATGCCCAGCCACCTGGATTCACACCAGCATGTGCACAATATCTGGCCGGTCGGCGAGGTGGTCGCCCGCTTCGCCCGCGACCAAGGCGTGCCAATCCGCCTGGCGCGCAACATCGGCCACAACATCGGTCCGCTGAAACGGCTGTTCAAGACCTTGCTCAACCGGCGCCTGCACCGATTGTGCGGGGTCACCGCCGACCATGTATGCACCCCGGCCGATGTGCGCGCGGGCCTGGCGCCGGCCCATGGCGTGCTGGAGGTGGTGGCCCACCCCAGTGCCCTGGGCAGCCAGGACTTCGGCGACGCCTACCTGGCCTGCGGAGAATCGCTCAAGGCGCTGATCGAGCAGCGCCTGGGCGACCGACCGCGGGTCAGCTATACCAGCCTGGTGCAGCGTGCGCCGGTGCTGTAGGGAAAGGACCGCATCAAGGCCACCAGGGGCCCGCCACGTCCCTTGCAGCGCCCTCGCCCTCGCTGCAAAAGTCAGCGCAGCGGATGCCGCTGGCGCTCCTGGTTTTCCCGCAACCAGCGCTGCAAGGCCTGCGCCGGCATCGGCCGGCCAAGCAGGAAGCCCTGCCCCTGGTCACACCCGGCGTTGCGCAGAAAGTCGTACTGCTCCTGGGTCTCGATGCCCTCACCGGTAATGCGAAAACCCAGGGCATGCCCCAGGTCGATGATCGCCCGGGCCACGGCGATCGCGTCGTCATCACCCGGCAGGTCCTTGATGAACGCGCGGTCGATCTTCAAGTGATCGATAGGCAACGCCCGCAGGTAGGCCAGCGACGAATAGCCGGTACCGAAGTCGTCCACCGCCGTGGCCACGCCCATCGCCCGCAACTGGGCCAGCACCGCGCAGGCCTGCTGCTGGCTCTCCATCAGCAGGCTTTCGGTGATTTCCACTTCCAGCAGGCTGGCCGCCAGGCCATGGCGCTCCAGTGCCGAGGCCAGGCTGGTGACATAGTCGCTGCGCTCGATCTGCAAGGCGGCGACGTTGATCGCCAGCGGCCCCGGCACTCCCTCGCCGTCGCGCCAGGCGGCCAACTGGGCGCAGGCCAACTCCAGCACCCGCTCGCCAAGGGGAATGATCAGCCCGGTGCGCTCGGCCAACGGGATGAACTCGCCTGGCGAAACCAGGCCATGTTCCGGATCACGCCAGCGCAGCAGCGCCTCGATGCCTTCCAGGCGGCCACTGAACAGGTCCACCTTGGGCTGGTACCACAGTTCGAACTCGTTGTGCTCCAGGGCCCGGCGCAGATTACGCTCCAGCTCCAGGCGCTGCTGCAGTCGCGCGGTCATGTCCGGGTGATAGGGCCGCCAGGCGTCCCGGCCGCTTTCCTTGGCCGCGTACATGGCCGTGTCGGCATGGCGCAGCAGGCTGTCGGGGTCTTCGCCATGCTGCGGACACCAGGCCAGGCCGATGCTGCCGGTGACCAGCGCGGCGTTGCCATTGAGGTCGAAGGGCCGCTGCAGACTGCGCAGCAAAGCACGGATCTGGTGGTTCACCTGGCCCTGGGTGCCCTGCAGCATGAACACGAACTCGTCGCCGCCCACGCGGCAGACCTGGTCCTGGCTATCCAGCTCCTGCAAGAAGCGCGCGGTGGCCTGCTGCAACAACAGATCGCCCATGGGGTGGCCAAGGCTGTCGTTGACCTGCTTGAAACCGTCGATATCCAGCATCAGCACGGCCAGGCCATGGCCGTGCCCGATCGCCTCGCCCAGTTGCTGCTGGAACAGCACGCGGTTGGGCAGCCCGGTGATGGTGTCGTAATGGGCCAGGCGCTCGAGCTGGGCCTGGTACTGGCGCAACTCGCGGTTGCGCTGCTCGAGCTGACGCTGCTTGCGATTGAGCTGGGCCACGAACAGGCTGAACAAGCCAGTGCTGGTCAGGGCGAACAGGAACAGCGGCGAACCGAACAGGTTCAGCTGCGCCCAGCCGCCATGTGGCGCGGCCACCAGTTGCCAGACGCCTCCCGGCACCTCGACATCGAGTGTCACCTGCGGGTCGTCGAACAACTGCGGGTCGCCCCAGATCAAGCTACCCTCGGCGCCCTTGCCATCGCTGCCGCGCACCGCCAGCTCGAAGCCAGTCTCCGGGCGCAGGCCGGCGGCCAGCAGCAGCCGGTCGATATCGGCGACGATCGAGATATTGCCCCAGTACAGCTTGACCCCACGCTTGGCGCTGATGAACACCGGGCGCCGGTACACCAGCGCCCGGCCCCCCTGGTACAGCTGCAGCGGCCCAGCCAGCACTGGCTGGCCACTGTCACGGGCAACGGCCAGCAACGGGAACTGGTCGGGCAGGCGGCGGTAGTTCAGGCCGATGATCTGCTCGTTGCCTTGCAGCGGGTAAACATCGCGGATCACATCGGCGGGTGCCAGGGCGATGTGGTGCATGTACGGCACCGAATCCAACGCATCGCGGGCCATGCCATGGAAGTGGTCGATGCTGATGCTGCCGTCGGTGCTGATCAGTTGGGCAATACCCTCGGCTTCGGCGAACGATGCCCGCAGCTGCGCCTCCAGCGCGCTGCGCAGCCCGGACAGCCGCGCGGCGAGGTTGGCGACCTGCTCGCTCTCGGCGCGCCGGGCGTCCAGGTGCCCAAGCACCACCGACAGGCCAATGCCGATCACCGCGAAACCTACCGGCAGCAAGCGATAGAGCGTACGACGCAACTTGCCCGGAGCGGGCGGCGGGTCATCGAAGGAAGAACGTTCGTTGCGGGTCATAGGCCTGAAGTCGGAAGCGATAGTTCCTGTATCGGCGCGGTCGTGACGATGTTGAGCCAGACTGGTGTTTTTCCGGCACTGGGTGCATGCTCCAGGGCTGAAGCGATTCACCTAGCCAAACAAAAGAGGTGCAGTACCCATGGACCGTCTGCTCGATTCGTTGTTTCCCACCCTTGAGGACATTCCCGCGCAATGGCGCCTGGGCGAGCCCCTGGAACAACGCGATTATCTGGTCGCCGGCGAACTGCGGCGCTGGGACGGCCCGTTGGCCACGGTACATAGCCCGGTGTGGCTCAAGGAGGGCGACAGCGAGCGCCAGGTGATCCTTGGCAGCGCGCCACTGCTCGACGCCGACACCGCGCTGACCGCCCTGGATGCCGCCGTGCAGGCCTACGACAAGGGCCGTGGTGCCTGGCCGACGATGCGCGTGGCCGAGCGTATCCAGCATGTCGAGACCTTCCTGGCGCGCATGCGCGAGCAGCGCGAGGCGGTGGTCAAGCTGCTGATGTGGGAGATCGGCAAGAACCTCAAGGACTCGGAGAAAGAGTTCGACCGCACCTGCGACTATATCGTCGACACCATCAATGCCCTGAAAGACCTCGATCGCCGCTCCAGCCGCTTCGAGCTGGAACAAGGTACCCTCGGCCAGATCCGTCGCGCGCCACTGGGCGTGGCGCTGTGCATGGGGCCCTACAACTACCCGCTGAACGAAACCTTCACCACCTTGATCCCGGCACTGATCATGGGCAACACCGTGGTGTTCAAGCCCGCCAAGTTCGGTGTGCTGCTGATCCGCCCGCTGCTCGAGGCCTTCCGCGACAGCTTCCCGGCCGGGGTGATCAATGTCATCTATGGCCGTGGCCGCGAAACCGTCAGCGCGCTGATGGCCAGCGGCAAGGTCGATGTGTTCGCCTTCATCGGCACCCACAAGGCCGCCAGCGACCTGAAAAAGCTCCACCCACGCCCGCACCGCCTGCGCGCCGCCCTTGGCCTGGACGCCAAGAACCCCGGTATCGTGCTGCCCCAGGTCGACCTTGACAACGCCGTCGAGGAAGCGGTCACCGGTGCCCTGTCGTTCAATGGCCAGCGCTGCACCGCGCTGAAGATCTTGTTCGTCCATGAAGACGTGGTCGAGGCCTTTCTCGACAAGTTCCAGCGCAAGCTGGCCGCGCTCAAGCCGGGCATGCCGTGGGAACCGGGCGTGGCGCTGACACCACTGCCGGAGCCAGGCAAGCTCGACTACCTCGATGGCCTGGTGGCCGACGCCACAGGCAAAGGCGCGCGGGTGCTCAACGCAGGCGGCGGGCTCAGCCGCGGTTCGTTCTTCTACCCAGCGCTGCTGTACCCGGTGAGCGCCGACATGCGCCTGTACCACGAGGAGCAGTTCGGCCCGCTGGTGCCGGTGGTGCCCTACCGCGACCTGCAGACGGTGGTCGACTATGTGCTCGACTCCGACTACGGCCAGCAACTGAGCCTGTTCGGCAACGACCCGGCGACCATCGGCGCGCTGGTCGACACCTTCGCCAACCAGGTGGGTCGTATCAACCTCAACGCCCAGTGCCAGCGTGGGCCGGACACCTACCCGTTCAACGGGCGCAAGAACAGCGCCGAGGGGACCTTGTCGGTGCATGACGCACTTCGGGTGTTCTCCATCCGCACCCTGGTGGCGACCAAGTTCCAGGAAGCGAACAAAGAACTGATCAGCGAGATCATCCGTAACCGCCAGTCGAGTTTCCTGACCACCGATTACATATTCTAAGGGCAGGCGCCTTGCTGGCGAACCGGGTGACACAGTGCCTTGCCGGTAAAAAGAAAGTTCGCCAGCAAAGCTGGCTCCTACACCAACCCCGCCCCGTAGGAGCCAGCGTTGCTGGCGAACCAGGCGACGCGGTGCCTGCGATATAGAGAATCGATATAAGACGATTGTCGATTTTCCACCCGCGTAAACGACTCTAATCACCTAGGTGTTGCCCCCACCCCACGTGAAAGGAGTTTGCGATCATGCCCGTCAAAGCCATTCCCGAAGGCCAGCACAGCCTCACGCCCTACCTCGGTATCAAGAACGCCACCCAGGCCATCGAGTTCTACAAGAAGGCCTTCGGCGCCATCGAGATGTTCCGCCTCGAAGGCCCCCGCGGTAGCGTCGGCCACGCCGAGCTGAAAATCGGCGATTGCTCGCTGATGCTCGGTTCACCCTGCGACATGGAGGGTGGCCTCAAACCCAGCGAGACCATCGAGGCCCCGGCTGTCGGCCTGCATCTATATGTCGAGGACTGCGACAAGGTCTACGCCCAGGCCATCGCCGCCGGCGCACGTCCGATCAGCGAGGTGAAGGATCAGTTCTACGGCGACCGCAGCGGTACCCTGCAAGATCCGTTCAACAACCTATGGTTCGTCTCCACCCACAAGGAAGACCTCACTCCCGATGAAATCCGCGCCCGCGCCGCCAAGCTGTATGGCGGTAGTTGAGCGGCACGCCTGGAGCTGCAAGCTTCAAGTTGAAAGCCGGCGCGCTTTGCTTGAAGCTTGAGGCTTGTAGCTTGGAGCTGCCTCTCAATGCGAATCATCGAAAAAACCGGCGCGCAGGTGCGCAGCCTGACCCTGGCCGAAGAGGAACTGCTGGCCGGTTTTGCCGCCGGCACCCTGGCCGGCCCCCGCCTGCTGCAGGCCAACCAATGGCTGATGAAAGTGCGCAGCGCCAACCAGTGGCTGGCCTGCGATTGCCGCCAGGATGCCTTGCCGGTGCTCAATGTGTCGCTCAACGGCAACACCGGCACCCTGTTCCTGCGTAACAACCCCGACACCCCCGAACACACCCCGGGTTGCCCGTTCAGCAAGGATGAGCGCGAGGCCGGCGCCGGCGCCCAGGAGCACACACCTCCCGCGGCCTGGCTGGCACCGGATGCCCCCTTGCGCCTGCTTGGCGACTATCGCCGTCCAGGCGACGGCGAAACCGTCGGCGGGCCGCGCGACGCCGGCGAACGCCGCGAGCAGCAGCGCCTGCTGTCGTTGCTGCTGACCTGGATCGAAGCCAGCGGCCTGAACGTCTATGCCACGCACCTGAAGAAGGACCTCACCGCCCAGTTCGCCGAGCTGCGCGGGGTTGCTGGCCGTTACCCGCTGCTGGAGCGGGTGCCGGCCAGCAACTACCTGGAAACGCGCCTGGACATGAAGCACATGATGATGCTCAAGGCCCGGCTACGTGAGGCCACGGTGTTCGGCAACCACCGCCGGCATGGCTTGCTGCTCGACTGCGTCGACCAGATCAAGGGCCGCAAGCTGTTCAACAACCGCAGCGAAGACGGCTTCGACTTCCAGGGCCATCACCAGTATTGGGGCGGCGGCCGCGCCAGCGGGCCACTGCTGGCCCTGGCCCTGTATTCGCCGGCCACCGCCGGCAGCCACTTCTACGAACTGATCCATGTCGCCAGCGTGCCGGTGCTGTCGCGCGGGCAGTTGTTCCCGGTGTACCGCGACGAAGAGCGCGAGCCGTTGAAGGCGCTGGTGTCGCTGATCGACTGGATGGCCAGCAAGGGCGTCAAAGTGCTGATGCGTCGCCCGGTGATCGGCGGCCAGGTGATGGACGAACTGGTATTGACCTCGGATCAGGACCGGGTGCTGTCGGTGTCGTTGCTCGAGCAACCGCTGGGGCCGGAGCCGGATGCCGAGAACTTCAAGCGCTATGCCGACTTCAAGAGCCTGGAGACCTTCCGCAAATACGTGGCGGGGTTCTTCATGCGCGAGCGTTAGCCAGCGAGCTTGCTGGCGAACCAGGCGACGCGATGAATGGCACCGGCTACGCCGGTGTTCGCCGGCAAGCCGGCTCCTACGCCGATTACGGCCTGCAACACCCGTAGGAGCCAGCTTGCTGGCGAACCAGGCGACGCGGTGGATGCCACCGGCCCGTAGGCGCCAGCCACTTACCACGCCGCTCTAGAACGCCGCCTTGAAGATCGCCTCGATCTCCACCTGGCTGGCCACCCGTGGGTTGGTCAACCCGCAGGCATCCTTCAACGCATTGGCCGCCAGCACCGGCACATCCTCGACCTTGGCCCCCAGCTCCGCCAGCCCGGCCGGGATGCCGATGGCCGCCGCCAGGTGCTCGATGGCCGAAATCGCCGCCCCGGCGCCCTGCTCGGCATCCAGCCCACACACCTTGACCCCCATGGCCTTGGCCACGTCACGCAGGCGCGCCGCGCTGACCTTGGCATTGAAACGCTGCACATGGGGCAGCAACACCGCGTTGCACACCCCATGGGGCAAGTCGTAGTAGCCGCCAAGCTGATGCGCCATGGCGTGCACATAACCCAGCGAGGCATTGTTGAACGCCATCCCCGCGAGGAACTGGGCATAGGCCATGTTCTCCCGCGCCTGCAGGTCGGCGCCGTCGGCAACCGCCTGGCGCAGGTTGTCGTTGATCAGGCTGATGGCCTTGAGCGCGCAGGCATCGGTGATTGGCGTGGCGGCGGTCGAGACATAGGCCTCGATGGCATGGGTCAGCGCATCCATGCCAGTGGCCGCGGTCAGCCCCTTGGGCATGCCGGCCATCAGCGCCGGGTCGTTGACCGAGAGAATTGGCGTGACGTTGCGGTCGACGATGGCCATTTTCACATGGCGCGCCTCGTCGGTGATGATGCAGAAGCGGGTCATCTCGCTGGCAGTGCCGGCGGTGGTGTTGATCGCGATCAGCGGCAACTGCGGCTTGCTCGAACGGTCGACGCCCTCGTAGTCGTTGATATGCCCACCGTTGGTGGCGCACAGGGCAATGCCCTTGGCGCAGTCGTGGGGCGAGCCGCCGCCCAGCGACACCACGCAATCGCAGCCCTCGCGGCGCAGCATGGCCAGCCCTGCCTCGACGTTGGCGATGCTCGGGTTGGGCTTGGCGCCGTCGAACACCCGCGCGTCGATGTCGCGCATCGCCAGCATGCCGGCGATCCGCTCGGCCACGCCGGCCTTGACCAGGCCCACGTCGGTGACGATCAACGCCTTGCGCAAGCCATAACCGGCGATGGCGGTCATCGCCTCCTCCAGGCAGTCGATGCCCATGATATTGACGGCGGGGATGAAGAACGTGCTGCTCATGGCCAGGTCCTCTCAAGCGAATGGTAGGGCTTGAGCATCTGCCTGAACGCGCCGTGCGGCGTTGATCCAGCGCAAGTCTTGCCGCGCAAGCACAGGGGCCTGGGTGAAATAGCCCGGGAGCGGGCGTGATGCCCTGCCGGCCCTTGCAATCAGCGAATTTTCCCACGCAGTACAAGGAAAATACTGGCAAGACGTTCGCTTTCCAGCCCTTTACGGTGCCCATGTCTTGCAACCGAACGCCTCTGTACGCACCGCGCGCCAGGTGCAACGCGACCACACCTTCATGGCTACCGTGGTCGGCCCGAAGGAGGAAGAAATCTATTGCGATGAATGGGGCCGGGTGAAGGTCAGCTTCCCCTGGGATCGCGAGAGCCAGGACAACGCGTTCAGTTCCTGCTGGGTACGCGTCTCCCAAAGCTGGGCCGGGGGCAGTTGGGGCTCCATGGCCATTCCGCGGATCGGCCAGGACGTGATCATCCAGTACGTCAATGGTGACCCTGACCAACCGATGATTACCGGGCGTACCTACTGTGGCGATCAGCTACCGCCGTACGACCTGCCCGAGCACAAGACCCGCATGACCACCAAGAGCCAGACCCACAAGGGCGATGGCTACAACGAGCTGCGCTTCGAGGATGAGCTGGGGCGCCAGGAAGTGTTCACCCGTTCTCTATCCGGTCACGGCAGAACTAAAAAGTTGTGTGACCGGCCATGCCCGGAGCTGAACTGGCGGGCCTCCTTCAGCCCATGAACAACCGATAGGCCGGATTGTCCGTCTCGTCCCAGTACGGGTAGCCCATGGCCTCCAGCGCCTGCGGCAACCCTGCCAGTTCCTCGTCCGGCACCTCCAGCCCGGCGAACACCCGTGCCTGGGCGGCGCCGTGGTTGCGGTAGTGGAACAGGCTGATGTTCCAGCGCTTGCCCAAGCGTTCGAGAAAGCCCAGCAAGGCCCCTGGGCGCTCGGCAAACTCGAAGCGCAGCACCCGTTCCTTGGCCCCTGGCGCCGCGTGTCCGCCCACGGTATGGCGCACGTGCAGCTTGGCCAGCTCGTTGTCGGTCATATCTAGCACCTGGTAACCCTGCTCGGCCAGGCTGGCCAGCAAGGCTTCGCGCGGGTCGTGCTGGGGATGGGTCCGCACGCCAACGAACAGGCGCGCCTCCTTGCCTGGGTGATAGCGATAGTTGAACTCGGTGATCTGGCGCTTGCCCAGCGCCAGGCAGAAAGCGCGGAAGCTCCCCGGGCGCTCGGGGATGGTCACGGCGACGACGGCCTCGCGCTGCTCGCCCAGCTCGGCGCGCTCGGCCACATGGCGCAGGCGGTCGAAATTGACGTTGGCGCCGGAATCGATGGCCACCAATGTCTGCCCCTGGGCGCCTGTGCGGGCCACGTACTTCTTGATCCCGGCCACGGCCAACGCGCCGGAGGGTTCGGTGATGGAGCGGGTGTCGTCGTAGATGTCCTTGATCGCCGCGCACAATTCATCGCTGTTGACCGTCACCACGTCATCGACGAAGTGCCGGCACAGCTCAAAACAGTGCGCGCCGATCTGCGCCACCGCCACGCCATCGGCGAAGGTGCCGACCTGCGCCAGCACAACCCGCTCGCCGGCGGCCATGGCCGCCTGCAGGCAGTTGGAGTCCTCGGGCTCCACGCCAATCACCTTGACCTCGGGGCGCAGGTACTTGACGTAGGCGGCGATGCCGGCGATCAGCCCGCCGCCGCCCACCGGCACGAAGATCGCGTCCAGCCGGCCCGGGTGCTGGCGCAGGATCTCCATGGCCACCGTGCCCTGGCCGGCGATCACATCAGGGTCGTCGAACGGCGGCACGAAGGTCGCGCCCTGGCTGTCGGCCAAGGCCAGGGCATGGGCCAGGGCATGGGGGAAGCTCTCACCATGCAACAGCACATTCCCACCTCGCGAACGCACGCCCTCGACCTTGAGCGAGGGCGTGGTGGTGGGCATGACGATGGTCGCCTTCAGCTCCAGGTGCGCGGCGGCCAGGGCCACGCCCTGGGCGTGGTTGCCGGCCGAGGCGGTGATCACCCCGCGGGCGCGCTGGGCGGGGTTCAGCCGCGACAGGCGGGTGTAGGCGCCACGGATCTTGAAGGAGAAGGTCGGTTGCAGGTCCTCGCGCTTGAGCAGCACCTGGTTGCCCAAGCTGGCCGACAGCGCCGGGGCGGCTTGCAACGGGGTTTCGATGGCCAGGTCGTACACTGGCGCCGAGAGAATCCGCCGCACCTGCTCGGACAACAGTTGCTGGGGCGTTGCGGGGGTACGCGAAGGAAGGCTGAGGCTGGTCATCGATGACTCCTGGTTTTTAATGGGCCCGGGAGTCAGAGAGAAAAAACCCGCCTCCAGGGCGGGTTCGGTGCGTGTACGCGCTAGCCCGCCAATCCGATAATGGCGGTAATAATGCTCAGGGCGCGGCACTGCGGGCGTGTGTTCATGGGTTGGGAAAGTAGCCTGAGGCCACTTGGCAAGTCAACACATGCAGGCCATTGCGTAAGACCTGAGCGCAAAATTCCCCATTGATGCCTAGCAAGCCAATCACCCGGTCCCCCTTTTCCCCAATCACCTCGGTATCGTGCGCGGCATCGAATCCTCCTTGAAAAGGTGCACCCATGAAGCTGTTCGAACCGTTGCAACTTGGCCCGCTGACCCTGCCCAACCGGGTGTTCATGGCGCCGCTGACCCGCCTGCGCAGCCTGGAGCCAGGCGACATCCCCACGCCGCTGATGGCTGAGTACTACCGCCAGCGCGCCAGTGCCGGGCTGATCATCAGCGAAGCCACGCAGATATCGTTCCAGGCCAAGGGCTATTCCGGCTCGCCGGGCATCCATACCGCCGAGCAGATCGCCGGCTGGCGCCGGGTCAACGCTGGCATCCACGCCGACGGCGGTCACAGTGCCGTGCAGGTGTGGCATACCGGCCGGGTTTCGCACACCCCGCTGCAGCCCGACGGCCAGGCACCGGTGGCGCCATCGGCGCTGCCGGCCAATGCCCGCACCACCCTGCGTGACGAAAACCACAACGTGATCCGGGTCGAGACCTCGACCCCGCGCGCCTTGAGCGAGGCAGAGATCGCCGGCATCGTCGCCGACTTCGGCCAGGCCGCGAGCAATGCTCGTGAAGCCGGTTTCGATTTCATCGAGCTGCACGCTGCCCACGGCTACCTGCTGCACCAATTCCTCACCCCCAGTGCCAACACCCGTGCAGACCGCTACGGCGGCAGTATCGAGAACCGCGCGCGCATCGTGCTGGAGGCGGTGGATGCCGCCATCGCCCAGTGGAGCGCGGACCGCGTGGGTATCCGCATCTTCCCGCTGGGTGGTTTCAACGGCATCGACAATGGCGAGGACCAGGAGGCTGCCGGGCTGTACCTGATCGGCGAACTGGCCAAGCGCAACCTGGCCTACCTGCACTTGTCCGAGCCGGACTGGGCCGGTGGCAAGCCGCTGCGCGACGAGTTCCGCGAGGCCATTCGCGCTGCCTATCCGGGGGTGATCGTCGCGGCCGGGGCCTATACCGTCGACAAGGCCGAAGACCTGCTGGCCCGTGGCCTGATCGATGCGGTGGCGTTCGGCCGCGCGTTCATTGCCAACCCGGACCTGGTCGAGCGCTTGCAGCAACAGGCACCGCTGAACCCGCATCGAGCGCAGTTCGACTACGCCAATGGGGCCGAGGGATACACAGACTATCCTTTCCTGCGCCAGGCTTGAGTGGTTGGCGGATTTGCTCATGTGGACGCCCGCCGTGCTGACCAAGCGAGCGACGCGGTGACTGGCACGGGCCTTGCCGGTGTTCGCAGGCTTTGCCGGCTCCTACGGGGTTACTCGACAGGGCCTGGGCCGCAGTTCAGATCTCCCATGGCACACCGCCCTCCCAACGCGCCACCAGCAGGTCGATGAAGCCACGCACCCGTGGCGACAGATGGCGCTTGCTGGGGTAAACGATGCGGATCGGGTCTGCCGGTGGCCGGTAAGCGTGCAGCACCTCGACCAAATCCCCCGCGCGCAAGTCGTCGCTGGTGATGTAGGTCGGCAGGTGAATCAGCCCGAATCCCGCCCGCGCGCCGGCGAGCATGGCCTCGGAGCTGTCGATGTTGAGCCGCCCCGGCTCCTCGCACAGGTGTAGTCCGGTGTCGGTGCGAAAGCGCCACGGCGCGGACTTCTCGCCGACCAGGAAGGCAATCTTGTCATGCCCATACAAGTCCGCCGGCGCCTGCGGCGTGCCGTGGCGCTCGAGGTAGCCGGGCGAGGCGCAGGTGACGAACTGCTGCCAGGCCACGGTGCGGGTCAACAGCTGCGAGTCTTCCTTCGGCGCGCCGATGCGCAGCGCCACGTCGACGCCCTCCTCGACCAGGTCGACACAACGGTCGGTGAAACGGATATCCGCGCGCAGCTCAGGCCACTGCTTGAGATAGGCGTCGAGGATCGGCAGCACATGACGCTGGCCGAACGACAACGGCGCGGTCAGGCGCAGGGTACCGGTGGGCTTGCCGCGACGCTGGGCCATGGTGGTCTCGACTTCGTCGAGGTCGTCGAGGATCTGCCGCCAGCGCTCGAAGGCCACCAGCCCCTCGTCGGTCAGGCTCAGCTTGCGCGTGGTGCGGTTGAGCAGGCGCACGCCCATGCGCGCCTCCAGGCGGGCGATACCCTTGCCCACCGCCGAGCGGGTCAGGCCCAGGCTCAGCGCCGCGGCCGTGAAACTACCGGCCTTCACGGCACTGACGAAGGCGGCGATATCGCCGAAGCGGTTGGGTTCCATGGTGTCGTTCCGAGTGAGCCAGGACCTGCTAGATGGGTGCGTGTTGGCCGATTGCAAGCCTCAGAACTGCACGCCACGGGTCAGGCCACCATCGACCAGCAGATTGGTGCCGGTGATGAAGCTTGCCGCAGGGCTGGCCAGGAACACCGCCGCCCGCGCCACTTCATCGGGCCGTGCCATGCGCCCCAGTGGGTTGGCGGCCAGGCTGCGGGCGAAGGCCTCGGGCTGTTCGCGCTCGATCTTGCCCCATACACCGTCGGCGAAATAGACATTGCCCGGCGACACGCAGTTGACCCGGATACCGTCACGGGCATGTCGTGCCGACAAGGTCTTGCCATAGTGGTTGAGGGCGGCCTTGAGCACCCCGTAAGGCTCGTCGAAGCTACTCAGCTCACGCCCCGAGACACTGGAAATCAGCACCACCGCCGCCCGCGTCGAAGCCTGCAACCACGGCAAGGCCGCCGTGACCAGGCCCACCGTGCCAAGCAGGTCGGTCTCGAACGCCTGGCGCCAGATCGCCGCCTCACGGCCATGGGCCAAAGCACTGACATTGGGCACGACGACATCGATACCACCCAGCCACTCGCCGGCCTGTTCAACCCAGCTGATAACCTGCCCGGCCTTGGTGATATCCACCGCCCACCCTCGGGCGTGCTCGCCCAGCTCGGCCTCGGCGGCCCGCACCCCGGCTTGCTCGCGAGCGCAGAACGCCACCCGTGCTCCTTCGGCGAGGAAGGTTTCGACAATCGCCCGGCCAATCCCGCGTGTGCCGCCACTGACCAATACCCGTGCGCCTTGCAGTTGCAGATCCATGAAACCTGTCCTCTGGCTGGTTGAAGTGGCGCGAGTCTAAGCGCCAAAGCCCGTCGAACCGCCTCGCGGGGCGAGAAAAGCCAAGCAGTTCGACATTGCCGAACAAACACGCCAGCAACCCTCGTCGATTGCGGGCACAATGGCCAGCCATAGCACAACCGGGACCGCGCCATGTCCACCAACAGCCGCCAGATCCAGTCCCTCGAGCGGGCCATGCACCTGCTCGAACTCATCCGCGCCGAGGGCGGGCGCGCGCGTCTGAACGATCTGGCAGAACGCAGCGGCCTGGGCAAGAGCACCGTGCATGGGCTGCTCGATACCCTGATGTCGCTGGGCTACGTCAGCCGCGATCAGCGCCATTACGCCCTGGGCCTGCGCCTGCGCCAGCTGGCACAACCGGTGAACGAGGCCGAACAGCGCCTGCGCCAGGCCTTCACCCCGGCCCTGCGCGCCTTCGCCGAGCTGAGCGGCGAAAGCTGTTTTCTCGCCGTGCCCGGCGGCACCCGCGCCTACCTCACCCTGGCGGCGCTCGACGGCCGTGGCCAGGCCCTGCAGCTGCCGGCGGACACCCGCCGCGATGGCCTGTGCACCTCGGCGATCGGCAAGGTGCTGCTGGCCCACGACCGCCAGCTGGCGCGGCAGCTGGCTCGCACCCAAGCGCTGCCCGACACCCTGGAACAGGAACTGCGCCAGGTCGCCAACCTGGGCTATGCCCTGGACCTGGCCGCCTCACGCCCTGGCCTGCATTGCTTCGCCTTGCCCTTGCGCCTGCGCGGCCAGGTGGTCGCCGCGCTGGGTGCCGGCGGCCCGGCCGAGCGCTTGCAAGCGCCGGTGATGCGGCGCATGGCGAGCCGAGCGATGCGCGCGATGTTCGACCTGGTGAAATGCTAGTGTCCTGTCTCGGAAGTACGTTCTATTCTGGCCACTGGCAACGTGCTCGGGCGCCCAAGACATCGGCGACAGTGAACAACTTGTTTGCGAAACGGGATACTAGCAGCAGCGTCCTGCCTGGCACTGGTCAAACACCGGGAACCGTCTTTAATTGCAGGTACAGCCCCAGCCCTCCGGTGCACGCCCATGAAGATCGTGGTCACCAGCATCCTCGTCGACGATCAGGCCAAGGCCCTGGCGTTCTACCACCATGTCCTGGGCTTCGAGCCCAAGCATGACATCCCTCTGGGCAAGCATCGCTGGCTGACCCTGACCTCACCCAACGACCCCAACGGTGTCGAGCTGCTGCTCGAGCCCGACGCCCATCCAGCGGCCAGGACCTACAAGGCCGCCCTGAAGCAGGACGGTATCCCCGCCACCTCGTTCGGGGTGCGCGATATCCACGCCGAATACCAGCGCCTGTGCAAGGCCGGCGTGCGGTTCACCCAAGCGCCCACCGACCTGGGGCCGGTCACCGTGGCGGTGTTCGACGATACTTGCGGCAACCTGATCCAGATTGCCCAACGGCATTAGGCTCTGTACAGAACGCCTTGATACTCGTTCATGCTGCGTTGAAAACAGCCTCGCCTGACCTTTGTCTCAAGACTTTTCATACAGAGCCTAGGAGTCATCAACCTCCAGGCGCAACCTCGCGCACAACCCGTGGGGTGCCAGATTGCGCAACTGCACCTGCCCCCCCAGACGGCTGACGACCGTACTGACGATCGACAAGCCAAGCCCTGCGCCGTTGGGCGCGTCCTTGCTGTAGAACCGCTCGAACACCCGCTCCAGCTCCGCCGCGGCAATCCCCGGCCCTTCATCCGCGACGTCCAGCACCAGCACCCGCGCTTCGCGGCGCAAGCTGACACGGATATGCCCGCCCGGTGGTGAATGGTCCACCGCGTTGGTCACCAGGTTCTGCAAGGCGATGCCTAGCGCGCCGGCGTCACTGACCATGTGGTAGTCGGCGCCCTCGGTGATGTCCAACGATGGCTCCTGGCCGCGCTCGAGAATCCACGGGGTCAGTTCTGCCAAGGTCTCGGTCACCAGTTGCGCCAGGTCCACCTCGGCCCAGTTGCGCTGCGCCAGCCTAGGCTCCAGGCGCGCCAGGGTCAGTAGCTGGTTGACCACCCGTGCCAGGCGATCCACGGCGCCCATCAGGTAGCCTAGCGCCTTGTCGCGCTCGGCCTCGCTGCTCGCGGCCTGGGCGTTCTGCGCATGCAGGCGCAGAATGGCCAGCGGCGTGCGCATCTCGTGGGCGGCGTCGGCAATGAAGCGGTGCTCGCGCCGCAGGAGTGCGTCGATCTGCGCCAGCAGGCGGTTGATCGCCGCCTGCATCGGCTCCAGTTCCTTGGGCAAGGGCACCAGTTGCAAAGGTTCCAGCGATTCGGCATGGCGCCCGCGAATGATTCGGGCCATGTTCTGCAATGGTCGCAGCCCCCAGCCGACACCCACCCAGACCAGCAGGGCCAGGGCCAGGCTGCCAAGCAGGAAAGGCATCAAGGTATGCCGGACGATCCGCTCGATCAGGTCGAAACGCACTTCGTTGCGCTCACCCACCCAGATCAGCCAATGCTTTTCTGGCACCGGCAACACGAAACTTCGCCAGCGTTGCCCCTGCAGCGTCAAGTCGGAAAAACCCGGGGCGCTCGGTGGCGTGGCGAACGTCGGCGCGCTAGGGGTATGCACCAACAGCTTGGCCTGGTCGTCCCACACCTGGAACGCCAACTTGCGCTCGTAGGGATGGCCGACCCGATGCCGACCAGCCTTGCCCAGTGCCTCGTCGAACGCCTGGTACAGCGCCTGGCGATGCGCCTCCTGCACCGGCAGGCTCATCACCCCTTGCAGGAGGCGGGCATTCTGCGCCAGGTGCGCATCGTAGACTTCGGTGATTTCATGGCGGCTGTCGTGGTAGTTGTAGAGCGCCAGCAGGCCACTGCCAGCCAGCAGCAAGAGCATGACCCGCCACAGGGTGCGTTGGCGCAACGAGCTCATACCTTGCCTTCCACCAGGTAGCCAATGCCACGCACCGTGCGGATCAGGCCGCTGCACAGTTTCTTGCGCAGTTGGTAGATGTTGACCTCGAGGGTGTTGCTCTCCGGCTCATCGTCCCAGCCGTACAGCAGTTGGGTCAGGCGCTCGCGGGTGAAGACCTTGCCCGGTTGTGCCAACAGTTCATGCAACAACAGGTACTCCTTGGGCGTGAGCACCACCGGCTGGCCATTGAAACGCACCTGACGGGTAGCCGGGTCGAGGCTGACGCCGGCATGTTCGATCAGTACCCGCGCGCGCCCGGCGCTGCGGCGCAACAAGGCGCGCAGGCGGGCCTTGAGTTCATTGAGGTCGAACGGCTTGACCAGGTAATCGTCGGCGCCGGCATCCAGCCCCGCGATGCGGTCATCAAGGGCGTCGCGGGCGGTAAGGATCAGCACCGGCACGGCGTCGCCACCCGCGCGCAGACGACGCAGCAGCTCCAGGCCATCCAGGCGCGGCAGGCCCAGGTCGAGTACCACCAGGTCGAACGTTTCGCCCTGCAGGGCATGCAAGGCTTGCTGCCCGTCCAGCAGCCAGTCGAGGGTGTAGCCCTCCAGGCGCAGGCCATCGCAGATACCCTCCCCCAGCGCGGCGTCATCTTCAACCAGCAGCAAGCGCATGCTCAGTCCTGTTTGTCCTTGATTGCCTTGAGTAAAGCATCGATTTCACCCCGTCGGCCCTGGTCGGCCAACGCCCGCCCCGGTCGCGGTGCGGCGTGGCGGGCCTTGTCCAGCGCGGCCAGGGCCTCGGTGTAACGACTCTGTCGGTACAGGTGGTCGGCCCAGAAATAGTTGCTGTCGAGACCGTCGGGGTTGATCGCCAGGGCCTGGCGTAACAACGCTTCGGCCTTGTCCGGGTCGCCGAAGCCCAGCGGCCAGCCCGGTACCCGGTCATACAAGGCGCCCAGGCTGGTATAGGCCGAGCCTTGCAAGGCGGTGGGGTCCAGCGCCAGGGCTTGCTCCAGGCTGTCGCGGGCGGCCTTGACCTTGCCCAACGCGCCCAGCCCGCCAGTGGCACCGGCCCAACTGCTGTTGACGATACCCTCCCAGATCAGCGGCTCGGCCGCGCCTGGGTACTGGCGCACGAACGCTGCCGTGTCCACTGCCAACGCCTCGAAGGCCTTGGCCCGCTGTGCTTCGGGCATCTGGTACTGGATTTGCGCCCAGCGCTGCTGCACATCGTTCAGGCGTTGGCTGCCGACTGGGTCCAAGGCCCACGCCAGGGAGGAGCACAGCAGCAAGCCGACCAGCATCGCACGCTTCATTTATTCGACTCCTTACCCGGATGGACGCTGTAGCGGCGGATCAGCGGCAGTTGCTTACGCAAGGCGCGGTCTATCACCCCCGGCAACATGCCGTTGACACGCACGAAAAGTTTTTCCGGCCAGCCCAGGTACAGCTCGCTGCGCTCGGCCTGCACGGCGGCGAGCACGGCGCGGGCGACGTCCTCGGGCTGATCCACGCCAACTTTCAGGGCCTGGTTGAGCGCCGTGGCGGCGCTGCTGTTCATGCCCGTGCGGGTCGCCCGGGGGGCGGCATAAAGCACATTCACCGGGGTATCGGCAAGCTCCCGGCGCAGGGCCTCGGAGAACCCGCGCAGGGCGAACTTGCTGGCGCAATAGGCGGCGTAGCCAGGGTAGCCGATCGAGCCATAGATGGAACCCACGTTGACCACCAGTGCCTGAGGCTGCTCGCGCAGCAGCGGCAAGCAGGCGCGGGTCAAGTGCATGGCAACCTTGAGGTTTATATCCAGCAACTCGTCCAGGGCGACTTCATCGAGCTGCTCGAGCAAGGCGAAGCGATTGATCCCGGCGGCATTGACCAGCACGTTGACCCCACCCATCGCCCGCGCCGCCGCCAGCACGTCCGCACGGCCCTCCCGGGTACGCAGGTCGGCGGCCTGCCAGCGCAGTTGCCGTGGATAGCGGTTCATCAATTGCGCCAGCTTGCCCAGGTGCCGACTGACCGCCAACACCCGCGCCCCGGCACCGCACAACTGCTCGCTCAGCGCCAGGCCGATGCCACCGTTGGCACCGGTGAGCACCACCACACAGTCAGGCAAGCGCATGGCGCACCCCGTTCTGGCCGGCGCGCGGCAGGCCTCGGAACATCTCGGTGTACAGGTGATATACCACCTGCGCTGCATGGATCACCGCCCGTTGGTCGTCGGCATCGTCCAGGCGATCCATCAGGCCTCGGTAAGTGGCCATATGGTCCTGGTCCAGGGCGCCGTGGGAGCTCAGGTAGCTGAACGCCGTGTGCGGCAGCCCCAGGCTGTCGCGGATAGTGCCCGCGGCCTGGGTCGCCAGGGCGATGCTGGTGCCTTCGAGCACGTTGACCATGCCGAACAACCCCACCGGGTTGCCCCGGGCGATCAGGTCGTAGAGATACGCCACCATCAACTCGGTGGGCAACGCCGGGCTACCATCGCGCACTGCCTGCCAGTCGCCACCGCAGGCCTTTATGTCGTCGAGGATCCAGCGCTCATGGCCGTACTCCTCCTCGATGTACTCGCACACTGCGCCGCGCAGCCATTCCAGACGCGCAGGCAGGCGCGCGCCACAGGCCATCATCAACGGCACGGTGTGCCGTACATGGTGGTAGGCCTGGCCGAGGAAAGCCTGATAGCCCTCCAGGCTGACCACGCCGGCCAGCGCCTCGCGGATCACCGGGACCGTGAACAGCGCTTCGCGCTCGGCGCTGGTCTGGGTTTGCAGGGTTTCGAAAAAGGACATGTCGAGCCTCACGAATGCTGGAGAGAGGAAAGAACCGCGTGGTACTGGCGCAGGATCGCCTCGCGGCGTAGCCGCCCATTGGCGGTCAGGGTGCCGGCGGCGGCACTGAACGGCTCGGGCAGGCGCTGCCAGGCATGTACCCGGGCATAGTCCGGCAGGCCACGGTTGCTGTATTGCACCGCCTGATCGATCTGCGCGTCGCTGAGCGACGGATCCACCGGCCAGAGCAGCGCCAGGTTGCCCGGCAGGCCTTCGCCGTGCACGAACGCCTGGCCGATCATTGCGCCTTGGGTCAGCTCGGCCTCGACCCACTCAGGGTTGACGTTGCGCCCGAAGCTGGTGATGAACTGGTGTTTCTTGCGCCCGGCCAAGTGCAGATATCCCTCGGCATCGAGGTAGCCAAGGTCGCCGGTGGGCCACCACCGCCCGCTAAATGGCGCTTCACCCAAGTAGCCCAGCAAGGCCGCGCCGGCCACCAGTACCTCGCCATCCTCGGCGATCCGTACCTGCACATGGGGCAAGGGTCGGCCGACACTGCCCAGGCGCGTGGCCCCTGGCCGGTTCAGGCAGACCACCGAGGCGCATTCCGACAGGCCATAACCCTGGTAAACCGGCAAACCCAATGCCTCTGCCCGTGCCAGCAGGCTGTCGGCCACCCGCGCGCCGCCCACCGCGACAAAACACAACGGGCCCCTGCGCATCAGCCCGCGCTCGATGGCCGTCACCAGCCCTAGCAGCAGTTGCGGCACCAGGATCAGGCTTTCGGCGCCGCTCAGGGCGATAGCACCGAGCAGGCGCTTGAAGTCCACCTGGCTGGCCCCGCCGATACCCAGTTGCGCCTGCGGATAAAGGATGACGCTGGCCCCCGCCAGCAAGGCGGCGTAGACCCCGAGGTTTTCCAGCAACACCGCCAGTGGTAGCACCGCCAGGTATTTGCCCGGTGCCGCGCTGCGGCTGGCGATCTCCAGCTCGCGGGCCACCCGCATCAGGGCCGCGGCGCCCAGGCACACCCCCTTGGGTGCCCCGGTACTGCCGGAGGTGTAGGTGATTTTCACGGTGCCCACGGGTAACGCTGCGTGGCCAGAGGGCGGCATGCTCCAGAAACGCGGGCCCTGAACGAAGCCGCAATCACGCAGCTCGGCGGCCAGGCTGTCCTCGGCCAACACCAGGGTCACCCCACTGTGCAGCAGGCAATGGCGGCGTTGATCTGCGCTGAAGAATGCCGGCAGCAGCACACACGGGCGTCCGGCCAGCAAGGCCGCCAAGTCCCAGAACAATGCCTCGGGGCCGTTATCGAGGAACAGGGCGAAGGTGCCAGGCGGCTGTTGGTTCAGCCAGTCGGCGCGCTGACTCACTTCATCCAGCAGCCGCGCGTAGCTGAAGCGACCCGCGACACCCTGCACCGCTGGCCACTCGCCACGCTGGTGGGCGTGCTCGTGCAAGGTCTGGAAGAAACTCAGATGCTCATGCGGCATGGCCAGTCTCCTGGGCGGATGCCGGCAAGCCAAGCCGCTGGTACAGGCCGCTGCCCGCCAAGGCAGCATGACCATGGTCAATATTGCCGATGAACACCTGTGGATGGTGCGCGTAATAGCTGCCCCAACTGCCCGGCTCGCCGACGAGTCGCGCAGGCTCGGCCAGGGCCACCGGGGTCGGCGCCAGGCCCAACCGATGGAAGCTGTTGACCAGCGTCGACGCGCCGGTGAATGCCACCCACTGCAAGCCACGCGCGGCCAGCAACCATGTCACGGCAATGATCATGATCCGCGCGCTGCCGGCGCTGAGGGACGCCAGATTACCCACCTCCACCAGCCGCTCCCGGGCCACCGGCCCACCCGCTTCGCGCGCCACGGCACATTCCAGCGGCACGTCCAGATAGCGTTCGAGGAACAATGGCCCGCTGTTGGCCAGGCGCACGCCAACGGCGGCGATCAAGCGCCCATGGCTGTCGTGCAAGGCCAGCAGCTGCGGCAAGTAGTGACGCACGTCGGCATGATGGACGCTGGCGAAGCGGTCATGGATGAACAACTGCGCCTCGTCACGGCCAGGATCGTCCTGGCGCAGCAGGCTAAGTTGCGCACGGTGTTCGGCATGGGTGCCGAGGGGCAACGGGAACAAGGCGTTCCAGGTCGGCTGGGTCATGGCAGTCCCCCGCAGGTGTCTGTGGGGGGTAGTATCACGGCTGAAGCTGAAGGCAGCCTGAAGTCTGTCGGGCGTGCTTGCCTTGCGCTACATTGCTGGCATCCCCCGGCGCAGCCACAACAAGGAAAACCCATGCGCTACGAGTTCAGCGAAGTCCTCAATGACCTGGTCGACTATTTCCTGCTCGGCGATATCCAGTTGCTCGAGCGGTTCAAGGAGGCCAACGACCTGCCCGACGACCTGGCCCGCGCCTTCACCACCGGCGACAGTGGCGACCAGGCGGTGCGCGAAGGGGTGATCCTGCCGCTGGCGGGCATCGACAACCTGCCCTATCGCATCCTGTTCACCCTTGACGCTGGCACCCCGGCGCTGCTCGAGCCCGGCAGCCGCCTGAAGCACCGCCGTGGCGGGCATCGGCTACGGGTCGAGCACCGCGGGCTGATGCTGTTTACCTGGCGCATTCTGCAGCACTTCACCAACAAGACACTCGGCGACCTGCTGGCGCGCTACCAGGAGCCGGGGCGGCCAATCATCGCCCTGGACAATGGCGAATATGACGTGGAGGTATTGGCGGGGGCGCTGGTGCGCGACGGCTTGTACGAGCCAGCCTTCGAGTTCGTGTTGCACAAGGCCCAGCGCCGCGATCCGGTTGCCGAGGTGGATATCAGCTATCGCTATACCCTGCGCGGCTACTTCGACTGATGTCGCCATCGCGGGGCAAGCGCGCAGGCTCGAAGCAGGGCCCCGCAATGGCCTGGCTCAGGCATGGTTGATATCGCGGTCCTTGGTCTCGGGCAGGAAGAAAATCCCCAGTAGCGCGGTCATCACCGCGATCACGATCGGGTACCACAGCCCGTAGTAGATATCCCCCGTGGCCGCGACCATGGCGAAGGCCACCGTCGGCAGGAAGCCGCCGAACCAGCCATTGCCGATATGGTATGGCAACGACATCGAGGTGTAGCGAATCCGCGCCGGGAACAGTTCCACCAACCAGGCGGCGATCGGCCCGTAGACCATGGTCACGTATATCACCAAAATCGTCAGCAACAGCAGCACCATGGGGTAATGGATCTTCGCCGGATCGGCCTTTTCCGGGTAGCCCGCCTCTTTCAGCGCAGTGCCCAGGGTCGCGGTGAAAGCGTCGTTCTGCGTCTTGAAGTCCGCCGCCGCCAGGCTGCGGCCGTCAAAGCTCGGCAATACCCGTTCGCCGATGCGCACCTGGGCCACGCTGCCGGGCTCACCGGCCTGGTTCTCGTAGGGGATGGCGCGCTTGGCCAACAGGCTCTTGGCGATGTCGCACGAGCTGGTGAAGCGCGCCTTGCCCACCGGATCGAACTGGAACGCGCACTGGGCCGGATCGGCGACCACCACCACCGGATTCTGCTCCTGGGCGACGAACACGTCCGGGTTGCCATACTCGGTGAGTCCCTTGAAGATCGGGAAGTAGGTCAGCGCGGCGATGATGCAGCCCGCCATGATGATCGGCTTGCGCCCGATACGGTCGGACAGGCTGCCGAACAGGATGAAGAACGGCGTGCCGATCAACAGGGAACCGGCGATCAGCAGGTTGGCGGTCTGCGGGTCGATCTTGAGCATCTGCAACAGGAAGAACAGCGCGTAGAACTGCCCGGTGTACCACACCACCGCCTGGCCGGCGGTGCCGCCGAGCAGCGCCATGATCACCACCTTGAGGTTGTCCCAGCGGGCGAACGACTCGGTCAGCGGCGCCTTGGACGCCTTGCCCTCGGCTTTCATCTTCATGAACACCGGCGACTCGTTCAGTTGCAGGCGGATGTACACCGAAATCGCCAGCAGCAGGATCGACAGCAGGAACGGCAACCGCCAGCCCCAGGCCTCGAACGCCTCGGTGCCCATGGCCGTGCGGCAGGCCAGGATCACCAGCAGCGACAGGAACAGGCCAAGGGTGGCGGTGGTCTGGATCCAGGCGGTGAAAAAGCCCCGCCGCCCCTTGGGCGCGTGTTCGGCCACGTAGGTCGCCGCGCCGCCGTACTCACCGCCCAGTGCCAGGCCTTGCAGCAGGCGCAGGGTGATGAGAATCACCGGCGCGGCCACGCCGATTGCCGCGTAGCCGGGCAGCAAGCCGACAATGGCGGTGGACAGGCCCATGATCACGATGGTGATGAGAAAGGTGTACTTGCGCCCGATCATGTCGCCCAGGCGGCCGAACACGATGGCGCCGAAGGGGCGCACGGCGAAGCCTGCGGCGAAGGCCAGCAAGGCGAAGATGAACGCGGTGGTTTCATTGACCCCGGCAAAGAAGTGCTTGGCGATGATCGCCGCCAGTGAACCGTAGAGGTAGAAGTCGTACCATTCGAACACCGTGCCCAGGGACGAGGCGAAGATGACCTTGCGCTCCTCCCGGGTGATGCCGCGTTGGGGCGCGCTACTGCCCGTGGATGCGCTGTCGAGGACCGCCATGGGTCGCCTCCGGGATGAACGGTGCGGGCCGGCGTATTGCCAACGCTCTCGAACGTGCATACCCAGGCCGCAGGGCTTTAAGGTTGCGCGAAGCACGACGAGGCGCGGCCTCGGATCGCGGCAAGGTAATCTGAAGCATAATCACCTTTGCGTGGATATCCACTCAGGTGCCATACAGGTAGACCAATGACGCGAATGAATCCCCCATGAAGGCAAGCCCCGACACCGCCTGGCACGGCGAGCTGTGGCTGGCCAACGACCATTGCCTGGTACTGGGCACTCCCGGGCGCACCTCGGCCCATGCTCACTACGCCCACCAGGTGCTGATCGCCGAACACGGTGAACTGTGCCTGGAGATCGCCGGCCAGCGTCAGTGCGGCGCCTTGCTGGCGGTGCCGTCGCTGCAAGCCCATGCCGTGGTCGCGCCTCAAGGGCGCTGCATCACTGTATTCGCCGAGCCGCTGGCGTTCGACTTCGATACCCTGGTTGCACTGTGCCGCCAGGCCCAAGGCGATGCCCAGGCCTTGGCCGAACGCCTGCGCGATTGTCCGCGTCGCCCGCTCGACCCACGCCTGGCCAGCGCCCTGGCGCGCCTGCGCGCGCTGGACGAACAGCCCTTGCCGGCGCACGCCCTGGCCCAGGCCGCGTGCCTGTCGTTGAGCCAGCTGGAACGGCTGTTCAGCGCCCGCCTGGGGCAGTCGGTGCGACGCCTGGTACTGTGGCAGCGCCTGCGCCTGGCTTTGCAGCGGGCGCTAGCCGGCGACAACCTGACGGTCGCGGCCATGGCCGCCGGCTTCGCCGACTCGGCGCACCTGTCGCGCAGCCTGCGCCAGCAGTTCGGCATCCGCGCCAGCGAGGCGCTGCGGCATTTGCGTTCAGGCGCCCTCGCCTAACGCCGCGCGCAAGGCCGCGGGCACGCTGGCCGCTGGCTGCGGGGCGCGCCCACGGCACCAGGGTTCGCGCAGTTGGGCCAGGTACCCGGCCGGGTAGTCCGGTCGGTCGCCAATGCCCATGTCGTCGTCGGCCAGGGCATAGCCCGGCAGGTGCAGCGCGGTGCCCAGCAGGCGGTCCCACAACGGCAGGAACAAGGCGAAATTGACATCGCCCACGCGGCCGTACTTCAGGTGATGCAGACGATGCACCGGCGCCCAGGCGAACACATGGCGCAGCCAGCCGATGCGCATGTCGACATTGCTGTGCTGCAGCAGTAACTGGATGGCGATACTGAACGCCAGCAAGGCCGCGACATCCTGCGGCAGGCCCAGCAATACCAGCGGCAAAACACCGCCCAGGGCCTCGGCAAGCTGGTGCAGCGGGTGTTTCATCAGGCCATTGAAGCCGTACAGCCGGGTCACGCTGTGGTGCACCGCGTGCAGGCGCCAGAGCAGCGCGTTGCGGTGGCTGGCGTAATGCACCAGGGTGATGCCCAGGTCCGCCAGCGGGATCGCCAGCAGCAGTTGCCAGTGCAAGGCCCAGTGGCTGGGCCAGCAATCGCCGGTCGGCAGCCAGCCGGGCAGCAACGCGATGGCGGCTATGCTGAGGCTGTTGAGGCTCTCGTTGACCAGGGCATGCAGAAAGTCGCGCGGTCCTTCGCCGGCACCCGAGGCCCAGGCGTGTTTGTAGGGGTACAGGGCCTCGCAGCAGAACGACAACAGGATGGCCACGACCAGCAGCGGCAGCAGCCAGGCGATGCTGGCGCCAAGGTGAATCAGATAGAGCGCGGTGCCGATGAAGCCGAAGAACAGGCAGGGGGCGTAGAGAATGCGCATGGCGGGGTCGTCTCTGGTTAGGGAGGCGCCAGTATTGATTGGGGTGCAGGTGTCGGGCTTGAACCAATGGCGCATGTTGGGGGCATGGGCCCTCCCAGGCCCTGGCCCCTCCCCCAGCTCCAATCCCCGTTCCTACTGCCCCGTGGCCACCGCCGGCGGCGCCTCGTTGATCACCCGCAAAATCCCCCACAACCCCGACGTATTCCCATACGCCGCGTAATCCCGGTACAGGTAATCCCCCGGCACCGCATTCGCGCCCCCGGCACTGGGCAGCATGAAGCTGAAGTGCGCCGCCGGCAGCACGCTTTCCTGGGCGCCGACATACATCGCCATCGGGTTGTAGCCAAAGCGCACCGAGCCAATCCCTGGCAGCCCCATCGGATAGCCCTCGACGTCATTCTTCTCGGCCTGGAAGTTGTGCAACGGCCAGACATGCCCATCCAGCTGGTAGGTCATGCCGCGGCTCCCGCCGCTGGGCATGACGATATGGTTGCGCACTGGCTGCCCGGGCTTGGCATACAGCACCGGGGTCTGCGGGTCACCGCCAACCAGGGCGTTGCTATAGGCCATGTGCGCGTTGGGGATATCGGCAAAGCCCAGCCCGCCGGCATGGCCGAACGGCGAGTCCGGAGCCATGCCAAAGCGCAGCCACAACGGCTCGGTCTTGTAGTTCACCGCCATGTTGCCGTTGTCCTGCGGGTCACCTGCCGCGCCGTTACCCTCGGTGTTGATCCCCGCCACCGGGGCGCCGTCGGCCCAGCGCATGTTCAGCGCCCGCTGCCACACGGTGACGAAGTCGCGGTAGTCGGCCTGGCCGGTGATTTTCACCGTGGCCTGGGCGCGGCTGGCGCTGTCCTCGGTCCAGGTGGCGCCCTGCGGCAGAATGCTCATGGCGCCCACCAGGCCTTTCTGCGGTTGCTTGATCACATCCGCCGGGGTCAGGTTGAGGCCGCCGAACTCGATGGCGGTGGTGTTGATGTTGTCCACTGTACGGCCCAGTTGCAGGCTCGGCTTGCCTTCGCGCTCCAGATGCCCGGCGTAGTACTGGTACACCTTGCTCGGGTAGGCGCCGCTGCTGCCGGTGCGGGGCGGCACGGTCTGCACCGGGTTGAGCCCCACGTTGACGCCATCGGACTTGGTGATGTCGTAGGCCAGCAGTTGCGCGTGCAGGCCAACCTGGCTGGACGGACGCATCAGGTTGTTGGCGAAGGCCGTGGCGCCCTCGCTGTCGAAGCGGTCACGCTTGACCACGTTGTGCATCACCGCGGTGCTGGGCAGGTCCGGCATCATCAGTGGCAGGCGGTTTTCCAGGGTGACGCTGATGCAGTCGCCGGCATTGGCGCGCAGGATCAGCGGCTCCACCGGCACGCCGGGCTTGAGCTTGCCGGTGCCTGGGTCGAGGTCGGCCTTGCGCACATAAAGGATTGCCGTCGGGTCGTGCAGCGGCGCGCTGTGGCCACCGATGGTAAAGGTCTCGCCATCCTCGGGGTCGACCCCGCTAACCAGCGGGATGCTGGTGCGCCGGCTGTTGAACACCAGGGTGCCGCCGTTGGCCTTGAGCGGGCCGCCGACATGTTGGCCAACGCCGTTGGGGTCGTTGATCGCCACGTTGGCGCTGTTGGCCAGTATGTCGTTGGCCAGCGCGGCGACCACTTCATAGCTGCGCTTGACCGTTGGCCGGGTGCCGATGCCATTGGCATTGGCCGTGGTTTTCGGGCAGATGCCGTCGAAGTTCACGGTGTTGCGCATGGCCACCGGCTGCGGGTTGTTGGGCAGCGGGAACAGATCGGCGCGCTGCACGGTGTAGTTGCGCATGATGCCCCAGATACCGTTCCAGTAGCCCTCCAGCGCCGCATCCAGCGAGTACAGGTAGTCGCCGTTGGTGGCGGCTGCGCTTGAGATCATCGACACCGGCGCCATGAAGCCCAGTTGCTCGGAGATGCCGATCATCTGCGAGGACTTCCACCCCGAGTTGGAGCTGTTGCCGAAACCCGAACCGTTCTGCAGCCACTTCACCCCGTGCAGGGTGACGTTGTGTTCCTCCTCGTGGCCACCGGCATGCATGCGCAAGCGCACGTTGTCGCCTGAATAGGTGCGCAGCATCGGCGTGAACGGGTCGCCCGGCTCGCTGCCAGCCTTGTTGATATGCGGCGGGAACAACGTGGTGCCGCCAGTGGGGCCGACCGCCTGGGTGATTACCGAGGGCGCCAGGTTCATCGCCGGGATGGCGCGGTCGGTGCGGGTCTGCAGGGCGTAGCCAAGGTCGCCGCCAGGCCCGTCGGCCTGCATGCCACGCTTGCCGTCGGGCCCGACCTTGTTCGGGTCGAACACCCGCAAGGCCAGGGGCTCGTTGCGGTAGTTGACGACGAACATGCCGGGGTCGTCCACCGAGATGGCTTGCGGGCAAGGCCGGGTCGGGCAACCGGGGTTGATGCCGCCGCGCTCCTCGACGATGGCTTCGAGCAGGTTGGAGGCCTTGCCGCGCACGGGCGGGTTGATCGCATAGCGGAAACTGTCGGCGGTGGCCGGGTAGGCCTGGCCGTCCGGCACGCCGTTAGGGCCGGCGCCAACGTACACGCCGGCTTCATAGGCGTGCTGGAAGTCGCTGTATTCGAGGAAGAACTCGCGGTAGCTGTCGTTTTTGCCATCACCGTCGTGATCGCCGGTCTGGATCACCGCCTGCCACGAGGTCGGGCCGCCGTCCTGGCGGGTGGCCGGGTTGTACAGCTGCTCGCCGGTCTCGGCGTGGTACCAGGTGGAGCCGGCGGGTTCGGCCAGCACGGTGGCGTACAAGCCCAACTGCTGATGGGTCGATGGGCCGAGGTGGTCATGGGTGAAGATCGTGCCCAGGCCACGGTCGACGTTGTGCACGTTCACCAGTGGGTCGGCGAACCAGCGTTGCATGGCGGTGCGCGCACCGAGCCAGTCGGCCCGGCCAAAACGCCCGAAGTACGGGTGCTGCTTGGCTTTCGGGCAGGCCGCGGTGCCGTCGCGGGCGTCGCCGTCGCTGCACTGGTTGAAGCTGCGGATGGCATGCACGCGCTCGACCACGCTACCAGGCGAGAGAATGCCGTCCTCGTAGTTCCAGCCGTTGGCCGAACCGTCGGCGGCAGTCAGGTCCCACTTGGGCAGGTGGATATGCTGGCCAATCACGTCGGTCGGAGTGCGCACCTGGTAGTCATCCATCTCGTAGAACGACGGAATCAGGTTGGTGTGCACATACTGGGTGCAGTCGAAGGTGTTCATGCGCATCACCAGCGGCTCTGGTGGACGCTGCTTGGTGATCACCGGCCAAGCGTCCTCCCACAGGGCCAGGATGCGCGCCTGCGGGAAGTGGTAGCCGACCTTGTTGTACACCGCGTCGAACTGGATATTGGCCGCCTTGTAGATGCGGGGCCGGTCGGCGGTGAAGCTGGAGGCACCACGAAAGCTCATGCCGATGAGGCTCTCGCCGCTGAAGAACTCGCCCGCCCCGGATGCCTGGGTCAGGCGTTTGCCACGGTCATCCATGCACGGCTCATAGAACGGCGCGCCGGCTGTGGGCAAGGCGCCGTTGGTGCGAAAAGCCTTGGCCACCGGCTGGCTGCCGGGGATCAGGGCGAAGCTTGGGTGCTCGGCCTTGGCGTGAAACTGCATGGCCGCCTGCTCGACCTCGGTGCCCTCCTCGGGCAGGTAGATCGGCTTGGCCTTGTGCACCACCTTGGAAAAGTCCAGCTTGGTGGTGGTGGTCAGCGCCTCGCCGCCGGCCGACACGCCGTCCAGCACATGGCGACCGAGGCCGCCGTCCCAGCCATCGACCTGGTTGGGGTCAAGGTTGGCCCACAGCGCCTTGCCGCTGTCCTTGAGCTGGCGGGCCAGGGCCGGGTCGAGCATGTCCAGCGGCGGCGTCGGCGGGCGTTGGCCGACACTGCTTTCCATGCCGCCGATCCAGAACGGATAGCCGGGGTTCTTCAGGCTGCCATCGGCGTTGCGGTTGCTCTCGCCGCGATCGACCAGCGCGAGGGAGCCGACCGCGCGCGGTGCTGCGGGTTCGTCCGGATGATCGTCACCCTCCTCCTCGTCATGCCCGGCGAGCAGGGTCTCGGAGAGCTTGGGCACCACCGTGACCTTGCCCGGCATCGGCGCCATGGCCTTGCCTGGCAGTGGCACGATGGCCGGGATCGGCGTGCCGGCGACGATCTCGCCATCGGGCAAGGCCCGTGCGCCCAGTGCCGGCTTGCCACTGCGCAGGGCGAACGGCGTGGTATGGAAACCGTTCTCGCCCTCGCCGCTGACCGCCAACCGAGTGCCCGGCTCGAACACATCGTGCACCCGCCACATGGCCCACATGCCCTGGGCGAAGTGCGGATAGAAATGGCAGTGGTAGATGGCGTCGCCCGCCACCCGGTTGCGGTTGCCCGAGCCACCGTTGGCGATTTCGTAGGTGTAGCCCACGCCCGGGCCGATGCCCTGGGCATCGATGTAGTCGGAGTTGTCGTCGTTGGGGTTGAACAGCCACTGGTGCCCGTGCAGGTGGAAAATGTGCTGCTCGTGGCCATTGTGGGTGTTGCGAAACTTGGTGAAGTCACCGATGTAGCTGTGGTGCACGTTGGCCGGCTCGGCCGGGTACAAGGCCATGCTCGCCTTCACCCCGGTGGCGCTGGCCGGCGGTACTTCGCCTGGGCGGATATGCTCGAGGCCGACGTTGGCTGGGATGTCCACCAGGGTGCCGATGTCACCGACGGTATGGGCGCTGAGGAAGAACTCCTCGTAGGCGCACGACAGGCAGTCATGCATCGGCCCCACCCCCAGGCGGTTGGCCACCACCTCGGCGCCCATGCCGCCGGAGCCGTAGTTGATCATGAACGAGTCGCGGGTCGGCTCCAGCACGTGGCCCATCACCGGGTCCGCCCAGTAGCCGGGGAAGGCCTGGGTGCCGGCCACCTCGTCGGCGAACTGCGAGGCGAAGTCGCGGAACGCCTCCAGCCGGTTGGGCAACGCCGGGTTGCGCTTGCCGACGCTTTCCAGCGGGTAGGTGCTCTTGGGGAAGCTGCCGTCGGGGTTGGGGCCCATGACGATGGCATCAGTCTCGCTGTTGATGATCTCGTTGCCGTCGACCATGGCGATGATCGGCTTGCCGGCCTTGCCTTCGGCGATCCACGGTTGGCTTTGCGGATAGCGCGCCGCGTAGTCGATCACCGGCTGGCCGGTGGCGGTGCGGCCAGTGGTGGCCAGGCGCATTTCCTCCTCGGTCAGGGTATTGCGATAGGTACGCCCGGCCTTGGGCACCACCACCACCTGGCCGAACAGGCCGTTGGCGACGTTGCCGGCATTGCCTTCGCCACCGAATGACGCGCCGCGACTGGAAGCGGCGAAGGCGCCTTCACGCTCGGCATACAGGGTGTAGCTGCGGCTGCTGCCCGGGGCCACCAGGAAGTTGCCGTTGCGCCCGGTGTTGGCGGCAATATCGGCGATGCTGTTGACCGCCTGCATGCCATTGACCTGGAAGCCCACATGGCGGTCGCTGACCTGTTCGTCGGCGATGAAGTGCTCGCCCCCCTCGCCGTCCGGCAACTCGCCCTCCTCGCCCTCCTCGCCTTCTGGCTCCTCAGGCTCGATGCCGTGCTTGTTGGGGTTGGCCTGGTAGGCCAGCAGGTTGGTCAGGTTGACCGTCAGGCAATCACCGGCGGCCACCCGCAGCACGATCGGCCGCGGGCGCTTGTCCGGACGCAGGGTGACCTTGCCCGGCACCGCGGCGCCACCGTTGTTCAACGGCACCTGGCGCTCGTCCACCACATCCTGGCGCAGGGCGAACAGCATGCCGTTGGCATTTTGCGCGCCCAGGCGGTTGAACATCAGTGGCTGGTCCAGGGCCACCACGTTGGCCACCAGCGTGCGCTGGCACTGCACGGCCGCCTCGCTGCTCGCCTGCCAGGCGAGTAGCGCCAGCAGCAATGAGGACAAGGCCGGGCCTTTGCGGGGAGTCGACATGGGGCACCTCCGGGACGCAGGGATTCTGCGGGTAGCAGGAGCAAGGCCCGTGCCAGGAAATTTATGAATATTTTTCAGGTAGTTAAGATTAAGCGGTCACGACCCAGGGGAACTTGCCCCACTACCAGCAACCGAAAGTGGGGATCCGCTGGCACCGGCTGCGCCGGTGTTCGCCGGCAAGGCCGGCTCCTGCAACGCTATCTGCGCACCCCTGCCCCCGTAGGAGCCAGCCCTGCTGGCGAACCAGGCAACACGGTTCCCCACAAGGCCCAATCACCCCGATAGCATTTAATGATTGAACGCCCACACGCAGGTGCAGTAAGCTCGGCCTCAATCACTGGAGAGCAACATGTCGAAACAATCCTGCAACCACGCCAACACCACCGGTCGCGCCGCGCACCGCGTGCTGGCCGTTGCCGGTCGTAACGCCGTTGCCTCGTTTTATTTTGGGTATTGGTTTAGCCACTAGGCGCCGATTCCCACCCGGCGCCCACCTTCGAGGGGCCGCCGAACATGAGAATACTCAAACCCCCGGTCGGCTCCCCGACCGGGGGTTTTGTTTTTCCGGGCCTTCACACACCGATTCAGCTTGAGGACAGATTCATGAACTACACCACCTATTACCGCACTTTCGCCTGGCGATTTAGCCAGTTCCGTTCGGGCCAGCCTGCCGCCTCCGTTCGGTCGATTTCCGGTGGCATTGCCGCACAAACACCCCTTTTGACGATCTGTCGAACACCTCGATAGGGCCGACCGCGCGGGCCTGAACCCGCTGTCCGCCCAAGGAAGAACACGCCATGCAAGCCACCAACCTCTCCCTGCCCCTGACCCAGCCGCAAGCGGCCAACACCACCGTCAGCCAGCGCCTGCCCAGCCCGCACCTGCTTAAACAGCAGATGCCGCTGTCCAGCGAACTCAGCCAGCAAGTCCAGGCCCAGCGCCAGGCGATCCGCGCCATTCTCGAAGGCCGCGACGAGCGCCTGCTGGTAGTGGTCGGTCCCTGCTCGCTGCACGACCCGCGCTCGGCCCTGGAGTACGCCGACCGCCTTGCCGCCCTCAGCCACGAAGTCGACGACCGACTACTGCTGGTGATGCGCGCCTACGTGGAAAAACCGCGCACCACCGTGGGCTGGAAAGGCCTGGCCTACGACCCGCACCTCGATGGCAGCGACGACATGCATGCTGGCATCGCCCTGTCCCGCGGGCTGATGCTGGGCATGCTCGAACGCGGCCTGCCGGTCGCCACCGAACTGCTGCAACCGATGGCCGCTGGCTACTTCGACGACCTGCTGGGTTGGGCCGCCATCGGCGCGCGCACCACCGAGTCGCAGATCCACCGCGAGATGGTCAGCGGCCTGGAGCTGCCGGTAGGCTTCAAGAACGGCACCGATGGCGGCGTCGGCATTGCCTGCGACGCCATGCGCAGCGCCGCGCACCCGCACCGCCACTTCGGCATGGATGCGCAGGGCTACCCGGCGATCATCGAGACTCTGGGCAACCCGGACACTCACCTGGTGTTGCGCGGCGGGCACCAAGGCCCGAACTACGATGCGCAGAGCATCGCCCAGGCGCGCCAGGGGCTGGCCAAGGCCGGGCTGCCGGCGCGGATCATGGTCGACTGCAGCCACGCCAACAGCGGCAAGGACCCGGCGCGCCAGCCGGCGGTTTTCCAGGAGGTACTGGCGCAACGGCTGGCCGGGGATCGCTCGATCGTCGGGATGATGATCGAGGGGCATCTGTTCGAAGGGTGCCAGGCGTTGGGCAAAGGGGCGCTGAAGTATGGAGTGTCGATTACTGATGGATGTCTGGGATGGGCATCGACAGAGGCACTGCTACGCAGGGCAAGTGCACATCTGTAATGTGCTCACAGCTACGCTTTAGGTGTGCCCCACAATGTCAATGTGGGGCACATTCGAAGCACATCAGCGATTACGTAAACGCACGTAGGCAGGTGGGTATCCATAGTTCTGTCGTGGCTGGTAGTGCCGAGGCCCATTAAGGCCTGCGTCCCAGAAATGGGTCCCTTCGCCATTACCAGGGGTATATCCAACCCAAGTGTTCTGGGTAAAGCACCGGGTATAAACACGTCTCATGTCAATCCAATGGGGCCAGTGTGTGTAAACACCCCGGTTGTTATTGACCCACTGGACGTATTGATCTGGGTTATAAAACCCGCCAGTCTGGACAAACTCATACACATTACTCACTTGAACAGTGTATTGGACGACCTGGTTTCTATTATCTCTCACCGTAATGATCGTACTACCATTTCTCTCACCGACAACCTTACCTTGAGCGTTCACCGAGGCGATGAGCGTATCACCTGAGCTATAGCGATAGGGCGGTTCCCCACCTGTTGCCACTCGCACTGCTGTATTACCAATCGAGTCCAGTCCTGTTCGTGGCCAATTCATCTTGATCGAAAGGCCATTGAGCACCAGGGTACTTCGGTCCACGCTCAGTACCGGA
>NZ_SOZA01000033.1 GCF_004519305.1 Pseudomonas sp. RIT623 | reverse complement strand
AGGGTTTGGCGTTAGCCTCTTGATCGGCAACGGCAACGGCCTCCCGGTTTTTTCGCGAATTGGCCATTTGCCCCCGGCAACCCCGGGCTTAACCTGAAAGTAGTTGCCACTCAGGAGAAACCCGATGCGAATCATCCACCTGCCCATTGCCCTGCTGACCCTAGGCCTGCTTGCCCCGCTGTCGCCCGCCTGGGCCCATGGCGACAAGCCTGACCAGGTGAAGATCCTGCAGGAGCAAGCCCCCAGCAATGCCCCCGGCAAGAAAGCCGTGATGCTCACTGTCAGCTATGGCCCAGGCCAAGCCTCCCCGGCGCATCAGCACCCAGGCGCGGTCATGGCCTACGTGCTGGAAGGGGCCGTCACCTCGAAACTCAACGACGAAGCAGAGAAAACCTACAAGGCCGGCGAGTTCTGGTACGAGGCGCCAGGTACCGTGCATAGCGTCTCGCGCAACGCCAGCAAGACTCAACCGGCCAAGCTGCTGGTCTGGAGCCTGGTGGACGAGGGGCGGCCAGTGACCGAGCCCCTGTCCCAATGATTGACAGCGGGGTTTACAGCGCGCCCTTCGCAGCCTGGATCAGGGCGTCATCCAGCACTTGGCTGGGCGCGACCTGGACGCTCTGGGTGTAGAAGGGCGGCAGCTTCTGCGCCAACTGCGCCACGGCCTGCGGCGTAACCCCCGGGTGCAGCAGCACGTATTGCAGGTTGGACGGGAACGACTGCGGCACCGGCCCCTCCATGGTCGAGCCATACGCACCGAAGGTCATCACCGCCTCGCTGGTGCGCGGGTCGGGAATGTACAGAAACACGAACGTACCGTATTTGGGATGGGTGAGGTACTGCTGCGCCTCGGCGCGCACCTGCGGGTCGTTGCTGTTCATCAGTTCCCAGCGCATCAGGGCATAGCGGCGCGTGGTTTCCATGAACGCCGTGCGAATGGGTGACTGCTTTTCCTGGCCGCCCAGGCATGCTAGCAGGTTGCCGAACGGATCCAGCAAGGCCACGGCGTTCATCGTGTCGGCATGGCGCGCGGTTTCCGTCAATGGTTTGGCCAGGCCCGCGCCCGGCATGCGCGGGTCGTCGAACTTGACCGTCAAGGCCCATGGGCTGAGTTCGGTCAGTGCCTTGCGCACCGGGCTATTGGCCGGTAGTGACGCCGGGTTCTTCAGTTGGTCAGGCGCCAGGCCGCTGTTGTTGCTCGCCTCGCGCACCGTATTGACGCTGGCGTCGAAGATCGAACCGGTCAGGCTGAACACCCGTGCGTCGATGATTTCCTTCGCGAAGATGGGGCCTGTCGAGCCTTGGTACTGCCGATTGATAGGTGTATCCACTGCGTAGTAGCCCCAGGTTTTCTGGGCTGTCTGGCGTACTTCCGGCGGCAGGGTCGGGAAGTTGAACTGGCTGTTGTAGTTGACCCCGGCATAGGTGTCGATGGCGCTGACGGCGACATTGAAGCCAGCGGTCAGCAGTGAGCCCGCGCACATCGCGCATGGGTCCAGGGTGGTGACCACGGTGAGCTTGCTGGGCTCCGGCAGGTTCATGGCCTGACGGTTGTCGTAGTACCACTGCACCAACTGGCGCTCGCCGTGGGCTGTCGGGTCATGAGGCAGGAATGGGGGCTGCGCGGTGCTGTTGGGGTAGGGCATCAGCACATTGTTGTGCATGGCCTTCAACACCTTGCCGGTGGCATTCTCGATGATGCAGCCGCCTACCGCGAAAGTCTTTTGCTGCGCGGCGAGAATGGCTTGGTCGGCGACGGTTTCCACGGCCTGCTGGGCGTTGCGAACGGTGTCCATGTTGACTCCCTGTCGTTGCTGCGCGAGGTGCGCAGGCAGACGATAGTCCAGGGCAGTCGGAACACAAGCGCCAGGCCGGAAAAGAAAAAACCTCCAGTGCTTGCGCATCTGGAGGTTTTCAGTGTTTGGCTCCGCGACCTGGACTCGAACCAGGGACCCAATGATTAACAGTCATTTGCTCTACCGACTGAGCTATCGCGGAATCTGCGCGTATCTTACCCATGGCCCGAGGGAAGTCAAGCTTCCCTCGGACAATCAAGCAGTTACAGCACCTCGACGATGGCCTTGGTGACCACGTGGATGTTGCTCTGGTTCAGTGCGGCGACTGCGATGCGGCCGGTGTCCAGGGCGTAGATGCCGAACTCGTTCTTCAGGCGTGCGACCTGGTCAACGGTCAGGCCCGAGTAGGAGAACATGCCGACCTGGCGGCCGACGAAGCTGAAGTCGCGGTTGGCGCCGTACTCGGCCAGCAGCTGGACCATCTGCTTGCGCATGCCGTGGATGCGAGTGCGCATCTCGGCCAGCTCGGTTTCCCACATCTGGCGCAGCTCGGCGCTGTTGAGCACGGCGGCGACGATGCTGGCGCCGTGGGTCGGCGGGTTGGAGTAGGTGGTGCGGATAACCCGCTTGACCTGCGACAGCACGCGGGTGCTCTCGTCCTTCGAGGCGGTGACGATCGACAGCGCGCCGACACGCTCGCCGTACAGGGAGAACGACTTGGAGAACGAGCTGGAAACGAAGAATTCCAGGCCCGACTCGGCGAACAGGCGCACGGCGAAGGCGTCTTCGTCGATGCCATCGCCGAAGCCCTGGTAGGCCATGTCGAGGAACGGCACGTGGCCCTTGGCCTTGACCACTTCCAGCACGTTCTTCCAGTCGTCCAGGGTCAGGTCGACGCCGGTCGGGTTGTGGCAGCAGGCGTGCAGGACGATGATCGAGCCGGCTGGCAGCTTGTTCAGGTCTTCGAGCATGCCAGCGCGGTTGACGCCATTGCTGGCCGCGTCGTAGTAGCGGTAGGTCTGCACCGGGAAGCCAGCGCTCTCGAACAGGGCGCGGTGGTTTTCCCAGCTCGGATCGCTGATGGCGACCACGGCGCCCGGCTGCAGGCGCTTGAGGAAGTCGGCGCCGATCTTCAGCGCGCCGGTGCCGCCAACGGCTTGCACGGTGACCACGCGGCCTGCGGCCAGCAGTGGTGATTCGGCGCCGAAGATCAGCTTTTGCACGGCCTGGTCGTACTGGGCGATGCCGTCGATCGGCAGGTAGCCGCGGGAGGCGTGCTGGGCGGCACGGGCGGTCTCGGCTTCGATCACCGCGCGCAGCAGCGGGATACGGCCTTCCTCATTGCAGTAAACGCCCACGCCCAGGTTCACCTTGTCGGTGCGGGTATCGGCGTTGAATGCTTCGTTGAGGCCCAGGATGGGATCGCGGGGTGCCAGCTCGACAGCGGAAAACAGGCTCATTGTTACCTTGGCTCTGATAGGAGAGTGATAGGGGCGCCACGCTCCAGCCGAAGGCACTGAAGCGGTGCACAAACGGGGAGTCAGTATAGTGATACCGACCGGTCACCGCGACAGTCTGCCGCTGCTTTTCCAGCGGTTTGCGCAAATATTTTTCGACCATTGGTCGAATTGCCCGGTCCATTGCAATGCGCGTTCACAGCTTGGCCTTGAAAGCCGCGCCCGGCGCGCGCATTTGGGTATAGACTACTGGCTAAATTTACAGTTGCCGCGACATCCACGAGGTCCGTCATGTCCGAGTTCCAGCTCGTCACCCGATTCCAGCCGGCCGGCGACCAGCCCGAGGCCATCCGCCTGATGGTCGAGGGCATCGACGCGGGCCTTTCGCACCAGACCCTGCTCGGGGTGACCGGTTCGGGCAAGACCTTCAGCATCGCCAACGTGATCCAGCAGGTGCAGCGCCCGACCATGGTGCTGGCGCCGAACAAGACCCTGGCGGCCCAGTTGTACGGCGAGTTCAAGGCGTTCTTCCCGAACAACGCGGTGGAGTACTTCGTTTCGTACTACGACTACTACCAGCCCGAAGCCTATGTGCCGTCGTCGGACACCTTCATCGAGAAGGATGCCTCGATCAACGACCATATCGAGCAGATGCGCCTGTCAGCGACCAAGGCGCTGCTGGAGCGGCGCGACGCGATCATCGTCACCACCGTTTCGTGCATCTACGGCCTGGGCAGCCCCGAGACCTATCTGAAAATGGTCCTGCACGTCGACCGCGGCGACAAGCTCGACCAGCGCGCCCTGCTGCGACGCCTGGCAGACCTGCAGTACACCCGCAACGAGATGGACTTCGCCCGCGCCACGTTCCGGGTGCGGGGCGACGTGATCGACATCTTCCCGGCCGAATCCGATCTCGAGGCCATTCGTATCGAGCTGTTCGACGACGAGGTGGAGAACATCGCCGCCTTCGACCCGCTGACCGGCGAGGTGATCCGCAAGCTGCCGCGTTTCACCTTCTACCCCAAGAGCCACTACGTAACCCCGCGGGAGACCCTGCTCGACGCGGTGGAGGGTATCAAGGAAGAGCTCAAGGAGCGCCTGGAGTACCTGAACACGCACAACAAGCTGGTCGAGGCCCAGCGCCTGGAGCAACGCACCCGCTTCGACCTGGAGATGATCCTCGAGCTGGGCTACTGCAACGGCATCGAGAACTACTCGCGCTACCTTTCCGGGCGCCCGGCGGGCGCGCCGCCACCCACCCTGTATGACTACCTGCCGCCGGACGCGCTGCTGGTGATCGACGAGTCCCATGTCAGTGTTCCCCAGGTCGGCGCCATGTACAAGGGCGACCGCTCGCGCAAGGAAACCCTGGTGGAGTACGGCTTCCGCCTGCCGTCGGCGCTGGACAACCGGCCGATGCGCTTCGACGAGTGGGAGGCGGTGAGCCCGCAGACCATCTTCGTTTCCGCCACCCCGGGGCCCTACGAGGCCGAGCACGCCGGGCGCGTGGTCGAGCAGGTGGTGCGCCCGACCGGCCTGGTCGACCCGCAGGTCGAGGTGCGTCCGGCGCTGACCCAGGTCGACGACCTGCTGTCGGAGATCGGCAAGCGTGTCGCCCAGGGCGAGCGGGTGCTGGCTACCACCCTGACCAAGCGCATGGCCGAGGACCTCACCGACTACCTGGCCGACCACGATGTGCGGGTGCGCTACCTGCACTCGGACATCGATACCGTGGAGCGGGTCGAGATCATTCGCGACCTGCGGCTGGGCACCTTCGATGTGCTGGTGGGCATCAACCTGCTGCGCGAAGGCCTGGACATGCCCGAGGTGTCGTTGGTGGCGATCCTCGATGCCGACAAGGAAGGTTTCCTGCGTTCCGAGCGCTCGCTGATCCAGACCATTGGCCGCGCCGCGCGCAACCTCAACGGCAAGGCGATCCTCTACGCCGATAACATTACCGGCTCGATGCAACGCGCCATCGACGAGACCGAGCGTCGTCGCGAGAAGCAGTTGGCCTTCAACCAGGCCAACGGCATCGTGCCCAGGGGGGTGGTCAAGGACATCACCGACATCATGGAAGGCGCCACCGTGCCAGGCGCGCGCAGCAAGAAGCGCAAGGGCATGGCCAAGGCTGCGGAGGAGGCCGGGCGCTACGAGGCCGAGCTGCAGAGCCCGGCCGAGATCACCAAGCGCATCAAGCAACTGGAGGAGAAGATGTTCCAGTTCGCCCGCGACCTGGAGTTCGAGGCCGCGGCGCAGTTGCGCGACGAGATCGGCAAGCTGCGCGAGCGGTTGCTGGCTAGCTAAAGCCCTATGCAATCCTTGTAGGAGCGGACTTGTGTCGCGAAAGGGCTGCGGAGCAGCCCCAGGATCTCAGCGTCAAGGCAGAAATGGTCGGGGCCGCTTTGCGGCCCCGCGACACAAGGCCGCTCCTACAGGTCAGGTGCAACTCGATCAGTGCGCTTCGCCCGCCTTCAACCCCTGCGGCAACTTGCGCGTAAGCAACACCGCCAACATGCTCACCGCCAGCCCGATCCCGACAAAATGGAAGGCGTCGTTGTAGGCCATGATCAACGCCTGCTGGTGGGTGATTTCGCTCAGCTTGCCCAGCGCGGCGTTGTCGCTGCCCAGGCGCTCGGCCAGTTGCGCCAGGCGCTCGGCCACTTGCGGGTTGCTTGGTACCAGCGCCTCGCGCAGGTAGTCGAAATACACCTTGGTGCGGGCATCCAGCAGCGTCGCCAGCAGGGCGATGCCGATGGCGCCGCCCAGGTTGCGCAGGATGTTGAACAAGCTCGACGCCGACCCCGCATCCTGGGGTTGGATATACGCCGTGGCGATCAGCGAGATGGTGACCATGATCATCGGCTGGCCAATGGCGCGGATTACCTGGATCTGGTTGAACTGCGGCCCAGCGAAGTCGGGGTTGAGCACCCCGGAGCAGAAACTGGCCACGCCGAACAGGCAAAAGCCCAGGGCGCAGAGCACCTTCGGCGAGATCACCTTCATCAATTGCGGCACGAGCGGAATCAGGAACAGCTGCGGGATGCCCATCCACATGATCACCTCGCCGATCTGCAGGGCGTTGTAGCCCTGGATCTGCGCCAGGTACAGCGGCAGCAGGTAGATCGATCCGTACAACCCCACGCCCATGCCCAGGCTGGCGATGCTCGACAGGCCGAAGTTGCGGTTGCCGAGGATGCGCAGGTTGATCAGAGGGTGGGCGCGGGAGAACTGCAGGATCACGAACAGGATCAGGCTGAGCAGGGCGACCGTGCCAAGGCTGACGATCAGGCTCGATTCCAGCCAGTCCTTGCGATGGCCTTCCTCGAGAAACACTTGCAGGCAACCCAGGCCCAGGCCGAGGCTGACAATGCCGGCGTAATCGGTGCTTTTCAGCAGTTCCCAGTGCGCGGCCTTCTTTTCCAGGCCGTAGAGCAGGCCGGCGATCATCACCAGCCCCGGCGGGATGTTGATGTAGAAGATGTATTCCCAGCCCCAGTTCTCGGTCAGCCAGCCGCCCAGGGTCGGGCCGATCGAAGGGGCGAAGGTGGCGGTCATGGCGAACATGGCCATGCCCTTGGCGCGGTGGTGTTCGGGCAGCTTGATCAGGGTCAGGGTGAAGGCCAGTGGGATCAGCGCGCCACCGGTGAAGCCCTGCAACGCGCGGAACAGGATCATGCTTTCCAGGTTCCAGGCCATCGAGCACAGCAGCGATGACGCCAAAAAACCCAGCGATACCCACACCGCCAGTCGTCGTGCCGAGAGCAACTGCACCAGCCAGGCGGTGAGGGGGATCATGATGATCTCCGCCACCAGGTAGGACGTGGAGATCCATGAGCCTTCCTCCAGGGTCGCCGATAGCGCGCCCTGGATGTCCTTGAGCGACGAGTTGGTGATCTGGATGTCCAGCACCGCCATGAAGGCACCCAGCATCACGCTCATCACCGCGATCCAGTCGCGCCGGCTCGGCTCCTGCGTTGGGCGCAGCAGTTGGTCACCGGCCATCCGCGTTGCCGTCGCGCAGGTCGACCGTGGCCGTGACCGACATGCCCGGGCGGATGCGGCCATGCAGCGGATTGTCGGCGGCGAAGGTCAGCTTGACCGGGATGCGTTGCACCACCTTGGTGAAGTTGCCGGTGGCGTTGTCGGGCGGCAGCAGGCTGAACTGCGCGCCAGAGGCGGCGAACAGGCTGTCGACGCGGGCTTCGATGGGCGTGTCGGGGTAGCTGTCGAACAGCAGTTCGGCGCGTTGACCGGGGTGCATCCTGCCGATCTGGGTTTCCTTGAAGTTGGCCTGCACCCAGATGTCCTCGTCCGGGACGATCGACAGCAGGTAGGCGCCAGCCTGCACAACCTGGCCATTGCGCGCGCTGCGCTGGCCTATGGTGCCGCTGATCGGCGCATGGATCGCGCAGCGGGTGAGGTTGAGTTCGGCCTGGGCCAGGTCGGCGCGGGCGTTGGCAATTTGCGCGTCGAGGCGCTTGAGCTCGGCACCCAGCGCATCGACCTGCTGGCGCTGGCCCTTGAGGTCGGCCTGGGCCTTGTCCACCTGCGAACGGGCGACGTGGCTTTCCGCCGCGAGGGTGGTGACCCTTTCCTCGGAGACGAAGCCCGGCTTGCGCAGGGCCTGGGCGCGGTTGAGGTCGAGCTGCGAGCGGTCGAGGGTGGCCTGGCTGGCCGCCACCTGGGCCTGGCCGGCGGCGATCAGGCTGCCCTGTTGGACCAGGCGGCTCTGCGCCTGTGCCAGCTCCGCCTCACGGGTGGCCAGGGCGGCGCGGGCGCGGGCCACGGCCAGTTCGAAGTCAGCCGTCTCCAGGCGCACCAGCAGGTCGCCTTGACGCACATGCTGGTTGTCCTCCACCGGAACCTGGTCGATGCGCGCGGCCAACTGGCTGGAGATGCGGGTGATCTCGCCCTGGACGTAGGCGTTGTCGGTGCTCTCGTAGAAGCGCCCCTTGAAGTACCAGTGGGCAAGGAAGGCGAGGGCGACCAGCAGCACCAGGGTGATGAAGATCAGCAGGCGGCGTTTGAGTTGGGCGGGCATGGGGGACCAGGATTGCAAAAGTGTAAGCAAATTTAACAGCGGTACCCGGCCGGCTCACAAGTGACGATAGCGCCATTGCTGGAGCCCGGTGCCTGCTCCCTGCTAACATTCGGCCTTTGTTTGAATCTTCGTTCGAGACTCACCATGACCACCGTTCGCACGCGTATCGCGCCATCGCCCACCGGCGACCCCCATGTCGGCACCGCCTACATCGCCCTGTTCAACTACTGCTTTGCCAAGCAGCACGGCGGTGAGTTCATCCTGCGGATCGAAGACACCGACCAGTTGCGCTCGACCCGCGAGTCGGAGCAGCAGATTTTCGACGCCCTGCGCTGGCTGGGCATCGAATGGAACGAAGGGCCGGATGTCGGCGGTCCGCATGGCCCCTACCGGCAGAGCGAACGTGGCGAGATCTACGCCCAGTACGCCAAGCAACTGGTCGATGCCGGTCACGCCTTCTATTGCTTCTGCACCGCCGAAGAGCTGGAGCAGATGCGCGCCGAGCAGATGGCCCGCGGCGAAACCCCGCGCTACGATGGCCGCGCCCTGTTGCTGAGCGCCGAGGAAGTGCAGCGTCGCCTGGCCGCCGGCGAGCCGCACGTAATCCGCATGAAAGTGCCGAGCGAAGGCATCTGCGTGGTGCCGGACATGCTCCGTGGCGACGTCGAGATCCCGTGGGACCGCATGGACATGCAGGTGTTGATGAAGAACGACGGCCTGCCGACGTACTTCCTGGCCAACGTGGTCGACGACCACCTGATGGGCATCACCCACGTCCTGCGTGGCGAGGAATGGCTGCCGTCGGCGCCGAAGCTGATCAAGCTGTACGAGTACTTCGGTTGGGAGCAGCCCAAGCTGTGCTACATGCCGCTGCTGCGCAATCCGGACAAGTCCAAGCTGTCCAAGCGCAAGAACCCGACCTCGGTGACCTTCTACGAGCGCATGGGCTTCATGCCCGAGGCGATGCTCAACTACCTGGGTCGCATGGGCTGGTCGATGCCCGACGAGCGCGAGAAGTTCTCCCTGGCCGAGATGGTCGAGCACTTCGACCTGTCGCGCATCTCCCTGGGCGGCCCGATCTTCGACATCGAGAAGCTGTCGTGGCTCAACGGCCAGTGGCTGCGTGAGCTGCCGGTGCAGGAGTTCGCCGCGCGGGTACAGAAGTGGGCGTTCAACAGCGACTACATGATGCAGATCGCCCCGCACGTGCAGGGCCGGGTCGAAACCTTCAGTCAGATCGCCCCGCTGGGCGGCTTCTTCTTCGAAGGCGCGCTCAAGCTCGACGCCAAGCTGTTCGAAAGCAAGAAGTTGTCCGCCGACCAAGTCCGCCAGGTGCTGCAGTTGATCCTGTGGAAGCTGGAAAGCTTGCGCCAGTGGGAAAAAGACCGTATCACCGGCTGCATCCAGGCCGTGGTCGAGGCGCTGGAACTCAAGCTGCGTGACGCCATGCCGCTGATGTTCGCCGCCATTACTGGCCAGGCCAGCTCGGTGTCGGTACTCGACGCCATGGAAATCCTCGGCCCCGACCTGACCCGCTACCGTCTGCGCCAGGCCCTGGACCTGCTGGGCGGCGTGTCGAAGAAAGAAAACAAGGAATGGGAAAAGCTGCTGGCGAACATCGCCTGATCCAGCTTTCGCTGAACCTGTAGGAGCGGCCTTGTGTCGCGAAAGGGCCGCATGGCGGCCCCGGCGATTCATGTACTGATGTTGAAATCGAGGGACCGCCATGCGGTCCTTTCGCGACACAAGGCCGCTCCTACACGGGCCGTGGCTGCGAAGTACACCGGGGCAGGGCGGTAAGTGATTGTTATCTGTGAAAAAAATTTTGAATAATTTCAAAAATTCGTTTGACAGCCTCGTAATCCGATCTTAATATGCGCCCCGTCCACAGCGATGAACGCAAACGAAACGCCAGGCACCCAGCCAGCGCTTCGGTTCAGAGCGACATTGTGGGGCTATAGCTCAGCTGGGAGAGCGCCTGCATGGCATGCAGGAGGTCAGCGGTTCGATCCCGCTTAGCTCCACCAAATTCCGCTTGATGGCCAAGGCTGTCAGGCAAGACCGGTTCCAGCAAACGGGTCTTGAAGGTAAGAAGGTTCGTCCCCTTCGTCTAGTGGCCTAGGACACCGCCCTTTCACGGCGGTAACAGGGGTTCGAGTCCCCTAGGGGACGCCAGTTTTGCACAAGCGATGTTCAACATGTCGCTGGGCCGAGAGGCTAGAAATCCGGGGCTATAGCTCAGCTGGGAGAGCGCCTGCATGGCATGCAGGAGGTCAGCGGTTCGATCCCGCTTAGCTCCACCAATTTTGCCGCGATTCGCGAAAGCGGGTCGGCACGAAGGTTACGTCCCCTTCGTCTAGTGGCCTAGGACACCGCCCTTTCACGGCGGTAACAGGGGTTCGAGTCCCCTAGGGGACGCCACTTTTACCCGCGTTTTGCGGGAGTTGAAAGGCTCATCATCAGATGGATGAGCCTTTTGTTTTACTCGGGGCTATAGCTCAGCTGGGAGAGCGCCTGCATGGCATGCAGGAGGTCAGCGGTTCGATCCCGCTTAGCTCCACCAATTCGCCGCGTTGCGTGAAAACGTAACGGCACGAAGGTTATGTCCCCTTCGTCTAGTGGCCTAGGACACCGCCCTTTCACGGCGGTAACAGGGGTTCGAGTCCCCTAGGGGACGCCAATTTTTTACCCGCGTTTTGCGGGACTTATAAGGCTCATTCGATTATTGAATGGGCCTTTTGTTTTTTCCGTCCTCCCAAAAGCTGCCGCGGCGAACCCAGGCCGAAAATTCTGCTTGCCAATAAATATTATAAGCATAATATGTCGATCATAATATTCGAGGTGAGCCATGAGCGACAAAAAGAGCCAAACCCGCGAACGGATCCTCGAGGCTGCCCGCGCTGCGGTGATCCAGCAGGGGCCCGCCGAGCCAAGCGTCAGCCAGGTGATGGGCGCTGCCGGGTTGACCGTGGGGGGCTTCTACGCTCACTTCCAGAGCAAGGACGAGTTGATGCTCGAGGCGTTTCGTCAATTGCTCGATGAGCGTCGGGCCTTGCTGGCCCAGCTCGACCCGAACCTGGTGGGTACCGAGCGGCGGGCATTGGCTGCGGCGTTCTACCTGTCGCGCAAGCACCGTGACACTGAAGTGCAGGCTTGCCCCATCCCCAGCGCCCTGGGCGAGATGCAGCGCCTGCCGGATGCTTTCCGTGAGGTGCTGGGCGAGCACATCGAGCTGATGACCGCGCAAATGGTCGACCGCCCGGAAGACATCGACAAAGCGCTCGCCGACCTGGCCCTGATGATCGGTGGCTTGTCTTTGGCCCGTGCCCTGGGGCCTGGCGAGCTGTCCGACCGGATCCTGCGTGCTGCCAAATCGGCAGTGATCTGAACCTCCTGACCCCTGGAGCAAGGCGATGACCACCCTTAGCTGGATTCGCCGTGTCAACGGCACTCTCGGCCACTTGGCCCCCGAACATGTCGCCGGCAGGATGCACCGCGCCTTCATGAGCCCGCGAAGTCTGCCGCCCAAACCGTGGGAGTTGCCACTGCTGGCCAAGGCCGAACGCATCACCCTGCGCTTCGGTCTGTCGGCATTGCGCTGGGGGCAGGGTCCGACCGTGCTGTTGCTGCATGGTTGGGAAGGGCGGCCGACCCAGTTTGCCGCGTTGATCGAAACCCTGGTCGACAGCGGGCACACCGTGGTGTCGCTGGACGGGCCGGGGCACGGCCGTTCACCGGGTGAGAAGGCCAATGTGGTGTTGTTCGCCCGCGCCCTGCTGGAAGCGGCGGCCGAACTGCCGCCGTTGCGCGCCGTGATCGGCCATTCCATGGGTGGCGCCAGCCTGTTGCTGGCCCTGCAATGGGGGCTGCGCACCGATGCCGCGGTCAGTATCGCCGCGCCGGCGCAGCTGCTTGGGGTGTTGCGCGGTTTCGCCCGGCGGCTTGGCCTGCCGGCGCGCGCCCGGGCGGCGTTCATACGCCAGGTGGAGCGCGATGTCGGGGTGCAGATCAGCCGTCTCGATGTCAGTGGCTACCAGTTGGACATACCCGGGCTGGTGGTGCATGCCGAGGACGACAAGCTGGTTCTGGCCAGCGAAGCGCCGCTGATCCACAAGGCGTGGTTCGACAGCCGCCTGCTATTGCTCGAGGAGGGTGGCCACCTGCGGCTGCTGGCCGATCCACGCCTGGGCCAGGCCGTGCTGGAGCTGCTGGCGCGCAGCACCCAGCGCGCGCGGCAAAGCGCCTGAGCATCCGTTACACTCTGGCCGGTCACTGGAATCGCGGGAGCGGGCATGAGCTGGGATCTGGCAGCACCATTCATTATCGACCTTCGGGTCGGCAGCGAGGACATCGATGGCCTCGGCCACGCCAACAACGCCGTCTACGTCACCTGGCTGGAGCGTTGCGCCTGGCGCCATTCCCAGCGCCTGGGCCTGGACCTGGCCGAGTACCGGCGCCTGGACCGGGCCATGGCGGTGGTCCGCCATGAAATCGACTACCTCGCCGCCGCCTACGAAGACGACGAGTTGCAACTGGCCACCTGGATCATCGACTGGGACCAGCGCCTGCGCATGACCCGGCGTTTCCAGCTCAAGCGCCCGGGGGACGGTGTCACTTTGCTGCGCGCGCAGACCACCTTCGCCTGCATCGAGCTGTCCAGCGGCAAGCCGCGGCGCATGCCGGCGGAGTTCCTCGACGGTTACGGCCCGGCGCTGATCGGCAGCTGAACGGCGGCGGATTTTTGCTAGACTGCGGCCTTTTTCGCGGCGAGACCCTGACATGCAAATTGCCCTGGCCCCCATGGAGGGGCTGGTCGACAACATCCTGCGCGACGTCCTGACCCGGGTGGGCGGCATCGATTGGTGCGTCACCGAGTTCATTCGCGTCTGCGACCGCCTGCTGCCGGCGTCGTCGTTCGACAAGCTGGCTCCGGAGCTGCGCCAGGGCGCGCGCACGGCGGCAGGCGTGCCGATGCGCGTGCAGCTGCTTGGCTCCGACCCGGTGTGCCTGGCCGAGAATGCGGCCCTGGCCTGCGAGCTGGGCGCGCCGGTGATCGACCTGAACTTCGGCTGCCCGGCCAAGACCGTCAATAAGTCGCGGGGCGGGGCGGTGCTGCTCAAGGAGCCGGAATTACTGCATGCGATCCTGTGTGAGGTGCGCCGCGCGGTGCCGGCGCATATCCCGGTCACGGCCAAGATGCGCCTGGGCTACGACAGCCCCGATGGCGCGCTCGATTGTGCCCGGGCCTTGGCCGAGGGCGGCTCGGCGCACCTGGTGGTGCATGCGCGTACCAAGGTCGAGGGTTACAAGCCACCGGCCCATTGGGAATGGGTGGCGCGGGTGCAGGATGTGGTCAAGGTGCCGGTGTTCGCCAATGGCGAGATCTGGACCGTCGACGATTGGCGGCGCTGCCGTGAGGTCAGTGGAGCCGAGGACATCATGCTGGGGCGTGGGCTGGTGTCGCGCCCGGACCTGGCCCTGCAGATCGCCGCGGCCCGTGATGGCGTCGAGTACCAGCCGATGAGTTGGGAAGAGCTGCTGCCGCTGCTGCGCGAGTTCTGGCGCCAGGCCCAGGCCAAGCTGTCGCCGCGCTACGCGCCGGGACGGATGAAGCAGTGGCTGGCCATGCTGACCCGTGGCTACCCCGAGGCGGTGGCGTTGTTCGCCGAGTTGCGTCGGGAGGATGACTGCCAGCGGATCAGTGGCTTGCTGGGGGTGCAGATGCAGGCTGTCGAGGCATGTGTCGCCTGAGCTGGCTCTATCGCGGGGCAAGCCCGCTCCCGTGAAGCCATATGGCGATGAGTTTCACTCGATCGTGAATTTTTTCAGCCCAGCCCTTGAAAGCCTTTCGCCCGGACATATCTCTTGAGTACGCGATGCCGAAGTCGGGTCGCGTAATGACTTTACTTGCTGAATCTCAGGAGTTCATGACCATGACCACCGCTTTCTCTCTCGCACCTCTTTTCCGCAACTCTGTGGGTTTCGACCGTTTCAACGACCTGTTCGAAGCCGCCGCACGTAACGAGGCCGGTAGCAGCTACCCGCCCTACAACGTGGAAAAGCATGGCGATGATCAATACCGCATCGTGGTTGCCGCCGCCGGCTTCCAGGAACAGGATCTCGACCTGCAGGTTGAAAAAGGCGTCCTCACCGTTATCGGCGGCAAGCGCGACAACAGCAGCGAAGGCGTCACCTTCCTGCACCAGGGCATTGCCCAGCGCGCCTTCAAGCTGTCGTTCCGCCTGGCCGACCACATCGAGGTCAAGGGCGCTGGCCTGGCCAACGGCTTGCTCAGCATCGAGCTGCTGCGCGTGGTGCCGGAAGAGGCCAAGGCCAAGCGCATCCCGATCAATGGCGAAAAGCCTGCGCTGAACTGAGTTCGGCGGGATGAATGAAAGGGCACCTGCGGGTGCCCTTTCTGCTTTGCAGGCCCCTGTAGGAGCGGCCTTGTGTCGCGAAAGGGCCGCATGGCGGCCCCGGCGATATCAGCTTGATGCACGAATCCGGGGCGTTTCGCACCCCTTTCGCGACACCAGGCCGCTCCTGCAGGGGCGCGTGGTTTTCAGTAATCCGCTGGTGTTTCCAGCAGCATCTGGCGGAACTCCGGCAGGGGTAATGGCCGGCTATGCAGGTAGCCCTGGTATAAATGGCAGCCCAGCCGCTCGAGGAATTCCAGCTGCTCGCTGAGCTCGACGCCCTCGGCGATCACCGTCAGTTCCAGGCTGCGGGCCATGGCGACGATGGCGCGGACGATCTCGGCGTCGTTGGGGTCTACCGGGGCGTCGCGCACGAAGGTCTGGTCTATCTTCAGCGTGTCCACCGGCAGGCGCTTGAGGTAGGTCAGCGACGAATAACCGGTGCCGAAATCGTCCATGGCGAAGCTCACGCCGTAGCGCTTGAGTTCGCGCATCTTGCTGATGGTGTCTTCGAGGTTCTGGATGACGATGCCCTCGGTGATCTCCAGCTTGAGGATGTGCCGGGGCAGGCGGAAGTCGTCCAGGCTGCGCAGTACCCGCTCGACGAAGTCGTTCTGGCGAAATTGCCGTGGGCTGATGTTGACGCACAGGCTGAAGTCGTTGGCGTCGATCAAGCCGTCGGCCAGCATGCGCGCGCAGGCATCGCAAGCTTCGTCGAGGATCCAGCTGCCAACTTCGAGGATCAGGCCGCTTTCCTCGAGTACCTGGATAAACTGCGCCGGCGGTTGCTGGCCCAGTTGCGGGTGGTGCCAGCGCAGCAGCACCTCGGCGCCGACGATGCGATTGTCGCGGGCGTCGACCTGGGGTTGGAAGTGCAGCGCCAGCTCGCCCCGGGCCAGGGCCAGGCGCAGGTCGCTCTCCATGCGCAGGCGCTCGCTGGCGGCCTTTTGCATGGTGGTGTGGAACAGCTGGGTAGTGTTGCGCCCGGAGTCCTTGGCCCGGTACAGGGCGATGTCGGCGCGCTTGAGCAGGTCGGCCGGGGTGGCGCCGTGGTCGGGGATCAGCGCCACGCCGATGCTCGGCGTCACCTGCAGGCGCTGGCCGTCCAGCGACATGGGCTCGGCCAGCAGCTCGCGCAGGGTGTCGGCTAGTTCCCGGACCTTGCCCTCCACCAGCTCGCGACTGCCTTCAAGACCACTGAGCAGCACCACGAACTCGTCGCCGCCCAGGCGCGCCACGGTGTCCTCCAGGCGCACGCTGGCCTCCAGGCGCGCGGTGATGATCTTCAGCACCGTGTCGCCCACTGGGTGGCCCAGCGAGTCGTTGATGTGCTTGAAGTGGTCAAGGTCGAGGAACAACAGCGCGCCGCGCAGGTTGTGGCGCTTGAGCAGGGCGATCTGCTGGCTCAGGCGGTCCATCAGCAGGGCGCGATTGGGCAGGTTGGTCAGCGGGTCATGGTAGGCCAAGTGGCGGATCTGCGCCTGGGCGTTCTTCAGCAGGCTGACATCGCGGGCGGTGAGCAGCAGGCAGTCGGTTTCGTTGAGGCTGATCGGCTCCACCGAGACTTCCACGGTGAGAATGTCGCCGCGCTTGTTGCGCCCGAGCATTTCCCGGTGGTGCACGCGGCCACGTTCGCGCAGTTCGTTGAGCAGGGCGCCGCGCTGCTTCTCGTCGGCCCAGATGCCGATCTCGTACACCGTGCGCCCGACCACCTCGGCGGCGCTGTAGCCGGTCAGGCGGCTGAACCCGTCGTTGACCTCCAGGTAGCGTCCGCTCTGGCGCTCGGTGATGGTGATGGCGTCGGGGCTGGAGTGGAAGGCCTTGGCGAATTTCTCCTCGCTGGCCTTAAGCGCGGCCTCGGCGCGCTGTTGCTGGGTGATGTCGCGCAGGGTGGTGACGCTGCAGGGCTGGCCATCGACGCTGATCAGGCGGCTGGAGATCACGCAGGTCAGGGGCGTGCCGTTGCGATGGTTGACTCCCACCGCCACGTTGCTCAGGGCCTGGTCGCGGATCACCCGTTCGATGCGCTGCGCGCGTTCAGCCGATTCGGCCCACAGGCTTAGCTCCTCGGCGGTGTGGCCGAGCACCTGTGCGGTGCTCCAGCCGAAGGTCTGGCTGAAGGCCGGATTGATCTCGATGAACTGGCCGGTGTCCTGGCGGGTCACGCAGATCGGGTCGGGGCTGACCTGGAACAGGCTGGCGAATTTCTCTTCCGAGGCGCTCAGGCGCTGCTCGCGCTCGACTTGTTCGGTGATGTCGAGCAGGGTGCCGGCCATGCGCAGCGGGTTGCCCTGGTCATCGCGGTACAGCCGCGCGCGGCTTTCGATATAGCGTGAGGCGCCGTTGTCCAGTTGCACCTGGTAGGTGATCTGGTAGTTGCCGGCGGGCCCTTCACGCAGGCTGCGGTAAGCCTGGCGCATGGCGTTGCGCTCCTGTTCGGGCACGCCTTCGAAGAACGCCTCGAACGATTCGTGGAACGGCACCGGGTCCAGGCCGTGCAGTTGGGCGGCGCGGGCGGAGCCGTAGAGCATGCCGCTGGGGATGTGCCAGTCCCAGGTGCCCAGTTGGGCCGAGTCCAGGGCCAGGTCGAGGCGCTCCTGGCTGTCCTTGAGCGCTTGTTCGGCGCGCTTGTGCTCGCTGGTGTCGACGAAGGTGCTGATCAAGTAGGTGACCCCCTCCATCTCGATGCCCTGGGTGCAGAGGATGCCGTCGTGGATCTTGCCGCTGGTGGCGCGGAACTGCACCTCCAGGGTCAACGGGCCGCTGCCGGCACGGGTGGCGTCCAGCACCTGGTGGCGTTGCTCGGGGTTGACCCACAGGCCCAGTTCCAGGCTGGTCTTGCCGACCACCTGGGCCCCTGGCCAGCCGAACATGTGCTCGAAGTGCTGGTTGACCTCGATGATCAGGCCGTCGTGGCGGCGGGTTAGGAGGATGGCGTTGGGGCTCAGATGAAACAGCGTGGCGAAGCGCTTCTCCGAGTTGATCAGCGCGGTTTCCCGCTCGCGCTGGCGAGTGATCTCGCGGATTACCCCGATCATCTGCGGCCGGCCATTGGCGTCGTGGGTCAGGCTGCCGTTGATCTCCAGCCAGTGCATGCTGCCGTCGGGCCACTGGATGCGATGGCGCATGGCCTGCTCGATCGGTTCGCCGTTGACCACCGCCTGGAACGCCTGGCGGGTGCGGGCGCGATCTTCCTCGGGCAGCAGGTCGAGGTAGTCGATGTCGTTGGGCAACGGGCGTTGCGGGTCGAAACCGAACAGCGCCTGGGTGCCGCGTGACCAACTGACCCGACCGCTCTCGATGTCCCACAGCCAGGCGCCCAGGCGGGCGCCGTTGAGCGCGGCGAGCAATTGTGGCGCGTTCTGCCAGGCCTGCTCCGATTCCTGGGGGTCGGCCGCCGGAATGCGGGGTAGGCGCGCAAAGCGGTTTGCTGATTTGGGCATCGGTACCAGACCTTTGGCGAATGAAGCTTCCCTGTAGCGCTGACGACCGGTCAGGCGGACCCTGCGTGGCTGTCGAGCAGTGCCATGAAGGCCCTGGCCGCGTTCGACAGCGTACGCTCCGTGTGCAGAATGTAGCCTAGCTGGCGCGACAGCTGTATGCCCGGCAGGGCGATGGGCGCCACCTGTTCGTCGAGCATGGTGCGCGGCAGCACGCTCCAGGCCAGGCCGATGGAAACCATCATCTTGATGGTTTCCAGGTAGTTGGTGCTCATGGCGATGTTCGGCGCCAGGCCCTGGCTTTCGAACAACCGCTGAACGATATGGTGGGTGAAGGTGTTGCCGCCGGGGAAGACCGCCGGGTGGCGGGCCACATCGGCCAGGCTCACGCTGGCGTTGCTGGCCAGCGGATGCTCGGGCGAGGCGACGAAATCCAGGGCGTCGTCCCATACCGGCACGGCGCGCACCAGGTGGTGTGGCTCGGGCGCCAGGGTAATCACGGCAATCTCGGCGCGGCCATGCAGCACTTCGTCGTAGGCCGCCTCGGAGTCGAGGAACTCGATGTCCAGCGCCACCGCCGGGTACTGGCGGGTAAAGGCGCGCAGCAGCGGTGGCAGGCGGTGCAGGCCGATATGGTGGCTGGTGGCGAGGGTCAGGCGACCGCTCACCGCCCCGCTGAGGTTGGTCAGCGCGCGGCGCGTATCGTCGAGCACATTGAGGATCTGGTAGGCGCGGGGCAGCAGGGCGCGACCGGCCTCGGTCAGGGTCACCTCGCGGCCTAGGCGGTCGAACAGGCGTACGTCCAGTTGCTGCTCGAGCCCGGCGATGCGCTTGCTGATGGCCGGCTGGGTCAGGTGCAGGCGTTCGCCGGCGCCAGAGAAACTGCCGGTTTCGGCGATGGCGATGAAGGCGCTGAGGTTGGCCAGGTCCATCTATTTAAATTCCTGATGGTTATGCAAAGCATGAAAATTATGAATTTGAGTTATTCAATCTATCGCCATAGCATCGTCCGTACAAGCCAAGGGGTCTTTGGCATAGAAAGACGCTGATGAGGAACAGTCTGATGGCTGGCAAAACGCTCTACGACAAACTCTGGGAAGCTCATGAGGTCAAGCGCCGCGATGACGGCTCTTCCTTGATCTACATCGATCGCCACATCATCCACGAAGTGACCTCGCCCCAGGCGTTCGAAGGCCTGCGTCTGGCCGGGCGCAAGCCTTGGCGCATCGATGCCAACATCGCCACCCCCGACCACAACGTGCCGACCACGCCAGAGCGCAAGGGCGGCATCGAGGCCATCGTCGACCAAGTGTCGCGCCTGCAGGTGCAGACCCTCGACGAGAACTGTGACGAATATGGCATCGTCGAATTCAAGATGAATGACGAGCGTCAGGGCATCGTCCACGTCATCAGCCCGGAGCAGGGCGCCACCTTGCCGGGCATGACCGTGGTCTGTGGCGACTCGCACACCTCCACCCACGGCGCGTTCGGCGCCCTGGCCCATGGCATCGGCACCTCCGAGGTCGAGCACGTGCTCGCCACCCAGTGCCTGGTGGCCAAGAAAATGAAGAACATGCTGGTGCGCGTCGAAGGCCAGTTGCCCGACGGCGTCACCGCCAAGGACATCGTCCTTGCCGTGATCGGCAAGATCGGCACCGCCGGGGGCAATGGCCATGCCATGGAATTCGCCGGCAGCGCCATCCGTGAGCTGTCGATGGAAGGCCGCATGACCATCTGCAACATGTCCATCGAGGCCGGCGCGCGTGTCGGCCTGGTGGCCACCGATGCGACCACCGTTGCCTATGTCGAGGGGCGTCCCTATGCGCCCAAGGGCGAGCAATGGACGCGCGCGGTAGAGGCCTGGAAAGACCTGGTGTCTGACGCGGATGCGGTGTTCGACACCGTTGTCGAGCTGGATGCCGCGCAGATCAAGCCGCAAGTCAGCTGGGGCACCTCACCCGAGATGGTGCTTGCGGTGGACCAGCGTGTGCCGGACCCGGCCGCCGAGGCCGACCTGATCAAGCGTGGCTCGATCGAGCGGGCGTTGAAATACATGGGCTTGAGCGCCAACCAGGCGATCACCGATATCAAGCTCGACCGCGTGTTCATCGGTTCGTGCACCAACTCGCGTATCGAGGACCTGCGCGCCGCCGCCGAGATCGCCAAGGGCCGCAAGGTTGCCGCCAGTGTCAAGCAAGCCATCGTCGTGCCGGGCTCGGGCCTGGTCAAGGCCCAGGCCGAGCGCGAAGGGTTGGACAAGATCTTCCTCGAGGCTGGTTTCGAGTGGCGTGAGCCTGGCTGCTCGATGTGCCTGGCGATGAACCCGGACCGCCTGGAGAGCGGCGAGCATTGCGCGTCCACCTCCAACCGCAACTTCGAGGGTCGCCAGGGCGCCGGTGGCCGTACCCACCTGGTCAGCCCGGCCATGGCCGCCGCCGCCGCGGTGACCGGCCACTTCATCGACGTCCGCGAGTTGATCCAAGGGAGCGCAGCATGAAAGCCTTTACTCAGCACACCGGTCTTGTAGCGCCATTGGATCGTGCCAACGTCGACACTGACCAGATCATTCCCAAGCAGTTTCTCAAGTCGATCAAGCGCACCGGCTTCGGCCCCAACCTGTTCGATGAGTGGCGCTACCTGGACGTGGGCCAGCCCTACCAGGACAACAGCAAACGCCCGTTGAACCAGGAGTTCGTGCTCAACCACGCCCGTTATCAGGGGGCCAGCGTTTTGCTGGCCCGTGAGAACTTCGGTTGCGGCTCAAGCCGTGAGCATGCCCCATGGGCGCTGGATGAATACGGCTTCCGTAGCGTGATCGCGCCGAGCTTTGCCGACATTTTCTTCAACAACAGCTTCAAGAACGGCCTGTTGCCGATCATTCTCGACGCCGCTGAAGTCGATGAACTGTTCAAGCAGGTCGAGGCTAACCCGGGGTACCAGCTGACCATCGACCTCGAGGCCCAGGCGGTGACCCGCCCGGACGGCAAGGTGCTGAAGTTCGAGATCGATGCCTTCCGCAAGCATTGCTTGCTCAACGGCCTTGATGATATTGGCCTGACCCTGCAGGACAGCGCGGCGATCAAGGCGTTCGAAGGGCGCCACCGCGCCAGCCAGCCTTGGTTGTTCCGCGATTGATCGCCGGTGGCGGCGGGCTTGTTTCGCGTTAAGACCCATTGGACACTGAGTTTTCCGGCGCGCCCGTAGGGCGCGCCGCTTGATTGGATAGAGGAACGCATGAGCAAGCAGATTCTGATTCTCCCTGGTGATGGCATCGGCCCGGAAATCATGGCCGAGGCGGTCAAGGTGCTGGAGCTGGCCAACGACAAGTTCCAGCTCGGTTTCACCTTGGCCCATGACGTGATCGGCGGCGCCGCCATCGACAAGCACGGCGTGCCGCTGGCCGACGAAACCCTGGAACGCGCATGCCAGGCCGACGCGGTACTGCTGGGCGCCGTGGGCGGGCCGAAATGGGACAAGATCGAACGTGACATCCGTCCCGAGCGCGGCCTGCTGAAGATCCGCTCGCAACTGGGGCTGTTCGCCAACCTGCGTCCGGCCATCCTCTATCCGCAACTGGCCGATGCCTCGTCGCTCAAGCCCGAGATCGTCTCTGGCCTGGATATCCTCATCGTCCGCGAGCTGACTGGCGGCATCTACTTCGGTGCCCCGCGTGGCCAGCGCGAGCTCGACAACGGCGAGCGCCAGGCTTACGACACCCTGCCATACAGCGAAAGCGAAGTGCGCCGCATCGCCCGTGTCGGCTTCGACATGGCCCGTGTGCGCGGCAAGAAACTGTGTTCGGTGGACAAGGCCAACGTGCTGGCCTCCAGCCAGTTGTGGCGCGAAGTGGTCGAGGACGTGGCCAAGGATTACCCGGATGTCGAGCTGAGCCATATGTACGTCGACAACGCCGCCATGCAGTTGGTGCGCGCGCCCAAGCAGTTCGACGTGATGGTCACCGACAACATGTTCGGCGACATTCTGTCGGATGAGGCTTCCATGCTCACCGGTTCCATCGGCATGCTGCCGTCGGCGTCGCTGGATGCCAACAACAAGGGCATGTACGAGCCGTGCCACGGTTCGGCGCCGGACATCGCCGGGCAGGGTATCGCCAACCCACTGGCGACCATCCTCTCGGTGTCGATGATGCTGCGCTACAGCTTCAACCAGGCGGCCGCCGCCGAGGCGATCGAGCAGGCCGTGAGCCGCGTGCTGGACCAGGGCCTGCGCACTGGCGACATCTTCTCCGAGGGCTGTCGCAAGGTGGGCACGCAGGAAATGGGCGACGCAGTAGTCGCAGCGCTGCGGAATCTGTAATCTCTCTGGCCCGCCACCAAAAACTCCCGGTGGCGGCCCACTTTTAGCAAAGGTGTAGTTGCGATGAAACGTGTAGGTCTGATCGGTTGGCGTGGAATGGTCGGTTCCGTGCTCATGCAGCGGATGCTCGAAGAGCAGGACTTCGACCTGATCGAACCGGTGTTCTTCACCACCTCCAACGTCGGTGGCCAAGGCCCGAACGTGGGCAAGGATACTGGCCCGCTCAAGGACGCCTACAGCATCGACGAGCTCAAGACCCTCGACGTGATCCTGACCTGCCAGGGCGGCGACTACACCAACGAAGTGTTCCCCAAGCTGCGCGAAGCCGGCTGGCAGGGTTACTGGATCGACGCCGCTTCGTCCCTGCGCATGCAGGATGACGCGGTGATCATCCTCGACCCGGTCAACCGCAAGGTCATCGACCAGCAGTTGGATGCGGGCACCAAGAACTACATCGGCGGCAATTGCACTGTCAGCCTGATGCTGATGGGGCTGGGTGGGCTGTTCGAAGCCGGCCTGGTCGAGTGGATGAGCGCCATGACCTACCAGGCGGCCTCCGGTGCCGGCGCGCAGAACATGCGTGAGCTGATCCGCCAGATGGGCGGTATCAATGCCGCTGTCGCCGATGACCTGGCCAATCCGGCCAGCGCCATCCTCGACATCGACCGCAAGGTCGCCGAGGCCATGCGTGGCGAAGCGTTCCCGACTGAAAACTTCGGCGTGCCACTGGCCGGCAGCCTGATTCCGTGGATCGACAAGGAGCTGCCGAACGGGCAGAGCCGTGAAGAGTGGAAGGCCCAGGCCGAGACCAACAAGATTCTCGGTCGCTTCAAGAACCCGGTGCCGGTGGATGGTATCTGCGTGCGCATCGGCGCCATGCGTTGCCACAGCCAGGCGCTGACCATCAAGCTGAACAAGGACGTGCCGCTGGCTGATATCGAGGGCATGATCAGCCAGCACAACCCTTGGGTGAAGTTGGTACCTAACCAGCGTGATATCAGCATGCAGGAGCTGAGCCCGACCAAGGTGACCGGGACCCTGAACGTGCCGGTCGGGCGGTTGCGCAAGCTGAACATGGGGTCGCAGTATCTCGGTGCCTTTACCGTTGGCGACCAGTTGCTGTGGGGGGCTGCCGAGCCGCTGCGGCGTATGCTGCGGATTTTGCTGGAGCGGTGACCTGGGTGGTTTGAGCTTGGATTTTGAAGGACCCGTGTTGCGAGAGTGATGCGGGTTTTTTTATGGGTGTCAGATTCGTTGTTTGTTGTTTGTTTTGATGATTTTATTCGCATTCATTTGCGATGTTGACGCATAGTCACCTTTCCGCCCTTACGGCGGGTTACTTTGGTCTTGGCCAAAGTAACCAAAGCCGCTGCGCTCCATTCATCCGGCCCTACGCTTCGCTCCGGGTTCCCTCACTGCGGCCTTGCTCCCGGGAGGACCGCGCTGTAGGGCCCATCCTGGGCCCCAGCGCTTGACGGGCATCCATGCCCGTCACCTCCCTTCGCAAGGCCTGCGTTCGGCCTCCTGAAGTCGCGAAGTTAGGGGCGGCGCCTGCACTGGTGCAGCTAGTCGCTAGTTGAATGTGTAGGAACTCTGGATCGCATCGCGGGGCAACACATTTCCAACTAACAAACCAAAAATCTCTGCTCTTGATCTGCTCTTGATCTGCTCTTGATCTGCTCTTGATCTGCTCTTGATTTTGCTTCTAAGCGCGCGATAGTTCAGACAACACAAATTGCGACTTCAGGAGGCCGAGCGGAGTTCTTGCGTAGTGGGGCGACGGCCATGGATGGCCGTCGAGCGCTGGGGCCCAGGATGGGCCCTACAGCGCGGTACCCACGGGAGCAAGAACGGAGCGAGGGAACCCCGGAGCGGAGCGTAGGGGCCGTATGAACGGAGCCGAACGGTTTTGCCCACTTTTGCCAAGACAAAAGTGGGCCGCCGTAAAGGCGGAAGGGTGACTGTAAGTCGACATCGCGAATGAATGCGCATACAAAAGCCAAAACAATCGCCCTGAACCTGAACCTGAACCCAAACCTATCTCCCACCCCACAATCCAAGTAAAGTGCCGCTCCCCCGCCGTACCCCCGCAGAAGGAACCGATCCCATGACCAGCCCCGCCCTAGACATAGCCGTAGTCGGCGCCACCGGCACTGTCGGTGAATCCCTCGTGCAGATCCTCGAGGAACTGGCCTTCCCGGTAGCCACATTGCACCTGCTGGCCAGCATGGAATCGGCAGGCAGCAGCGTGATGTTCGCCGGTAAGAAGCTGAAGGTCCGCGAGGTGGACAGCTTCGACTTCGCCCAGGTGAAATTGGTGTTCTTCGCCGCCAGCCCCGCCGTCAGCCGCAGCTTCGCGCCCAAGGCCAGCGCCGCCGGCTGCGCGGTGATCGACCTGTCCGGCGCGTTGGACGGTGCCACCGCGCTGGTCCCGGAAGCCAATGGCGAGCGCATCGCCGAACTGCCGCAGCCCGCGCGGATCACTAGCCCGAGCGCCGGCGCGGTGGCCCTGGCGGTGGCCCTGGCACCGCTCAAGGGCCTGCTGGATATCGAGCGTGTGCAGGTCAATGCCTGCCTGGCCGTTTCAGAACTGGGCCGCGAAGCGGTCAGCGAACTCGCCCGGCAGACCGCCGAACTGCTCAACGCCCGCCCCCTGGAGCCGCGCTTCTTCGATCGCCAGGTCGCCTTCAACCTGCTGCCCCAGGTCGGTACGCCCGACGAACAGGGCCACACGGCCGTAGAGCGCCGGCTGGTCGGCGAACTGCGCCAATTGCTCGACCTGCCGCAACTGAAGATTTCCGTAAGCTGCATTCAAGTCCCGGTGTTTTTCGGCGATAGCTTCAGTGTGGCGGTGCAGAGCCGTCGCCCGGTCGAGCTGGCAGCCGTCAACGCCGCGTTGGAGGCTGCCGACAGCATCGAGCTGGTCGAGCCCGGCGATTATCCGACGCCAGTGGGTGACGCGGTGGGCCAGGACGTGGTCTATGTTGGACGTGTACGCCATGGTGTCGATGAAGACCAGCAGCTCAATCTTTGGCTGACCACCGACAATGTGCGCAAGGGCGCGGCGCTCAACGCCGTGCAGACCGCGCAATTGTTGATAAAACACATGGCGTAAAAGATACTGCGAGCTATTTTGTCCTGCACCGCAACAGGGTTTTTGGGACGGTTCTTACAAGGGAAGAGTTCATGCTTCGAATTCGCAAACTGGTTCTGGCCATCGCGGCCGCCTCGGCGCTGTCGTCCGGCGTGGCGAACGCTCTGGGGTTGGGGGAGCTGACCCTGAAGTCGGCGCAGAACCAGCCGCTGGATGCCGAGATCGAACTGCTCGACGTGCGCGACCTCACCGCGGCGCAGATGGCCCCGAGCCTGGCGCCGCCCGAAGAGTTCGCCAAGGCCGGGGTGGCCTTCCCGCCTTACCTCGAAGACCTCACCTTCACCCCGGTGATCAACCCCAACGGGCGTAGCGTGCTGCGGGTCACCTCCAGCAAGGCGTTGCCGGAACCGGTGGTCAAGTTCCTGGTCCAGGTCATGTGGCCCCAGGGCCGCCTGCTGCGCGACTACAGCGTGCTGCTCGACCAGGCCAAGGCCCAGGGCAGCGATGCCGCCCAGGCCAATGTCACTCCGCCAGTGAGCGCCGGCAGCTACACCACCAAGCGCCGTGACACCCTCTGGCAGATCGCCGCGCGCAACAGCAATGGCGGTTCGATCCAGCAGACCATGCTGGCGATCCAGGCGCTGAACCCGGATGCCTTCATCGGTAACAACATCAACCAGCTCAAGACCGGGCAGGTATTGCGCCTGCCTGATCAACAGCAGGTGCGGAGCATTCCCCAGGCCGAAGCCAACCGTGAGGTGGCCGAGCAATACGCCGCCTGGCGCGAGGGCCGTCGCCTTGGCCCGCGAGCCCGGCAACTGGATGCCACCCGCCGTGGCGAGGCCGGCGCCGCGCCAGCGCGCATCGCCCAGGGTGACAACCTGCGCCTGGTGGCGCCCGGCGGCAAGGCGGCAGCGGGGGAGGCCAAGGCGCTCAGCGACAAGCTCGCCGTGGCCCAGGAAAGCCTCGACACCAGCCGTCGCGACAACGACGAGCTGAAAAGCCGCATGACCGACCTGCAGAGTCAGCTGGACAAGCTGCAGCGTCTGATCGAACTGAAGAACGACCAGCTGGCGCGCCTCGAAGCCCAAGGCGCGGCGCCTGCGCCAACGGCGCCCGCGGCGCTGCCGGGCGAACCTGCTCCGGCGCAGCCGGCGGTCAACGCCCAGCTGACACCGACCGAGCCGGTGGTCAGTCCGGCGCCGGCCGCCGCCGACACCGCGCCACAGGATGCCGCGGCCGAGGTGCCGGCCGCTGAAACGCCGAGCGTGCTCGACGAACTGCTGGGCAACCCGCTGCTGCTAGGGCTGATCGCCGGTTCCGCGTTCCTGGTGCTGCTGCTGTTGCTGTTGCTCCTGGCACGCAAGCGCAAGGCCCAGCAGGAGGCCGAGAAGCACCTGCGCATGGCGCGGGCGCTGGCCGAGGAGGGTGAGCGTAGCCCCGACCTGGACCTGCCACCGAGCAGCTTCGAAGGCCTGGACGTGTCGGCGCCGAGCGTGACCTTGGCGCCGGCCGTGGTCGCCGCTTCGGCAGCCGCCGCAGCAGCAGCCGAGAAGCCAGCGGCGCCAGCGCCTGCCGAAGTGGCTGTGCCAGCGGTTGATCCGCGCGCGGCGCTGCTTGCCGAGGTGGACGAAAGCCTGGCCCGCGGCCGCCTCAACCACGCCGCCGATCTGCTCGAGGCCGCCGTGGCCTCCGACCCGCAGCGCAGCGACCTGCGCCTGAAACTGATGGAAGTCTACGCCCGCCAAGGCGACCAGGACGCCTTCGCCGGGCAGGAGCGCAAGCTGCAGGACAACGAGCAGAATCAGGCCGAGGTCGCCTCGCTCAAGGAGCGCTTCCCGGCCATGCTCGGGGTCGCCGCCGTTGCCGCTGGCGCCGCGGCCTTGGCGGCGGAGATGGACGAGCAGTACGTCCAGGAACTGCTGCAGGAGCAGGAGCCGGCCGTCGTTGAAGCCGAACCTGAAGCCGTGGCGCCGGCCGAGCCTGAGCCGGTTGTCGCCCCCGAGCCTGAAGTCGCCCTGGCGCCAGCCATCGAAGAGGCCGACCTGGACAGCGCCTTCGACCTGAGCCTGGATGACGACCTGCCGGTGGATGACCTGTCGGTGGCGGATGCGCTCGACCTGTCGGGCCTGGAGGACATCGCCCCGGCCACGGCGCCGGTGGCGCAAGAGCCAGCGCCGGCGCCGGTCGCCCCGGCTACCGACGCCGACGACGATTTCGAGGCGCTGCTCGCCCAGGCCCAGGCCACGCCGCAGAATGTCGACGACCTGGCCGATTTCGACCTGAATGTCGACGAGCCGCAGGCACCGGCCAGCGCCGATGAAGCCCCGGTTGACGTGGCCGCGGAACTGGCGGCATTCGAGTCGATGCCCGAGTTCGACCCGATTTCCGAGTTGGAGCTGCCCGACGACTTCGATTTGTCGCTGTCGCTGGAGGACGATTCGCCAGCGGCGAAGAACTTCGCCTCCGAACTGGACGACGTCAACGCTGAGCTGGACAAGCTGTCGCAGAACCTCGAGGCGCCCGCGCCGGCTGAGCCGACCTTCACCGCCGCAGACGCAGCGCTAGAGCCCGAGCCGTTGGACGACCTGGACTTCGACTTCTTCTCCGGCAGCGATGAAGTGGCCACCAAGCTCGACCTGGCTCGCGCCTATATCGACATGGGCGACCACCAGGGCGCCCGCGATATCCTCGACGAGGTGGTCAAGGACGGTGACGACAGCCAGCGCCAGGAAGCCAACGAGATGCTCTCCCGACTGGTCTGAGATCGACGTTGAAGCTCGCGGGGCAAGCCCGCCCCCACAGCTCATCGAAGAGCTTGTGGGGGCGGCTTGCCCCGCGATCGTTTCGGCCCTGGCGCGGTTTGTCGTTATACTGCGCGCCTTTGGTTACATCATCAGGTTGCCCGCCCTTGGACATCATCGACACCGCCGCCGCCGAATCGGCGGCCGAAGGCTACACTCGCATCGCCCTGGGCGTGGAATACAAAGGTTCGCGCTATCGCGGCTGGCAGCGCCAGGCCAGTGGCGTGCCCAGCGTCCAGCAGGCGCTGGAGCAGGCGCTGTCGAAGGTCGCCGACGAGCCGATCAGCGTGATCTGCGCTGGGCGCACCGACGCTGGCGTGCACGGCTGCGGGCAGATCGTGCATTTCGATACCCGTGCCGTGCGTGACCAGCGCGCCTGGACCCTGGGCACCAATTACAACCTGCCCCACGACATCAGCGTGGTCTGGGCCACGCCCATGCCGGCGCATTTCCATGCTCGCTTCAAGGCCTGTGCGCGGCGCTACCGCTATGTGATCTATAACGATCCGATCCGCCCGGCGCACCTGGCCGAGGAGGTGACCTGGAACCACCGGCCACTGGATGTCGAGCGCATGGCCATGGCGGCGCAGTACCTGTTGGGGACTCACGACTTCAGTGCCTTCCGCGCCAGCCAGTGCCAGGCCAAGTCGCCGATCAAGCATATCCACCACCTGCGCGTCTCCCGCCATGGCCAGATGATCGTGCTCGATGTGCGGGCCACGGCGTTCCTGCACCACATGGTGCGCAACATCGCCGGCGTGCTGATGACCATCGGTGCCGGCGAGCGTCCGGTGGAATGGGCCCGCGAAGTGCTCGAGGGGCGCAACCGCCGTGAGGGCGGGGTCACCGCGCACCCCTATGGCCTGTACCTGGTGCAGGTGGAGTACCCCGAGGAGTACGCCTTGCCGCAGCGTTACATCGGCCCACACTTTCTTACCGGCTACGAGGCGCTGGCGCACTGACGGGGCAAGGCGCATTTGCTACCATCGACGCTTTCACCGATCAACCAAGGTTCGCCGCCCATGAGCAACGTTCGCAGCAAGATCTGCGGGATTACCCGCATCGAGGATGCCCTGGCCGCGGTCGAGGCCGGCGCCGACGCCCTCGGTTTCGTCTTCTATGCGAAAAGCCCGCGGGCGGTGGACGTGCGCCAGGCGCGGGCGATCATCGACGCGCTGCCGCCGTTCGTGACCACCGTTGGTTTGTTCGTCAACGCATCGCGTTGCGAGCTTAACGAGATCCTCGAGGTGGTTTCCCTGGACCTGCTACAGTTCCACGGCGATGAGGCTCCGGCCGATTGCGAGGGCTACCACCGTCCTTGGATCAAGGCCCTGCGGGTGCGTCCCGGGGATGACCTGGAAGCCGCCTGCCGACATTACGCCGGCGCCCGTGGCATCCTTCTGGATGCTTATGTGCCAGGTGTGCCGGGGGGGACCGGCGAAGCCTTCGACTGGTCACTGATTCCGCAGCGCCTGAGCAAGCCGATCATCCTTGCCGGTGGCCTGTCGGCGGACAACGTCGCCCAGGCCATTCGCCAGGTGCGCCCCTACGCGGTGGATGTCAGCGGCGGAGTGGAACAGGCCAAGGGCATCAAGGACGCGGCGAAGATCGAGGCCTTCATGCAGGCGGTGAAGCAGGCGTGAACGCGGATGTGACGGCTGGCCGCGCGCCATCGTCCATAACTTTCGCAGCCCGGTGCTGCCAGGCCGCGCCAGTGCGCGGGGCAGGCTGGGGAAAAATTGAAGGTGGGGCGGTGCATGGCGAGGCCATGGCCGGCCCATCGTCGCTTTACACAAGAATTTGAGCTCAAGGGCAGGGCAGGGCCGTCAGGGTCCCCCGGCCAATACTGGAGAAAGCAAGCATGAGCAACTGGTTGGTAGACAAACTGATCCCTTCGATCATGCGTTCCGAGGTGAAGAAGAGCTCGGTGCCGGAAGGGCTGTGGCACAAGTGTCCGTCCTGCGAGGCCGTGCTGTATCGTCCGGAGCTGGAAAAGACCCTCGACGTCTGCCCCAAGTGCAACCACCACATGCGCATCGGCGCACGTGCGCGTATCGACATCTTCCTCGATGCCGAAGGCCGCGCCGAACTGGGTGCCGACCTGGAACCAGTCGACCGCCTGAAGTTCCGCGACGGCAAGAAGTACAAGGATCGCCTGACCGCCGCGCAGAAGCAGACCGGCGAGAAAGACGCGCTGATCTCCATGAGCGGTACCCTGATGGGCATGCCGATCGTGGTCAGCGCCTTCGAGTTCTCCTTCATGGGCGGTTCCATGGGCGCCATCGTAGGTGAGCGCTTCGTGCGTGCGGCCAACTACGCGCTGGAGCACCGTTGCCCGATGGTCTGCTTCTCCGCCTCCGGTGGCGCGCGCATGCAGGAAGCACTGATCTCGCTGATGCAGATGGCCAAGACCTCCGCGGTGCTGGCGCGCCTGCGTGAAGAAGGCATCCCGTTCATCTCGGTGCTGACCGACCCGGTCTACGGCGGTGTGTCCGCCAGCCTGGCGATGCTCGGCGACGTGATCGTCGGCGAACCCAAGGCGCTGATCGGCTTCGCCGGCCCACGGGTGATCGAGCAGACCGTGCGCGAAAAACTGCCGGAAGGCTTCCAGCGCAGCGAGTTCCTGCTGGAACACGGCGCCATCGACCTGATCATCTCTCGTGAAGAGCTGCGTCCGCGCCTGGCTCGCCTGCTGGCGCAAATGACCGGCCAGGCCACGCCGGAAGCGGCCAAAGAGGTCGCCGCGGTCGCGTGATGAACCAGCGCACCTTGGGCGACTGGCTCGCCTACCTCGAACAACTGCACCCTTCGGCCATCGACATGGGCCTGGAGCGTTCGCGACAGGTGCTTGCGCGCCTGGGCCTGGGCACGCTGGCGCCCCGTGTGGTCACGGTGACCGGCACCAACGGCAAGGGTTCGACCTGTGCCTTCGTCGCCGCGTTGTTGCGTGCCCAGGGGCTCAAGGTCGGGGTCTACAGCTCGCCGCACCTGCTGCGCTACAACGAGCGGGTACTGCTCGATGGCGCCGAGGCCAGCGATGAGCAGCTGTGCCAGGCCTTCGCCGCCGTCGAGGCGGCGCGGGGCGAGATTTCGCTGACTTATTTCGAAATGGGCACCCTGGCGGCGTTCTGGCTGTTCAGGCAGGCGGCGCTGGATGCCGTGGTGCTCGAGGTCGGCCTGGGTGGCCGGCTGGATGCGGTCAACCTGGTGGATGCCGATATTTCGCTGGTCACCAGCATCGGCGTCGATCACACCGATTATCTGGGCGACACCCGTGAATCGGTGGCGTTCGAGAAGGCCGGGATCTTCCGCGCCGGCAAGCCGGCCCTGTGTGGCGACCTGGATCCTCCGCAACCCTTGCTGGACAAGGTGCGCGAGCTGGATTGCCCGTTGTTCCTGCGTGGACGTGATTTCGACCTGGATAGCAGCGTTGACCACTGGCATTGGCGTGGTCGCCAGCTCGACGGTTCGCCCGTTGAGCTGCGTGACATGCCGTTGCTCGACCTGCCCATGGAGAATGCCGCCTTGGCCTTGCAGGCCTTCCTGCTGATGGGGCTAGCGTGGGATGCCGGCAAGGTTTGTCAGGCTTTGCTGGATACCCGTATCACCGGCCGTCTCGATCGACGTGAGCTGCTGCTCCAGGGCAGGCGTGTGGAGTTGTTGCTGGATGTCGGCCATAACCCTCACGCCGCCGAGTACCTGGCCCGTCGCCTGGCTGCGCGCCCGGTGAGGGGGCGACGCCTGGCGGTCTTCGGCCTGTTGGCCGACAAGGACCTGGCCGGCGTGCTTGCGCCGCTGCGCGGTCAGGTCGCCGACTGGGCGGTGGCGCCGCTGCACACGCCGCGCAGCCGCCCGGCCGCGGAACTGGCGGATGCCTTGACGAACCTCGGGGCGCCGGTGAAGTCTTACGCCAGTGTTGCTGCTGCGCTCGAAGGGCAGTGCGCGCAGGCGACGGCGGATGACCAGATCCTGCTGTTCGGTTCGTTTTTCTGCGTCGGCGAGGCCTTGGCCTGGCTCGAGCGGCAGGTCCCAGAGGATGGAGTAGATGGCAGTGCTGGATAAAGGGATGAAACAGCGCATGGTCGGTGCGCTGGTGCTGGTGGCGCTGGCGGTGATCTTCCTGCCGATGCTGTTCACCCGCGAGGACGAGATGCGCCAGGTGCGCGTCGAGGCGCCGCAAGCGCCGGCCATGCCGAGCCTGCCGCAGGTGCAGGTGGAGCCGGTGGCGGTGCCCGAGCCGCAGCCATTGCCCGAACCGGTGGTGGTCGAGGAATCCAGCGCGCCAGTGGCCACGCCCAGCCAGCCGATTGCCCCGTCGCCATCGGCGGCCAAGCCCCAGGTTCAGGCGCCAGCGCCTGCGCCCAAGACTGCGCCGGCCCCGGTGGCCAGCGCGCCAGCCGCCAAACCGACGGTGCCAGCGAAGATCGACGTCAACGGCTTGCCGGTGAGCTGGTCGATCCAGTTGGCCAGCCTGTCCAACCGCGCCGGTGCCGACACCTTGCAGAAAACCCTGCGCAGCCAGGGCTACAACGCTTACATCCGCTCGGCCGATGGCATGAACCGGGTGTTCGTCGGGCCCTTGATCGAGCGCGCCGAGGCTGAGCGGCTGCGTGACGTGATCAATCGCCAGCACAATCTGAAAGGTTTCGTGGTGCGGTTCCAGCCCGAGCGTGGCTGACGCCTATCGCGGGAAATGCACGTCCCCCCTGTAGGCGCGGCCTTGTGTCGCGAAAGGCTGCAGGGTAGCCCCAGGATTTCAGTGCCAAAGCAGAAATTGCCGGGGCTGCTGCGCAGCCCTTTCGCGACACAAGGCCGCTCCTACAAGCGCGCGTAGGATTTTGCAGGCGTGGGATTGCCCCGCGAGGGTTTTTCTAGTCGGTAAAACTGTCCCCAGAGTCAGCCTGCAGCCCTTCAAACTCCTGACATTCCGCTTACCTCAACCCCCCTTGCTCTGGTAAAATGCGCCGCCTCAAACGTCGGCAGGCAGCACCGTGGCATTTACCTGGGTTGATTGGGCGATCATCGCGATCGTCGCCATTTCATCACTGATCAGTCTCAAGCGCGGCTTCGTCAAGGAAGCCTTGTCCCTGCTCATCTGGATAGTCGCCGGCGCGGTGGCCTGGATGTTCGGCGGGTCGCTTTCACAGTACCTGGAAAGCTATATCCAGACCCCTTCCGCGCGGGTCATTGCCGGCTGCGCCATACTGTTCGTCGCCACCTTGCTGGTGGGGGCGATGCTCAACTTCCTTATCGGCGAGCTGATTCGCGTGACCGGGCTGTCCGGCACCGACCGCTTTCTCGGCATGGCCTTCGGCGCCGCGCGCGGGGCCCTGCTGGTGGTGGTGGCCGTCGGGCTGCTGAGCCTGGGGCCGGTACAGCAGGATCCGTGGTGGCAGGAATCACGCCTGATACCACAATTTCTATTGGTAGCCGACTGGTCGAAAAACCTCATACTGGGGTTCACCGGCCAGTGGATGTCCAGTGGGGTCAGCGCACCCGTTGACCTTCCGTTCAAGGAACAGCTGCTCGGACCTACCCGGCCCTGAGCGCTTTTCACTCAAGTTTCATCAAAGTAGGGGTTGCGTCGCATGTGTGGCATCGTCGGTATCGTCGGTAAGTCGAACGTCAATCAGGCGCTGTATGACGCGCTAACCGTGCTCCAGCACCGCGGCCAGGACGCTGCCGGTATCGTGACCAGCCACGACGGCCGGTTGTTCCTGCGCAAGGATAACGGCCTGGTGCGCGACGTCTTCCAGCAGCGCCACATGCAGCGCCTGGTGGGCAGCATCGGCATCGGCCATGTGCGTTACCCGACCGCCGGCAGCTCGACCTCGGCCGAGGCCCAGCCGTTCTACGTCAACTCGCCATACGGCATCACCCTGGCGCATAACGGCAACCTGACCAACGTCGAGCAGTTGGCCAAGGAGATCTACGAGTCCGACCTGCGCCATGTCAACACCAACTCTGACTCCGAAGTGCTGCTGAACGTGTTCGCCCATGAGCTGGCGGTACGGGGCAAGCTGCAGCCGACCGAGGAAGACGTGTTCGCTGCGGTTTCCCACGTGCACAGCCGCTGCGTCGGCGGCTACGCGGTGGTGGCGATGATCACCGGCTACGGCATCGTCGGCTTCCGCGACCCCAACGGTATCCGCCCGGTGGTGTTCGGCCAGCGTCACACCGACGAAGGCGTCGAGTACATGATCGCCTCGGAAAGCGTGGCCCTGGACGTGCTCGGCTTCACCCTGATCCGCGACCTGGCGCCGGGCGAGGCGGTCTACATCACCGAAGAAGGCCAGCTGTTCACCAAGCAGTGCGCGCAAAGCCCGAAACTGCAGCCGTGCATCTTCGAGCACGTTTACCTGGCGCGCCCGGACTCGATCATCGACGGCGTCTCGGTATACAAGGCGCGCCTGCGCATGGGCGAGAAGCTGGCCGAGAAGATCCAGCGCGAGCGCCCGGACCACGACATCGACGTGGTCATCCCGATCCCCGACACCAGCCGCACCGCCGCCCTTGAACTGGCCAACCACCTGGGCGTGAAGTTCCGCGAAGGCTTCGTCAAGAACCGCTACATCGGCCGGACCTTCATCATGCCCGGCCAGGCCGCGCGCAAGAAATCGGTACGCCAGAAGCTCAACGCCATCGAACTGGAGTTCCGTGGCAAGAACGTGATGCTGGTGGACGACTCGATCGTGCGCGGCACCACCTGCAAGCAGATCATCCAGATGGCTCGCGAAGCCGGCGCGAAGAACGTCTACTTCTGCTCCGCGGCCCCTGCGGTACGCTACCCCAACGTCTACGGCATCGACATGCCGAGTGCACACGAACTGATCGCCCACAACCGCACCACCGAACAGGTGGCCGAGTTGATCGGCGCCGACTGGCTGGTCTACCAGGACCTGCCGGACCTCATCGACTCGGTCGGTGGCGGCAAGATCAAGATCGAAAACTTCGATTGCGCGGTGTTCAACGGTGAGTACGTCACCGGCGATATCGACGAAGCCTACCTCGAGCGTATCGAGCAGGCTCGCAACGACCTGGCCAAGGTGAAGAACCAGGCCGTCAGCGCGATCATCGACCTGTACAACAACTGATTTGGGAGCGACGGCATGACCGATCAATGGGATGCCGGTCGACTGGACAGTGACCTCGAGGGTGTCGGCTTCGACACCCTGGCGGTGCGCGCCGGTCAGAACCGTACACCGGAGGCCGAGCACAGCGAAGCGCTGTTCCTGACCTCCAGCTATGTCTTCCGCACGGCCGCCGACGCCGCCGCGCGTTTTGCCGGCGAAACGCCGGGCAACGTCTACTCGCGCTATACCAACCCCACCGTGCGCGCCTTCGAAGAGCGCCTGGCAGCCATGGAAGGTGCCGAGCAGGCCGTGGCGACCTCCACCGGCATGGCGGCGATCCTCGCCGTGGTCATGTCGCTGTGCAGCGCCGGTGACCATGTGCTGGTGTCGCAGAGCGTGTTCGGCTCGACCATCAGCCTGTTCGAAAAATACTTCAAGCGCTTCGGCGTGCAGGTGGACTACGTGCCGCTGGTCGACCTGGGCGGTTGGGAAAAGGCCATCAAGGCCAATACCAAGCTGTTGATTGTCGAGTCGCCGTCCAATCCGCTGGCCGAGCTGGTGGATATCAGCGCCCTGGCCGAAATCGCCCATGCCCGTGGCGCGCTGCTGGTGGTGGACAACTGCTTCAGCACCCCGGCCTTGCAGCAACCGCTCAAACTCGGTGCCGACATCGTGTTCCACTCGGCGACCAAGTTCATCGACGGCCAGGGCCGTTGCATGGGGGGCGTGGTGGCCGGGCGCAGCGAGCAGATGAAGGAAGTGGTGGGCTTCCTGCGCACCGCCGGCCCGACCCTCAGCCCGTTCAACGCCTGGGTCTTCACCAAGGGCCTGGAGACCCTCAAGCTGCGCATGCGCGCCCACTGCGAGAGCGCCCAGGCGCTGGCCGAGTGGCTCGAGCAGCAGGACGGGATCGAGAAGGTCCACTACGCCGGCCTGCCGAGCCACCCGCAGCATGCACTGGCCAAGCGTCAGATGAGCGGTTTCGGCGCGGTGGTCAGCTTCGAGGTCAAGGGCGGCAAGGAAGGCGCCTGGCGTTTCATCGACGCCACCCGGGTGATTTCGATCACCACCAACCTGGGCGACAGCAAGACCACCATCGCCCATCCGGCGACCACCTCCCACGGCCGCCTGACGCCGCAGGAGCGTGAAGCGGCGGGTATCCGTGACAGCCTGGTGCGCGTGGCGGTCGGCCTCGAAGACGTGGCCGACCTGCAGGCGGACCTGGCGCGCGGCCTGGCGGCGCTGTGATCGACTGGAAGGGTGGCGAGCCGGACCATAACGGTCGGGTGGCCCTGGTGACCGGCGCCGCGCGCGGCATCGGCCTGGGCATCGCCGCCTGGCTGGTCTGCGAAGGCTGGCAGGTGGTCCTCAGCGACCTCGACCGCCAGCGTGGGCCCACGGTGGCCAAGGCGCTGGGTGACAATGCCTCGTTCATCAGCATGGACGTGGCCGACGAGGCCCAGGTCAGTGCCGGGGTGTCCGAAGTGCTGGGCCGCTTTGGCCGGTTGGATGCCCTGGTGTGCAACGCGGCGATCGCCAACCCGCACAACCAGACCCTCGAGAGTCTGTCGCTGGCACAGTGGAACCGTGTGCTGGCGGTCAACCTCAATGGCCCGATGTTGCTGGCCAAGCATTGTGCCCCTTACCTGCGTGCCCATGGCGGGGCGATCGTCAACCTGACGTCCACCCGCGCCCGGCAGTCGGAACCGGACACCGAGGCCTATGCGGCGAGCAAGGGTGGCCTGGTGGCCCTGACCCACGCCCTGGCCATGAGCCTGGGGCCGGAGATTCGCGTCAACGCTGTCAGTCCTGGCTGGATCGATACTCGTGATCCGTCGCAGCGTCGTGCCGAACCGCTGACCGAAGCCGATCATGCCCAGCATCCGGCGGGCAGGGTAGGGACGGTGGAGGATGTCGCGGCACTGGTGGCGTGGCTGCTGTCGCGCCAGGCGGGGTTCGTCACCGGCCAGGAGTTCGTCGTCGATGGCGGCATGACCCGCAAGATGATCTACGCCTGAGTGGCAAGTTCCAAGCTTCAAGCTGCAAGAGGGGACCGTGACGTCCCCTTTGTCTTTATCTGGGTCGAGTACGGTAGTGAGGGCGGCGAGAGCTTTTTCTTGTCGCTTGCCGCTTCAAGCTTGCGGCTGTTTTTCCCCTTTTTGAAAAAAACTTCAATGGGGGTATTGACTTAGCATCGGTACCTGCGTAAATTTCGCGGCCTCAGCGAAGCAAACGCAACAAGCAACATCGCGGGGGTGATTAGCTCAGCCGGGAGAGCATCTGCCTTACAAGCAGAGGGTCGGCGGTTCGATCCCGTCATCACCCACCACTTCCTGAGGCGTTCCTGGTTCAGCGGTTTCGAACGAAGCCCGCTGGCAGAGAGGAACAGGACGCAAGTCCAGCACTGCGCGGCGGTAGTTCAGTCGGTTAGAATACCGGCCTGTCACGCCGGGGGTCGCGGGTTCGAGTCCCGTCCGCCGCGCCATTTTATTCCAGATGGGTGCTTGCACCGGTCTGAGGCCGCAAGGCCAGATCCCAGTTTCAATCAGGCGCAAGCCTGAACGATACGCAGCGGTAGTTCAGTCGGTTAGAATACCGGCCTGTCACGCCGGGGGTCGCGGGTTCGAGTCCCGTCCGCTGCGCCATCTTCTGCCACGAGTTCCTTGAACAGCTTGTGGCAAACCAGGAAAGGCGATTACAAGTCGCCTTTTTTGTTGCCTGGCTTTCGCGCACCTGCGCTTGAAAGCTCAGATCCCAGTTTCAATCGGGTGCAAGCCCGAACGATACGCAGCGGTAGTTCAGTCGGTTAGAATACCGGCCTGTCACGCCGGGGGTCGCGGGTTCGAGTCCCGTCCGCTGCGCCATCTTCGCCTCGAGGCCCTTGAACACCTCGAAGCTACAAAAAAAGCGACCTCAGGGTCGCTTTTTTTGTGCCTGGCATTTGCCACGCCGACTGTTCACAGGCGGAAGTTACCGACCAAACCTTGCAGTTCATCACCCAGGCGCTTGAGCCCGGTCGACGCCGTTTCTATTTCCCGGGTGGCATCGAGCGAGTGCTCGGCCACATCCCGCACATTGTCTACATTGCCGCGAATGGTCTCGACCACGGCGTTCTGCTGCTCGGTGCTGGCGGCAATCTGCTGGTTCATGCCCTGGATATCATCGACGCTACGGGTGATGACCTGTAGCGCCGCGCCGGCCTGGTTGGCCAGTTGCACGGTGTCGCCGGCCACGTGGCGGCTGCCATGCATCCGTTCGACGGCGCGACGGGCGCCAGCCTGCAAGGTGGCGACCAGGGTCTCGATCTCGGCGGTGGAGCGCTGGGTGCGCTGGGCCAGGCCACGTACCTCGTCGGCGACCACCGCGAAGCCGCGCCCGGCCTCACCGGCGCGCGCGGCTTCGATGGCGGCATTGAGCGCCAGCAGGTTGGTCTGCTCGGCCACCGAATGGATCACGGTCATGATGCTGCCGATCTGTTCGGTGGCGGCCGACAGTTGCTGCACGGCTTCGGTGCTGTCGTCGATGTCCTCGGCCAATTGGATGACCTGGCGTTGGGTGTCGATCACCACCTGCCGGCTCAACGCGGCCTGGTCGCTGGCCTCGCGAGTGGCCGCGCTGGCCAGTGAGCTGTTCTGGGCGACTTCCTGCACCGCGCAGGCCATCTGGCTCATGGCGGTCGCCACCTGATGGGTTTCGCCACGCTGGCTGATGGCGCCATGGCTGGTGCGCTCGATCACGCTGGCCAGTGCCGTGGAAGCCCCGACCAGCCGTGCGCTGACCTGGCCGATGCCTTGCAGGATGCCACGCAGGTTGGCGCTGCTGCGCTCCAGTGCGCGCAGCAGCAGGCCGAACTCGTCCTGGCGAGCGGGCAGGCTGGTGGCGCGCAAGTCGCCCTCGCCGATGCGACGCGCCATGTCGAGGGCTTGCAGCAAGGGGGTGCAGATCTGCCGGATGAGCAACCAGGCCACCAAACATGCCAGCAGCAGCGTCAGGCAGAACAGGCTGAGCATCAGGGCGCGGCGCTGGCTGAACTCATGGGCGCTGACCGCGTTCTGCTCGGTGATCAGGGTGTTGATCTGCCCTATCGCCAGCAGCACCTGCTCCAGTTGCTGCCTGCCGGCCGCCCCGGCCAGTCGTTCGGTGCCCCCCTGCAGGCGTCGGTCAAGGTTTTGCAGGTATTCGCGCATCAGGGTACGGGTAGCGCCCAGGGCGGCCTGGGCCTGCGGGTAAGGCATTTTCGCCAGGTTTTCATCGATCAGCTTGTCCATCTGCCGGTAGGCCTGGCGCAAGGTGGCGAGGTCGGCAGGGGCGTGGTCAAGGGCGTAGGCCAGCTGGGCGGCGCGGATATCGTTTAGGTTATCGAGAATGTAGTTCACCGATACCAGGCGTTCGGCGCGGTGGGTCAGGCTGCCCAGGCTGAGGGTGGCAGTGAGGGCGAGCAAGGCGACCAGGACCACCATCGGGGTGAGGCTCAGGAGTAGTTTCAGGCGTACCGAGAGATTTTTCACCGCGAGTTCCTTGAACGTTCATACGTGGGGGCGCACGAGTCTAACGGTGGAATATCAGTTGTTCAGTTAGGCTGTTTTTGGTAGGTCAGTAGGAAGGATCTCCCGTGGATGTAGTCCCATTCTTGAGCTAAACAGCGAGTGCTTTACATGAACCTTTCGCCGTCGAGGTTTCGGTGGCTCATGGATGTGTTGCACAATAGGCACCCTTCGATTTACCCGGAATCCACGATGTCCAGATCTACCGTCTACGGTGCGCTCGGGCTGGCCCTAGTGCTGGCGGGCGTGGCCGGTTGCTCGTCGAAAAAGACCGCCGTGTACGAACACGAGAACTTCGACGACTCAGGGACCTTTTCGCGCACCTTCGCGGCCAGCGAGGCCGGCAGTTGCGAGGCGGCGCGTCGTGCCTTGCTCAGCCAGGGCTATATCATTACCAGTAGCGATGCCAATCAGGTCGCCGGCAACAAGAGCTTTCAGCAGAACGCGGAAAACCACCTGCAGATCAGTTTCAACATCACCTGTGTGCCGGACATGGGCGACAAGCAACGCTCGACGATGTTCGCCAATGCCCTGCAGGACCGTTACGCGCTGAAGAAGTCCAACACCTCCGCCAGCCTGGGGGTGGGCGTGCTGGGTTCGGTGTCGATGCCGATCGGCTCCACCGACGACTCGATGGTCAAGGTCGCCAGCGAGACGGTCACCGCCACGCAGTTCTATGACCGTTATTTTGCCTTGGTGGAAAGCTACCTGCCCAAGCCCAGGCAGCCGGAGAAAACCGAGGCTGTCGCACCGAAGGTGGACAAGCCGGCAGCCGACCTGGGCCTGCCGGAGCCTGCCCCCAGTGCCCTGGCGCCCGAGCAGCCGGCCGCGGTGCCGGCCAGCGAGGCGCCTGCCGCTGCGCTGGTGGATGACAGCAAGGGTTCGCAACCCATCGCCCCGCCCATCGAGGCGGCCCCGATTCAGGTGCAGCAGGAAGCGCCCGAGCCCGCCGCGCAGTAGCGCCTGTGCCCGGTTCGCCAGGCCGAAACCGTTGTAGGAGCCGGCTTGCCGGCGAACACCGGCGCAGCCGGTGCCATCCTCCGCGTCGCTTGGTTCGCCAGCAAGCTGGCTTCTACGGGCCGGGCAACTAGGGTAGCCGCTGGCGGCGGAACGCCCCCGGGGTCAGCCCGGTCCAGCGCTTGAACGCGCGCTGGAAGGCCTCGGCCGAAGCAAACCCCAACAGATAGGCAATTTCGCCAAAGGCCAGCGCCGTGTCGCGAATGTAGGTCTCGGCCAGATCGCGGCGCGTGTCGTTGAGCAGGTCGCGAAACCCGGTGCCTTCCTCGGCCAGCTTGCGGCGCAGGGTCCAGGGCGGCATTTGCAGGTGCCGCGCCACTTCCTCCAGGTCCGGCTCACGCCCGCCGTTGAGCAAAGGCCCCAGCAGGTGGGTGATACGCTCGCCCAGGCTGCGGATACGGGTGCGTTGGGTCAGTTCCGTCTCGCACAGTTGCAGCAGGTGCTGCCAGGTACTCGGGCAATGCTGCGGGTTGGCCAGGGCCAGGGTGGCCCTGCCCAGGCGCAACTGGTTGGCGGTGGCGCCGAACTGCACCGGGCCGGCGCACAGGCCCTGGTACTGCGCGGCATAGGGGGGAGGCTCGAATTCGATCTCCAGGCGCTCGGCCTGCACGGCCTGGCCCGCCAGGCTGGAGAGCTGTGTCAGCCAGCCGCTGAGCAAGGAGTCGACCACGAAGCGGTTGTAGTGGTTGTAGGGGCTGATGGAATAGAACCGCAGCCAGGCGCCCTGGTGGTCTTCGATGAACTGCGATTGCCCGCGGTAATTGCCGGCGTAAAGGGGCTCGAAGCGCAGCAAGGTGCGGGCGGCATCGCCCAGGGTCGGCGCCTGGGCCGCGGTCACCCCGGCCAACCCGGCCTGGGCCAGGCGGCTCAGGCGGCCGATATGCAGGCCCAGTGCCGGCTCGCCGCACAGGGCGATGGCCGCATGGCCCAGGTGCATGTAGCGCGGGATCGACAAGCGCGCGCCGGCCTCGGCCAGGCGTGGCGCATCCAGGCCGTAGCGCAGCAGCAGGGGGTGTGGATCATGGCCCAGCGCCTGCAAGGCGTCGGCCAGCGGCTGGATGAAGCCTACCGACAGGTCACCCAGGCGTACGCGGGGGCGGGGCATGGCCCTACAACCACAGGTTGAGCAGGCGGGCGCCCTGGCTGGCGTTGCCAACCCACAACGTGCCGGCCTGGCTGGCGAAGCCCTGGCCATCGCTGCCCAGCTCCCAGAACTGGCCGCGCATGAACACGCTCATGCTGGTGATGCCGGCGGCACCAGACTGGGTCAACTGCTGCCAGGCGCTCTGTTCGCTGACCTGGCCACGTTGTAGCGCCAGGCCGTTGCTTTGCGCCTGATGGCGATTGCCGCGCCAGGGGGTTTGCCAACTGTGCTTGCCGCTGAGGAACGCCGGGTTGGCGATCAGCTCCACCGATTGCCTGGCCAACTGTTGGTAATTGTCCGGATACCAGCTATCGCTGCCAACCAGCACGCCCAGGCGCCCGGCCGGGGTCTGCAGCACCTGCAAGGGGTGCGCGCGCCCGTCGTGGATGTAGCGGCGGTTCTCGCTGTCGGGGTATTGCTGGTGCTGCGGCTGGCCCAGCAGCGAGCCGTCGCCAGCGAACACCAGGCTGCTGTTGAACAGCGGGCCATTGCCGGCGCGCAACACGCCGTCCTGCACATAGGGGGCCGGCAGGACGATCGAGCCGGCCACCAGGGTGACGCCGAATTCACGGGCCAGGTTGCCGAACAGTTGCTGGTAGTCGGCGGCCATCTGCGCGGCCTTCATGCGCAAGTGCGCGTCCGAGCGCCGATCGTCGCCGCTGGCGCTGAGCATTGCCAGGCCATAGCGCAACGGGTTGCTCAGCTCCAGCCATTGCCAGGCCTCGCGGCGCTGGGTCACCTGGTACAACTCGCGTTTTTCGCCGCGGGCCCACAGCCAGGTGCCGATATGCTCCGGTAGCACCACCACGGTGCGTGGGTTGATCAGCCCCTGGTCGCGGGCCTGTTGCAGGTAGGCCGAGAGCTTGCGGTGCAGGCGGGTGAGGTTCTGGTAGTCGACCGGGTAGAGCAGCGGCTCGACGCCCAGCAGGTTGCCGTGCTCGCCCGGCACGCCCTGGTTGAGCGCCAGTTCGATGCGCAGGTCGGACAGGTAATGGCCTTCTGGTCGTTGCAGGGTCCAGAAGCCGTAGCCGCACAGGGCGGTGATGAGGACCAGCGCGAAGGCACCGGTTAGCAGTTTTCGCATGGCGTGGATTTTCGCAGGCATGAAATGGCCATGGGCAGCATCAAGGGGGCGCGCAATTCGATTCAGTGGTAACAAGCGGCTGCCCGGATCATATCAAAGCTGCCGCTTGCAGAGGCGGCGGATTTCACCTCCCACTTCAGCGCCTGCGGGCAAGGCCGCCACGCTGGGCGGCCTCGGTCTTGGTGGTGTCAGTTCTGCGCGGTTTTCTGCGCCGCGTCGAGCTTCACCGTTTCCTCGAGGGTGAAACGTCCCAGGGGGTTCTGCAGGAAGTGCTGGATGTTGCTGCGCGAAATGTTGATGTACGGGCTGTAGTAGAGGTCGATCCAGTGCACGTCCTGCTTGGCCAGCTGCTGGAGGTCCTGGTACATCTGCTTGCGCTTGCCAGCGTCGGTTTCCACCCGGGCCGCCGCCACCAGGTCCTTGACCTTGTCGTTGTGATAGCGGGTCATGTAGTTCATGTTGGTGTCGTGGCCGAGCACGAAGGTGGTCTTCTGGTCCGGGTCGAGCACGTCGTTGGTCCAGTACATCACCGACAGGTCGTAGTCGCCGTCGACCAGCATCTGCCAGCTTTGGGTCGGATCGACCTTCTGCAGGTTGGCGGTGATGCCGACATCGGCCAGCTGCTTTTGCACCAGCACGGCGATCTGCTCGTCGGCCTCGTTGCCGGCGTTGACCACATAGTTGATCTTCAGCCCCTCGGCGCCGGCTTTTTTCAGCAGCGCGCGGGCCTTGGCCGGATCGAACGCGCGCTGTGGGTTGTCGGCGTTGTGGTAGAGCGCGCCCTTGGGAATGTACGAGTAGGCGACTTCGCCATGGCCGAAGGTGACGGTGTCGACCAGCGCTTTCTTGTCGATCGCCAGGTCGATGGCCTCGCGTACCTCGGCCTTGCCCAGCAAGCCTTTCTCATGGTTGATGAGCAGGTGGTCCTCACGGGTCGACGGGTCGATGTGGATGGTCAGGTTCGGGTCTTTCTGCAAGGCGTCGACTCGGGAGAAAGGCACGAAGATCGCCGAGTCCAGCTCGCCGGCCTGGACCTTGAGCATGCGTGTGTTGTCGTCGGGGATCGAGATCCATTCCACGCCATCCAGGCTGACCTTGTCGGCCTGCCAGAAATAGGGGTTCTTCTCCAGGATCACCCGGTCGCCGCGCAACCACTCCTTGACCTTGAAGGCGCCGGACGTTACTGGCTCCTGGGCGTAGGCGTCCTCGCCGATGGCGTCCATGGCTTTTTTCGACAGGATCGAGACGTTGGCGGTGGCCAGTTGCGCGAGGAACGGCACCGACTTGTTCTTCAGGGTCACCACCAGGGTGCGCTCGTCCGGCGCCTCGGCCTTGTCGATGATCTTGTAGGAGTCGGCCCACAGCGAGCCCGGGTTGTCGCGAATGCGCAGCAAGGAGAAGGCCGCATCGCCGGCGGTCAGCGGCGAGCCGTCGGAGAACTTGGCTTCGCGCACCTTGAAGGTGTAGGTCAGGCCGTCGTCGGAGATCTTCCAGCTTTCGGCCAGGCCCGGCAGCAGTTGGGTGCCGCTGTTGTCCACGCGGATCAGTACGTCGTAGACATTGGCGAAGACCCAGCTGTCGCGGTTCTGCGCGCTCTTGATCGGGTCGAAGGTGGTGCTCTCCTCGCGACAGCCGATGGTCAGCACGCCGGCTGCCTGGGTCATGCCACTGGCCAGGGTGCTGGCGGCCAGCACGGCGGCGGTGAGTAATTTCAATGCTGCGGGCTTCATGCTCAATCTCCGTTTGATGGTCATGATTGGGTGTCAGTACGGCAATTGCGGGTGGATGCAGGCATGGCGCCGGGCACCCTGCGTGTGGCTGGGGGGCGCGCTGTCGCGACACTGTGGCAGCGCATGCGGGCAGCGAGGGTGGAACGCGCAGCCCGCGGGCACCTGCAACGGGCTCGGTGGCTCGCCGGCCAACGGCTGCGCGGGCAGGCCGCGGGCCGGGTCGATGTCGGCAATGGCCTGGACCAGCGCGGCGGTGTAAGGGTGGCGCGGGTTGTCGAATACCTCGCGCACCGGGCCTTCCTCGACGATCTGGCCCAGGTACATCACCGCCACCCTATCGCACAGCTGGCGCACCACGCCCAGGTCGTGGGTGATGAACAGCAGCGCCAGGCCCATGCGCTCGCGCAGTTCCAGCAACAGGTTGATGATCTGTCCCTGGATCGACACGTCCAGGGCGGCGACGCATTCGTCGGCGACGATCAGCCTGGGTTCGATGGCCAGGGCCCGGGCGATGCCGACCCGCTGGCATTGGCCGCCGCTCAGCGCGCCGGGCTTGCGCTCGGCCAGTTCGGCGCGCAGGCCGACCAGCTCGAGCAGTTCGACAACCCGTGTGGGGATCTGTGCGGCTGGCACCTTGCGCTGCACCTGCAGCACCTCGGCGAGGATCTGGCCAACGCGCTGACGCGGATTGAGCGCGGTGTAGGGGTCCTGGAAGATCATCGCGGCTTCGCGGCGCAGACGCGCGACCGCCTGTTTGTCACCCTGGCCGATATCGAGGCCGTCGAACAGCACCTGCCCGCCAGTGGCGGGCGTCAGTTGCAGGACGGCCCTGGCCAGGGTGCTCTTGCCGCAGCCCGATTCGCCCACCAGGCCGAGCGTCTGGCCGGCTGCCAGGGTCAGAGAGGCGCCGTTGACCGCGTTCAGTTGGCGCGGGCGCAGGTTGAACAGGCCGCTGCCGGCGACGGAAAACTGCACCTGCAGGTGCTTGACCTGCAACAGCGGGGTCATGCCGAACCTCCGCCGAGCAATGGCAGATGACAGGCCAGGCGCTGGCCTGCGCCGATGTCGCGCAGGGCCGGTGGTTGTTCGCGACAGACCGGCTTGGCCTGGTTGCAGCGCGGCTCGAAGCGACAGCCAGGAGGCGGGGCGTCGAGCAGGGGCGGTTGCCCGGCAATGCTGTTCATTCGTCGTGCCTGCCCCTGGGCGGCTGGGTGACAGGCCAGCAGCCCGGCACTGTAGGGATGGCGCGGCTGCGCCAGCAGCGCATGCTTGCTGGCGTGTTCGCAGAGGCGCCCGGCATACATCACGGCGACGCTGTCGCAGGTTTGCGCGACCACGCCCAGGTCGTGGCTGATGAGGACCATCGACAGCCCCCGGCGGTCGCGCAGATCCAACAGCAGGCGCAGAATCTGCGCCTGCACGGTGACGTCCAGGGCCGTGGTCGGCTCGTCGGCGATCAGCACCTGCGGGTTGCAGCCCAGCGCCACGGCGATCATCGCCCGCTGGCGCATGCCGCCGGAGAACTCGTGGGGGTAGTTGTCGACCCGGGTTTGCGGATCGGGGATGCCTACCTGGCGCAGGATTTCGATGGCCTCTGCCCGGGCCTCGCGGCGCGAGGCGCCCTGGTGCAGGCGCACGCCCTCGGCGATCTGCGCGCCGATGCGCATCAGCGGGTCCAGGTGGCTGCTGGGGTTCTGGAAGATCATCCCCAGGCCGTGTCCGCGCATACGGCGCATGCCGGCTTCGTCCAGGCTCAGCAGGTCCTGCCCCGCCAGGCGCACAGCCTCGCCTTCGGCGCGCAGGTTGGCAGACGGCAGCAGGCGCATCAGCGCCCGGCAGGCCAGGGTCTTGCCCGAGCCGCTTTCGCCGACCAGGCCGAGGATTTCGCCTGGGCCCAGGTCGAACGACAGCCGATCGACCAGGGTGATATCGCCATGGGCGGCCCGGGCTATCACGCTCAACCCGCGCACCTGCAGCAGTGCGGTGCTCATGAGCGGTCTCCCAGGCGGTCGGCGACGCCATCGGCGAGCAGGCTAAAGCCCATGGCCAGGGTCACCACGGCCAGGCCTGGGAAGGTGCAGATCCACCAGGCGCTGGTGATGAAGCTCTGCCCCTCGGCGACCATGGTGCCCCATTCCGGGGTCGGCGGTTGCACGCCCAGGCCCAGGTAGCTGACGGCGGCGCCGTTGAGCAGGACCAGCACGGCGTCCGACATGCAGAACACCACCGAGCCGAACAGGGCATTGGGCAGCAGGTGGCCGAACAGGATGCGCCGGTGGCCAAACCCCAGGCTGCGGGCCGCCAGGGCGAAGTCGCTGTGCTTGAGCACCAGGATCTGCGAGCGGATCAAGCGCGCGTAGGACACCCAGCCGACCAGGGCCATGGCGATATAGAAACTACCCAGGCCGGGGCCGAGGATGGCCATGATCGCCAGCATCAGCACCAGGAACGGGAACGCCAGGACGATATCCACCAGGCGCATGCAGGCGTTGTCCAGCCAGCCGCCGAGGTAGCCGGCCAGTGCGCCGAGGGTGGTGCCGAGCAGGAACGGGAAGATTACCCCGACCAGGGCCATTTGCAGGTCGATGCGTGCGCCCCAGATCACCCGCGAGAGTATGTCGCGGCCAAAATTGTCGGTGCCGAAGGGGTGTGCCAGGCTGGGGGCGGCCAGGCGCAGCTCGGCGTTCTGCAGCAGCGGGTCGAACGGCGCCACCCAGGGCGCGCACAAGGCCAGCAGGCACCAGCCGAGGACGATGATGAGGCCGCCATACAGGGTCAGGTGGCCCTGGCCCAGGGGGATGCGCAGGCGCCAGGGCCGGTCCAGCGCCAGGGGAGGGTTGAGGCTCATCGGATGTTCACTCGCGGATCGAGGGTGGCGGTCGCCACATCGGCGATGAAGTTCACCGCCACCGTGGCGCAGGCCAGCACCATGGCCACGCCCTGGACCACCATGTAGTCGCGGGTGAAGATCCCGCGGACCAGCAGCTGGCCGATGCCGGGCAGGGAAAACAGGCTTTCGATCACCACGCTGCCGCTGATCAACCAGCCGATGTTGACCGCCAGCAGGTTGATGGTCGGTACCATGGCGTTGGGCAGCACGTGGCGGCGTAGCAGCGCCCCTTCGCCCAGGCCGCGGGCGCGAGCGGCGGTGACGTGGTCGGCCTGCAGCTCGAGGAGGATGCTGGCGCGCAGGTTGCGCACCAGCACCGCCGACAGCGCCAGGGCGATGGTCAGGCACGGCAGCACCAGGTGGTGCAGCTTGTCGGGCCAGGTGCGGCCATAGCCGGACACCGGGAACAGGCCCCAGTGCACGCTGAACAGCAAAATCAGCATCAGGCCCAGCCAGAACGCCGGTAGGCCCAGGCCGGCGGTGGTGAACAGGCGGATCAGGTGGTCGGCCCAACCGCCCTTGTGGCGGGCGGCGAGCACCGCCAGCGGCACGGCGATGAGCAGCGCCAGCAGCACGCTGCCCAGCACCAGCATCAGGGTTGGTTCGATGCGGCTGGCGATCAAGGGCAGGGCGTCGATCTTGTACAGCAGCGACTTGCCGAGGTCGCCGTTGAGCAGGTTTTTCAGGAAGTACAGGTATTGCAGCCACAGCGGCTCGTCCAGGCCGAACTGGGCGCGGATCTTGAGGATCGCGTCCGGCGTGCTACGCGCGCCAAGCAGCACCCGTGCCGGATCGCCCGGGATCGAGCGGACCAGCACGAAGGTGATCAGGCTGATGCCGAACAGCACCGGCAGCAGTTGCAATGGGCGGATCAGGACGAAGCGATAGCGTGCCAGGTTCATCGCTCAACCCCGGTTGCGTTGCAGGAAATCCAGCAACACCGGGAAGTAGGCCTGGGGTTCCTCGTAGAAGGGCATGTGGCTGCTGTTGGGGAACACGTGCAGTTCGGCCCGGTCGTGCAGCGCTCGTTTCATGCGCATGGCGCAAGCCGGGGTCAGCTCATCGTGCTGGCCGGTGGTGATCAGCACTGGCATGTTGAACGCGCGCATCTGTTCGAGGCGGTTCCAGTCCTTGAGGTTGCCGATGTAGAGGAACTCGTTGGGGCCTTGCATGGCGGTGTAGGGCGCCATGTTCCAGTCGTCCAGCGAGCGCTTGACCGGCGCCGGCCATTCGTCCAGCCGGCACACGTGGCGGTAGTTGAGCAGGGTAATGGCCGCCTGGTACTGCGGGTGATCGAGGGTGCCCAGGGCCTCGTGGCGCTGCATCATCGCCACGGTTTCGCTGCCCAGCGCGCCGCGCAGGCGTTCCAGTTCGGTGATCAGGTGCGGGATGTCGCCGACGGTGTTTTCCAATATCAGGCTTTTCAACGCCTGCGGATGATGGATGGCGTACTCGATGGCCAGCCAGCCGCCCCAGGAATGCCCCAGCATGTGCACCCGCCCCAGGTCCAGGGCCTGGCGCACCTGCTCGACTTCGGCCACGTAGCGGGTGATGTCCCACAGGCGCTCGTCGTCGGGGCGGTCGGAAGCGCCAGTGCCCAACTGGTCGAAGGCGACTACGCGGATGCCCTGGTCCTTGAGCCAGGCATGGGCGTCGCGCAGGTAATCGCAGGGTAGCCCCGGCCCGCCGTTGAGGCACAGCAGAACCTCGTCCCCCGCGCCAAAGCTGTACACCACGAGATTGTGGCCATCGACCGATACGTTGAACTGCTGGTCAGGTTGCATCTCACGCCACATCGCTACTCTCCTGTTGGCAATGGTTTACAGCTATACCTAGCGCAGGAGAATGCTCTGCCTACAAGCTAGTGGTTCCTATAGGTTTTGTCTGGCAGTCCCACGCCGAGCCGTGGCATTCTACGTGGCGGATTTCAAGATGGAAATCCAAAGGGTATACACAGGGAGTGCAAGGAATGCAGGCCAAGCTGGCTGACCTCAATACCCGTCTGGCCTCGGACAGCAGCCTGGACGAACAGATGGACAGCGTCGCCGCCGCCGCGGCGCAACTGGGCTTCGATGCCCTGGTGTACGACTACAGCCCGGTGCCGCTGGATCACGTCGGCGAGCTGATCACACCCAGCGTGGTGCGTTTGCGGCAGACCCCGAAGGACTGGCAGGACCTGTGGTGCACCGAGGGCTTCTACCAGATCGACCCGGTGCAGCAGTTGGCCGTTTCCTCGGTCGCGCCGTTCAGCTGGTCGTACCTGCCCAAGGGCGAGACCGTCCTGCAGCGCATGATCGACCAGCGCCATGCCCCGGTGGTCGGCTACCTGCTCGATGCGCACCTGGCCTGTGGCGTGACCGTGCCGATCCACTTGCCCCGCGGCGGCCTGGCGACCCTCACCGGGCTGCGCCCCCAGGCCAGTCCGGCGGACCTGGAGGCGGCCCGGCACAGCCTCGCCGATTTCAGCTTGATCGCCCATGCCCTGCAGGAGGCCGCCTACCCCTTGCTCGACAAGGAGGCCGCCAGCCGCGTCATCCGCCTGACCCGGCGCGAGGTCGAGTGCCTGCGCTGGGCCGCCGAGGGCCTGACTGCCGGGGAAATCGCCGAAAAGCTCTGCCGCTCGCTGGCCACGGTGTCGCTGCACCTGACCTCGGCGATGCACAAGCTGGGGGCGAAGAACCGCGTCCAGGCGGTGGCCCGAGCGGTGCACTATCGCTTGCTCGACCGTTGATCGGCGCAACCGAAAACCTAGAGAACTCTCTAGTTATGCGTCGCCGCGTCGAGCGCTAAGGTGGGCGCCATGATTCGTATGGAGCCCGATGAAATGGAACTCATCAAATCGCATGAAGGGTTCGCCCCGTTCGGCGAGTACCAGACTTGGTACCGCGTCACCGGCGACCTGGCCTGTGGTCGCACCCCTCTGGTCATCCTGCACGGCGGTCCGGGCTGCACCTACGATTATGTCGACGCCTACAAGGACGTCGCGGCGGGTGGCTATCCGGTCATCCACTACGACCAACTGGGCAATGGCCGCTCGACCCACTTGCCGCGCAAGCCGGCCACGTTCTGGACCGTGAAGCTGTTCCTGGAAGAGCTCGACAACCTGCTCGAGCACCTGGGCATCGCAGAGCGCTATGCGCTGCTGGGTCAGTCCTGGGGCGGCATGCTGGCCAGCGAGCACGCGGTACGGCGGCCGCAGGGGCTGCGTTGCCTGGTGATCGCCAACTCACCGGCCGACATGCGCACCTGGGTCCAGGAGGCCAACCGCCTGCGCGAGGCGCTGCCCAAGGACGTCCAGGACACCTTGCTGCGCCACGAGGCGGTCGCGGACTACACCGCGGCGGACTACATCGCCGCCACCCGGGTGTTCTACGACCGCCATGTGTGCCGGCTGCAGCCCTGGCCCGACGAAGTGGCGCGGACCTTCGCCCAGGTGGAGGCAGACCCGACCGTGTACCACGCCATGACCGGGCCCAACGAGTTTCATATCATCGGCAGTACCAAGGACTGGACCATCGTCGATCGTCTGCCGCAGATCAACGTGCCGAGCCTACTGATCTCTGGTCGTTACGACGAAGCCACGCCGCTGGTGGTCAAGCCGTACCTGGATCTGATCCCGGGCATCCGCTGGGCACTGTTCGAGAATTCCAGCCACATGCCCCATGTGGAGGAGCGGGTGGCGTGCATGGGCACGGTGGTCAAGTTCCTCGACGAGAATCTCTGACGTTCGCGGCGTTCAATGATTTCCCTCTTGCAGGCCTGCTCGGTTCCTATCCGGCAGGCCTGAATTTTTTCTGGCACAGGTTGGGTCGCGGTTGCTGGCGAAGCAGGCCACGCGCGCCCCTGGTGAGTCTGTTCATAATGATCATCAACTTGTAACTTTCGATCATTGAGCGTGTTCAAACGCCTGTTTAATGTCAGCTTCAGACAAACGACGGGCCCCGCCGCACAGGAAGAGGCGCCCGCATTCCGTGATCACGCCACCTGTGGAGCCCCTCCATGGCAAATGCCCCATACCCGCACCTGCTGGCCCCTCTCGACCTGGGTTTCACCACCTTGCGCAACCGCACCCTGATGGGCTCGATGCACACCGGGCTGGAGGAGCGTCCCGGCGGCTTCGAACGCATGGCGGCGTACTTCGCCGAGCGCGCCCGGGGGGGTGTCGGCCTGATGGTCACCGGCGGCATCGCGCCGAACGACGAGGGCGGGGTGTATTCGGGCGCTGCGAAGTTGAGCACCGAGGAGGAAGCCGACAAGCACCGCATCGTCACCGAGGCGGTGCATGCAGCCGGCGGCAAGATCTGCCTGCAGATCCTCCATGCCGGGCGCTACGCGTACAGCCCCCGGCAGGTGGCGCCGAGTGCCATCCAGGCGCCGATCAACCCGTTCAAGCCCAAGGAACTGGACGAAGAAGGCATCGAGAAGCAGATCCGCGACTTCGTCACCTGCGCCAGCCTGGCCCAGCGTGCTGGCTACGACGGTGTCGAGATCATGGGGTCCGAAGGCTACTTCATCAACCAGTTCCTGGCCGCCCACACCAACCAGCGCACCGACCGCTGGGGCGGCAGCTACGAGAACCGCATGCGCCTGGCGGTGGAGATCGTGCGCCGGGTACGCGAGGCGGTGGGCCGCGAGTTCATCATTATCTTCCGCCTGTCGATGCTTGACTTGGTCGAGGGTGGCAGCACCTGGGACGAGATCGTGCTGTTGGCCAAGGCCATCGAACAGGCTGGGGCGACGTTGATCAACACCGGTATTGGCTGGCACGAGGCGCGTATCCCGACCATCGCCACCAAGGTGCCGCGCGCGGCGTTCAGCAAGGTCACCGCCAAGCTGCGCGGCGCCGTGCAGATTCCGCTGATCACCACCAACCGCATCAACACCCCGGAGGTGGCCGAAGCGGTGCTGGCCGAGGGTGATGCCGACATGGTCTCCATGGCCCGGCCATTCCTCGCCGACCCGGACTTCGTCAACAAGGCTGCTGCGGGGCGTGGCGACGAGATCAATACCTGTATCGGCTGCAACCAGGCCTGCCTGGACCACACCTTCGGTGGCAAGCTGACCAGTTGCCTGGTCAATCCGCGCGCGTGCCATGAGACCGAGCTCAATTACCTGCCGGTGCGGAACGTCAAGCGCATTGCCGTGGTTGGCGCCGGCCCCGCAGGCCTGGCGGCGGCCACCGTGGCCGCCGAGCGTGGGCATGAGGTGACGTTGTTCGACGCCGCTGGCGAGATCGGTGGACAGTTCAATGTGGCCAAGCGCGTGCCGGGCAAGGAGGAGTTCTACGAGACCCTGCGTTACTTCCGTAACAAGGTGAAGTCCACGGGGGTCGAACTGCGCCTGAATACCCGTGTCGACGTAGCCGCACTGGTGGCCGGCAAGTTTGATGAGGTCATCCTGGCCACTGGCATCGCCCCACGCACGCCGGCGATTCCCGGTATCGACAACGCCAAGGTGCTCAGCTACCTGGACGTGTTGCTCGAGCGCAAGCCAGTAGGTGAGCGGGTGGCGGTGATCGGTGCGGGGGGCATTGGTTTCGACGTATCCGAGTACCTGGTGCACAAGGGCGTGGCCACCAGCCAGGACCGTGAGGCGTTCTGGAAGGAGTGGGGAATTGATAGCCATCTTGAGGCCCGGGGCGGCGTGGCTGGCATCAAGGCTGAGCCGCATGCGCCGGCGCGCCAGGTGTACCTGCTGCAGCGCAAGAAGAGCAAGGTGGGTGATGGCCTGGGCAAGACGACTGGCTGGATCCACCGCACGGGGTTGAAGAACAAGCAAGTGCAGATGCTCAACAGCGTCGAGTACCTGGGTGTGGACGATGCTGGCCTGCATGTGCGTATCGGCGAGGGTGAGCCGCAGTTGCTGGCGGTGGACAACATCGTCGTCTGCGCGGGGCAGGAGCCACTGCGCGAGCTGCATGAGGGCCTGGTGGTGGCCGGGCAGTCGGTGCACCTGATTGGCGGCGCGGATGTGGCCGCTGAGCTGGATGCCAAGCGGGCGATCAACCAAGGGTCGCGGTTGGCTGCTGAGCTGTAATGGTCTGACCGACTTGGTTTGACAAGCTGGTTTCTACAGTGTTTGCGTATTATTCGTTACCCCTGTAGGAGCCGGCTTGCCGGCGAGTGGTTGTTCAGATAAAACTTGCTCTAAAGCTAAACTCCCTCCGGTTTTTCTTCGCTCTTCGCTCTTCGCTCTTCGCTGTTGCTATTGCTTCTAAGCGCGCGATAGTTT
>NZ_SOZA01000032.1 GCF_004519305.1 Pseudomonas sp. RIT623 | reverse complement strand
GCGGCTATTCCTGTGCCCGACGATTCCCGTCGACTTAAGGAGAAGCCCCATGAGTGAGCAAGAAGGCGTTGCCCTGACCCGGCGTGGCATGCTCGCCGGCAGTGTGTTGCTGGGCGTCGGCACCTCGGTGCTCGGCGCTGGCCTGGCCCAGGCCGCAACCGCCGCCCCCGCTGCCAGCACCGGCCCCGCCATGGACCTGGCCAAGCTGGAACGGGTCAGCGTCGAGCTGGTGCCGCCGCCGCAGGTGCATGCCCACAGCCAGCGGGCGCCGGGCAAGCCGCGGATCGTCGAGTTCCGCATGGTCATCGAGGAGAAGGAGCTGGCCATCGACACGGCCGGGGCCTACATCCATGCCATGACCTTCAATGGCTCGGTGCCGGGGCCGTTGCTGGTGGTCCACGAAGGCGACTATGTGGAGCTCACCTTGGTCAACCCGGCCAGCAACAGCATGATGCACAACATCGATTTCCATGCCGCCACCGGCGCCCTGGGCGGCGGCGAGCTGACCCATGTGAAGCCCGGCGAGCAGGTGAAGCTGCGCTTCAAGGCCGACCGTGCCGGGGTGTTCGTGTACCACTGCGCGCCGGGCGGGGCGATGATTCCCTGGCATGTGGTGTGCGGCATGAACGGGGCGATCATGGTGCTGCCGCGCGATGGCCTGAAGGATGCCGAGGGCCGGGCGCTGAAATACGACAAGGTGTGGTACATCGGCGAGCAGGACTACTACATCCCCCGCGACAAGGACGGCAAGTACAAGCGCTACGCCAACCCCATGGCCAGCTTCGGCGACATGAGCCAACTGATGAAGGGCCTGGTGCCCAGCCATGTGGTGTTCAACGGCAGCGTCGGCGCGCTGACCGGCAAGCAGGCTTTGACCGCCAAGGTCGGCGAGACGGTGCTGATCGTCCATTCCCAGGCCAACCGCGACACCCGCCCGCACTTGATCGGCGGCCATGGCGACTATGTGTGGGCGGCGGGCAAGTTCGCCAACCCGCCGCAACGCAACCTGGAAACCTGGTTCATCCCTGGTGGCGCGGCGGGGGCGGCGTTATACACCTTCCGCCAGCCTGGGTTGTACACCTACCTCAACCACAACCTGATCGAGGCGGTGATGCTCGGCGCGGCGGCGCATGTGCAGGTCGAGGGCCAGTGGAATGACGACCTGATGAGCCAGCTGGAAGCACCGGGGCCGATCCGCTAGCGGCATTGATCCCGGTCAAGCCCCTTGGCCATGCGCGGCATAGCCTGAGCGCAGGCACTCACTTCATGGAGGGAGACCATGGCCAAGAAATTTCCCAGCAACCCCAGCCACCCGGAACGGATCTGCTGGGGCTGCGACCTGTACTGCCCGGCCAAGGCGCTGGCCTGCGGCAATGGCGCGGAGCGGACCATGCACCCGGTGGAGCTGTTCGGCGAGGATTGGGATCAGCTCGATGAGCGGCTGGATCAGCCGATAGCTCTAGCGCAGGATCTCCCAGCCAACAGCGCTCAAAACGCCGTACTCACCGTCAACGCCAGATTACGCGGATCGCCGTAGATCGCCCCGGCATAGAACCCGTAGCGGGTGTAGTAGTGCTTGTCGAAAAGGTTGTTGGCGTTGAGGCTGACGCTGGTGTCGTCGGTCAGCTGGTACTTGGCCATGGCGTTCCAGATGGCGTAGCCCGACCAGTTCACATCGCTGGCACTGCGGCTCACGCCGTTGCTCGGCTGGCCGGCCGGCGAGGAAATCGCGCGGATGTTGCTCTGCGCGGTAACGCCAGCGCCCAGGGTCAGGCGCTCCAGCGGGCCGGACAGGCGATAGGTGGTCGAGGCCTTGAACAGGTGCGACGGGTCGCTGCGCCCGTCGCTGTCCAGGCGTCGGAAGTGCAGGTAGGTATAGCCGGCGTAGACATTCCAGTTGGGGCTCAGGGCGCCGGCCACTTCCAGGTCGATACCGTCGGTTTCCTGGCCGGAACCAGCCTTGTAGGCGGTGGCGCCGGTCGGCGTCAGCAGGTCGCCGTCCATGACCGCCTTGTTTTCCTGCTTGGTGCGAAAGTAGGCGGCGGAGGCGTTCAGGCGGCCATCGAACCATTCACCCTTGATGCCGCTCTCGTAGCTCTGCCCACGGATTGGCTCGACCTTGCTGCCGCTGGCGGTCTCTTCGGTCTGCGGGTTGAAGATATCGGTGTAGCTGGCGTACAGCGAGTAGGTGTCGTTCAGGTCGTAGACCACGCCCATGTAGGGGGTGACGATGCCATTGTTCTGCTGGTTGCTGCGCACGCCGCTGACGTTGCGGGCGGTGGCCGAGTAGTCGGTGCTGCGCACGCCAAGAATCACCGACAGCGGGTCGCTGAGGCTCAGGCGGGTGGCGGCATACATCCCTTGCAGGCGGGTGGTGGTCTTGCTGTGCAGGCCGGTTCTCGAGGCCAGCATGGCGTAGTCGTCATCCACGCCGTCGAGCCAGTTGCTCAGGCCCAGGCCGTTGTTGGCGCGGAACTGGCAACCGACGCCGCTGTTCACCGTCTTGCCGCCACCGACCATGCTGCAGCTGTACTGCGGCGACCAGGCCACGGTGCGGCTGTCGTTGTAGCCGACCATCGCCTGGTGGGTGCGGCCGAGCAGTTGGAACGGGCCGGACAGGTCGATCTGCGCCGATTGCTGGGTGGTGTCGGTGGAGCTGTGCAGGCCGTTGAGCACCGCGCCGCTGCCATCCTGGTCCCAATAGCCGCCGTAGACGCCACGGCCAGCTGAGTTGACCTTGGCCAGGCCGCGATGGTTGAGGGCCTCGCCGCTGCTCTGGGCGACCTTGAGGTCCAGGCTCCAGTCGTTGTCGAAGCGGTGCGCCAGCGAGCCGAAGGTGGTGCGGGTGATGTATTCGCCGAAGCTCCAGCTCGGCACCAGGTTGGTGCTGCGCGGCAGGTCGGTCTTGCTGCCGTCGCCGTACCAGATCGGGATGTTGGCGCCCCAGCCGCCACCGACTACCTTGTTGTATTCGTACTGGTAGCCGGCGCCGAGGGTGGTGGCGTCGTCCAGGTCGAACTCGAAGTTGGCCAGGGCCGCGCGGGAGCGCTCGGACTGGTTGTCGCGGAACGAGTTGGCGTCCTGCTGGGTCATGACGAAACGCGAGCGCAGGCGACCGTCCTCGCTCAGCGGCAGGTTCAGGTCGGCGCCCAGGCGGCGCTTGTCCCAACTGCCGTAGGTGGCATAGGCGCTGCCGCCGAAGGTCTTGCCCGGCGCCTTGCGGATCAGGTTGACCGTGGCCGACGGGTCGCCGGTACCGCCGAGCAGGCCGTTGGCGCCGCGCACGATATCGATGCGCTCGTACAGGTCCATGTTCAGGGCGTTGCCGCCGCCACTGAAGTCCGAGCCGCCGGGGAACTGCAAGCCGTCGATCTTCCAGTTGCTGATCGAATAGCCGCGGGCGCGGAAGTCGGTGCGCCCGCCCACTTCCATCTTGCTCATGCTCACCCCAGGCGTGGTGTCCAAGGCCTGTTCGATGGTGTGGATGTCGCGGTCGTCCATCTGCTGGCGGGTGATGCTGGTGACTGACTGCGGGGTCTGGCGCGGCGTCAGCTTCAGCCCGGTCGAGCTGCGGGTGCTTTCGACGGTGTAGCCGATCTGGCCGCTGTCGTCGGCCAGCGGCAAGGCGCTGCTGTCGATGGTGGTGGCATCCAGCTCCACGGCCTGGTTGGCAGCCGTGGCGGTGGATGACAGCCCAAGGGCAACGAAGAAGGCAAGCGGGGTGAGGCGACTGCCGCCTCGGAGAACGGGGTATGCGTCGGTCATGATGCTCTGTCGTACCATTTGGGAAGGCTTCGTATTCGCAGATGATTTTTTGTTACGATTCTAGGCATCCGCCCCTTCGGCTCCATGGATGGCATGTACGGGGATGTAATCGAACGTAATGAGCGGCCAAGCGCTCCCTTGCACAGGTACCCCCGCACCATGAGCACGACCTTGCTGGTCGTCGACGATGACGACGAGATTCGCGAACTTCTCTGCGATTACCTGGCCGATGCCGGTTACCAGGCCCTGGCCGCCGCCGACGGCGAGCAGATGCGCGCGCAGTTGGCGCGCCATGCCGTGGACCTGGTGGTGCTGGACCTGATGCTGCCCGGCGAGGACGGCCTGAGCCTGTGCCGGCAGTTGCAGGCCCAGCCCGGCCTGGCGGTGATCATGTTGTCGGCCAAGGGCAGCACCCTGGACCGCATCATCGGCCTTGAGGTGGGTGCCGACGATTACCTGGCCAAGCCCTTCGAGCCCCGTGAGCTGGTGGCGCGAATCAAGGCCGTGCTGCGCCGCCCGCAACGCCTGGAGGCCGCGTCGGAAGAGCCCGCGGTGGAGCCCCAGCGGTTCGCCGGCTTTCGCCTCGATCACGTCAAGCGCCTGCTCACCCTCCCCGACGGCCAGGCGCTGACCCTGCCCCGCTCCGACTACCGGGTCTTGCGCGAACTGCTCGAGGCCAATAACCGCGTGGTCTCGCGCGATCAACTGACGCGCAGCGCGTTCGGCCGCGAGCATTTACCCGACGACCGTTCGGTGGACATGTGCATCAGCCGCCTGCGCCAGCAATTGCGCCGCGCCTCCAGCCAGGGCGCGCAAATCCTCACCATCCGCAACGAAGGCTACCTGCTGAGCCTGGCCCGCGAAGCCCTGGGTGCCTGAGGTGCGCTGGCTCCGCCGGCTGTGGCCGCGCACACTGTTCGGCCAGTTGCTGCTGATCATGATCAGCGGCACCCTGGTGATCCAGTTGCTGTCCAGCAGCATCTGGTTCGATGTGCGTTTCGCCCAGGTGCTGGAAGCGCCGGTGCGGCTGATCGCGGCGCGCAGCGCGCCGTTGATCGCCCAGGCCGACTGCCACGGCGCGGCGCTCGCGCTGCCCCGTCACTACCAGGTGCGTTGCGCCGAAGCCGTACCGCCGGCCGAGCATGACGAGCGCCGCGGCCATCGACGGATCGAGCTGCTGCTGCACCAGGCGCTGGCCTACGAACTGGGCCGCGACCCACAGGCCCGCTTGCTCAAGGTGCAGCTCAGCGACGAACAGGGCCAGCCAATCGTCTGGCGTAGCCTGTTCGGCCTGCGCACCGCCCAGGCCCACCTGGAATTCGCCGTGCCCCTGGCCGACGGCCACTGGCTGACCATCGATGGCCAGGAGCTGCAGGGCTGGAGCGGCGAGTCGGCCTGGGTGCTGATCAGCGACTACCTGTTGCGGGTCTATGCCTTGCGCATCGTCGCCGTGCTGCTGGTGTGCCTGCTGGCGGTGCGCTTGTGCCTGCGCCCATTGCGCCGCCTGGCCGATGCTGCCCGGGGCTTGGGCCACAACCTCGAGCAGCCGCCACTGCCGCTGGATGGCCCGGAAGAAGTGCGCCAGGCCGCCCAGGCCTTCAATGCCATGCAGCAACGGCTGATCGGCATGGTCAACGACAAGGCCTACTTCCTCGCCGCCGTTTCCCACGACCTGCGCACCCCGCTGACGCGCATGCGCCTGCGCCTGGAACGGCTGGAGGACGGCGAACACAAGGAGCGCCTGCGCCACAATATCGCGCAGATGGACGGCATGATCGGCCAGGTGCTCGACTACCTGCGCGCGGGCGAGCAGCAGAACCTGCAGCAGGTCGATCTCGACCGCCTGGTGGCGCGGCTGTGCGCCGACCTTGCCAGCATCGAGGAACCCTTGCCCATTCATGGCCAGGCGGGCCAGGCACGGGTCGACGCCCTGCTGCTGCAGCGTTGCCTGCAGAACCTGCTGGTCAATGCCCTGCGTTATGCCCAGGATGTGTCGGTCACCCTGGAAAGCACCGGCCATGAGCTGTGCATCCACGTCGACGACCGCGGCCCCGGTATCGCACCGGGCTTGCTGGCGACCGTCACCGACCCGTTCGTGCGTGGCGAAGGCTCGCGCAACCAGGCCTCGGGCGGTTACGGCCTGGGGCTGAGCATTGCCCAACGCATCGCCGCCAGCCATGGCGGTGAACTGCTGCTGCGCAACCGCGCAGACGGTGGGCTGCGGGTCAGCGTGCGCCTGCCCGCCGGTGGCCCGGCCTGACTACTTGCCCTCGCCCTGGAGGATCTTCAGCGCCGCCTCGGCCAGGAAGCCCGAGCGGCTCTTGTGTTCGGGGTGGTTCTGCACGTAGCTGTCGATGCGGGTGAGCAAGTAGGCCGGCAGGGTGATGTTGAGCTTCTCGGCCTTGCCCAGGTAGCGGGTGATATCGATATCGATCAACGCCCAGGTGCAGCCGGCGTAGGCCGGATTGGCCGCATGCGCGGCGACCTTGCCGGCCTTGGGGATCTCCTGCTGGTCCTGGGCGAGCAGCTCGAGATGGCCCTCGATCGCCTCGCGGGCCATGGCGATGGCGTTGTCGAGGTCTTCACCCGCCGAAAAGCAGCCAGGGATGTCCGGCACTTCAACGCCCCAGGCGTACTGGTCGTCACCGGGAAGGATGGCGATGGGAAACAACATGGGATTAAGCCTCCTCGTCAGCTGGCGTAGACGATCCGCGCCTGGCGCAGGATGCTGGCCGCGGTGGCGGGCAGCAGGTCCTTCTTCGGATGCGGGATGGTTACCAGCCCAGGTTTGTCAGGGTGCTTGAAGTGATGGTGGCTGCCTTTGCAACGCACCAGGTACCAACCATCCGCCTCGATCACCGAAATCATTTCACGGCTGTTCATGAACCCATTCCTTGGGCTGGCCGATTGGTGGTTAGTATAACCACCAATTTAGCATTATCAACACCATACCCACTGCGGCGACGAGCGGGCGATCCGTGGGCAAGTATGGTGATGGGAGCCAGAGGCGGGAGCAGAGAAGTAATGCGGGATCTTGCCGCCCCTAGCGACGCGCCTGGCGCCGCTGCTGGCGATACTCCGCCAGCCGCTTGCGCATCTCTCGATAGCGCTGGCTGTTGAGCAGCAGCAAGGCCACCAATGCCGCCAGCAGGCTGCCGGTATAGATGAACAGGTTCGGCCTGTGGCCATAGGTGGGCAAGGTGATCAGCATGCACGCGATGCACATGCCGGCGATCAGCCAGGTACCCCAGGCCCGCCCACGCACCACGGCGCCATGGCCCAGGGCGAACAACGCAAACAGGCCATAAAGGCCCAGGGGGAACAGGCCATCCTGCGCACAATTACGGCAGTAGGTGCTCCAGGCCAGGGCAAAGGTCCAGGCAACGGCGATGATCGAGGCGAAAAACGCAGCGATGAACACGCCGAAGTAGCGTCGGAGAAAGTCCTTGAGTTGCATCTGATACGTCATGCGTCAGCGCCTCAGCTGACGCAGCTCTATCAGGCGCTGGCGCATTTCCCGATGGCGGCCACTGTTGAAGACCAGCAGCGCGAGCAGAGCAAGCACCAGCATGATCGCCAGCATCAGGGCATTCAAACCGCTGCCGAACAAGCTCAGCGTCATCAACAAGGCCACTGCCGGCACGGGCAGGACCAACCACATGGCCCAGGTAAAGCCACGGACCATCGCCAAATGCCCGGTACACAACAACAAAGTGGAAACGGCACTGGCCAGCAGGGTGTACGAGGGGTTGTCCGGGTGATGACGCCAATGGCTGTCGATCCACAGGGTCGATGACAACGCCGCCGATATCAGGCACATGAAAAAGCCCAGCAAGAACATCGCGAAGTAACGACGCATGAAAGCCTGGAACTCTGCCGGCGTCATCTTCATTCGATTTCCTCGTATAACCCCACGGCGATGCTCTGTACCGTCGCACTGCCCGCCAGTCCCAAGGTGGCGCCGAGCGAGTCGCGCATCAGGGTCTGCGTGGCATGGCTGATCTCGGTCGGCGTATAGCGCTTGGTCATGGTCCCAGCCGCCTGCTGCAACTTGATCTGCTTGGCCGTCAGGCTCGGGTGCTTGATCGACAGCAGTTCATCGGTCAGCGCCTTGCGCTGCTGACGGCTGAGGGTCCTGGACAACTCCAGCCAGCTACGGCCCGTAGCGGCCTTGTGCACTTGCAGGTACTTCAGCGTGGTCAGGCCCGACGCACCGACACCCAGCAGCGAAACACCATCAAGTACCTTCGAGGCGGCTTGATACCACTGGCTTTCATCGAGGGCATCGTTTGCCGCCGGATTGGTCACTTCACGCACCGTGCGCATCACACCGATGCCGCATTGCAGGCTGCTGGCAGTGGCAGCGGCGCCACCGACATAGGTCAGCACCAGGCTGGTACCTCCGGAAAACGGCGCGGCAATGGTGCCACTGAACACCACGAACCAGCCAATCACGGCACCTGCACAGGAGAGCGTGGTGTTGACCGCCTCCTTGACCACCCGCGACTCACGCGGGTTGTGCTGCAACTGCTGGGTGTACTGGTCGGGGGTCTGGTACTTCTTGATCTCGCGCAGGATCACGCGCTTGGGGCGGATGCTGCAGATCGGCTGGAACTCACGCAAGGTGATGACGTTGTAGTCGGCGTCGATGTACACCACGCCCGCCCCGACAATCCGTGGGTCGGCATCGATGGCGGCGAACATCTGCGGCAGGTTGATCCGCCCCTGGATGCGCTGACGCGCCATGAACTGCGAGGTGTTGCCCAGGCGGGTGGAAAGCAGGTCTGTCACGAATCGGTTTCCTTACACAAAGATCAGGGCCTTCAGGGCAAGTCGCATCGGCGCACAGCTGCTCCCACAGAAACAGCGCAGGCCGCTGGCACCGAGATTTCTCAATCCGGCGCGATCCCTGCGGGAGCGCTTCAGCCGCGAACACCGGCATAGCCGGTGCCAGCCACCGCGCCGCCTGGTTCGCCAGCAAAGCTGGCTCCTACATGTTCCGCGCGGCGGATGTGGGAGCCGGCTTGCCGACGCGGCCGCGGTATCAGACGTTAGGGCAAGGCACCGGCGCCCAGTCACCCATGTCCGGGTTGCGGCACATGGCGTTGACCTGGTCGGCGCCGGCCTTGGCCACTTGCTGGGCCTCGGTCTTCTTGCCGTTGGCGTTCTGCAGGGTCTTCTCGGTGGCTACCGCTTCCTGTGGCACCTTGGTGTTGGTCTTGGCCGGCTGAATCTTTTTAACGTCCTTCTTCTTGCCGGTGGTTGCCACCTTCGGCGGCTCGGCCACGGCCACCACTTCGGTGCGCTGTACGCCCACTTGCTTGAGGTCCTGCTCGTAGGCCTGGGTGTAGTTGTTGAGGTTCTCACCAAGACGGCCGTTGACCGTGGTCAGCAGGTTGTTCGACTCCTGCAGGCCGGCGACGATCTCGGCCAGGCGCTTGCGGCCCTCGGTGTCGTTGATGCGGCCCGACTTGCGGTTCTGGATCAGGCTGGCGAACTCGCGCTGGTAGCAGCTTTGCGACGACTTGGCGTAGGCGGTGGTGCGGTCCAGGTCGGCAGCGCTCTTGTCGATGTCGGCGGCGTACGAGGCAATGCGCTGCTTGTCGTCGCTGATCTGCTTCTGACGCTCGGTGTAGTAGCCAGCCGCGCCGCCGACCAGGGCACCACCGGCGGCGCCGATGGCGGCGTTGCGGCCGCGGTTTTCCTTGTCGACCAGGGCGCCGGTCAGGGCACCGCCGACCGCGCCGAGCAGCGCGCCGGTGGTGACCGAGCGGGTCATGTCACCGTCGGTGGAGCGCAGGTGCTGCACCGGCTCGTAGCAGTTGGGGTAGTACTCGACCTTGGTCGTGGCGCCGACCTTGGACGCCGGCGAACTGGCGCAACCGCTCAGCAGCACGGTGCTGAAACCGGCGGCCAGCAGCAGCGCGGTACGGGCCTGGGATGCGGTGATCAGGGGTTTGCGGGTGAACATGGTCTGGTTTCTCTTCTTGGGTTTCTCGGTAACCGGGGGGCGTCTGCCGCCCGGGAGTCCTTTCTACGGAAGCTGTCCTTAGGGTCGCGGGGCGGCCGATGCCAGCAGCTCCTTGAGGATCGTCGCCGGATCGGCCCGCCGGTTCTGGCGGTACTCCCCGACGTGGCGGACGAACAGGGTGGCGCGGGTCACCAGGCTGTTGCCCAGGACCGGCTTGCGATTGAGTTCTTCCTTGACCCGCTGGAACTGCGCCTGGATCACCGCATCGGTGTAGCGCGTGCCACTGGCCAGGTTGTCGATGTAGATCGCCACGGCGCCGTCGAGGGCCGCGCGGCCATTGGCGATGGCCGCGCCGTACATGCGCGCGCTGGTCTGGTCGCCGGCAGCCTCGGCCTTGGCCTGGGTGTTCTGCAGGTTGGTCAGGCGGATGTTGTAGTTGTTGACGGTCTCGGCCACCAAGGCGGCGGACTGGATCAGGTTGCCGGCGGCTTCCTCGCGCTGGCGGGCGATCAGCGAGACATTGCGCTTGAGCTCTTCGTTGACCAGCCCCAGCTCGGCTTGCTGGCGTGGGTCACTGGCGGCGGCGATGATGCTGTCCAGGCGCTTGGTCGGGTCCTGGGCGGCGTCGATGTCATCGGTCAGGCTGGCCAGGCGGCCTTCCTTCTGCCACTGCTCGAACAGCTCCTGGTAGCGCGAGCGCGGCGCCGACAAGGCGCCGATGGCGACCCGGAAACCGGTGGTCTCGTTGCGCTGCTCGGTGCCATCGGCGCCGAACAGCGGGTACTCGCGGCGCATGCCAGTGAACAGCGTGCCCTCGCCTTCGAGGTAGTTGCCGCCCTTGACCACGAAGCCGCCGTAGGCGCCTTGCAGGCGGCCGGCATGCACCAGCTGGAACGACTCCTGGACCATCTCGGCGGCGTTGCCGATCACATCGAACAGGCCCAGCGGGTTGGGTTGTTTGCTGCCGATCGGCATCAGCCGCGCCGCCTGGCCGGTGCCGCCGGCCACCTGGTTGAACACCGCGAAATCGCCCAGCGGCCCCTCGCTGTCGGCGCCCTCGGCCTTGCGCGGGAACAGACGCCCTTCCAGCTCCTGGCGGCTGACCGCCGAACCACCACGGGCAGCGAACTCCCACTCGACTTCGGTGGGCAGGCGCACGAAGCCCGTGCCGCCATCCTCGGCCTTGCTGCCACGGCCACTGACCGGCAGCAGGTCGCGGTGATGCTTCATCAGCCAGGCGCTGTACACCGCGGCGAAGCGCTCGGCCTCGAAGCGCGACAACTTGACCTTGGGCAGACGCCCCGCCGCATCGTTGCTCGCGTCGCAGGCCGGGGCAGCCTCGCCGCTGGCCAGCGACTGCGCCTGGGCCATCACCTGGGCATACTGGCGCGCGGTAACCTCGTACTTGCCGATGAAATACATCATCGGCGTCAGCGGGCTGCCTTTGTCGACCTTCGGCAAGGTCGGGCCAACGGCCTTCTGCCACTGCGGCGCCAAGTCCTGCAGGCTGAACTGGCCATTGATGAAGTCGCGTCGGTAGCCCGAGATGAACGACTGCTTGTAGCCGGCCTCGCCTTCGCTGAACGGGTAGCCGAGGTTGACCTCACGGTCGTCGAGGCTGCCCTGGGCCAGCACGTAGACACTGCGCAAAACCAGCTCGCCGCCACAGGGCAGCGGCAGGCTGACATCGCCCGGCAGCGGCTTGGGGTTATCAAGCTTGCTCTCACTCCCAGCCTGGGACTGGGCGACCGGCTTGGCCTTGTCGTCGCCATCGGCCTGGGAACAGGCGCCCAGGCTCAGTGCGGTGAGGATCAGGGCAGCGGCCCCGAGGCGGCGGTCAGACATCACGGATTCCTTGGCAAGCCTCGATGCGCGCCACCCGCCAGCCGCCGAGGGCGGCGGCGGCAGTGCTGGCCAGCAGCACGGCGCACAGCGCAACGAGGTAGTGCATGGGTAACAGGTGGCTGGCGAATTCGCCGGGCACCTGCATGAAAAGTCGGTTCAGGCCGTGCTCGGCCAACAGGTACAGCAGGCCCGCCAGGGCGGCGGCGAACAGCCCGCTGTACAGCGCCTGGAGCATCACGAACAACAGCAGCGCGGCGGTGCCGAAGCCCAGCAGGCGCAGCACCGCCAGTTCGCGTTGCTTGCGCTCCACCGCCGCCACCGCGCCCGCGGCGATGGCCGCCACCGCCCCGGCCACGGCCAGGCTGGCGATGATCCAGAACACCAGGTCGAGGTTGCGGCTGAGCGACTGCACCTGGGCGATCTGCGCGGCCTGGGTCGACACCAGCAGCTTGCGTTCGGCGAAGAACTGGCGCAGTGGCTCGACGTCGGTCAGCTCACGGGCGTACAGGCGGAACGCCGGGTAAACCCGCTGCGCCACGGAGCCCTGCGCCTCGCCCTGCCAATCCAGTGCCGGCACCGCGCGGCCATCACGGTAGTCCTCGACTGCCTCGAGCAACTGCAACGATGCGAACAGGCCATCGCGCTCGAACGCGGCCAGGGGTAACACGCTGAGGACCTGCAGGCGCGTCTGCCGCCATTGCATCTGCCCGGCCTGCTGGCGGCTGAAGCTGGCCTGCAGCTCGTCTCCGGCCCTGGCGCCAAGCTTTTGCGCAGCGGTAAAGCTCAGCACCACCTGTTGCAGCCCCGACGGGGGAGCGACCTGGGCCAGCAAGGGATCGCCCTCGGCGCTGGGCAGCATCTCGACCGTCAGGCCACGTCCGTGGGCGGGCAGCAGCAGTTCGGCGGTGGCGGCGATCTGCCGGGTCCGGGGGATGGCGAAGGCCACTCCCGGGCGTTGTGCCAGTTCCTCGATGAACTCGCCGCGAAAGCGTCCACCGCCCAACGGAATGATCTCGCGCACGCCCGGATCACGCTGCAGGCGCTCGGTCAGGCTGCCGACCAGGCCGAACTTCAGGCCGAACAGCACCAGCAACGGCGCGATCACCGCCACCAGCGCCAGCACGCCACAGGCCGACAGCCGCGCATCGTTGCGGTAGTCCTGCCAGGCCAGCCCGGCGATCAGCAACGGGCGCATCAGGCGGCCCTCGCCAAGGTCGCGGTGACGCCACCGTCGACATCGCGCTGGCAGCTCATGCGCAGCAGGCTCAAGCCCGCCGCGCGGGCCAGGTTTTCATCATGAGTGGCGACCACGCAGGTGACCTGGCGTGCATCGGCCTCGCGCAACAGCAGTTGCATGACCCGTTCGGCGTTCACCGGGTCCAGCGCGGCGGTCGGCTCATCGGCCAACAACAAGGCCGGGCCATGGGCCAGGGCACGGGCGCAACTGACCCGCTGGCGCTGGCCGAGGGACAACGTGGCCGGTTTCTTGGCCAACTGGTCGTGCACATCCAACGCCTCGGCCAGGCGTTCGACGCTGCCGTCATCGCCCAGCCCGAGCAATTGCCGTGGCAGGCGGATATTGCCACGCACATCGAGAAAGCCCAGCAATCCACCGGCCTGCAACACATAACCCAGATGGCGGCTGCGCAACGCCGCCAGGCGGTCGAGCTGGCGTTCGCGCCACAGCCCGGCCACGTCCACGCCGCCGACGCAAAAGCCTGCCGCCGCATCCGGCGCCAGCACCAGCGCCAGCAGGTCGAGCAAGGTGCTCTTGCCACAGCCGCTGGGGCCGACCAACGCCACCCGCTCACCCGCCGCCAGGTGCAGCTGGTCGACCTGCAGGCTGTAACGCTGGGCGCCCTGCCCGCGCGTCTTGCGCACCCCGTCCAGGCGAATCATCACGGCAGCGTCGACAGCGGCACACGGTACAAGGCGTCGCCCGGCTCGGCCTTGCCGAAGCGCACCCAGTTGGCCATGTCGTTGTGGAAGGTTTCGTACAGGCGGATCTTCGAGTCGAGCTCGTCGATGAAGTCCTCCTGCTCGGCCACCGACAGCGACAACCACAGGTCCTGGGTCATCGCCAGGGACTTGCTGCGGTACGGCAGGCCATCGAGATATTCACCGAGCACGCCACCCTGGGCCAGGTTGGCGCCCTTGCGCAGGGCGCCGGGATCGCGGCTCATGTAGGCGCTGGCGCTGGCGATCTCGTTGAAGAAATCCCCCGGCGAACTGCGGGTCTTGCGCGCGGCGTCGACGATCAGCTTGAGCGACTGCTGCAGGTCGTTGAGCTGCAGCTTGGTCAGCATCACGCACACCTGCAGGGTCGGCAGCGCCGGGTTGGTCAGGTCGCGATCGGCGGTCCAGGCGCTGACCAGTTGCGGCGCCTGGCTGGCGCCGTGCCGGCCGAGGAAGTCCATGTGCATGGCATAGCCGATGGCCTGGGACTTGGCCGCCAGGCCCGAGGCCGAAGTCAGCAGCGGCACCGCCTGCGGTTGCTGGTTGCGCACCTGGTGCACCAGCTCGGCGAAGGTCGAGCCAATCTCGCGCACACGCTCGCCGAACACACCCACTTCGCCGCCCGGCACGCCCACATAGAGGTCGCCAATCTGCGGGTTGCTGTCGGCGGTGAGCACCCGGTACTGGGCCTGCGCCGCGCCATGGTTCTTCACCCCGGCCGGGGTCAGCAGGTGCAGGGCGTAGATCTTGATCTGCTTGCTCAGCGCCGCCTGGCGCACTTCGGCTTCGTTCATCTGGGTGCTGCTGAACGGGTCGTTCTTGCGCAGCGCGCCGGCATCGCTGACCAACAGGATGATGCGCCCACCGTAGCCGGACCAGTCCATGCCTTCGACCGCCTGCATCACGCCGGCGAAGGCGTCTTCGTTGAACGAGTGGCTGGAAACGCTGGTGGCCTTGACCTGGGATGCCGCCTTGAGGAAGCGTGCCGGGTCGCGGCCCTCCTCCAGGCTGACCAGGGTCTTGCTCAGGTAATCGAGGCCGGGGGTGCGCTTGACGCTGTTGCGAAAGCCCACCAGGCCGAAGCTGACGCTGTCCAGTTCGCCACGGGCGGCCAGTTGCTGCTGCAGCTCGCTGACCACCTGGCGCACGCGGTCGATGTAGGGCTGCATCGACACCGAGGTGTCCACCACCAGCACGATACCGGTGCGGAAACCTTGCTCGCCCACCGCTGCCACGCCAGCCGCCTTGGGCGCGCTGTCGCGGGCACTGGCGCCAGGGTCGATGGAGGCAATGTTGAGCAACTGCACCGGCTGGCCATCGGCATCGAAGCTCTCGCGGTAGTCGAAGATCGGCATCAGGTAGAACTGGTTCTGCGGCACGGCGCTGGCCGTCGGCTCCAGGGCCATCACCTGCGGCACCTGGTCGGGGCTGTTCTGCGCCTTGAGCAAGCTGTCGCGGGCCTTGGCGGTGTCGTCGAGCAGGTGCTGCACATCGTCCACCTGGCGCATGAACATCACCGGCGCGCGGCCCGAGCGTTCGGTGAACTTGAGCACCAGGCTCTGCTTCCAGTCGCTGGTCTGCTCGGCCGGCAACCAGCCGTCGCGCTGGCCATCGCTGGCGGCGCCCACCTGCAGCCAGGCTTTGCCCGCCACGTCCTTGCGCTGATACACGTACAGCACGGAAAACGCCGGCAGCTTCTCACCCGAGGCATCGCCGGGCTGGGCCCGCAGTTGTGCGTCGGGCTTGGTCAGCACCCGCTGGAACAGGGTCTTCTTGCCAGGCATCAGCAGCGGGCGGCCATCGTCGTCGGGCGCTACCGCTTGCAGCGTTGGCTGGGCGGGGGCGGCGGTGTCCACCGGGGCCTGCGCCAGCGGCGGCTCGAGCGCCGGCTCGTCGCTGCCACCGAGCAACCAGAAGAACGCGCCACCCAGGCCCAGGGCCGCCGCGATGGCCACGGCCAGTACCGCCTTGGCGGGTTTGTTCGAGGCGGATTTCACCAGCGGCGCGGGCTGTGGCCTGGGCTCTGGCTTGGACTTGGGCTCGGGGCGCGGCGCAGGCGCGGCCACGGCGCTGGGGATTTCGATGGACACAGGCTCTGGCGCCAGCGCTGGCGTTACCACCAGCGGGCGAACCACCGTGCTGTCGCGCTCATCCACCGCTGCCGGCAGCGCCAGGCGATCCAGCGCGGCGAGCAAGGCCGCGGCATCGGCAAAGCGCTCGTTGGGGTCCTTGGCCAGCAGGCCACGCAGGATGTCCTGGTAGCGACCGTGCTCGATCGGCAGCTCCGGCAACGGCTCGGTCAGGTGCGCCAGCGCCGTGGACAGCGCATCGGTGCCGTTGTACGGCAGCTTGCCGACCAGGATCTCGTACAGCACCACGCCCAGCGCATACAGGTCGGCGCGCCCGTCGATCTCCATGCCACGGGCCTGCTCGGGGCTCATGTAGCTCGGCGTGCCGACGGCGAAACCGGCCTGGGTGAACTGGGTGCGGTCGTCCAGCGACTTGGCGATGCCGAAGTCCGACAGCACCGCGGTGCCATCGGCGCGGAACAGGATGTTGGCCGGTTTGACGTCGCGGTGCACCAGGCCCTGGGCATGGGCGTAGCCCAGCGCCTGGGCGATCTGGCGCACGTAGACCAGCCCCTGTTCAGGCGAGAGACCTTCGCCGATGCGCTCCTTGAGCGTACCGCTGGGCAGGTACTCCATGGCCATGTAGTACAGCTCGCCGACATTGCCGATGTCGTGGATGGTGGCGATGTTCGGATGCGCCAGCCGCGCCAGGGTGCGGCCCTCGCGCAGGAAGCGCTCGCAGAAGGTCGGGTCGGCGGCCAGGCTCGCCGCCATGATCTTCAGCGCCACCTTGCGCTCGAGCGAGCGCTGGGTGGCCAGGTACACGCTGGCCATGGCGCCCTGGCCAAGCTCGTGATCGATGTCGAATCCGGGGATCTGCATATTCATGGTGTCTTCAGCTCGCCTTCACGACCACGGCGGTGATGTTGTCGGGGGCGCCCCGGGTCAAGCCCAGGTGTACCAGGCTGCGCACCACTTCGTAGGGGTCGGCGTGACCGAGCACCTCAGCGATCTCGTGGTCCTCGGCGGTCTTGTTCAAGCCGTCGCTGCACAACAGGTAGGTGTCGCCGGGCTGCACTTGCAGGGTGACTGCCTGCAACTCGATATGGTCCTCGACGCCCAGGGCGCGGGTGACGATATTGCCGCGCGGATGCACCCGCGCCTCGGCCTCGTTGAGCAGGCCGCTGTCCTGTAGTTCCTGGACGTAGCTGTGGTCGTGGGACAGGCGCTGCATGCTGCCTTCGCGCAGGCGATACAGGCGGCTGTCGCCGGCCCACAGGCCGATGGCCTGGTCGCCCCGCGCCGCCAGCACCACCACGGTACTGCCCATCATCGCCACGCCGCGGCGCGCGGTTTCCTCGCGCACCGTGCGGTTGACCCACGACAGCCCGTCACGCACTTCGCCGGCAAACTCCTCCAGCGAATCGAGCATCGGCAGGCTGCGCAGGCTGTCCACCGCCAGGCTGCTGACATAGTCACCGGCGGCATGGCCGCCCATGCCATCGGCCACCGCCCACAGGCCGGCCCAGGTCAGTTCCAGGCAAGCGTCCTCGTTGATCTTGCGCACCATGCCGACATGGCTGTAGCTGGCCGCGGTGTATTGCAGGTCGATCATGCGTGCGCTGCCTCGCTACCCAAAAGAAACCCGGCGAAATCCTCGCTGCGCGGCAAGCCCGCGCAGCGCATCAAGCCCGGGGCGATACGCTCAGAGCCCCTGCCCCACCACAGGCTCATGCCCTCGCAGGCGCATTCGGCCAAGGCCAGTGCACGCCCTTGCGGGGTGGTCGCATCCAACCGCTGCAAACCACCCACAGCCACACGCGGCCCCTGTAGGAGCGGCCTGGTGCCGTGAAAAGGCGGCAAGGCCGCCTCAAAACGCTCAAAGGCAGCACCTGGCTCAAGGGTCGCCAACAAAGCAGCCTCAACCGCTTCAAACCATTGGTCATCCCCGGCCACCACAGGCGCCAACGGCTGCCCCGGCTCCAGCACCTGGGCCACGGTCAACGGAAAATACCGCCCGACCCGGTCGATGCTCGGCATCAATACCCCAACCACCGCATCCGGCCCACACACACCCGGCGCCAGGGCAAACCGCCACAAGGGGCTGACCAGGTAAGCCTCGAGCCAACGCTCGCCCAGCGCCTGCTGGCTGGCCTGCAACCCCGCCGCCAGCCACTGGTCCCAGGGCTGGATGAAACCTTGTGGCAGGCCACGGCTGACGAAGTCGCCGCGGCTGGCCAGCTTTCCATAGAAACCCAGGTCGCTCACAGATGCTCCGGCAGGCTGAAACCGCTGAGCACTCGGCTGCGGAACGGGTTGAAGGCGCTGCTGGCACGCAGCTCGTAAGACACGCTGGCGCCATCGACGCGCAGGCGCAGGTTGAAGCGCTCCGGCGAACTGCCGGCCACCAGGTCGGACTGGTCGAGCAGGCGGAACCAGGCCCAGGGCCCTTCCACGGTCAGCCCGGAGCGGCCAGCGGCCGAAGGTGGCGAGATCGACAGGCGCACCACGCCGATGCTGTTGGGGTTGGGCCACTGCAACGCCACTGGCCGGCTCGGCCCGTGGTCGTAGCTGACCTGCTGGCCGTCGAGGTCGAGCAGGAACTGGGTGATGGTGGCATCCATCGCCACCGGCTTGAGCTCGAAGCGCACCCCCGGCTGCACGCCGTTGCTGTTGCGGAAGAACGCATCGCGGATGCTCGCCGCGCGCTGGAAGGTGTACAGCACGTTGCTGCTGATCCCCAGCTTCTGCGCCGCGCCCGGCTGCCAGCTCCAGGGCGTGCTGGAGGTGTTGACGTAGGGTTGCAGGTACTTGCGGAAGTAGTTGTCCATTACCCCGCCAACGCCAAAGAACTGGCCGAAATCTTCCAGGGTGGCGTCGCGGGCGCTACCCGCTACCAGCGGGTAGCGCCCGCTGAGGGACTGGCGGTAGACGCTGACCACTTCGCTGGCCCAGGCGGCGTTGAGCTGGTTGCGCACACCGCCCATGACCAGGTTGTGGGTCGAGCCAAGCACCGAGCCCACCAGGTTCTGCACCACCTTGGGCTGGCGCGCGGCGCCCAGGGCGACCCGCTGCGCCGCGGCCTGGGCCTGGTTCTTGGCCTCGCCCAGCAGCGCGTCGCCGCTGGCGCCGACCATGGCGCTGACTTGCACGTACAGGGCGTTGAGGTCGGTGAGCAGGCCATCGATGGCCGCCGGCTGGCCTTCGCCGGTGTCAACCAGGGCGGCCAGTTCGGCGAAGTGCGCGGTCACCGGGTCGACCTCACGGGCGGCGGGGTTGTCGCTGGGCAGCGGCGCATCGCCCAGCAGGCCGCCGAGGCGCTGGCGCAACTGATCGACGCCGGCCTGCTCGGCCTTGGCCTGGACCTTGTCGAGGGTGGTCGGCTGGGCCAGGTTGGTTTCCTTGGCCACCGACTGCAGCAGCTTTTTCATCGGCGAAGTCGGCCCGGACAGCACCCGCAGCACATCGGCCGCCTGGCCGACGCTGGTGATGGGCACGAAGTCCAGGTCGGCCAGCAGCGCGTCCCAGTTGCGGATGTAGTCCTGGTAATACAGCTGCAGCACATCGTCGGCCAGGCGCTTGGCATCGCCCGCCTCGCTGGCCTCGCGGCCGAGCACCCAGCGCTCTTCGGCCAGGGTCTCGCTGTGGGCCAGGCTGGCGGCGAGAAACGCCTTGCGGTAGCCCTCGACGGTGAAGATACCCGGCAACGGCTCGCTCAGTGGCTTGCCGTTCTTGAAGCGAAACACCAGGGCGGCGTCGCGCCCGGCGGCATCGCTGACCCGGAAGTCGTTGACCCCAGCCGGCAGTTTCTGCCGTTTGACCCGGTCGTAGACCCGCTGGGCCACCGGCAGTTGCTGCAACTGGCGACGGGTGTCGTCGATCAGGCGTTGGTCGAGGCGGGCATTGGGTGGACGCTTGTCGAACAGCGCCGCCAGGTGCTGCGACAGGGCCTGGCGCAAATCCGGGGCCAGGTCGCGGGGCAGGCTGCGTTCCCAGTCGAGGGTGATCCAGGCCTTGATGAACTCAGGGTCGTAGTGCTCGCCGTCAGCCAGCATCAGGTAGGCCTTGAGCCCTTCGTACAGGTAGTCGGACGGGCCACCGGCGTACAGCTGCTCCTCGATGCGGGTGACCAGGCGCGGGGCGAAGATGGCGATCAGCAACTTGCGGTAGACGCTGTCGGACTCACCTTCGAGCATGTCGCCCTGGTACAAGCCCAGGCCCTCGGCCCAGCCCGGTGGATCGTCGGCCAGGCGGCGCACGGCATTGAGCAGCGGCAGCACCTCGACCACGTTGCGCTGCGCCGGGCTCAGCTCCTGCACGCTCTTGCCCAACGGCTTGAGGCGGCTGTCGACCTCGGCGATATATTGCTGGTTGGCGCGGTAGCTCAGGGTCCACAGGGTGCCGACCACCAGCACCAGGGCCACGCTCAGGGCCAGGGCGCCACGGGCGATCCATTTGCGCCGCTGCTCGACCTTGGGGTTGCTGCCGACCAGGCCGCGCTCGGCGAAGGCCACCGCGCTGAACAGCTTCTCGATGAAGTAGCTGCGCCCGCTGCCGCTCTGGCGCGCCAGGTGCGCGCGGTCCAGGCCCATGCTCTGGGCCATGCTGCCGATCAGGCGGTCGATCGGGCTGCCCTCCTGGGTGCCGCTGGTGAAGTACACACCGCGCAGCAGCGCGCGTTCTTCGAAGGCATTGGGCTTGAAGATACCGTCCAAGAAGCTGGTGAGGTTGCCGCGCAGGGCGGCGAACTGCTGGACGAAACCGTACACCAGGTCGCGCCGCGCCGGGTCGCGCTCCTGTTGCAGGCGCTCGACCAGGCGCTGGTTCAAGCGCTGTTCCAGCAAGCCGAACTCGCTGCCGAACTGGGCCAGCGGGCCATCGCCCTGCTGGCCGTCATCCAGGGCGAAGGTCATGCCCCACACCTGGGCCCGCTCTTCCTTGCTCAGGTTGTCGAAGAACTCCATGAAGCCCGGCACCAGGTCGAGCTTGGTCAGCATCAGGTAGATCGGGAAGCGCACGCCCAGCTGGCTGTACAGCTCCTGGATGCGCTTGCGGATGGCCGCCGCGTGGGCGGCGCGCTCGGCCTCGCTGCCCAGCAGCAGGTCGGACAGGCTGATGGCGATGAACGCGCCGTCGATCGGGCGGCGCGAGCGCTGGCTCTTGAGCAGGTCGAGGAAGCCCAGCCAGGCGGCCTTGTCCACCTGGGCATGGCTGTCCTGGGTGGTATAGCGCCCGGCGGTGTCGAGCAGCACCGCCTGGTCGGTGAACCACCAGTCGCAATTGCGCGTGCCACCCACGCCGCGAATGGCGCCCTCGCCCATCTGCGCCGCCAGCGGGAAGTGCAGGCCGGAGTTGACCAGCGCGGTGGTCTTGCCCGAACCGGGCGGGCCGATGATCACGTACCAGGGCAGCTCGTACAGGTTGCGCCGCTCGTCACCGCCCAGGCGCGCCTTCTTCAACAGCACCAGGGCCTCGTCCATGCGCTGGCGCAGGGTCGCCAGCTCCTCGGCGGTGGCGGCGCTGGCAGGGTCCGGCGCGGTTTCGGCGGCCAGGCTTTCCATGACTTTCGCCGCCTGCCGACGGGCCTGGACGATGCGCCATACACGGTAGGCGATCCACGCCGCGAACAGCAGGAAGATCAGCACCACGCGCGGCGTGACCGGCGCCAGCACATCCAGCAACGGGCCGACGAACCAGATGATCAGGCTCAGGGCCAGCAGGCCCAGCAGCGGGATCACCCAGCGAATGACAAAACTGAAAAACGCCTTCACTCGACGCCCTCCGCCAGAACGGTGATTTCAACCCGACGATTCTTCGCCCGGCCCTGCGCGCTGTCGTTCGATGCCAGCGGCTCGGTGTCGCTCAGGCCCTGCGCGGTGAAGCGCCCAGGCTGACCGGTACGGGCGGCGAGGATGTCCTTGACCTCCTCGGCGCGGGCCTGGGACAGTGCCCAGTTGGACGGGAAGCGCAGCGTGGCGATGCGCTGGTTGTCGCTGTGGCCGGTGACTTTCACGTTGCCTTTCACTTTCGCCACGGCCTCGGCGATGCGCAGCATCAACGGCTCGAAGTCACCCTTGATGCTGGCGCTGGCCGAGGCGAACAGTTCGTCGCCACGGATGGTCACCACCGAACGGTCCACCGCGTCCTCCACGGCGACTCGCCCGGCCTTGATGTCTTCGGCGAGGAAACCGGCCAGGCGCGGACGCTCCACGGGCTTGGGCTGCACCACCGGGCGGTCCATGGCCTGCACCGGGATCTCACCCAGGGCGTGGATGCCGCGGAACACCGGCTCGGCATCGGCGGCCAGCTTCAGGCGCAGGCCGAACAGCACCAGCAACAGCAGCGCCAGGGCCACCGCCAGGCCGACCCAGGGCGGCACGAACTGCGCCAGGCGGTCGCGCGCCACGCTGACACCGCGCCAGTGCGGCGACAGCTCGCGCTCGATCTCGCCACGGGCGCTGCGGATGGTCGCGGCGGTGCGCTCGCGCAGGGCCTCGAGCTGGGCGCGACCACCGTTCATCACCCGGTAGCGGCCTTCGAAGCCGAGGCTGGTGCACAAGTACAGCAGCTCCAGCAGGTGCAGACGCTCGCGTGGGCTTTGCAGGCAGTGTTCCATCAGCTGGAACACCTTCTCGCCACCCCAGGCCTCGTTGTGCACGGTGATCAGCAGGCTCTGCTTGCCCCAGTCGCTGGCGCTGCCCCAGGGGGTGCTGAGCACGGCCTCGTCGAGGGCAGTGCACAGCGCATAGCGCGCCAGCAGCACCTCGTTGCGCGGCACCCCGGCGGCTTCGGCGCGTTCTTCGAACTGGCGCAGGTAGGCCAGCAGTTGCGCGCGCAGGCTGGCCGGCGCCGGGTGGGCGATGGTGTTGCGCAGGCGCGTGAGCAGCGCGAGCAATGGGCCGGCCGCCTGCTCCAGCGGGTTGAGGCCCTCGGCCTGGCCGGCGGCCAGCGGCTCGGCGGGCACGTTCAGCGCTGGCGGTGGCGTAGCGGGGGTTGGCGTGGCCGGTTGCGGGCCACGGCCACCGGGGCGCGGCATGAACTGGGTGCGGTCGAAGGCCTGCGGATCGTCTGGTTGCATCGCGGCTTAGTCTCCGGTCCTTGGATGGGGGGTGGCATCGGGGGCCGCGTTGCGGCCCTTTCGCGACACAAGGCCGCTCCTACAGGCGTTCGCGCTCCCCTGTAGGAGCGGCCTTGTGCCGCGAAAGGACCGCAACGCGGTCCCAGCATCTTCAAACATCACGCCATCACCCCCGAATCGCCCAGAAGGCCAGGTTCAGGCCGGGGAATTCGCCGGCGACGTAGAAGGCAAAACCACCGGAATGCTGCAGCTGCTTCCAGTGTTCGCTGCCACGGTCGAGTTCGAAGTAGGTTGAGCCGGCGTGGAACGGAATCTGCCGTGGCGCCACTGGCAGCGGCAGCAGGCCGATACCCGGGAGTTGCAGGTTGACCAGGTCGCGGATGTGCTCCACCGAGCCGATCTTGCTCTGCTGGCCGAAGCGGCTGCGCAGGGTCTCGCTGGGCACGTCGGCGCGCACCACCAGGATGAAGCTGGCGCTGTCGAGCAAGCTACGGTCGGCGAGCATGCCGACGTGGATGCCATAGGCCTTCTCGACCAGCGGGATGGCCACCGCCTTGCTGTCGATCAGCATCGACAGCGCCTCGCGCAGAGCCGCCATGACCGGCGCGAAGGTCGCCGCCAGGTCGTCGTGCTGGTACACCGGGAAGGCCTCGGGCCGACGTCCGTCGCGGGTGAAGGTGGCGAACTCGCCGGCCAGCGCCACCAGCTCGCTGTAAAGGCGCTCGGGGTGCAGCGGGGTCAGCTGGTTGAGGTGCTCGACCAGCGGCTGGGCGCGGTTGACCAGTTGCAGCAGCATGAAGTCGGCTATCTCCGAAGCGCCGCCGTTGGCCGAGGCCACCACGCGCCCGGCCAAGGCCTCGCCGCGCTGGTGCAGCAGGCCCAGCAACTCGCCGCGAAAACCCGACAACGCGTTATTGGCGGTGACGTCGAGCAGCGGCGGGATGTAGCTGTCGTCCAGCACCAGGGCGCGGTCGGCGCGCTTCTCGCGCACCCGCACCACGCCGAGCGCGGCGTAGTCGCTCAAGCCATCCTCGCCGCGCAGCAGGCGCAGGGCGCGGCTGCCCAGGGCCAGGGGCGCGCGGTTCTCGAACGGCGCGTTGTCGTCGCGCACCTCGCTGACCCGGCTGATGTAGCGCGCAGCGCCCAGCGCTTCACCGTCGTCGACGGTGTCGCGGGCGCCGGCACGCTTGAGCGGCAGGCCCAGGTAGATCACGCCATCGCGCAGCTCGTCGGGAATCTCCAGCGGCGGCGGCGGCAGGTCGTCACGGGGGATGTCGAACGGCGTGCCGTCGGGCAACAGGCCGCGGGCACTGAGAATCGCCAGCTTGCCCTGGGCCAGCAGGCCCTGGTCGACGAGCAGCTCGGAGAAGCCCCAGGCAGCGGCGATCAACGGCCGGCTGCGGGTATCGACGAAGTGCTCCAGGTAGCGGTCGTGCTGCTGGAAGTGCTGGGTCGTGATGAACATCCCTTCCGACCAGACCACGCGATTGTTCCAGGACATGCAGTACTCCGATTGCCTAGCGGGCAGGTTCAGGTTGTGGGGTGGCCACGGCGCTGCGCACGGCGCGCACATCGAGGCTGATCTGATAATCGCGGGGCGGCACCGGCAGCACGCTGCGCCACTGGGCCTGGTCGATCTCGCGGTAGCCGACCACCAGGCCGACCTGGCGGGTGGCCGGGTCGAGCGGGCGTTCCAGGCGCAGTTGCTCGCCAGGTTGCAGCAGCACTTCGTCCTGGTCGATCAGGTCGGCGGCCAGGGTCGCCGAGGCGCGCTCAGCCAGGGCGAAGTAGTCGGCGCGGCTGAACGCGGCGCTGTTCTTCAGCTCGAAGATGCGCACCCGCACCGGCGCCGGGGTGCCACCGGCGCCGGGGTTGAGCCCGGCGGCGGCGCTGAAGTACAGGGTGATGCCCGTGGCCGGCGCCGCGGCGGGGGCGGCGGCTTCGAGCGGCGTGTCCTTGCTGCAGGCACTGAGCAGCACGATGGCCAGGGCTGCGATCAGTCTTGTTGCACTCATCCTCGTCCTCATGACGTGTTGTGTTCTTCCTGGCCCCGGCGTTGGTCTCAGGGGCGTTGCATGCGTTGGCTGTGGGCCTGGTAGGCGCGGCTGAACTCGCGGCCGAACAGGTCCTGGAAATCGTCCTCGGCCTCGCGGGAAAGCTGCTGGTACAGCGTGGTGAACTGCTGCCAGCAATGGGCCTGGCGCGAACCGCCGAACAGCTTCGACAACCCGGCGGCAGGGGCCAGGCGCTCTTCCAGGCGCGCCGGCTCGAAGCGCGCCAACAAGTGCTTGAGCGCCGCCTCGACCCCGGCCATCACGGCCAGCTGGTGCGCGCGCAGGTCGTCGAAGCTGTCGCGTACCGCCTGGTCCGGCGCCATGAATGCCTGGCTGGCGTGGCGCAACAGCAACAGCAGCGCCTCGTCGGCATTGGGGGCGAACTTCAGTGGGTTGTTCTGCACCGGGGCGATGCTGGTCTGCTGCATGCGGAACTCGCCCTTGAGGCTGCTGCGCGCGCGCAGTACATCGATCAGGCCCTCGACCATCAAGCGGTAGCTGCGGCCGATGGCTTCCATCTGCGCGGCGGCATCGGCGGCGTCGATGCGCAGGTGCTCGATGCCGGCGCCGCGCAGGAAGGCCTGGAGCATGGCATCGCCAGCGCCAGCCTGGGCCGCTGCCACAGGGGCCGGCGCCACCGCTGCGGGCGGGGCCGCGACGGGCGCTGCGGGCGGCTCTGGCGCCGGGGCTGGCGGCGCGGCCGGCGTTACCTGGGGTGCCGGTGCCGGGGAGTCATCGAACAACGCCCAGTCGGCGGGAATCACCCCTGGGGCAGCCGGCGCGGCGGCAGGCGCGGGCGGCGGCGCCACAGGCGTTGGTGGACGGAAATCGTGCTGCTGGGCCGGCACATGGTCCGGCTGGCTCACCGGCGCCACGCTGGCCGGGCCAAGAAAATCGAACAGGTCCGGCAGGGTGTCGTGGCTCGACGCTCCTTGCAGGAAGGCCGCTGGCGCGCCGGCGATAGGCGCGCTCGGCGCCGCCACCTGGTTGGCCATCAACGCCTCGAAGCTGTGTACCTCGGGCTGCCCGCCCAGGGGAATGGCCAGGCCGGCATCGATGCGCGCCTGGATTTCGTAATCGCCAATTCGAATAACTTCGCCGTCCATCAACGGTTCGCTGTTACCCCGGCGCAGGCGAATACCGGCGTGTACCAACTCCACGCCGTTGGTGCTGTTGTCGGTCAGGTAGTAACGGCCATCCTTGAACTGGATGACGCAATGTTTCGAAGATACAAGGCGCTCGGGATCGGGCAATACCCAATCATTATCCGTGGCTCTTCCCACCGTAATGGCACCGGTTTCCAGCAACTTCTCCGGACATTGTCCTGGGGTGATCTTGTGGTAACTGGTGATGGTCAGGCAAAGTGCCATCATGCCTCCTTGCATATATATGAAACACTTATCCATCCATTTGAGTGGATGTGCAAGCCCGACCCAGCAAACCGGCCAACCCCGTGTGAACGCTGGGTTATCGCCGAGAAGCCTCATTCCGGAAGGTCGTATTAAACCCTATCGGCAAGGCACTTTGATGGCACCTGACCAATGGACACGAAGGCTTGCCAACTGGTTCACAGTCGCCCCCTCGCGGCGCGTAGCTTACCTTGACAGCAATTTGGAAATAAACCATAAATGCGCAACTTGAGAGTGCCAAAGTGATATCACACTGATATCAACTTCGCATTCTTTGACAAGTTTGTGCGCCAGTTCACAGTTGCAACTTGGCGTATACGAAGCCCGTGCCAAGGGCCGATATGGAGATCGAATTCTGGTGAACTCGCCGCTGCTGCTCGCCGCTGTTTCCGCAGACTTTCCCTGTGGCGACGATCTCGAATACGACGCCGATTTCCTGCAACTGGAACGCGATGCCCAGGGCCGCCCCGAGCGTGTGATGGGCGACGCCGTGCAAGCGGCCGAACCGCCCCAGTGGCGCGCCATCGAACAGTCCTGCAGCGCCCTGTTGCAACGCAGCAAGGACCTGCGCATCACCCATTTCCTGGTCCAGGCCAACCTGGCCTTGCACGGCCTGCCGGGCCTGGCCGCCAGCCTCGAGCTGATCCGCGACCTGCTCGGCGAATACTGGCTGTACCTGCACCCGCAACTGGACGCCGCCGACGACAACGACCCCACAGTGCGGGTCAACGCCTTGGCCGGCCTCACCTGCGACACCAACATCGCCCTGCTGCGCGACGCCGTGCTGGTGCGTTCGCGCGCCTTCGGCCCGGTGACCCTGCGCGCCGCCCTGCACGCCGCCGGCGTGCAGCACTTCGCCAGCGAGCAACTGAGCGCCGAGGAGCTGGGCGCCGCCCTGCGCGACGCCGACCCCGAGCAGCTCGCGCAATGCCGCCAGGCCCTGCAACTGGCCCGCGAAGCGCTGGACAGCATCGAAAACCGGGTCAACGACCAGGTCGGTTCGGCCAGTGGCGTCGATCTGTCCGCCCTGCGCCAGCCACTGCGTCAGGTCCAGCAGGTGCTCGCCGACTACAGCCCGGAAGGTGCCGCGGCCCCGCTGGACGCCAGCGCCGACGAGGCTGCGCCGAGCCCCCAGCACGACCCGCAGCCCACGGCCAGCGCCACTGCCGCCGCGCCGCGCCCAGCCACGCGCCCCGGCGAAGTGAACAGCCGCGACGACGTGCTGCAAAGCCTTGACCGCCTGCTCCAGTACTACGCCCGCCACGAGCCCTCGAGCCCGCTGCCGGTGCTGCTGCGCCGGGCGAAGAACCTGGTCAACGCCGATTTCGCGACCATCGTCCGCGACCTGATCCCCGACGGGATGTCGCAATTCGAGAACCTGCGCGGCCCGGAACACGACTGACGTCGCTCCGGCCGCCTAAACACCGACGCCCGCAACAAGCAGAGCCGCCCTACCGGCGACCAGGAGGAACAACGTGGCGAAAGACAGCTCCCAGAAATTCATCGCGCGCAACCGTGCGCCGCGGGTACAGATCGAGTACGACGTCGAGCTGTACGGCGCCGAGAAGAAGGTCCAGCTGCCCTTCGTCATGGGTGTGCTCTCCGACCTTGCCGGCAAGCCCGCCGAGCCGCTGCCGGCAGTGGCCGACCGCAAGTTCCTGGAGGTCGATGTCGATAACTTCGACTCGCGCCTGAAGGCCATGAAGCCGCGCGTGGCGTTCAACGTGCCCAACGAGCTGACCGGTGAAGGCAACCTGAGCCTGGACATCACCTTCGAGAGCATGGACGACTTCAGCCCCGCCGCCGTGGCGCGCAAGGTCGACGCCCTCAACCAACTGCTCGAGGCCCGTACCCAGCTGGCCAACCTGCTGACCTACATGGACGGCAAGACCGGCGCCGAGGACATCATCCTCAAGGCCATCAAGGACCCGGCCCTGCTCCAGGCCCTGGCCAGCGCGCCGAAACCCGCCGACACCGAGCCGAAGGCCTGAGGAGACCGACCATGACCGATCCGTTGCGCGACAGCCAGGCCCCACAGGCGGCCACCCAGGACCCGAGCGAGTTCGCCAGCCTCTTGCTGCAGGAGTTCAAGCCCAAGACCGAGCGGGCCAAGGAAGCCGTGGAGAGCGCCGTGCGCACCCTGGCCGAGCAGGCCCTGGCGCAGACCAACCTGGTGTCCAACGATGCCATCGGCTCGATCGAGCAGATCATCGCCGCCATCGACGCCAAGCTCACCGCCCAGGTCAACCAGATCATCCACCACGACGACTTCCAGAAACTGGAAAGCGCCTGGCGTGGCCTGCACTACCTGGTCAACAACACCGAGAGCGACGAGCAGCTGAAGATCCGCGTGCTCAACATCTCGAAGAACGACCTGCACAAGACTCTGAAGAAATTCAAGGGCACCGCCTGGGACCAGAGCCCGGTGTTCAAGAAGCTCTACGAAGAGGAATACGGCCAGTTCGGCGGCGAGCCTTACGGCTGCCTGGTGGGCGACTACTACTTCGACCAGTCGCCGCCGGATGTCGAGCTGCTGGGCGAGGTGTCCAAGGTTTGCGCCTCGATGCACGCGCCGTTCATTTCCGCCGCCTCGCCGACGGTGATGGGCATGGGCTCGTGGCAGGAGCTGTCCAATCCGCGCGACCTGACCAAGATCTTCACCACCCCGGAATACGCCGGCTGGCGCTCGCTACGCGAATCGGAAGACTCGCGCTACATCGGCCTGACCATGCCGCGTTTCCTGGCGCGCCTGCCCTACGGCGCCAAGACCGACCCGGTCGAGGCCTTCGCCTTCGAGGAAGACACCGACGGCGCCGACAGCAGCAAGTACACCTGGGCCAACGCCGCCTATGCCATGGCGGTGAACATCAACCGCTCGTTCAAGCACTACGGCTGGTGCTCGCGCATCCGTGGCGTGGAATCGGGCGGTGAAGTACAGGGCCTGCCGGCGCACACCTTCCCCACCGACGACGGTGGCGTGGACATGAAGTGCCCGACCGAGATCGCCATTTCCGACCGCCGCGAGGCGGAGCTGGCGAAGAACGGCTTCATGCCGCTGCTGCACAAGAAGAACACCGACTTCGCCGCCTTCATCGGCGCGCAGTCGCTGCAGAAGCCGGCCGAGTACGACGACCCGGACGCCACCGCCAACGCCAACCTGGCCGCGCGCCTGCCGTACCTGTTCGCCACCTGCCGCTTCGCCCATTACCTGAAGTGCATCGTTCGCGACAAGATCGGCTCGTTCAAGGAAAAGGACGAGATGCAGCGCTGGCTGCAGGACTGGATCCTCAACTACGTCGACGGCGACCCGGCGCACTCCACCGAGACCACCAAGGCCCAGCACCCGCTGGCGGCCGCCGAAGTAGTGGTCGAGGACGTCGAAGGCAACCCGGGTTACTACAACTCGCGCTTCTACCTGCGCCCGCACTACCAGCTCGAAGGGCTGACCGTGTCGCTGCGCCTGGTGTCGAAACTGCCTTCGGCCAAAGGGGCCTAAGCCTGAACGGGGCCGCTGCACGCGCCCCATCGCGGGACAAGCCCGCTCCTACAAAGGCTGCACAAATCCTGTAGGAGCGGGCTTGTCCCGCGATGGGCTGCACAGCAGCCCCAATAGCACCGCCAACCGACTGGAAATCCCGAGGACATCATGGCTGTAGATATTTTCATCAAGATCGGCGACATCAAGGGCGAGTCCCACGACAAGGCCCACAAGGACGAAATCGACGTGCTCAACTGGAGCTGGGGCATGTCCCAGTCCGGCAACATGCACCTGGGCAGCGGCGGCGGCTCGGGCAAGGTCAACATCCAGGACCTGTCGATCACCAAGTACATCGACAAGTCCAGCCCCAACCTGATGGCCCACTGCTCCAGCGGCAAGCACATCGACAAGGTCAAGCTGACCGTGCGCAAGGCCGGCGGTGAAAGCCAGGTCGAGTACCTGATCATCAACCTCGAAGAGGTGATCATCAGCTCGCTGAGCACCGGCGGCTCGGGCAGCGATGACCGCCTGACCGAGAACGTGACCCTGAACTTCGCCAAGGTCACCGTCGACTACCAGCCGCAGAAAGCCGACGGCACCAAGGAAGGCGGCCCGATCAAGTACGGCTGGAACATCCGCTCCAACGTCAAGATCTGATCGACCGCGTGCGCGGCGGCCCACCCGGCGCGCACGCCCCCTCCCACGTCTCACCCGCTCACGGTGAACCTTATGGCCAAGCCTTCTTTCATCAACCTGTGGAATGCCTACCCAAAGGTGTCCTCGCCCTGCGACGGCCCGTGGGACAATCAGTGCGCCATCCGCATGAGCATCGCGCTCAATGGAGAGATGGGCCTGAAGGTCAACAAGTCGACCTACACCGAACCCAAGTGCGCCCATGGCCATGCCCGTGGCGCCGAATCCCTGGCCAACTGGCTGGAGCGCCAGCTCGGCCGCCCGCAGCGCATCGGCGGCAGCGCCCAGGAACGCGAGACGCTCAAAGCCAAGACCGGGATCATCTTCTACAAGGACTGCTTCGCCCGTGCCGGGCAAAGCCAGGAAAACCGCACGGGCGACCATATCGACCTGTGGAACCGCGGCCTGACCAAGGGCTTCTCCGACCAGAACTACCAGTCCAAGCAGGTCTGGTTCTGGGAACTGACATGAGCCGCGCGGCACTGGCAGGCGCCCTGCTGCTGGCCCTGAGCGCCTGCGCCGATGCCGAGCTGCTGACCGAGGCCACGCTCGACGGCCAGCCCGTGACCCTCGCCGAGCGTGCCGGCCAGTGCGTGCTCAGCCGTGGCGAGCAAAGCCTGGCGCTGGACATGCAGTGGCCGTGCAGCCTCAGCCCGGACCGCGCCGGCAAGGCTAGGGTCGAGCAGTTCAACGGCATGCCGATCATACTGGTCACCCACGTGCAGCCGCATCCGACGCTCAAGGGCGCATGCCTGAAGACCTCGCGCGCCGTGCGCCTGACCCAGGCCGGCCTGGAGGCGTCCACGCCGGCACCGAGCGCCTCGTGCGACACCGGCTTCGAAGACCAGAAAATGTTCACAGGGATGTTCCAGTGGTAGCCGAAATCGCCACCCGCGACCGCCTGCAGCCCTCGCTGCTCGATCGCCTGACCGACGACGACCCGGGCAACCCGCAGGAAGCCCCGGACAAGCGCGTGCTCAGCCTGCAGCAGCTCAAGGCCTCGGTACTGCGCGACCTGGCCTGGCTGCTCAACACCACCTCTTTGCTCGACAGCACCGACACCCTGAACACCCACGCCGGCGCCTCGGTGGTCAACTATGGCCTGCCGGCCCTGGCCGGCAACAGTGCCTCGAACATCGACCTGAACGCCCTGGAGCGCATCATCCACCAGGCCATCGCCACCTACGAGCCACGCATTCTCGCCCATACCCTCAAGGTGCGCGCCCAGGCCGCCCCCGGCGAGATGAACGCCAACGCCCTGAGCTTCGAGATCGAAGGCGACCTGTGGGCCCAGCCGGCGGCGCTGCCGTTGCTGCTGCAGACCGACGTCGACCTGGAGTCCGGCCATGTCCGGGTGGCGCCCGCCGAGCGCCGGAGGCGCGCATGAACCCGCGCCTGCTCGAGCTGTACAACCAGGAGCTGCAGCACATCCGCGAGGGTGCCGCCGAGTTCGCCAAGGAATACCCGAAGATCGCCGGGCGCCTGACGCTGTCCGGGATCGAGTGCGCCGACCCTTATGTCGAGCGCCTGCTCGAAGGTTTCGCCTACCTCACCGCGCGGGTGCAGCTCAAACTCGACGCCGAGTACCCGACCTTCACCCACAACCTGCTGGAAATCGCCTACCCGCACTACCTGGCGCCGACCCCGTCGATGACCGTGGTGCAATTGCAGACCGACCCCGACGAAGGCTCGCTGGCCGCCGGATTCCAGCTACCCCGTGACAGCGTGCTGCGCGCCAATCTCGGACGCAACTCACAGACACCCTGCGAGTTTCGCAGTACCCAGGACGTCACCCTGTGGCCCTTGCAGGTGGCCCGGGCCGAGTACTTCGGCAACCCCGGCGCTGTGCTCGGGCGCCTGGCCGCCAGCGAACCGAAAGCCCGCGCCGGCCTGCGCCTGAGCCTGCGCAGCGGCGCCGAAATCCCGTTCGCCAGCCTGCCGCTGAGCCACCTGCCGCTGTACCTCAACGGCGCCGACGAAACCCCGTTCCGCCTCTACGAGCAGCTGCTGGGCAGCGCCTGCGCGGTGTTCGTGCGCCAGCCGGGCGCCGAGTGGAACGAACGCATACCGGTCGAGGACGCCTTGCTGCCATGCGGCTTCGACGACCGCGAAGCGGCGCTGCCGGTGGTGCCCCAGGCATTCCAGGGCTATCGCCTGTTGCAGGAATACTTCGCCCTGCCGCAACGCTTCCTGTTCGTCGATTTCGCCGGCCTGGAGCGAGCAGTGAAACGCTGCAACGGCCAGGATCTGGAGATCATCGTGCTGTTCGAACGCTTCGAGCAGAGCCTGGAAAGCAGTGTCGACGCCAGCCAGTTCGTGCCGTTCTGCACCCCGGCGATCAACCTGTTCCCGCGCCGGGTCGACCGCATCCACCTGACCGACCGGGTGCATGAGCACCACGTGATCGCCGACCGCACCCGGCCTACCGATTTCGAGATTCACTCGTTGCAACGAGTCAGCGGCCACGGCACTGGCCCGGACCAGGAGTTCCTGCCGTTCTATGCCGTGCGCGACCCATCGCGCTATGGCCGCGACCAGGCCTACTACATCGTCCGCCGCGAGCCACGGGTGCTGTCCAGCGAACAGCGGCGCAATGGCACGCGCTCCAGCTACATGGGCAGCGAGACCTTCGTCAGCCTGGTCGACGGCCAGCAAGCGCCCTACCGCCATGATCTGCGCCAGCTGGGCATCAGCGCCTTGTGCAGCAACCGCGACCTGCCGCTGTTCATGAACGTCGGCGACGGGCGCAGCGACTTCAGCCTGGCCGACAGCGCCCCGGTCGCCGCCGTGCGCTGCCTGGCCGGCCCCAGCCGGCCCAAGGCCAGCCATGCCCACGATAATCGTGCCTGGCGCCTGATCAGCCAATTGTCGCTGAACTACCTGTCGCTGGCCGAACAAGGCCAGGGCGCCGCCGCCCTGCGCGAACTGCTGCGCCTGTACGGCGACCCGCAGGACAGCGCCCTGCTGCTGCAGATCGACGGCCTGCGCGAGGTCAGCAGCAAGCCCTGCACCCGGCGCCTGCCGATGCCCGGGCCGATCGTCTTCGGCCGCGGCCTGGAGATCACCCTGACCTTCGACGAGAACGCCTTCCGCGGTACCGGGGTATTCCTGCTCGGCGCGGTATTCGAGCGCTTCCTGACCCGCTACGTGTCGATCAACAGCTTCACCGAAACCGTGCTGCGCACCAGCGAACGCGGCGAGATCATGCGCTGGACCGCCAAGCCCGGGCGCAGGCCGACCCTGTGAACACGCTACAGGCCATGCAGGCCGAGCCCTGGGCCTACGATTTCTTCCAGGCGCTGCGCCGCCTCGAGGCGCAGAACCCGGAACTGCCACGCTTCGGCCACTCGCTGCGCCTGGCCGACGAACCGGTGCGCCTGGGCCAGCGCCTGGACTGCGGTTTCGCCCCGGCGACGCTGGCCTCGGTCACCACCCTGGACGACCAGCCGGCGCGCCTGGAGCAGTTTTTCTTCGGCCTCGGCGGCCCCAACGGCCCGCTGCCGCTGCACCTGACCGAGTACATGCGCGAGCGCCAGCGCAACCATGCCGACCCCACCAGCAAGCGCTTTCTCGATATCTTCCACCACCGCCTGTTGAGCCTGTTCTACCGCGCCTGGGCCGAGGCCCGGCCGACGGTCAGCCACGACCGCCCGGGCGACGACTACTGGGCCGCGCGCCTGGCCGCCTTGAGCGGCCGTGGCCAACCGGAACTGCAAGGCCAGGGGCCGCTGGCCGACACCGCCAAGCTGCACTGGTCCGGTCACCTGGCCGCGCAGACCCGCTACCCCGATGGCCTGTGCAGCATCCTGGCGGGCTACTTCGGCGTGCCGGTGAAGCTCGAGGAGTACGTCGGCCAGTGGCTGGAACTGCCCGAGCGCAGCCAGCTCGGCGTGCGCGCCAACCGCCTGGGCGTGGACCTGTGCCTGGGCCGCTACGTGTGGGACCGCCAACACAAGTTCCGTCTGTGCCTCGGCCCGCTGACCCTCGACCAATACCACGCGCTGCTGCCCGGCGGCCAGGCGTTCGTCGAGCTCGCCGCCTGGGTCGCCGAGTACCTGGGCCAGGAACTGGACTGGGACCTCAACCTCATCCTCGCGCAGGGCGAAGTGCCCGCGCTGCAACTCAATGCCGGCCAACGCCTGGGGTTCGACACCTGGCTCGGCCGGCCATCGCACGATGCTCGCGACCTGAAGCTGGCTCGGTACTACGCCGACCAGCCGGTCAACGCCCCGCCAACAAGGAGTCAAGACCATGGGTGAAATCAGCCGCGCCGCGCTGTTCGGCAAACTCAACAGCGTCGCCTACAAGGCCATCGAGGCCGCCACGGTGTTCTGCAAGCTGCGGGGCAACCCCTATGTCGAGCTGGCGCACTGGCTGCACCAGCTGCTGCAACTGCAAGACAGCGACCTGCACCGCATCGTGCGCCAGTTCAACGTCGAGCCGGCACGCCTGGCCCGCGACCTGACCGACGCCCTCGACCGCCTGCCGCGCGGCTCGACCTCGATCACCGACCTGTCCTCGCAAGTGGAAGAAGCCGTCGAGCGCGGCTGGGTCTACGGCAGCCTGATGTTCGGCGAAAGCCAGGTACGCACCGGCTACCTGCTGGTCGGCATCCTCAAGACGCCGAGCCTGCGCAATGCGTTGCTGGGGCTGTCCAGCGAGTTCGCCAAGCTGAAGATCGAGGCCCTGAGCGAGCGCTTCGACGAGTACGTGGGCGACTCGCCGGAGAACAACCTGGCCGCCAGCGACGGCTTCAGCGCCGCCGCCCCGGGCGAGGCCAGCGGTGCCGTGGCGCCGGCGGCGATGGGCAAGCAGGAAGCGCTCAAGCGCTTCACCGTCGACCTCACCGAGCAGGCCCGCAGCGGCAAGCTCGATCCCATCGTCGGCCGTGACGAGGAGATCCGCCAGTTGGTCGACATCCTCATGCGCCGCCGCCAGAACAACCCGATCCTCACCGGCGAGGCCGGCGTCGGCAAGACCGCCGTGGTCGAAGGCTTCGCCCTGCGCATCGTCGCCGGCGACGTGCCGCCGGCCCTGAAAGACGTCGAACTGCGCAGCCTGGACGTCGGCCTGCTGCAGGCCGGCGCCAGCATGAAGGGCGAGTTCGAACAACGCCTGCGCCAGGTCATCGAAGACGTGCAGGCCTCGCCCAAGCCGATCATCCTGTTCATCGACGAAGCCCACACCCTGGTCGGCGCCGGTGGCGCCGCCGGCACCGGTGACGCCGCCAACCTGCTCAAGCCAGCCCTGGCCCGTGGCAGCCTGCGCACCGTGGCGGCGACCACCTGGGCCGAGTACAAGAAGCACATCGAGAAGGACCCGGCCCTGACCCGCCGCTTCCAGGTGGTGCAAGTGGACGAGCCGAGCGAAGCCAAGGCGCTGTTGATGATGCGCGGCGTGGCCTCGACCATGGAGAAACACCACCAGGTGCAGATCCTCGACGAGGCGCTGGAAGCCGCGGTGAAGCTGTCGCACCGCTACATCCCGGCGCGTCAGTTGCCCGACAAGTCGGTGAGCCTGCTCGATACCGCCTGCGCCCGCGTGGCCATCAGCCTGCACGCGGTGCCGGCCGAGGTGGACGACAGCCGTCGGCGCATCGAGGCACAGGAAGTCGAATTGCAGATAATCGCCCGCGAAGCGGCCATCGGCGTCAACACCGCGCAACGCCAAGCCCAGGCCAACAGCCTGCTGGCTGAGGAGCGCGAGCGCCTGACCGGCCTGGAAAGTCGCTGGGCCGAGGAGAAAGCCCTGGTTGACGAACTGCTGGCCACCCGCGCGCAACTGCGCGAGCAAGTGGGCGTGGTCGACCAGGAAGTGGACGTGCAGGGCAGCCATGAACTGCGCGAGAAGCTCATCGACCTGCAACAGCGCCTCACCGCCCTGCAAGGCGAGAGCCCGTTGATCCTGCCGACCGTGGACTACCAGGCGGTGGCCTCGGTGGTCGCCGACTGGACCGGCATCCCGGTTGGGCGCATGGCGCGCAACGAGATCGAGACCGTGCTCAACCTCGACAGCCACCTGGCCAAGCGCATCATCGGCCAGGACCACGCGCTGAAGATGATCGCCAAGCGCATCCAGACCTCCCGCGCCGGCCTCGACAATCCGAACAAGCCAATTGGCGTGTTCATGCTCGCCGGCACCTCCGGCGTGGGCAAGACCGAGACCGCCCTGGCCCTGGCCGAGGCCATGTACGGCGGTGAACAGAACCTGATCACCATCAACATGAGCGAGTTCCAGGAAGCCCATACCGTCTCCACCCTCAAGGGCGCCCCACCCGGCTACGTCGGCTACGGCGAGGGCGGCGTGCTGACCGAGGCCGTGCGCCGTCGGCCCTACAGCGTGGTGCTGCTCGACGAAGTGGAAAAAGCCCACCCCGACGTGCACGAGATCTTCTTCCAGGTGTTCGACAAAGGCGTGATGGAAGACGGCGAGGGCCGCCAGATCGATTTTCGCAACACCCTGATCCTGCTCACCACCAACGCCGGCACCGAGCTGATCGCCAACACCTGCAAGGACCCGCAGGCCCTGCCCGACCCGGAGGCCGTGGCCACCTCGCTGCGCAAGCCGCTGCTGGAGATCTTCCCGCCGGCGCTGCTCGGCCGCCTGGTGACCATCCCCTACTACCCGCTCAGCGACACCATGCTCAAGGCCATCACCCGCCTGCAGCTGGAGCGCATCCGCAAGCGCGTGGAGGGCACTCACAAGGTCGGCTTCGCCTACGACGACGACGTGGTCGAGCTGATCGTCTCGCGCTGCACCGAGACCGAAAGCGGTGGCCGCATGATCGACGCCATCCTCACCAATGGCCTGCTGCCGGACATGAGCCGCGAGTTCCTCACCCGCCTGCTCGAAGGCAAGCCGCTGGCCAGCGTCAGCATCAGCCGCCGCGACAACGACCTGCACTATGACTTCGGCGCCGCCGACTGACAGGACCGACCATGCTGTTCAAGCAGTTCACGCGCCTGGCGCAAATCAACAGCCCCCTGGGGCCGGACAAACTGATCCTTGCCGAGATGGGCGGCAGCGAGGAGCTTGGCCGCCTGTTCGACTTCGAGCTGCAGCTGACCAGCGACGACCCGGCCATCGACCTCAACCAGTTGCTGGGCAAACCGATGAGCCTGAGCGTGCAGCAGAGCGTCGGCAGCTCGCGGCATTTCCACGGCATCGTCGCCCGCTGCAGCCAGTCGGTGGACCAGGGCCAGTTCGCCGCCTACCGGGTCACCCTGCGCCCCTGGCTGTGGTTGCTGACCCGCACCAGCGACTGCCGGATCTTCCAGCACCTGAGCGCGCCGCAGATCATCAAGCAGGTGTTCCGCGACCTGGGCTTCTCGGACTTCGAGGACGCCCTGAGCCGCAACTATCGCGAGCGCGAATACTGCGTGCAGTATCGTGAGACCAGCTTCGACTTCGTCAGCCGGCTGATGGAGGAAGAAGGCATCTACTACTTCTTCCGCCACGAACAGGAGCGCCACGTGCTGGTGCTCGCCGACGCCTACGGCGCGCACCAGAAGGTGCCCGGCTACGAGACCGTGCCCTACTACCCACCAGACGGCCAGCACCGCGAGCGCGACCATATCAATGACTGGCACCTGGCCCAGGAAGTCCAGCCGGGCTCCCTGGAGCTCAACGACTACGACTTCCAACGCCCCAGCGCGCGCATCGACGTGCGCTCGGCGATGCCACGCCCGCACCAGGCCGGCGACTACCCACTGTACGACTACCCCGGCGCCTACGAGCAGACCCAGGACGGCGAGCACTATGCCCGCACCCGCCTGGAATCATTGCAGAGCCTGCACGAGCGCGTCGAGCTGCGCGGCAATGCCCGTGGCCTGGGCAGCGGCGACCTGTTCAGCTTGAGCAACTTCAGCCGCCAGGACCAGAACCGCGAGTACCTGATCGTCGCCGCGCGCTACTACGTGCACCAGGAACGCCTGGAGAGCGGCGGCGGCAGCGGCGCGGCGCAGTTCGAGAGCAACCTCAGTTGCATCGACGCGCAGCAGAGCTACCGCCCGGTGGGCAGCACCCTGCGGCCGATCGTCAAGGGCCCGCAGACGGCCGTGGTGGTGGGCCCTTCCGGCGAGGAGATCTGGACCGACCAGTACGGCCGGGTCAAGGTGCACTTCCACTGGGACCGCCACGACCAGTCCAACGAGAACAGCTCGTGCTGGATCCGCGTGTCGCAAGCCACGGCGGGCAAGAACTGGGGCTCGATCCAGGTACCGCGGATCGGCCAGGAGGTGATCGTCAGCTTCCTCGAAGGCGACCCCGACCGGCCGATCATCACCGGGCGGGTGTACAACGCCGAGCAGACAGTGCCCTACGACCTGCCCGGCAGCGCCACGCAAAGCGGCATGAAGAGCCGTTCGAGCAAGGGCGGCAGCCCGGCCAACTTCAATGAAATCCGCATGGAGGACAAGAAGGGTGCCGAACAGCTGTACGTGCACGCCGAACGCAACATGGACAGCGTGGTGGAGCAGAACCAGACGTTGTCGGTGGGCATCAGCCGGGTCAAGACCGTGGGCATGATCGAGACCGTGACCATCGGCCAGGATCGCCTGCGCTCGGTGCGCCAGCGCGACATCCTGCTGGTCGGCGGCGACAAGCGCGACAGCGTGCACGGCAACTATGTGATGGATGCCGGCGACCAGATTCGCCTGGTCTGTGGCGACAGCGTGATCGAGTTGAAATCGGACGGCACCATCAATATCAGCTGCACCCAGTTCAACATCCATGCGACGGCGGATGGGATCATCAATACCGATGGCAAGCTCGACCTGAACCTGGGGGGCGGCCCGCAGGCCAAGGCCTCGGGCCAGGGTGACAAGGGCGAGATCGACGGGCGGGTGAAGCAGGTGTTCAAGCAGTAACGCCAAAGGACTCATCGCGGGGCAAGCCCGCTCCCACGCCATGAGCATCGCCACGCGCCTCGTGGGTGCGGGCTTGTCCCGCGACAGGGCGCGAAACCGACAACCCTTTGGCCCCAGGTAATAGTGTTTTACCAATCAGCCTGGTTTTCCGCCGCTGCGCTTTGCCTATCCTAGGCCGGTCACCCTGTCTGCGATGGCCCCATGAAAGACTCGTTCCCCAGCCGCTACGCCTGCCTGGCCCTGTGCCTGCTGTTCACCCTTGCCAGCCTGCCTTTCCTCGCCCAGCACGACTGGCTCTGGCCACTCTCCGTGATCACCGCCCTGCTCAGCCTGGTCGGTCTCAACGACCTGCGCCAACAGCACCACGCGGTGCGCCGCAACTACCCGATCCTGGGCAATATCCGCTACCTGATCGAAACCATCCGCCCGGAGATCCGCCAGTACCTGCTCGAAGGCGACGACGACAAGCTGCCGTTCTCCCGCGCCCAGCGCTCGCTGGTCTACGCCCGGGCCAAGAACGAAAGCGCCGAGAAGGCCTTCGGCACGCTCAACGACGCCTACAAGCCGGGTTTCGAGTTCATCAGCCATTCGATGCTGCCGGTGCAGATGCCCGACCCTGCCTCGTTTCGCATCCGCATCGGCGGGCCGCAGTGCGGCCAGCCGTACTCGGCGTCGATCTTCAATATCTCGGCGATGAGCTTCGGCGCCCTCAGCGCCAACGCCATCGCCGCGCTGAACAAGGGCGCGCACCTTGGTCGTTTCGCCCACGACACCGGCGAAGGCAGCATCAGCCCCTATCACCGCGAGCACGGCGGCGACCTGATCTGGGAAATCGGCAGTGGCTACTTCGGCTGCCGCACCGAGGATGGTCGCTTCGACCCCGAGCGCTTCGCCAACCAGGCCCGCGACGCTCAGGTGAAGATGATCGAGATCAAGCTCAGCCAGGGCGCCAAGCCGGGCCATGGCGGCATCCTGCCGGGGCACAAGGTCAGTGCCGAGATTGCCGCGACCCGCGGTGTACGTGAAGGCGAGGACTGTATCTCGCCAGCGGCGCACAGCGCCTTCCGCACGCCGTTGGAGTTGCTGCAGTTCGTCGCCCGCTTGCGTGAGCTGTCTGGCGGCAAACCGGTGGGTTTCAAGTTCTGCCTGGGCCACCCGTGGGAGTTCATGGGCATCGCCAAGGCCATGCTGGCCACCGGCATCACCCCGGACTTCATCGTCGTCGATGGCAAGGAAGGCGGCACCGGCGCGGCGCCCCGGGAGTTCTCCGACAACATCGGCGTGCCGCTGCGCGAGGGCTTGATGTTCGTGCACAACACCCTGGTCGGGCTGAACCTGCGCGAGCGCGTGCGCATTGGCGCGGCGGGCAAGCTGGTCAGCGCCTTCGACATCGCCAGCGTGCTGGCCATCGGCGCCGACTGGGTCAACTCGGCGCGCGGCTTCATGTTCGCCATCGGCTGTATCCAGTCGCAAAGCTGCCATACCAACAAGTGCCCGACCGGGGTGGCCACCCAGGACCCGCTGCGCCAACGCGCACTGGTAGTGCCGGAAAAGGCCGAGCGGGTCGCCAGCTTCCACCGCAATACCCTGCATGCCCTGGCCGAGATGCTCGCCGCCGCGGGCCTGGACCACCCTGCAGAACTCAAGCCCAAGCACCTGGCGCGACGCATCAGCCCCAGCGAGATCAGCCTGTTCTCGCAGTTGCACACTTTCCTCAAGCCAGGGGAATTGCTCAGCGGCGCGATCGCCAGCGAGTTCTACGCGCGGATGTGGCGGATGGCACGCAGCGACAGCTTTGCGCCAGAGACGGGCGAGGCGGCGCAGGCAGCGATCGCCCCGCGCCGCAAAGAAACAGCCCCGGCATAGGCCGGGGCTGCGGGTGACGCGGGATCAGGATCAGAAGATGCTGATCGGGTACTCGACGAATACGCGGACTTCGTTGCCGTCGTCCATGTAGAAGTCGGCGACGTTGCGCGAGGTACGCAGGAAGGAGCTACGCAGCTTGACCGACAGGTCCTTGGCTGGGCCTTCCTGTACGACGTAACGCAGCTGGTTGAAGATTTCGCGCTCTTTACCTTCACCATTGCCGTGGGTGTTGATGTTATCACCACGCACGTAGGCGACCTTGTAGGTCAGCCCTGGCACGCCGAAGGCGCCGAAGTCCAGGCCGTAGCCAATCTGCCAGGAACGCTCGTCTTCTGCGTTGAAGTCGGACCAGTAGGAGTTGGCCAGGTAGATGGTCGAGCCACCGTCGCCGAAACCACGATCATTCTGGTAACCACCGTAGTTGTAGCCGGTATCGCCAGTGCTGCGCTGGTGCGCGATGGTCACCGAGTGAGGGCCGTACGCATAGGTAGCCGCCAGGCTCCAGATGGTGTTGTCCCGGTCACCCTCACGCATGCCCAATTTATTGATGAGCTTCTTGTCGAGCTTGGACTTGTAGCCATTGAAGTCCAAGGTCAGGGACTGGTCCGCCGCAATCGGGTAGACGTAGTTCATGCCCAGGTAGTGCTTCTTCATCACGTCTTCGTTGTCGGCGGTATACAGCGACGCGGTGAAGTTGTCGGTGAACTTGTAGCTACCGCCGAGCACGTTGATCGACTTCAGGCCACCGCCGTCACGGCGTTCGGCACTCTTGCGCGCTTCCTGGGTGAAGCGGCCAGCGTTCAGCTCCAGGCCTTTGATTTCCTTGGAAGTGATGAGGGTGCCGGTGAAGCTTTCCGGCAGCAGACGACCATCGTCGTACTGCAGCACTGGCAGGGTCGGCATCTGGTCACCGTACTTGAGCACGGTGTTGGAGATGCGGAACTTCACGGCTGCGCCACCACGGGCCAGGTCATGCGGACCACTGGCGTTATCGTCGGCGTTCTTGGTGTTGTGTGGCTTGAAGAAGTCGACACCGCCACCACCGTTGTGGCCCTTGCCGCCATCCAGACGCACCGCGTACAGGCCGAATGCATCGACACCGACACCGACGGTACCCTGGGTGAAACCGGAGGAGAAGTTGGCGATGACGCCCTGGCCCCATTCGATCTGGTCGTCGGTATTGTGCTTCTTGTCGCGGTTGATGTAGGCGTTGCGCAGCAGGACGTTGGCGTGGCTGTCTTCGATGAAGCCCTTGCTTTCGGCCTGCTCATTGGCCTGTGCCTGGGTCGCGGCGATCATCGCCAGGGCGACCAGGCTGATCCTGGTTTTCAACATGTTTATTTTCCTTATTAAGTATTCAAAAACGCTCTGCATTAGAACGCCAGGAACCAACGCCCCTTCGTAGGTTCGACGCTATGCGGATCCAAGCCGGAAGGCCCGTCGATGGTCTGCAACGGGCCTTGCAGCCGCATGGCCAAGTCATGGCCAGCAGGCGTAGACGCCGAATCCTAGCCTTGCCTGCTTATACATGTCAAAAAATCGTGAAATGCAGGTTGATATAACCAAAAACCAGGTCGGCGCTGGTGCATTTCCATGCATATCTGCCGTGGGTCAGCGCAAATTTGTCTCTTTTGTGCAAAGCCGGCGACAAACGCACAACTGTCATATGGATCGCGCGACGTTGACCCCTTCGCTGGCAAGGCCAGCGCCTACAAAAAGCATGCATCACGGCGTAGGAGCCGGACTTGCAGGCGAATAGGAGAATTCGCAAAAACCACCCGAACGAATGTTACAAACTGATACATATGTAAAGACAAGCCTTTACGAATAGGCGAGCAATAGCAAATAGCAAGCATTACCATTCGCGCCCAATTTCTCACTAGCCAACCCGGACGCCCGTAATGCTTGCCCCTTGCCGCCTTTCGCCCCTGACCCTGGGCCTGTCGCTGCTGTGCAGCGCCGGCCTGGCCAACGCCGCCACCACGACCCTGCCGGAAACCGCGGTCACCGCCGACAGCACCCGCGAGGAAGACAACCCACGCGTGCGCGAAGTGACCACCGCGACCCGTACCTCGACCCCGGCACGCTACGTGCCCCAGGCCATCGACTCGGTGAAGACGCGCAACGTGCTGGACTACGGCAGCAGCAACCTGGGCAAGGCGCTCGAGGGCATCCCCAACGTCAGCAGCAGCGCCGACACCCGCTTCGACAGCCTGCGCATCCGCGGCTTCGACGCCAGCAACGACTTCTACCTGGACGGCGTGCGCGACGATAGCCAGTACACCCGCGACCTGCACAACATCGAACGAGTCGAGGTGCTCAAGGGCCCGGCGGCGGTGCTGTATGGCCGCGGCAGCCAGGGCGGCATCGTCAACCGGGTGAGCAAGGCCCCGGAACATGGCCGCCGCTCGACCGTCGAGGCCCAAGGTGGCAGCCAGGACCTGCGTAGCCTGTACGCCGACCTCAGCGCCGACCCCAGCGACACCCTGAGCCTGCGCCTGAACCTGGGCAACGAGGACAAGAACAGCTTCCGCGACGGCATCGACGGCAACCACCGCCAGTTGTTCGCGCCGTCCATGAGCTGGCAGCTGAACCCCGACCTGAACTGGCTGGTGCAATACGAGTACAGCCGCTACAACCGCACCCCGGACCGTGGCATCCCAGGCAACCCGCTGACCGGGCGCCCGGCCGACGTCAGCCGCAAGACCACCTACGGTGATACCCAGCGCGACTACATCGACGACCGCGCGCAATCGCTGCGCTCGCGCCTGAACTACGACCTCAACGACCAGTGGCAACTGCGCCACACCTTCAGCCTGTTCAAGCTGGAGAGCGATTTCGACAATACCTACCTCACCGGCTACACCCCCTCGACCGGCATGGTCGGGCGCCAGCGCTGGTTGCAGGACCTGAGCACGCGCAATATCTACAACACCGTGGAGCTCGAAGGGCATGTGCAGACCTACGGTCTGGAGCACACCCTGCTGGTGGGCCTGGAGGTCGGCGAACAACGTCGCCATTCGCGCCTCGACCAGGGCGTCGGTGTGCCTGGCGCGCCGATCAGCGGATCCACCGCGCGCAATCAACACAACGGGACGATGAAGCTGTTCAGCAACAACGTCACCGATGTCGACAGCACCGGTTTGTACCTGCAGGACCAGATCCGCCTGAACGATCAGTGGCAAGTACTGCTGGGCGGGCGCTTCGACCGCTTCGAGGTGGAAACCACCAACAAGATGCGCGGTATTGCCGAGACACAGAAGGACACTAGCTTCAGCCCACGGGTGGGTGTGATCTATACGCCTTGGCGCGATCACTCCTTCTATGCCTCCTGGAGCAAGAGCTATTCCCCGGTCGGTGGTGGCCTGATCGGCATCACCCCTGGCGCTGCCGGCAATACCAACCAGACCGATCCGGAGCTCACCCGGCAGAAAGAGGTTGGGGTCAAGAGCGAGTGGTTCGATGAGCGCCTGAGCACCACCCTCGCCGTCTACGAACTGGAACTGTACAACCGCCGTACCCGCGACCCGCAGAACCCGGAAATCATTCTGCTGAGCGGCCTGCAGCGCTCGCGCGGCATCGAGCTGACCGCCACTGGCAATGTGGTTGGCAACTGGTACGTACGAGGCGGTATCGGCCTGCAGGATGCCACCATCGTCAAGGACAACAACGGCCAGGAGGGCAACCGCATCAACGATGTGGCCAAGCGCAACGCCAGTCTGTTCGTGACCTGGAAGCCGGAGCTGGGCTGGTACGCCGAGACCGGCCTGACCTTGGTCGGCGACCGCTACGCCGACAACGCCAACAGCATCGTGCTGCCAGGCTATGGCCGCTGGGATGCCCTGGCTGGCTACCGCACCCATGACTGGGATGTACGCGCGGCGCTGAGCAACATCACCGACAAGACCTACTACAGCTCGGCTACCAGCGGTTCGCAGATCCAGTTTGGCGACCCGCGTAGCCTGGTGGTCACCGGCAGCTACACCTTCTGATCGGCCCAACCCAACCTGTAGCAGCGGCCCCCAGCGGCTGACGGATTGCGCAGCCTGCTGGTCACCGGGACGCGGACCTCAGCCTAGAAACGAAAACGCCACCGCTCGCGCGGTGGCGTTTTTTATTGCAACGGGATCCTTCCCGGTCAGTGCCAGACAGCCAGCAGAGCTTCAAACTCGGCGTCGCTGATCAGGCCCTGTGGATATCGCCCGTCCAGCAGGCGTCGTGGGTCGGTCGTCCTGACCCGGTTGCTTCCATGGTGTTTCAACCACTGCGCCAACATCTTCAGCGACCGGTGATTCACTGCCAGTGGGCGCAAAGCCGACTCACTTGCTGCATTCATTTCAACACGCACTCCCTGGGGCCGTGAGCGGCTAACTTACGTAAGGTTTGTGACAGAAAGGTGTGCCTCTCCTCTTCCTGAAACACAGGGGAAAGCCAATACAAAAGCTATGCCATTAACCCCGCCAGCGGTCGTCGCCCACAAAAAAGCCCGTCGACGGACGGGCTCTTTGCCACCAGGCAGATCAGCGCTTGAACGGTGCCGGTTGCTGCTGGGTGAGGCAGTGGATATTGCCGCCACCGAGCAGCAGTTCGCGCCCTGGGATCATCACCACTTCGTGGTCCGGGAACACCTTGGCCAGGATCGCTCTGGCCTGGGCATCGGCCGGGTCATCGAAGCTCGGGGCGATGATGCCGCCGTTGACGATCAGGAAGTTCACGTAGGAACCGGCCAGGCGCACCGACGGGTCGCGCTCCTGGCTGCCGACCACCTGGTCGACACCGGCGCATTCTTCGGCCGTGGCGAACAGCGGGCCGGGAATCGGCATCTTGTGCACCACGAATTCGCGGCCCTTGGCGTCGCGGCTGTTTTTCAGCACGTCATAGGCGGCGTGGCAGCGCGCATAGTTGGGGTCCTGGGGATCATCGGTCCAGGCCAGTAACACTTCGCCGGGGCTTACGTAACAGCAGAAGTTGTCGACGTGGCCGTCGGTCTCGTCGTTGTACAGGCCATCCGGCAGCCAGACGATGGTCTGCACCGCCAGGTGCTCGCGCAGGATGTCCTCGATCTGCTCGCGATTCAGGTGCGGGTTGCGGTTGCGGTTGAGCAGGCATTCCTCGGTGGTGATCAGGGTGCCTTCGCCGTCGACATGAATCGAGCCGCCCTCGAGCACGAAGCCTTCGGTGTGGTAGCGCTGCACGCGCTCCATCTCCATGACCTTGGCCGCCAGTTCTTCATCGCGGTTCCATGGCGCGTACAGGCCACCGTCGAAGCCACCCCAGGCGTTGAAGCCCCAGTCCACGCCACGCACCTCGCCTTGGTCGTTGATCACGAAGGTCGGGCCGGTGTCACGCACCCAGGCGTCGTCGTTGCTGATCTCGACCACACGGATGTTGGGCAGGTCGAGCTGGCGCCGGGCGTTCTCGTACTGCCCGGCGGAGACCGCCACGGTCACCGGTTCGAAGCGGGCGATGGCCTTGGCCAGGGTGACATGCGCGGCCTGCGCGGGCTTGCCGCCCAGGCGCCAGTTGTCCGGGCGCTCCGGCCAGACCATCCACACCTGGGTCTGCGGGGCCCACTCGGCGGGCATGTGGAAACCATCGGCGCGGGGGGTCGAGTTGAGGGTCTTCATGGGTAACCTCTGCGAAGGCCCGGGGCCAGGGGCGCCCGGTCGGTGAGCGGATAAGGTGCAGGCCCGCCAGTATAGGCGGCAGGGCATTTGCTCGATATTACAACCGATAAATATCGACTTTAAAGCGCTTTCTTTAAAATATTTTGCCGAAATAAAGCCAGCCTGGTCGATAACAATCGAACAGACTGGCTGACGAAAGATCACAGGCCTTCGCTGAGGATCCGCTCCACGCTGTCGACGAAGTAGTCCACGCTCGCCCGCGTGGTGCACATCGGCGGCTTGATCTTGAGAATGTTCAGGTGGTCGCCGGTCGGCTGCATGAAGATCCCCAGATCGCGCAGGCGATCGCACAAGAGCATGGTTTCCTCGGTTGCAGGCTCCAGGGTCTGGCGGTCACGCACCAGCTCCAGCCCCAGGTAGAAACCCGACCCATGGGCCGCGCCGGCCAGCGGATATTTATCGACCAATGCCTGCAATCGCGCCTTGAAGTGGCGCCCCACTTCCCGGGCGTTGTCCCACAGGCCTTCGTCACGCATCACATCGAGCACCGCGATACCGATACGGCAACTGACCGGGCTGCCGCCGGCGGACGAGAAGAAATAGCCCTCGGCCTCCAGCGCCTCGGCGATCTCCCGACGGGTGATCACCGCGCCCAGTGGCTGGCCGTTGCCCATGCCCTTGGCCATGGTGATGATATCGGGCACCACGCCTTGCTCCTCGAAGCCCCAGAAGTACTCGCCCAGGCGTCCGTAACCGACCTGCACCTCATCGGCGATGCACACGCCGCCACGCTGGCGCACCTGGGCATAGGCCTGGCGCAGGTAGCCCGGCGGCAGCGAGATGCCTCCGGCATTGCCGTAGACCGGCTCGCAGATGATGCCGGCCAACTGGCGGCCACGGGCATCGAGGTCGGCAAGCTTGGCCTCGACATCGCGCAGGTAGTCGGCGGCGCTGTCGGCCCCGCGGAAGCGGCCACGGAAGGTGTTTGGCGCTTGCACCGGGTGCACCCAGTCCGGGCGGGTCTCCAGGGCCTGGGGGTTGTCGGCGATGGAGGTGGAAATCGCATCAGTGGCCACTGACCAGCCGTGGTAGGCCTCCAGCACGCTGAGCAGGTCGCGCCCGCCGCTGTAGGCCCAGGCCAGGCGGATCGCCAGGTCGTTGGCCTCGGTGCCGCTGTTGACCAGGAACACCCGGTCGAAGCCCGGTGGAGCTATCTCCAGCAGGCGCTCGGCAAACTCGGCGATGGCCGCGTAGTGAAACCGCGAGTTGGTGTTGAGCAGCGACCACTGGCGCGCCGATTCGGCGACCATGCGCGGATGGCCGTGGCCCAGCACCGCGACGTTGTTGAGCATGTCCAGGTACGCGCGGCCCTGCATGTCGAACAGGTAGTTGCGCCAACCGCGCTCGATCTGCGGCGGCTGGGCGTAATAGTGCTTCTGCGAGCGGGCGAAGCTGGCATCGCGGCGTGCCAACAGGGCCTGAGGGTCGGCCAGTGGCTCGGCGTCGCAGTCAAAGCCCAGTAACGCCCGTGGCGACGGGCATAGCGCCAGCCAGGCGGCGGCTCGCGATGGCGTGGTGAAGAACGGCGGTTGCAGCGCCGCCGCCAGGCAGAGCTGCACACTCAGGAAGCCACAGGTCGCGCCTAATGCCTGGCCCTTCGCCAACGCCTGGCCATCGGCCGGCGCCGCTTCCAGGCCATTGAGCCACAGGCTCCAGCGCGCCGTGCGCAGGCAGCCACGGCCATCGCCGCTGCGCTGCCAGGTTCCAGCTGCGGGGGCCTGCAAGGCGGTGCCGGGCGGCAGGTTGAGCTCAACCCCCAGGGCACAGGTGGCCGGTTCTTCGGGGCGGTCGATATGGGTTTGCGACAACCGGTATTGGCCATGCAGGCTACAGGCCGGGCCGGGCTGGGCCGCGAGCAGGCGCTGGTCGAAGCCGGGTTGCTCCCAGTTGCCGGCCTCGCAATGCGGGCTGAGCACGCCCAGGTCGACCCGGGTTACCGCGTGCCCGACCAGGCTCGGCAGCAACCGGGCGCAACCGTTGAGATCCACAGCATCAGGGCCACGCCCCGCCGCCTGCAATATCGCCACCTCCATCAACTCGGCAGGCACCGCGCAGGCGGTCTCGAGGATTTCCCACTCGTGGTCGATGTTGTCGCGGATGTACTGGTTGCCGGGGTCGATCGCCAATTGTTGCTCGCTGCTGAGCACCAGTACCGCGGCACGGTTCAGGACCAGCGGCCACAATGCCCGCAGTTCGGCGTCCTGTAGCGGGTTGAGCGCCTGGTAGGCGCTGACCGCCGGGAGGATCCGTAGTGGGTCGCCTTCGGCATGGTGCAGCAAGGCCGCGCAGGTCACCGACAGGTCGGCAATACGCCAGGTGCGCAGCAGATCGCCGAAATCGATCACGCCCCGCACTTGCCACTGGCGCGCCTGGTCCCGGCTCCAGACCACGTTGTCATCGGTGATGTCCAGGTGCACCGCCTGGATCGGCAGCTTATCGAGCAACGGTTGCAAACGTTCGGCGGCCTCACGTGCAACCTGCTCGACCCGGGCTCGGCGCTGGCCATCCTGCACCGCCGGCAGCAAATGGCCGATCAATGCCTGGGCGTGGCGCGGGTCCCATTGCAGCGTGCGCTCAAGGCCCGGGTGGTCGAAGCCGGCCAGCGCCAGGTCGACCTTGGCGCACAGCGCGCCCAGCTCGGCGATCACCCGCGACGGCAAGTGCTTCAGACGCGTCAGCGGCTCGCCGTCGAGGTATTCCAGCAGTCGCACCCGCAATGCCTGGCCCTCGATATCCAGCGCCAGCAGCCCCTCGCCATTGCTGGCCGGGCGCACGGCCGGGACCGGCAGCCCCTGCCCGCGCAGGTACTCCAGCGCCGCATGCTGGGCCTCCAGCTCCACCTGGGCGTAGCTGCCATGGCAGGCCTTGAGCACAAAACGCGCTTGCCCGCAGTCGACCCGCAGGTTCAGGTCCTGCTGGCTACCCAAGGCCTGCAGGCTGCCTTGCAGATCGTAGTGCGCCCGCAACAAGGCATGGGCCTGGGCCTCGCCAAGCAGGGGGGCAGGCAGGCTGGAACGCTGGAGCAGGGTCGAGAGGGACATGCAGGAAGCCTCGTTTTTTCCCTGTATATCGCCATCAGTCAGGCCGCTTGGCAAGCTGCCAGCGGACAATCAGCGCGTCACCCTCGCTGCACAGCCCAACGCCTGGGCTTGCCCTGTCCACGCCATGGACAGGCGCGAGGCCCCATGGCAGCAACACGAAGCGCTGATCGACTGCCTGAAGTAGCGCATAATTGCGCCAGACTTTTCTGGCGCAATAACCGCGATGATTCCAAGACCCACGCCTCCACGCCGCCCGCGCTGGCGCAGCCTGGCCTTGCTGGCGCTGTGCCTGGCACCGCTGCTTTGGCCGCTGCACCACCTGGCGGAGCGTTACTACCAGGACGAACTGGCCTCGCAGAACCGCCAGACCCTCGACCTCTACGTGGCCAACCTGCTCGGCACCCTGCACCGCTACGAGACCCTGCCGCAGATCCTCGGTGACCTGCCGGCGCTGCGCGGCGTGCTGGCCGACCCGTTGCGCCTGGAGTCGGTGACCAACGCCAACCGCCTGCTCAAGGACATCGCCCACCAGACCGGCGCCGAGGTGATGTACCTGATGGACGTCAGCGGCAACACCCTGGCGGCCTCCAACTGGGACAAGCCGGACAGCTTCGTCGGCCGCAACTTCTCGTTCCGCCCGTACTTCATAGAAGCCATGGACGGCCGCCTGGGGCGCTTCTTCGGCCAAGGCACCACCTCGGCCAAGCGCGGCTACTTCTTCGCCGCCGCCGTGCACGACCGTGAGCGGGTGATCGGCGTGCTGGTGGTCAAGGTCGACCTCGATCACACCGAAACCCTGTGGGGCCGCACCCCGGAGCAATTGCTGCTGACCGACCAGAACGGCGTGGTGGTGCTCACTTCGCGACCGGACTGGCGCTTTCGCGCCACCCGCGCGCTGAGCGATGCCGAACGCCAGGCGATCATCGCCATCCAGCCCTACCCGACCCAGGCCCCGCAACCGCTGAGCCTGAATCCTGAGGCCTGGTTGATCCAGACCCGCAACATCCAGGAGACCGGCTGGCAGGTGAGCATCCTCGCCCCACGCCAACTGGTGGACCGCTCGGTGCAGACCGTCATGGCCATCGGCGCCGGCGCATTGCTGGTGACCATGCTGCTGGCCGGCCTGGTCATGCAGCGCCGACGCCACTACATCGACCGCATCGACTTCGAAGCCCGCGCCCGCCAGGAGCTGGAAAAACGCGTGATCGAACGCACCGCCGACCTGGAGGGCCTCAACACCCGGCTCAAGAGCGCCGTGCTGGAGCGCGAGAATGCCCAGCAGGAGCTGGTGCGCGCCCAGGACGAACTGGTCCAGGCCGGCAAGCTGTCGGTGCTGGGCACCATGTCGGCGAGCATCAGCCACGAGCTCAACCAGCCGCTGGCGGCGATCCGCAGCTACGCCGAGAACGCCGAGATTCTCCTCGACCACCAACGCACCGACGATGTGCGCGGCAACCTCAAGCTGATTGGCGAGCTGACTGGGCGCATGGCCTCGATCATCACCCACCTGCGCGCCTTCGCCCGCCGCGACCAGCACGCCCCGGAAAGCGTGGCCCTGCAACCGGCGCTGGACGACGCCCTGGCACTGCTGGCCAAACGGCGCCGGGCCATGGCCGTGGAGCTGGTGCGCGACCTGCCCGAGGCCACGTTGTGGGTGCAGGCCGGCGAAACGCGGCTGCGCCAGGTACTTGGCAACCTGTTGGCCAATGCCCTCGACGCCCTCACCGAAAAAGCCAATCCGCGCAAGCTGTGGCTGAGTGCCGAACGCCAGGATGACTGCGTCTACCTGTACATTCGCGACAACGGCCCAGGCTTCAGTCGCCAGGCCCTGGAGCACGCCAAGGAGCCGTTCTTCACCACCAAGACCCGCACCCAGGGCCTGGGGCTGGGGCTGGCCATCTGCGAAAGCCTGATGCACGCACTGGGCGGCGAACTGCTGCTGGGCAACCACCCGGAAGGCGGCGCCCTGCTGACCCTGCGCATGCGCGTGGCCAAGCCCGGCGCCAACCTGCAATCCTCGGAGGACACCTCGGCATGACCGAGACACTGATCGACAGCCGCGCCCAGGTGATTCTGGTCGACGATGACCCCCACCTGCGCCAGGCGCTGAGCCAGACCCTCGACCTGGCCGGGCTCAAGGTAGTGGCGCTGGCCGAAGCCCAGGGCCTGGCCGCGCGCATCGAGCAGGACTGGCCGGGGGTGGTGGTCAGCGATATCCGCATGCCCGGTATCGATGGCCTGCAACTGCTCGAGCAACTGCATGCCCGCGACAACGAGTTGCCGGTGCTGCTGATCACCGGCCACGGCGATGTGCCGCTGGCGGTGCAGGCGATGCGCGCCGGGGCCTATGATTTTCTCGAGAAACCCTTCGCCAGCGACGCCCTGCTCGACAGCGTCCGCCGGGCCCTGGCCCTGCGCCGCCTGGTGCTGGACAACCGCAGCCTGCGCCTGGCCCTGAGCGACCGCCAGCAACTGGCCACGCGCCTGGTCGGCCAGTCGCCGGGCATGCAGCGCCTGCGCGAGCAGATCGGCGCCCTGGCCGCAACCCGCGCCGATGTGCTGATTCTCGGCGAGACCGGTGCCGGCAAGGAGGTGGTGGCCCGCGCGCTGCATGACCTGTCTAGCCGCCGCGACGGCCCGTTCGTGGCAATCAACGCCGGCGCCCTGGCCGAGTCGGTGGTCGAGAGCGAGCTGTTCGGCCATGAGCCAGGGGCGTTCACTGGCGCGCAGAAGCGCCGCATCGGCAAGTTCGAGTTCGCCAACGGCGGCACGCTGTTCCTCGACGAGATCGAGAGCATGAGCCTCGACGTACAGGTCAAGCTGCTGCGCCTGCTGCAGGAGCGGGTGGTCGAGCGCCTCGGCGGCAACCAGCTGATCCCACTGGATATCCGCATCATCGCCGCGACCAAGGAAGACCTGCGCCAGGCCGCCGACCAGGGGCGCTTCCGCGCCGACCTGTACTACCGCCTGAACGTCGCGCCACTGCGCATCCCGGCACTGCGCGAACGCGGCGACGACATCCTGGTCTTGTTCCAGCACTTCGCCGACGCCGCCAGCACACGCCACGGCCTGCCGCCCCACAACCTGCAACCGGCGCAGCGTGCCCTGCTGCTGCGCCATGACTGGCCGGGCAACGTGCGCGAACTGCAGAACGCCGCCGAGCGCTTCGCCCTGGGGCTGGAGCTGGCCCTCGACGGCCAGGTGCCGAGCACCAGCGCCGGCACTGCACTGCCCGTGCCCGGCGGCAACCTCAGCGAACAGGTCGAGCAGTTCGAGCGCGCGCTGATCGCCGCCGAGCTGAACCAGCCGCACAACTCCATGCGCAGCCTCGCCGAAGCCCTCGGCATCCCGCGCAAGACCTTGCACGACAAGCTGCGCAAGCATGGCCTGAGCTTCGAAGGCGCAAGCGGCGGGCACGACGACCAGGAGGACAACCGTCAATGAGTAGCGATAGCCAGTACCTGCAAACCGTGCTGCACGGCGATATCCCACTGACCCGCGAGATAGGCATGCAGGTGCTCGACTGGCACCAGCACTGCCTGCGCCTGCAACTGCCGCTGGCGCCCAACGTCAATCACAAGAGCACCATGTTCGGCGGCAGCCTGTACTGTGGCGCGGTGCTGGTGGGGTGGGGCTGGCTACACCTGCGCTTGCGCGAACTGGGCATCGGTGACGGGCATATCGTCATCCAGGAGGGGCAGATCAGTTATCCGCTGCCGGTCACCGGGGCTGCCGTGGCGCGTTGCCCGGCGCCGGACGAGAAGGCCTGGGCGCGGTTCCTGGCGATGTATCAGCGTCGCGGGCGGGCGCGGCTGACGCTGGAGACGGTGGTGTGCAACGAAGGGAGTGATGAGCCTGCGGTGAGGTTCAGCGGGCAGTACGTGTTGCACCGTTGAGACCTCACAGCCCCCTTCGCCGGCAAGCCGGCTCCTACGTTCCCCCTGTAGGAGCCGGCTTGCCGGCGAAGGGCCGCAAAGCGGCCCCGACAATGTCAGCTATTGATCTGAGCAGCCAAACGAACTAACGCGGGGCGCCACTCGGCCCTCCCAGGCAACGCCAGGAAAAACGGATTGAGCAACGATTCGCGCGGCGGATAGCGCAGCGGCGATCCATCCAGCCCGATCACCTCGCCGCCAGCGCCTTCCAGCACCCCTTGCGCGGCAGCGGTATCCCATTGCGAAGTCGGCGCCAGGCGCGGATAGCAATCGGCGGCACCTTCGGCGAGCAGGCAGAACTTCAGCGAACTACCGATATTGGCCAGTTCCAGCTCGCCCACCGCAGTCCCCAGCCCCGCCAGCAAGGCTTCCTGCTGCGGGCTGGAATGCCGGCGGCTGGCGACCACGGTGAAGCGACCCTGCGCTGGCGGCGTGTTGCGCACCTGGATCGACTGCGCGGCACCTTTACCCTCCCCACGCCAAGCCCCCAGGTCGCGACCGCCGTAGTAACAGCGGCCACTGGTCGGCATGGCCACCACGCCAAACACCACTTCGCCGCGCTCGATCAGCGCGATGTTGACGGTGAATTCCTCGCTGCCGGCGATGAACTCCTTGGTACCGTCCAGCGGATCGACCAACCACCAGCGTTGCCAGCTTTCACGGGTCGCCAGCGGGATGTCGCAGTCTTCTTCGGACAGCACAGGGATCTCGGGCGCCAACGCCAGCAGTCCATCGGCAATCACCCGGTGCGCCGCCAGGTCGGCAGCGGTCACCGGCGAGTCGTCGGCCTTGTTGCTCACCGCCACGTCGGCGCGCCAGAACGGCAGGATCGCCTCGCCCGCGCGCAAGGCAAGTTGCACCACGCCCTGCATCAATTGCCGGTCGCTCATACGCTCAGCGCCCCACGCTGGATCAGCAGGTCACGGGCCAGGTACAGCGCCGCCAGCGCCCGGCCCTCGGTGAACTGCGGGTGCATGGCCAGGGCCGACAGTTCGCGCAGGTTGACCTTGTCGACCCGCATCGGCTCGGGCTCGTCGCCCTCCAGGCGCTCTTCGTACAGGTCGGTGGCCAACACCACCTGGATCTTCTGGCTCATGTAGCCGGGCGACAGCGACAGTTCGGTCAGGTGCTCCAGCTGGCGCGCGCCAAACCCGGCCTCTTCCTTGAGTTCGCGGTCGGCGGCGGCCAGCACGTCTTCACCCGGCTCGATCAGGCCCTTGGGCAGGGACAGTTCGTATTCGTCGGTGCCGCCGCAGTACTCCTCCACCAGTACCGCATGCTCGGCGTCGAGCATGGCCACGATCATCACCGCGCCATAGCCGTTGCCACGCCCGACCAGGCGCTCGTAAGTGCGCTCGGCACCGTTGGCGAAGCGCAACTGCACGGCTTCGACACGGAACAGGCGGCTGCTGGCGACAATCTCGCGATTGAGGACGGTGGGTTTCTGGCGCATGGGGCGGCTCCTTGGCGTGAACGGGTTACTATACCGTGGCTTGCCGACTGATCGAGAGTTTCCCATGCCCGTTCTTCCCTGGTCCGCCATCGATACCGTCCTGCTGGACATGGACGGCACCCTGCTCGACCTGCACTACGACAACCGCTTCTGGCTGGAGCACCTGCCCCAGCGCTATGCCGAGCTGCATGGCGTGAGCCGGGCCATGGCCGAGATGGAGCTGCAACCGTTGTTCGAGCGCCACGCCGGCACGCTCAACTGGTACTGCCTGGACTTCTGGAGCCGCGAGCTGCGCCTGCCGATTCGCGCGCTCAAACAGGAGATCGCCGAGTTGATCGCGCTCAAGCCCGACGCCGACACTTTCCTGGCCGCCGTTCGTCAGGCAGGCAAGCGCGTGGTGATGATCACCAATGCGCACCGCGATTCGCTGTCGCTGAAACTGGAGCGGGTCGAGCTGGCGCCGTATTTCGAACGGCTGATCAGCTCCCATGACTACGGCTACCCGAAGGAGAGCCCGCAGTTCTGGGACGCATTGCAGGCGGACATCGGCTTCGACCCGGCGCGCAGCCTGTTCATCGACGACACCCTGGCGATCCTGCGCAGTGCCCGGCAGTTTGGCGTCGGGCATTTGCTGGCGGTGCGTCAGCCGGATAGTCAGGGCAAACCGCGGGATACCCAGGAGTTTGCGGCGGTCGAGGATTATCGGGATTTGTTGACTGGGCTATAGGCCCTATCGCGGGGCAGGCCCGCTCCCACGACGAAGCACTCATGGGAGCGGGCTTGCCCCGCGATGCGATCAATCAGGAATACGCAGCACCTGCCCCGGATAGATCTTGTTGGGGTCCTTCAGCATCGGCTTGTTCGCTTCGAAGATCTTCTGGTACTTGTTCGCATCACCATACACCCGCTTGGAGATGGCACTGAGGGTGTCGCCCTTCTCAACCTCGACGAACCGCGCCGCCTGAGCCACCGGCCCAGTCACGGTGATCTGGTCGTCCACCGAGGCCACGCCGGCGATGTTGCCCGCGGCCAGGATGATTTTCTCCTTCTCTTCCTGGCTGCTCACCTCGCCCTTGAGGATCACCTTGTCGCCCTCTACAGTGGCGGAGATATTCGGGTTGCCCAGGCCGATGTCCTGGACATGCTTCTTCAACTGCTCCTCGGCATTGGCGTTGCCCGGCGTCAGCAGGTCGATCAACTTCTCGCCGGCTTCCTTCACGAAACTGAACAGGCTCATGTGGCGCTCCTTGATGATGAATCCATGGAAGCAGCAGTCTAGGCCAGGATCGCCCAACCCGCCGCCCTGCGACTGATCGACGCGCTCTATCACGGAATAGATGCTAGCGATTAGACGCCCTCGGCCCAGAGGCCTAGGCTGGTGGGGTCAAACTGCCAGCCGGTATTCGCCCCGATGAACAGCAAGCCACCGGTCTGCGCGGCGTCCACGCCCCTCGCCCTGCCCGCCGCCAGCAACACCTACGACTACGTGCAACTGTCCGACGCAAGCCGCGACAGCACCCCGTTGGCCGAGGAAGTCGCCCTGGCCATCGTCTACAACGGCCTCAACCAGGCGGTGATGCTGGTCAGCCCCACCGACCTGGAAGACTTCGCCGTGGGCTTCAGCGTCGGCAGCGGCATCGTCGCCAGCACCGATGAAATCTACGACGTGAAGCTCTCCGGCAGCGGCTCGGCGTTGTACGCCGACCTGGAGATCTCCAGCCGCGCGTTCTGGAACCTCAAGGACCAGCGCCGCCAGCTGGCTGGCACCAGCGGCTGCGGCTTGTGCGGTGTCGAAGCCTTGGAGCAGGCGCTACCCGAACTCAAGGTGCTGCCCGGTGCGCCGCTGCCACCAGCGCACTGGCTCAACGACCTGCGCCAGCGCATCGATGCCTTCCAGCCCCTCGGCCAACATTGCGGCGCGGTGCACGCGGCGCTGTTCATGGACCGCGACGGCCAGCTGCTGCTGGGTCGCGAGGATATCGGCCGGCACAACGCCCTGGACAAGCTGATCGGCGCCCTGCTGCGCCAACGCATCGACACCGAAGGTGGCCTTGCCATCGTCACCAGCCGCTGCAGCCTGGAACTGATCCAGAAGGTCCTGCGCGCTGGCATCCAGACCCTGGTCAGCCTCTCGGCCCCCACGGGACTTGCCCTGCAATGGGCACGCAAGCACAACCTCAACCTCATCCACCTGCCCAAACACAGCGCACCGCGGGTCTTCAGCCCAGCGGCGGAGTAGCAACAGCCGTGACCTC
>NZ_SOZA01000031.1 GCF_004519305.1 Pseudomonas sp. RIT623 | reverse complement strand
GTGCGCTCCCTGTAGGAGCGGCCTTGTGTCGCGATCGGGCGCGCAGCGGCCGCAAAACCTGCAGCCTCGGTCCTCCAGGAAATTCGCGTGGCCTGGATTACGGCCGCTGCGCGCCCGATCGCGACACGAGGCCGCCTACAGAGGGACGCGTCGTGACTTTCAGCCCCGCGCCAACTCGGCCAGATGCACCTTGGCCTCTTCGCTCTTGAGCACCAGCACATCGCTTTCCAGCGAGTCCAGCACCACCTCTGCGGTATTGCCGATCAGCGCCCCAGAGATGCCGGTCCGCGCCACAGTGCCGACAATGGTCACAGCGGCATCGAGTTTCTTCTCGGTATGCGGAATCAACACATCTGCCGGCCCTTCAGCGATGTGCAGGCGATCATCACTGATATCGAACTCCGCCTGGAACGCCTTGCAGGCCTCTCGATAGCGTTGTTCGATGGTCTCCGTGAGCTGGTAGACCGGGTCAGCCGCCGACAGCATGGGCGAGGGGTGGGCACTGATCACATGCAGCTCGCCTTTGGCCAGGCTGGCAATGTCATAGCCATGGTCGATGATACTGGCATGCAACAGGCGATGGGCTTCGTCCTGGTTACCGACATCCACAGCGGCCAGGATCTTGCCTCCCGTCCAGGGCCGTTCGCTCTTGACCATCAGCACTGCGCAAGGGCATTCGCGCAGCAGTTTCCAGTCACTGGGCGTCAACAATGCCTTGCGCAGCGGGTTGTCGGGGCGATGCTCCTTGATCACCAGCTCACAACCCTCGGCCTGCTGCACATGGATGATCGATTTGTGCAGGTTGTCCTCCCAATGCTGCTGGTAAGTGACGTTGTCGTGGCCATCGTCGTGCAACTGGCTGCTGAGCAAGCTGAGCAGCGCATCATGGTCCTGCTTCTTGTCGCACATCAGCAGGTGCAGGCGCGCGCCGGTCACCCCGGCAATCAGCTTGGCCCGGGTCAGGGCGCGGCTGTGGGCATGCTCGGGGTCGAGGACGACAAGGATGCTGCGAACGGCTTGCATGGGCATGAACTCCCTTCAGAATGGCGGCCAATGCCTGACTATAGACGGCGCTGCTCCGCCTGCCGCTTGATATGTATCAAGCATAGCCACTGGCACAGGGCGCCGTCGCCGGTATAATCGCCGACCCTGCCGATGTCCTGTGTGGTTGCGAGTGTCATGTCCCTGATTCCTGAAATCGACGCCTTCCTGGGTTGCCGTACCCCCGATGCCTGGATCGAGGCCGCCCTGGCCGACCAGGAAACCCTGTTGATCGATCACAAGAATTGCGAGTTCAAGGCGGCCAGCACGGCGCTGAGCCTGATCGCCAAGTACAACACCCACCTCGACCTGATCAACATGATGTCGCGTCTGGCCCGTGAAGAGCTGGTGCACCATGAGCAGGTGCTGCGCCTGATGAAGCGCCGTGGCGTGCCGCTGCGGCCGGTGTCGGCCGGGCGCTATGCCTCAGGCCTGCGACGTCTGGTGCGGGCCCATGAGCCGGTCAAGCTGGTGGACACCTTGGTGGTCGGCGCCTTCATCGAGGCGCGCAGCTGCGAGCGCTTCGCCGCCCTGGTACCGCATTTGGACGAAGAGCTCGGCACCTTCTACCACGGCCTGCTCAAGAGCGAGGCGCGACATTACCAGGGCTACCTGAAGCTGGCCCACCAGTACGGTGATGTAGCGGATATCGCCCGGGTCGTCGACTTGGTGCGTGAAGCGGAGGCCGAGCTGATCAGCTCACCCGACCAGGAACTGCGTTTCCACAGCGGTATTCCGCAGGCCCTGGCCGCCTAGCTGATTACTGGCGACGCCCCAGCAGCAGGCCGACCACCAGGCCGAAACCGGCGGACACTGCCACGGTCTGCCAGGGGTGCCCGCCGATGTATTGCTGGGTCGCCTCGACCACAGGCTGGGCCTTCTGCCCCAGGCGACTGGTGGCGTCGCGGGCCTGGCGCAGCTTCAGGCCCAGTTGCGCGCGCAGAGTATCGGCATCCTCGCCGACCAATGAAGCGCTGTCGCTGAGCAGCCGTTCCGACTCCTCGATCAATGCCTGCAGTTCGCTGAACACCTGGTCCTTGATCTGGTCGCTGTCGGCTTGCGCGGCGTTTTTCCTGGCCATGTACACATCCTCGTGAAGGGTAGGGAGTTGAACAGTGGATGCCACGGCGCCGGGAAAGTTGCAGCGGCGTTCCGGTGGCCTGGCCCTACAGTGTAAGATAGCGGCCATTTCCAGCGGCAGGTATTACCCCCATGAGTTTCAATCTGGCCAATTTGAGCTTCCAGGAACGGGCGCAGATCGAGGCGGAGAAGTCCCGCTTGTTCGAGTTTTGGCAGAGCAACCTGGGCAAGGCCAAGGGCGAGGCGGCGCGCTTGATCGCCGAGAAGCCGCGGCGCAAAGGCAAATGGGCGGAATGGGTGCGCGCCGAACTCGAGGGCATGTCGCCACCAGAGTTCACCAATCTGGTGCGCAGCGAGGTCAACAAGATGATGGCCGCCGCCAGCAACAACCGCTGAGTCAGGCGAACACCTCCAGCACCGCCGCACGCACCCGCTCCACCAGCGGGTCCAGCGGCCCGCTGCTGCGCCAGCCCAGCTCGATCGGGTAGCGTGGCAGCGCCAGTGGGCAGGGCAGTACCCGCAGCCCGGCATTGGCGGCAATCGCCCTGGCCGCATGGCCGGGCAAGGTGGCCAGATACCGGGTGCCCTTGAGCAAGTGTCCCAGCGCGGCAAAATGGCTGGTGGCCGCGCAAATCGTGCGATGCTTGCCCACGGCGGCCAGGGCTTCGTCGACAATCCCCACGAAACCACCAGATGACACCAGGATCTGTTCCCGTTCGACGAAGGCGTCGAGGCTCAGCTGTGCCTGATCGGGCGCCAGGCTAGTCGGATCGACCAGGCACTGGTAGTCACCGTCGCCGAGCACCACGCGGCTGAGCAGGCGCTGGGCAAAGCCGCCCGAGGTCAGCGCCAGGTCCAGGCTGCGCTCCAGCAAGCCCTGCGCGACGATCTGGCTGTGGGTCTGGCGAAAGATCAGGCGCAGCCCCGGGGCCTGCCGGCGTACCGCGGCGATCAGGGCCTGGCCGTAGGCGATTTCGAAATCGTCCGATAGCCCCAGGCTCAGCGACCGGCCCTCGAAGTGATTGGCTTCGGGGTCGAGCAACGCCAGGCTTTGCCTGCACTTGCCCAAAGCCTCGCTGATCAGCGGCTTGAGCTGGTTGGCGCGCAGGGTCGGGCTCAGGCCGCGGCCGGTGCGCACGAACAGCGGGTCGTCATACACCTGGCGCAGGCGGCGCAGGGCGGCACTGACCGCTGACTGGGTCAGGCCCAGGCGCAAGGCGGCGCGGCTTGCGCCCCCTTCGTCATGCAGTGCTTCGAAGACTTTCAGCAGGTTCAGGTCGATGTCGATGATATTCATAAGGTCAATATCATTCAGTAGTGAAGTGGGCTTTATTCATGAGTGCAGCGCGCTGGAGAATCTACCAGACCTTTACCCTGACTGGAGTCTCGAGAAATGCCCAAGTCCATCGTCGCCGCGCTGCAGATCGGCTCGTTGCCTGAAGGCAAGGCCGCCACCCTGGAACAGATCATTGGCTATGAACAGGCCATTCGCGACAGCGGCGCCAGCCTGGTGGTGATGCCCGAAGCGTTGCTGGGGGGGTACCCGAAAGGCGAGGGCTTCGGCACGCAACTGGGCTATCGCCTGCCCGAGGGCCGCGAGGCCTTTGCCCGCTACTTTGCCAACGCCATCGACGTACCAGGCGCCGAGACCGACGCACTGGCGCAGCTTTCGGCACGCACCGGCGCAAGCCTGGTACTCGGGGTCATCGAGCGCAGTGGCAACACCTTGTATTGCACTGTGCTGTTCTTCGAGCCGGAGGCAGGTCTGGTGGCCAAGCACCGCAAGCTGATGCCCACCGGTACCGAGCGGTTGATCTGGGGCAAGGGCGACGGCTCGACGCTGGCGGTGGTGGACAGCCGCGCCGGGCGTCTCGGCGCCGCGGTGTGCTGGGAGAACTACATGCCGCTGCTGCGTACCGCGATGTACGCCAAGGGCGTGCAGCTGTGGTGTGCGCCGACCGTCGACGAGCGGGACCTGTGGCAGGTGAGCATGCGCCACATCGCCGCTGAAGGGCGCTGTTTCGTCATCAGCGCCTGCCAGGTGCAGGACTCGCCGGTGGCCCTGGGCCTGGACGTGCCCAATTGGCCCGCCGAGCGGCCGCTGATCAATGGCGGCAGCGTGATCGTCGGCCCGCTGGGCGAGGTATTGGCAGGGCCCCTGGTGGCCACGCGCGGGCTATTGACCGCCGAGGTCGATACCGCGCAACTGGTGCAGGCCCGCTACGATTTCGACGTGGTCGGCCACTATGCGCGGCCAGATGTGTTCGAGCTGTGCGTGGACGAGCGCGCCCGCCCGGGCGTGCGTTTCGTCGCCGACTGACCGCTACCAACCGGCCTGTGTCGGGCCGGGCAGGTCGAGCTTGCCCTTGTCGGTGAAGCGCACCGTGCCCAGCGGGCCACCGGCAAGCTTGCCGCGCAGCACATAAGGCAGGCCTTGTAGCGACTCGACCCGGCTCAGGCCATAGGCCTGGCGCAGGAAGGCGAAGGCGGTGATGCTCACCGGCACCACGAGCATCGCCTCGTCGTAACGGCCGATGTGCCCGCGCTGGTCGCTCACGCCGGCGGCCAGGGGTTGATCGTTGACCTCCAGGTTCAAGGCGATGCCGTTGAAATCCACGGGCGCCTCGTTGGGGTTCTGCACGCGGATCTTCACCGCCATGCGCAGCTCCAGGTCCTGGCCGGGCAGGGGATCGATGCCGATCACGCTGATCGTCAGCGGATCGCGGTTGTGGAACAGCGCGCAGGCGTTCAAGCCCAGGCACAGCAGCAGGATCAGGCAGCAGCGGACGAACATGGCGATGACGGTCTCGGCTCACGGGCGAGCTGGTAGTGTGGCAAATACCCAGCGGCGTTGAAAGTATGGCCCGATATGAAAGATACTGTTTCTCATTAACGACCGATAACTCTTCCCGATCTCTACCCATGGCGATCTCTCCCGTGTCCGGGCTGCTGGCCAGTTTCCAGGAGCACTACGACGACCTGTTGCAGTTCCTGACCCGGCGCATGAGCGACCGCCAGCGCGCCGCCGATGTCGCCCAGGAAACCTACCTCAAGCTGGTCAAGGTCGACGGCCAGGCGGTGCAGGTGCTGCATGCGCGCAGCTTCATCTTCCGCGTGGCCGGCAACCTGGCCATCGATGCCCTGCGCCGCGAGCAGCGCCTGGCGGCCAGCCACGAGGACAGCGATGGCGCTACCGCGTTGGCCTGCCCGGCGCCACCGCCAGAGGCCGCGTTGCTGGCCCATGAGCGCCTGCAGATCCTCGACGAGGCGTTGTTGCAACTGCCCCGCAATGCCCGCCAGGCGCTGTTGCTCAACCGTGTCGAAGGCCTGACCCAGGCGCAGATCGCGCAACGGCTGGGCGTTTCCGAGAGCATGGTGGCAAAATACATCGGCCAGGCCCTGCGCCATTGCCGTGACTGGCTCAAGCACAACCATGACTGAAGCCCACGCCATGCCCAACTGCCAACCCCTCAGTGCGCTGTCCGACGATGCCCTCGACTGGCAGGTGTTGCTGCACGCGGGCAATGCCACGGCCGCCGATCGCGCGCGCTACCAGCGCTGGTGCCAGTTGAGCCGGGCGCATGCAGAGGCGGCGGCTGAGGCCGAGGCGCTGTGGCGAGACCTGGGCCACACCTCGACCGCCAAGGCTCGCCCGGCACCAGCGCGGCCGTGGCGGCGGCTATCGGCGATTGCCGCGTCGCTGGTGCTGTGCATGGCCGGCTATGTAGCCTGGCAGCAGGTGCCAGCCTGGCGGGCGGATTACCACACGGCTGTCGGCCAGCGTTACAGCCTGACCCTGGCCGACGGTTCGCGGGTCACGCTCAACAGCGCCAGCGCCTTGTCGGTGGTTTACAGCGAACATGAGCGCAAGGTCGTGCTGGAGGCGGGCGAGGCGCTGTTCGAGACGGTCGCCGACCCACGCCCGTTCGTGGTGCAGGCCGCAGGCGCGCCGGTGACCGGCAACGCTGCAGTGTTCAGCGTGCGCCGGCAACCCGGCGGTGACCAGGTACTGTTGGCCGAAGGCCAGGCGCAAGTGGCCGGCCAAGCCCTGCAACCTGCGCCGGATGCCGGTACCCGCACGGCCTGGCAGCGCGGCAAGCTGATCTTCAACGGCAAGCCGCTGGGCCAGGTGCTGGCGGAGCTTGAGCGCTACCAGCATGGCCGTATCGTGATTCCCGACCATCAGCTCGCGGCCCTGGAAGTCAGCGGCGTGTTCGATCTCGACGACCCCCATGCGCTGTTGCGCACCCTCGAACAACGCTACGGGTTGAAAGTCACCTACCTGCCGTTCCTGGCGGTGGTGTACTGAGCCCTGCGAGTCGGCAATCGAAATTTTTTTCATTTACCACTGCAAGTTCATCTCAGCCAGATCGTCGTAGGGGCACTGATCACCCAACCCTCTTTCCTCCGACTGTCTGGAAGCTCTTTCGTGAAGGCTACGCTCCCGCACCGCTTCAAACATGCCTTGCTGTCCTGCACTGCCCTGGCCTCCCTGGCCGGGCCGCCGCTGGTCGAGGCCGCCACCGACGCCCCCGCTGGCAGCGCCCAGGCTCGCCAGGTCAGGCTCGAGCTGCCGGCTCAGCCGCTGGACCAGGCCCTCACCACATTCGCCGACCAGGCCGGGCTGCACCTGCTCTACACCACCTCGGACGTGGCCGACCTGCAGGCGCCGGCGCTCAGCGGCAGCTACAGCCTGGAGCAGGCGTTGCAATCCTTGCTGGCTGGCAGCGGCGTCAGCTACCAGTTCAACGACGCGCGCACGGTCACCCTGCGCCGCGCCGCGCCGCCGCAGAGTGTCAACCTCAAGCCTATCGAGGTCAGCGTGGCATCGCGCACCAGCACCGCGATCAGCGAGATCCCCGGTACGGTCTGGGTGGTCGACCAGCAGCAGTTGCGCGAGCAGATCGACAGCGGCGTCAGCCTCAAGGAGGCTATCGGCAAGCTGGTGCCAGGCCTGGACCTGGCGCCGGAAGGGCGTACCAACTACGGCCAGAACATGCGAGGTCGTGAAGTGCTGGTGATGATCGACGGTGTGAGCCAGAACAGCTCCCGCGGCCTGTCGCGGCAGTTCGACAGCATTTCCCCGTTCAACGTCGAGCGGGTCGAGGTGCTGTCCGGGGCCAGCGCCATCTACGGTGGTGGCGCCACCGGCGGGATCATCAACATCGTCACCAAGAAGGGCGAGGCGGGCCCGCTACGTTTCGAAACCCAGTTGGGCGCCAGCAGTGGTTTCAACAACAGCGATGACCTGTCGACCCGTATCGCCCAGTCGATCAGCGGCGGCAACGAGCGGATCAATGCCCGCCTGGGGATTTCCGGCGAGCAGAACGAGGCGTTCTACGACGGTGCCGGCGAGCAGATTTTCATCGACAACACCCAGACCGACCTGCAGTACAACCGCAGCCTCGACCTGCTCGGTACCCTGGGCCTGACCCTGAGCGATGAACAGAGCCTGGACCTGCTGGCCCAGTACTACGACTCCGGCAACCATGGAAGCACCGGTATCTACTTCCCCAACCTGCGTCACAACGCGCCCTCGGACCTTGAAAACGCCGAGCTGCGCGGCGGTTATTCATCCGACCTGCAGCCGCGTACCCGACGCTTGCTGCTCAACGCCAATTACCACCACCGCGACCTGCTCGGCCAGGACTTCTACCTGCAGGCCTCGTACCGCAAGGAAAACGACAACTTCTACCCGTTCCCCTACTACAACACCGGCAAGCCTACCGGTTCGCGCGGCGTGTACTTCGCCGCGTCGCAGCAGAACTTCGAGGTTTCCAGCCTCAAGGCACTGTTCGCCAAGCAGTGGGATACCCTCAAGCTGACCTACGGTGTCGACTTCGACCGCGAGCGCTTCAACGCCGAGCAGACCACCTTCGATGCACGAGTCTCGTCTGCAAGCGGCGGCCTGGACCTGGACAAGGCCAGCAAGGCGCCGCGCTACCCCAGCTACCGGGTCGATGGCGTGTCGTTCTACAGCCAGCTCGACTGGCACGCCACCGACAACCTGACCCTGTCCGGTGGCGCCCGCCGCCAGCAGATGGATGTCCAGGTCAGCGACTTCAAGAGCGTGCCAGGCGGCAGCAACGACTACCAGGTGAACCTGTACAACCTCGGCGCCATCTACGACTTCAAGAACGGTCACCAGGTATGGAGCAACTACGGCGAAGGCTTCGAATTGCCCGACCCGGCCAAGTACTACGGCAAGCCGGGCCTATCGGTGGGCGACAACCCGCTGGCCGGGATCAAGAGCCGCCAGGTGGAGCTGGGCTGGCGCTATGCCGACCTGGACTGGAACGCCCAGGCGGCGCTGTACTACATCTGGTCGGACAAGGTCATCAATGTCGATTCCGCCACCCTGACCATCGATGTCGAGGAGCAGAAACGTCGTGATTTCGGCTTCGAAGGGGCATTGACTCGCTATTTGCACAACGGTTGGGAGGCCGGAGGCACCATGCACCTGGTGCGCTCGCAAGAGGAGGACGCCGACGGCGACTGGATCAAGCGCGACGCCCGCTATGCCTCGCTGTCCAAGGCCACCGCCTTCGTCGGCTGGAAGGGCGATGGCCGCACGGCGCGGTTGCAGGCCAATCATGCCTTCACCCTGCGCGACGATGCCCATCACCAGATCGACGGCTACACCACCTTTGATCTGCTGGGCAGTCAGGAGACCGGCTTCGGCACCTTCAGCGCCGGTGTGCAAAACCTGTTCGACAAGCAGTACAGCACGGTGTGGGGCCAACGGGCGACGCTGTTCTACGCGCCGACTTACGGGCCGGCTTACCTGTACGACTACCAGGGCCGTGGGCGGACCTACACCTTGACCTGGAACCTCGTCTATTGAGCATGGGCGCGGGTTGATCGGCGGGCTTGCCCCAAGCTAACGCCCACGCTCGGCAAATGCTGCGCCCAGGTCCTCGATGAACGCCAGCATGGCTTCCCCGGGCGCCTGGCCGCGGTGTCGGGCCAGGGTGAAGGGCACGCTGAAATCCAGCGCGGGGTCCAACGCCCGCAACCAGCCCTGGGCCTCCCATGGCGCGGCGCAGTGGCAGGGCAGGTAACCGATGTGCCGGCCAGAGAGGATGAAGGTCAAGGCGCTGTCGATCTGCTCGGCCAAGGCCATGCTGCGCCGGCTCTGGAAGGGTTCACCCTGTTTCAGAAAGCGGTAGGGATGGCGCACTTGGTCGGCATCGAGCAATTGCGCGCGGCTCACCTCGGCGGCCTGGAACAGCGCGTGGCCCTTGCCGCAGTACAGGCGTTGGCGCTCCTCGAACAACGGCCGGTAGTCGAACGCCGCCTGGTTACCGGAAAAATAGCTGATGGCGCAATCCAGGCGCTGCTCCAACAACAGGCGTTCCAACTCGGCGGGCGGGGCGCAGGTCAGCTCCAGCTGTACCGACTCCTCGCGCTGGCGAAACCGTGCTATGGCCTGGGCGATACACAGGGTCACAGGCCCATCCTGGTTCTCCGCCAGGCCGATGCGCAACGTGCCCAGCAGGCGCCCGGCCACGCCGTTGGCCTGCTGGCGGAACTGCTCGATCTGCAGCAACAGGCCACGGGTCGCCTGCAATAATTGCGCGCCCTTTTCCGTCAGGCGAAAGCCACCTTTACCGCGGCTGCACAGGCGATAGCCCAGGCGTGTCTCCAGCTTGGCCATCTGCTGGCTGATGCTCGGCTGGCTGAGCCCCAGCACGCCCTGGGCGGCGCTGAAGCCGCCGGCCTCGACTACAGTGACGAACAGCCGCAGCAGGTGTAGGTCGAGGTCGTGCAGTTGTCCCAGCATCACATTGCTCCCGATGAATGTCAGCTTTGCAAAGTTGCCATTTTTGCAATGTAACCCGGCCGGCATGCTGGCGGCACCCACCCCCAAGCCGAGGTGCCCGCCATGCGTCGAACGTTGTGCCTGCTGCCACTGCTGATCGCCCTGCCGCTGCAGGCCGAGGAGAAAGTCGTCAACCTGTACAGCTGGGCCGACTATGTCGCCCCACAGACCCTCGAGCGCTTCGAGCAGGAAACCGGCTACAAGGTCCGCTACGACACCTTTGACACCACCGAGGTGCTGGAAACCAAGCTGCTGACCGGCGGCAGCGGCTATGACGTGGTGGTACCCTCGGCCACGGTGCTGGCCCGCGCGCTCAAGGCCGGCGCCTTGCAGCCGCTGCAGGCACAGGCGATGGCAGGCTATGCCAACCTCGACCCTGACCTGCTGGCCAAGCTGGCCGAGGCCGACCCGGGCAATCGCCATGCCGTGCCCTACACCTGGGGCACCCTGGGCCTGGGGGTTAACGTCGAGGCGGTTCGCCAGCGCCTGGGCGAAGTGCCACTGGACAGCCTCGACCTGTTGTTCAAGCCTGAATATGCCAGCCGTCTGAAAGATTGCGGCATCGCCATGCCCGACTCGCCCCAGGAGGTGATTGGGGTGGCCCTGAACTACCTGGGCAAGGACCCGTACAGCCAGAGCAAGGCTGACCTGGATGCGGCGCAGCAACTGCTGATGCAACTGCAGCCGTCGATCAGCTACGTGGCCAACGGCCGGCAGATCAACGACCTGGCCAATGGCAGCGTGTGCCTGGCGTTGACCTACAACGGCGACGCCGCCATGGCCGCCGACCAGGCGCGCCGCGCCGGCAAGCCGTTCGCGCTGATCTACCGCATTCCCCGCGAAGGCACCCTGGTCTGGCAGGACAACCTGGTGATCCCCAAGGACGCCCCGCATCCCGAGGCTGCCCGGGCCTTCATCGCCTTCATGCTGCGCCCCGAATCGGTGGCGGCACTGACCAACACGCTGTTCTTCGCCAATGCCAACCAGGCGGCCACGCCGCTGGTGGACGAGGCCATCCGCGACGACCCGGACATCTACCCCCCGGCCACGGTGCGCCAGCGCCTGTTCGCCGACCGCAGCATGGCGCTGGCCGACCTGCGCCAGCGCAATCGCCTGTGGACCACTTTCCGCAGCCGCCAATGACCACCACAGGAGCGCAACCGTGGACCTCGCCCAAAACAACGACCAGGCCATCACCCGTGACAGCCTCTACGGCACCGCCGCCGAGAGCACCTACGCTGGCATCACCAGTTTTTCCCGGCGCCGTTATAGCCGCGATCTGCGCGGTGTCGACGTGGTGGTCAGCGGCGTGCCGTTCGACACCGCCACCAGCAACCGCCCGGGCGCGCGCTTTGGGCCGCGGGCGATTCGCGCCGCCTCGGTGCAACAGGCCTGGGCCCGCCATTGGCCGTGGACATTCGACCCGTTCGACCAACTGGCGGTGATTGATTACGGCGACTGCGCCTTCGACAGCGGTACCCCGGCCTCGGTCCCAGCCAGCATCGAGGCCCATGCCGAGCGCATCCTCGAGGCCGGCTGCGCCATGCTCACCCTCGGTGGCGATCACTTCATCAGCTACCCGCTGCTCAAGGCCCACGCCCGGCGCCACGGCCCGCTGGCGCTGATCCACTTCGACGCCCACAGCGATACCTGGCCGGACGAGGAGGGCCAGCGCATCGACCACGGCACCATGTTCTGGCATGCCGCGCGCGAAGGTTTGGTGGACCCGGCGCGCTCGGTGCAGATCGGCCTGCGCACCACCAACGACGACAGCCAGGGCTTCGCCGTCCTCGATGCGCGCCAGGTGCACCGCCAGGGCACCGAGGCGATCATCGCGGCGATCCGCGCGCGGGTGGGGGACATGCCGGTGTACCTGACCTTCGATATCGACTGTCTCGACCCAGCCTTCGCCCCAGGTACCGGCACGCCGGTGTGCGGCGGGCTGAGCACGGTGCAGGCGCTGGAGATCCTCGGCGGCCTGCGCGGGATCAACCTGGTGGGCATGGACCTGGTGGAGGTGGCGCCGGCCTACGACCATGCCGATATCACCGCGCTGGCCGGGGCGACCTTGGCAATGGAGATGCTGTGCCTGTATGCCGCCCGGCACAAGGTCGACAAGCACCTAGCGCAAGGGTGAGAGGTGACTTGCCCCGCGACAAGGCCCGATTGGGCCTGGGTCATCGCGGGGAACGCCCGCTCCAAGCACTACGAGGAGCCATACTGAAACATCAGGAATCATCTCCACGCGGATTGCCACCTTTGCGTCGAACCCTGCGCGCCTTAGGCTATCCAACCCTGGAGCGCGCCTTTTCGTACCGGAGGTGAAGCATGAACGCCACACTGCCAACCCTGGCCCTCGGCCTGTTGCTGGCCCTGCCGCTCCAGGCTGCGCCGTTGCCACCATTGGCCGCCAACGACAGCAACAACCCCTACAACAGCCCGATCATGCGGGCCAACCCCAACAGCCGTCAGGGCAGCGTGCCGGCTGCGCCGCCCGTGCGCGGCCCGTCCACCCAGCCCAACCCGCGCCCACCTACCCTGGACAACCGCGGCATCGGCAACGGCGAAAACCTGCGCCGCGAGCAACAGACCCCGAACCTGCAACCCACCCGGCCACCGCGCGACTCGCAACGCGTGCCGTGAGCCCCTGCGAAGGATCCGAGCATGACGCCACGCACCTGGTTGATCACCCTGGCTGCCGCCGGCCTGTTGCCACTGCTGACCCAGGCCGCCCCCGAGCAGACCTTGCCCAGCGAGGAGGGCCAGCTGAGCGTCAGCACCCTCGCCAATGGCCTGCGCAACCCTTGGGCCCTGGCGTTCCTGCCGGATGGCAAGTCCATCCTGGTGACCGAGCGCCCAGGCAACCTGCGCATCGTCAGCGCCGAGGGCAAGGTCGGCCCGCCACTGTCTGGCGTGCCCAAAGTATGGGCCGAAGGGCAGGGCGGCTTGCTCGATGTGGTGCTGTCGCCAGAGTTCGCCCAGGACCGCACGGTGTACCTGTCGTTCGCCGAGGCGGGCGAGGATGGCAAGGCCGGAACTGCCGTGGGCCGTGGGCAGCTGTCCCAGGACCAGGCACGGCTGGAGAACTTCACGGTGATCTTCCGCCAGTTGCCCAAGCTTTCCGAGGGTAACCATTTCGGCTCGCGCCTGGTGTTCGACCGTGAGGGTTACCTGTTCATCGCCCTGGGCGAGAACAATCAGCGCGCCACCGCCCAGGACCTGGACAAGCTGCAGGGCAAGATCGTGCGGATCCTGCCCGATGGCGAAGTGCCCAAGGACAATCCCTTCGTCGGCCGCGACCAGGTGCGCCCCGAGATCTGGTCGCTCGGTCATCGCAACCAGCAGGGCGCGGCGCTCAACCCCTGGACCGGCAAGCTGTGGACCCATGAGCACGGCCCGCGTGGCGGCGACGAGATCAACATCCCGGCACCGGGCAAGAACTACGGTTGGCCGATCGCCACCCATGGCATCAACTACTCGTTGCTGCCGATCCCCGAGGCCAAGGGCAAGCATGTCCAGGGCATGGTCGACCCGCACCATGTATGGGAGAAGTCGCCGGGCATCAGTGGCATGGCGTTCTACGACAGCCCGACGTTCAAGGCGTGGGACCATAACCTGTTCATCGGCGCCCTGGCCACCCAGGAGCTGATTCGCCTGCAGCTCGAGGGTGACAAGGTGGTGCATGAAGAGCGCCTGCTGGGTGAGCTGAAAGCGCGCATCCGCGATGTGCGGGTGGGGCCGGACGGGTATCTGTATGTGCTGACCGATGACAAGGATGGGGTGTTGTTGAAGGTGGGATTGAAACAGGGCTGATGGGGTCGTAACTCCAGGCGCTGGTGTTGCCTGGTTCGCCAGCGAGGCTGGCTCCTGCGGTGCGTGGGGGCGCGGCTTGATGCCGGAATGGCGTACCATGCACGGCATGACTCCCGAATCTCTCTACCATCAGGCCCTTGGCGAGCGCGGCTTCGTCACCGACCCCGCCCAGGCGGTGGCCGTCGCTGCGTTGCAAGCCTGTTTCGATGCCCTGTGCCAGGGTAAGCCAACCCAGGGCCTGTACCTTTGGGGCCCGGTGGGGCGTGGCAAGACCTGGCTGATGGACCTGTTCCACCGTTGCCTGACAGTGCCGTCCCGGCGCCAGCACTTCCACCATTTCATGGCCTGGGTTCACCGTCGTCTGTTCCAGCTGGGTGGCACCGCCGACCCGCTCCAGGCCTTGGCCCGAGCGCTGGCCAGCGAGATCCGCGTGCTGTGTTTCGACGAGCTGTTCGTCAGCGATATTGGCGATGCGGTCATCCTCGGGCGCCTGTTCCAGGTGCTGTTCGACCAGGGGGTGGTGGTGGTCGCCACCTCCAACCAGCCCCCCGGTCAGCTGTATCGCGACGGCTTCAACCGCGAGCGCTTTGTGCCGGCCATCGCTGCCATCGAGCGACACATGGGCGTACTGGCAGTGGCGGGCGAGCAGGATCACCGGCTGCACCCGGGGGCCGCGCAGCAGCGCTATTGGGTCGCGCAGCCCGATGCACTGGACGCGGTGTTCCAGCAGCTGAGCCCGACTGAGCCAGGCAGCGAGCAGCCCCTGCAACTCGGGTCCCGGCAGGTTCGTGTGGTGCGCCACAGCACCCAGGCGCTTTGGTGCCAGTACCGCGACCTGTGCGAACAACCGCTGGCGGCCATGGACTTCATGGCCCTGTGCGACCGCTTCCCGGCGATTTTGCTGGGCGGTATCCCGCAATTGGGCGGCGAGCAACGGGCTGGTCGCATCGCGCGTGGCACCGAGGACGGCGCCGCGCGGGTGCTGGCCGGCGATCGTGAGCTACCGACCCTGGCGCCCAAGGACGACAGCGTGCGCCGCTTCATCGCCCTGGTCGATGAATGCTACGACCGGCGCGTGGCCTTGTACCTGGAAGCCGAGGTGCCCCTGGAAGCGCTCTACACTCAAGGGTATCTGGCGTTCCCGTACCAGCGCACCCTCAGCCGGCTACGGGAGATGCAACTGCAACGCTTCGCCTGAAGGAGCCGACCATGGAGCCGCTGTCGCATCACCTGCTGACCCAGGCCTACAACAATGGCTGGGCCAACCACCGCCTGTACAAGGCTTGCCTGCAACTGACCCAGGACGAGTTCGTCGCCCCGCGTTGCAGCTTCTTCCCGTCGATCAAGGCCACCCTCAACCACCTGCTGACGGTGGACTGGTTCTACCTTGACGCCCTGGAATGCGAGCAGCGCGGCGCGGCTCCCGACCCGGACGGCGAGCGCTTCTTCCAGCCCGAGCAACCGTTTTGCACCTGCACCGACCTGCAGGCCCAGCAGGCCCAGGCCGACCAGCGGCTGATCGCCTATTGCCGGGGCTTGCGCGATGAGCAACTGGGGCGCTACGTGAGCATCGTGCGGCCCGATCGGGTGCAGCGCGAACAGCGCCTGCGCTTGTTGTCGCACCTGTTCGAACACCAGATCCACCACCGTGGCCAGGTGCATGCGATGCTCAGTGACACCCAGGTACAGCCGCCACAACTGGATGAGTTCTTCTGCGGGGAGGAAGCGCATTTGCGCGCGGTGGATTTCGCCGAGCTGGGCTGGACCGAGGCGATGATCTGGAAGTGAGTGCAAGCCGCCGGTTCAGCGGTAGCCCGAGTACCGTCAGCGTTGCAACCAGCCAAGCAATGCCTGGTGGAACTTGCCCGGCTCCTCGATTTGTGGCGCATGCCCCAGGCCCTCGAAGGTGACCAGCTCGCCTCGGGGAATCAGCTTCGCCACCTGCGGTCCGAGCATCTTGTACTGGCCTAGCCGGGCCTTGACCTCGGGCGGGGCGATATCGCTGCCGATCGCCGTGCTGTCCTGATCGCCGATCAGCAGCAGGGTTGGCATTTTCAGGTCCTTGAACTCATGGACCACCGGCTGGGTGAAGATCATGTCGTAGATCAGCGCCGAGTTCCATGCCACCAGCTTGTGCCCAGGGCCCTGGTTCAACCCCGCCAGCATCTGCACCCAGCGCTCGTACTCGGGTTTCCAGCGCCCGGCGTAGTAGGTGTTGCGTTCGTAGTTGCGCACGCCTTCGGCATCGAGCTTGAGTTCCCGGGCGTACCACTGGTCGACGGTGCGATACGGCACGCCCAAGGCTTTCCAGTCCTCCAGGCCGATAGGGTTGACCATGGCCAGGCGCTCCACCTGCCGGGGATACATCAGTGCGTAGCGAGTGGCGAGCATGCCGCCGGTGGAATGGCCAAGGATGATGGCCCGGTCCACGCCCAGTTGCGCCAGCAGGGCGTGGGTGTTGTCGGCCAGTTGCTGGAAGCTGTACTGGTAGTGCGCCGGCTTGCTCGAGGTGCAGAAACCGACCTGGTCAGGCGCGATTACCCGGTAGCCGGCTTGGCTCAAGGCATCGAGGGTGGTTTCCCAGGTGCCGGCGCAGAAGTTCTTACCATGCATCAGCACCACGCTGTGGCCGTTGGCCTTGCCCTTCGCGGGTACGTCCATATAGCCCATTTGCAGCGCCTGGCCCTGGGACTGGAAGTCGAAGTGGCGCAGCGGGTACGGGTAGGTGAAGCCTTCGAGCTGCTCGCCATAGGTGGAGGGGGCGGCAGCGATGGCGCCACCCGAGGCGAGGCAGGTGAGGGCGATGGCGGTGGCGCGCAGCATGGGAGCACTCCCTGTAGGACCAGATAAGGAAAGGCGACTGTAGCAGCCACTGACCCTGGCCGAGCAGCAAAGGTGTTACCCGCTGTGAAACCAGCCCAGGGTGATCAGCGCCACCACGATGTAGCGCCCGCCCTTGGCCAGGGTGACCAGCAGCAAGAAGCGCCAGAAGGGTTCGCGCATGATCCCGGCGATCAGCGTGAGTGGATCACCGATCACCGGCATCCAGCTCAGCAGCAGCGACCATTGCCCCCAGCGCTGGTAACGCTGCTGGGCGCGTTGCAACTGGCTGGCGCTGAACGGGAACCAGCGCTTGTCGCGCAGTTGCTCGATGGCCCGGCCCAGCAGCCAGTTGACCAGCGAACCCAGCACATTGCCCAGGGTGGCCACCAGCAATAGCAGCGCCCAGGCCTGGGGCTCGCGCAGCAGCAGGCCGACCAGCACGGCCTCGGACTGCAAGGGTAGCAGTGTGGCGGCGCCAAAGGCGCTGAGGAACAGCGCCGCGAGGCTGAGCATCAGTAGTTGGCGACCACGGTGTCCCGGCCATCCCGGGTCACGCCGATGACCTGGTAGGCGTCCTTGTGGTCACCCATTTCCATGCCCGGCGAGCCCATGGGCATGCCTGGCACGGCAAGGCCCTTGAGGTCGTCGCGCTTGGCCAGCAGGCGCACTTGCTCGGCCGGCACATGGCCTTCGACGAACTTGCCGTCGATCACCGCGGTGTGGCACGAGGCCAGGCCCGGCGCCACGCCCAGGCGCTGCTTGACCGCGCTCATGTTCGGTTCGACATGGTCGTTGACGGTGAAGCCATTGTCGCTCAGGTGCTTGATCCATTCCTTGCAGCAACCGCAGTTGGGGTCGCGGTAGACGTCGATGGTCTCGGCGGCCTGGGCCAGGCCGGTGATGGCCAGCAGGCCGAGGGTGAGCAGGTGTTTGCGCAGCATGGTGAAGCTCCTGTGACGCAGATTTAAAAGCGCAGGCGGACCCCGGCCACCAGCCGGGTCTGGCCGATGTCCTCGCCATCCTCCCGGGCTTGGTTGGCGCGGTTGCCGTGCAGGCGGTTGAAGCTGACCCCGACATAGGGCGCGAAACCACGGCTGATCTCGTAACGCAGGCGCAGCCCCACTTCGCTTTCAGCCAGCCCCGAGGCCTGTTCGCGGTCGGCGTCGTTGCGAGCGAAGAGGTTCACTTCAACGGTGGGTTCGAGGATCCAGCGGTTGGTCAGCAGCATAGCGTAACCGGCTTCCAGGCGCAGCGCGGTCTGTTGGCGCTCGCCAGCATAGGCGGTGGCCTCCAGTTCCAGGCCGTACAGCGGCGCGCCCTGGATGCCAAAGGCGGCCCAAGTCTGGCCGCTGGCTGGCTTGAAGTCCTGGCGCACACCGCCGACCAGTTCCCACCAGGGGCTGATGGCATGGCCCCACAGCGCCTGCAACTCGGCCTTGTGAGTCTTGCCCTGTTCCCGCTCACCCTCGCTGCGCAGCCACAGCCGGTCGACATCGCCGCCGACCCATGCGGTGGCGTTCCAGCTCACCGCGCCGCTGCTTTCGAAGTTCTGGTATTCCAGCTGGTCGACGATCACCGCCCAGTTGATCGCGCGGTCATGCACCTGGTGCCCTGGCAGCGACGGGAACGCGGCGCGCCGGTCGGCATCGGTGATGTTCGCCAGGGGCGTGCGCGGTTGCGCGGTGGTGGGCGTGGCGTGGTTCATCTGGCTGTGATCCATCGTCGGCATGGCGCCATGGTTCATCTGGCTGTGGTCCATGCCCGGCATGCTGGCGGCCAGGGCACGCTCGCTGGCCAGCAAGGCGACAAGGGCGACGCCGGTGACGATGCGGCGGCTGCTGATCTCATTCATCGACCCGTACCTCGCGGAACATGCCGGTCTCCATGTGGTAGAGCAGGTGGCAGTGATAGGCCCAGCGGCCCAGGGCGTCGGCGGTCACACGGTAGCTGCGTCGGCTGCCGGGGGGCATGTCGAGGGTGTGCTTGCGTACCAGAAAGCGGCCTTGTTCATCTTCCAGGTCGCTCCACATGCCATGCAGATGGATGGGGTGGGTCATCATGGTGTCGTTGACCAGGGTGATGCGTACCCGTTCGCCGTACTTCAGGCGCAGAGGCTCGGCGTCGCTGAACTTGATGCCATCGAACGACCAGGCGAAACGCTCCATGTGGCCGGTCAGGTGCAGCTCGATCTCCCGCGACGGTTCGCGCCCGTCCGGGTCGGGGTAGGGGCTGCGCAGGTCGGCGTAGGTCAGCACCCGGCGGCCATTGCCGCGCAGGCCGATACCGGGATCGGCCAGGTTGGCGCGCGGGGCCATGGTCTGCATGTCTACCAGCGGGTTGTCGGTCTCGCTGCTGGGGTGGCTTTGCATCATGGCCATGGCCGAGTGGTCCATGCCCGCCATGCTGCCGTGGTCCATCGCCGGCATGTTCGAATGGTCCATCTCGCCCATGCCGCCATGCCCCATGTCGTCCATGCTCAGCACCGGGCGTGGATCCGGCTCGGGTACTGGAGCTTGCAATCCAGCGGTGCGGGCCAGGGTGCCACGGGCGAAGCCGGTACGGTCCATGCTCTGGGCGAACAGGGTGTAGGCGGGCAGGTCGCCCACGGTGACCAGCACGTCATAGGTTTCGGCCACGGCGATACGCAGTTCGTCCACGGTCACCGGGGTCACCGGCAGGCCATCGGCGGCGATCACCGTGAGTTTCAGGCCGGGAATGCGGAAGTCGAAATAGGTCATCGCCGAGGCGTTGATCAGGCGCAGGCGCACGGTCTCGCCGGGCTGGAACAGGCAGGTGAAGTTACCGTCCGGTGGCTGGCCATTGAGCAGGTAGGTGTAGCCGGCGGCGCTGATGTCGGCGAGGTCGGTGGGGCTCATGCGCATCTTCGCCCAGGCCCAGCGGTTGTCGAGGGTGTTGCGCCAGCCGCTTTCGGCGACATCGTTTATGAAGTCACCCACCGTGCGCTTGTGGTAGTTGAAGGCGTCGGACTGTTTCTTCAGCGTAGCCATCAGCGCTTCCGGCGCCTGGTCCGACCAGTCACTGAACAGCAGCACATGGTCGCGCTGGTAGTTATGCGGTTCAGGTTCACGGGGTTCGATGACGATGGCCCCGTACACGCCGGCCTGTTCCTGCAGCCCGGAATGACTGTGGTACCAGTAGGTGCCGCTCTGGCGCAGGGTGAACTGGTAGAGGTAGTCGCCGCCCGGTTCGATGCCGGCGAAGCTAAGGCCCGGCACGCCGTCCATGTTGGCCGGCAGGATGATGCCGTGCCAGTGGATCGAGGTGGGCTGGTCCAGGCGGTTGCGCACGCGCAGGGTCACCGTGTCGCCCTCGCGCCAGCGCAGCTGCGGGCCGGGCAGGCTGGCGTTGACGGTCTGCGCGGTGCGCGGGCGACCGGTGATGTTGACCGGGGTCTGGCCGATGAACAGCTCGAACTGCTGGCCACTCAGGTCGTGCAGCGGCAAGCGCCCCTCTGCTGCCTGGGCCAGCGGGCGCCACAGACCAAGGCCGGCCAGGGCGGTGGCGGCGCCCAGGCCCTTGACGAAGGTGCGGCGGGTTGGGGTCGGTGGCATGGCGTGCTCTCGCTACGAAATTGCCACCATCCTTGCCGCCAGCGCCTGTCAGCCACCTGAGGCGCGGATTACAGATTTGTCAGGCAGCGGTCTCGGCGCCTTCCAGGTCGCGCATCAGCAGGCCGAACTCCAGGGACACCTGCTCGGGAATCGGCAGGTAGACCACATGGCCATCGCCCGGCGCCACCTCGATGGCCTGCTGCTGACGGTCGCACAGGCGGTGCAGGTCGAAGTGGTAGTTGCCGCGCGGAGTCATCAGTTCCAGATGGTCGCCCACGGCGAAACGGTTCTTCACCTTCACTTCGGCCAGGCCGTCCACGCGCACCCCGGTCAGCTCGCCGACGAACTGCTGGCGCTCGGACACTGAGTTGCCGCGCTGGTAATTCTGATACTCATCATGCACATGGCGGCGCAGGAAACCTTCGGTGTAGCCGCGCTGGGCGAGGGACTCGAGGTTGTCCATCAGGCCGCGGTCGAATGGCCGACCGGCCACGGCGTCGTCGATGGCCTGGCGGTACGACTGCACGGCGCGGGCGCAGTAGAAGTGCGATTTGGTACGGCCTTCGATCTTCAGCGAATGCACACCCATATGTGCCAGGCGCTCGACGTGCTGGATGGCGCGCAGGTCCTTGGCGTTCATGATGTAGGTGCCGTGCTCGTCCTCGAAGGCGGGCATCTCTTCGCCTGGACGGTTGCTTTCCTGGAGCAGGAACACCTGCGCGGTGGGCGCGCCCAGGCCCAGGGTCGGCTCGACCTCGCGGACGATATCACCGGTGAGATTCTCGGTGGCGGGGGTGCTGTCGTACTTCCAGCGGCAGGCGTTGGTGCAGGTGCCCTGGTTGGCATCGCGCTTGTTCAGGTAGCCGGACAACAGGCAGCGTCCGGAGTAGGCCATGCACAGCGCGCCATGGACGAACACCTCCAGCTCCATGTCCGGCACCTGCTGACGAATCTCTTCGATCTCTTCCAGCGACAGCTCGCGGGACAGGATCACTCGCGACAGGCCCAGGCCCTGCCAGAACCTTGCTGCGGCCCAGTTCACCGTGTTGGCCTGCACCGAGAGGTGGATGGGCACCTGCGGGAAGTGCTCGCGCACCAGCATGATCAAGCCCGGGTCGGACATGATCAGTGCGTCGGGGCCCATTGCGATGACGGGAGCCAGATCCTTGAGAAAGGTCTTGAGCTTGGCGTTGTGCGGGGCGATGTTGACCACCACGTAGAAGCGCTTGCCCAGGGCATGGGCCTCCTGGATGCCGAGCGCCAGGTGGGCGTGGTCGAATTCGTTGTTGCGCACCCGCAGGCTGTAGCGCGGCTGGCCGGCGTAGACCGCATCGGCGCCATAGGCGAAGGCGTAGCGCATGGTCTTGAGGGTGCCGGCGGGGGCGAGCAGTTCGGGCGTGGCGAGTGGGGTCATGGTGCGCACCGGGGCAAAAGGCGCGGATGCTAAGGGCGTGGCGCTGCGCCGGTATTGATCTGGATCAACGGCACTTTTGCCCCGGCGCCGGGCACTAAGCTGTTGAGCCCTCGAGGAATGCCCATGAACGAAACTGTGTTGCAGAACAAGGCCCTGACTGCGCTGCTGGCGCTGGTGACCGTTGCCTTCATCTGGATTCTCTTGCCGTACTTCGGTGCGATCTTCTGGGCAGTGGTGCTGGGCATCCTTTTCGCGCCGTTGCAACGTCGTCTGTTGTTGCGCCTGGGCGGGCGGCGCAACCTGGCGACGTCACTGGCGCTGCTGGCCTGCCTGCTGATCGCGGTGCTGCCGGTGATGATCATCAGCATGCTGCTGGTGCAGGAGGGCGCGGCGCTGTACCAGCGCGTGGAGAGCGGCCAACTGGACATTGCCGGCTATATCGAACGCGGCAAGGATATGCTTCCAGGCTACGCCCAGCATGCCCTGGACCGAATGGGCATGGGCAACCTCGACGGCCTGCGCGACAAGATCACCAAGTGGGCCACCCAGGGCAGCCAGTTCCTTGCAGGCCAGGCGTTCAGCTTTGGGCAGGGCACCTTCGAGTTCCTGGTGAGCTTCGGCATCATGCTCTACCTCTTGTACTTCTTCCTGCGCGAAGGGGCGGAGGTAGCGCGCAAGGTGCGCCAGGCCGTGCCGCTGCCCGAGCAGCAGAAGCGCCGCTTGCAGCTGAAGTTCAAGCGCGTGGTACGGGCCACGGTCAAGGGCAACCTGCTGGTGGCGATTATCCAGGGCGCGTTGGGTGGGTTGATCTTCTGGGTGCTGGACATTCCCAGCGCGCTGATCTGGGCGGTGCTGATGGCGTTCCTGTCGCTGCTGCCAGCGGTGGGGGCGGGGATCGTCTGGGCGCCAGTGGCGGCTTATTTCATCCTGACCGGGGCGACCTGGCAGGGCATCGTGCTGAGCGCCTTTGGGGTACTGGTGATCGGCCTGGTGGACAACCTGTTGCGGCCGATCCTGGTGGGCAAGGACACGCGCATGCCGGACTACCTGGTGCTGGTGTCCACGTTGGGCGGGTTGGCGGTGTTCGGGCTCAACGGGTTTGTGATCGGGCCGTTGATCGCGGCGCTGTTCGTGTCCAGCTGGGCGATCTTTGCCTCGACCAAGCCGCAGGTGCAGTTGCCGTAGGTCATCCGCTTTCTGCCAGGCGCAGGCCGCGCGGGCCGGGTAGTACCAGGTTACCGCTCCAGACCAGATGGAAGCGTTCCAGCCCAGGTACGAGGGCGTTGACCAGGCTGATCCCCTGGGCCCCGCGAAACACTTCGCAGATGCCCACCTGATGGCCGTGCCGCTGCAAGTCTTCCAGCAGCACCTGCAGTTGCTGGGTCACAGTCTGTGCGGGTAGCGGTTCTGGCAAGGTGCAGTAGCGGCTGTTACCCAGCAGGGCGGCAATATCGCGCTGCTGGCAGCGTTGCAGCCTTGGCCAGGCGGCCAGTGTGCCCGCCGCCTGCTGCAACTGCTGCCGGGCTTGCGGCAAGCGACTGTTGAGTTGCAGCTGTACCAGCTCGCTCAAGGCGCGCTGCACACCGTGCCAAGGGTCGAGTGAGGCGCCGCAGCCGACCACGTTGGCCTGCAAGGGCGAGGCCGGGCACAGGCACAGGGCCAGGAAACTGCGGCTGGCGAACTCGTTGCTGATGTCCAGCACGGCAATAGGGCTGTCCAGGCAGCGTTCGGCCTCGCCCCACAGGCGTGACAGGGCCGAGGTCGCCGGTGGGCGCAGCACCTGCAGCACGGGTTCGGGGCGCTGGTAGTAGACGTGGCGCAACATGAACAGCGACAGTGCATCGCGCTCGATGATCTGGTTCAGCGCGTGCAGCAAAGCCTCGTCGCGGCTGGCGCCGATTGCCGCGCCATCGTTGCTGCTGTAGCGCCTGAGCCCACGGTGGTCGAAGTTGTCGCCTGGCAGGGGCTGGTCGGCGTAATCAGGGTGGGTGACGCCAATCGGGTAGTCGAACAGCGGCTTGGCGTGGATGTCGGTATAGCGCTGGCAAGCCAGGTATCGGTCGGGCTGGGCCTCTAGCCAGGGCAGCAGGAAGTCGCCCTGCACGTGCGCCTCGCGGGCCAGGCTGGCGGTGCTGCGCAGGTGCAACGGGCGTGGCTGGTGCTCGTCGAGGTAGTGCTCGAGCGCCTCGAAGCGTGCGCCTACGCGGGCTTCCTCGAGCCCGCCCTTGCCGCTGCCGTGCGCCATCCTGCCGGTTGCCTCGTCAGTCAGGTGCATCAATACCGAGCAGAGGCCGTTGCCCAGGACTGTTTCCTCAAGGCGTAAGCCAAGCAATGCCAGTTGTTCCTCGACTCGCGTCTTGGCAACGGCCAGGCTGTATTCGCGTTCGGCAGGTCTGTTCATGAGGGTATCTGTTCCGGAAGGGGCTTGGGGCAGATCAATTGGTAGAACTGGAACAACTGCAAGGAGCCGGGGACCCCGGCCAGGCTGCTGGCGACTTGCAGGCCAAGCCGGCGGGCCTGCTGCCCGACGTCGAGCAACACACTCGATTGGCCGAACACCAGGGCCATGCCGCCGGGGCGGATCAAGCCGGTGAGCTGCTCGAACAACGCGAGGGCGCAAGCGCGGGTCATCATCTCGGCGTTCAGAAAGCGCAGGATCAGCACGTCGCAACTGCCCTTTGGCATGACCGGCACCTGGGCGTCGGCGATCTCGAAACTCAGGTTCGGCAAATGATGGCAGGCTGTCGCATGGTCGATCATCGCCGCCGAACGATCCGCCCCCATGCACTGGCTGTTTGGCAGTGCGCGTGCCAGCGTGGCGATGAAGGTGCCGGTGGAGCACGCCGGATCATGGATGATTGCGCCGGGGCGCAGGCGGCCCGAAAGCAGGGCGATGGTGGTGTCGCGAAAGTGCTGCTCCTGGCGGTCCAGGCGTTTGGCCAGGTCTTGCGGGGCATCCCAGAAGCAGGGTGGCGCGATCTGCTCTCGGCATTGGCTGTCCAGTTCCGGAAAGGGAAAATGGATTCTGTGGCTTGAAGACGTGAGTGCTTGCTGGAACAGCGCCGAGCATTGGCTGTCGGTCAACGGTTGGTATTGGCAGTGCCAGCCCTGTTCGTCCCAGCGCGCCTCCAGCAGCGTGCCCAGCAGCATGTCCGGGGTCAGGCGGCTATCCAGCTCGCCATTGGCGCCCGGTACCCTGCACCCCAGGTGCTCGATACCGTCGACCCGCAGCAGGAACAGGTTGTTGAGCCCGGGGCCGACTGGCTCGGTTATCCGGGCACTCGATGTGATGCCGACTTGCTCCATGGCGGGCAAGGCAAGTACGCAGGCCAGGTGCCTGGCCTGCGCCTCGAACGATTCGTGTTGGAAGGGGCTTTCGGCTAGTGATGGCATGGGCGCTCCTGAGCGCAAGGTGTGCCATCAGGCACACCTTGCGCAAACACGTTACTCGTCGTTCAGTTGCTGCTTCTCGTGCTCAGCCAGGTGCTGCGCATCGATCTGCTGAGGCTGCACCTGGGAGGGTGCCTGGGTGATAGCCTCGGACAGTTCTTCGTCTTGGGTGTTGGCGCGGAAACCCATGTAGATACCCATCTTTGATTCTCCTTGCAGTTAGTGGTGCAACGACACTTTCGTTGCCGTTGGAATTCTTGCGAATCACCACCGCCTGTTTAAATGGGAGTCGTTTCCCTCTGCCTTGGTGCCAGGCAGGAGTACGGATGGAGTAGGGAAATGCATGAAGGCGTAAAACCGCAGGCGCGCGGTGGGATAAGGCCCCGGCCTGCGAGGGCTTTGTAACGGCCGAGGCTGCGATTACAGATGAAATAATTCCTGGAATCAGGGTTTGCTTACGCAGGCGTGTAAGTTTTATTCAGTACCGAAGCGGGAATAGCCGCAAATGGGCTGGCGCCATTTATCCAGGCCTGTAAGTCACACCTGGCTCGAGAGACGTTGCGCCGCGCCTTGCTGAAATATAGCTATCAAGGCGCGTATTCAGTGCATACCGTGGGCCTAACGGAAGCTGTAAGAAACACCCAGATAAGCGCCGAAGCCTTCTCCCGGCGTCGAACGGGCGACATCCTTGCCGCCATCGTCATACCCTGGCGTCACCGTCGCTGCATAGCGCTGGTTGGTCAGGTTGCGCAGGTCCAGCCATGTCTGCCAGTCACGTTTCGGCGAATCCCAGCCCAGCCGCGCGCCGAGCAGGGCGTAGGCGTCAGCGTGGCTGCTGTTGGCGTAGTCCACTTGCACCTTGGAGGCCATCTGCGTATTCACGCCGGCGTAGAACCCCGTCGGCCAGTCGTAACGCAACTCGGCCTGGTAGTAATGCATGGGGATGCCGGGCAGGCGGTTGTCGCCAAACTTGTCGTCATCGCGGTAGTGGAAGTCGCTGAAGGTGTAGGCCTGGCGCAGGCTTAGCTTGCCGGTGCCGGGTTGTTCCCAGAGGAGGCTGTCCAGGCCGGCTTCGATGCCCTGGTGCACGGTGGGGCTGGCGTTGAACTCCTTGAACGGCAAGCCTTGCACGACTTCCACGTTCAGCAGTTCATGACGTACCTGGGCGTAGTACCAGGCAAGGTCCCAACGGCCCAGCGCAGAATCGCCGCGTGCGCCCAGTTCAAGGGTGGTGGCGGTCTGGTTCTGCATCTTCATTGGCTGGTTGTTTACCGGCGCGCTCCAGACCAGTGACCACGGGTGCGGCGGCTCCACCGAGCGGCTGAGGTTGCCGTAGACCTGCAGGTCCGGGCGGATGTCGTAGCGCAGGCCCAACCGTGGCGCAAAATCCCAGTCATGCTGGCTGACCTTGCCGCCACTGCTTGGATAGGTGACGTCGCTTTCACGGCGGGTGTAGATCATCGCCAGGCCCGTGGTCAGCCACAGGTTCGGAATCAGCTCCAGATCGTTGCCTGCATGCAACACAGTGTCCGAGCCCTGGTAGCTGAAGTCGCGGGTGCGAGCCCCGAAGTTGTCGCCGTCGGGGCGGGCGAACTGCGAGGCGCCGCTGTTGGGCAGGTGCTTGGTGGTGCGCCAGCCCAGGGTGGTCTTGCTCTCATGGCCGAACAGGGTGTCACGCCGCAAGTAGTTCAGCGTGCCGCTGACATCGGTGTAGGCGACCTTCAGGCGCATCGGGCCTTCGCGCAGGTCCATTGGGTAGTCGTGATAGACCAGCCCCGCCTCCAGGCGCGATTCGTCATCCAGGAAGAAGGTGGTCTTGTTGCCGACCCAGGTGCTGCCCGGTTGCGGGCGGCTGTCATCGCGGGCCAGGTAGGCCGGGTTTGCCGCACGCGGATCGTGCTTGATCTGGTCCTTGGTCAGGCGTCCGGCCAGGTCGTTCTCGGTCTCGCGATAGCGTAGGTAGAAGCGCGTTTCCAGATTCGGGTTGAAACGATAGCCGACGTTGGCGGCGATGCCCTTGGCGCTGCCGCTGCTGTGCCGCTGGAAGCCGTCGTACTCGGCGTCGGTAAGCGCTACGTAATAGTCGAGGTTGCCCAGCACCTGTCCGGAGCTGATGTGCCGGCGCTGGTAGCCACGGCTGCCGACTTCGTAGCGCACCTGCAAGGGTGCGGCATCGTAGCCGGTGTGGGTCACGTAGTTGATCGCGCCGCCCAGGGCAAGTGAGCCCTGGTCGAAACCGTTGGCACCGCGCAGCACTTCGGCGCGGCTCAGCCACAGCGGTTCGAACAGCTCATAGGGCGTGCCGCCGGGACCTGTCAGCGGCAGGCCGTCGAACATCGTGTAGACGCCCGAGCCGTGGGCACCCGGCGCGCGGTTGATGCCCGAACCACGGATCGACAGCTTGATGCCATCGTTGCCCGCCGACTGGGCGAACACTCCCGGCTGGTAGGCCAGCACATCCTGGTTGCTGGCCACCCGGCCCTGGCCTACCTTGTCCATGTCCACCAGGTTGCTGGCGCCGGGGATTTCACGCAGGTGATCGGCGGCGGCTTCCAGCTCGGACTGTTGATGGTCCTGGATCAGCATCTGGTCGAGTTCGACGCGGTTGGCGGCCTGGGCGGTGCCGGCGACGAACAGGGCCAGCAGGGAGTAGGGCAGGGTGGGGCGCATGGGGACGAGGTTCCAGATCGGGTGCGGGAGTCTGACGCTGCAAAGGGCAGACGAAGCACAGGGGACGATCTGTAGGACCCGAAAAAAAACACCCCGCCGAGGCGGGGTGTCTAGTGACGCTGGCAGCCGATCAGCCGATCAGTTGCAATCCAGCCTGCTGCACCATCTCCAGCAGCGGCTGCGGGTAAACACCGAGAACGAAAGCGAGGATCGCGATGGCCAGCAGCATCACGCCACCAGTGCGCTGTTCCCACTTCAGCGGGGCGTCGTGGCGACGCAGGTTCGGTTCGACCAGGTACAGGGTGACCATGACCCGCAGGTAGTAGTACACGCCGATGGCGCTGCCGATCACCAGGGCGCCGACCAGCCACCACAGGTGCGACTCGACGCCGGTGGCGATGATGTAGAACTTGCCGATGAAGCCTGCGGTCAGCGGGATACCGGCCAGCGACAGCATCATCACGGTCAGTACCGCGGTCAGGTACGGACGGCGCCAGAACAGGCCGCGGTACTCGTACAGGGCATCAGCGTCACGGCCGGCGTATGGCGAGGACATCAGGGTGATCACGCCGAAGGCGCCGAGGCTGGTGATCACGTAGGTGACCAGGTACACGCCCATGGCTTCCAGGGCCAGGCCCTTGCTGGCGACCAGGGCGATGACCAGGTAGCCGAAGTGGGCGATGGACGAGTAACCCAGCAGGCGCTTGAGGTTGCTCTGGGTCAGCGCCAGCAGGTTGCCGATGATGATCGACGCCACGGCGATGACTGCCAGCACGGTGCTCAGCACGCCGCTGCTGGCGGCGGGGGAGAGCATGAACAGGCGCACGACCACGGCGAACACCGCGACCTTGCTGGCGGTGGCCAGGAACGCGGCGACCGGCGCCGGGGCGCCTTCGTACACGTCCGGGGTCCACAGGTGGAACGGTACCAGCGACAGCTTGAAGGCCAGGCCCACCAGCATCATGCCCAGGCCCAGTTGGGCCAGCAGGCTTGGCATGCTGGTAGCGGCCAGGGCTTTGCCCAGTTGGTCGAAGGTCAGGGCGCCGGCGTCGGCATACAGCAGCGCCATGCCGAACAGCAGGAAGGCGGAACCGGCGGCCGACAGCACCATGTACTTGATGCCGGCTTCCAGCGAGCGCTTGTTGAAGAACGCATACGCCACCAGGCCGTAGACCGGCACTGACAGCAGCTCCAGGCCGATGAACAGGCCGGCCAGGTGGTTGGCGCTGACCAGCACCAGGCCACCCAGTGCCGACATCAGCAGCAGCAGGTACAGTTCTTCACGGTTGCCCGGGAAGCCTTTGGAGCCTTCGCCGAGGTAGGCGTGGGCGAGGGTGACGCAGGCCAGGGTGGCCACCAGGATGATCGCCATGTACAGGCAGGCGAACTTGTCGATGGTCACCAGCGAGGTGACCGCCAGCGGCGCGACCTTCAGCGCCGGCAGGATCGACAGCAAGGCCAGGTTCAGGCCCACGGTGGACAGCAGGAAGGTCTGCGAGTGGTTGCGCTTCCAGGCGATCGCCAGCATCACCACCACCGTGGTGATGGTGGTGATCAGCATCGGCGCCAATGCGATGAAGTGTTGAGTGGTGAATTCCATAGCGCTCTTACCGGGCCGAAGCGAGTTGAGTGAAAGCGGAACCGAGCCACTGCTGCACACCGCTCATGGTGGCGGCAGAGGTGTCGAGGAACGGCTGCGGATACACGCCCAGCAGGATCAAGAGGCCAGCCAGGCCCAGCACCATGATCAGCTCGCGACTGTCCATGCCGGCCAGCACGGTGTCGGCCTTGGCCGGGCCGAAGTAGGCGCGGTGGATCATGATCAGCGAGTACACCGAACCGAACACAAGGCCTGTGGTGGCGATCACGGTGATCCATGGCACGTGGGCGAAGCTGCCGATCAGGATCAGGAACTCGCCGACGAAGTTGCCGGTGCCTGGCAGGCCCAGCGAGGCGGCGGCGAAGAACAGGCTGATGGCTGGCAGATACGCGATGCGGTGCCACAGGCCACCCATCTGGCGCATGTCACGGGTGTGCAGGCGCTCGTACAGCTGGCCGGACAGAATGAACAGCGCGGCAGCCGACAGGCCGTGGGCCAGCATCTGGATCACCGCGCCCTGCAGGGCTTGCTGGCTACCGGAGTAGATACCGATCAGCACGAAGCCCATGTGCGAGACGCTGGAGAAGGCGATCAGGCGCTTGATGTCGGTTTGCGCGAAGGCCAGGAAGGCACCGTAGAAGATACCGATCAGGCCCAGGGTCATGGCGATCGGCGCGAACTCGGCCGAGGCGTTCGGGAACAGCGGCAGGGCGAAGCGCAGCAGGCCGTAGGCCGCGGTCTTCAGCAGGATACCGGCCAGGTCCACGGAACCGGCGGTCGGCGCCTGGGCGTGGGCATCAGGCAGCCAGGAGTGGAACGGTACCACCGGCAGCTTCACCGCGAAGGCGATGAAGAAGCCCAGCATCAGGATGTACTCGACGCCGGCCGGCAGCTCGGCCTTGAGCAGGTCGCTGTAGTTGAAGGTGATCACCCCGGTGCTGTTGTAGTTGACCAGCACCAGGCCAAGGATCGCCACCAGCATGATCAGGCCGCTGGCCTGGGTGAAGATGAAGAACTTGGTCGCCGCGTAGATCCGCGTCTTCTTGCCATCGGCCGAGCTGTGACCCCAGAGCGCGATGAGGAAGTACATCGGCACCAGCATCATTTCCCAGAAGAAGAAGAACAGGAACAGGTCCAGGGCCAGGAACACACCGACCACGCCGCCGAGGATCCACATCAGGTTGAGGTGGAAGAAGCCGACGTGGCGCTGGATCTCTTTCCACGAGCACAGCACCGACAGCACGCCGAGCAGGCCGGTGAGCAGGATCATCAGCAGCGACAGGCCGTCGAGGGCCAGGTGGATGCTGATGCCGAAGCGCTTGATCCACTCGACCTTGTATTCGAGGGCCCAGGCCGGTTCGGCGCCCGGCGCCGGGGCCAGGGTGTAGTTGCCGTTCGCCCACAGCCACAGGCCGATGCCGAGCAGCAGGGACATGGTCAGCAGCGCGATCCAGCGCGGCAGGGTGGCGCCGAAGCGCTCACCCAGCCAGCACAGGAAGCCGCCGATGAAGGGGATCAGGATCAGCCAAGGCAAAATCATGACGGGTTGGTTTCCTTTGGCAAAGTCGCAAGATTCATGGTCATACCGCGGCCACTACCACGGCACCGAGTACCAGTACGGCACCGACGGCGATCGAAGCGGTGTACCAGCGCAGCTGGCCGGTCTCGGTCTTGCTCATGGCGACGTGACCGCCGCGAGCCAGGCGAGGGATAAGGCCGATGCTGCGGTCAACCGGATCCTTGCGCAGGATGTGGCTGATCAGCAGGTAAGGTTTGACGAAGAGCTTGTCGTAGATCCAGTCGAAGCCCCAGGCGGCGAACCACCAGGCCGACAGGACGCGACCGATACCACTGTTGGCGACTGCGCTGACCAGGCGACGCTTGCCCAGGAACAGCAGGGCCGACAGCAGGATACCGGCGATGGCGATGGCGCCCGAGGCGATTTCCAGCGAGTGCTTGGCTTCGCCACCGGCGTGGCCGGCGCTTTCAGGCAGCACACCGGCCAGTGGCGGGTGGATCCAGGCGCCAACGAAGGTCGACAGCACGATCAGCACGCCCAGCGGCAGCCAGTGGCTGATGCCGTGGCCCGCATGGGCTTCGGTCTTGGCTTCGCCGTGGAAGGCGATGAAGATCAGGCGGAAGGTGTACAGCGAGGTCATGAACGCGCCGACCAGGCCGGCGTACAGCAGGCCGCTGTTGCCGCTGGCGAAGGCTTCCCAGAGGATCTCGTCCTTGGAGTAGAAGCCCACGGTCAGGATAGGTAGGGCGGCCAGGGCGGCGCCACCGACCACGAAGCTGGCATAGGCCAGCGGCAGCTTCTTCCACAGGCCGCCCATCTTGAAGATGTTCTGCTCATGGTGGCAGGCAACGATCACCGCACCCGAGGCAAGGAACAGCAGGGCCTTGAAGAAGGCATGGGTCATCAGGTGGAAGATCGCCGCGTCCCAGGCACCGACGCCCAGGGCCAGGAACATGTAGCCGATCTGGCTCATGGTCGAGTAGGCGAGGATACGCTTGATGTCGGTCTGCACCAGGGCGGCGAAGCCGGCCAGGACCAGGGTCACGCCACCGACAACACCTACCAGGTGCAGCACGTCCGGCGCCAGCAGGAACAGGCCGTTGGTACGGGCGATCAGGTACACGCCCGCGGTCACCATGGTGGCGGCGTGGATCAGCGCCGAAACCGGGGTCGGGCCGGCCATCGCGTCGGCCAGCCAGGTCTGCAGCGGCAGCTGGGCCGATTTACCGACCGCGCCACCCAGCAGCATCAGGGTCGCCAGGACCATCCAGGTGTCGCCGGCCTGGAACTTCTGCGGTGCCAGCACCAGCAGTTCCTGCACGTTCAGCGTGCCCAGCTGGACGAACAGGATGAACAGGCCGATGGCCATGAACACGTCGCCGATACGGGTGACGATGAACGCCTTGAGTGCCGCGTTACCGTTGTTGCGGTTGCTGTAGTAGAAACCGATCAACAGGTACGAGCACAGGCCCACGCCTTCCCAGCCGAAGTAGATGAACAGCAGGTTGTCGCCCAGCACCAGGAACAGCATGCTGGCGATGAACAGGTTGGTGTACGAGAAAAAGCGCGAGTAACCGGCTTCGCCACGCATGTACCAGGAGGCGAACAGGTGAATCAGGAAGCCGACGCCGGTGACCACGCCCAGCATGGTGACCGACAGGCCATCCACGTACAGGGTGAAGTTCGGCGCGAAGCCGTCCACCGACATCCACTGCCACAGCAGCTGGCTGTACGCGCCGCCTTCAGGCGGGGCGACGTTGAACTGCCAGATCACGTAGGCGGCGGTGGCCGCCGACAGACCGACCGAGCCGACGCCGATCAGCGCGGACAGGTTCTCCGAGAACCGCCCACGCGAGAACGACAGCAGCAGGAAGCCGATCAGGGGGAATACGAACGTCAGGAAGATAAGGTTCATCCGCGCATCTCACTGGCAGCATCGATATCGAGAGTGTGGAAGCGGCGATACAGCTGCAGCAGGATCGCCAGGCCAATGCTGGCCTCGGCGGCTGCCAGGCTGATCACCAGAATGAACATCACCTGGCCGTCGGGCTGGACCCAACGGGCACCGGCGACGATGAACGCCAGGGCAGCGGCGTTCATCATGACTTCCAGGCTCATGAGCACGAAGAGAATGTTGCGGCGGACCATCAGGCCAACCAGACCTAAGCAGAACAGGATGCCGGCGACCGCCAGACCATGCTCGAGAGGGATAGCACCCATGATTTACTCCTTCGCCTCGTTGCGGCCCAGGTGGAAGGCGGTGACGGCTGCCGCGAGCAGCAGCATCGAGGCCAGTTCGACCACCAGCAGGTAAGGGCCGAACAGGCTGATGCCGACCTCTTTGGCGCTGACGGTGGTACCGCTGATGGCAGCGCCCGACGGGGTGACGAACAGCACGTAGAGCAGTTCCAGCAGCAGCAGGGCGGCGAGGATCACCGGCCCCGCCCAGATGCCCGGCTTGAGCCAGCCACGCTCCTGGGCGACCGAGGCCGGCCCGAGATTGAGCATCATCACCACGAAAACGAACAGCACCATGATGGCACCGGCGTAGGCGATCACTTCCAGGGCACCGGCGAAGGGCGCACCGAGGGAGAAGAAGATCATCGCCACGGAAATCAGCGAGATGATCAGGTAGAGCAGGGCGTGCACCGGGTTGGTGCCGGTCACCACGCGCAGCGTGGAGACAACGGCGACACCGGATGCGAAGTAGAAAGCGAATTCCATCTTTCTGTCCTTATGGGAGCAAGCTCTTCACGTTGATCGGCTCGGCTTCGTTCTGCGCAGCGCCTTTCGGCTTGCCAGCGATCGCCATGCCCGCAACACGGTAGAAGTTGTAGTCAGGGTTCTTGCCGGGGCCGGAGATCAGCAGATCTTCTTTCTCGTACACCAGGTCCTGACGCTTGAACTCGGCCATTTCGAAATCCGGAGTCAGCTGGATCGCGGTGGTCGGGCACGCCTCTTCGCACAGGCCGCAGAAGATGCAGCGCGAGAAGTTGATGCGGAAGAACTCGGGGTACCAACGGCCGTCCTCGGTCTCGGCCTTCTGCAACGAGATGCAGCCGACCGGGCAGGCCACCGCGCAGAGGTTGCACGCCACGCAGCGCTCCTCGCCGTCGGGGTCGCGGGTGAGGACGATGCGGCCACGGTAGCGCGGCGGCAGGTACACGGGTTCTTCGGGGTACTGCAGGGTGTCGCGCTTGCGGAACCCGTGGGAGAACACCATGGCCAGGCTGCGCAGCTGTGTGCCGGTGCCCTTAACGATGTCGCCGATATACTTGAACATGGGTCAAATCCTCACTGGGCCGCGACGGCTGGCGTGTTGTAGAGCACGATCGCAGCGGTCACCAGCAAATTGATCAGGGTCAGCGGCAGGCAGAACTTCCAGCTGAAGTCCATCACCTGGTCATAGCGTGGGCGCGGGATCGAGGCGCGCAGCAGGATGAACAGCATGATGAAGAACGCGGTCTTCAGGGCGAACCACAGGAACGGCACCTGCGGCAGGATGCCGAACGGGCCGTGCCAGCCGCCGAAGAACAAGGTGACCAGCAGCGCCGAGATGAGGACGATACCGATGTACTCGCCAACGAAGAACATGCCCCATTTCATGCCGGCATATTCGATGTGGTAGCCGTCGGCCAGTTCCTGTTCCGCTTCTGGTTGGTCGAACGGGTGACGGTGGGTCACGGCGACGCCAGCGATGAAGAAGGTGCAGAAACCGAAGAACTGCGGAATGATGAACCACAGGTTGTTGGCCTGGTATTCAACGATGTCGCGCATGTTGAACGAGCCCACCTGCACCACCACGCCCATCAGCGCCAGGCCCAGGAACACTTCGTACGACACGGTCTGCGCCGAAGCCCGCAGGCTGCCGAGCAGGGCGTACTTGTTGTTCGACGACCAGCCGGCGAACAGCACGGCGTACACCGAAAGACCGGCCATGGCGAAGAAGAACAGCAGGCCGATGTTCAGGTCGGCGACGCCCCAGCCTGGGGTGATCGGGATGATCGAGAAGGCGATCAGCAGGGCGCTCATGGCCACCACCGGCGCCAGGGTGAAGATCACCTTGTCGACGAAGGGCGGGTTCCAGTCTTCCTTGAAGAACATCTTCAGCATGTCGGCGGCGATCTGGAACATGCCGTACGGGCCGACGCGGTTCGGGCCGTAGCGGTCCTGCCACCAGCCCAGCAGGCGACGTTCGACGAAGCTGAGCAGCGCGCCGCAGACCACCACGGCCAGCAGCACCACGATGGCCTTGACGACCTGAATGATCACGTCGATCACTTCGGGGGTGAACCAGCTCATTGTGCTGCCTCCTGCAGGCCTTCGACGGCTGCACCGAAGATGGCGGGCGGAATGCCGGCCAGGCCTTTGGGCAACGCAACCAGGCCAGCGCCCAGTTCTTCATTGATACGCAGCGGCAGACGCAGGGCCACGCCAGCCACGTTCAGGCTCAGCAGCGCGCCGTCGTTGACGCCCAGGCGGTCGGCCTCGGACTTGGCCAGGGCCACGTAGGCGGCCGGGATGCGCTCCTGCACCGGGGTGGCGCGCGAGGAGGACTCTTCGCTGCCGAACAGGTGGAAGAACGGTACCGCGGTCCAGGTGCCACGGGCCGGGTTGAACGCGCCCGGAATGGCGCTGAACCAGCTCAGGCGGTCGCCTTGCGATTCGATCAGGCGCACGCCCGGGTCACCGGCGCGCAGGTGGCCACCGACCTCGTCCTGGAACTTGTTCCAGGCCTGTGGCGAGTTCCAGCCTGGCGACCAGGCGAACGGCACTTGCTGGCGCGGTTCGGCCGAGCCCGAGTAACCTTCCATGGAGAAGGCGAACGCGGTGTCCTTGTCCTGCGGGGTACGCGGCTCGTGCACGCTGATGTTGGCGCGCATGGCGGTACGGCCGGAGTAGCGCAGCGGCTCACGGGCCAGCTTCATGCCCTTGATGCGGAACGCGGCGCTTGGCGCTGCGTTGACGATGCCGGCCAGTTGCGGGGCGGCTTCGGCGCAGGCGCTGGTGACGTGGTCGAGCTGGGTCCAGTCCACCGGCTTGTTCAGCAGGGTGGCACGCAGGGCGTGCATCCAGCGCCAGCCTTCGTGGATCTGGATGCTGCTGTCCAGGTATTGCGGGTCGAACACCTGGAAGAAGCGCTGGGCACGGCCTTCCTGGCTGACCAGGGTGCCGTCGCCTTCGGCGAACGAGGCGGCCGGCAGTACCAGGTGGGCGCGGTCGACAGTCGGGGTTTTCGAGTGGTCGGCAACGATCACCACCTTGGCCGCGGCCAGGGCTGCCTCGACCTTGGCGGTCGGTACGCGGGCGTACAGGTCGTTTTCCAGCACGACGATGGCGTCGGCCTTGCCGCTGATCACGGCGTCCAGCGCCGCATCGACGGACTCACCGCCCATCATCGCCAGACCGAGGCTGTTGGCTTCAGGCACGACCAGGCTCAGCGAACCGTTCTTCTCGCGCAGCTTGAGAGCCTTGGCGATGTTGGCGGCGGCTTCGATCAGCGCAGGATCGGCCAGTGAGGTACCGGCGACGACTAGTGGGCGCTGGGCCGCGACCAGGGCGTCGGCGATGCGCTGGGCCAAGGCCTTGGCTTCGGCGTCCAGGCCTTCGACGGCTGGGGCGCTTGGGTCGATGGCGTGGGCCACGGCGAAACCGATGCGGGCGAGGTCGGCGGGAGCGGCGTGCACACACTCTTCGGCCACGTCATCGAGCTTGGTTTCAGCCAGCGAAGCGATGAACAGCGGGTACAGCGCGTGCTGGCCGATGTTCTTCACCGCGGCGTCCAGCCAAGGCTGCACGCGCATGGCGTCGGCCATGGCCTCGGCCTTGCCCTTGGTGGCCTGGCGCACGGCCAGGGCGACACGGGCGGCGGTCTGGGTCAGGTCTTCACCGAGCACGAACACGGCGTCGTGGTCTTCGATGTCGCGCAGGGTCGGCACTGGTAGCGGGCTGCTGTTCAGCACGTTCAGCGCCAGGCGCACGCGGGCCAGCTCACCGGCTTCCATGCCCGAGTAGAAGTATTCGGCACCGACCAGCTCGCGCAGGCCGTAGTTGCTCTCGAGGCTGGCGCGTGGCGAGCCGATGCCGACGATGGTGCGGCCACGCAGCAGGTCGGCGGCCTTGTCCAGGGCGGCGTCGAGGGACAGCTTGGTGCCATCGGCCAGGTGTGGCTGGCGTGGACGATCCTTGCGGTTGACGTAGCCATAGCCGAAACGGCCACGGTCGCACAGGAAGTACTGGTTCACCGAGCCGTTGAAGCGGTTCTCGATGCGGCGCAGTTCGCCATAGCGCTCGCCGGGGCTGATGTTGCAGCCGCTGGAGCAGCCATGGCAGATGCTCGGGGCGAACTGCATGTCCCACTTGCGGTTGTAGCGCTCGGAGTGGGTCTTGTCGGTGAACACACCGGTCGGGCAGACCTCGGTGAGGTTGCCGGAGAACTCGCTTTCCAGCACGCCGTCTTCGACGCGACCGAAGTATACGTTGTCGTGGGCGCCATACACGCCCAGGTCGGTGCCGCCGGCGTAGTCCTTGTAGTAGCGCACGCAGCGGTAGCAGGCGATGCAGCGGTTCATCTCATGGGCGATGAACGGGCCAAGGTCCTGGTTCTGGTGGGTACGCTTGGTGAAACGGTAGCGGCGCTCGTTGTGGCCGGTCATTACCGTCATGTCCTGCAGGTGGCAGTGACCGCCTTCCTCGCACACCGGGCAGTCGTGCGGGTGGTTGGTCATCAGCCATTCGACGACGCTGGCGCGGAACGCCTTGGACTCTTCATCGTCGATGGAGATCCAGGTGCCGTCGGAGGCAGGGGTCATGCAGGACATGACGATACGACCACGGGTGTCGTTCTCGTCGGTGTACTGCTTGACCGCGCACTGCCGGCAGGCGCCGACGCTACCGAGCGCCGGGTGCCAGCAGAAATAGGGGATGTCGAGGCCGAGCGACAGACACGCCTGTAACAGGTTGTCCGCACCGTTGACTTCGAGCGCTTTGCCGTCTACGTGGATAGTGGCCATTGTTCAAAGTTCTTCGTTGGCCCGCGTGAGCGGGCGTGGCTAATGGAAATCGGTGAGCCTGTGGCACGCCACGCTTCATGCGGGCCGGCCGGCAGGCTGGCGGGTGGCACGGACCACCCGCGGTCTATCTTGTTATGCGCCTACCACAATCGGTTTCGCCAGGTCCGGGCGCAGGGCGCCGGCGCTTTGCGGCGCGACACCGGCCTCGAACTCCGAGCGGAAGTACTTGATGGCACTGCCCAATGGCTCGACGGCACCTGGTGCGTGAGCACAGAAGGTACGGCCTGGGCCGAGGAAGTTGACCAGCCCCAGCAGCGTCTCGATGTCTTCGGCGCGGCCCTGGCCTTTCTCCAGGGCGCGGAGCATCTTCACGCTCCACGGCAGGCCGTCACGGCAGGGGGTGCACCAGCCGCACGACTCGCGGGCGAAGAACTCTTCCATGTTGCGCAGCAGCGAGACCATGTTGATGCTGTCGTCGACCGCCATGGCAAGGCCCGTACCCATACGGGTGCCGACCTTGGCGATGCCACCGGCGTACATCTGCGCGTCGAGGTGCTCGGGCAGCAGGAAGCCGGTACCGGCGCCGCCTGGCTGCCAGCACTTGAGCTTGAAGCCGTCGCGCATGCCACCAGCGTAGTCTTCGAACAGCTCGCGGGCGGTGACGCCGAACGGCAGCTCCCACAGGCCCGGGTTCTTCACCTTGCCGGAGAAACCCATCAGCTTGGTGCCGTGGTCTTCGCTGCCTTCGCGGGCCAGCGACTTGTACCAGTCGTTGCCGTTGGCGACGATGGCCGGCACGTTGCACAGGGTCTCGACGTTGTTCACGCAAGTCGGCTTGCCCCACACGCCGACGGCGGCAGGGAAGGGCGGCTTGGAGCGCGGGTTGGCGCGACGGCCTTCGAGCGAGTTGATCAGTGCGGTTTCTTCACCGCAGATGTAGCGCCCGGCTCCGGTGTGCACGAACAGCTCGAAGTCGAAGCCCGAACCGAGGATGTTCTTGCCCAAGAGGCCCGCAGCCTTGGCTTCATCGATGGCGCGGTTGAGGTTCTTCGCTGCGGTGGTGTATTCGCCACGCAGGAAGATGTAGCCACGGTAGGCCTTCAGCGCGCGGGCGCTGATCAGCATGCCCTCGACCAGCAGATGGGGCTGTTGCTCCATCAGCATGCGGTCCTTCCAGGTGTTGGGCTCCATTTCATCCGCGTTGCACAGCAGGTAGCGGATGTTCATGGATTCGTCTTTGGGCATCAGGCCCCACTTCACGCCAGTGGGGAAGCCCGCGCCGCCACGGCCCTTGAGGCCGGAGTCCTTGACGCTCTGCACGATGTCGTCGGCGGACATCTCGGCCAGTGCCTTGCGCGCGGCGGCATAGCCGTTCTTGGACTCGTACTCGGCCAGCCAGACCGGCTCGCCGTCGTCACGCAGGCGCCAGGTCAGCGGGTGGGTTTCGGCGGTGCGCGCAATGCGGTTGGCCGGGCCGAAGGAAGTGATGGTCATACGTAACCCTCCAGCAGCTTGGAGACGCCGGCAGGTTGCACGTCGCCAAAGGTGTCGTCGTCGATCATCAGCGCCGGGGCCTTGTCGCAGTTACCCAGGCAGCATACTGGCAGCAGGGTGAAGCGCCCGTCCGCGGTGGTCTGGCCGAGGCCGATGCCCAGCTCGCTCTGGATCTGGCTGACCACCGACTCATGGCCGCCGATGTAGCAGACCATGCTGTCGCACACGCGGATGATGTGGCGGCCAACGGGTTGGCGGAAGATCTGGCTGTAGAAGGTGGCCACGCCCTCGACGTCGCTGGCCGGAATGCCCAGCACTTCGCCGATGGCGTAGATGGCGCCGTCAGGCACCCAGCCGCGCTCTTTCTGGACGATCTTCAGGGCTTCGATGGACGCCGCGCGCGGGTCCTCGTAGTGGTGCATCTCGTGCTCGATGGCCGAGCGCTCGGTTTCGCTCAGGGCGAAACGGTCGGTTTGGATAAGCGTGCTGTTCATGCTTAGCGGTCCACGTCAGCCATAACGAAGTCGATACTGCCCAGGTACGCGATCAAGTCCGCGACCATGCTGCCTTTGATCACCGAAGGGATCTGCTGCAGGTGCGGGTAGCTCGGGGTACGGATCCGGGTGCGGTAGCTCATGGTGCCGCCATCGCTCGTCAGGTAGTAACTGTTGATGCCCTTGGTCGCCTCGATCATCTGGAACGACTCGTTGGCCGGCATGACCGGGCCCCACGAGACTTGCAGGAAGTGCGTGATCAGGGTTTCGATGTGCTGCAAGGTGCGCTCTTTCGGTGGCGGCGTGGTCAGCGGATGATCCGCCTTGTACGGGCCTTCCGGCATGTTGCGCAGGCACTGGTCGATGATGCGGATACTCTGGCGCATCTCTTCGACACGGACCATGCAGCGATCGTAGGCATCGCCGTTGTGGGCCAGCGGTACTTCGAACTCGAAGTTCTCGTAGCCGGAGTACGGGCGGGCTTTACGCAGGTCGAAGTCGCAACCGGTGGAACGCAGCCCGGCACCGGTGGTGCCCCAGGCCAGGGCTTCCTTGGTGTTGTACGCGGCAACGCCGATGGTACGGCCCTTGAGGATGCTGTTCTGCAGGGCGGCCTTGGTGTATTCGTCGAGGCGCTTGGGCAGCCATTCGACGAAGTCCTTGACCAACTTGTCCCAGCCGCGCGGCAGGTCGTGGGCGACGCCACCGATGCGGTACCAGGCCGGGTGCAGGCGGAAACCGGTGATCGCCTCGATCACGGTGTAGGCGCGCTGGCGGTCGGTGAAGGTGAAGAACACCGGGGTCATGGCGCCGACGTCCTGGATATAGGTACCCAGGAACAACAGGTGGCTGGTGATGCGGAAGAATTCGGCGAGCATGATGCGAATCACGTCGACCTTCTGCGGCACCTGGATGCCGGCCAGCTTCTCCACCGCGAGCACGTACGGCAGGTTGTTCATCACCCCGCCGAGGTAGTCGATACGGTCGGTGTAGGGGATGAAGCTGTGCCACGACTGGCGCTCGGCCATCTTCTCGGCGCCACGGTGGTGGTAGCCGATGTCCGGGACGCAGTCGACGATCTCTTCGCCGTCCAACTGCAGGACGATACGGAAGGCACCGTGGGCCGAAGGGTGGTTGGGGCCGAGGTTGAGGAACATGTAGTCCTCGTTGGCGCCCGAACGCTTCATGCCCCAGGCTTCCGGGTTGAAACGTGCCGATTCCTCTTCAAGCTGTTGCTTGGCCAGGGTCAGGCTGTAGGGGTCGAATTCGGTGGCGCGGGCCGGGTAGTCCTTGCGCAGCGGGTGACCTTCCCAGGTCGGCGGCATCATGATACGGCTCAGGTGCGGGTGGCCGGCGAAGTCGATGCCGAACATGTCCCAGACTTCACGCTCGTACCAGTTGGCGTTGGGCCAGATGCCGGTGACGGTTGGCAGGTTGAGGTCGCCTTCGCTCAGCGACACCTTGATCATCACGTCGCTGTTACGCTCGACCGACAGCAGGTGGTAGAACACGCTGAAGTCGGCGGCCGGCAGGCCGCGGCGCTGGGTGCGCAGGCGCTCGTCGACGCCATGCAGGTCGTACAGCATGCTGTACGGCTTGGCGACGTTGCGCAGGAAGGTGAGGATTTCCTTGAGCTGGGCACGCTTTACCCACAGTACCGGCATGCCGGTGCGGGTTTCCTGGGCGACGAAAGCGTCGGCGCCGAATCGGTTGTGCAGTTCGACGACCACATCCTGGTCGTCAGCCTTGTAAGGCGGAATATAAATAGCGTTGTCCGCTGTCATGGTCTCGGTCGCTTTGGGTCAACGTTAAGAATGAAGCCAGGCCGCCTGCTCCTTCGGGAGCGGGCGGCAGGTCGCTGGATCAGACTTCGTCGGGGCTGCGCAGGTTGGTAACCGCAATGCGCTGTTCGCGACGCAGGTCTTTCTGGGCGGGCATCTCGGCACGGTAGATGCCTTGATCGCCAACCACCCAGGAAAGCGGGCGTCGTTCTTGGCCGATCGACTCCTGCAGCAGCATCAAGCCTTGCAGGAATGCCTCGGGGCGCGGCGGGCAGCCAGGCACGTAGACGTCCACGGGGAGGAACTTGTCGACCCCCTGAACGACCGAGTAGATGTCGTACATGCCACCGGAGTTGGCGCACGAACCCATGGAGATGACCCACTTCGGCTCGAGCATCTGCTCGTACAGGCGCTGGATGATCGGCGCCATTTTGACGAAGCAGGTACCGGCGATGACCATGAAGTCGGCCTGACGCGGCGAGGCCCGGATGACTTCGGCGCCGAAGCGGGCGATGTCGTGGGGTGCCGTGAAGGCCGTGGTCATTTCCACGTAGCAGCAGGACAGGCCGAAGTTGTACGGCCAGAGGGAGTTCTTGCGACCCCAGTTGACCGCGCCACGCAGCACATCCTCGAGTTTCCCCATGTAGATGTTCTTGTGGACCTGGTCCTCTAGCAGTTGATCGGTGACGGTTTCCCGTTCACCGACCGGGTACTGCTCGTTGGGTGCATCCGGATCGATTCTGGTGAGATTGTATTGCATGCCAAAGCCTCATTGTTTCAGCTTCGCTTGCCGCTTGCGGCGACCTTCGGGAGCCCAATCGAGCGCCCCGACGCGCCATAGGTAGACAAGACCAGCCAACAGAATTGCAATGAAAACGAGTGCTTCGACGAATCCGGTCCAGCCGCTTTCGCGGACGGACACAGACCATGCATACAGGAAGAGGGCTTCGATATCGAAGATCACGAACAGCATCGCGACCAGATAGAATTTGGCGGAGAGGCGCAGGCGGGCGCTGCCGACGGGCAGCATGCCGGATTCGAAGGGTTCGTTCTTGGCGCGACCCCAGGCCTTGCTACCGAGCAGGCTGGACAGGCCGAGCATGAAGGCACACAGGCCGACGACACCCAGGAGGAAGATGGCAAAGCCCCAGTTGTGGGCGATGAGACCTACCGAATCTGACATGCTTGAAATCCTTATACAGAGACCCAGCTCTGCAGTCTGTAAAAAGTAGAGCGGCGACGTGGTGTCGCAGACGCAGTGACCAAATGTCGCAGCTGAATCAATCGCGCTGATTTTATGGGTAAACCCTGAGCAAGTAAAATTTCCGTTGCAAATTTATTCGTAGGTTTAAAAACAAAAATCGTTCGTAACTGGCTGAAAGCCTTGATTTTCGGGCATTGCATGCGGTTTTGTTAATTATGTTTCTTGCATGGCGTAACGGCTGGCTAATTGTGTAATGATAATTAATATCATTTAACTTGAGCTGTATTGTTTTAGCCTTTCTGAGCCTTGCAAAGTTCGTCGGCCAATCGCGCCCCCTTGCCAATGGGAAAAACCCTCGTTCTAGCATTTTGCGCTGCCAGGTGCACCGCCCTGGATCAATACTTTATCGTTTGCGCTGCGGGTCACGGACGTGGCAATCAGCCACTGCCCAAGCCAGTAGGCGAGGATGATCAGGTACTCGGCGGCGGCGAACGGGCTGACGAAGCGGTCGATGCCGATCAGGCTGTCGGAGAACACAAAGGCGCAAGCGCCCAGCGCCGCGAGTCCGCCACAGGCCAAGGCGCGCCAGAGCATGCAGCCGATCGCCAGGGCATACAGCGCCACCGGGATCAGCAGTGGGCCCAGGCCGTGGCTGGCGAGCAGGCCGAGCAGCGAGGCGCCTACCAGCAGTGCGAGGGCCAGTGAGGGATAGGCCGGGCGTTGGGTCAGGCTGTAGTAACCGCGAAGGTACGCCAGGTGGGCGCAAAGGAACGCGGTCAGGCCGAACACGAACAGGTCGCGGGGGATGGCCAGGAGGATGTCGCCGAGCACCGAGAAGGCCAGGCCGATCATGATCCAGCGACGGTAGGGTGTGGCGGGGAAGGTGCTCAGCCAGGCAATCAGGGCGAGCACCGGAATGGGTTTGACCAGCAGGCCAAGCAGGGCGTTGTCGCTGGCCAGCGCATATAGATAGAAGGCGGCGGCTGCGATGGCGACGATGAGCAGGTGGCCAGGGCGGGGCATGGGCAGTCCTTGCTGTGGGGTAGCCACAAGCTTAGACCTGATCCTGGGTTTTGCTGGTAATGCGACCCCTGTAGGAGCGGCCTTGTGCCGCGAAAGGGTTGCGCAGCAGACCTAGGATCTCAGCCTTCATGCAAAGATCGCCGGGGCCGCTTTGCGGCCCTTTCGCGACACGAGGCCGCTCCTACAGGAGGCAGCGTTTGGCCTGGAAATGAAAAAGGCCCGGAATTCTCGCGAATTCCGGGCCTTGTTCAACAGTTCACAGCTATCAGTGGAACTGCTCTTCCTCGGTCGAACCAGTCAGTGCGGTAACCGACGAAGCACCACCCTGGATCACGGTGGTCATGTCGTCGAAGTAGCCGGTGCCGACTTCCTGCTGGTGCGCCACGAAGGTGTAGCCTTTGCTGGCGTCGGCGAACTCCTGCTCCTGCAGCTTGACGTAGGCGGTCATGTCGTTGCGGGCGTAGTCGTGCGCCAGGTTGAACATGCCGTGCCACATGTTGTGGATGCCGGCCAGGGTGATGAACTGGTGCTTGTAGCCCATGGCCGACAGCTCGCGCTGGAACTTGGCGATGGTGGCGTCGTCGAGGTTCTTCTTCCAGTTGAAGGACGGCGAGCAGTTGTACGACAGCAGTTGGTCCGGGTATTCCTTCTTGATCGCTTCGGCGAAGCGACGGGCTTCGTCCAGGTCCGGCTTGGCGGTTTCGCACCAGATCAGGTCGGCGTACGGAGCGTAGGCCAGGCCGCGGGAGATGGCCTGGTCGAGGCCGGCGCGTACCTTGTAGAAACCTTCACGGGTACGCTCGCCGATCACGAACGGCTGGTCGTACGGGTCGCAGTCGCTGGTCAGCAGGTCGGCGGCGTTGGCGTCGGTACGGGCCAGGATGATGGTCGGTACACCAGCAACGTCGGCGGCCAGGCGTGCGGCTACCAGCTTCTGCACGGCTTCCTGGGTCGGTACCAGGACCTTGCCGCCCATGTGGCCACATTTTTTCACCGAGGCCAGTTGGTCTTCGAAGTGCACGCCGGCGGCGCCTGCTTCGATCATGTTCTTCATCAGCTCGTAGGCGTTCAGTACGCCGCCGAAACCGGCTTCGGCGTCAGCCACGATCGGCGCGAAGTAGTCGATGTAGCCGTCGTCGCCTGGGTTCTTGCCGGCTTTCCACTGGATCTGGTCGGCGCGACGGAACGAGTTGTTGATGCGCTTGACCACGGTCGGCACCGAGTCAACCGGGTACAGCGACTGGTCGGGGTACATCGACTCGGCCGAGTTGTTGTCGGCGGCAACCTGCCAGCCGGACAGGTAGATGGCCTGGATGCCGGCCTTGACCTGCTGCACTGCCTGGCCGCCGGTCAGGGCGCCCATGCAGTTGACGAAATCTTTTTCTGGGCGGAAGGACGGGTGGGCACCTTGGGTGACCAGCTTCCACAGTTTCTCTGCGCCCTGGCGAGCCAGGGTATGCTCCGGTTGCAGCGAGCCACGCAGGCGAACGACATCGGCGGCGGTGTAGGTACGGGTCACGCCTTTCCAGCGCGGGTTTTCGGCCCAGTCTTTCTCGAGGGCTGCAATTTGCTGTTCGCGTGTCAGTGCCATGGAAATAAACCTCGTCGCATCGATCTTGAGTGTAATTGTGCTGATGCTCGGATACGCGGCTCAGAGGGCCAGGCTGTGCTGTCCGGGGGAGTGCGGCGGCGAACGGGGAAGTGCGAAGGGGAAGGGTGGGCAGGCCAGGCGAAGGTGTGCCCTGCAGGTTGGCTCGTGGATGCCTTGCTGCGGTGCGACGCGATTGCCAGAACTGCGGTGATGCGCTTCCGTCCCTCGGGACAACTTCTTCGTTGCAGTCGCAATCCCGTCGAACCGCCTTGTGGGCCGTATGGACACGAGGTGCCTCCACGGTGGGAGGAGCGCACCTCGAAGACCCTTGCCAGGGCCTCTGATTAGCGGGAGCGAGGCCATCATGCCCTTGCCAAAAAGAGCCTGTCAAATGTTTTGTAGTGCTTTTTTTGTGTTACTACATCTTTGGTCTAACGCGACTTGGCGGTCAGTTTCAAGGCCCTTGGTCGAGGCCTTGATTTGCCTGGGATCAGTCGACCAGGTCGACCTTGACCCGCAAAGTCATGTTTTCACCGCGCTGGGTGCTGTAACTGAGGCTTGACGCGCTGCGTTCGGATTGACTCTGCTGATTGAACCCGGCCAGGGTGATCCACTCGCCGAGCTTGCCGGTGACGGTCGTGTCGGTGCTCTGCACTTTCACTACATCGGCACGTTCCTGGCTCATTCGATCATTATTAGTGCTGATTTGCAGACGAACCGTGTCGCCGCTCAGGCGTGGCGTGACGTAGAAACCCTGGGTGACATTGCGGTATTCGGTGTTGCTCTGGATGCGCCCGTAACCGTCGGTGGCGGTGCTGGTGACGGGGATGCTCTGGCCCACCTGGATCAGTGCCGGCTGACCGTCGCTAGCCTGCACCTGCTGCATGCCGCCTTCGCGGTTGGCGGTGCCGTAGCGGATGACCCGCGCGTTGCCGCGGTTGTCCTGGAAGTTGCTGTCGTTGTTGTCGACGCTGATCAGTAGGCGCTTGGGCGCGGTGTCGAGTTGTTGCAGCAGGGCGCGCAGGTCGTCGATGCGCTGCTGCGCTGCGTTGACGATCAGCTTGTCCTCGAAGGTGCTGACCGTGCCATCCTTGCCGAGAAACGACTGGGCGGCAGGCAGCAGTTCGGCGCTGCTGCGGTGCTGTAGCGGGATAACCTCGGTGGCGGCCTGGGCGGTCAGGCTGGCGGCCAGCAGCAGCGAGGCGAGGAGGGGGCGTAGCGGCATGTCCATGATCTCCGCGGGTGGAGTGAACATGATGGCAAATTTGTCGGCATCTTGCCGGGTGTGGATCACAGCGGGATGAATTAATGCGCGGTGGCTGCTGTCAGACAAATTCCGTAACATCCCGGTCCTCGATTTCAAGCTCACCCCTCGCGGCCCTATTGCGCGGGGTTGTTTACAGGATCTCCATGAAACCCGCACGCCTACGCGCCGACCTGCTCGCCGGCCTCACCACTTCGTTCGCCTTGGTGCCGGAGTGCATCGCCTTCGCCCTGGTGGCTCACCTCAACCCGCTGATGGGCCTGTATGGCGCCTTTATCATCTGCACGCTCACCGCGCTGTTCGGCGGCCGCCCGGGCATGATTTCCGGCGCTGCCGGCTCCATGGCGGTGGTGATCGTCGCCCTGGTGGTGCAGCACGGTGCCCAGTACCTGCTGGCCACGGTGCTGCTGGGCGGGGTGGTGATGATCCTGTTCGGCGCGCTGCGCCTGGGCAAGCTGGTGCGCCTGGTGCCGTACCCGGTGATGCTTGGCTTCGTCAATGGCCTGGCCATCGTCATCGCCCTGGCTCAGCTGGAGCATTTCAAGGACGGTGAACACTGGCTCAGCGGTGCGCCGCTGTACCTGATGATCGGCCTGGTGGCGCTGACCATGGCGGTGGTCTACGTACTGCCCAAACTGACCCGCGCGGTGCCGCCGGCGTTGGTGGCGATCCTCGGTGTTGGCCTGCTGGTGTACCTGCTGGGGCTGCCAACGCGCACCCTCGGCGACATGGCGCACATCGCCGGCGGCTTGCCGTCGCTGGCCCTGCCGGATATCCCGTGGAACCTCGAGACCCTGAAGATCATCGCCCCCTATGCGGTGTTGATGGCCATGGTCGGCCTGCTGGAAACCCTGCTGACTCTCAACCTCACCGACGAGGTCACCGAAAGCCGCGGTTACCCGGACCGCGAGTGCGTGGCCCTGGGCGCGGCCAACATGGTCTCGGGTCTGTGTGGCGGCATGGGCGGCTGCGCGATGATCGGCCAGACGGTGATCAACCTCAGTTCCAATGGCCGGGGTCGGTTGTCGGGCGTGGTGGCAGGGGTGATGATCCTGCTATTCGTGCTGTTCCTGTCACCGCTGATCGAACGCATTCCTCTGGCGGCGCTGGTCGGGGTGATGTTCGTGGTCGCCCAGCAGACCTTCGCCTGGGCCTCCTTGCGGGTGCTGCACAAGGTGCCGGTGAGCGATGTGCTGGCGATCGTCGCGGTGACGGTGGTGACGGTGTTCACCGACTTGGCCACGGCGGTGCTGTTCGGCATCGTCATCGCCGCGATCAACTTCGCCTGGCAGCATGCCCGCGAGCTGTACGCCGACAGTCATGTCGATGCGGCAGGCGACAAGCATTACCAGGTGCATGGCACGCTGTTCTTCGCCTCGACCACGCCGTTTCTGAACCAGTTCGACCCGGCCAATGATCCGGCCAGGGTGACCTTGGATTGTCAGCATTTGAGCTTTGTCGATTATTCGGCGATAGCTGCGTTGCAGACCTTGCGCGAGCGGTATGCCAAGGCCGGGAAGCAGTTGCGGGTGGTGCATCTGTCGGAACGCTGCAAGAAGCTGCTCAAGCGGGCGGGTGATCAGCACTGAATTTGTGCTTACGGGTACGATCGTTATAGGAGCGGCCTTGCGTCGCGAAAGGGCCGCGTAGCGGCCCCAGGATTTCAGTGTTGGGCAAAGAGCGCCGGGGCTGCTTCGCGACCCTTTCGCGACGCAAGGCCGCTCCTACAAGGATCGTGTGTCTTATGACTCGCCGCGATTCTTCTTCACGATGCCATCGGCAATGCTCGCCGGTGCCTCGGCATAGCGGGTGAACTCCATCGTGTAGCTGGCCCGACCCTGGGTCATCGAGCGCATCGAGGTGGCGTAGCCGAACATCTCGCCCAATGGCACCTCGGCGCGGATCACCTTGCCGGCCGGCGTTTCGTCGCCATCCTGGATCATCCCCCGGCGCCGGCTCAGGTCGCCCATGATGTCGCCCTGGTACTCCTCGGGCGTCACCACCTCGACCTTCATCACCGGCTCCAGCAGCACCGCGCCGCCTTTTTGTGACAACTGCTTGGTGGCCATCGAGGCGGCAATCTTGTAGGCCATCTCGTTGGAGTCGACGTCGTGGTACGAGCCGTCGAACACCGCCGCCTTGAGGTTGATCAGCGGGTAGCCGGCGAGCACGCCGTTCTTCATTTGCTCCTCGATGCCTTTCTGGATCGCCGGGATGTACTCGCGCGGCACCACGCCGCCGACGATCTCGTTGACGAACTCCAGGCCTTCCTTGCCTTCGTCGCCCGGGGCGAAGCGGATCCAGCAGTGGCCATACTGGCCACGCCCGCCTGATTGGCGCACGAAACGCCCTTCGATCTCGCAGGTGTTGCGGATCTTCTCGCGGTACGCCACCTGCGGCTTGCCGATATTGGCTTCGACGTTGAACTCGCGGCGCATGCGGTCGACGATGATGTCCAGGTGCAGCTCGCCCATGCCGGAGATGATGGTCTGGCCGGTTTCCTCGTCGGTCTTGACCCGGAACGACGGGTCCTCCTGGGCCAGCTTGCTCAGGGCGATGCCCATTTTCTCCTGGTCGCCCTTGGTCTTCGGCTCCACCGCCACGGAGATCACTGGGTCGGGGAAATCCATGCGCTCAAGGATGATCGGCTTGTCCATGTCGCACAGGGTGTCGCCGGTGGTGACGTCCTTCATGCCGATCAACGCGGCGATATCGCCGGCGCACACGTCCTTGATCTCGGCACGCTGGTTGGCGTGCATCTGCACCATGCGGCCGATACGCTCCTTCTTGCCCTTGACCGAATTGAGCACCGCATTGCCGGAGCTGAGCACACCAGAGTAGACGCGAGCGAAGGTCAGGGTGCCGACGAACGGGTCGGTGGCGATCTTGAAGGCCAGGGCCGAGAACGGTTCCTTGTCGTCGGCGTGGCGTTCCAGGTGCTTGTCTTCATCGTCCGGGTCGGTGCCCTTGATCGCCGGGATTTCGGAGGGGGCGGGGAGGTAGTCGATCACCGCGTCGAGCATCAGCGGCACACCCTTGTTCTTGAACGATGAGCCGAGGATAGTCGGCACGATCTCATTGGCGATGGTGCGCTGGCGCAGGGCGGCCTTGATTTCGTCGATGGTCAGTTCCTCGCCGTCGAGGAATTTCATGGTCAGCTCGTCGCTGGCTTCGGCCGCCGCTTCGATCATGTGCGCGCGCCATTCATCGGCCAGTGCCTTGAGCTCGGCCGGAATCTCTTCTTCGCGATAGCTGGTGCCCTGGTCGGCGTCGTTCCAGTAGATGGCCTTCATCTTCACCAGGTCGATCTGGCCGATGAAGTTTTCCTCGGCACCGATGGCCAGCTGGATTGGCACGGGGTGATGCCCCAGGCGCTTGTCGATCTGCTTGACCACGCGCAGGAAATCCGCGCCCTGGCGGTCCATCTTGTTGATATAGGCCAGGCGCGGGACATGGTACTTGTTGGCCTGGCGCCACACCGTCTCGGACTGCGGCTCGACGCCGTCGGCGCCGCTGAACACCACCACCGCGCCATCGAGCACGCGCAGCGAGCGCTCCACCTCGATGGTGAAGTCGACGTGGCCGGGGGTGTCGATGATATTGAAGCGGTACTTGTGCTCGAACTGCTTGGTCGAGCCCTGCCAGAAGGCCGTGGTGGCCGCCGAGGTGATGGTGATGCCGCGCTCCTGCTCCTGAGCCATCCAGTCCATGGTCGCGGCGCCGTCGTGCACCTCGCCCATCTTGTGGTTGACCCCGGTGTAGAACAGGATCCGTTCGGTGGTGGTGGTCTTGCCGGCATCCACGTGAGCGACAATGCCGATATTGCGGTACAGCTCGATGGGAGTCGTGCGGGCCATGGCGGGTCACCTGCGGGTGAGGATTCTCCCAAGGTAGCAGAGCGGGAGAATCCTGCCGGGGTGACCGTCAGTCGGCGAGTACCTGCAGTTGCCACTGGCCCTCGGCTTCACGTGCCAGGCCGCTGGCCGGCAACAGGGCCAGCAGGCGTTCGTGCAGGGCCACGTCGGTGAAGGCCTTGAGGGTAGTCATGTCCAACGCGCCGACGGTGATCAGTTCGGCCTTGGTGTAGGACAGCCACGCCTTCTTCAGTACCATCAACACGTCGCTGCCGGCAGTACTGGCAAAGCGTCGGTGCAGGGTGCGGCCTTCCAGTTCGAAGCTGTGGCGGTGGCTGTAGGTGCTCTCGTCGGCATTGCCCTCGACGCAGCGGTGGCAGCGGCAGGGGCCGTCGCCGAAGGCGTTGCGCAGGTAGGCGTTGAAGTCCACGACGGGTTTGAGGGTCAGGCGTTTGTCGACCTCGAACAGGTCGGCGATCAGGGGAAGTTCTGCGCTCACTCGGTATCCTCGCGTGGTGTGGCGTGCATCGGCGGGCACCCTAACAGATCGGGGCGGGGGAGGCCATGCCGTACCTTCCACGAGGCCGCTAGAGACAACAACCACCGTCTGCCGTACCCTAGCGCCAATTTTCGCACCCTACCCCGAGGTAACCCCGCTTGAGCAGCAAGTACCCCTACATCGCCACCGTGACCGTCAGCGCCGAAGACCGTGGGGGCGACACCGAGGCTTCGGAAAACAGCAACATGCGCGTGGGCCTCGAGGCGGTAACCGAAGTGCTGAAGAAGGTGCATTTCGTCGGAACGCTCGCGGCACCAGAAAAAGGCGCCACGCACATCTGCGTCACGTTGGAAAATGGCCTTACTTACTACGGCCTGATCGTCAACGGCCATGCCGAACTCGAAGGCGGCTGGATCGCCTTCGAATGCGACATGCCCACCCCCGAAGAGCTGGGCCTGTAAGCCTTACCCCAGTTCAGCCAGGCACTGCTCGAGGATATCCAGCCCTTCCTCGAACACCTCGGCCTCGATGGTCAGCGGCGCCAGCAGGCGGATGATATGCCGCGCCTTGCCACTGGGCATCAACAACAACCCCTTGGCACGCGCTGCCTCCAGCACCTTGGCCAACTGTGCCGGTGCTGGGCTGCCATCGCCGTTGACGAGCTCCAGACCGCGCATGGCGCCGACGCCGGTCAGACGGCCGAGCGAGCTGGACAATCCTGCAGCTTTCCAGCGTGCATGGCGTGCGACGATGGCCTGCTCCTGGCGTTCGCCCCAGGTGGCGAGGTTGTCGTCGGTCATCTGCGCAAGGCTCGCCAAGGCCGCCGCACAGGCGATCGGATTGCCCGAATAAGTGCCGCCCAGGCCGCCCTTGGGCAGCGAGTCCATGATCTCCCGGCGGCCGACCACCGCGCCCAGGGGCATGCCGCCGGCAATGCTCTTGGCCAGCAGCAGCAGGTCCGGCTCGATCCCCAGGCGGGTGAAGGCGAAGCGCTGGCCGGTGCGGCCGAAGCCGGACTGGATCTCGTCGATGATGATCAGGATTGCGTGCTCGTCACAGAAGCGGCGCAGGGCCTGGGCGAAGGCTGGGTCGAGGGCGAGGAAGCCGCCTTCGCCCTGCACCGGCTCGAAGATGAACGCGGCCACGTCTTCCACCGCCAGCTCGACGCTGAACAGCCGCTCCATGGCCTTGAGTGCCTGTTCGCAGGTCACCCCGGTGTCGGCGCTGGGGTAGGGCAGGTGGTACACCGGGCCGGGCAGTTCGCCAACCCGCTGCTTGTACGGGGCGACCTTGCCGTTGAGGTTGAGGGTGGCCAGGGTGCGGCCATGGAAAGCGCCGTCGAAGGCGACGATGGCCCGCTTGCCGGTGGCGCCGCGGGCAACTTTCAAGGCATTCTCGGCCGCTTCCGCGCCGCTGTTGGTGAGCATGCCGGCCAGCGGGTAGCTGAGCGGCACGAACGTGCTCAGGCGTGCCATCAGTTCCAGGTAGGGACCATGGGGGGCGGCGTTGAAGGCGTAATGGGTCAGGCGCGTGGCTTGCTGCTGGATGGCCGCGACCACCGCAGGGTTGCAATGGCCCAGGTTGAGTACGCCGATACCGCCGACGAAGTCGATATAACGCTTGCCTTCGGTATCCCAGACTTCGGCATTACGGCCATGGGAAAGTGTGATCGGATGAACGATGGCAATGGACTGGCTGATACTTTCCTGGTGCATGCGCGAGTGGCCTGTTGTTCGAGTTGATTAATATCCAAGCGTGCCGCGGATATATTGTGCAAACGAATTATTGGATTGCGGTCATTCCTTAAATTCATGATATTTCGTGTCCCGCGACGGCTTTCAATCGGCCTGCGCCACTCGCTCGCGAATCCATTCGACGAACGCCCGCACCTTGGGCACCTCGGCGGCATGCTCGGCATGGGCCATGAAATGCCGGCCGTTGCTCGCCAGCGGGTGGTCCCAGGCCACCACCAACTTGCCCTCGGCCAGCTCCTCGGCCACCAGGTAGCGCGGGATCAGGGCGACGCCGCAACCGGCGATGGCGGCGCGAATGCACAGGTAGAACGTGTCGAAGCGTGGTCCGTGGTAGCTGTTCTGGCTGTGCAGCCCCAGGCCGAGGAACCATTCATGCCAGGCCTCCGGGCGCGATGCGCATTGCAGCAGGCGGTGTTCGGCCAGCTCGCCAGCGCTGGCAAAGCGCCGCTGCGCCAGCAGCGTTGGGGCACATACCGGTATCACCGCCTCGCTGAACAGCTCGATGCAGGTCGCCCCCGGCCAGGTGCCCTGGCCGAAGAAGAACGCGACATCGGCCTTGGCCTGCACCAGGTCGAAAGGTTCCAGCTCGTTGCGGATGTCCAGGTGGATGCGCGGGTGGCGGTCGCCGAAACCCTTGAGCCTGGGCACCAGCCAGCGCGCACCGAAGGTCGGCTGGGTGGCGATGCGCAGCACCTCGGTCTCGTCGCCGTAGCTGAGGATGTAGCGGCTGGAGATGTCGATCTGGGTGAGGATCTTGTGCACCTCGGTGAGGTACAGCGCGCCCGCGGGGGTCAGTTGCAGGCGCCGGCGAATACGCTGGAACAATGGGTGGGCAAGCATGTCCTCGAGCTGCGCCACCTGCTTGCTGACGGCGCTCTGGGTCAGGTGCAGTTCCTGCGCCGCGCGGGTGAAGCTCAGATGGCGGGCGGCCGCCTCGAAGCATTGCAGGGCGGTGGTCGAAGGCATCAGGCGTTTGGACATGACGAGGCGTTACCCTGCAAAAACGGAAGGAATTCATTCTTTAAGGGAATGATGTGCTTCGAAAAGGTCGTTTGTTGGCGCGTGCCTATAGATTAATACTGACCTGCATCAACGCTGACAACTGGTTATTTGCAAAGGCGGCTTGGCCCATTGCCGGCGTTTGACAAGAACAACAACGTGCAACTCAAACAGTCTTGAATGTTGCTCCAACTTCAGTCGCCCCCGCGGCGGCCGACCCACTCGAGGGTTCCCCATGGCATCGCCAGACAACAAGAAACAGCGCGCCCTGCAACACGGCCTGACCTCGCGCCAGGTGTCGATGATCTCGATTGCCGGCATCATCGGCGCGGGGCTGTTCATCGGCTCCTCCAACGCCATTGCCACCGCAGGCCCTGCCATCCTCATTTCCTACGCCATGACTGGCCTTTTGGTGCTGCTGGTGATGCGCATGCTAGGTGAAATGGCCATCGCCAACCCCAACAGCGGCTCATTCTCGACCTACGCCTCGCAGGCCATCGGGCCATGGGCGGGCTTCACCATCGGCTGGCTGTACTGGTGGTTCTGGGTGCTGATCATCCCGGTCGAGGCGATTGCCGGCGCGGATATCCTGCATGCCTACTTCCCTGGCGTGCCGTCCTGGCTGTTCGCCTTCCTGATCATGCTGTTGCTGTCGGCTACCAACCTGGTCAGCGTGAAGAACTTCGGCGCCTTCGAATACTGGTTCGCCCTGGTCAAGGTGGTGGCGATCATCGCCTTCATCGTGGTCTGCAGCCTGGCGGTGTTCGGTGCCTGGCCGTTGGCCGAGGTGTCCGGGGTCAGCCGCCTGTGGGACAACGGCGGCTTCATGCCCAACGGCTTTGGCACTGTGCTGGGCGGTGTGCTGATCACCATCTTCTCGTTCTTCGGCGCGGAGATCGTCACCATCGCTGCCGACGAGACCGCCAACCCCAAGGACAAGATCCGCCGCGCCACCAACCTGGTGGTGTACCGCATCGCCATCTTCTACCTGGCGTCGATCTTCCTGGTGGTGTCGCTGGTGGCGTGGAACGACCCGGGGCTCAAGGCGGTGGGGTCGTTCCAGCGGGTGCTGGAAGTGCTCAACGTGCCTGGCGCCAAGCTGCTGGTAGACCTGGTGGTGCTGGTGGCGGTCACCAGTTGCATGAACTCCGGCTTGTACACGGCTTCGCGGATGCTCTATTCGCTGGGCGCTCGTGGCCAGGCGCTGCAAATGACCAAGCGCATTTCCGGCGCCGGCGTACCGACCGTGGCGGTGATCCTCTCGACCCTCGCCGGTTTTGCCGGATGCCTGGTCAACTATGTGTTTCCCGGCAAGGTCTTCGGCTTTTTGCTGTCCACCACCGGCGCCATCGCCTTGCTGGTATACCTGGTGATCGCCGTGTCGCAGTTGCGCATGCGCGCCCGCGCCGAGCGTGAAGGGCGCGCGCTGGAGTTGAAAATGTGGCTGTTCCCCTGGCTGACCTGGTTGGTGATCGGCACCATCCTGATGGTGCTGGGCTACATGCTGTTCAGCGACGCCTATCGCTACGAAACCTTGATGACGGCCGGGGTTACCTTGTTCATCTTGCTGGTGTCGCTGACCCAGCGGCGCAACCGGGTCGGCGTGTTGCTCAACGCCTGAAAGCTGCCGTGCACCGCGTTGCCTGGTTCGCCAGCAAGCTGGCTCCTACATTGCTCATTGGCGCAGGTGGGGCGGGGCGCTACCATCGGTCTGCGCTACCTGCCCCAACACCAACAAGCAAAGGACGCCCATGACCGACTCCCTGCAACACCGCGCCGCTCCCGACGGTATCTGCTATGGCTGCGGCTGTGCCCACCCCAGCGGCCTGCATGTGCAGAGCCACTGGGACGCCGACGGTATCCACCTGCTGTGCCGGCACACCCCGGACGCGACCTTCACCGGCTGGCCCGGGCTGGTCTACGGCGGTCTGCTGGCGATGCTGGTCGACTGCCACTCCAACTGGGCCGCCATGGCCTACCACTACCGCGCCGAAGGCCGCGAGCCGGGCAGCCTGCCGCGCATCGACTGCGTTACCGGTCAACTCGGGTTGAGCTACCTAAAGCCCACGCCGATGGGCGTCGAGCTGCTGCTCAAGGCGCGTGTCGAGGGCGAGCTCGGGCGCAAGAGCCGGGTGATCTGCGAGGTCTGGGCCGGCGATGTGCTGACCGTGCGCGCCGACTCGGTGTTCGTGCGGGTCGATACCGAACAACTCAAGCTTCAGGCCCATGGCCAGCGCTGAGCGTCAGGTCATCGAGCGGTGCTCCAGCGCCGCTCCCCTTGTTGAAAATCCTTATAGCCCACTGTTGAAAAGTCCTATTCGGCTGGCTGTTCGCTGGGAATAGTCTTACCCAGCTTTTGCAGCAGTCTGTCATGAGCGCTCTCGATTTCCTTAGTGCGAACGCATTCGACATACGAGTGCGGTCGCTTTCTTGATGAGCCGCTCAGACATTTCCCGCGCTTTGCCGTGATCAGCGATGTTCGCCGATCACCCTGAGCGCGAGCGCAGCCAAGGAGCTTTTCCATGCGTGTCCGTTTCAATCGCAAGACGTTGCCGCTGGTCGGTGTGCTCATGATCATGGGCGGCTGTGCCAGCGTGGTGGTACCCACCGAACAGGTCGAACTCACCCGCAGCGCCGTCCACCGCGCCGTCACCGCCGATGCAACCCAATACGCGCCGCTAGAGATGCGCGCTGCCCAGGACAAGCTCGGTGCGATGGACCGCGCCCTGGGCGAAAAACACTACGAACAGGTGCGGACCTTGGCCCAGCAGGCCGAGGCCGATGCCCGCCTGGCGGAAACCAAGGCCCGGGCGTCGCGTGCCGAAGAGCAGTTGAACACGGCGGAAAAAGGCATCGATGTGCTCAAGCATGAATTGCTGAGCGAGCCGAATGCCGTGCCGACCCAGCCTGGCCAATAAGGAGCCGAACATGTCGAAACGTTATCTGTTGCCGGCCATGACCGTGCTTGCCCTGGTGGTCGGCGGTTGCGCCGCCACTCCGGAAAGTCCAGACCTGGTACAGGCCCGTGAAGCCTTCACGGCGTTGCAGGGCAAACCGCAGGCGCACCGCATGGCTGCCCTCGAGACCCAGCAGGCGCAAGCCGCGCTGGGCAAGGCCGAGGCGGTTTCGCTGAGCGATCGCAAGGCGCCCGAGGTAGAGCAATTGGCCTACCTGGCCAAACGCCAGATCGAGACGGCTGAAGCCACCATCCGCCTGCGCCAGGCCGAGGCCGGCATGCGCGGGATCGAGGCCCGTCGCGCCGAAGCACGCCTGCAGGTGCGTACCGCCCAGCTCAATGCGCTCAAGGCCCTCAAGGGCCAGCAGAGCGAGCGTGGCACGGTGGTGACCTTCGGCGATGTGCTGTTCGACACCGGGCGTGCCGAGCTGCGTGGCCGCAGCCATGACGATATCCAGCGGTTGGCGCAGTTCCTGCGCGACAACCCCGAGCGCCAGGTGCGCATCGAAGGCTTCACCGATTCCACTGGCGGTGACGCGCTGAACCTGCGCTTGTCGGAGAACCGTGCACAGGCCGTGGCCCGTGCGTTGCAGCGCCAGGGGGTGGAGCCTGCGCGTATCGCCACCAGCGGCTATGGCAAGGCGCACCCGGTGGCGAGCAACAGCGATGCCCATTCGCGCCAGCTCAACCGGCGGGTGGAAGTGATCATCTCGCAAGGGGCGGAGGCAGTGCGGGCCCGTTGAGGTCCGCCGCAGGCGACCCGGCGCGTGCCGGGTCGCCTTTTCATTTGCAGCGCCCGGGCTGGGCTGGCATTGTCGCAGGCAATCCGGCTGCTCGACAGGATGTTGCCATGCCCTACCAGATTCGCCCGGCCCGCAGTGACGACTGTGTGGCCCTGAGCCAGGTTGGCCAGGCCACCTTTGCCCTGGCCAGCCCGCCCGACAGCGCGCCTGCGGCGCTGCGACACTACATCGCGCACAACCTGCAGCCCGAGCATTTCCAGGCCCATCTGCGCGACCCGCACAAGCGCCTGCTGGTGGTGGAGCAGGTGGACCAGGTGCTGGGCTACAGCATGCTCGATCTGGCCCCCGGTACGCTGGGTATCGCCGACGCCGACCCACTGGTCGAGATATCCCGCTGCTATGTAGTGCCCTGTGCCCACGGCCTGGGCGCGGCGCAGCAACTGCTCGAGGTCACCCTGGCCCAGGCGCCCGGCGCGGTGCGCCTGACCGTCAACGAAGGCAATGCGCGGGCGATCCGCTTTTACCAGCGCAACGGTTTTCGCAAGGTGGGGGAGGCGATCTTTCCCTGCGGCGATGAGCGCCACCGAGACTGGGTGATGGTCAGGATGCCTGCGGACGATTAGATTGGCCCTTTCCCACTGCCAAGGCGCGAGCATGTCTGACCTCAACGCATTCCCCATCACCCGCAAATGGCCGGCCCGCCACCCGCAGCGCCTGCAACTGTATTCGCTGGCCACGCCCAACGGCGTCAAGGTGTCGATCATGCTCGAGGAGATCGGCCTGCCTTACGAGGTGCACAAGATCAGCTTCGACAGCGAGGAGCAACTGAGCCCGGAGTTCATCTCGCTCAGCGCCAACAACAAGATTCCGGCGATCCTCGACCCTGCGGGGCCAGGTGGACAGCCGCTGGCGTTGTTCGAGTCGGGCGCGATCCTGCAATACCTGGCGGAAAAGAGCGGCCAGTTGCTTAGCCACGACCCGGCCCAGCGTTACCTGACCCTGCAGTGGCTGATGTTCCAGATGGGCGGCATCGGGCCGATGTTCGGCCAGGTGGGGTTCTTCCATTTCTTCGCTGGCAAGGCCTATGAGGACAAGCGCCCGCGCGACCGCTACGTCAACGAGTCCAAGCGCTTGCTGGGCGTGCTCGACCGTCATCTGCAAGGCCGCCAGTGGATGGTCGATGACTACAGCATCGCCGATATCGCCATCCTCCCCTGGGTGCGTAACCTGGTGGAGCGCTACAACGCCCGGGACCTGGTGGAGTTCGAGCGTTTCAAGGAAGTGCAGCGGGTGCTGGCGGCCTTCCTCGAGCGTCCGGCCGTGCAGCGGGGCCTGCAGATTCCGGCCTAAGGTGTTGAGTATTGGCGCTCGACTTGGGCTTGTAGGGGGCGCCTTGCGCCCCCAGCGGCAAGATCCTCAAAGGATCTGGTTCAACAACCAGTACAAGCATCCTGCCAGCAACATCGCCGCCGGCAGCGTCAGTACCCAGGCCATCAGCAGGTTCACCAGCGTGCGCCGCTGGATCCCCGAACCATTGGCGACCATGCTCCCGGCCACGCCCGAACTCAGCACATGGGTGGTCGACACCGGCAGGCCGAACAGGTCCGCCGCGCCGATGGTGCACATCGCCACCACCTCCGCCGAAGCCCCTTGGGCATAGCTCAGGTGGGTCTTGCCGATCTTCTCGCCCACCGTCACCACAATGCGCCGCCAGCCGACCATGGTGCCCAGGCCCAGGGCGATGGCCACCGCCACCTTGACCCACAGCGGGATATAACGGGTGGCGTCGTCCAGCTGGCGCTTGAACAACTGCACATGGCGCTGGGTGTCGGCGTCGAAGGCCAGCAACTGCTGTTTTTCGAGCTGGCGGATCGCTTCGCTGGTCAGGTACATGTCGTTGCGCACGTTGGCCATGGCCTCGGCCGGGACGCGGTTCAACGAGCCATAGCCCTTGACCTCCTCGCCGATCATGCCGGTCAGCGCGGCCAAGGCCGGGACCAGCTCGGCGCTGGCCCGGGGCTCGCCGATGAACGCGGTCAGGACCTGGCGCGGATCGACCGGGGCCGGCTCCGGCGCCGCGCGCACCAGCGCCTGGCGGGTCACTTCGGCGACTGCCGAAAACTGCAGGGCCTGCTCGCTGGGCATGGTCTTGTTCAGGGCGTAGGCCATCGGCAAGGTGCCCACCAGGATCAGCATGATCAGCCCCATGCCCTTTTGCCCGTCGTTGGAGCCATGGGCGAACGACACGCCGGTACAGGTGAGGATCAGCACGCCGCGGATCCACCACGGCGGCGGGGTCTGCCCCTGCGGTGCCTGGTACAGCTCGCGGCGCTTGACCAGCGCGCGCAGGGCCAGCAACAGCAGGGCGGCGCAGGCGAAACCGATCAAGGGCGAGAACAGCAGGGCATAGCCGACCTTGCTGGCCTGGGTCCAGTCCACGCCACTGCTGCCGTCGCGTCCGTGCATCAGCGCGTTGGCCACGCCCACGCCGATTATCGAGCCGATCAGGGTATGCGAGGACGATGCCGGCAGGCCCAGCCACCAGGTGCCGAGGTTCCAGATGATCGCTGCCAGCAGCAGGGCGAAGACCATGGCGAAGCCGGCCGAGGAGCCGACTTGCAGGATCAGCTCCACCGGTAACAGGGCAATGATGCCGAAGGCAACCGCGCCGCTGGAAAGCAGCACGCCGAGGAAATTGCACAAGCCCGACCAGACCACCGCCACCGGCGCCGGCAGCGAGTGGGTGTAGATCACCGTGGCCACGGCGTTGGCGGTGTCGTGGAAACCGTTGACGAACTCGAAGCCCAGGGCGATCAGCAGCGCCAGGCCAAGCAGCAGGAAGGGCGTAAGGGTGGTGACGGTGGCGCCGCTGGCACTGACGTCCTGCTTGAGGCTCCAGAAGGTGTAGGCCAGGCCGGCCAGCAGCAGGCCGAAGAACAGCACCAGGGTGGCGCGGCCAG
>NZ_SOZA01000030.1 GCF_004519305.1 Pseudomonas sp. RIT623 | reverse complement strand
CTTGAGGTTGGTGGGTGTCCGGCGAAAGCCTGGCAGCGCTCGATCTCATCGGCGCCGCAAGGCTTTCGCCTGGCCTGCTAAGGTATCACCCCAACCGTACCATTACCCACCTTCGGCTGCCGGTAAAGGTCCAGCAACACCTGGTCCAGCACCTGCGAAGCGCCCCATGGCTTGGGGTCATTGAGAATGGCCGCCACCGCCCAGGTGTGACCGTTGCTGTCACGGCTGAACCCGGCAATCGCTCGCACGGTGTTCAGGGTGCCGGTCTTGATATGCCCCTCGCCGGTCATGGCCGTGCGCTTGAGCCGCTTGCGCATGGTGCCGTCCATGCCCACCAGCGGCATCGAGCTGATGAACTCTGCCGCATAGGGGCTCTTCCACGCCGCCTGCAGCAACGCCGCCATTTCCCGGGTGCTAACCCGCTCGGCACGGGACAGTCCCGAGCCGTTCTCCATCACCAGGTGCGGCGAGGTAATGCCTTTTTTCGCCATCCATTGGCGTACTACCCGCTGGGCGGCACGGGCATCGTCGCCGTCGGCGTCGGTGCGGAACTGCGCGCCGAGGCTGAGGAACAGCTGCTGGGCCATGGTGTTGTTGCTGTACTTGTTGATGTCGCGGATCACTTCCACCAGGTCCGGCGAGAAGGCTCGGGCCAGCAGGCGTGCGCTCTTGGGCACATTCTCGAAGCGGTCGCGGCCCTGAATGCTGCCGCCGAGCTCATTCCAGATGGCCCGTACCGCGCCTGCCGCATAGGTCGGGTGGTCGAGCAGTGCCAGGTAGGTCTGCGAGTTGCAGCCATCGGCCAGTTGCCCGCTGACCGTCACGCTGACGCCGTCGGGCTGCACCACTGGGTTGTAGCGCACCTCACCGCTGCATTGCTTGCCCGACAAGGCCTTGACCTGGTTGTCGATGCGAATGCTGGCGATCGGCGGTTCGACCGAGACTGTCACCTTGCCGCCGTCGTTGCGGGCAACGAAGCGCAGGGCCTTGAGGTTGACCAGCAGCGAGTCCGGCTTGACCAGGAACGGCTTGTTGTCGTCGCCGCCGTCGTCGTTGAACTGCGGCAGGTTGGGCTGCACGAAGTGGCTGCGGTCCAGCACCAGGTCACCGGTCACGGTGCGCACGCCGTTGGCGCGCAGGTCGCGCATCAGCAGCCAGAGCTTTTCCATGTTCAGCTTGGGGTCGCCGCCGCCCTTGAGGTAGAGGTTGCCGTTGAGCACGCCATTGCTCAGGCTGCCATCGGTGTAGAACTCGGTCTTCCACTGGAAAGTCGGCCCCAGCAGCTCGAGGGCGGCATAGGTGGTGACCAGCTTCATGGTCGAGGCCGGGTTCACCGACACATCGGCGTTGAACACGGTCGCGGCCCCTGGGCCGTCGAGTGGCAGCATCACCAGGGACAGGGCCGAGTCTTGCAGTTTGTTGGTCTTGAGTGCCTGCTGCACCTTCGCTGGCAGGCTGGTGTTGACGGCGGCGGCCTGGACCGACAGGGAGAAGGGCAGGAACAGGCCGGCGAACAGTAGTGGGCGGAGCGTCTTGATCATGAGTGCGCGAACCCTGCGGGCGAGGGGAAAGACAACGGGGCTGTAAGAAATGATGGCCCCAGGACGAAATATAGTGCGCATTATGCCCCAAGCGAGGCGCGCATGGGCCGCGTTTGACGGAAAAGCGCCGTTACCCTGCGGAAACTGGTAAAGTGCCGCGCGTAATTAATTGAGAGGATTGTTTCATGGCTACCAACCGTTCCCGTCGTCTGCGCAAGAAACTGTGCGTTGACGAATTCCAGGAGCTGGGTTTCGAACTGAACCTGGGCTTCAAGGAAGACCTGTCCGATGAAGCCATCGATGCCTTCCTCGACGCCTTCCTGGCTGAAGCCATGGATGCCAACGGCCTGGACTATGTCGGCGGCGACGACTTCGGCCTGGTCTGCAAGGCTACCCGTGGTTCGGTCAGCGAAGAGCAGCGCGCTGCTGTCGAGACCTGGCTCAAAGGCCGTAGCGAACTGACCGAGATCGAAGTCAGCCCGCTGCTGGACGCCTGGTATCCGGAAAAGCCGGTCAACCCGGCTTCTTGATCGGCGCAGGCGGTGCGCGCCTCAGCGCGCCGCCTCACCCGACCTGGCCAGGTTCAAGTGCCTGGCCAGGGCCATCTCCGCGCGCCGCATATGCCGCGCCAACGCCTGCCGGCGTATCCTCTGCTCACCCACGGGCAGTTCTGAGTCCTCCAGTGCTTCGCACGCCTGCATCAACGCCCTTGCCTCCAGCATCCGCGCCGCGCTGAGGATCTTGTGTGCCTGCGCCGATAGCGCCGTGGGTGCCTGCTCGGGGTCGATGGCCATGAGTTTGTCCAGGTCCTGACCCAGGCTCTGGTGCAGGGCACTGAGCAGCCGCTCGCGGTCGGCGACGCTGTCACCCACGATCACGGACAGACCTGCGAGGGTGAAGGGCGCCGTTGGTGCAGGGCAATGGCCGCACTGGCGCGGCAGGCGGGCAGCCTGGGCAAGGTGCTGGCCGAGGACCTGCAGACCGATGGGTTTGAGCAGGCAGTCGTCCATGCCCGCATCGAGGCACTGCTGGCGCACCTCGGGCTGTGCATTGGCGGTATAGCCGAGCAGGCAGCAGGGCGGCCGACCTTGTTGGCGTTCTTCGGCGCGCACGGCCCTGGCCAGTTCGTAACCATTCATCAGCGGCATGTTGCAGTCGACGATCAGGACGTCGAAACAGCCCTCGCGCCATTTGTGCAGCCCGTCGCGGCCATCGCTGGCGGACTCCTGGTCCAGCCCCAGGTAGCTCAACTGCTGGGCCATCAGCAACAGGTTGGCCGGGTGATCGTCGACGACCAGGATCCGCAGGTGCGAATCGGGTCGGGCGATATCGCTGGCGAGCAACGGCACGCTTTCGCTCGGGTCGATGCAGTGCAGCGGCATCACCAGGCGAACCCGGGTGCCCACGCCTTGCAGGCTCTGCAGGTCGAGCTCGCCGCCCATCATGGCGCACAGGTTGCGGCTGATGACCAGGCCCAGCCCTGTGCCGGCCCGCGCACCATCGCTGTAGGGGTTGGCCTGCACGAAGGGCGAGAACAGGCGTTGCAAGTCCTGCGCATGGATGCCAATGCCGCTGTCGCGTACTTCCAGTTCGAGCATGGGGGTATCGGACCCGGTGTCCTGGCGCAGGTCGACGGTAATGCGTACCTGGCCTTGTTCGGTGAACTTGATGGCATTGCTGACCAGGTTCGACAGCACCTGCTTGAAGCGTACCGGGTCGAGCATTGCATGGCAGCGCGCGCGTTCATTGATCATCACGTCCAGCGTCAGGCCCTTGTGGCGGGCCAGGCCTTCGAACACCCGCCCGACCGACTCGACCAGTGCCGCCAGGTCCACCGGCTCGGGCGCCAGGGACAGGTGTCCGGACTCGATCCGGGCGATATCCAGGATGTCGCCGATCAGCCCCAGCAGGTCGTTGGCCGAATGATGGGCGACCTCCAGCGCCGGGCGGTCGAGCTTGCCTTGGTCGGCGCGCCTGAGGGCCAGCTCGAGCATGCCGATCAGGGCATTCATCGGCGTGCGAATTTCATGGCTGATGGTCGCCAGGAAGGTGCTCTTGGCGCGGTTGGCGTCATCGGCCTGCTGTTTGGCCATGCGCAGGTCCTGGACCAGTGCGCGACGTTCGCTGATGTCGATCCAGCCGCCGATGATGCCTTGCATTTCGCCAAGCGAGTCGCGATAGGGCAGGATCCAGTGGTAGATCGTCAATTGCGCGCCATTCAGGCGCAAGGGGCGATCGATGATCAATGGCCCTCCCTGGGCCATGACCTGACGATAATCGTCCTGAACCTGTCGGGAATATTCGTCATCGCTGAACGGGCTGTCCTCAAGGCGCTTGCCGATGACCTGCTCGAGGTCCACGCCCAGGGCCTGCAGGTAGCTGTCGTTGCAACTTTTCAGGCGTCCCTCACGGTCGCGCACGTACATGGGATGAGGGGTGCCGTTGAGCAGTGCGCCCATGAACTCCAGCTGGTCGTTGAGGGCCCGCTCGGCACGTTGGCGCTGCTTGATCTGGCGGCGCAGGCGGGCATTCCAGGCCAGGGAAATCACCAGCAAGACGCCGATCACCCCCAGCACTTGCAGGATGATGCGGCGAAAGCTGCGCCAGTAGGCGTCGTCACGCACACCGTGGTCGCGCCAGCGACTGTTGATTACCCCCAGCTCTTCCGGCGAGATGCTCAGCAGTGCCTTGTCGAGTATCGACGCCAGCTCGCTGTCCTGGGAGGTGGTCGCCATCGAGAAGGTGGCAGGTTCGGTGCCCACGGTGCTGCGAATGACCAGGCCGGTGCTGCTGGCGAGCATGTGGTTGGCGTCGATCAGGGTGGCGATCGCGGCGTCCACCGCACCGCTGTTGAGCAGGGCCAAGGAGTAGTAGGTGCTTTCGGTGGCCACTTGATGGACCTGCGGGTGGCGGGCGCTGAGTAGCGTGGTCACGGCACTGTCGCGGGGCACGGCGACACGTTTACCCTTTAGTTGCTTGAGGCTGGCCGGCTGATCTGCGCCGGTTTGACTGACCAGCACATAGGCGCTTTCCAGGTAGGGCCTGCTGACCTGTAGCGGATCTCCCTGGCGGTTATCGGTGGACAGGCTGGCGATAATGTCGGCGCGGCCGGTATCGAGCTGTTCGAGCATGTCGCTATCACCGCTGGCGCGGCGGATCTCGAAGCGCAGGCCTGTGCGCAGGCGAATCAGTTCGAGTAGGTCGGCGACGATGCCGCGCAGACGGTCATTGCTGTCGAAGAACGTCAGCGGTGCGGCGGTCTCGTTGACCACTACACGCATGATCGGATGGTTGTGCAGCCAGTTTTCCTCCCGTGGCGACAATTGCAGCTTGCGGTCGGTCAGCAGGCTGCCGCTGCTGGCACTCCAGCGTTTGAAGATATCGTTGCGGGTGGGCAGGGTCTGGGCATCGAGGGCGGCATCGACCAGTGTGCGCAGCATGAGGTCGTTCTCACGCAAGGCGAAGCTGAAGCCCACGGCCTCATGTTTGCCGAAATTGGCCATGCGCAGATGCGGCAGGTGGCCCTGGCGGATCAGGTAGTGGGTGGACACGGTGTCGCCGATGAACACGTCGGCCTGCTCGAAAGCCACCGCGTTCAAGGCCTGGGTCGATGACTCGAACGTCAGCAGTTCGGCCTTGGGGTAGTTGGCGTGGATTTCTTCGGTTGGCAGGTAATGGTAGAGCATGCTCAAGCGCATGCCTTCCAGGCCAGTGTCCAGCGCTCGGGTTTCGTCTTCGCGGGTCACCAGCACAGGCTGGTCGATGGCATAGGGGCGGGACAGCGCCAGCCCTTCGGTGGTCGCCTCATAGCCGTTGGCGCTGCCGAGCAGGTCGATCTGGCCGTTCTTCAGGGCGGCCACCGCCGCTGGCCGGCTAGGGAAGCGTTGCACTCGCACCGCCAGCCCCAGGGCGTTGCCGATCAGGCCAGCGTAGTCGGCGGTGAGACCCTGGTACTCGCGGCCACCAGTGGCGATGTCGAATGGCGGGTAGTCGGGGGCCGAGGTGCCTAGGACCAGTTCGCGGCGGGTCGACAGCCACTGGTACTGATCAGCGGTCAGGCTCGGTCGGATTACCGCCGGCGATGACCGGCTGAGCAAGGTGTAGGTGCGCCCCTGGTCCACGGTGACGCAGGCGCCTTGCAAAGGCGCGCCCAGGCTCAGGCAGAGCATCGATGTCGCCAAATACCTCCACATGCCGACCTCAGACCAGTGCGTTGCGCTTGGCGACTTCGATCAATTCCACCAAGGTGCTGGCCCGCAACTTGTGCATCAGGCGCTTCTTGTAGGTGCTGACGGTTTTGCTGCTGAGGAACATGCCGGTGGCAATTTCCTTGTTGCTGCGGCCTTGGGCAAAAAGTTGCAGTACCATCAACTCACGGTCGTTGACCTGACGGAACAGTTCGAGCTCCTGGCTGCTGCTTGCCAATGCCGGGGTGAGTGCCTGGCTGGGGAAATAGTTGTACCCGGATAATACTGCCTTGATGGCGCTGAGCAGTTCGCTGAGGTCTTCCTGTTTGCAGACATAACCGGCGGCGCCGGAATGCATGCAGCGAATGGCGAACAGCGCGGGTGACTGCGCCGTCAGCACCAATATTTTCAAGGGTGTGGCCATGGCCTGGAAGCGAGATAGCACTTCCAGGCCATCGAGCTTGGGGATGCTGATATCGAGGATAACCAGGTCGGGCAAGGTTTCGCGGATCATCTGCATGGCATCTACGCCATTGTCCGACTCGCCTGCGATGGTGTATCCCTGTGTTTCCAGCAGCATCCGTATCGCCAGGCGAATAACTGGATGGTCATCGACAATAAAGACTGTTTGCATATTCAACATTCCATGCTGCACGGTGAAGTCAGCAGGCACATTAGCGCAGTTGAAAGAGCAGCGGCAGGCGCTGGGTTGCCAAAACAGGGATATAGGAATTGACTTACAGTATAAGGGCTATATTGCTACGTGCCGTGTGGAAGTTGGTGGGCGAATATCGGAATCTTGTAATTATTTACTGTGATTGGGTTGGTTGAGTTTATTTGTGGATTGTTGTTGTAGGAAGTTTCATCGTTCAGAGTATTGCCGCTGTCGTGATGTGTGCGCCTTGCCGGCAAACCAGACACCAGTGTCTGGTTTGCCGGCAAGGCTGGCGCCTGCGGGTTGCCGGGCATCCCTTACTTCGGGCTGGAGCGCCCGGTCATTTCCAGGGCCATCTCACTGGCGAAGCTGTCGGTCATGCCGGCGATGAAGTCGATCATCCGCAGGAATGCCCCGTGCAACGAACCGTGGGGGTCGGGCGCATTGTTGCCGATCAGGTCGAGCACTCGCCGGCTCTTGAACGACGGCGTGCGCCCGCCGTGTTGTTCCAGGGCCGCGCCACAGAAGGTATTGAGGAGAATTTCCAGGGTGGTGTAGGCGCCGATCTCGTGTAGGGTCTTGCGTTTGTCCTGGAAGATTTTCTTGCGCGCCATATCCTTGGCCTGGAGCACACAGCGCTGGGCCGGACCGTGCATGTGCTCGACCAGGTCGCCGGGCAGGCGTCCGGCCAGCAAGGCGGTCTGCTGCTCGACGAAGGCCTGGGCGGCGGCGTTGGTCAGGTGCTCGATGGCCTTGCCGCGCAGGATCGCCAGCTTGCGGCGGCGCGAATCGCCCGGCCCGAGCAGGCGGTAGGTGTCCGGCAGGTCGTCGCCGACCAGATCCAGCAGCAGCGCCTCGACTTCGGCGTACTGCAGCAGGTCCATTTCCAGCCCGTCCTCGAGGTCGATCAAGGCGTAGCAGATGTCGTCGGCGGCTTCCATCAGGTACACCAACGGGTGGCGCGCCCAGCGCTGGTGTTCGAGCTGCGGCAGGCCCAGCTTGCCGGCGATCTGTTCGAGCAGGCCCAGCTCGCTCTGGTAGCAGCCGAACTTGTGTTTCTTGTAGCCCAGGGCATCGGCATGGCGTGCGGCCCAGGGGTACTTGAGGTAGGCGCCGAGGGTGGCGTAGGTCAGGCGCATGCCGCCGTCGAACTGGTGGTATTCCAGTTGGGTGAGCACGCGAAAGCCTTGGGCATTGCCCTCGAAATTGAGGAAGTCGGCGCGTTGGTCGTCGCTCATGTCGTCCAGCCAGCCGCGCCCGGCGGCCTGCTGGAACCAGTGGCGGATGGCGTCTTCGCCGGAGTGGCCGAACGGTGGATTGCCGATGTCATGGGCCAGGCAGGCGGATTGCACGATCATGCCCAGGTCGCTTGGCTCGCACCAGTCCGGCAAGCTGGCGCGTAGGGTCTCGCCGACGCGCATGCCGAGCGAGCGGCCGACACAGCTGACCTCCAGGGAGTGGGTGAGGCGAGTGTGGATATGGTCGTTGCTGGAGACCGGGTGCACCTGGGTCTTGCGCCCGAGGCGGCGGAAGGCGCCCGAGAAGATCACCCGGTCATGGTCCTTGTGGAAGGGGCTGCGGCCAAGTTCCTCGGGGCTGTAGAGGGCTTTGCCGAGGCGTTCGCGGGTCAGCAGGGTGTGCCAGTCCAAGGCGTGTTCTCCCGTCGTTGAATCGGCATAGCTTCGGGTGTCCGAGGCGCGCGCGCAAGGGCGGCGCGCGTCGTGTTTCAGGGACGACGACCGTTGAGGAACAGACGCACCAAGGGTACCAGGCTGGTACCCACGCGGATCAGCCGCGCCAGGTTGCCGCTGCGCACGCCCTTGCCGGTGAGAAAACCCAGCGCGACCACGGCGCCGATGCCCCACAGCGAGCCGTGCTTGAACCCGAGGCCTTCGCCGAACGAGCCGCCCATGCCGCGCAGGCGCCGCACCGGTTCGAGCAGTTGGCCGGATTCGTGGCGAATTTCCTGGCGGTGCATTTCCATGCGTAGACGCAGCAGGGCCTTGCGCAGTTCCCGTGGATTACGGGTATTGGGAAGTTCGGGCAGGCTCATGGCAGCAGGCGCTCCCGATCCTTGGCCAGCTCTTCGAGCGTGGCGTTGAATGGCGAGGATTCGTCGAACACCGCGGCTTTCAGGCGCAGCCCGCAGTACAGCGCGGCAACGCCATAGAAGACGCACAGGCCGATGATCCCGGCCAGCCGGTAGCTGTCCCACAGCAGCACCAGCACCAGGCCGGACAGGGCGGTCAGCAGCAGCAGGGCGAACACCAGTGCCAGCCCGGCGAACAGCAGCAGGCTGAGGGTGCGTGCCTTCTGCTCCTGCAACTCGATGCCGAACAGTTCGATATGGCTGTGCAGCAGTCCGAGGATGGCCGCGCCGAGGCGCCTGCCGGAGGCGCTGGCGCCGATGGCGTCGTTATCCATGAAGGTTCCTCAACGCTTGGCCAGCAGGCCGATCAGCAGGCCGACGCCGGCGGCGATGCCGATCGCCTGCCAGGGGTTGTCCTGCACGTACTGCTCGGCGCTGCCCAGGGCCGCCTGGCCGCGCTGGCGCACCGAGTCCTGGGTCAGTTGCAAGGTTTCGCGGGCCTGCATCAGGCGGTCGTGGATTTGCTCGCGCAGTTCGTCGGCCTGGTCGCCAGCCAGGTTGGCGGTATCGGCGAGCAGTTTCTCGGTGTCGCGGACCAGGGCCTGGAAGTCAGCCATCAAAATGTCTTGTGCAGTCTTTGCCGATTTGCTGGCCATGGATGGGCCTCTCCCTGTGGATGTGTGTGGCTATTTCGAGTGACCGCGCGCACCGAAGGTTCAGCGCGATGTGCTGGTACAGCGCTTGCTAATAGCTCTGCGTCGAATGTGCCGCATGCCGTGCGCCACTTCGGCGGATACCGATAAACCTTAACCCAATCCACGACAAACCCAAGAAAAAACCACGCAGGCGCCGCCCGGTTCAGCGAAACGGGACAGGGGCCTGGCACTGATTCGGTGCAAGGATGCCGGCTCTTGAACTGTCCTGGTGCCTTTTTGCAGGTCTGCCTTCTATGCAAAACACGCTCAGCGCGATGGACTCCCTGGTCCATGGCTCCAACACCTTGTTCATCCTCATGGGGGCGATTCTGGTCCTGGCCATGCACGCCGGCTTCGCCTTTCTGGAAGTCGGTACCGTGCGCCACAAGAACCAGGTCAACGCCCTGTCGAAGATCCTCAGCGACTTCGCCGTCTCGGCGTTGGTGTACTTCTTCGTCGGCTACTGGATCGCCTACGGCGTGAGCTTTCTGCAGCCGGCCGCGGTGCTGGCCGGCCATCACGGCTATGCGCTGGTCAAGTGCTTCTTTTTGCTGACCTTCGCCGCGGCGATCCCGGCGATCATTTCCGGTGGCATCGCCGAGCGGGCGCGTTTCGTCCCGCAGTTGTGCGCGACGGCGCTGATCGTGGCGTTCATCTACCCGTTCTTCGAGGGGGTGGTGTGGAACGGCAACCTGGGCTTGCAAGCCTGGTTGCAGGCGCGCTTCGGTGCGCCGTTCCATGATTTCGCCGGCTCCGTGGTGGTGCACGCCATGGGTGGCTGGTTGGCGTTGGCGGCGGTGTTGCTGCTGGGCGCGCGGCGTGGCCGTTATCGCGACGGGCGCCTGGTGGCGTTCGCGCCGTCGAGCATTCCATTCCTGGCGCTGGGTTCGTGGATCCTGATCATTGGCTGGTTCGGCTTCAACGTCATGAGCGCCCAGACCCTGCAAGGGGTCAGCGGGCTGGTGGCGATCAACTCGCTGATGGCCATGGTCGGCGGCACCTTGTCGGCCTTGCTGGCCGGACGCAACGACCCGGGCTTCCTGCACAACGGCCCGCTGGCCGGGCTGGTGGCGGTGTGCGCCGGTTCCGACCTGATGCACCCGGTCGGCGCTTTGGTCACCGGGCTGGTGGCCGGCGGGTTGTTCGTCTGGTGCTTCACCGCGGCGCAGAATCGCTGGAAGATCGACGATGTGCTCGGCGTGTGGCCGCTGCACGGCCTGTGTGGCGTATGGGGCGGTATCGCCTGTGGCGTGTTTGGCCAGGCAGCGCTTGGCGGGTTGGGCGGCGTCAGCCTGGTCAGCCAGTTGCTGGGTAGCCTGGTCGGGGTGTTGGTGGCACTGGCCGGTGGCTTTGTCGTGTACGGTCTGATCAAGGCGTTGCTTGGCCTGCGCTTGAACCATGAGCAGGAATTCCAGGGTGCGGACCTGGCGCTGCACCGAATTGGCGCCACCAGCCAGGATTGAGGCAGGTCAGGTGCGCGATGGCGGGGGCGGGCCTAGAATGAGCATCCATTCATGCGATTGGCGGATGTTTGCATGCTCCCCGAAACCCAACTGTTCGGCACCCTAGGGTGCCACCTGTGCGAAGTGGCCGAGGCCCTGCTGATGCCGTTCGTCGAGCATGGCCTGCTGGTCGAGCTGGTCGATATAGCCGACAGCGAAGCGTTGTTCGAGCGCTACGGCCTGAGCATCCCGGTGTTGCGTCGCTGCGACACAGGCGCCGAGCTCGGCTGGCCGTTCGACGCCGAGCAGGTGGTGGCCTTCCTTCGTTGAACCGCGCATTGACGGCAGGGCGGCTGGCTTCGTATGCTGTATATAAATACAGTATCGAGGTAACGTCATGCTCAATGTCGAGCAACTCAAGTACAGCATCAACCACATGTCCCCCGAGCGTGTGTGCGACGCCGTGCTGGAACTGCGCCTCGACGGCATCGTCACCGACGAGCGCACGCCCTTCGGCAAGGTCCACTTCAATACCTGCTTCGCGGAAATCGAGGCGCTGTTCCAGCGCGCCGGGTTTCACCGTCCGCTGGATGTGGTGGGCTACCAGGGTCTGAGCTACGCCCTCTTTGACCCCGGTCGCTGGGACGCGGTGCAGGTACTGCGCTGGCTCAAGGCGCGTTGCGAGCCGGCCTGCGAGGCTGGTTGAGGCGCGCGGGGTAGGGGATAATGCCTGTCCCTGAAGAACCGAGCCCGCCAATGACCACGCCTTTCGACCCAGCCCGCCAGCAAGCCAGCACCGTATGCCTGCCGCCAGGGGCCTGGGCGACCGTGCTCGATTGCTTGAGCGATCACTTCAAGGGCATCACCCGCGAGCAGTGGCTCGATCGCTTTGCCCGGGGCCGGGTGCTCGATGCCCAGGGGCAGGCTATCGCAGCCGAATTGCCGTATCGGCGCGGCATGCGCCTGCATTATTTTCGTGAAGTGCCCAACGAGAAGGCGATACCGGTGCAGGAGGAGATTCTGCATATTGACGAGCACCTGGTGGTGGCGGACAAGCCGCATTTTCTGCCGGTCACGCCCACTGGCGAATACGTCGAGCACACCCTGCTGCGCCGCCTGATCCGGCGCCTGGACAACCCCCATCTGGTGCCGCTGCACCGTATCGACCGGCACACTGCCGGGTTGGTGTTGTTCTCGGCCAACCCACAAAGCCGTGGTGCTTACCAGCGCCTGTTCCCGGAACGACGCATCGACAAGCACTACCAGGCCATTGCCGCTGCGATGCCGCAGCATGACTACCCGCTGGTGCATCGCAGCCGTCTGGTGCATGGCGAGCCGTTCTTCCGCATGCATGAGGTCGAGGGTGTTGAGAACAGCGAGACTCTCGCCTGCGTGCTGGAGAAAAATGGCGAGCTGTGGCGCTATGGCTTGTCGCCGGTCACCGGCAAGACCCATCAGTTGCGGGTGCATATGGCGGCGTTGGGGGCGGGTATCTGCAACGACCCGTTCTATCCGCGGTTGCTCAGTGAACAGGACGATTATGCGAAACCGTTGAAGCTGCTGGCCCAGAGCCTGAGTTTCGCGGACCCGTTGACGGGTGAGGCGCGCTATTTCGAAAGCCGCTTGCAATTGGACTGGTAAAGATCAGTCACAAACCTTTGAGCAGGCGCTGGGATGGTCGTCGCAGGCGTCGGTGCCAGCACCGCGGCGCCTGATTCGCCAGCAAGGCTGGCTCCTACGGGGAGCGAGCAGGTCGCGAACATCGTAGGAGCCGGCTTGCCGGCGAACACCGGCAAGGCTCCTACGGTTCGTCGCCGCTGCTCAGCGGTTGAAGCGCTCCACCAGCGAATACTGCGAACCGGCGGTGCTGGTCAGTTCTTCGCTGAGCAGCGCCGAACGCTGGGCCTGGCCGGCCGTCTGGTCAGCCAGGTCGGCGATGGTGCTGATGTTGCGGCTGATCTCCTCGGCCACCGCGGACTGCTCCTCGGTGGCGGCGGCGATCTGCGTGGCCATGTCGGTAATATTGGCCACCGCTTCGCTGATACCCACCAGCGCCTGGTCGGCCTCCATCACCCGCTCGACACCTTCCTGGGCCTGGCGATGACCGGTCTCCATGGTCTGCACCGCGTTGTTGGCGGTTTGTTGCAGCTTGGCAATCAGGGTGTGGATCTGCCCGGTGGACTCGGCCGTGCGTTGCGCCAACTGGCGAACCTCGTCGGCGACCACGGCGAAGCCACGGCCCATCTCGCCGGCCCGTGCTGCCTCGATGGCGGCGTTGAGCGCCAGCAGGTTGGTCTGGTCGGCGATGCCCTTGATCACATCGACCACGCCGCCGATCTCGTCGCTGTCCTTGGCCAGCTGGGTGACAGTCAGCCCGGTTTCACCGACGGCGGCGGACAGGCGCTCGATTGCGTCGCGGGTTTCACCGGCAATGTTGCGACCCTGGCTGGTCAGGCGGTTGGCTTCCTGGGTGGCGTCGGCGGTGCGCTGCACGTGGTTGGCCACTTCCTGGGTGGTGGCCGCCATCTGGTTGACCGCGGCAGCCACCTGTTCGGTTTCCACGCGCTGGCGCTCCAGGCCCGAGGAGCTCTGGTGGGCCAGGGCATCGGACTGGCGCGCCTGGTCGCTGAGCTGTTCGGCGCTGTCCTGCAGGCGGGTCAGACAGGTCTTCATCCGCGCGTCCTGGCTGAGCATGGCCATTTCCAGGCGCGCCTGCACGCCGCGGCTGTCGGTGTACATCTGCGCGATCAACGGGTCGGAGGTGGTCTGCTCGGCCAGGCGCAGCAGGCGCTTGAGACCGCGTTGCTGCCAGCTCAGGCCCAGCAGGCCCAGTGGTACCGACAGCCCGGCGGCCAGGGCGAAGCCCCAGGAGTGGCCCAGCCAGTTGCCGATCAGGAAGCCGATCTGGCTGACCAGGATGAACGGCAGCCAGTCCTGCAGCACTGGCAGCCATTTGTCACGCTTGGGAATGGCCGAATGGCCCTGGTTGATGCGTTGGTACAACGCCTCGGCGCGGCGGATCTGTTCGGCGGTGGGCTTGACCCGCACCGACTCGTAGCCGACCACCTGGTTGCTATCGAAGATTGGCGTGACGTAGGCATTGACCCAGTAATGGTCGCCCGACTTGCAGCGGTTCTTGACGATGCCCATCCACGGCAGGCCCTGCTTGAGGGTCTGCCACATGTGGGCGAACACGGCCGGCGGTACATCGGGGTGGCGCACCAGGTTGTGTGGTGCGCCCATCAGGTCCTCGCGGGAGAAACCGCTGATCTCGATGAAGGCATCGTTGCAGTAGGTGATCACGCCCTTGGCGTTGGTGGTCGAGATCAACCGCTGCTGGGCAGGGAAAGTCCGTTCTCTCTGGGTAATCGGCTGGTTGTTACGCATTGGCTGTTCAATCCGCGAGGCTTTCCATGGGTATCGGCAAGCCTCTGGTTTTATTGAATGAATAATTAACTGCGTTGATCTGGCGCAAAATGCGTGAGCTGTACCTGGGGTAGCGCGTAGATCGCGCAAGTTGCCGCCAAAAATTACAGTTTTCTTTATAAATGATGACGATTTGGTCTGATCATGACCGATTGTTCAATGCAGGGCCAGCATCGGGTAGCTGAAAGCGGCGAAGTGCGCCAGGTTGACGCAGGCGTGACACAGCACCGCCGCCGTGAGGCCGCCATGGCGATAAGCCAGACCATACCCAACCCCCGCCAGGGTGGCCAGGTAGAACCACTGCCAACCTCCAGCCAGGTGCGCCAGGCCGAATACCAGTGCGGCCACCAGCAACGCCAGCCCATCATGTTTGAACAGACGTTGCAGGCCGCCCTGGATATAGCCGCGGAACAATAATTCCTCGGTCAGGCTCACCAGCAGCAGGTTGTTGGCCAGCCAGAGCCAGGCCTGATCAGGCCATTTTGGTGCCCAGGCCACCAGGCCGAGGGCCCAGGCGCCGCCCAGGCAGGCGAGCAGGGTCAGGGGCAAGATCAGCGCCAGGCTCAGGGCCACGCCGCGCGCGCGCAGCATCACCAACCACGGACAGGCCAGTAGTAGCCACAGGCCAATCAGCGGTTTGTCCAGGTTCAGGTACATGGAGAACGGCACCGCGCCTTCGCTGAGCACGGCCTTGTCGATGACGCGGGCGCCGTGGAAGCCGGGCAGCCAGTGCAGCGCCAGGGCGATGGCGAGGACGATGAACAGCAGGTGGCCGAGGGTCTGTTGCCAGCGTACCCGGCGCCGTGCGAGCAGGCCGCTGCACAGCAGGGCGAGCAAGGCGGGCAGGGCGATCAGGCCGAGGCTGCCGTGGGTCAGTGCGAGGGTGTAGCCGAGGCCGAGCAGGAGCAGGGCGATCCAGTGGGGAAGAGGCATGAGGGGTCCTTGTGCCGGTGGGTCCATGGAGGGTAGGACTTACCCCAAGGCCTTCAGGACACTTGGATGTTTGCGCGCTTGGACGGGTAATGCCGGGACCGCGTTGCGGTCCTTTCGCGGCACAAGGCCGCACCTACAGGGGACCGCGCCGTCCTGTAGGAGCGGCCTTGTGCCGCGAAAGGGTCGCAAAGCGACCCCAGCAATCTTGAATTGGAAAGGGATGGGCCCAGCTTTACCCTGCGATCAATTGCCGCAGCACATAATGCAGGATCCCCCCCGACTTGAAGTACTCCACCTCATTGAGGGTGTCGATCCGGCACAACACCTCGATCTGTTCCTGCTCGCCGCTCTCGCGGGTGATGCGCAGCGCCAGGCTCATGCCCGGGCGGATCTGCGCCCCGCCAAGGCCCAGCACATCGATGCGTTCCTTGCCGGTCAGCCCCAAGCGCTTGCGATCGTCCCCAGCCTTGAACTGCAGCGGCAGCACGCCCATGCCCACCAGGTTGGAGCGGTGGATGCGCTCGAAGCTCTCCGCCAGCACCGCCTTGACCCCCAGCAGGTTGGTGCCCTTGGCCGCCCAGTCGCGGCTGGAGCCGGTGCCGTACTCCTGCCCGGCGATCACCACCAGCGGCGTGCCATCCTGTTGGTAGCGCATGGCCGCGTCATAGATCGACAGCTTCTCGCCGGAGGGCACATACAGGGTGTTGCCACCTTCCTCGCCGCCGAGCATCTCGTTGCGAATGCGGATGTTGGCGAAGGTGCCGCGCATCATCACCTCATGGTTGCCGCGTCGTGAGCCATAGGAGTTGAAGTCGCGTGGCTCCACGCCTTTTTCGCGCAGGTAGCGCCCGGCTGGGCTATCGGCCTTGATGTTGCCGGCCGGCGAGATATGGTCGGTGGTCACCGAGTCGCCGAGCAGGGCGAGGATGCGCGCGCCCTGGATATCGGCGATCTCTGGCGGCGGCCCGGCGATGTCGTCGAAGAACGGTGGGTGCTGGATATAGGTGGAGTCGTCCTGCCAGACATAGGTGGCCGCCTGCGGCACCTCGATGGCCTGCCACTGGGCGTCACCGGCGAAGACCTCGGCGTATTCCTTGTGGAACATCCGCGTGTCGACCTTGGCCACGGCCTCGGCGATTTCCTGCTGGCTCGGCCAGATATCGCGCAGGTACACCGGCTGGCCGTCCTTGCCGGTGCCCAGCGGGTCCTGGCCGAGGTCGACGCGCACGCTGCCGGCCAGGGCATAGGCCACTACCAGCGGTGGCGAGGCCAACCAGTTGGTCTTGACCAGTGGGTGCACCCGGCCTTCGAAGTTGCGGTTGCCCGACAGCACCGAGGCGACGGTCAGGTCAGCGCTGCCGATGGCTTGTTCGATGGCCTCGTCCAGGGGGCCGGAGTTGCCGATGCAGGTGGTGCAGCCGTAGCCGACCAGGTCGAAGCCAAGCTGGTCCAGGTACGGGGTCAGGCCCGCGGCCTTGTAGTAGTCGGTGACCACTTTCGAGCCGGGGGCGAGCGAACTCTTGACCCACGGCTTGCGCTGCAGGCCCTTCTCCACGGCTTTCTTCGCCACCAGTCCGGCGGCCATCATCACGCTGGGGTTGGAGGTGTTGGTGCAGGAGGTGATGGCGGCGATCACCACCGCGCCGTCGCGCAGGGTGTGGGTCTGGTTTTCGTGGGTGTAGTCGATCTCGCCAGCCTGGTCGGCATTGCCCACCGCCACGCCACCGCCGCCTTCGCTTTCCAGGCGGCCGACTTCCTTGGCCAGGGGCTTGGGCTGCAGCTCGATGAAGTGGTCGAAGGCCTGGCGCACCTGGCCCAGGGCGACGCGGTCCTGCGGGCGCTTGGGCCCGGCCAGGCTGGCTTCCACATCGTTCATGTCCAACGCCAGTGTGTCGCTGAACAGCGGCTCTTGGCCGGGCAGGCGCCATAGGCCCTGGGCCTTGCAGTAGGCCTCGACCAGTTGCACTGTCTGTTCGGGGCGGCCGGACAGGCGCAGGTAGTCGAGGGTCACCTGGTCGACCGGGAAGAAGCCGCAGGTGGCGCCATACTCGGGCGCCATGTTGGCAATGGTGGCACGGTCGGCCAGTGGCAGGTCGGCCAGGCCGTCGCCATAGAACTCGACGAACTTGCCGACCACGCCCTTCTTGCGCAGCATCTGGGTGACGGTCAGCACCAGGTCGGTGGCGGTGATGCCTTCGCGCAGCTTGCCGGTGAGCTTGAAGCCGATCACCTCGGGGATCAGCATCGACACCGGCTGGCCGAGCATCGCAGCTTCGGCCTCGATACCGCCGACGCCCCAGCCGAGCACGCCGAGGCCGTTGATCATGGTGGTGTGTGAGTCGGTGCCGACCAGCGTGTCGGGGAAGGCGTAGGTGCGGCCGTCCTCATCGCGGGTCCATACCGTGCGCCCCAGGTACTCGAGGTTGACCTGGTGACAGATACCAGTACCCGGCGGCACCACGCGGAAGTTGTCGAAGGCGCTCTGGCCCCAGCGTAGGAAAGCATAACGCTCGCCATTGCGTTGCATCTCGATGTCGACGTTCTGGGCGAAGGCGCTGGGGCTGGCGTAGCGGTCGACCATGACCGAGTGGTCGATCACCAGGTCCACCGGCGACAGCGGGTTGATCCGCTGCGGGTCGCCGCCGGCCTTGGCCATGGCCGCGCGCATGGCGGCCAGGTCGACCACCGCCGGCACGCCGGTGAAGTCCTGCATCAGCACCCGCGCCGGGCGGTACTGGATCTCACGGTCGCTGCGGCGCTCCTGCAGCCATTTGGCCAGGGCGAGCAGGTCGTCGCCGGTGACGGTCTTGCCGTCCTCCCAGCGCAGCAGGTTTTCCAGCAACACTTTCAGCGACATCGGCAGGCGCTGCAGGTCGCCGAGTTGGCGGGCGGCTTCGGTGAGGCTGAAATAGTGGTAGGCGCGGTCGGCCACCTGCAGGGTCTTGAGGGTTTTCAGGCTATCGAGCGAGGGCATTTACAACTCCTTGTGCTCCGGTGCCCGGCGGCTGCCAATGGCTCGCCGGTGTCACCGCTCTGGATTGGTCCGCACGGCACGGACCTGGCTGAACAGTCAGGTTAGACCGGTTTGCCCGACCTGACCTTTTTCTGGACCGATGGGGCGTGTCGCAGGTTCCGATCTTCCTTTATCATTCGCCGCCCTGGCGCCATCTGCGCCAGTGATGTGGAGTGAGAAATGAATACCCTGTTCATGCATTGCCGGCCCGGCTTCGAGGGCGAGGTCTGCGCCGAAATCAGCGAACACGCCGCCCACCTGGGCGTGGCCGGTTATGCCAAGGGAAAGCCACAAAGCGCTTGCGCCGAATTCGTCTGCACCGAGCCTGGCGGCGCCGAACGCATGATGCGGGAGCTGCGCTTCGCCCAGTTGATCTTCCCGCGCCAGTGGGCGCGTGGCGCCTTCGTCGAACTGCCCGAGACCGACCGCATCAGCGTGCTGCTCGAACACCTGGCTGAACTGCCGGTGTGTGGCAGCCTGTGGCTGGAGGTGCTCGACAGCAACGAGGGCAAGGAGCTGTCGACCTTCTGCCGCAAGTTCGAGGTGCCGCTGCGCAAGGCCCTGGAGAAGGCTGGCCGGCTGGTGGACGACGCCCGCCGTCCGCGCTTGCTGCTGACTTTCATCAGCGGCCGCCGGGTGTTCCTCGGCCTGGCCGAGGCCGACAACTCGGCGTTGTGGCCGATGGGCATCCCACGGCTGAAGTTTCCCCGCGAGGCCCCGAGCCGCTCGACCCTCAAGCTCGAGGAAGCCTGGCACCAGTTCATCCCGCGCGAGCAATGGGACGCGCGCCTGAACGACGACATGACCGGCGTCGACCTGGGCGCATCCCCCGGTGGCTGGACCTACCAGCTGGTCAAGCGCGGCATGCTGGTGACCGCCATCGACAACGGCCCGATGGCCGAGAGCCTGATGGACACCGGCCTGGTCACCCACCTGATGGCCGACGGTTTCACCTGGCAGCCGAAGCGCATCGTGGACTGGATGGTCTGCGACATCGTCGAGAAACCGGCGCGTACCGCGTCGCTGATCGAGACCTGGCTGGGCGAGGGGTTGTGCCGTGAAGCGGTGGTCAACCTGAAATTGCCGATGAAGCAGCGCCATGCCGAGGTGCGCAAGCTGCTGGACCGTATCGAGGCGGGGTTCAAGGCGCGCAAGGTCAAGGTGTCGATCGCCTGCAAGCAGCTGTACCACGACCGCGAGGAAGTGACCTGCCACTTGCGCCGGCTCGACCTGAAGTAACCCCGGCAGGCGCCAGCAAGGCTGGCGCCCGCAGGGAGACGTGGGCCTGCTTATGCGCCACAATGACGATCATTTTGCGGAGTCCTTCATGACCGATTTCACCCACGACGCGATCCTCGATGCCAGCGGCCTGAGTTGCCCGGAGCCGGTGATGATGCTGCACAAGCATGTGCGCGAGCTGGTATCCGGCGGCGTGCTCAAGGTCATCGCCACCGACCCGTCGACCCGCCGCGACATCCCCAAGTTCTGCATTTTCCTCGGCCACGAGCTGCTCGGCCAGGAAGAAGACGCCGGAACCTACCTGTACTGGATCCGCAAGAAGGCCGACTGAGCCCGCCGCGATCGCGCTACACTGCGCTCCCCTGACAGGAGAGCGCCATGCTGATAGTTGCCGACGAGAATATCCCGCTGCTCGATGCCTTCTTTGCCGGTTTCGGTGAAATCCGCCGTTATCCCGGCCGGGCCATCGACGCCGCCTGCGTCAAGGACGCCGACGTGCTGCTGGTACGCTCGGTGACTCGCGTCGATCGGCAACTGCTCGCAGGCAGTCGGGTACGCTTCGTCGGCACCTGCACCATCGGCACCGATCACCTCGACCTCGAACACTTCGCCGAAGCCGGTATCCACTGGAGCAGCGCGCCGGGCTGCAACGCCCGTGGCGTGGTGGACTACGTGCTGGGCAGCCTGCTGACCCTGGCCGAACTCGAGGGTGCCGACCTGGGCAAGCGCGTTTATGGCGTGGTCGGCGCGGGTGAGGTCGGCGGACGACTGGTGCGGGTGCTGCGCGGCCTCGGTTGGAAGGTGCTGGTGTGCGACCCGGTGCGACAGGCCAGCGAGGGCGGTGCCTTCGTCGACCTTGAGACGATCCTTGAACAGTGCGATGTGATCAGCCTGCATACGCCGTTGCAACGCGCTGGTGAGCATCCCACCTGGCACCTGCTCGACCAGCCACGCCTGGCGCGGTTGCGCGCCGGTGCCTGGTTGATCAATGCCAGCCGTGGCCCGGTGGTGGACAACGCGGCGTTGCGCGAACTGCTGCTTGACCGTGAAGACCTGCACGCGGTGCTCGATGTGTGGGAGGGCGAGCCGCAGGTCGACCTGCAACTGGCCGACCTGTGCACCCTGGCCACCCCGCATATCGCCGGCTACAGCCTGGATGGCAAGCAGCGTGGCACCGCGCAGATCTACCAGGCGTTCTGCCGCTGGCGGGGCGAGGCCGAACAGGTGCGCCTGGTCGATTTGCTGCCGGCGCCAGCGCTGGCACAGCTCGAGCTCGATGCCAGCGCGGAGCCGGCCTGGGCGCTGGCCACCTTGTGCCGGGCAGTGTATGACCCACGCCGTGACGATGCGGACTTTCGGCGTAGCCTGAGCGAGGAGGTGGCCGAGCAGCGTGCCGCCTTCGACCTGCTGCGCAAGCATTACCCAGTGCGACGAGAGATCGAGGGGCTGGCGGTGCGGGTGCGCGGCGAAGCGCCGCAGTTGGCGCAGATGGTCAGCGCCTTGGGCGCGATACTGGTGTAGCAGCCGGCTTGCCGGCCAACCACTGCGTTGCCTGGTTCGCCGGCAAGCCGGCTCCTACCGGTATCAAGGGTCAATAAAAACCCGGCGCCTGGCCGGGTTTTAGGGAATACCTAGGCTCAACCCTGCTTGACCTTCTCGACCCGGCTCTGCTCCAGGTCCTTGCAGGCCTTCTGGATCATCTGCTCGGTAATCGGGATCTCGCGCCCCTGGGCATCGATGATCGAGCCGCATACCTGAGGTTGCGGTGGGGTCTTGGGCTTATCGGTGCTGTGCTGCAAGCTCATGTCCTGTCTCCTCATCAGGTTCAAGCTCAAGGGTATCGCTGCGCCGTGACTGGCCTGTGACAGCTTCTGCGGCATCACGACAGCCACAGTCCAACAGAAAGCGCGGCAAAGCTCCAGTGACGCATTAGACCGAATGGGCATAGGGCCTGCGGCACCGGCCTTAGCTGCGACGGCGTCTTATTCACGGGAGTTCCGCCACAGTGGACCAGTGGTAGGCTTGCAGGGTCTTCCTGCCGAAAACTGCTCGCCATGCCTGATCCGATGTCGTCTCGCCAGCGCCGTGCCCTGCACCTGGGCTGGCAGTTCATCCGTCCGTATCGCCGGCGGGCCTTGTTGGCCTTGTTGGCCCTGGTGGTCACCGCCGCCATCACCTTGTCCATGGGGCAGGGCATTCGCCTGCTGGTCGACCAGGGCTTCATGACCGGTTCCGCGCACCAGCTCAACCAGACCATCGGCCTGTTCCTGTTGCTGGTCATGGCCCTGGCGGTGGGCACTTTCGCCCGTTTCTACCTGGTGTCATGGATCGGCGAGCGCTGCGTGGCCGATATCCGCCGCGCGGTGTTCGACCATCTGATCGGCCTGCACCCAGGTTTTTTCGAGGACAACCGCAGCTCGGAGATCCAGTCGCGGCTGACCGCCGACACCACCTTGTTGCAGTCGGTGATCGGGTCTTCGTTGTCGATGTTCCTGCGCAACGCACTGATGGTGATCGGTGGAGTGATCCTGTTGTTCGTCACCAACCCCAAGCTGACCAGTATCGTGGTGTTGGCGCTGCCATTGGTGCTGGCGCCGATCCTGTTGTTCGGGCGGCGGGTGCGCAGCCTGTCGCGGCAAAGTCAGGACCGGGTGGCTGATGTCGGCAGCTATGTGGCCGAGACCCTGGGCCAGATCAAGACGGTGCAGGCCTACAACCATGAGGCGCGCGACCGGGCGTTGTTCGGCGAGACGGTCGAGGCGGCGTTCACCGTGGCGCGCCGGCGTATCGCCCAGCGCGCCTGGCTGATCACCCTGGTGATCATGCTGGTGCTCGGTGCGGTGGGGGTGATGTTGTGGGTCGGTGGCATGGATGTGATCGCGGGGCGTATCTCCGGTGGCGAGCTGGCCGCGTTCGTGTTCTACAGCCTGATCGTCGGCAGTGCCTTCGGTACCCTGAGCGAGGTGATCGGCGAGTTGCAGCGGGCCGCCGGCGCCGCCGAGCGTATCGCCGAGCTGTTGGCGGCGCGCACCGCGATCCTGCCACCGGCGCAGCCGCTGCGGTTGCCGGGCACGCGGGTTCGGGGCGCGATCGAACTGCGCGAGGTGCGCTTTGCCTATCCGTCACGGCCGGGCATGGCGGCTATCGATGGCTTGAGCCTGCAAGTACAGCCGGGGCAGACCGTGGCGCTGGTCGGGCCTTCGGGCGCAGGCAAGTCGACCTTGTTCGACTTGCTGCTGCGCTTTCACGACCCGCAGGCGGGGGAGATCTTGCTCGATGGCCAGGTGATCACCGGGCTCGAGCCTGCCGAGCTGCGTCGCCAGTTCGCCCTGGTGGCACAACAACCGGCGCTGTTTCGCGGCACGGTGGCGGCCAATATCCGCTATGGCCGACCCGAAGCCAGCCAGGCCGAGGTCGAGGCGGCGGCGCGTAGCGCTTATGCCCATGAGTTCATCGTGCAACTGCCCGAGGGCTATGAGACGCCCTTGGGCGAGGGCGGCGTCGGCCTGTCCGGTGGCCAGCGCCAGCGCCTGGCGATTGCCCGGGCGTTGCTGCTGGACGCGCCTATCCTGTTGCTGGACGAAGCCACCAGTGCTCTCGATGCGCAGAGCGAGCACCTGATCCAGCAGGCATTGCCGCCGTTGATGGCCGGGCGCACCACCCTGGTGATCGCCCACCGGCTGGCGACCGTGCAGCATGCCGAGCGCATCGCCGTGATCGACCAGGGGCGCCTGGTTGCGGTGGGCACGCACCGCCAGTTGATCGAGCAAAACCCGCTGTACGCACGTTTGGCGGCGTTGCAGTTCAGCAGCGGCTGAGTGTTGTCGGTGTGCGCTGGCAAGGCCGGCGCCTCCCGAGGCGAGGCAGGGCTCGAGCGCTGTAGTCGACCTGTAACAATTCTGTAGCAATTGCCTGAGACTATGCTGCTCAACTGTTGCGCAAGTGCTCTACCTGGCTGCTATCGATCGATGGCGGCTTTTTTTTGGCCGGCGAGCGAGGACAAGGATGTCTGTCGGCGGCGCGGCTGCGCGCCGTTTCCTTCCCTCCTTGTTCCGAGATCCGCGATGTTGCGTAAATCCCTCAGAGTGCAAATCCTCAGCTTGCTCGGCGTCAGCCTGGCGACGATCTTGCTGATCGCCCTGGTGTGCTTCCAGTTCCTGTCCTCCAGCGTGCGCGGCTATGCCGAGCTGGTTGATGGCCCTCTGCGTGCCTCGCAGTTGATCGACGAGGCCAACCTGCAGTTCAAGATCCAGGTGCAGGAGTGGAAGAACGTGCTGTTGCGCGGGCGCCAGCCGGCCGAGCTGGACAAGTACTGGCAGCAGTTCCAGGCTCGTGAGCAACAAGTGCAGCAGCTGTTGGGGCAACTGGTCGACAGCGCGGAGCCGGCGCTCAAGGCGCCTCTGGAGCAGCTCAGGGCCAGCCACCGGCAGTTGGGCGCGAAGTATGAGCAGGGTCGCCAGGCCTTTCTGGCGGCCGGCGGCGATCCGTTGGCCGGCGACCTGGCGGTCAAGGGGGTGGATCGTGCCACCAGCGACCAGTTGAGCGCGCTGGTCGAGCAGTTGCGTGCCGATGCCGGTGGCCGCGCCGCTGAGATCAGTAGCAGTGCCGAGCGTACTGTGTGGCTGGGCCTGCTGGTGATGCTGGCCTCGGCGCTGCTGGTCGGGTTGTTCAGCCTGTGGTTGGTCAACCGCAGCCTGGTCGAGCCGATCCGGCAATTGATCGAGTACGTTGCCCAGCTCAGCCAGGGTCGTTTTGCTGCGCGGGTCGACAGTCGCCGCGAGGACGAGCTTGGCCGCCTGGCGCGGGCGGCCAATACCCTGCGTGATTTTCTTGCCGACACCGTCAGCCGGCTCAAGGACAACGCCGACGAACTGGAGAGCGCCAGCGGCCAGTTGCGCAGTATCGCCAGCGACATGGCCCATGGCACCCAGGACCAGTTCCAGCGTACCGACCAGGTGGCCACGGCCATGCACGAGATGTCCGCCACTGCCCAGGAGGTCGCCCGCCATGCCGCCGATGCCGCGCGGGCGGCGGACCAGGCTGACCACAGTGCCCAGGCAGGCGAGCAGGTGATGCAACAGACCATCGACATCATTGGCCTGGTCAACCGCGAGATCGCCGGCACGGCTACGGTGATTCGCCACCTGGAAAACGACAGCACGCGAATCGGCAAGGTACTTGAGGTGATTCGCGGGATTGCCGAACAGACCAACCTGCTGGCGCTCAATGCGGCCATCGAGGCGGCCCGCGCTGGCGAGGCGGGGCGTGGTTTTGCGGTGGTGGCCGATGAAGTGCGCAGCTTGGCCCAGCGCACGGCAGCGTCGATCGCCGAGATCCACCAGATCATCGAGGCGGTGCAGTCGGGGGCGGTGGACGCGGTCAAGGCCATCGAGAGCGGCCAGCAGCGCAGCGAGCTAGGGGCCGAGCAGGTGCAGCAGGCGGGGCAGATGCTGCAGCGCATCACCGCGGCGGTAGAGGCTATTCGCGACATGAACCGGCAGATCGCCACCGCGGCGGAGGAGCAGACCAGCGTGGCGGAGGATATTTCGCGCAACTTGGTCGAGATTACCCGGATTGCCACGGACAACCAGCAGGCGGTGCGGCATACCGAGCAGGCGGGGCAGCGCTTGCATGGGCTATCGGGGCAGCTTGGCGAGGTGACTTCGCGGTTGAGTGCCTGAGGGTTGGTCAACCCATTGGCGTAAGGCGCTGATTGCCAGTGTCGGGTCTGAGCATCGCCATCGCGGGGCAAGCCCGTTCCCACGTCTGCTCATCCTCATGGGGCTGGCGTGGGAGCGGGGCTTGCCCCGCGATGGCGATCGTTCGTCGGCACGCCGGTCCTGCCGTGCAGATTCCCTCTGTTACGTAACTGTAATCTTGACTATCCTGCGATCTGTCCCAGTACACTTTGCAACTGTTACGGTATTCTGGCTCCAGCAGTGAGCCGCACAAGAACAACGATCCCGTCCGTGCTTCGAGACAACGCCATGACCAACCTGCTGTTGTACCAGCGCATCGCCCAGCAACTGGCCGACGATATCCGGCGTGGTGTCTATCAGCCCGGCGAGCGCGTGCCTTCGGTGCGCAAGATGAGCGCCCAGCTCAATGTCAGCCATGCCACCGTGCTGCAGGCGTACGCCAACCTCGAGGATCAGGGCCTGATCCGCGCCCGGCCGCAGTCGGGCTATTACGTGCACCAGACCCCCGCGCTGACCGCGCAAACTCCGGACATCGCCCGCGTCGAACGGCCTGGCCTGGTCACCCGTGCCAGCATCATCCAGCAGGTGCTGGTCGAGGCGCGCCGTGACGGCGTGTTCCCGTTCGGCGCGGCGGTGCCCCATGTGGACTACCTGCCGGTGCGCGCGCTGCACCAGCAACTGGCCAAGGTCACCCGCTTCCACAGCCCACGCGCCTTCAGCTACATGTTCAGCCCCGGCTTCGAGCCGCTGCGTCGGCAGATCGCCATTCGCATGCGCGACGCCGGGGTCCTGGTCGATCCGCGCGAAGTGGTGGTGACCCACGGTTGTGTCGATGCCCTGCAAATGTCGTTGCGAGTGCTGACCCGCCCTGGGGATCTGATTGCCGCCGAATCGCCGACCTACTATGGGTTGCTGCAGTTGGCGGACCTGCTGGGCCTGAAGGTCATCGAAATTCCCAGCGATCCGGCTACCGGGATCAGCCTCGAAGCCTTGCAGCTGGCGGCCAACCAGTGGTCGATCAAGGCCCTGGTGTTGACGCCGCGCTTGAGCAACCCGCTGGGCGGAACCATGCCGGAGGAACGGCAGAAGCAATTGCTGCGCCTGGCCTCGGACTTCGATATCCAGATCGTCGAGGACGACATCTATGGCGAGTTGATGTTCGAGCAGGGGCGCACCAAGGCGCTCAAGGCGTTCGATCGTCTCGACCGGGTGATCTACTGCTCAAGCTTTTCCAAGACCTTGTCGCCGGGCGTGCGCGTCGGCTGGATGATCGCCGGGCGCTACCAGGACGAGATCCAACGCCTGCAGACTTTCACTACCCACTCGGCGTGCAGCGTGACGCAAATGGGGGTGGCTGCTTACCTGGAGAACGGCGGCTATGACCGCCACCTGCGCTACATCCGCCAGGAATACCGCAAGAACCTCAGCGCCTACCAGTTGGCCGTGCAGCAGCACTTCCCCGAAGGCACGCAGATGACCCGGCCCACCGGCGGGTTCATTCTCTGGGTGAGCCTGCCGGGGCGGGTCAACACCCAGGATTTGCACGTGCGAGCGCTGGAGCAGGGCATCAGCATTGCCCCAGGGCTGATCTTCAGCAATACCGAGCAGTTCAACCACTGTATCCGGCTCAATTGCGGCATTCCCTGGAACAAGGAGGCCGAGCGCGCGGTGATCACGCTGGGCCTGCTGGCCCGGCAATTGTGCCAGGAGACGTCGCTCTCACTTTTGTAGGCTTGTCAGATGCGCGGGGAACAGGGAGCATACGCGTTTTAAAGGTTGCTCCCGGTACTCATGAACGCGCTTCGTCCCCTCGCCCTCGCCCTGTGTCTCGCCTTGCCCTGGTTGCCAAGTGCGGCGGCCCAGGCCGCCGAGCCCGTGGCCAAGGCTCGGAGTGCCCAAGCCAAGCCTGCGGCCAAGGTGCCTGCCAAGCCAAAGGCGAGCGCCAAGCCCAAGGTGCCGGCAAAGCCGCAGGCCAAGGCTAAATCCAAGCCTAAGCCTAAGCCGAAGGCAAAACCGGTCAGCAAGGCGCTCGCCAAGCCCCTGCCCAAGGCCAAGGTCGACCTGAGCCTGCCCAGCGAGCTGGTCAGGCACCTCGAGCCAGACTTGGGGGATACGCCGGTGGTGCGCAAGCCCTTGCTCCCCTCGATGTTTCCCACCAAGCCTGAATCCGACAGTAGCCCCTTCCAGCTCAATGGTCGGTTGATCAGCAACGAAATGCAGCTGCAGCTGCGCAACGACAGCCGCCGGGAAGTGGAAGGGGCGGCCATCGATTTCGAATTTCGCAACTGACTATTGGGTCACGCGCGATTTCATCCGTCCGGTAATTTCAAACGTGTGTTTGGGCGGTTAGTATCCAGGGACGTTCGTCCCGCTTTGCTCCTGGGAGTCCTGTTGTCATGAAATGCCGCGAGGGTTGTGGTGCCTGCTGCATCGCCCCGTCCATCAGTTCGCCGATCCCGGGCATGCCCCAGGGCAAGCCGGCCGGCGAACGTTGCCTGCACCTGAATGTCGATAACCTCTGTGCGCTGTTCGGCAAGCCCGAGCGGCCGCCGGTATGTGGCGGCTTCAAGGCGCAAGCGGACATCTGTGGCAATGATCGGGATGAGGCCATCCGCATCATTGGGTGGCTGGAGCGGATGACGGCGGCGTGACAGGTTGGATCTTCGACAACAAGGAACAACATGATGAGATCGATCAAGCGTATTGCCCTGCTGTGTGGCATGGGAGTGGTGCTGGCGCCAGCGGCCTGGGCCGAGAACTGGCAGGTAGCCAAGGACGAGGAGGGCATCAAGGTCTCTCTCAGTGAAGTGGTGGGTTCCAAGTACAAGGCTTATCGCGGTGTGACCGTGATCAAGGCGCCGCTGGCCAAGGTCAAGGCACTGCAGGAAGACGTGGCGGGCGCCTGCGCCTGGATTCATGAGTGCAAGACCCAGAAGTTGCTCAAGACCGAGGGTGACCAGAGCTGGACCTACACCCAGTTCAACACGCCCTGGCCGGTGACGCCGCGCGACTCGATCCTGCACGTGACCACGGAGCAGGGCGCCGACGGCAGCATTACGCGCAAGCTGCAGGAAGAGCCGAAGTACCAGCCGGAGGAGAAAGGTTTCGTTCGGGTTGCCCAGGTGGAGGGTTTCTGGAAGCTGGTGCCCAAGGGTGACAGCACCGAGGTGACTTACCAGGTGCATACCGAGCCGGGCGGCAGCGTGCCGTCGTGGCTGGCCAACAAGTTCGTGGTCGATGCGCCGTTCAATACCCTGAAGGGGCTGAAGGAGCGCGCCGAGAAGAACTAAAGGCAGGCGTGTTTCCTGTGTAGGAGCGGCCTTGTGTCGCGAAAGGGCTGCGTAGCAGCCCTAGGTTCTCGAGTCAGTCTCAAGATCGTCGGGGCCGCTGCGCGGCCCTTTCGCGACACAAGGCCGCTCCTACAGAGAAGCGGATCGTGTGCCGGAACAATAAAAAAGGCTGCCCGAGGGCAGCCTTTTTGCGTTCGGCCGGCAGGCTTACTTGCGGTCTTTCAGTGCAACGATGTCGCGCTGCTCGTGACCGGTGTACAGCTGGCGCGGACGGCCGATCTTGTACGGGCCGGAGAGCATTTCCTTCCAGTGCGAGATCCAGCCCACGGTGCGTGCCAGGGCGAAGATCACCGTGAACATGCTGGTCGGGATGCCGATGGCCTTGAGAATGATGCCCGAGTAGAAGTCGACGTTCGGGTACAGCGAGCGCTCGACGAAGTACGGATCGGTGAGGGCGATCTCTTCCAGGCGCATGGCCAGTTCCAGCTGCGGGTCGTTCTTGATGCCCAGCTCGCCGAGCACTTCGTCGCAGGTCTTCTTCATCACGGTGGCGCGCGGGTCGCGGTTCTTGTACACGCGGTGACCGAAGCCCATGAGCTTGAACGGATCGTTCTTGTCCTTGGCCTTGGCGATGAACTTGTCGATGTTCGAGACATCGCCGATTTCATCGAGCATGGTCAGCACGGCTTCGTTCGCGCCACCGTGGGCAGGGCCCCACAGCGCGGCGATGCCGGCGGCGATACAGGCGAACGGGTTGGCGCCCGAGGAGCCCGCCAGGCGCACGGTGGAGGTGGAGGCGTTCTGCTCGTGGTCGGCATGGAGGATGAAGATCCGGTCCATCGCCTTGGCCAGTACCGGGCTGATCGGTTTGATCTCACACGGGGTGTTGAACATCATGTGCAGGAAGTTTTCCGCGTACGACAGGTCGTTGCGCGGGTACATCATGGGCTGGCCCATGGAGTACTTGTAGACCATCGCCGCCAGGGTCGGCATTTTCGCGACCAGGCGCACGGCGGAGATCTCGCGGTGCTGCGGGTTATTGATGTCCAGCGAGTCGTGATAGAACGCCGACAGGGCGCCGACCACGCCGCACATCACCGCCATGGGGTGAGCGTCGCGACGGAAGCCGTTGAAGAACGACTTCAACTGCTCGTGAACCATGGTGTGGTTCTTCACGGTGCTGACGAACTGGGCCTTCTGCTCGGCATTGGGCAGTTCGCCGTTGAGCAGCAGGTAGCAGGTCTCGAGGTAGTCCGATTGCTCGGCGAGCTGTTCGATCGGGTAGCCGCGGTGCAGCAGGACACCCTTGTCGCCGTCAATATAGGTGATCTTCGACTCGCACGAGGCGGTCGCCATGAAGCCGGGGTCGAAGGTGAAGTGGCCGGATGCCCCCAACCCGCGGACGTCGATAACATCGGGACCAACGGTGCCGGTTAAAATGGGCAGCTCGACGGGGGCAGCGCCCTCGATGATCAACTGCGCTTTTTTGTCAGCCATGTGGCCTCCTATTAATGCTTGAAATCATCAGACAGACCCCCCACGCAGGGCCCGCACCACTATAGAGGGATAAATTCGAATGTCAATTTGCCTAAAGGCTGGTTGAAACACCCTCTAAGGCCTGGTTTTTCACGAAATTCTCGCCCGTTTACGCCTTTTGTTCATTAAAGGCAATGCGCTATTTGGGCGATCCCCTCACGTTGTCATGAGCAGCCTAACTGTCTATACTCGGCAGCCGACTCCCAGGGGCTTTCCAGCCCGTCCTGCTGGGTGTCGTCGCTCTCCTGGGTGGTGGGTACCTGACCAGTACACTTACCAACAACTTTGCCCTGTTAGCTAGGGGCTCTTCAGTGTGAAAAAAGCCGTGAAAAGCCAACGACCTGTAAACCTAGACCTAAGGACCATCAAACTCCCGATCACCGCGTACACGTCCATTCTTCACCGTATCTCCGGCGTCATCCTGTTCCTCGGCCTTGCCATCATGCTTTACGCACTGGGCAAGTCGCTGGGTTCCGAGGAAGGCTTTGCCGAGGTGAAGGCGTGTCTGACCAGTCCGCTGGCCAAACTGGTGACCTGGGGCCTGCTGTCCGGCCTGCTGTACCACCTCGTGGCAGGTGTGCGCCACCTGATCATGGACATGGGGGTCGGTGAGACGCTGGAAGGCGGCAAGCTGGGCTCGAAAATCGTGATCGTCATCTCCGTGGTGCTGATCGTTCTGGCGGGAGTTTGGGTATGGTAACTAATGTCACGAACCTGTCGCGTTCGGGCCTCTATGACTGGATGGCGCAGCGCGTCTCGGCGGTCGTTCTCGCGGCTTACTTCATCTTCCTGATCGGCTACCTCGCCGCCCACCCGGGCATCGACTACGCCCAGTGGCACGGTCTGTTCTCCAACAACGCGATGCGTATCTTCAGTCTGCTGGCCCTGGTTGCCCTGGGCGCTCACGCCTGGGTCGGCATGTGGACCATTGCCACCGACTACCTGACGCCGATGTCCTTCGGCAAGTCGGCGACTGCGATTCGTTTCCTGTTCCAGGCGGTATGCGGCGTTGCGATGTTCGCTTACTTCGTCTGGGGTGTGCAGATTCTCTGGGGTATCTGATTCATGGCTAACATTCCAACCATTTCCTTCGACGCCATCATCATCGGTGGCGGCGGGGCAGGCATGCGCGCAGCGCTGCAACTGGCTCAAGGCGGCCACAAGACCGCCGTAGTCACCAAGGTCTTCCCGACCCGTTCGCACACCGTTTCTGCCCAGGGCGGCATCACCTGCGCCATCGCTTCGGCCGACCCGAACGACGACTGGCGCTGGCACATGTACGATACCGTCAAGGGTTCCGACTACATCGGTGACCAGGACGCTATCGAATACATGTGTCAGGAAGGTCCGGCCGCGGTCTTCGAGCTGGATCACATGGGCCTGCCGTTCTCCCGTACCGAAACCGGTCGCATCTACCAGCGTCCATTCGGTGGCCAGTCCAAGGACTTCGGCAAGGGTGGCCAGGCTGCCCGTACCTGCGCCGCCTCCGACCGTACCGGTCACGCGCTGCTGCACACCCTGTACCAGGGCAACCTGAAGGCAGGCACCACTTTCCTCAACGAGTACTACGCCGTTGACCTGGTGAAGAACCAGGACGGCGCTTTCGTCGGTGTGATCGCGATCTGCATCGAAACCGGCGAAACCATGTACATCAAGTCCAAGGCCACCGTATTGGCCACTGGCGGTGCCGGCCGTATCTACGCCTCCACCACCAACGCCCTGATCAATACCGGCGACGGTATCGGCATGGCCCTGCGTGCCGGCGTGCCGGTGCAGGACATCGAGATGTGGCAGTTCCACCCGACCGGCATCGCCGGCGCCGGCGTACTGGTCACCGAGGGTTGCCGCGGTGAGGGTGGCTACCTGATCAACGCCCACGGCGAGCGCTTCATGGAGCGTTACGCGCCGAACGCCAAAGACTTGGCCGGCCGCGACGTGGTTGCCCGTTCCATGGTCAAGGAAATCATCGCCGGCAACGGCGTGGGTCCGAACAAGGACCACGTGCTGCTGAAGCTGGACCACCTCGGCGAGGAAGTGCTGCACAGCCGCCTGCCAGGCATCTGCGAACTGTCCAAGACCTTCGCTCACGTCGACCCTGTGGTCGCGCCGGTTCCGGTCGTACCGACCTGCCACTACATGATGGGCGGCGTTGCCACCAACATTCACGGCCAGGCCATCACCATGGATGCCGAAGGCAAGGATCACATCATTCCGGGTCTGTTCGCCGTGGGTGAAGTGGCCTGCGTATCGGTTCACGGTGCCAACCGCCTGGGTGGCAACTCGCTGCTCGACCTGGTGGTCTTCGGTCGCGCCGCCGGCCTGCACCTGGAAAAGGCCCTGAGCGATGGCGTCGAGTACCGCGATGCCAGCGACACCGACGTCGATGTTGCCCTGAACCGCCTGAACAAGCTCAACGAGCGCACCACTGGCGAAGACGTTGCCAGCCTGAAGCGCGAGCTGCAGAGCTGCATGCAGAACTACTTCGGTGTGTTCCGTACCGGCGAATACATGCAGAAGGGTATCGAGCAACTGGCCGGCCTGCGTGACCGCATCGCCAACGTCAAGATCAACGACAAGTCCCAGGCCTTCAACACCGCGCGTATCGAAGCGCTGGAGCTGCAGAACCTGCTGGAAGTCGCCGAAGCTACCGCCATTGCCGCCGAAGCCCGTAAAGAGTCCCGCGGCGCGCACGCCCGTGAAGACTTCGAAGACCGTGACGACGAAAACTGGCTGTGCCACACCCTGTACTACCCGGGTGAGAAGCGCGTCGCCAAGCGTGGCGTCAACTTTGCGCCGAAGACAGTTCCTGCCTTCGAACCAAAAGTCCGGACTTACTAAGGGTGGCCGCTATGTTGAAAGTCGAAGTTTATCGTTACAACCCGGACACCGACTCGGCGCCCAAGATGGAGTCGTTCGACGTCGATACCGGCGGCAAGGACCTGATGGTGCTGGACGTGCTGGCGCTGATCAAGGAGAAGGACGAGGGCTTCTCGTACCGTCGCTCCTGCCGTGAAGGCGTTTGCGGTTCCGATGGCATGAACATGAACGGCAAGAACGGCCTGGCCTGCATCACCCCGCTGTCGGGCGTGGTCAAGGGCAACAAGCTGGTGCTGCGTCCGCTGCCTGGCCTGCCGGTCATTCGTGACTTGGTGGTCGATATGAGCATCTTCTACAAGCAGTACGAGAAGGTGAAGCCGTTCCTGCAAAACGACACGCCGGCCCCGGCCATCGAGCGTCTGCAGTCGCCGGAAGATCGCGACAAGCTGGACGGTCTGTACGAGTGCATCCTGTGCGCTTGCTGCTCGACCTCCTGCCCTTCGTTCTGGTGGAACCCAGACAAGTTCCTGGGCCCTGCCGCGCTGCTGCAGGCCTATCGCTTCCTGGCCGACAGCCGTGACACCAAGACTCAGGAGCGCCTGGCGTCCCTGGATGACCCGTTCAGCGTATTCCGCTGCCGCGGGATCATGAACTGCGTGAACGTCTGCCCGAAGGGTCTGAACCCGACCAAGGCAATCGGTCATGTGCGTAACATGCTGCTGCAAAGCGGCACCTGATTCACCGTTGTACCTGCAGTAAGCCGAGGTGCGGGTGGTGAGCCCGCACTGAGGTAAAACCCGAGCAAGGGCCCACAAAGCCCGCGCTCATTACCTATGAAGATATGAGACCAGCAGGGGCTTCCGGGCTGGTACCCGGAAAATCAGCAGGATCCAGGTGGCGTGGTTCAGTCGCTGTGTTCGGACTTTTCCAGGTTTGCTGTGGCTCTCGCCGATCAGTCCCCTAACCGAGGGTGACCAAGCATGCAAGAAAGCGTGATGCAGCGCATGTGGGAAAGCGCCCACCTTTCAGGTGGTAACGCTGCATATGTGGAAGAGCTTTATGAGCTCTACCTGCACGACCCTAACGCTGTGCCAGAAGAGTGGCGCACTTACTTCCAGAAATTGCCCGCCGACGGCAGCACCGCTACCGATGTATCGCACTCGACGATCCGCGACCATTTCGTATTGCTGGCAAAGAACCAGCGCCGCGCCCAACCGGTTTCCGCCGGGAGCGTGAGCAGTGAACACGAGAAGAAGCAGGTTGAAGTTCTGCGACTGATCCAGGCCTATCGTATGCGCGGCCATCAGGCTGCCAAGCTCGACCCGTTGGGGTTGTGGCAGCGTCCTGCGCCCGTAGACCTGTCGATCAATCACTACGGCTTGACCAATGCCGATCTTGATACGACCTTCCGTGCCGGCGACCTGTTCATCGGCAAAGAGGAAGCGAGCCTACGCGAAATCTTCGAGGCGCTCGAGAAGACATATTGTCGCACCATTGGTGCCGAATTCACCCACATCGTCGATTCCGAGCAGCGCAGCTGGTTCCAGCAGCGCCTGGAAAGCGTACGTGGCCGTCCGGAATTCTCCGCCGATGTGCAGGCTCACCTGCTCGAGCGCGTCACGGCCGGTGAGGGCCTGGAGAAGTACCTGGGCACCAAGTACCCAGGCACCAAGCGTTTCGGTCTGGAAGGCGGCGAAAGCCTGATCCCGATGCTGGACGAAATGATCCAGCGCTCCGGTTCCTATGGCACCAAGGAAGTCGTGATCGGCATGGCCCACCGTGGCCGCCTGAACGTGCTCGTCAACACCTTCGGCAAGAACCCGCGCGAGCTGTTCGACGAGTTCGAAGGCAAGAAGATGAACGAGCTGGGCTCCGGTGACGTGAAGTATCACCAGGGCTTCTCCTCCAACGTGATGACCACAGGTGGCGAAGTGCACCTGGCCATGGCGTTCAACCCTTCCCACCTGGAAATCGTCTCGCCAGTGGTGGAGGGTTCGGTTCGCGCCCGCCAGGACCGTCGTAACGACACCGTTGGCGACAAGGTTCTGCCGATCTCGATCCACGGCGACGCTGCGTTCGCCGGCCAGGGTGTGGTCATGGAAACCTTCCAGATGTCGCAGACCCGCGGTTTCAAGACCGGCGGTACCGTGCACATCGTGATCAACAACCAGGTTGGCTTCACCATCAGCAACCCGCTGGACGCGCGCTCCACCGAGTACGCCACCGACGTTGCCAAGATGATCCAGGCGCCGATCCTGCACGTGAACGGCGATGACCCGGAAGCGGTGCTGTTCGTCACCCAGCTGGCCATCGACTACCGCATGCAGTTCAAGCGTGACGTGGTCATCGACCTGGTCTGCTACCGTCGTCGCGGCCACAACGAGGCCGACGAGCCGAACGGCACCCAGCCGTTGATGTATCAGCAGATCAGCAAGCAGCGCACCACTCGCGAATTGTATGCAGAGGCGCTGATCCAGGCCGGTCGCATCGACGCCGAGCGCGCCCAGGCCAAGATCGACGAGTACCGCAACGCGCTGGACAACGGTCTGCATGTGGTCAAGAGCCTGGTCAAGGAGCCGAACCGCGAGCTGTTCGTCGACTGGCGCCCTTACCTGGGCCATGCCTGGACCGCGCGTCACGACACCCGCTTCGACCTCAAGACCCTGCAGGAACTGTCGGCCAAGTTGCTGGAACTGCCGGAAGGCTTCGTCGTCCAGCGCCAGGTCGCGAAGATCTACGAAGACCGCCAGAAGATGCAGGCCGGTGGCCTGCCGATCAACTGGGGTTATGCAGAGACCATGGCCTACGCCACCCTGCAGTTCGAAGGTCACCCGATCCGCATGACCGGCCAGGATATCGGCCGTGGCACCTTCTCGCACCGGCACGCGGTGCTGCACAACCAGAAGGACGCCAGCACCTACGTACCGCTGAAGAACCTGTTCCCGGGCCAGCCGCGTTTCGACCTGTACGACTCCTTCCTCTCGGAAGAAGCGGTACTGGCCTTCGAATACGGCTACTCGACCACCACGCCGAACGCGCTGGTGATCTGGGAAGCCCAGTTCGGCGACTTCGCCAACGGTGCGCAAGTGGTTATCGACCAGTTCATCACCAGCGGCGAGCACAAGTGGGGCCGCCTGTGCGGTCTGACCATGCTGCTGCCACACGGTTATGAAGGGCAGGGCCCGGAGCACTCCTCCGCGCGTCTGGAACGCTACCTGCAGCTGTGCGCCGAGCACAACATCCAGGTCTGCGTACCGACTACCCCGGCACAGATCTACCACCTGCTGCGTCGCCAGGTCATCCGTCCGCTGCGCAAGCCACTGATCGTGCTGACGCCGAAGTCGCTGCTGCGCCACAAGCTGGCCATCTCGACCCTGGAAGACCTGGCCGAAGGCTCGTTCCAGACCGTGATCCCGGAAATCGACGCGATCGATCCGGCCAAGGTCGAGCGCCTGGTGCTGTGTGGTGGCAAGGTCTACTACGACCTACTGGAAAAACGCCGTGCCGAAGGCCGCGAAGACATCGCCATCGTGCGTATCGAGCAGCTGTATCCGTTCCCTGAGGACGACCTGGTCGAAATCCTGGCACCGTACACCAACCTCAAGCATGCGGTGTGGTGTCAGGAAGAACCGATGAACCAGGGCGCCTGGTACAGCAGCCAGCACCACATGCGCCGTATCCTGGGCCGCCACAACAAGGCGCTGGTCCTGGAATATGCCGGCCGCGACGCATCCGCCGCGCCAGCCTGTGGTTACGCATCGAAGCACGCCGAACAGCAGGAAAAACTGCTGCAAGACGCCTTCACTGTCTAACGCCTTCGCGCACCTGAAACCGAATTTAAGGAAACACTGCTAATGGCTATCGAGATCAAAGCCCCAACCTTCCCGGAATCGGTCGCCGACGGCACCGTTGCCACCTGGCACAAGCAGCCGGGCGACGCCGTCAAGCGTGACGAGCTGATCGTCGACATCGAAACCGACAAAGTCGTCCTGGAAGTCCTGGCCACCGCCGATGGCGTGCTGGGTGCCATCGTCAAGGGCGAGGGCGACACCGTCCTGTCCGACGAAGTCCTGGGCTCGATCGTTGAAGGTGGCGTCGCCGCCGCCGCGCCCGCTGCCGCCCCGGCCGCTGCTGCTCCGGCTGCCGCCGCCGCTGCCGACGCAGGCGAAGACGACCCGGTTGCCGCCCCGGCCGCGCGCAAGCTGGCTGAAGAGAACGGCATCGACCTGGCTACCGTTGCCGGCACCGGCAAAGGCGGTCGCATCACCAAGGAAGACGTCGTCGCCGCCGTCGCCAACAAGAAATCGGCCCCGGCGCCGGCTGCCAAGCCTGCCGCTGCCACCGCTGCCCCGGTTGTGGTTGCCGCAGGCGACCGCACCGAGAAGCGTGTGCCGATGACCCGCCTGCGCGCCAAGATCGCCGAGCGTCTGGTCGAAGCCCAGTCGAACATGGCCATGCTGACCACCTTCAACGAAGTCGACATGACCGAAGTCATGGCCCTGCGTTCGAAGTACAAGGACCTGTTCGAGAAGACCCACAACGGCGTACGCCTGGGCTTCATGTCGTTCTTCGTCAAGGCTGCCACCGAGGCGCTGAAGCGCTTCCCGGCCGTCAACGCCTCGATCGACGGCAACGACATCGTCTACCACGGTTATGCCGACGTCGGTGTCGCGGTCTCCAGCGACCGTGGCCTGGTGGTACCGGTACTGCGCAACGCCGAGTCGATGTCGCTGGCCGAGATCGAGAACGGCATCGCCACCTTCGGCAAGAAGGCCCGTGACGGCAAGCTGGCCATCGAAGAGATGACCGGCGGTACCTTCACCATCACCAACGGTGGTACCTTCGGTTCGATGATGTCGACCCCGATCGTCAACCCGCCGCAGGCCGCGATCCTGGGCATGCACAACATCATCCAGCGCCCGATGGCCATCAATGGCCAAGTGGTGATCCGCCCGATGATGTACCTGGCGCTGTCCTACGACCACCGCCTGATCGACGGCAAGGAAGCGGTAACCTTCCTGGTGACCATCAAGAACCTGCTGGAAGATCCGTCTCGCCTGCTGCTGGACATCTAATCAACTAGCTGTCTATCGTCCGGCCCCGGCCTCGCAAGAGGCGGGGCCGCACGGTTCGCGGCTTGTAGCTTGTAGCTGATAAGGAATCTTTTATGACCCAGAAATTCGACGTAGTGGTGATTGGTGCAGGTCCTGGCGGCTATGTGGCTGCCATCAAGGCTGCCCAGCTTGGTCTGAAGACTGCCTGTATCGAGAAATACACCGACGCCGAGGGCAAGCTGGCCCTGGGCGGTACCTGCCTGAACGTAGGCTGCATTCCGTCCAAGGCGCTGCTGGACAGCTCCTGGAAGTACAAGGAAGCCAAAGAGAGCTTCAATGTCCACGGTATCTCCACTGGTGAAGTGAAGATGGACGTCGCCGCGATGGTTGGCCGCAAGGCTGGCATCGTCAAGAACCTGACCGGTGGCGTCGCCACCCTGTTCAAGGCCAACGGCGTTACTTCGATCCAGGGCCACGGCAAGCTGCTGGCTGGCAAGAAAGTCGAAGTCACCAAGGCTGATGGCACCACCGAAGTCATCGAAGCCGAAAACGTGATCCTGGCTTCCGGTTCGCGTCCGATCGACATTCCACCGGCTCCGGTCGACCAGAACGTCATCGTCGACTCCACCGGCGCCCTGGAATTCCAGACCGTGCCAAAACGCCTGGGCGTGATCGGTGCTGGCGTCATCGGCCTGGAACTGGGCTCGGTATGGGCCCGTCTGGGCGCTGAAGTGACCGTCCTGGAAGCTCTGGACACCTTCCTGATGGCTGCCGACACCGCAGTGTCGAAAGAAGCCCAGAAGACCCTGACCAAGCAAGGCCTGGACATCAAGCTGGGCGCGCGCGTCACCGGCTCGAAAGTCAACGGCAACGAAGTCGAAGTCACCTACACCAACGCCGAAGGCGAGCAGAAGATCACCTTCGACAAGCTGATCGTCGCGGTCGGCCGTCGTCCAGTGACCACCGACCTGCTGGCCGCCGACAGCGGCGTGACCATCGACGAGCGTGGCTACATCTTCGTCGACGATCACTGCGCCACCAGCGTGCCGGGCGTGTTCGCCATCGGTGACGTGGTGCGTGGCATGATGCTGGCGCACAAGGCCTCGGAAGAGGGCATCATGGTCGTCGAGCGCATCAAGGGCCACAAGGCTCAGATGAACTACGACCTGATCCCCTCGGTCATCTACACCCACCCGGAAATCGCGTGGGTCGGCAAGACCGAACAGGCGTTGAAAGCCGAAGGCGTTGAGGTTAACGTGGGCACCTTCCCGTTCGCGGCCAGCGGCCGTGCGATGGCGGCCAACGATACCGGCGGTTTCGTCAAGGTCATCGCCGATGCCAAGACCGACCGCGTACTGGGTGTGCACGTGATTGGCCCATCGGCTGCCGAGCTGGTGCAGCAGGGCGCGATCGCAATGGAATTCGGCACCAGTGCCGAGGATCTGGGCATGATGGTCTTCAGCCATCCGACCCTGTCCGAAGCGTTGCATGAAGCAGCGCTGGCGGTGAATGGCGGTGCCATTCACGTCGCCAACCGTAAGAAGCGTTAATTATAAGAAACCACGGCGGGCTGCCCGTCGTGGGTCTTGCGTGCAAGACTCACCGCGGAACGTCCGCCGGACCGGATCACACGGGAAACCCGGGGTCAACGGTCACAGGTGGTGCGGCGCCAGTAATGGCGCAGCGCCGAAGCGCAGTACCTAACGAAGACGGTAAAAAGCATGAATCTTCACGAGTATCAGGGTAAGCAGCTGTTCGCTGAATACGGCCTGCCAGTTTCCAAGGGTTTCGCAGTCGACACCCCTGAAGCTGCAGCAGAAGCCTGCGACAAGATCGGCGGTTCCGAGTGGGTTGTAAAAGCCCAGGTTCACGCTGGTGGTCGCGGTAAAGCGGGCGGCGTCAAGCTGGTTCGCAGCAAGGAAGACGCCAAGGCGTTCGCTGCCCAGTGGCTTGGCAAGAACCTGGTTACCTACCAGACCGACGCCAATGGTCAGCCAGTTTCCAAGATCCTGGTCGAATCCTGCACCGACATCGCCAAAGAGCTGTACCTAGGCGCTGTCGTCGATCGTTCGAGCCGCCGTATCGTGTTCATGGCTTCCACCGAAGGTGGCGTGGACATCGAGAAAGTCGCTCACGACACTCCTGAGAAGATCCTCAAGGCCACCATCGACCCGCTGGTCGGCGCTCAGCCGTTCCAGGGCCGTGAACTGGCATTCCAGCTGGGCCTGGAAGGCAAGCAAGTTCAACAGTTCGCCAAGATCTTCGTAGGCCTGGCCAAGCTGTTCAAGGATCACGATCTGGCCCTGCTGGAAGTGAACCCGCTGGTGATCAAGGCCGATGGCGATCTGCACTGCCTCGATGCCAAGATCAACATCGACGCCAACGCCATGTACCGTCAGCCTAAGCTGAAAACCTTCCACGACCCGTCCCAGGACGACGCCCGTGAAGCCCACGCCGCCAAGTTCGAACTGAACTACGTTGCCCTCGAAGGCAACATCGGCTGCATGGTCAACGGTGCCGGCCTGGCCATGGGTACCATGGACATCGTCAACCTGCACGGCGGCAAGCCTGCCAACTTCCTCGACGTTGGCGGCGGCGCTACCAAAGAGCGCGTTACCGAAGCGTTCAAGATCATTCTGTCCGACAGCAATGTCGCGGCCGTACTGGTCAACATCTTCGGCGGCATCGTTCGCTGCGACATGATTGCCGAAGGCATCATCGGCGCGGTGAAAGAAGTCGGCGTCAAGGTTCCGGTCGTCGTTCGCCTCGAAGGCAACAACGCCGAACTGGGCGCTAAAGTACTGGCAGAAAGCGGTTTGAACATCATTGCGGCAACCAGCCTGACCGACGCTGCTCAACAAGTTGTCAAAGCTGCGGAGGGCAAGTAATGAGCGTCCTGATCAATAAAGACACCAAAGTCATCTGCCAGGGCTTCACCGGCTCGCAGGGTACCTTCCACTCCGAACAGGCTATCGCCTACGGCACCAAGATGGTCGGCGGCGTCACCCCAGGCAAGGGTGGCACCACCCATCTGGGCCTGCCGGTGTTCAACACCGTGAAAGAAGCTGTAGAAGCTACCGGCGCTGACGCGTCGGTGATCTACGTACCGGCTCCTTTCTGCAAGGACTCGATCCTGGAAGCCGCCTTCGGTGGCATCAAGCTGATCGTCTGCATCACCGAGGGTATTCCTACCCTCGACATGCTGGACGCCAAGGTCAAGTGCGACGAGCTGGGCGTGACCCTGATCGGCCCTAACTGCCCAGGTGTCATCACCCCGGGCGAGTGCAAGATCGGCATCATGCCAGGCCACATCCACCTGCCAGGCAAGGTCGGTATCGTTTCGCGTTCCGGCACCCTGACCTACGAAGCCGTCAAGCAGACCACCGACGCCGGTTTCGGCCAGTCGACCTGCGTCGGCATCGGCGGTGACCCGATTCCGGGCTCCAACTTCATCGATATCCTGAAGCTGTTCCAGGAAGATCCGAAGACCGAAGCGATCGTCATGATCGGTGAGATCGGCGGTTCCGCTGAAGAAGAAGCCGCGGCCTACATCAAGGCCAACGTGACCAAGCCTGTCGTTTCCTACATCGCCGGTGTTACCGCACCTGCGGGCAAGCGCATGGGCCACGCTGGCGCCATCATCTCTGGTGGCAAGGGTACTGCGGACGAGAAGTTCGCGGCCCTGCAGGACGCCGGTGTGAAAACCGTGCGTTCCCTGGCTGACATCGGCAAGGCCCTGGCCGAGCTGACTGGCTGGGAAGTCAAGAAGTAAGTAACACGTAGTACCCCCCACGCGCACAAAGGCCACCCTCGGGTGGCCTTTGTCGTTATTACGTCGAGAAAAAGAGATCTTGCCTGTTTTTTGTAGGAGCGGCCTTGTGTCGCGAAAGGGCCGCAGAGCGGCCCCAGGATTTCAGCTTCGAGGCAAGTACCGCTGGGGCCGCTACGCGGCCCTTTCGCGACACAAGGCCGCTCCTACACCTGCTCAGTAAGGATTAGGAAAGCTCGATCACCCCAATCAGGTTTTTCAACCAGACATCTACCCAAATGAGCAATAAATTGTCGCCTAACACGTTCAACCAGACGACAAACACATACGCACATCGGACAAGCAGCACTGTGCCAGTGCGTTTGTCAGGCAAAACAGGTACCCTACGCGTTCACTCTGTGCCCGTACCCCAAAAGGGAACGACACGCTAAACGGGTCTGGCTCACCAAGCCGGGCAGCATTTCCCTTAATCCTGTGGGAAATCCCCTCCGACTCCCGATTTCAGCAGTGTGGTATTTCCTTAAATGAAAGTTTTAAAAGGCCAGGATATCCTGGCGCTTGGCTTTATGACGTTCGCGCTGTTCGTCGGCGCCGGCAACATCATCTTCCCGCCTATCGTCGGCCTGCAATCTGGCCCGAACGTATGGATGGCGGCACTCGGCTTCCTGGTCACCGCCGTGGGCCTGCCGGTCATCACCGTGGTCGCCCTGGCCAAGGTCGGTGGTGGCATGGACGCCCTGAGCAGCCCGATCGGCAAGTTCTTCGGCGGCCTGCTGGCGGCCGTCTGCTACCTTTCGGTCGGCCCGCTGTTCGCCACCCCACGCACCGCGACCGTGTCGTTCGAAGTGGGCGTTGCGCCGTTGACCGGCGAGAGTCCGACGGCGCTGCTCATCTACAGCGTGGTGTATTTCGCCGTGGTACTGGCCGTGTCCATGTACCCAGGCAAGCTGCTTGACACCGTGGGGCGGTTCCTGGCGCCCTTGAAGATCATCGCCCTGGCGGTGCTGGGTATCGCCGCCTTCGCCTTGCCCGCCGGCACGATCGGCGAGGCCCAGCCGGCCTATGCCGCAGCGGCGTTCTCCAAAGGGTTCTCCGATGGTTACCTGACCATGGACACCCTGGGCGCCCTGGTCTTCGGTATCGTCATCGTCAACGCCATCCGTTCGCGCGGGGTCGAGTCGCCGAAGCTGATCACCCGCTATGCCATCATCGCCGGGCTGATTGCCGGTGTCGGCCTGGTGCTGGTGTATGTCAGCCTGTTCCGCCTCGGCGCCGGCAGCCATGACATCGCCGCTGACGCCACCAACGGCGCGATGGTCCTGCACGCCTATGTGCAGCACACCTTCGGCTCGCTGGGCAGTGGCTTCCTCGCTGTGCTGATTGCACTGGCCTGCCTGGTGACCGCCGTCGGTCTTACCTGCGCCTGCGCCGAGTACTTCAGCCAGATACTGCCGTTGTCGTACCGTACCCTGGTGGTGATCCTGGCGGGCTTCTCGCTGGTGATTTCCAACCTGGGTCTGACCAAGCTGATCATGTTCTCGATTCCCGTGCTCACGGCGATCTACCCACCATGCATCGTGGTAGTGGGCCTGAGCTTCGTGAAGGACCTGTGGAATTCGCCAACCCGTATCCTGGCGCCGGTCATGCTGGTATCGCTGGTGTTCGGTATTGTCGACGCCGTCAAGGGCAGCAGCTTGGCCCACGTGCTGCCAGACTTCATGGCTCACCTGCCGTTCAGCGACGAAGGCATGGCCTGGCTGGTGCCTTCGGTAGTCACCCTGGCCGCCGCCGTTGCCTGCGATCGCCTGCTGGGCAAGCCGCGCGAGGCGCTGGCCTGATGGATTGAAACCTGAAGGGCAGGGCGCCGGCCACAAGCCGAAGGGCGCCTGCCAAAGGTGGATATCAAACCCCGCGTCCGGAAGGCGCGGGGTTTTTTGTTGCCTGTGCTGGCCTCTTCGCGGGTGCAGGAAAATCAATACGGCGCATGTGTCTTATGGCGAGTCCGGGCGTCGAAAACCGGTCTGTTTCTCTTTGACGGGATTCCTGCATGAGCTTCATTCAAAACAACCTTGGCAACCTCGTGGCAGCCTGCTGGTTCGCCATCTGTTGGGGCGGCTACACCCGTTATGCGCTCTGGAAGGGTCGTGACACCGCCTGCCTGGCCAGCGTGCTGCACCTGTACCGCGAAGACTGGATGCGCCGCATGCTGCTGCGTGACAACCGCATCGCCGACGCTAGCGTGATCGGCAATCTGGAGCGCAATGCTTCGTTCTTCGCCTCCAGCACCCTGATCATCCTCGCCGGCATCCTCACCGTGCTGGGCGCCTCGGACCGTGCCTTGTCGTTGCTGGCCGACCTGCCGCTGGTGCAACAGGCGTCCCAGGGCATGTCGGAAATCAAGCTGCTGTGCCTGGCGACAGTGTTCGTCTATGCCTTCTTCACCTTCAGTTGGTGCATGCGCCAATACAACTTCGCGGCTGTCCTGGTGGGTTCGGCGCCGATGATCGGTGAACGCGAGGTCAACGAACTGGAGCGCAAGGCCTTCGCCTCCCGGGCGGCGAGGGTGCTGTCGCTGGCCGCCAACCAGTTCAACCTGGGTTTGCGTTCTTATTATTTCGGCATGGCCATGTTGAGTTGGTTCATCAGCCCGTGGCTGTTCATGGTCATGAGTGTTGGCGTGGTATTCATTCTGTATCGACGGGAGTTTCATTCCCATGTATTGGAGGTGATGGTATTTACTCCCACTGCAACGTCTGCCGTAGACAGAGACAGTTCCAATAGTGTCGGCTGAAGCCTTTCAGCTATAAGTACCAGGCATAAAAAAACCCGACAGCGTCGGGTTTTTTTATGCTGCGCGATTACTGCTTGGCAGGTTCGGCAGGGGTCGCTGGCGCGGTTTCTGGCGCTGGGGTAGCCGGTGCGGCTTCCTCGGCGGCCTTCTGCTGCGCTTCGGCCTGATCTTTGGCGGCTTCGGCGTTTTCCTTGGCGGCGTCGTTCAATTTATCCTGAGCTTCGCCCATCTTTTCCTGGGCCTGCTCGGCGTGTTGCTGTGCGTCCTGGGCCTTGTCTTCGCTCGCTTTATCGCAAGCAGCCAGGCCCATGGCAGCGGCCAGCATCAGAGCAAAAGCAAAAGGTTTACGCATGGGGGTGTCTCTCCTTGGTGGAATAACTTTACTTGTTCCTTCGAGTTCGCCGGGGGCGAATAAGTTCCACCCAGGTTACAGATATATAACTGCCCGAGCTATATGGACTTTTCAGTGATTTCATGCGGGGTTGATAATGAACGACACTGCCTTGCAGGGCATGGCCGAACGTTTCCTGTCGGCGCTTAAACATTGCCAGGTGTTGAACATGCGTGTGCATCACGTCGATGCCCAGGGCATGACCCTGGTGTTGCCCTGGTCGCCGGCCATCGTCGGCAATCCGCAGAGCGGTGCGGTGCATGGCGGGGTCCTGACCACCCTGATGGACACCACCTGCGGCATGGCCACTTTGTGTGCCTTGCCACGCTTCGAGGTGTGCCCGACCCTGGATTTGCGTATCGACTACATGCACCCGGCCGAGGCGGGCAAGGACATCTACGGCCACGCCCTGTGCTACCGGGTGACCCGCGATGTGATCTTCACCCGTGGCTCGGCCTATCAGGACGATCCGGCGCAGCCGATCTGCCAGGTGGTCGGCACTTTCATGCGCCTGGGCCAGGACATCAAGGGTGGCATCCGCTTCGGCAACAGCCTCAAGGAGCAGCGCGCATGATCCCGGCCGATATTCGCCAGCAACTGAACCAGGCCCATGCCCGTGGCGATTACCAGCCGTTGCTGGCGTTGATTCCCTACGCCGGCTTGATTGGCATCCGCTGCGAGCGCCAGGGCGACGATCTGCTGTTCCACCTGCCGGCCAACCCCGACAACATCGGCAACCCGCTGTTGCCGGCGATCCATGGCGGGGTGATCGCCGGTTTCATGGAGCTGTCGGCGGCGCTGTACCTGCTGATCTACAGCGAAAGCGCGAGCATCCCGAAAATCATCGACTTTTCCATCGACTACCTGCGCGCCGGGCACTACCGCGACACCTTCGCCCAGTGCCAGCTGTGGCGCCAGGGCCGGCGGGTGACCAATGTCGCCATTACCGCCTGGCAGGGTGATCGCGACGCGCCGATCGCCACGGCGCGGGCGCATTTCAAGATCGAACCGGAAAAGCCCTTGAAATAGTCAGGGCTGCCCCCATCTGCTGGACATCCGCCATAAAACGCAGGCCATGACGGCCGTCGGGCGCCACCAACCAACAGATTGGAGTTTTGAAGACCATGAGTGTGGAGACTCAAAAAGAAACCCTGGGCTTCCAGACCGAGGTGAAGCAGCTGCTGCACCTCATGATCCATTCCCTGTACTCGAACAAGGAGATCTTCCTGCGCGAACTGATCTCCAACGCCTCCGACGCCGCCGACAAGCTGCGCTTCGAGGCCCTGGCCAAGCCTGAGCTGCTCGAAGGCGACGCCGACCTGAAGATCCGCGTCAGCTTCGACAAGGCCGCCAACACCGTGACCCTCGAGGACAACGGTATCGGCATGAGCCGCGAGGACGTCATCGCGCATTTGGGCACCATCGCCAAGTCCGGCACCGCCGACTTCATGAAGAACCTCACCGGTGACCAGAAGAAGGATTCGCACCTGATCGGTCAGTTCGGCGTGGGTTTCTACTCGGCCTTCATCGTTGCCGACCAGGTCGACGTGTTCAGCCGCCGTGCCGGTCTGCCGGCCGCCGAGGGCGTGCACTGGTCATCCAAGGGCGAGGGTGAGTTCGAGGTCGCCACCATCGACAAGCCGCAGCGCGGCACCCGCATCGTCCTGCACCTGAAGGCCGGTGAAGACGAGTTCGCCGATGGCTGGCGCCTGCGCAACATCGTCAAGAAGTACTCCGACCACATCGCCTTGCCGATCGAGTTGCCCAAGGAGCAGGCCGCTGCCGCCGAAGGCGAAGAGCAGCCGGCGCAGGAGTGGGAAACCGTCAACCGTGCCAGCGCCCTGTGGACCCGTCCGCGTACCGAGGTCAAGGACGAGGAGTACCAGGAGTTCTACAAGCACATCAGCCACGACTTCGAGAACCCGCTGGCCTGGAGCCACAACAAGGTCGAAGGCAAGCTCGAATACAGCTCGCTGCTGTACGTGCCGGCCCGCGCGCCGTTCGACCTGTACCAGCGCGAAGCGCCACGCGGCCTCAAGCTGTACGTGCAGCGTGTGTTCATCATGGACCAGGCCGAGTCGTTCCTGCCGCTGTACCTGCGCTTCATCAAGGGCGTGGTCGATTCCAACGACCTGTCGCTGAACGTCTCCCGCGAGATCCTGCAGAAGGATCCGATTATCGAGTCGATGAAGACCGCACTGACCAAGCGCGTGCTGGACATGCTGGAGAAGCTGGCGAAGAACGAGCCTGAACAGTACAAGGGCTTCTGGAAGAACTTCGGCCAGGTGATGAAGGAAGGCCCGGCGGAAGACTTCGCCAACAAGGAGAAGATCGCAGGCCTGCTGCGCTTTGCCTCCACCCATGACGACAGCGGCGAGCAGAGCGTTGCCCTGGCCGATTACCTGGCACGCGCCAAGGAAGGCCAGGACAAGATCTACTTCCTGACCGGCGAGTCCCACGCCCAGGTCAAGAACAGCCCGCACCTGGAGGTCTTCCGCAAGAAAGGCATCGAGGTGCTGCTGCTGACCGACCGCATCGACGAGTGGCTGATGAGCTACCTCAACGAGTTCGATGGCAAGGCGTTCGTCGATGTCGCCCGTGGCGACCTGGACCTGGGCAAGCTGGACTCCGAAGAGGACAAGAAGGCCCAGGAAGAAGTCGCCAAGGACAAGGAAGGCCTGGTCGAGCGCCTTAAGGGCGCGCTGGGTGACAGCGTGGCCGAGGTACGTGTCTCGCACCGCCTGACCGACTCGCCGGCGATCCTCGCCATCGGCGAACAGGACCTGGGCCTGCAGATGCGCCAGATTCTCGAAGCCAGCGGGCAGAAGGTGCCAGAGTCCAAGCCGATCTTTGAGTTCAACCCAAGCCACCCGCTGATCGAGAAGCTCGATGGCGAGCAGAGCGAAGACCGCTTCGCCGAGCTGTCGCACATCCTGTTCGACCAGGCGGCGCTGGCGGCGGGCGACAGCTTGAAGGACCCGGCGGCCTACGTGCGTCGCCTCAACAAGCTGCTGGTCGAGCTGTCGGCTTGACCTGAGGCAAGAAAAGCCCGCTCCGGCGGGCTTTTTCATGCCTGCCGCTTTTACGATTACATCTATCCTGTCTTGACCCGTGAACGCCCAAGGAGAGCTGAATGAGCAAGGTCATCGTCGAGTCGCTGGTCTATCACCTGTCAGGCAAGGCTTACGAAAGCCGCCTGGTCTATGCCCCGGGCGCGCTGCCGCAGCCGGGCCTGGTGATGGCGCCGAACTGGATGGGTATCGGCGAGGGCGCCGAACGTATCGCCAAGGAAGTGGCCGAGCAAGGCTATGTGGTGCTGATTGCCGACTTGTATGGCCAGTCGGTGCGGCCGTCCAATGCTGATGAAGCCGGTACGGCAATGATGCCGCTGAAGAACGATCGCGCCGAGCTGCGCAAGCGCATGCAGGAAGCACTGGCGCAACTGGTGGGGCAGTCGAAGGCGCTGCTCGAGCCAGGCAAGGTCGCGACGTTCGGTTTCTGCTTCGGCGGCTGCTGCGCCCTGGAGCTTGCCCGCACCGGCGCCGATCTGAGGGCGGCGGTGTCGTTCCACGGCACGCTGGATACCCCGAACCCCGAGGATGCCAAGCGCATCAAGGGTTCGGTGCTGGTGCTGCATGGCGCGTCCGACCCATTGGTGCCAAGGGAACAGTTGCCAGCCTTCGAAGAAGAGATGAATGCTGCCAAGGTTGACTGGCAGTTGCTTAGCTATGGCGGGGCAGTGCACTCGTTCACCGATCCGAACGCCAATGTGCCGGGCAAGATGCAGTATGACCGGCGTACCTCCGAGCGGGCGTTCCGCGCGATGCATAACCTGCTGAGCGAAGTGTTCCAGCGCTGAGTTTGCATGGGGCCGCTGTGCGGCCCATCGCGACACCAGGCCGCTCCTACAAGGGTTACGCGTTCCCCCTGTAGGAGCGGCCTGGTGTCGCGATGGGCTGCAAAGCAGCCCCAAAATCAGCGCGGCAATTCGATTCTTGAGGTTTCCCCCGGCACCACCGGCCAATCCCCCGCAGCCCACCTGGCCCGGGCCTGTTCGATCAGCTCCGCATCACTGGCCACAAAATTCCAGTTCATCCGCCGCGGCCCATCCAGCGGCGCGCCGCCGATCAGCACCAGCTGGCACTCATCCTCGGCATACAAGCTCACAGCTTCTCCTTCAGGCAGCACGATCAGGCTGCATGGCTCGACTTCCTCGTCATCCAGCATCAACTCGCCTTCGAGCAGATACAGCGCGCGCTGTGCGTGTTCTGTCGGCACGATCAGGGTGGTGGCCGCCTGCATGTGCACATGAGCGTAGAGGGTGGGGGAGAGCACCGGTACCGGTGAGGCCAGGCAAAAACCGGTGCCGGCGATCATGCGGATCCGCACGCCGAGGCTGTCACTGGCCGGCAGGCTGGCCGCCGGATGATGGCTGTAGCTTGCCGGGCCCTGCTCGTCGGACGTCGGCGAGGCCAGCCAGACCTGCAGCCCATGCAGCCGCGAGCCGCGCTCGAGCACCTCGGCCGGCGTGCGCTCGACATGCGCCACGCCCGCTCCGGCGGTCATCCAGCTGACGTCTCCCGGGCGCACGCGTTGGTCCGAGCCAAGGCTGTCCTTGTGCTGGATTTCCCCCTCGAACAGGTAGGTGAGGGTGGACAGGCCAATATGCGGGTGCTGGCGAATGTCCATGCCATGACCCGGCGCGTAGTCGGTTTCCAGCATATGGTCGAAGAACACGAAAGGGCCTACGCTGCGACACTGCGCCGAGGGCAGCGGGCGCAGGATCGGCTGGCCCTCGACCGATTCGGCGCGTGGGCGGATGACCAGGGGGCTGCTCATGGCGACACTCCTTGAGGGATGCCTGCAAGCATAGCGTTTTGCTGGCCGTGGCTGAACCGTCGCGGGCGCTGCCCGGTCTACTCTTGCGGTACCGGCAAAGGAGCCTGAGATGATTGCCCGCACATTGGCCTGCCTGCTGTTGAGCGCAAGCCTGTTCGACACTGCGCAAGCCCGCGGCTACCGCTACAGCGACGCCCATCTGCACTACGTGGATTTCTTCCAGGAAACCGAAGGCATGCCGGCCTTGCTCAAGGCCATGGACGAGGCCGGGGTCGAGCAGTCGATGATCTCCGGCATCCCGGTGGCCAAGAAATGGCACGAGGACGAACCCAAGCGCCCGCGCTACTACGCCGGCGACGATGCCGATGCCTACTGGTACAGCGCCACCGATCTGTACGTCGCCGCCGCGCTGGAAAAGCTGCCTGTCGAGCAGCGCAGGCGCTTCCACCCGTTTCTCACCGGCTTCAACCCGGTGGACAAGAATGCCGTCAGCCATATCGAGCGCATGCTCGAACTTTATCCGGGGTTGTGGCAAGGCATCGGCGAGGTGTTCACTCGCCATGACGACCTCACCGCACTGACCAGCGGCGATACCCCGCGGGCCAACAACGAAGCCATGACTCGCATTTACCACCTGGCCGCCGAGCGCGACCTGCCGGTGTTGCTGCATTCGAACATCACCTCCAAGCGCGAGCGCAACCCGCTGTACCTGGCGGAAATCGAAGAGCCGTTGCGTAACCACCCGCATACCCGCTTCATCTGGGCCCATGCCGGCAGCAGCATGGAAATTCACCGGCACCAGGAACGCATGGACTTTCTCCTGCCGGTGCTCAGCCGATTGCTCGAAGACTATCCAAACCTGTACGTGGACTTGTCCTGGAGCGTGCTCGAGCCCTACCTGCTGGATGAGCAGGGCGTGCCACGCAAGGCCTGGGTCGACCTGGTCGTGCGCTTCCCCGAACGCTTCATGCTCGGGTCCGATGTGGTGGGGCGCTTCGCCAGCATCGGCGAGCAGATGCACGCTTTCAATCCATTCCTCGATGCTTTGCCCGCAGCGGTGGCAGAGCAGGTGAGCCGGCGGAATTTTCTCGATCTGCTGCCAAAAAACGTGAAGTAGCGCCTTTCAATCGAGGATAGCGTTTTGATATTGCCTTTTCGTCTTACGCAAATTCCAAACGGCCCGATACCTTCTTTAAGCAATGGAAACAACGCTGATGGGAGGGATCCTGGAAATGAGCCTGAGACGCTTGAATATCGCCCCGCGCGCTGGCCTTGGCTTCGGCATCATGGCGCTGCTGGTGGTGGCCCTGGGCGGTTTTGCCCTGCAACAGATGACCAACATGCGCCAGCAGTCCGAACAAGTGGACAACAACTGGCTGCCCAGCGTGATCTCGGTGGGCAGCATGACCCAGGACATGTTGCGCATCCGGGCCCTGACCCTGCGCCTGCTGGTCAACACCGAACCGGCCGCGCAGCAGCAGAACCGCGCGCGCATCGAGGAGATCAAGGGCGGTCTGAGCAAGGCGCAGAATCACTATGACGGGCTGATCGTGCTGCCCGAGGAGCGCACCCTGTTCGACCGCTACCAGGGCCTGGAGCGCCAGTACATGACCTTGCAGGGCCAAGTGGTGCAACTGGCCAGCGAAAGGCGCATCGACGCGGCGGCGGCACTGGTCAATGGCGAGATGAACCAGCTGGCCGACCAGATGACCAGCACGCTCAACGAACTGATCGCGCTGAACAACCACCAGGCCAACACCGCCACCGACCTGGCCGAGGCGGTGTACAGCGGGGCCAAGGTGTGGGTTGGCGTGCTGCTGGTGGTCGCCCTGAGCTTGACCGTGGTGCTGGCCCTGGCCCTGACCCGCAGTATCGTGCGCCCGCTTGGGCAGTCGCTGCAGGTGGCCGAGACGGTGGCCACGGGCGACCTGACGCCGCAGATCACCGTGCAGGGCGATGACGAGCCGGCGCGCCTGCTGGCGGCGCTCAAGAGCATGCAGCAGAGCCTGCGTGAGACTATTGGGCGAATTTCCGATTCGGCCAGCCAGTTGGCTTCTGCCTCCGAGGAACTGAGCGCGGTCACCGAGGATGCCACTCGCGGCCTGCAACAACAGAGCATGGAGATCGAACAGGCCGCCACTGCGGTCAACCAGATGACCGCGGCGGTGGAGGAGGTGGCGAGCAATGCGGTGGCTACCTCCGAGGCGTCCCGCACCTGCGATCAGATCGCCCGCGAAGGGCGTGAGCAGGTGCGCGGCACGGTCGCCGCCATCGAGGCGTTGGCCAGCGGTGTGGCGGGCAATGCCGAGGAGGTTGGCCAGCTTGCGCAACAGGTGCACGACATCAGCAAGGTGCTGGATGTGATCGGTTCGATTGCCGAGCAGACCAACCTGCTGGCGCTCAATGCCGCCATCGAGGCAGCGCGGGCCGGGGAGGCCGGGCGTGGTTTCGCCGTGGTCGCCGACGAGGTGCGCGCCCTGGCTCATCGCACGCAAAGTTCGACCCAGGAGATCGAGCAGATGATCGTCGCCATCCGCAGCGGTGCCGAGCGAGCCGTGCAGGGCATGCAGCACAGCGATGCCCAGGCGCGCTCGACCCTGGACGGCGCCCATGGCGCAGGTGATGCCCTGGAGGCGATTGCCGCGGCCATCGGCCAGATCAACGAGCGCAACCTGGTGATTGCCAGTGCTTCGGAGCAGCAGGCCCAGGTGGCGCGTGAAGTGGACCGTAACCTGACCACCATCCGAGACCTGGCGCATCAGTCATCGGCCGGGGCCGAGGAGACGTCCGCCGCCAGCCAGGCGCTGTCGAGATTGGCGGTGGACCTTAATACCCTGGTGCAGCGCTTCTCCGTGTAAAGGGATTGGCCCGTGTGTAGGAGCGGCCTTGTGCCGCGAAAGGGGCGCGGAGCGCCCCCACGGAGATTCATCGGTAGGGCCAGTATACTGGGGCCGCTTCGCGCCCCTTTCGCGGCACAAGGCCGCTCCTACAGGTGGGTGTGCATCGTCTGGCAGCACAAACAAAAACGCCCGGACTTGAGGTCCGGGCGTTCTCGTTCAGCGTGTCAGCCGATCACTTGCCTTCCCAGCGCTTGAGCACCAGGGTGGCGTTGGTGCCGCCGAAGCCGAAGCTGTTGCTCATCACGGTGGTGAGCTTGGCGTCTTCGGTCTTGCGTACGATCGGCAGGTCCGCGACTTCCGGATCCAGCTCGTCGATGTTGGCGGAGCCGGCGATGAAGTTGTTTTCCATCATCAGCAGGCAGTAGATCGCCTCGTGCACGCCTGCGGCGCCCAGCGAGTGACCGGACAGGCTCTTGGTCGAGCTGATCTTCGGCGCGTTGGCACCGAACACTTCACGCACGCCCTTCATCTCGGCGACGTCGCCGACCGGGGTGGAGGTGCCGTGGGTGTTCAGGTAGTCGATCGGGGTGTCGACGGTGGACAGCGCCTGCTGCATGCAGCGGATCGCGCCTTCGCCGCTTGGAGCGACCATGTCGTAGCCGTCGGAGGTGGCGCCGTAGCCGACGATCTCGGCGTAGATCTTGGCGCCACGGGCCAGGGCGTGCTCGAGCTCCTCGACCACCACCATGCCGCCGCCGCCAGCGATGACGAAGCCGTCACGGTCGGCATCGTAGGCGCGCGAGGCCAGTTCCGGGGTTTCGTTGCGCTTGGTCGACAGGGCGCCCATGGCATCGAACAGGAACGACTGGCTCCAGTGTTCTTCTTCACCGCCACCGGCGAAGACGATGTCCTGCTTGCCCCACTGGATCTGCTCCAGGGCGGTGCCGATGCAGTGCGCGGAGGTAGCGCAGGCCGACGAGATCGAGTAGTTGATACCCTTGATCTTGAACGGGGTGGCCAGGCACGCCGACACGGTGCTGCCCATGGTGCGGGTGACGCGGTACGGGCCGACACGCTTGACGCCTTTTTCACGCAGGGTATCCAGCGCTTCCATCTGGTTCAGGGTCGAGGCGCCGCCGGAGCCGGCAACCAGGCCGGTACGCGGGTTGGAAACCTGCTCTTCGGTCAGGCCGGCGTCCTTGATCGCGTCCTGCATCGCCAGGTAGGCGTAGGCGGCAGCGTGGCCGACGAAGCGGTAGACCTTGCGGTCGATCAGTTCTTCGAGGTTGAGGTCGATGGAGCCGGAAACCTGGCTACGCAGCCCCTGTTCCTTGTATTCCGGGTTGTAACGGATACCCGGACGGCTGTTGCGCAGGTTTTCGGTGACGGTAGCTTTGTCATTGCCCAGGCACGATACGATGCCCAGACCAGTGATAACGACGCGGCGCATGCGAATAACCCTTAGAAATTGTCAGTGGAGGTGAACACGCCGACCCGCAGGCCTTCGGCGGTGTAGATCTCGCGACCGTCGACGCTGACCGAGCCGTCGGCGATGGCCATGTTCAGCTTGCCCTTGAGGACACGCTTGATGTGAATGTTGTAGGTGACTTTCTTGGCGCTAGGCAGGACCTGGCCGAAGAATTTCACTTCGCCCGAACCCAGGGCGCGACCGCGGCCCGGCAGGCCTTGCCAGCCGAGGAAGAAACCGACCAACTGCCACATGGCGTCCAGGCCCAGGCAGCCCGGCATCACCGGATCGCCTTCGAAGTGGCAGGCGAAGAACCACAGGTCCGGATTGATATCCAGCTCGGCGACCAATTCACCTTTGCCGAACTTGCCGCCTTCCTCGCTGATGTGGGTGATGCGATCGACCATCAGCATGTTCGGGGCGGGCAGTTGCGCATTACCGGGGCCGAACAGCTCACCGCGACTGCAGCGCAGCAGGTCTTCCCGGGTAAAGGCGTTTTGTTTGGTCATGCGAGCTCCTCAATAACCCCCTGTGGCAGGGGATGAATCTTCCCGGCCGATCCGAATCGCTCTGCGTTCGGGGCGGCAGCCTACAGGTAGACTATTGCGTTGTAGTGAAAGTCACAGCGCACCTGGCAAAAGAAGTACAGGTGTGCACTGAAATGTTATTTTCAGGTCCTGCGGCGGTCCTGTCCAGTCTTTAAGACTGCCGCACTTTAGCATTTATCGCCAGTCGCGGCTGTCCGGCCGGGTAGCCAGCGGCCGAGAATGCGCTGCAGATCGGTGCGTTTGAAGGGTTTGCTCAGGTAGTCGTTCATGCCGGCGGCCAGGCAACGTTCACGATCGCCCTCCAGGGCGCTGGCGGTCAGGGCAATGATCGGCAGCTCGGCGGCCTGGGGCAGCAGGCGGATGCGCCGGGTCGCCTCGAAGCCATCGACCTGCGGCAGGCGGCAGTCCATCAAGACGGCGGCAAACTGTTGCTGGCCGACCAGATCGATGGCCTGGGCGCCATCCATGGCCAGTTTCACCTCGAAACCCAGGCTGCGCAGCATGGCCTCGATGACGCTCTGGTTGACCGGGTTATCTTCCACCAGCAGGATGCGCCCGCCGTTGTCGTGGATCAGCGGTTGCGCAGGTGCCGGCGCGACAGGCGCGCTGGCCAGGGCCAGCGGCATCTCCAGGGTGAAGGTCGAGCCCAGGCCCTCGCGGCTTTCGCCACGCAGTTGGCCACCCATGCGTTCGGCCAGGGTACGGGCGATCGACAGGCCCAGGCCGGTGCCGCCATAACGCCGGGAGATCGAGCTGTCGGCCTGCTGGAAGGCGACGAACATCATTTCCAGGCGATTGCTGTCGATGCCGATGCCGGTGTCGCGCACCGTGCAGGTGAGCCACAGCAATTGCCGGTCGATGGCTTGGCAATGGGCCTGGACCGCGACTTCGCCGTGCTCGGTGAATTTCAGCGCATTGCCGACCAGGTTCAGCAGGATCTGGCGGATTCGCGTCGGGTCGCCTGCCACCTGCACCTGCTCCAGGCCTGGAGCCAGGTCCAGGCGCAGGGCCAGGCCGCGCTGCTGGGCGCTGTGTTGGAACGACAGCACGCTGCTGCTGAGCAGTTCGCCGAGGTTGAAGTCGATGTGCTCCAGCTCCAGGGTGGTGCGCTCGATCCGCGAGAAGTCGAGGATATCGTTGATCACCTTGAGCAGATGGCCGGTGGACTCGCTGGCCAGCGCGGTGTACTCGGCCTGTTCGTTGGTCAGCTCGGTGGTTTCCAGCAACTGCAGCATGCCCAGCACGCCGTTCATGGGCGTGCGCAGCTCGTGGCTCATCATCGCCAGGAAGTCCGACTTGGCGCGGTTGGCCTGCTCGGCCTCCTCGCGGGCCTGGATCAACTGGCCCATGGCCTGCTGCTGTTCGTGGGCCGCCTGGTCCAGGGCGCTGGCCAGGTTGTTGATGTGCCGCGCCAGGTGGCCTAGCTCGCTGTCGTCGACCACCGGCAGCGGCGCGTTGAAGTCGCCTTGCTGGATCGCCCGCACCGCGTGGCCCATGTCGCTGATCGGCTTGGACAGGCTCATGGCCAGGCGCCGGGCCAGCAGGAAGGTGAACAGCAGGGCGAACAGCGCCAGGATCGCCGCCTTGATCACGATCTCTTGCTGGCGCTGGCTGAAGGCGTCGTCGGACATGCCGACGATCACCCGGCCCAGGTAGTCGTCGCCGATGGCCGGGCGCGGCGCCTTGCCTTGCAGGAAGTCGCTGTCCAGGCGGATCTGCTGCAGGCGGATCGGCGCCTGGAACACTTCCACGCGCTGCGCGCGGTTGAGGCTCTCGTCCGGCTGCTCGACATACACCAGGATATGGTTGCGGCTGTCCTGCACCTCGAGGAAGCGCACATGGGGAATGCTCAAGGTCGCGCGCATCAGGCTGTCGAGCACTTCGTTGTTGCCCGAGATCACCCCGTATTCAGAGGCCGGTGCCAGCTGGTTGGCGATCAGTTGCCCGGTGTGATTAAGCTCCTGACGCAAGTCCTGGATGCGCACGAAGGTGAAGAAACTGATCAACAGCAGGGTCAGCAGCAGGGCCGGGCCCAGGCTGAGGATCTGAGTGCGGGTATGAATGTCCCAGCTCAGGCGTTTGCTCATGGGGTGGCTCCTTCGCCAAGGGCCAGGGCGGCGGCGTCCGCATCGATGCTGTCCAGGCCCAGGGCGCGGGCCACCTGCTGGTTGCCGCTGACACCAAAATGCGCGGGGTAGAGGCTGCGCGGCCAGCGCGCCGGGGCTTGTTCGAGCAATTGATCGAGCACCGCGAGCCAGTCGTCCTGGTCGCTGTAGGTGCTGGCCAGGGCGCCGGCGCGGACGAAGCCGGCGTTCGGCCCGATCAGCGCCATTTGCCGGCCATAGCTGCTGAGCAGCACGTTCTTGGCCGACTTGGAGTTGTACAGGTCGGGATCGTCCAGGCCCAGCAGCACGTCGCTGTTGTTGAGCAGGTGCTGCAGCGGGCGGCTGTCGCGCAGGTCCGGCCAGTCCTGGGCGACGATCTCCAGGCCCAGCGGCTGGGCGGCCTGGCGCAGTTCATCGAGCAGAAAGCGGCTGCGCGTGCCATATAGCACGCCAATGCGCCGCGCTTCCGGCAACAGGTAGCGGGTCAGGCGCAGCTGGCGCTGCAGCGGTGGGTCGCTCCACAGCAGGCTGAGGAACCCGGGGCGCGACTTTCCCAGGCGCTGCTCGGCCTGCACCCGACTGACCCGCAGGGCCAGTGCCACGGGCCCGGCGGCCTCGCTCAGGCGCCATTCCAGGGCCGGGGGGTCGAGCAGGATCAGCCGGGTGTCGGCCTTGAGCTGGGCTGGGTTGGGCAACTGCTGCACGGTCTGGAAGCGCACCTGGTCGTGGGGCCGGCGCTTTTCCAGGGCGGCGACGAAGCTGCGGATGCCCGGCTGATCTTCGGCTCCGACCAGCAGGATCTCGCTGGCCGCCAGCGAACCCAGGGGCCAGAAGCACAGTAAAAGCAGGCGCAGCAGGCGCAGCATCAGAACTCCAGCTCCGCGCTGACGCTCAGGCGATGGCGACTGTCATAGCGGTTCTGCGGGATGGTCACCGGCTCGTCGTCGAGGCGTTGCTGCCACAGCGCGGCCAGCTCCAGCTGGCTGCCCTGGATCTTGAAGCGCTTGGCCAGGCGCAGGTCGATGCGCTCGTAGCGGTATTGGTTGAGCGCGTCGTCGCCGTAATAGAAGAGGGCGCTCGACCAGCCCTGACCCCAGTCGCGCAGCCAGCCGGCCGAGCCGCTGTTGCGCGCGCTCAGGCGGCGGTCGGCGGAGTTGCTGGCCCAGGCATCGACGTAGGCGTAGGTCAGGCGCAGGCGGTCGCGGGCGCTCAGCCGCCAGTCGAACTGGGCCTCGCTGCCGCTGAAACGCGCCTTGTTGGCGTTGCTGGCGATGAACTGGTTGTTCTTCAGCGGCTCGCTGATCATCCCGGTGATCTCGTCGTAGAACAGCTTCACGTCGAGGTTCAGGTCCAGGTCGCTGAAATAGCCGTTGTAGCCCAGTTCGCGCGAGCGCATGCGCTCCTGGTCGAGGTTGCCGGGGCCGCGGGTCTTGACGAAGTATTCGCCGTTTTGCAGGCCATAGCGGTTGGGGCTGAGGTTCTTGACCGTGTAGCTCCAGTTGACATTGTTCTCGAACATGTCGGGCGAACGGATGGCCTCGGAATACACCGCGCGCAGGCCATGGCGCGGGGTGATCAGGTAGTTCAGCGCCACCCGCGGCGTCAGTGAACTGCCGGACAGCTGGGTGTCTTCGAACATCGCGCCGCCCTGCAGGATCCAGTGCTCGTCGGCGCGCCATTCGAGCTGGCCGAACAGGCGCCAGGTGCGGTCGTCGATGCTGCCGTTGAAGTAGGTCTGCGAATCGGCCCGGTCATAGCGCAAGTTCGCCCCGCTGACCAGGCGCAGGCTGTCGGTCAGGCTCAAGGTGTCCTGGATTTCCAGGTCGTAGCGTGTCTCGCGGGTGCTTTGGTCGACGTTGCCACAGATGGTGTTGCGGCCACCGTTGGCCCATTGGTCCTGCACCTGGCCCAGCAAAGCGCCGAGCTGGGGGTCGCTGGTGGCGGGCAGGTGGCCGGTGTACAGGTTGCGCGCGACCTTCTCGGTGAAGTTCGGATCAAGCTGCCACATGCGGGTCAGCTCCGGGCTGAAGGCAATGGCCGCATCACAGGCTTGCCACACCTGCTGGCGGTCGAAGTGCTGGGCCGAGCCCTGGATGTACAGGCTGTGCTCGGGGTTGATGTCGATGTTCCAGCGCACGGAGCCTGCATAGTCCTTCGCGTTGACGTCGGCATCGTTACCGGCGCGGTAGTTGCCGAACACCGGCTGGTAGGTATAGGGCCTTTGGTTGCTGCCTTCCTTGGCCGCCAGTTGCCATTCCAGGGTCTGGTTGGGCGCCAGGCTGTGCACGGCATTGATGTTGATGCGGTTGGCCCGGCGGCTGTCGCGGTAGTCGTGGCCGAACTGGTCCTGGTCGAAGCCGTCGTCCTGCTGGCCCGACAGCGACAGGCGCAGGTCGCCGCCGTCCCAGCCGAAACCCTGGCTGGCGTAGTAGTCGTTGATGCCATCCTGGCCGCGGGTCAGCTTCAATCGCGTGCCATGGCTGTCGGCTGGGTTGCGGGTGAGGATGTTGACTACCGCCATCAGCGCATTGGCGCCGTAGCTGACGGTATTGGGGCCGCGGAACACCTCGATGCGCTCGATATCCTCGAGGGCCACAGGGATGTCGCTCCAGTCCACCGTGGCCAGGCCGGCTCGGTATACCGAACGGCCATCGATCAGCACCTGCATGCGCCGGGCGTCGTTGACGTTGCTGCCGTGGTAGTTGACCGTGGGCTGGTTGCCGGCGCCGTAGCCGATCATCATGCCGGGGACCAGGCGCAGCAGCTCGGGGATATCGCGGGCGCCGCTGGCGCGGATCAGTTCGCTGTCGAGCACGGTCATGCTGCCGGGCACGGCCGCCGGGGATTGTTTCAGGCGCGTGGCGGTCAGAACCTGGGGCAGGTCCTGGTTGTCGATGAATAGATCGTCGGCCACGGCCGGGCCGCCCAACAGGGCAGTCAGCAACAGCAGGCGTGGGTAGGGGGGCGTGCCGGGGAACACGTGAGGCCTTGTTTCATGGATGAATCAGGCATGTTAACCGACCACACGGCATTTGCCAGTGATCCGCGCTTGGCAGATTGCCGCATCGCCGGGTAGGCACTGGTTCTGTCGCATGTGCCCCGTATAATGCGCCGGTCGCCACTTACTTTTATTGGTTAACGGATTGGATATGACTGAACAGCAACCTGTTGCAGTTCTTGGAGGCGGCAGCTTCGGCACCGCCGTGGCGAACCTGCTGGCGGCGAACGGCCACCCCGTGCGCCAGTGGATGCGCGACCCGGCGCAAGCCGAGGCGATGCGCGTCAACCGCGAGAATCCGCGGTATCTCAAGGGCATTCGCTTGCATGACGGCGTCGAGCCGGTCAACGACCTGCTCGCCACCCTGCAGGGCAGCGCCCTGATCTTCGTCGCCCTGCCGTCCAGCGCCTTGCGCAGCGTGCTGGCGCCCCACGCCGAGCTGCTGCGCGGCAAGGGCCTGGTCAGCCTGACCAAGGGCATCGAGGCGCACACCTTCAAGCTGATGAGCCAGATCCTCGAAGAGATCGCTCCGCAGGCGCGCATCGGCGTGCTGTCCGGCCCCAATCTGGCCCGTGAGATCGCCGAGCACGCGCTGACCGCCACCGTGGTCGCCAGCGAGGACGAAGCGTTGTGCCAGCAGGTGCAGGCCGTGCTGCATGGCCGTACCTTCCGCGTGTATGCCAGCAGCGACCGCTTCGGCGTCGAGCTGGGCGGCGCCTTGAAGAACGTCTACGCGATCATCGCCGGCATGGCGGTGGCCTTGGGGATGGGCGAGAACACCAAGAGCATGCTGATCACCCGCGCCCTGGCCGAGATGACCCGCTTCGCCGTGAGCCAAGGCGCCAACCCCATGACCTTCCTGGGCCTGGCCGGGGTCGGCGACCTGATCGTCACCTGCTCCTCGCCCAAGAGCCGCAACTACCAGGTTGGCCACGCCCTGGGCCAGGGCCTGAGCCTGGACGAGGCGGTCAGCCGCCTGGGCGAAGTGGCCGAGGGCGTCAACACGCTCAAGGTACTCAAGGCCAAGGCTCAGGAAGTGGGGGTGTACATGCCGTTGGTGGCCGGGCTGCATGCGATCCTGTTCGAGGGCCGCACGCTGAATCAGGTGATCGAGCACTTGATGCGCGCCGAGCCCAAGACCGACGTCGATTTCATTTCCACCAGCGGTTTCAACTGAAGGAGCGTCCCCATGAACGATACCCCCGAGCGCGCCCAGCGCGAGTCGATCATCCTGCGCGTACTGTGGATGCTGGTGTTCCTGTTGGTCTGGCACGTGGCCCAGCTGTTGCTGGGCGGCCTGGTGCTGGTCCAGCTGATCTATCGCCTGGTGTATGGCGCGCCGAGCGCCAGCCTGATGAACTTCGGCGACAGCCTCAGCCAGTACCTGGCGCAAATCGGTCGTTTCGGCACCTTCCACACTGACCAGAAGCCCTGGCCATTCGCCGACTGGCCGGCACCCCGCGCGCCTGAGGGCGAAACGCCCCACGCCGTGGCCCCGGCGCCGCACCCGGCGCGCGACCAGGAGCCCAAGCTGTGAAGCTGTGGGTGCTGCGCCACGGCGAGGCCGAGCCGCGGGCCACTACCGATGCCGAGCGGCGCCTGACCGCCCATGGTCGCGAGCAGGTGCTGCACAGTGCCGCGCGGCTGCTGGGCCAGCCGTTGCAGGCGATCCTGGCCAGCCCCTACGTGCGCGCCCAGCAGACCGCGGCCCTGGTGCACGGCGCCCTGGGCTTCGCCGAGCCGGTGCGCACGGTGCCCTGGCTGACTCCGCAAAGCGATGCGCAGCAGGTGATCGGCGAAATTGAACGGCTGGGCCTGGAGCAGGTGTTGCTGGTCAGTCACCAGCCGCTGGTGGGCACCCTGGTGGGGATGCTCGAGCATGGCCACGGCCAGCAGCCAGCGCCGCTGAGCACGGCCAGCCTGGCCGAACTGGAAGGCGACTGGCCACTGGCCGGGTTGATGACCCTGCGCGGCCTGCACCACGCAGGCTGAGGCCTGCCCGATTCCTGCAGGAGCCAACCTTGCTGGCGCAGCAGGCCCGGCACTGGCGCGCCGGTGTTCGTCGGCAAGGCTCCTACGGGTTCAGATCCGCCAACGCTTGACCTGATCGCCCTTGGCGATGACCTTTCCGAACGTTGCCACCCCCACGACCCTTGTCGACAATGGGCCATCCATCCCCCGTGCAGAGCAGGCGGCCATGTCGCAGCAGATCTTCTTCGCCCACGCCAATGGCTTTCCGTCGGCCACCTACGGCAAGCTGTTCGCCGCGCTGGCGCCGGATTACCAGGTACAGCACCTGGCACAGCACGCCCATGATCCGCGCTTCCCGGTGAACGACAACTGGCAAAGCCTGGTGGACGAGCTGCTGCATCACCTTGAACAGCAGGATGCGCCGGTGTGGGGTGTCGGCCATTCCCTGGGTGGCGTGCTGCACCTGCACGCGGCCTTGCGCCGCCCAGAGTTCTACCGCGGCGTGGTGATGCTCGATTCGCCGGTGCTGACCCGCGTCGACGAATGGCTGATCCAGGCCGCCAAGCGCCTGGGCTTGATCGACCGCATCACCCCGGCCGGGCGCACCCTGGGCCGTCGCGAGGCCTTCCCTGACCGCGGCAGCGCGCGCAGCTACTTCGCCGGCAAGACCCTGTTCCGTCACTTCGATCCGGACTGCCTGGAGGCCTACCTCGAGCATGGCCTGGAAGCGGGTGACGACGGCCTGCGCCTGCGTTTCGACCCGGCCACCGAGATCAGCATCTTTCGCAGCATCCCCCATGTCAGCCCCGCGCGGCCGCGTCAGTTGCAGGTGCCGCTGGCCATGGTCCGTGGCGCCCAGAGCCGGGTGATCCGCAAGCACCATGCCCTGGCCGTGCGCGGCATGCCCAGGGGTGAGTACCACAGCTTGCCGGGCGGGCACATGTTCCCGCTGGAGCGGCCAGGCGAGACCGCTAGCTTGATCCGCGAGCTGTTCGCGCGCTGGAGCCAGGCATGAGCGCCCAGGTCGAGGAGGTTCGCCTGACCCTGGGCCATATCGAGCTGGCCGCGCACCTGTTCGGCCCGGCCGATGGCCTGCCGCTGATCGCCCTGCACGGCTGGCTCGACAACGCCAACAGTTTCGCCCGCCTGGCGCCGCAGTTGAAGGGGCTGCGCATCGTCGCCCTGGACCTGGCCGGGCATGGCTACTCGGCGCACCGCCCGGTGGGGGCCGGCTACGCCCTGGCCGACTATGCCCACGACGTGCTGCGGGTGGCCGAGCAACTGGGCTGGCAGCGTTTCGGCCTGCTCGGTCATTCGTTGGGGGCGATCATCGCCGTGCAACTGGCCGGTGCCTTGCCCGAGCGCGTCAGTCACCTGGCACTGATCGACGGGGTGATCCCGCCGACGCTGAGCGAGCAGGACGCCGCCGAGCGCCTGGGGCTGGCGTTGCAGGCGCAGTTGCGCCTGGAGGGCAAGCGCAAGTCGGTATACCCGACCCTGGAGGAGGGCGTCGAGGCGCGCATGAAAGGCATGGTCGCGGTCAGCCGCGAAGCTGCCGAATTGCTGGCCCAGCGCGGCCTGATGCCGGTGCCTGGCGGCTACAGCTGGCGCAGCGACAGCCGCCTGACCTTGCCCTCGGCAAGCCGTCTGCACCCGGACCAGGCCATGGCCTTCATCAAGCGCATCGCCTGCCCGACCTGCCTGGTGGTGGCCGCCGATGGCATGCTCGCGCGCCACACAGCGTTGCTGGAGCAGCTACCCTTCGAGCAGGTGACCCTGCCGGGGGGGCATCACCTGCACCTGAACGACGCCGAGGGCGCGGCCCTTGTCGCAGACTGTTTCAATCGCTTTTTTGGCATTCCTTGACTTGCACCGGACAAGTGTCGAGGCTTGGCGGGTTGAAAGGGAGACAACCATGTACATGCCAGACATCCATGCGCCACGCCACGCCCTATGCGAGGGCGGCCGATGAGCGCACCTGTGTTCGTTCGCGGCGCCGTCGCCGCTTGCCTGGCGATCGCCAGCCCGTGGCTGTGGGCCGGCAGCCTGCCGGTGCCAGTCGATGCCAAGGTCGTCGACCAGCGCCCCGCCGTGGCGCAGGAGCGCGTCTATCCCATGGGTCCGCTGCGCAAGATCAGCGGCCGCCTGCGGGTCGAGGACAAAGTCGAGAGCCGTGGCCAGGTCAGCTCGATCACCTATGAACTGCCGGTCGAGCGCAGTGCCCGCGAAGCCTTTACCAGCGCCCGCGAGGCCTTGCAGCGCGATGGCGGCTATCCGTTGTTCTGGTGCCAGGGCCGCGACTGCGGCGAGGCCAGCCTGTGGGCCAACGACGTGTTCGCCAACGCCCGCCTCAACGGCGGCGATGAACAGCAGGCATTCATCCTGTTGCGCCGCTCCGCCGAAGAAGCCGACACCCTGGTGGCGCTGTACAGCGTGACCCGCGGCAACCGCCGCGCCTACCTGCATGTCGAGGAGTTCGTCGCCGGCAGTCCGTTGGGCGAGCTACTGCCCACCGCCGCCACGGTGCTGCGCGAGCTGCGCGACACCGGCAAGCTCGACTACCCTGACCTGGCCGAGCCCCAGGCCGCCTGGGCGACGCTGTTGGCCCGCAGCCTGAACCTCGACAGCACCCTGCGTGCCAGCCTCAGTGGCAAGGGCGCCGAGGCCTGGCGCGAGCAACTGGTCAAGGCCGGCGTGCGCAGTGCTCGGCTCGAGGTGGGCGAGGCCCCGACCGAAGGCCTGCACCTGGAACTGATCCGTTGAGTGAGCACCACCATGGCCAACAATGACCGCCTGTTGATCCAGATCCTGCTGCTGACCCTGCTGGGCGCCGCGCTGTGGGTAATGGCGCCGTTCATCTCGGCGCTGCTGTGGGGCGCCATCCTGGCCTTTGCCAGCTGGCCGCTGATGCGCTTGCTGACCCGCCTGCTCGGTGGCCGCGAGACCCTGGCCGCGAGCCTGCTGACCACGGTGTGGATCCTGCTGGTGGCGTTGCCGCTGGTGTGGCTGGGCTTCAATCTGGCCGACCATATCCGCGATGCCACCGCCTTTGTGCGTGACGTGCAGGTCGACGGCTTGCCCGATGCGCCGGCCTGGGTGGGCAGCATTCCTTTCGTCGGTGAGCGCCTGGTCAGTTGGTGGCAATCCCTCGACCAGCAAGGCGCGGCCTTGCTGGCTTCGGCCAAGCCCTATCTCGGCCAGGTGGGCAACTGGCTGCTGGCGCGCAGTGCGCAGATCGGCAGTGGCGTGCTGGAGCTCACGCTCAGTCTGGTGTTCGTGTTCTTCTTCTACCGCGATGGCCCACGCTTGGCGGCATTCGTGCACCGGCTGCTGCACCGGCTGGTGGGCGAACGCGCCGAGTACTACGTCGAGCTGGTCGCTGGCACCGTGCAGCGGGTGGTCAACGGCGTGATCGGTACTGCGGCGGCCCAGGCCCTGTTGGCGCTGATCGGCTTCCTGATCGCCGGGGTGCCAGGGGCCATCGTGCTGGGCCTGGTGACTTTCATGCTCAGCCTGATCCCCATGGGCCCGCCGCTGGCCTGGATCCCCGCCACCGCCTGGCTGGTGTGGAAGGGCGACTATGGCATGGCGGTGTTCCTCGGGGTGTGGGGTACCTTCATCATCAGCGGCGTGGACAACGTGCTCAAGCCCTACCTTATCAGCCGAGGCGGTAACCTGCCGCTGGTGATCGTGCTGCTCGGGGTGTTCGGCGGGCTGATCGCGTTCGGCTTCATCGGCCTGTTCATCGGGCCGACCTTGCTGGCTGTCGGCTATAGCCTGTTGCTGGACTGGAGCCGCAATTCCGCGCAGCACACGCCGCAGCATTGAAGTCCGGTTCGCCGGCAAGCCGGCTCCTACAGTGATCACCCCGTAGGAATCGGCTTGCCGGCGAACAGGC
>NZ_SOZA01000003.1 GCF_004519305.1 Pseudomonas sp. RIT623 | reverse complement strand
CTGAACGCGAGTTGACAGCCGCTCATTGCAACGCTGCCATAGACGATTGCCGGCCAGGGGATGTAACCCGCGCTGGCAGGCGGTATTCTCGATGTCATCTTCTATTCGCGACCCATCCGTACCAAGGAGCTGCACGCTGTGTTCAAACATGTCGATGCCTATGCCGGCGACCCGATTCTCTCGTTGATGGAAACCTTCAAGGCCGATCCCCGCGCCGACAAGGTCAACCTGAGCATCGGCCTGTACTACGACGAAGCGGGCGTGGTACCGCAGCTGGCGGCGGTGGCCGAGGTGGAAAAGCGCCTGGCCGGGCAACCCCACGAAGCCTCGCTGTACCTGCCCATGGAAGGCCTGGCCAGCTACCGCCAGGCGATCCAGGCCCTGCTGTTCGGCGCCGAGCACCCCGCGGTCAGCGCTGGCCGCGTGGCCACCGTGCAGACCGTCGGCGGCTCCGGCGCGCTGAAGGTCGGCGCCGATTTCCTCAAGCGCTACTTCGCCGGTTCCGAGGTCTGGGTCAGCGACCCAACCTGGGATAACCACCGGGCGATCTTCGAAGGCGCCGGTTTCAAGGTGCACAGCTACCCGTACTTCGACCAGGCCAGCCGTGGCGTCAATTTCGCCGGCATGCTCGACACCCTGCAGACCCTGCCGGCCAACAGCATCGTGCTGCTGCACCCGTGCTGCCACAACCCCACCGGTGCCGACCTCGACCAGCAGCAGTGGCAGCAGGTGATCGAAGTGGTCAAGGCGCGCCAGTTGATCCCGTTCCTCGACATCGCCTACCAGGGCTTCAGCGAATCGCTGGAGGCCGACGCCTACGCCATCCGCGAGATGGCCCGTGCCGGCGTGCCGTGCCTGGTGAGCAACTCGTTCTCGAAGATCTTCTCGCTGTACGGCGAGCGGGTAGGGGGCTTGTCGGTGGTCTGCGACGACGCCGACAGCGCCGCCAGCGTGCTCGGCCAGCTCAAGGCCACCGTGCGCCGCAATTACTCCAGCCCGCCGTTCTTTGGCGCGCAACTGGTGGCCGGCGTGCTCGGCGATGCCGGCCTCAACGCCCAGTGGGTGGCGGAAGTCGAAGTGATGCGCACGCGTATCCTGGCCATGCGCCAGGGCCTGGTCGACCTGCTTGGCGAGCTGCTGCCGGGCCAGGACTTCCAGTTCTTCCTGCGCCAGCGCGGCATGTTCAGCTACACCGGCTTCAGCGTCGAGCAGGTGCGTCGCCTGCGTGACGAGTTCGGGGTGTACCTGATCGACAGCGGCCGGGTGTGCATGTCCGGCCTGCGTCCGGCCAACCTGCGCCAGGTGGCCGAGGCGTTTGCCGCCGTGCAGAAGTAACCCAGCCGTTCGCCGGCAAGCCGGCTCCTACGCGTCCCGTAGGAGCCGGCTTGCCGGCGAACGAGGCTGTCCGGGTTTTCCTTTCTTGTAAAGACAAGTGCAACCGTCCCTCGGGCGGGGCTTCCCCAAGTGCAACCTTTGCATGCACAATCGCGCCTCTCTTCCCCGGTTGAGTTGGGCGAAACGTCTATTTCGCCATTCTCAGCCTGTTGCAGTCTTGCGAGTGGAGCTTCACCCGGAATGAATGAGCAGGCCCCAAGCGTTGAACAACGCTTTGTAGAATCGACCCCCGCCACCCTCGGCAGCTGGTCGCGTCAAGACACCACCTGGATGCTGGGCCTGTTCGGCACGGCCATCGGCGCCGGGACCCTGTTCCTGCCGATCAACGCCGGCCTCGGCGGCTTCTGGCCGTTGCTGGTGCTCGCCGCGCTGGCCTTCCCGATGACCTATTTCGCCCACCGCGGGCTGACCCGCTTCGTGCTCTCCGGGAGCAAGGGCGGCGACATCACCGACGTGGTCGAGGAGCACTTCGGCATCACTGCCGGTGCCTTGATCACCGTGCTGTACTTCTTCGCCATCTTCCCCATCCTGCTGATCTACAGCGTGGCCCTGACCAACACCGTCAGCAGCTTCATGGAGCACCAGTTGCACATGGCGCCACCGCCGCGGGCGATCCTGTCGTTCCTGCTGATCCTCGGCTTGCTGGGTATCGTGCGCTGCGGCGAGCAGGCCACGGTCAAGGTCATGAGCCTGCTGGTCTATCCGTTCATCGTCGCCCTGGCGCTGCTGGCGCTGTACCTGGTGCCGCACTGGACCGGTGGCATCCTCGACACCGCCACCCAGGTGCCGTCGGGGTCGGCCTTCCTGCATACCGTGTGGCTGGCGATCCCGGTGATGGTGTTCTCGTTCAACCACTCGCCGATCATCTCGGCCTTTGCCGTCGACCAGAAGCGCCGCTACGGCGAGCATGCCGATGAGCGCAGCGGCCAGATCCTGCGTCGCGCCCACCTGCTGATGGTGCTGATGGTGCTGTTCTTCGTGTTCAGCTGCGTGCTGACCCTCGACAGCGCCCAACTGGCCGAGGCCAAGGCACAGAACCTGTCGATCCTGTCGTACCTGGCCAACCACTTCGAGCAACCGGCCATTGCCTTCGCCGCGCCGTTGATCGCCTTCATCGCCATCGCCAAGTCGTTCCTGGGCCACTACATCGGTGCCAGCGAAGGCCTCAAGGGCATGATTACCAAGGCCGGCATGCGCCCGGGCGCCAAGGCCCTGGATCGTGTGGTCGCCGCGCTGATGCTGGTGGTGTGCTGGATCGTCGCCACCCTCAACCCAAGCATCCTGGGCATGATCGAGTCCCTCGGCGGGCCGATCATCGCCGTGCTGCTGTTCCTGATGCCGATGTACGCCATTCGCCGCGTACCCTCGATGCGCCAGTACAGCGGCGCGCTGTCCAACCTGTTCGTGGTGGTCGTTGGCCTGGTGGCCCTGACCTCGGTGGTGTACGGCCTGCTGGCCTGATACCGCGCTGACGGCGAAATGCCCAGGTGGCTTGTCGCCACCTGGGCATTTTTTTGGCCACGATAATTGTCTGGCAATGCAACAATTTCATCTTTGCTTATAGGCACTTGCGCGGCTTCATGCTTAACTCGGGGTCTATTTCCAAACCCGCATAAGGATTTCCGCCATGGCTCAAGTGACTCTCAAAGGCAACCCGGTACAGGTCAAAGGCGAGCTGCCCAAGGTCGGTGCCAAGGCGCCAGCCTTCTCCCTGGTTGCCGGCGACCTGTCCGACAAATCGCTGAAAGACTTCGCCGGCAAGCGCAAGGTGCTGAACATCTTCCCAAGCGTCGACACCCCGACCTGCGCCACCTCGGTACGCAAGTTCAACGCCCAGGCCAATGACCTCGCCAACACCGTGGTGCTGTGCATCTCCGCCGACCTGCCGTTCGCCCAGGCACGTTTCTGTGGCGCCGAAGGCCTGGAGAACGTGAAGAACCTGTCGACCCTGCGCGGTGTCGAGTTCCTGCACAACTACGGCGTGGCCATCGCCGATGGCCCGCTGGCCGGCCTGGCCGCCCGTGCTGTTGTGGTGCTGGACGAGCAGGACAAGGTGCTGCACGCCGAGCTGGTGGGCGAAATCGCCGACGAGCCGAACTACGAGGCGGTGCTGGCCGTGCTGAAGTAAGTCGCGCCACCCTGTGGCCGCGGGCTTGCCCGCGGGCCTGGTTACACGCGGTTACGGCCTGGACCCTGCTCCAGGCCGTTTTCATTTAAAATTGCCGCTTTTGCCAACGTCAGCCAAAGGTAAAGCACTGGTAAAGCCCCTTTGCTAAAACGATGCCAGTGCTTATCGTTCACGCTCTTCACGCCGTCTTTCTCTGAACAAGGTTCGTTCGACCCATGCATGCCTCCAACTCCCGTTCCCCCCGTCGCTGGCTGTTCGGCCTGCTGATCCTGCTGCTGGTGGCCTTGCTGGCCTGGTGGCTGTGGCCTGCAACCCCGACCCACAAGGAGGCGAGCGGGCGGCCGGGCAAGGGTGGGCGGCCGGGCTTCGGCGCCTCCGCCGACCCGGTGCCGGTGCGCGTCGAGCCGGTGCGGGTGGGCGACTTCCCGCTGTACTACAAGGCCTTGGGCACCGTCACCGCGACCAGCACGGTCAATGTGCGCAGCCGCGTGGCGGGCGAGCTGGTCAAGATCCACTTCAAGGAAGGCCAGCAGGTCAAGGCCGGCGACCTGCTCGCCGAAATCGACCCGCGCCCGTACCGCATCGCCCTGCAACAGGCCGAGGGCACCCTGGCGCAGAACCAGGCGCAGTTGAAGAACGCCCAGGTCGACCTGGCCCGCTATAAAGGCCTGTACGCCGAGGACAGCATCGCCAAGCAGACCCTCGACACCGCCGAGGCGCAGGTGGGGCAGTTCCTCGGGCTGGTCAAGACCAACCAGGCGCAGGTCAACGATGCCCGCCTGAACCTCGATTTCACCCAGATCCGCGCGCCCATCAGCGGTCGCGTCGGCCTGCGCCAGCTCGACCTGGGCAACCTGGTGGCAGCCAACGACACCACCGCGCTGGTGGTGATCACTCAGACCGAACCGATCAGCGTCGCCTTCACCCTTCCGGAAACCCAGCTCGACACCGTACTGGCCCGCTACCGCAGCGGCGCCAGCCTGGCGGTGGAGGCCTGGGACCGCGGCGACCAGAAGCTGCAGGCCAGCGGCGTGCTGGGCAGCCTCGACAACCAGATCGACATCACCACCGGCACCCTGAAGTTCAAGGGCACCTTCCAGAACCGCGACCACGCGCTGTTCCCCAACCAGTTCGTCAACGTGCGCCTGCTGGCCGACACCCTCAAGCAGGTGGTGCTGGCGCCGGCCGCGGCGATCCAGTTCGGCACCGATGGCACCTTCGCCTATGTGGTCGACAAGGACAGCAAGGTCACTATCCGCAAGCTCAAAGTCGGCGCCAGCGACGGTGAGCGCAGCGTGATCGCCGAGGGCCTGGCCGCCGGCGAGCGCCTGGTGCTCGAAGGCACCGACCGCCTGCGCGAAGGCACCCAGGTCGAAGTGGTCGACGACAGCTCGCAAGTGCCCACCACCCCCGGCCAGCACCTGCAGGGCCAGGATGCCAAGGGCTCGGTCCAGGTCGGTGAGTCGAGCTCCAAGGCGGGCGCATGAACCTCTCGCGCCTGTTCATCCTGCGGCCGGTCGCCACCACCCTGAGCATGCTGGCCATCGTCCTGGCCGGCCTGATCGCCTACAAGATGCTGCCGGTGGCGGCCTTGCCCCAGGTCGATTACCCGACCATCCGGGTCATGACCCTGTATCCCGGCGCCAGCCCGCAGGTGATGACCAGCGCGGTGACCGCGCCGCTGGAGCGCCAGTTCGGCCAGATGCCGGGGCTGGAGCAGATGGCCTCGACCAGCTCGGGCGGCGCCTCGGTGCTGACCCTGCGCTTCAACCTCGACATGAACATGGATGTCGCCGAGCAACAGGTGCAGGCGGCGATCAACGCCGCCAGCAACCTGCTGCCCAGCGACCTGCCGGCGCCGCCGGTGTACAACAAGGTCAACCCGGCAGACACCCCGGTGCTGACCTTGGCGATCTCGTCGAAAACCATGCCGCTGCCCAAACTCAACGACCTGGTCGACACCCGCGTGGCGCAGAAGATCGCCCAGATCAGCGGCGTGGGCATGGTCAGCATCGCTGGCGGCCAGCGCCAGGCGGTGCGCATCAAGGTCAATGTCGATGCCCTGGCCGCCAACGGCCTGAACCTGGACGACGTGCGCACGCTGATCGGCGCCTCCAACGTCAACCAGCCCAAGGGCAACTTCGACGGCCCGACCCGGGTATCGATGCTCGACGCCAACGACCAGCTGCGCTCGCCGGCCGAGTACGCCGAGCTCATCCTCAAGTACAACAATGGCGCGCCGTTGCGCCTGAAAGACGTCGCCGAGATCGTCGATGGCGCCGAGAACGAGCGCCTGGCCGCCTGGGCCAACCACAACGAGGCGGTGCTGTTGAACATCCAGCGCCAGCCCGGGGCCAACGTCATCGAAGTGGTCGACCGGATCAAGGACCTGCTGCCGTCGATCACCGACAACCTGCCGGCCGGCCTCGATGTCAGCGTGCTCACCGACCGCACCCAGACCATCCGCGCCGCGGTGCGCGACGTGCAGCACGAGCTGCTGTTCGCCATTGCCCTGGTGGTGATGGTGACCTTCCTGTTCCTGCGCCGCGTCTCGGCGACGATCATTCCGTCGATCGCCGTGCCGTTGTCGCTGGTCGGCACTTTCGGCGTGATGTACCTGGCCGGCTTCTCGATCAACAACCTGACGCTGATGGCGCTGACCATCGCCACCGGTTTCGTGGTGGACGATGCCATCGTCATGCTGGAGAACATTTCCCGCCACATAGAAGAGGGCGAGACGCCGTTGCAGGCCGCGCTCAAGGGCGCCAGGCAGATCGGCTTCACCTTGATCTCGCTGACCTTCTCGCTGATCGCGGTACTGATTCCGCTGCTGTTCATGGCCGACGTGGTCGGCCGATTGTTCCGCGAGTTCGCCATCACCCTGGCGGTGGCCATCCTGATTTCGCTGGTGGTGTCGCTGACCCTGACGCCGATGATGTGCGCGCGCCTGCTCAAGCGCGAGCCCGAGGAACATGAGCAAGGCCGCTTCTACCGTGCCAGCGGGGCCTGGATCGACTGGCTGATCGAGCATTACGGCACGGCCCTGAGCTGGGTGCTCAAGCGCCAGCCGCTGACCCTGCTGGTGGCCGTGGCCACCCTGGCACTGACCGTGGTGCTGTACCTGATGGTGCCCAAGGGCTTCTTCCCGGTGCAGGACACCGGCGTGATCCAGGGCATTTCCGAAGCCCCCCAGGCCACCTCGTTCAGCGCCATGAGCGAGCGCCAGCAGGCGCTGGCCAAGGTCATCCTGGAAGACCCAGCGGTGCAGAGCCTGTCGTCCTACATTGGCGTGGACGGCGACAACGCCACCCTCAACAGCGGCCGTCTGCTGATCAACCTCAAGGCCCATGGCGAGCGCGACGTCAGCGCCGCCGAGGTGATCGCCCGCCTGCAGCCGCAACTCGACCGGCTGGTGGGCATCCGCCTGTTCATGCAGCCAGTCCAGGACCTGAGCATCGAGGACCGGGTCAGCCGCACCCAGTACCAGTTTAGCCTGTCGTCCCCCGACGCCGACCTGCTGGCCGAGTGGAGCGGCAAGCTGGCGCGCGCGCTGAAGGATCGCGCCGAGTTGCAGGATGTGGCCAGCGACCTGCAGGACAAAGGCCTGCAGGTGTACCTGGTGATCGACCGCGACATGGCCAGCCGCCTGGGGATCAGCGTGGCACAGATCACCAACGCCCTGTACGACGCTTTCGGCCAGCGGCAGATCTCGACCATCTATACCCAGGCCAGCCAGTACCGCGTGGTGCTGCAGTCGCAGACCGCCGCCAGCCTTGGCCCGCTTGCGCTGGAGTCGATCCACGTCAAGGCCGCCGACGGCGGCCAGGTGCGTCTGTCGGCGCTGGCGCGCATCGAGCAGCGCCAGGCGCAGCTGGCCATTTCCCACATCGGCCAGTTCCCCTCGGTGATGATGTCGTTCAACCTGGCCCCCGGCGCCTCCCTGGGCGAGGCGGTGCAGGTGATCGAGCAGGTACAACGGGACATCGGCATGCCGCTGGGGGTGCAGACCCGCTTCCAGGGCGCCGCCGAGGCGTTCCAGGCCTCGTTGTCGAGCACCTTGCTGCTGATTCTCGCCGCCGTGGTGACCATGTACATCGTCCTGGGGGTGCTCTACGAGAGCTACATCCACCCGGTGACCATCCTCTCGACGCTGCCTTCGGCGGCGGTGGGCGCCTTGCTGGCGCTGCTGCTCAGCGGCAACGACCTGGGCATGATCGCCATCATCGGCATCATCCTGCTGATCGGCATCGTCAAGAAGAACGCCATCATGATGATCGACTTCGCCCTGGAAGCAGAGCGTCACCAGGGCATGAGCCCGCGTGAGGCGATTTACCAAGCGGCGCTGCTGCGCTTCCGGCCGATCCTGATGACCACCCTGGCGGCGCTGTTCGGCGCCGTGCCGCTGATGCTCGCCAGCGGCTCGGGGGCCGAGCTGCGTCAGCCGCTGGGCCTGGTGATGGTCGGCGGCCTGCTGGTGAGCCAGGTGCTGACGCTGTTCACCACGCCGGTGATCTACCTGTACTTCGATCGCCTGGCGCGGCGTTGGCGACCGGCTGGCGAGCGGCAGCAGGCTGAAGCATGAATCTCTCCGGACCCTTCATTCGCCGGCCGGTCGCGACCATGCTGCTGAGCCTGGCGATCATGCTGCTGGGCGGGGTGAGCTTCGGCCTGTTGCCGGTGTCGCCACTGCCGCAGATGGATTTCCCGGTAATTGTGGTGCAAGCCAGCCTGCCCGGCGCCAGCCCCGAGGTCATGGCTTCTACCGTGGCCACACCGTTGGAGCGCAAGCTCGGCAGCATCGCCGGGGTCACCACCCTGACCAGCAGCTCCAACCAGGGCTCGACCCGGGTGATCATCGGCTTCGACCTGGGCCGCGACATCGACGGCGCCGCTCGCGAGGTGCAGGCGGCGATCAACGCCACCCGCAACCTGTTGCCCAGCGGCATGCGCAGCATGCCCACCTACAAGAAGATCAACCCGTCCCAGGCACCGATCATGGTGCTGTCGCTGACCTCCGAGGTGCTGTCCAAGGGCCAGTTGTACGACCTGGCCGACACCATCCTGTCGCAGAGCCTGTCCCAGGTCACCGGGGTAGGGGAGGTGCAGATCGGCGGCAGCTCGCTGCCCGCCGTGCGCATCGAGCTGGAGCCGCAGTTGCTCAACCAGTACGGCCTGGCCCTGGACGACGTGCGCAGCGCGGTGGCCAACGCCAACCAGCGCCGGCCCATGGGCTTCGTCGAGGATGCCGAGCGCAATTGGCAGGTGCGCGCCAACGACCAATTGGAGAAGGCCGAGGACTACAAGCCGGTGGTGATCCGCCAGCAGAACGGCGCGATCCTGCGCCTGGCCGACGTGGCCCGGGTCAGCGACGGCGTGGAAAACCGCTACAACAGCGGCTTCTTCAACGATGAAAGCGCGGTGCTGCTGGTGGTCAATCGCCAGTCCGGGGCCAACATCATCCAGACCGTCGAGCAGATCAAGGCCGAGCTGCCGGCCCTGCAATCGCTGCTGCCGGCCAGCGTCAAGCTCAACGTGGCCATGGACCGTTCGCCGGTGATCAAGGCCACCCTCAAGGAAGCCGAGCACACCCTGCTGATCGCCGTGGTGTTGGTGATCCTGGTGGTGTACCTGTTCCTCGGCAATTTCCGCGCCTCGCTGATCCCCAGCCTGGCGGTGCCGGTGTCGCTGGTGGGTACCTTCGCAGTCATGTACCTGTGCGGCTTTTCGCTGAACAACCTGTCGCTGATGGCGCTGATCCTCGCCACCGGGCTGGTGGTGGACGATGCCATCGTCGTGCTGGAGAACATCTCCCGGCATATCGAGAACGGCGAGAACCCAATGCAGGCCGCCTACAAGGGCGCCAGGGAAGTCGGCTTCACCCTGTTGTCGATGAACGTCTCGCTGGTGGCGGTGTTTGTCTCGATCCTGTTCATGGGCGGTATCGTTCGCGGCTTGTTCAAGGAATTCTCGATCACCCTGGCGGCGGCGATCATCGTCTCGCTGGTGGTGTCGCTGACCCTGACGCCGATGCTCTGCTCACGCTGGTTGAAGGTCCATGGCCCGCAGCAGCAGACGCGCCTGCAGCGCTGGAGCGACGGCATTCACCAGCGCATGGTCGCCGGCTATGACCGCAGCCTGGGCTGGGCCCTGCGGCACAGGCGCCTGACCCTGTTCAGCCTGCTGGCGACCATCGGCCTCAACATCGCCCTGTACGTGGTGGTGCCAAAGACGTTGATGCCGCAGCAGGACACCGGCCAGCTGCAAGGCTTCATCCGCGGCGACGATGGCCTGTCGTTCACCGTGATGCAGCCGAAAATGGAGATCTACCGCCGGGCACTGCTCAAGGATCCGGCGGTGCAGAGCGTGGCCGGTTTCATCGGCGGCAACAGTGGCACCAACAATGCCTTCATGCTGGTGCGCCTGAAACCCATCGCCGAACGCAAGGAGAACGCGCAGAAGGTGATCGAACGCCTGCGCAAGGAAATGCCCAAGGTGCCGGGCGGGCGCCTGTATTTGATGGCCGACCAGGACCTGCAGCTGGGTGGCGGCGGCCGCGACCAGAGCACCTCGCAGTACTTCTATACCTTGCAGAGTGGCGACCTGGCCGCACTGCGCGAGTGGTTCCCGAAAGTCACCGCCGAACTGCGCAAGCTGCCCGAGCTGACCGCCATCGACGCCCATGACGGCGCCGGCACCCAGCAGGTGACCCTGGTGGTCGATCGCGACCAGGCCAAGCGCCTTGGGATCGACATGGCCATGGTCACCGCGGTGCTCAACAACGCCTACAGCCAGCGGCAGATCTCGACCATCTACGACAGCCTCAACCAGTACCAGGTGGTGCTGGAGATCAACCCCAAGCATGCCTGGGACCCCAGCACCCTGGAGCAGGTGCAGGTGATCACCGCCGATGGCGCCCGTGTGCCGCTGTCGACCTTTGCCCGCTACGAGAACTCGCTGGCCAACGACCGGGTCAGCCATGAAGACCAGTTCGCCTCCGAGGACATCGCCTTCGACGTCGCCGAAGGCTACAGCCCCGACCAGGCCATGGCGGCGCTGGAGCGCGCGGTGGCCAAGCTGGGCCTGCCCGAGTCGGTGATCGCCAAGCTCGGCGGCACCGCCGATGCCTTCAGCAAGACCGCCGAAGGGCAGCCGCTGATGATCCTTGGCGCGCTGCTGCTGGTGTACCTGGTGCTGGGCATCCTCTACGAGAGCTACATCCACCCGTTGACCATCCTCTCGACACTGCCGTCGGCCGGGGTCGGCGCCTTGCTGGCGTTGTACCTGACCGGCGGCGAGTTCAGCTTGATCTCGCTGCTGGGGCTGTTCCTGCTGATCGGCGTGGTGAAGAAGAACGCCATCCTGATGATCGACCTGGCCCTGCAACTGGAGCGTCATGATGGCCTGTCGCCGGAAGAGTCGATCCGGCGCGCCTGCCTGCTGCGTCTGCGACCGATCCTGATGACCACCCTGGCGGCCATCCTCGGCGCGCTGCCGCTGCTGCTCAGCCGCGCCGAAGGCGCCGAAATGCGCCAGCCGCTGGGTCTGACCATCATCGGCGGGCTGGTGTTCAGCCAGCTCCTGACCCTCTACACAACGCCGGTGGTCTACCTGTACCTCGACCGCCTGCGCCACCGTTTCAACCGTTGGCGCGGCGTGCGCACCGACGCTGCCCTGGATACCCCGCTATGAACTTTGCCCATACCCGCATCCACCGCGCCCTCAAGCTGCTGACCCAGGGGCGTGGCTCGCGCCTGCTCGGCGCCGGCTTGTGCGTGGCGATGCTCAGTGCCTGTACCCTGAGCCCGGACTACCAGCGGCCAGAACTGAGCACCCCGGCGCAGTTCAAGCAGGCCGAAGGCTGGACCCAGGCCAACCCCTCGGACGCCATCGCCCGCGGCGCCTGGTGGGAAATCTACGGCGATGCGCAGCTCAACGGCCTGATCGAGGAACTGAATCGCAGCAACCAGACCGTGGCCCAGTACGAGGCGCAATACCGCCAGGCCCAGGCCCTGGTGCGCAGTAGCCGTTCGGCGCTGTTCCCCTCGCTGGACCTGACCACCAGCAAGAACCGCTCGGCGCAGGGCACCGGCAGTTCCAGTTCCAGCCTGTCCAACAACAGCAGCGGTATTCGCAACACCTACAACGCCCAGCTCGGCGTCAGTTGGGAGATCGACCTATGGGGCAAGCTGCGCGACACCCTCAATGCCAATGAGGCCAGCGCCGAAGCCAGCCTGGCCGACATGGCGGCGATCCGCCTCAGCCAGCAGTCGGAGCTGGTGCAGAATTACCTGCAATTGCGGGTGATCGACGAACAGAAACGCCTGCTCGAGGCCACCGTGGCGGCCTACGAACGGTCGCTGAAAATGAACCAGAACCAGTACCGCGCCGGCGTGGCCGGGCCGGACGCCGTGGCCCAGGCGCGCACCCAGCTCAAGACCACCCAGGCCGACCTGATCGACCTGGCCTGGCAGCGCGCGCAGTACGAAAACGCCATTGCCGTGCTGATGGGCAAGGCGCCAGCCGATTTCGCCCTGGCTGCGAGCAACGACATCCCGGCGTTGCCACAGATTCCCGTGACGCTGCCGTCGCAGTTGCTGGAGCGCCGCCCCGACATCGCCTCCGCCGAGCGCAAGGTGATGGCGGCCAACTCGAATATCGGCGTGTCGCGCGCCGCGTACTTCCCTGACCTGTCGCTGAGCATGAGTGGCGGTTATTCCAGCAGCAGCTTCAAGAACTGGATCGAACTGCCCAACCGCTACTGGTCGGTCGGTCCGCAACTGGCGCTGAACCTGTTCGATGCCGGCAAGCGCAGCGCCGAGGTGGACCGCACCGTGGCGGTGTATGACCAGACCGTGGCGCAGTACCGCCAGACCGTGCTGGATGGCTTCAAGGAGGTCGAGAACTACCTGGTGCAGTTGAAGGTGTACGGCGATGAGGCGGTGGTGCGCCAGGAAGCGCTGGAGGCGGCGCGCGAGTCGTTGCGCCTGACCGAGAACCAGTACAAGGCCGGGTTGATCGGCTACCTGGATGTAGTGAATGTGCAGACCACAGCCTTGAGCAACGAGCGTAGCGTGCTGACGTTGCTGCAGGGGCGGCTGGTGGCGAGCGTGCAGTTGATCGCGGCGCTTGGCGGCGGCTGGGACAGCCAGGCGGCGCTGGCCGAACAATGACCCGTAGGCGCCAGCTTGCTGGCGAAGCAGGCGCCGCGCAGGTTGGCACCGGCAGCGCCGGTGTTCGCCGGCAAGCCGGCTCCTACGCCGTCTGCGATCTGCCTTAAACCTGTGGGCGCCCGGCACGTGACGCTGTACCGCACCATCGCGCGCAGACAAAACGTGGCGATCGGCCATTTCTCGTGCACACTGTGTAAAGCCACGTTATCAGTGGCGTGATTTCACCGTGCGAGGACCATCATGAGCGGACGTCGTCTGGCCCTGCCTGCGCTGCTGGTGCTCGCCCTGGCCTGGCTGCCCAAGGCCGCGCTGGCCACGGATGACTGCCGGCAGCTCAGCGCCACCGGCAACCCGGAATACCCCCCGTACCTCTGGCGTGACCCGCAAAATCCCCAGCAACTGATCGGCGCCAACGCCGACCTGCTCCAGCATGTTGCCAAGGCGCTCGGGCTGGTGGTGGATGTCGTGTACGTGGGGCCCTGGTCGCGGGCGCAGGAAGAGGTCAACACGGGCCGCGTCGACCTGCTGGCCGGGTATTTTCGCACCAATGCGCGGGCGCTGGTGACCGACTTCATCAGCCCGCCGTTCCTGTACACCTCCAGCGTGGCTTGGGTACGCAAGGGCGAAGGCTTCACCTACCACGACTGGTCTGACCTCAAGGGCCGGCGTGGCGGGACCTTGGTCAACAACAGCCATGGCCAGGCTTTCGACGACTATGCGCGGGCACAGTTGAACCTGGAAGCCGTACCGAGCGCCTCCCAGGCGTTCCAGAAGCTGCTGCTGGGGCGCAGCGACTACGTGCTGTTCGAGCGTTACCCCGGGCTGGCGCTGGCCCGTACCCTGGACAAGGACCAGGCGCTGGACATCCTCGACCCGCCGATTTCCAGCGAGGGCCTGTACCTGGCGCTGTCGCGCAAGTCTGGTTGCAATGTGCCGGCGCTGCGCGAACAGCTGGCCCGCAAGGTGGCCGAGCTGGTCGCCGGGCCGCTGCCGGGGCAACTGGTGGAGCAGAACCTGCGGCGCTGGCAACGCCAGCAAGCCGAGTCGGCCCGGTAAGTAGCCAAGGCCGGCGCCAATGTCCTTGTTCTAATGCCCTTGGAGGGCTGGCCTATGCTCTTGCCACGCGCACCATCACTCACTGAGGCTCATCCTTGATGAATAGCAGGCCGACCGTCGTACATGATCACCCTGGACGCCAGCCATGCCTCCTTGGCGTCCAGGGCAAAAGAGATCGCCGGGCTGATCGCGGAGGCGCTCGGCTAGCTCAGCCCTTGCACTTGGCCAGCACCACCTGGCAGGTGCGAGGCGTACCGCCCGAACGGCTGGCGTAGCGCACGCAGCTGTCCAGCGACTTCTTGCTGGCCATGGCCAAGGTCGGGCCGAACGCCAGGCCACCTTCGCCGCTGCTGGGCAGGGCCTTGGCGTAGCATTTGGCACCTTGGGCGGCGTAACGGTTGTTGCTGTGCTTGCTGGAACAGCCCGTGACCACGGCCATGGCAAGCAGCGTGATGACGAGCAAGGGGATGCGCCCGGGCAGGGTGGCCATCGCGAGCTCCTGAAGGTTTGTCTTCGAGTGTTGGCCTGCTTAGTCTAGCGGGAGTCGCTTCGCTTGGGGTGGTGGATTGCGGCATGCACCTGAGCTCAGGGACATCAATCGATAAGTGGCAATATGCCTTTATTGTCCCGCGAAACGGCTCTACCTCAAGGCCGCCAACGCTTGCAGCCGTACATTGGATCCATCCAGGGCAGTGAAAACCCCGTGCGTTTCGCTAAAGCTTGAGTACAATTATCGGCTTTTCCGGGCCTCCCTTGGCCTGCTCCTGGAAGTACGCATGCTGATTGGTAGTTATTCCTCCTCGCTGGTGCTGATCTCGCTGTGCGTGGCCATTCTTGCCTCTTACACCGCTCTGGACCTCACCGGACGCATCGCCACGGCCAAGGGCCGGGCGGTGTACCTGTGGATGGGCGGTGGGGCGTTCGCCATGGGGATCGGCATCTGGTCGATGCACTTCATCGGCATGCTCGCCTTCAGCCTGCCCATCGAGCTGGGCTACGACGCGGCGCTCACCGCGTTTTCGCTGCTGATCGCGGTGGCCTCGTCGGGTTTCGCCCTGTGGTTGGTGAGCCAGCCGAAACTGCCGTGGCTGCAGCTGGCGTTCGGCGCGTTGATCATGGGCACCGGTATCGCCTGCATGCACTACATGGGCATGGCGGCGCTGCGCATGCAGCCGGGCATCGACTACGACCCGACCCTGTTCGGTGCCTCGCTGGGCATCGCGGTGGGGGCCTCGGCCGCCGCGCTGTGGATCGCCTTCCGCCTGCGCCAGCACACGCCGTATGTGCGGCAGATCCGTGGGGTGGCGGCGGTGGTGATGGGTATCGCCATCGTCGGCATGCACTACACCGGCATGGCGGCGGCCAATTTCCCCGAGGGCAGTTTCTGTGGCGCCCTGGCCACGGGCCTGGCCGGCGATGGCCTGGACTACCTGGTGCTGATCACCACCCTGGCAGTGCTGGCAGTGGCCTTGCTGACCTCGGTGCTGGACGCGCGCCTGGAGGCGCGGACTGCCGAGCTGGCCCGCTCGCTGACCCTGGCCAACCAGGAACTGACCCAACTGGCCCTGCATGACACCCTGACCGGGCTGCCCAACCGCACGCTGCTGGCCGATCGTATCGAGCAGGCCATTGGCCGGGTGGCGGAGCAGGGTGGCTGCTTTGCCTTGATGTTCATCGACCTGGACGGCTTCAAACCGGTCAACGATGCCTTTGGCCACCATGTTGGCGACCAGTTGCTCAAGGCTGTGGCGGCACGCCTGCGTGGCCACCTGCACAGCCAGGACACCCTGGCGCGGATCGGCGGCGACGAATTCGTGCTGCTGGTGGAACTGGACGAGCCGGACGACGCCATGAATGTCGCGGTCAAGCAGGTCAACCTGATGGCCAGGCCGTTTCGCGTGGCCGAACACGACCTGCAACTGTCGGCCAGCCTCGGCATCGTGTTGTACCCGGGCAACGGCCTGGACCAGCATGAACTGCTGCGCAACGCCGACGCGGCGATGTACCACGCCAAGAACGCCGGCAAGAACGGCTACAGCTTCTTCGACGTCTCGATGAACAGCAACGCGCGCCAGCAGCTGCAATTGCTGCAGGACCTGCGCACGGCGCTGGAGCAAAACCAGTTCCGCCTGCACTACCAGCCGAAGTTCGACGCCGTGCAGCGCCAGCCCATCGGCGCCGAGGCGCTGCTGCGCTGGGAGCACCCGCAACATGGGCTGATGCTGCCGGACCGCTTCATCGGCCTGGCCGAGAAAACCGGCCTGATCATCCCTATCGGCGAATGGGTGCTGGGCGAGGCGTGCCGGCAGATGCGCCAGTGGATGGACCAGGGGAATGATGACTGGCGCATCGCGGTCAACCTCTCGGCTATCCAGTTCTGTCATGTCGGGCTGGTCGACAGCGTCGCCGCCGCGTTGGCCGCCAACGGCCTGCCAGCCAACCACCTGACCCTGGAGATCACCGAGACCACCGCCATGCGCGACGCCGATGCCAGCCTGCATGTGCTGCAGCGTTTGTCGGACATGGGAGTGGACCTGTCCATCGACGACTTCGGCACCGGTTATTCCAGCCTGATGTACCTCAAGCGCCTGCCAGCCAACGAGTTGAAGATCGACCGTGGTTTCGTCCGCGACCTGGAGCAGGACAGCGATGATGCGGCGATCGTCTCGGCCATCGTCGCCCTGGGCCAGGCGCTGGGCTTGCGGATTGTCGCCGAAGGGGTGGAAACCGACCGCCAGCAAGACTTCCTGACCCGCTTGGGCTGCGATTCGCTACAGGGTTACCTGCTTGGTCAGCCCGTGCCGGCCGAGCAGTTCATGGCGGGGTTGCAGGCGCTGCGCGCGCGCCAGCAGCAGGCGGGTTAAATCGCGCTGCGCAGCGGGCTGGCGAGCAGGTCGAAGGTGTCCATCTCGGCTTCGACCGCCTCGATGATCCGCTCGACATCGGCCGCGGGCATGACCGTGGCGCAGGGAATGCCGGCTACTGCCAGCAGGGTTTCGCCAGTGGCCCGGTCGAACAGCCGGGCGACCATGCTGCGTGGCGCGTCCATGCTGGCTTCGAAGCCCAGCGGATGGAAATGCCAACGCATCACCTGGCAGGCGTTGGGGAACGTCATCTTGTTCATGCCAGCCTCCTTGTTCGTGTCCTGAACGCGGTGAGTGCGCAGTGATGCCAGTGTGGCCATCCTGGCCATGGGAACCTAAACATAGCACCTGCCATGGCAGTGTTCCCTGGAAAATATGGCAAATGTACTAATGCATGACGGCTGTCACAGTCTTGTCACGCCGACCAGTTGGCGGCCATTGGCCAGGGCAAACGTTTTCCTCTAGGGCCGAGGGCGGGCAAGGGGTGTCGCTCTGCTAAGGTTACCGGCAGCGCTTTTCGGACCAGCGGTGCCGAGCGGGCAGACAGGGAGGCAGCCATGCGATATTCCACGCTCACCCAACGGATCGCGGGCGAAGCCGCCGCGGCCTGGGATATCCACTACCAGGCCCTGGCCCTGCGCGAGCAGGGGCGCGAGGTATTCCTGCTGTCGGTGGGCGACCCGGATTTCGACACCCCGGCCCCGGTGGTCGAGGCTGCGGTGGCCAGCCTGCGTCGGGGGGATACGCACTACAGCGATGTGCGCGGCAGCCTGGCCTTGCGCCAGGCTATCGTGCGGCACAGAGGCCTGGGGCTGGACCCGCGGCAGGTGGTGGTGACCGCCGGGGCCCAATGTGCCCTGTATGCCACCTGCCAGTGCCTGTTCGAGGCCGGTGACGAAGTGATCGTCGTCGAGCCCATGTACGTGACCTACCACGCCGTGCTTGGCGCCTGTGGCGCTCGGCCGGTGCAGGTGTCGATGACGGCGCAAACCGGCTTTCGCCTGGATCCGCAGGCCGTGGCGCGGGCCATCACGCCGCGTACCCGCGGGTTGCTGCTCAACAGTCCGCACAATCCCACCGGCTCGGCCATCGATGCCGCGACGCTCGGGCAATTGGCCGAGCTGTGCCAGGCCCATGACCTGTGGCTGGTATGCGACGAGGTCTATCGGGGTTTGCTGCACGATGGCGAGGCGCCTGACCCGCTGAGCCTGCCAGGCATGGCCGAGCGCTGCGTGGTCATCGACAGCTTGTCCAAGTCCCACGCCATGAGCGGTTGGCGGGTTGGCTGGGTGATTGGCCCGCCCGCGCTGGCTGAGCACCTGGGCAACCTGGTGATGGCCATGTTGTTCGGCCTGCCGGAGTTCGTCATGCAGGCGGCCTGCGTGGCCCTGGCGCAGGCAGGGCCGCAGGTGCGGCAGATGCGCCAGGCGTATTGGCAGCGACGTGACCGCGTGTGCGCCTTGCTTGAAGATTGCCCAGGGGTGTACGCCCATCGACCGGCTGGCGGCATGTTCGTGATGCTCGATATCCGTGGCACCGGGCTCGGCGCCCAGGCCTTCGCCCAGCGCCTGCTGGACGAGGAGGGCGTGGCGCTGCTGCCCGGCGATGCCTTTGGCCCAAGCACGGCGGGGCATGTACGGCTGGGGTTGGTACTGGCGGTCGAGGCGTTGGAGGTGGTGTGCCGGCGCATTGCGGCGTGCGCCCAGCGCATACTAGTTGAGCAGGCCGGCGGCGATGTTGATGGTGAAACCAAGGATTGCCGTATTGAACACGAAACCTACCAGTGAATGCGCCAGCACCACCCGGCGCATGGCCCGGCCGGCGACGCCGATATCGGAGGTTTGCACCGCGACGCTGATGGTGAACGAGAAGTAGTGGAAGTCCCAGTAGTCGGGGTTGCGTTCGCCGTCGGCGAAGCGCAGCGGCGGCTCGTGGCGCTCGCCGGTGTAGAACAGCCGGGCATAGTGCAAGCTGAAGATGCAGCCGATCAGTAGCCATGAGCCTGCCACCGTCAGCCCGGTGTACAGGTAGTGCAGGGCCAGGGCGCTGCCCTCCAGGCCACGGCTGGAGACCAGTTGCAAGGTGACCGCGGCGAGGCTGGCGATGGCCGAGACACACACGGTGATCAACACCAGGCCGGCGTTCTCGTCCTCCAGGCGGGCAACCTTGCGCACTTGCCCGGCGCTGGCGCGCAGGCTCAGCCACAGCACCATCAGCAGGTAGAGCCAGACGCCGAGGTTCCAGCCGGCGAGGATGCGCTGCACGGTATCGTCGGCGGGGATCAGCCAGCCGCCGAGCAGGCCGGCCAGGGTGGCGAAGCTCAGGCGCGGATGGGTGCGGGTGAGTCGAAGAAAAGCCATGCTGCCTCGTTGCCGGGGGAGTTTGTGCAACTGTAGACCATGGCCTTGGCGCTGCCTGCTTCGCCAGCAAGGCTGGCTCCTACAACGGCTCCGGCAGATTGCGCTACTCGGGCTCAACCCGGCATGCCATCCACCCGTGGCCGGGCCAGGATCGGCAGGTAATGCCACAGGAACAGCAGCAACGCGCCACTGCCGAACAGCACCGACAACCCCAACCCCGCCGGCGTGAACGGTGCCACCAGCACCCGCGCCAATGCCGCCAGCTGGATCAGCGCAAACGCCCAGACAATGCTGCGCGGCACCTGCAAGGGGCGCCCGGTGTGGCCCAGGCTGACCCGCGCCATCATTGCCACGATCAGTCCGGTCATGGCGCCCACGGTCAGGGCATGGGCCGCCAGGCTCGGGTTGATCGCCACTCCGGCATGCCACAAGGCCAGGCCCAGGCAGGCCGGGATCAGCCAGGCGTAGGCCAGGTGCAGCGACCACAGCAGCGGCACCCGCCACAGGCCGCGGTCATGCCATAGCACCAGGCGCGTGCCATGCAGCAGCGCCAGCGCAGCGAACAGCAGGGCCAGCGCCGGGTGTGGCCGGTCGCCGAGGCCGAGCACATAGCTGAGCGGCAGCGCCACGCTGCCGACCAGGCAGGCGCGGTCCAACCAGGGCCGGACCGGCGTCGGGCTCATGTTGCCCAGGCCGCGCCGGGTGAAGAACGGGATCACCCGGCCGCCCAGCATGCTCATCATCGCCGCCACCAGCCACAACCCGGCGAGCACGCCGCGGCGTTGCCACTGCTCGTTGTGGTTCAGCCAACCGGCCAGGGTCAGCCACTGGCAGGCGGCGATCAGCAGTACCAGGACGACGATCGGGTAATTGTTGCGCAGGCGCCGCTGGATGATCGGACGGGCCAGGGTCACGGCCACCAGGGGCAGGAAGGCACCCTCGATCAGCAGCACCAGCCAGGCCGGCAAGGGCAGGAACCAGCTGGCCCGGCCCAGCAGCCAGAGCAGGAACAACCCTTGCAGCGGCCGGCCGCTGAGGCCGGGGATGCCGCTCCAGTTTTGCACCGCGGTCAGCAGGAAGCCGGCGATGATGGCGGTGGCGAAGCCGAACAGCATCTCGTGGCGATGCCAGGCCAACATGCCGCCGGGCGGCTCGGGTTGCAGCGCGCCGGCCAGTACCCCGGCCCACAGCAGCAGGGCGAGCAGGGCGAACAGACTGCCGCCGAGGAAGAATGGGCGAAAACCCAGTGCCCAGAGTGCCTGGCGCGGACGAGCGGTAACGGGCTGGACGAGCATGGCGGGACCTTGGTTCGATCAGAAAGGGTGAATGGGGTACCATCACGAACCGTGCCACCGGCAAAGCCCTTGCATATCAGGGTGATGGCACTTTATCGAGTCATTATGACTCCAGGTATTTGTAGTCCCTTTGACATTGACGGTTGTCAATTGGACTCGATTTGCGCGACCTCGGCTCAACCTGGCCAGGTCGCCTCGCTACAGGATCCCGTTGTGACCGAGCTTCTGCGTAACCCGCTGTTGCAATACCTTGCCCGCCTGGCGCCATCCAGCCAGTTGACCATGCGCTATATCCTCCAGGATGCCGCCGATCGCCTGGGGTTCGTCGACTGCGACATCGTCGAGGTGCCCTGGCATCACCTCGAGCCAGGCCATGTGATCGCCCTGGTGGCGGCCTTGCGCGCCGATGGCTATGCCCCCAACACCTCGTCGCTGTACGTCAATGCCGTGCGCGGGGTGATGAACGAGGCCTGGCGCCAAGGCCTGATCGAGCATGAGCAACTGCTGAAAATCCGCGAGATCAAGCCGGCCAGTGGCAGCCGCCTGCCAGCGGGCCGCAACCTGCGACGCAGCCTGATCCGCGAGCTGATGGACGTCTGCGCGGCCGACCCGCGACCGCAGGGCGTGCGCGATGCGGCGATCCTGGCGCTGCTGTATGGCACCGGCATGCGCAAGTCGGAGTCGGTGGACGTGGACCTGGCCCAGGTGGATTTTCAGGAGCGCAGTATCCAGGTGCTGGCCAAGGGCAATCGGCAACTGATCAAATATGCTCCGGCCTGGGCTTTCGAAAAGCTGCAGGCCTGGCTCGACCTGCGTCGCCAGCAACTGCCGGCGGGCGAGCGCGACGACAGCTTCCTGTTCAACCGTATCCGCCGCGGCAGCCATATCACCCGGGCGCGTATCACCAAGCATGCCATCTACTACATTGCCCGCCAGCGCGGGGCGCAGGTAGGGGCGAAGATCATGCCCCATGACTTTCGCCGGGCGTTCATCACCCGGGTGATCGAGGAGCACGACCTGTCGATCGCGCAGAAGCTGGCGCACCACGCCAATATCCAGACCACCGCCGGGTATGACCGACGCGACGACAACGAGCGGCGCCGGGCGGTGGAGCGGTTCGACTACTGAGCCCGTGGGGCGTTATCAGGCGACACCGTACTGCAATACCCGGCCGCGGCCTTGTTGCTTGGCCGCATACAAGGCGTGGTCGCCCATCGACAGCAACCGCGACAGCTCGCATTCCCCCGCCGGACGACTGACGATGCCGATGCTGACTCCGAGCATGCCGGGCTCCAGCAGTGGCATGCCGGCGAACCCGGTACAGATACGTTGCGCCACCACCTCGGCGGCGGCTTCGTCGACGCCGCGCAGCAGGCAGGCGAACTCTTCGCCGCCAATGCGCGCGAACAGATCGCCACGACGTAAGTGCCGGCTGGTCTCGCTGGCGAACGCCAGCAGCACCTGGTCGCCCATCGGGTGGCCGAACTGGTCGTTGATCCGCTTGAAATGGTCCAGGTCGCACAGTAGCAAGGCCACCGGCTCGCGCCGCGCGGCGCACTCGAGCAGCAGTTGCCCGCCGCGCTCCATGAACGCCCGACGGTTGTCGATGCCGGTCAGCGGGTCGCTGTAGGCCGCGGCGCGCAGCTGGATTTCGGCGCGTTCGCGGACCATCGCCAGGGTGATGTAGGAAATGCCGATGGCGAACAGCATCGACTCGAACAGGATCAAGGCAAAGAACGCCGGGCGCGGGCCGCCGTTGTTGATCGCCTGGTCCAGCGCCAGGCCATCGTCGATCAGCGCGCGCAGCAGGTAGATCGAGGCGTGCAGGGCGGTCAGGATCAGCGCCGGGGTGTAGGACACCTGCAGGCGCACCCGCGGTCGCCACAGCTCGCGCAGGCACAACAGGGTATAGCCCAGGGTGAGCAGCGAATATAGCTTCACCCGCAGGCCGAGGTCGGCGTGAAAACCTGGCCACAGGCTGAACAGCCACCAGAACAGCGCGCCGGCCAGCAGCAGCGGCCAGTGCGGGCGGCGTCCGCCGAACACGCGCATGGCGGTCCAGCCCAGGCCAGCACCGGTCAGCAGGACGATATTGCCCAGCACCAATGCCAGATAGTCGATGCCCAGGCCACGCAGGGCGATCAGGCCCACCCCCAGCCCCGAGGTCAGCAGCATCGCTCCCAGGTAGCCCAGGCTCGGGTCGCTGGCGCAGCGCCGCCAGGCATGCAGGGTGAGGATGCCCATCAGGGCGAAGATGAAAACGGCGACCAGGATCAGGGTCGGCAGGCTCAGCGACACGGGCAGGCGCTCTCGGCGGCAAAACGTACCATGCTAAGCCAAGCGCATGGCCAGTTGCTACCGTTGTTCAATGGATGCTCGACGCCAGTTCAAAGATCGGCATGTACATCAGGATCACGATCAGGCCGATCAGCAGGCCGATGAAGGTCATCAGCAACGGCTCGAACAGTTTGACGAACCATTCCACCCAGCGCCCGATCTCCTGGTCGTGGAAGTCGGCGCAGCGCTCGAGCATTTCCCCCAGGTTGCCCGACTGCTCGCCGGCGCGCAGCAGGCGCAGCGACACCGGTGTCACCAGTTGCGCGGCTTCCAGTGCATCCGACAGCGCCAAGCCTTCGGCGACCCGCCGGCTGGCCTGTCCGAGGCTTTCGGCGCCGGCGCTGCCGAGCAGGCCGCGGGCCATGCCCAAGGCGGTGAGGATGGGAATGCCGCCCTGCAGGAGGATCCCCAGCGAGCGATAGAACCGCGCCAGCTCGTACATCACCAGGCGTTGGTGCAAGGCCGGCAGGCGCCGCAACTGGCGGTTGCTCCAGCGCTGTACCGCGTGGTGGCGGCGAAGAGCGACCAGGGCACCGATAGCGGCCAGGCTGCCCAGGCCCAGCGGCACCTGCTGGGCATGCAGGAACAGACCGATTTGCATCAGCACTTGGGACAGCCACGGCAGCTCGCTGCCCATGCCCTCGAACACCAGGCTGAAACGTGGCACCACGTAGCCCAGCAGGAACAGCACCACGCCGCCGCCGACCAGCAACAGCAGCAAGGGGTAGACCGACGCGCCGATCAGCTTCTGGCGCACCAGGTCGAGCCGTTGCCGGTAGCCGATATAGCGGCCCAGGGCGTCGCCCAGCGCGCCGGTGCGCTCGCTGGATTGCACCAGGGCCACGTACAGGGCGGGGAACACCTGCGCTTGCAGGGCCAGGGCCTGGGACAGCGAGCGGCCCTCGTAGAGTTGGCGCACCAGTTGCTCGAGGGTCTTGCGCGCGGTGCCGTCAGGCGCCTTTTCGGCCAGGCTTTCGAGGGCGTCGATCAGCGGCAGGCCGGCGCTGAGCAGGGTGCTCAGCTCCTGGCTGAACAGCACCAGGTCGAACGCCGCGGCGCGGCGCCGCCAGGCCAGGCCGCGGCTGCGCACGCTGAGCACGCGCAGGCCCTGGTCCTCGGCCTGGCGGCGGGCCTGCTCGATGTCCTCGGCGTCCACCTGCAGTTGCACCACGCCCTGGCTGCCCAGGGCCTTGAGCTGGTAGCGCATGGTCGGGCTCCTCATTGCCAGCTGGTGATCTCGGCGTTTTCCCCGTCGCCGCCGGGCTGGCCGTCCTTGCCCATCGACAACAGGTCGTATTCGCCGCCGCTCTCGCCAGGCTGCTTGTAGATGTATGGCCGCCCCCAGGGGTCCTGGGGCACGGCCTTTTGCAGGTAGGGGCCAGACCAGCGTGCCTCGCCGCTGGGGGCAGCCACCAGTGCCTGCAGGCCCTGCTCGCTGCTGGGGTAGTGGCCGACCTCCAGGCGGTAGAGGTCCAGGGCCTTGCCCAGGCCTTCGATCTGCGCCCGCGCCACCTTAGCCTCGGAACGGCCCAGTTGGGCGAAGTACTTGGGCGCGACGATGCCGGCCAACAGGCCGAGCACCACCAGCACCACCAACAGTTCGAGCAGGGTGAAGCCGCGTTGGCGAGGGTTGTTGCGCTGCATGGTGAGTCCTCCGGTGCGTGGGCAGGCTTGCGCAACAGACCCCATGCAACAGCCGTGCACGTCTGCCTCGGGCCCTTGCCGCAGGCGCGATGGCAGGCGGCACGCTGCTTGCGTCACAGCCTCAAAGCCCGGCTTCGCGGGGCATTTCCCCCAACATTGGGGCACACGGCGTGGAGGCGACCGACATGCGTGGACTGATCCTGGGAGTGAGCGGGCTGGCGATGGGGCTGATGGTGCTGGGCGCCCAGGCCGATGTGTACATCTCTCGTGACGGCAAGGGCGGCTTCGTGCTGTCCAACGTGCATCGGCCAGGACGGCACTATGATCGGGTGATCAGCGAGACCGGCATCGCCGGCGGGCCGGTCAATGCGCAACTGGTCACCGGGCGACCCTACGCCGATGTGGTGGCTGCCGCCGCGTTGGCCAGCGATGTGCCGCAGGCGCTGTTACATGCGTTGATCAAGGCCGAGTCCGGCTACAACCCCAAGGCACGCTCGGCCAAGGGGGCGGCGGGGCTGATGCAGCTGATGCCGGACACGGCCAAGGAGATGGGGGTCAAGGATGTGCTCGACCCCGAGGCCAACGTGCGCGGCGGAGCGCGTTACCTCAAGCAAATGCTGAAACTGTTCGACAATGACATCACCTTGGCGGTGGCGGCCTACAACGCCGGGCCAGATGCGGTGTTGAGCCGCGGACGGGTGGTGCCGCCGTTTGCCGAGACCCAGCGCTATGTACCCAATGTGTTGCGCGAGTATCGCCTGCTGCGGGGGTTGGCTGAGGATTCGCCGCTGTGATCAGCAGGTTCGGCGTTGGGGTTGCGGCGGCTATGAGCCGCCAACACCCCTGGCCCTCCAACTCTGGGCTATAACCTGTAGACGTGCCCAGCCGCGGAGCCCGACCATGGACCTCGCCCCCCGCCCCGACACACCCGACGCCAGTACCGGGCGCAAGTCGTTCAACCTGCTGCGCTGGTACGCCTGGGTCAGCCTGGCGATCATCGTTTCGGTGGCGGCGGGGCTGGGCCTGATCTCCAGCCGCTTCATCATCAACGAAAGCGTCGAGCGCGACGCCTTGCTCACCGCCCAGTTCATCACCGCCATCGCCGACGCCGAGGTGCGCCATGTGTCGATCCCCAATGTGCGTACCATGGGCGAACTGCTCGACCCGCGCACCGACCACGGCATGCCGGATGTCGACCCCGAGGCCCGGCGCAAGGCCCGGGGCGAGTTCCTCGACCATATCGCCCACTTGCCGGATATGCTCCTGGCCAATATCTATGCCCCGGACCGCACGGTGATCTGGTCGAGCAACCCGGCCTTGATCGGCCGTCTGATCGAATCGGACGACGACCTGGACCAGGCCTTCGAGTACAAGATGCGGGTCTCGGCCAGTTACCACGACTTCGAGCAGGCGCGCAGCGAACAGAAGTTCGTCACCCCGCCCGAACAGCTGTTCATCGAGAACTACATCCCGCTGTTCGACGCCGATGGCGAGAACGTCACTGCCATGGTCGAGATCTACAAGGAACCCCACGACCTGATCGTGCGCATCGAGCATGGCCTACTGCTGATCTGGCTGGCCATCGCGGTGGGGGCGGGCGTGGTCTATGTCGGGCTGTACGGCATCATGCGCCGGGCCGCGCGGTTGATGGCGGTGCAGCAGAAGCGCCTGATCGGCAATGAAACCTTCGTCGCCCTGGGCGAGGTGTCGTCGGCGGTGGCCCACAGCCTGCGCAACCCGCTGGCCAGTATCCGCTCCAGCGCCGAATTGGCCCAGGCCTTCGACGAGGGGCCGGCACAGAAGAACATCAATGACATCATCAGCCAGGTCGACCGCATGTCGCAGTGGGTTCGCGAGTTGTTGCAGTCGCTGCGGCCGCTCAACGACGAGGCGCAACCGGTGGATGTCGCCCAAGCGCTGGATGACAGCCTGCAGGCGTTCGCCACGGCGCTGGCGCGGGGTGGCATCCGCTTGAGCGTGGCCGAGGTGCCGCGGGTCCAGGTGCTGGGGCAGCCGGTGCTGCTGGGGCAGATTTTCAGCAGCCTGATCGCCAATGCCCTGGAGTCGATGGAGCCGGGCGGCGAACTGCGCGTGGAGGTGGCGCGCAATGATCGGCGTGGCTTGACCCTGCGCCTCTCGGACACTGGCAAGGGCATGAGCGAGCAGCAACAGCGCCTGGCCTTCCGGCCATTCTTCACCACCAAGCAGGGCGGCCTGGGGGTTGGGCTGGTATTGGTCAAGCGGATCATGGAGCGCTATGGGGGGTCGGTAAGATTGAGCAGCCGTGTTGGGCTGGGGACGCGGGTTTCGCTCAATTTCCGGGTGGTAAATAGTTGATTTTCTAGATTAGAATAGTTCTATAACTAATTGTTTTAATTGAATTTATTATTTTTTGGTGTTTCCCCGAATATGGGGGATTTTTCAAGAATAAACTTTACAAAAATCTAATAACTAATTGTTTTTAAAGAGATTTTATTTTTTTAAAAGGAATGGCCGGGTTTTTGCTTCACCTCACCAGGGCCGCCAGTTCGTCATGACTGTCGGCCGTTACAGGGCTACCACCGGTAGCGACAGCGTGCCGGTGGCCTCACTGGCTCAAAGGCGGGAACGACGCGATGCAGACGCTCGACAACCAAGCCATCGACAAAACTGCTGCAGCCTCCGCCGGGCTGGCCACGCCGCTGCACGAGTTCAACCTGCTGCGCTGGTTCTCGCTGGTCAGCCTGCTGATCATCGCGGCAGTGGCCGGCGGCCTGGGCTATGTGTCGACGCGCTTCGTGGTACGCGACAGCGTCGAGCGCGATGCCATGCTCACCGCGCAGTTCATCCAGGCCATGGCCCAGGCCGAGGTGCGTCATTCGCAGTTGCCGCCGGGGGTGACCATGGGCGAGCTGCTCGACCCGCGCCTGGACCAGCAGCATCTGCAGTTCACCCCACAGCTGGCCGAAGCCACCCGGGTGGAATTTCTCGACCATGTCGAGCACCTGCCCGATACCCTGCTGGCCAACGTCTACGCCCGTGACCGTACGGTGGTGTGGTCGACCAACCCGCAGTTGATCGGCCAGCGCATCGAGGAGGATGACGACCTGGAGCAGGCCTTCCATTCGCGCAAGTCGGTGTCGGCCAGTTATCACAAGGCCGACGAGGAACGCGAGGAACAGAAGTTCCAGCGCGAGCCGCGGCACCTGTTCATCGAGAACTACATCCCGCTGTTCGACAGCCAGGGCGAGCAGGTGCTGAGCATGGTCGAGATCTACAAGGAGCCGCAGGACCTGGTGCGGCGCATCCACCGTGGCTACGTGTTGATCTGGGCCTCGACCCTGGTGGGGGGAACATTGATCTACTTCGGCCTGTTCTGGATCGTGCGCCGCGCCGCCAGCTTGCTGCAGCACCAACAGGAGCGACTGGTGGCCAGCGAAACCTACGTGGCCCTGGGCGAGATGTCCTCGGCGGTGGCCCATAGCCTGCGCAACCCGCTGGCCAACATCCGCTCCAGCGCCGAGCTGGCCCAGGATATCGCCAGCCCCGCGGCGCAGAAGAACATCGTCGACATCATCACCCAGGTCGACCGCATGTCGCGCTGGGTGCGCGACCTGCTGGTTTCGCTGCGCCCGACCAGCGACGAGCCCGAGGCAGTGGACCTGGTGGCCGCCCTTGAGGATGCCCGGCAAACCTTCGCCCTGCAGATCGAGCGCAACCAGGTGCGTTTCAGCTTCGCCGGCCCGGTCGTGCAATGGGTGGCCAGCCAGCCGCTGCAACTGACGCAGATCCTCAACAGCCTGTTCGCCAACGCCCTGGAGGCCATGCCCCAGGGTGGCGAGCTGCGCGCCGAGGTGCACCAGGTGGATGGCCAGCAGGCCCAGTTGCAGCTCAGCGATACCGGCAAAGGGATGAGCGAGCAACAACGGCGCATGGTGTTCAAGCCTTTCTTCACCACCAAGCAGGGCGGCCTCGGTGTCGGCCTGGCCCTGGTCAAACGGATCATGGAACGCTTTGGCGGCGCGGTCGAACTGACCAGCCGCGAAGAGGAAGGAACCCGCGTCAGCCTGACTTTCAATATCGCAGCGGGAGGGGACCATGGAACACAGCATCCTGGTGGTCGAGGATGATGAAATCCTTGCCGACAACATTCGCACCTACCTGAGCCTCAAGGGCTTCGAGGTCATGGTGTGCCACAGCGCGGAGCTGGCGTTGGAGCAGATCAAGCGCGCCCAGCCCGACGCCGTGCTGACCGACAACTCGTTGCCCGGCATGAGCGGCCACGACCTGCTGCGTGCCCTGGTGGCCCAGGTGCCTGCGTTGAAGGTAATCATGATGACCGGCTACGGCAACGTCGAGGACGCCGTGCTGGCCATGAAGGAGGGCGCCTTCCACTACCTGACCAAGCCGGTGGTGCTCGCCGAGCTCAAGCTGATGCTGGACAAGGCCCTGGCCGCCGAACGCATGGAGCGCACGCTGTCGTTCTACCAGGAGCGCGAGGCACAGAAGTCGGGGTTGCAGGCCTTGATTGGCGAGTCGCCGGTGATGCTCGACCTCAAGCACACCCTGCGCCAGTTGCTCGATGCCGAGCGGCGCATGGCCAGCGACGACCTGCCGCCGGTACTGGTGGAGGGCGAGACCGGCACCGGCAAGGAACTGGTGGCCCGTGCCCTGCACTTTGACGGCAGCCGCGCCAAAGGGCCGTTCATCGAGTTCAACTGCGCGTCGATTCCGGCCAACCTGCTGGAGGCCGAGCTGTTCGGCCATGAGAAGGGCGCCTTCACGGACGCCAAGGAGCGCCGGGTGGGGCTGGTCGAGGCGGCCGATGGCGGCACGCTGTTCCTCGACGAGATCGGCGAGATGGACCTGGTGCTGCAGGCCAAGCTGCTCAAGCTGCTGGAAGATCGCTGCATCCGTCGCATCGGCGCGGTGAAGGAACGCAAGGTGGACTTGAGGGTGATCAGCGCTACCAACTGCAACCTCGAGCAAATGGTGCAGCAGGGCAAGTTCCGCCGCGACCTGTTCTTCCGCCTGCGCATCATCGCCCTGAAGGTGCCGCGCCTGTATGCCCGGGGGCCGGACATCTTGCGCCTGGCCCGACACTTCCTGGCCCATCACGGGCGGCGCTATGGCAAGCCTAACCTACGGTTTTGCGCCGAAGCCGAGGCGCTGATGCTTGGCTACAGTTGGCCGGGCAACGTGCGCGAGCTGCGTAACATGCTCGAGCAGACCGTATTGCTGGCCCCCAGCGAGGTGATTGGCGCGCACCAGTTGAACCTGTGCATGACGTTGGTCGATGAGCCCCTGGCTGCGCCCGCGCCGATGGCCGTGTACGAGGCGCATCGCCACGAGCCGGAGGCGACCGGCAGTTTGCCGGACATGGAGCGCGACATGGTCTGTCGCACGCTCGACCGCACCGACTGGAACGTCACCAAGTCGGCGCGCTTGCTGGGGCTGTCACGGGACATGCTGCGCTACAAGATCGAGAAGCTTGGCCTGAGCCGGCCAGACAAGCGCCAATGGTGACCTGGGCGCGATCACCTTGTGCCGCGATGGGGCGCACAGCGCCCCGGCCCTCTTCGCGGCGACACTGAGATTGTGGGGGCGCTTTGCGCCCCATCGCGACACAAGGCCGCTCCTACCGGGGTATGTGGGGCTGAGGCCTCAAGGCTTGCCCGTACCCCCTGAGCCATCGCCACCACGTCCCATCCCCTCCGAACCGCTGCCGCCCATGCCGGGCAAGTCGCGCTCATCTTTGTGCTCGGCCGGCGGGCTGTCGGGGTCGTTGCCCTTGATCCGCGGGTCGGTATCGCGCGGCATGGGCTTTTCGACGGGGTTCAGGGTGCTGTCGACACCTGGCTTGGGCGCCGGGCTGTGCGGGTCATCGGGGTAGGTGGCGCCGGTTCCGGCGGCCAGAGCCAGTGGCGAAGCGAGCAGGGCGGCGAGCAGCAGGGCAGCTTTCATGGGGCAGGCTCCTTGGCGAGGAAAGAAAACGGCCCTGCCTGCGCAGGGCCGCTGTCTCACTTGGGCCTTGAGTCGATTAGCTTGGTGCCATCACGGCGACCGACGGTCACACCACCATCGACAGCAACATGATGAAGATTATACCGACCACCGAGAGGATGGTCTCCATCATGCTCCAGGTCTTGAAGGTTTCGGCGACGGTCATGTTGAAGTACTGCTTGACCAGCCAGAACCCGGCGTCGTTGACGTGGGACAGAATCAGCGAGCCGGCCCCGGTGGCCAGTACCAGCAGCTCGCGGTTGACCCCCGGCACCAGGTCGATCACCGGAGCGACGATGCCGGCGCCGGTGATGGTGGCCACGGTCGCGGAACCGGTGGCGATGCGGATCACCGCCGCCACCAGCCAGGCCAGCAGAATCGGCGAGATCTCGGCCTGGACCGCCATCTGGCCGATCACGTTGCCGACCCCGGTGTCCACCAGCATCTGCTTGAAGCCGCCGCCGGCGCCGACGATCAGCACGATGGCCGCGGTGGGTGCCAGGCTCTGGTCGAGCATCTTCATGATCTGCTGGCGGTTGAAGCCGCGCGCCGAACCGAAGGTGTAGAACGCCAGCAGCAGGGCGGCGAGCAGGGCGGTGATCGGGTGGCCGATCAGGTCCATCCATTGGCGCACGATGTGCTCGGCTGGCAGCACCACGTCGGCGAAAGTCTTGAGCAGCATCAGCGCCACGGGCAGCAGCACGGTGATCAAGGTCACGCTGAAGCTGGGCAGGTTCTGCTGGTCCGACTCGCGGGCAATCTGGTCCATCAGCTCCTGGGACGGATTGCCCGGGATGTAGCGGGAGATGAAGTTACCGAACAGCGGACCGGCGATCACCGCGGTGGGCAGAGCCACCAGCAGGCCATAGAAGATGGTCTTGCCGATGTCGGCGTGGAAGATGCCGATCGCCAGCAGCGGGCCCGGGTGTGGAGGCACCAGGCCGTGAACCACGGAAAGGCCGGCCAGCAGCGGGATGCCGATCTTCACCAGTGACACGCCGGAGCGACGGGCAACGATGAATACCAGCGGGATCAGCAGCACGAAGCCGATCTCGAAGAACAGCGGAATGCCCACCAGGAAGGCGGCGAACATCATCGCCCAGTGCACTTTCTGCTTGCCGAAGGCGCGGATCAGCGTCTGCGCGATCTGGTCGGCGCCGCCGGAGTCGGCCATCAGCTTGCCGAGCATGGTGCCCAGGGCCAGGACGATGCCGACGAAGCCCAGTACCCCGCCAAAGCCGTCCTGGAACGACTTCATCACCTTGGCCACCGGCATGCCGGAGGTCAGGCCGAGAAAGCCCGCGGCCAGGGTCAGGGCAACGAAGGGATGGACCTTGAAATGAGTGATCAGCAGGATCAGCCCGACGATGGTGACCAGTGCGTCGAGCAGCAGGAAGGTATCAGTAGCTAGTCCGAACATGGATCGTTAGCCTCGGTCTTGTCGTTGTTGTTTTGGTGGAGCGTGTTTCTTGGTCGTTGCTTGCCGCAAGGTACAGAGACAGCGCTATCTTGGGTGAGCTGGCAATACCGTCGATTCAGGCAGTACGCGCCAGGGGCCGCTCACCACCGGGCTTTAGCCAGGTGTGCACGGCTTCGGCCAGGGCTTCGACCGAGCGGGTGGCGTCCAGCGCCAGGGTCTGGGGTTCGCCGTGGGGCGGCTCCAGGGCGGCGAACTGGCTCTCGATCAGGCTTGCCGGCATGAAGTGGCCAGGACGGGCCAACACACGCCGCTCGGCTTCCTGCGGGGTCAGTTCGAGGAACACGAAGCCCAGCGTGGGTACCGCCTGGCGCAAGGTCTCGCGGTAGCGGCGCTTGAGCGCCGAGCAGGTCAGGATCGGGCGTTCGCCCGCGCTGATCACGTTCTGCAGCTCTTCACCCAGGCGCACCAGCCAGCCAGCGCGGTCGTCGTCGTCCAGGGGAATACCGGCGCTCATCTTGGCGATGTTCGCGGCGGGGTGAAAGGCATCGCCTTCGATCAGGCGGCCGCCGCTGCGCGCGGCAATGGCCGCGCCGATGCAGCTCTTGCCGCATCCAGCCACGCCCATGACCACAATCGCGGACAGGGAAGGGTTCATCTGTACCTCCTGCTGGGTGAGATAGCGCTGTCTTTGCGGTGTTGAACCAGACAGGTAAGCGCCACCCTCCCGGGTGTTATTGATCTTGTCTTTGGCAGTATGGACGTATAAGGCATGACTGCTACCAGGATTGCATTGCCTGCATCCAGAGACAGCGCTACCTTAGTGACCGTTCCCTCTTCCTGCAAGTGGAAAAACTCCAATTCCCATGTCCCGTATCGGCTCGCGTACCACTGGTCGTCCCACCCTGGCAGAAGTCGCCAGGCTTTCCGGGGTTTCCCCCATCACCGCCTCCCGCGCCCTGCGCGGGGTCAGCACGGTCGCCCCGGAGCTGGTGGAAAAGGTCAAGGTCGCGGCGGCCAGCCTGGGCTATGTCGCCAACCCGGCGGCGCGAGCCCTGGCCTCGGCGCGCAGCCAGTCGGTGGTAGTGTTGATTCCTTCGCTCTCCAACCAACTGTTCATCGACACCCTCGAGGCGATCCACGAGGTGATGCGGCCCCGTGGGCTGGAGGTGCTGATAGGTAACTACCACTACGACATCGCCGAGGAAGAGAACCTGATCCGCAACTATCTGGCCTACCAGCCGTGCGGCATGTTGCTGACCGGTTTCGAGCGCAGCGAAGCCTCGCGGCAGATGCTCGCCGCCAGCCAGGTGCCCTGCGTGCACATGATGGAGCTGGGTGGCGCAGACGGTGCCTTGTCGGTCGGGTTTTCCCAGTACGAGGCAGGGCGTGCGGCGGCGCGGCACCTGATCGAGCGTGGGCGGCGGCGCCTGGGCTTCATCGCCGCGCAACTGGACCCGCGGGTGATGCAACGGGCCGAGGGGTTCCGCCAGGCGTTGGCGCAAGCCGGCTTGCAGGCGCCAGAGCTGGAAATGCTCGACCCGCAGCCGTCGTCGATCGGCCTGGGGGGCGAGTTGTTCAGCCGCTTGCTGGCTCGGGCGCCGGATGTCGATGGTATTTTCTTCTGCAACGACGACCTGGCCCAGGGCGCGATTTTGCAAGCCTTGCGCCAGGGCGTCGAGGTGCCTCGGCAGGTGGCGATGGTCGGGTTCAACGACTTGCCGGGGTCGGCGCACATGGTGCCGCGGCTGACCTCGATCCGCACGCCGCGGGCAGCGGTGGGGCGCGGCGCGGCGCAGGCCCTGCTGGGCATGCTCGACGGCAAGCGTGGTGCGGATGGGCAGCAGGACCTGGGCTTCGAGTTGATGGTGCGCGAGAGTTCCTGAGCTGGCCGGGCACGGCGCGTAGGAGCCGGCTACCGTGTCGCCTGGTTCGCCAGCAAGCTGGCTCCTACAGGTGGAGCGGGGCGCGTCGGTGCCATCCACTGCGTCGTCGGGTTGGCCGGCAACGGTGGCAGATCATCGGCAAAAACCACCAGACAAACGGGCGCAAATAGCTAATTCAAAAGTGATATCAGTTCGCTTGCACGGTGAAAACGCCGATCTATGCTCAGGTTCATCCCAGAGCAGAAGGAGCCCCGGCTCATGTTCGAATACCATCGCAAGTCCGATCTGGTCGAGATCCAGCGTTGCCGCCAGGCCCTGGCGGGCATGGAGGCCAAGCTGGCGGCGATCAGCCGTTCCATGGCGATGATCGAGTTCGCGCCAGACGGCACGATCCTCGATGCGAACGAGCACTTCTGCAGCACCATGGGCTACAGCGCCGAGGAGATTCGCGGCAAGCACCACCGCATCTTCTGTGACCCGGCCTATGCCAAGAGCGCCGAGTACCAGCAGCTGTGGCGCGAACTGGGACAGGGCAAGGCCATCAGCGGTACCTTCGAGCGCCTCGACAAGACCGGTCGAGAGGTCTGGCTGGAAGCCAGCTACATGCCGGTGATCGACGAGCGCCAACAGGTCACCAGTGTGATCAAGGTGGCCTCGGACATCACCCGCCATGTCAATGAAGAACACGAGAGCGAAAGCTTGCTCAAGGCCATCGGCCGTTCCATGGCGGTGATCGAGTTCACCCCGGCCGGGCGGGTGATCAAGGCCAACCAGAATTTCCTCGACACCATGGGCTACCGCCTGGAGGAAGTGGTGGGCCGGCACCACGGGCTGTTCTGCCTGGCCCACGAGCGTGAGTCGGCGCAGTACCGAGACTTCTGGGCCTCGCTCAACCGCGGCGAGTACCATTCGCACCGCTTCGAACGCATCAACAAACAGGGCCAGACCGTCTACCTGGAGGCTTCGTATAACCCGATCTTCGACAACAAGGGCCGCTTGTACAAAGTGGTGAAGTTCGCCAGCGACATCACCAACCAGGTCAGTACCCAGCAGACCGCCGCCGATGCCGCCCATGCCAGCTCGGTACAGACCGACGCCTGCGCGCGCAAGGGCACCCAGGTAGTGCAGCAGACTGTCGAGGTGATCGAGCAGATTTCCGCCGAACTCAACCAGGCCGCGCGCAGCATCGATGCCGTCAGCAAACAGTCCGAAGCCATTGGCCAGATCGTCCTGACCATCCGTGGCATCGCCGACCAGACCAACCTGCTGGCGCTCAATGCGGCGATCGAGGCGGCGCGGGCCGGCGAATATGGCCGCGGCTTCGCGGTGGTGGCCGACGAAGTGCGCAACTTGGCGGCGCGCACCAGCAAGGCCACCTTGGAGATCGTCGAGGTGGTACGGCAGAACCACGACCTGTCGCTGACGGCGGTGGCCAGCATGCAGTCGAGCCTGACCCGTACCGGGCTCGGGGTGGAGCTGGCCAACGAGGCGGGCACGGTGATCATGGAAATTCAGCAGGGTTCGCGGCACGTGGTGGACGCGATCAGCCAGATCAGCTCGACCCTGCAATTGCACTGAGGTTTTCCCGCAGCTCGCGTTCGAGGCTGTGCAGGCTGGCGTGCAGCCGTTCGAGCAACGAAGCGAGCGGCTGGCGGTGGGCGATGGCCTGCTCCAGGGCTTCGCAATCCTGCACCACGGTCCTGACCTTGAGCATCTTGGCGCCACCCTTGATCCGGTGTACCACCGGGCCAAGCGCCTCGCTGGCCGGCGAGCTTCCCAGCGCCCGCAAGGCCTGCAGGTCCTCGGCATTGCTGGCGGCCAACTGCTCCAGCAGGCGCATGATCAACTGCTCGTCATCCTGGGTCAGGTGACGCAGCTGTTGGAGGTCGAAACCACTGGCACGCGCCGTGGGGCAGGGGGCTGGGTCGATGCTGCGCAGGTGAGCCAGGCAGCCTTTCAGGGCCTGCAGACCGATTGGCTTGAACAGGCAGTCGTCCATGCCGCTGTCCAGGCAACGCTGGCGTTCTTCAGCCTGGGCGTTGGCGGTGATGCCGATGATGCGACAGGCCGGCCGTGTGCGTTGTTTTTCCGCGGCGCGGATGCGCCGGGCCAGTTCATGGCCGTCCATCACGGGCATGCTGCAGTCGCTGAGCACCACATCGAAATGCCCGGCCTGCCACAAAGCCAGGGCCGCCTCGCCCTGGTCGGCGAGCACTACCTGGTGCCCGAGTGAACGCAACTGTTTCTCGAGCAGCAGCAGGTTGGCTGGATAATCGTCGACCACCAGCACCTGCAACGGCCCGCCGGCGATCTCCCGGCCGATGCCGCTCACCGGCTCCCGGCTAGGTGGGGGGCAGACCTGCAAGGTGAGCAGGATATCGACCTGGGTCCCTAGGCCCTCGAGACTTTGCAGGCTCAGCTGGCCGCCCATCAGCTCGCACAGTTCGCGGCTGATCACCAGGCCCAGCCCGGCTCCTTGGCGGCCCTGACTGCCATCGGCCTGGGCGAATGCGTTGAACAGGCGCGCCTGATTGGCAGCGCTGATGCCCATGCCGCTGTCACGGACCTGCAGGTTGATGCGCAGCCGTTGGGCGTCAAGCGCCGTGGCGGTGAGGGTCACGTCGACTTGTCCACGGTCGGTGAACTTGATGGCATTGCTGACCAGGTTCGACAGCACCTGCTTGAGGCGCAAGGCATCGACCCGCACCCAGCAGGGCGGTTCGGGCAATGCGCCGTGCAGTTGGATGCCCTTGGCCCGCGCATTGCCCTCGAACACCCGCAAGGTCACCTGAACCAGCTCGATCAACTCGACCGGCTGGGGCTGCAGGGTCATATGGCCGGACTCGATGCGCGAGATATCGAGCACATCGCCGATCAGGTCGAGCAGGCCGAGTGCCGAGTCGTGGGCGGTTTTCAGCGCGTGGCTGTCGCTGCGCCCGTGGTGACTGTCCTCCAGGGCCAGCTCAAGCAAGCCGATGACCGCGTTCATCGGCGTGCGGATTTCATGGCTCATGACCGCGAGGAAGGTGCTTTTCGCCTGGCTGGCCCGTTCGGCATCGTCCTTGGCTTGGCGCAATTGTTCGAGCAAGCTGCGGCTGAGTGCCAACTGCTCCTGCAAGGCCCGCTGGGCTTCGGTGCGCTGGTGAATAAGCTTGCGCAGGTAGGTGTTCCAGAACGCCACGCCGGCCAGCAGCACGGCGGCCAGCACCAGTACCTGCAAGGCCAGGGTACGGTAGTTGCGCCAGGGGCTGTCGCTGACCACGGCATTGGTACGCCAGCGGTTGACCAGTTGTTCCAGTTCGTCCGGCGGGATGCTAAGCAGCGCTTTGTCGAGGATCGCCTGCAACTGCGGCTGCGCCGGGCTGACGGCGAATGCCGCCAGGGCCGGCTCGTCACCTTGCAGGCCGGCGATCCTCAGGCGGCCCTTGAACACCTGGTTGATGAAGTAGGCGGCGTTGATGTGTGAACTGATCGCCACATCCGCCTCGCCGTTGGCCACGGCCTCCATCAGTTGCAAGGGGTTCTCCTTCTCGATCGGCTGGATGCCGCTGGCCCGGAGCGTCAGGCCATCGCGCAGCGGCGAGCCGCGCAGCAGCGCCACGCGCAGGCCGCTCAACGGCTGGTCGCCGATCAGTGGCGGAGCATTGTGCCGGGTAACCAGCACCCGCGGGCTGATCATGTAGGGCCGGGTGTAGCGCAGGCGCAAGGCGCGGTGCACGCCATAGCCGATGGCGCCGATCATGTCGACCTGGCCCTGGGCGGTCTGCTCGACCATGTCCTGGAATGACTCGGACTCGACGATCTGGAAGCGCAGGCCGGTGCGCAGGCTGATACGTTCCAGCAGGTCCAAGGCGATGCCACGGGGGTTTTGCTGGGCATCGGTAAAGCTCAGCGGCGCCAGGGTGGTATTGATCATGACCTTGACCTGGCGGTGTCGCTCGATCCAGTCGCGCTCTTCCGGGGTCAGGGCGGCCAGGCGGCGATCGAGCAAGACACTGGTGCTGCCGCTGGTCCAGCGGCGCAGAATGTTCAGCCGCTCGCTGTCGGCGATCCTGGCCAAGGCCAGGTTCACCAGTTTCAGCAGGCGCGGGTTGTCGCGGGCCAGGGCAAAGGCAAAGGTGCCGACCGGCGCCTTGACGAAGTGGTCGACCTTGACCATCCCCTGGTAACCCTTGGCGATCACGTAGTCGGTACTGATGGCATCGCCCAGGTAGGCGTCGGCCTGGCCCAGAGCTACCGCCGCTATACCGGCCAGCGTCGAGCGGTAGAGGCGCAGCTGGGCCTGTGGGAACAGCTGTTGCACGGTCTGCATCGGCAGGTAGTGGTCGACCATGGCCAAGTGCAGGCCGGCCAGGTCGCTGTTTTCGCGCAGTGTGCGGGAATGGCTCGAGGCGATGACCGGCAGATCGTCGGCGTAGGAGTGGCTGAGGGCCAGCTCGGCATCGTTGGCCTCGAAGGCGTTGGACGTCCCCAGCAAGTCGACTTCGCCGGCGCGCAGCGCGGCCAGGGCCATGGCGCGGCTGGCATAGCGGCGCACCCGCACCGGCACGCCGAGCTGCTCGCCGATCAGCCCGGCGTAGTCGGCGCTCAAGCCTTCGTAGTCGGCCTGGCTGGTGTTGATGTCGAATGGTGGGTAGTCCGGACGCGAGCTTCCCAGCACCAGCTCTTTACGCTGCGCCAGCCAGCGCCGGTCGCTGTCGTCGAGTTGCAACGGGGGCGCGGCGCTCAAGGCTCGCGCCAGCAGGTGGCGGCTTTCGCCCTGCACGGCGGCAGGGGCGGACAACGGCCATGCTAGGGCCAACACCAGGCACAGCAGCGTGCGCCCGATCATGGGTCAGGCCACGTTGTTGCGTTTGGCCAGGTCGACCATTTCAACCAGCGACTCGACCTTGAGCTTTTCCATGATTCGCCCGCGGTAGGTACTGACGGTCTTGGCGCTGAGGTTCATCTGTTCGCCAATGTATTTGTTGGACTGGCCCGCGCAGAGTCGACGCAGCACTTCCATTTCCCGATTGGACAGCAGCATCAGCCGGGCGCCTTCGCTCTCCAGTGTATTGCTGTTGACCGCCATCTGCGGGAAGGTCGAATAGCCTTTGACCAAGGCCTTGAGGGCGAACATCAGGGCGTCGAGGTCTTCGTCCTTGTTGACGAAAGCGGAGATGCCCGCGTCCATGCAGCGGCGCACGTAAAGATCGGCAGGCTGACCAGTGTAGACCATGATCCTCGGCGCGGGATCCAGCACCTTGAGGCGCTTGATCACCTCCATGCCGTCGAGGTCGGGCAGGCCAATGTCGAGGATGACGACCTCGGCCTTGGTTTTGGCGGCCAGGTCCTTGGCTTGCTTGCCTTTGTCGGTTTCACCCACGATGGTGAAGCGTTCGCGTTCGAGCAGCATGCGCACCGCCAATCGAACAATATGGTGGTCATCAACCAGCAACACGGATGTCATTTGGGTAACTCCTGTCAAAGTGCAGCCCGCGTCCTGCGTTTTACTGCATGCGCAAGGTGGCGGGCCAACTGGGCTGCGCGCACCTTACGGAGAATCAGGAGCCTTGGTAATAGGCGAGTATAGGTGTGTTGATAAACCTACGAACTCTTGCTGAAAAATCCTACAAATACACCTCAAGCGCAAGCAGCGTGTGGTTTGTTGACCCGCTGGGTCGTTGCCGGGTTGTTGGCCAGGGCCTTGCCGGTGCGGGTAGGGCGGGTCACCAGTTGCCCGCCGCAATTGGGGCACTGGCCCTGGAAGTGGCGGTCGTTGCAGGCGCGGCAGAAGGTGCACTCGAACGAGCAGATCAGTGCATCCGGGCTTTCGGCCGGCAGGTCGCGGTCGCAGCATTCGCAGTTGGGGCGCAGTTCGAGCATGGCAGGCATTCCGTTGGCAAGTTGCACGCAGTGTGCAACGCCACCGCCCCCGACGGCAATCGCTTCAGTTGCCCTGCCGGTACAAGTGGGCGTGCCCGGCCCGGTACAGCGCGGATTCGGCGAACGGCGCATCGCCCAGCACCTGGCCGACCAGAATCAGCGCGGTACGGCGAAAGCCTTTGGCCGCTACCCGCTCGACGATATCCGCCAGGCTGCCACGAGCCCAATCCTGGTCCGGCCAGGTGGCGCGGTGCACCACGGCAATCGGGCAGTCACCGCCATAGTGCGGCAAGAGCTCGTCGACGATGCGCGCCAGGTGCTTGACCCCCAGGTGGATGGCCAGGGTGCTGCCATGCCGGGCCAGATCGGCCAGCTGCTCGCCTGGCGGCATCGGCGAGCTGTCGCCATAACGGGTGAGGATCACCGTCTGCGCCACGTCCGGGAGGGTCAGCTCGCAGCCCAGCAGCGCGGCGCTGGCGGCGGTGGCGGTGACCCCGGGGATGATCTGGTAGTCGATGCCCAGTGCCTGCAGGTGGCGGATCTGTTCGCCGATGGCGCCGTACAGGCTGGGATCGCCGCTGTGCACCCGGGCCACGTCCAGGCCTTCGGCGTGGGCCTGGCGCATGGCCTCGACGATCTGCTCCAGGTGCAGTTCGGCGCTGTTGAGCACGGTTCGGGCGTTATGGCCCTCGAGCACCGCGGGCGGGACCAGGGAGCCTGCGTAGATGATCACCGGGCACTGGCGAATCAGGCGCTGGCCCTTGACCGTGATCAGTTCCGGATCGCCGGGGCCGGCACCGATGAAGTAGACCGTCATGGCGGTTCCTTGCAGATAAAGAAGCGGATTATCCGCCGATGGCCAGCGCCAGGGTAGCGCCGGCAAGGACTTGTCGCGGCACGTGCAGGCTGGGCTGTGGCGCGACGCGGGCAGCCAGGGCCAGGGCGGCGCTTTCGGCCACGCCCCAGCAGCCGGTCTGGGCGTAGGCGGTGGCCGAGCGTTGGCTGAGCAACGGTTCGAAAGCCAGCAGGTGCGCGGCGTCGAAGCACAGGAACGGCACGCCAAGGCGCTCGGCCAGGGCCAGCAAGCCCGGTTCGCGGGCCTTCGGGTCGATGCTGGCGATGGCGCGCAAGGCCGACAGGGGCAGGACGTGGCGGGCCATGGTCTGGCGCAGCAGTACCGCCAGGGTCTCGACGGGGCAGCCACGGCGACAACCAAAGCCCGCGTACAGCGCGGGCTGCGGGCTGAAATCGAGCATCAGGCCGGGTTGGCGCGGCGGAACAGCCAGGCGCTGAGCAGGCCCAGGGCCAGCCAGAACGCGGCGTTGGTCAGCCAGGAAGCGATCTTGAACTGGGTGGCCAGGGTCTCTGGGGCCAGGCTTGCGTGCACTGCCGGTTGTGGCGCGCCGATCAGGTGAGGGATCACCAGCAGCACGACCCCCAGCACCTTGAACAACCAATGCCGGCTAAACACCAGCAAGGCCAGGCCGGCCGCGGTGGCGGCGGCGGTGCCGATCCACCAGGCCTGGCGTTGGCCCAGGTCGGCGGCGGCGGTGCCTGGCAGCTCGGCCGGCAAGCCCAGGGTGGGCGCCAGGCAGAACACGGCGAAGCCGGCCAGGCCCCAGAGCGCGCCGGTGCTGACGCGGCCAGGTTCACGCAGGCTGTACAGCGCGGCGAGGATCAGGGCGAAGCCGACGGCTACCACCAGGTTGCCGCCGGTGGTGGCCAGCACTCGCTGCCAGCCGTCTTGCGGTGCCCAGGCCTCGGCGTTGTGCTCATGGCTGTGGCCGGCTTCGGCTGGCGCATGCTCATGCTGCTCGGCTACCGGGGCGGCGCTCTCGAAGGTTTCCGCCTGGAGGATCAGCGGGGCGATCCAGAAACTTTGCAGCAGGGTCAGCAGCAGGGCGGCGAGCAGCCCGCTGAAGCCCGCGGTGCGGGCAATACGCGTGATCATGCGGGGATACTCAGTGGCAGGGGAAGGCGGCGCTGTGACGGGTGTCGTGGGCGGCGTTGTGCACTGCCTCGATGTGCGAGAAACCGGCGAAGTACACCAGGCTCAGGCCCAGCAGGCTGGCGCCCACGGCGACCAGCAGGCGCTGGCTGAGGCTGACGGGGGTGGCGATGCTGTGCTTGGCACTGGTGATAGGCATGACGCGTTCCTCTGCTGCTTTTGTTTTGGGCAACGGGCAAGCGCGACGCCCCCAGGCGCGGATGGCCCAGGGCATGCGACAGCACCCGCCCACCGCGGGGTTGTTCATCGAGCACCACAGGCCGGTCTCCGGGCTGGCGAGCATCGCTCGCTTACCGTTGCGGGGGCAGCACCGGCTTTGTCCGCGCCTGTTGTAGAGGCCGCGTCGCACCGGTTTCCCGTTTCACCCCCAATTGGGGGCACCTGAAGGCAGTGCGCTAGCAAATCACGGGGCGTGGCCGGCGTCAATCGCGGCGGCGGTTGACCGTTGTCGGGTGGATGCGTAGCCTTGCCGCTTCGAGGTTCTCAGGCCTGGCCTGAGCTAAGATGGGAACGCGGTACAAGCCGCGGCTGCCCCCGCAACTGTAGGCACTGAAAGGTTCGGCACAGCCACTGCGCAGGCGCGCGGGAAGGCGCTGATCCACCGGCCCCGGCGCCGGATTGGTGCAAGCCAGGAGACCTGCCTCGCGACGTTTTCGACTTTCAACCGGGCGGGGTGATCCGGTGGCGAACGCGCCCGGCCAGCATGGCCGCGGCCGCCGTCCCGCATGCCCGCGCCACAGCCGCCAAGGGCAACGCGACATGAAAACACTGGCCAAGCTCCCTGTCACCATCGTCACCGGCTTTCTCGGCTCGGGCAAGACCACCTTGCTCCGCCACATGCTCGACAACGCCCAGGGCCGTCGTATCGCGGTGATCGTCAACGAGTTCGGCGAACTGGGCATCGACGGCGAGATCCTCAAGCAGTGCAGCATCGGCTGCACCGAGGAGGAGGCGCAGGGCCGGGTCTTCGAGCTGGCCAACGGCTGCCTGTGCTGCACCGTGCAGGAAGAGTTCTTCCCAGTGATGCGCGAGCTGGTGGCCCGCCGCGGCGACCTTGACCATATCCTTATCGAAACCAGCGGCCTGGCCCTGCCCAAACCCCTGGTGCAAGCCTTCCAGTGGCCGGAAATTCGCAACGCCTGCACCGTCGATGCGGTGATCACCGTGGTCGACAGCCCGGCGGTGGCCGCCGGCACCTTTGCCGCCTACCCCGAGCAGGTCGACGCCCAGCGCAAGCTCGACCCCAACCTGGACCATGAATCGCCGCTGCACGAGCTGTTCGCCGACCAGTTGGCCAGTGCCGACCTGGTGGTGCTGAACAAGGCCGACCTGATCGACGCCGCCGGCCTGGCCAAGGTGCGCGCCGAGGTGGCCGAGGAACTGCCGCCGGCGGTCAAGGTGATCGAGGCCAGCAGTGGCCGCCTGCCACTCGACGTGCTGCTGGGCGTGGGCGCCGAGTCCGAGGCGCATATCGATGGCCGTCGCACCCACCATGATTCGCACCACGACGGTGACGATCACGACGACCACGATCATGATGCCTTCGACTCGATCTCCATCGACCTGCCCGAGGCCGACGAAAGCCTGCTGCTCGATGCCCTGAGCCAACTGGTCGGTGAGTTCGGCATCCTGCGCGCCAAGGGCTTCGCCGCCATTCCCGGCAAGCCGATGCGCCTGCTGATCCAGGGCGTGGGTACCCGTTTCGACAAGCACTTCGACCGTGCCTGGCGCAGCGATGAAGCGCGCATCACCCGCCTGGTGCTGATTGGCCAGGACCTGGATGCCGCACAGCTTGAAGCGCGCCTGCGCCAGGCCCTGGGCGCCTGACCCATGCACCTGCTGCGGACCCAGCCCGGCGGCTTCGTGCCGGACGACAGCATTGCCGATCTCGGCCAGACACCTGCCGAGTTGGTGATCCTCTGCAGCGGCGATTCCCATCTGGCACTGCTCGCCGAAACCGCCGAGCAGTTGCCGGACGATTTCCCCAGCGTGCGCCTGGCCAACCCAATGCAGGTGCAGAACCATGCCTCGGTCGACCTGTATGTCGACCAGGTACTGCGCCATGCCAAGCTGATCCTGGTCTCGCTGCACGGCGGCGTCGGTTACTGGCGCTACGGTGTCGAGCAGTTGGTGGCCCTCGCCAGCCGTGGCGTGCAGCTGGTCCTGGTGCCGGGGGACGACCGCCCGGACCCGGAGCTCACCGAGCTGGGCACGCTGCGCGGGGCCGAGGCCGAGCGTTTGTGGCACTACCTGCGCCAAGGTGGCAAGGCCAACGCGATCAACCTGTTCAAGTGCCTGGCCAGTCAATGGCTGGGGCGTGACTACCGCTGGGACGAGCCCCAGCCGCTGCCGCGCACGGCGGTCTATCACCCGGCCCGCCCCAGTGCCGAGCTGCAGGACTGGTACGGCGAGTGGAACCCCGAGTACCCGGTGGCACCGCTGCTGTTCTATCGCTCGCACTTGCAGGCGGCCAACACTGCGTTCATCGATGTGTTCTGCCAGCGCTTGCAGGCGTGCGGGCTCAACCCGCTGCCGATCGCCGTGGCCAGCCTCAAGGAGCAGGCCTGTCTGGAGCAGGTGCAAGCCTGGCTCGACGAGGTGCAGGCCGAGGTGGTGATCAACACCACTGGTTTTGCCTTGTCCAGCCCGGAACAGCCCAACCTGCGCCCGCTGCGCCGCGACGTGCCGGTGTTGCAGGCAATCTGCGCCCAGGACAACCAACCCGGCTGGGAGCAGAGCGAGCAGGGCCTGGGCGCTCGCGACCTGGCCATGCACATTGCGTTGCCGGAGCTTGACGGGCGCATCATCACCCGCCCGGTGAGTTTCAAGGACCTGGCCTGGCGCAGCGAGCGCAGTCAATCCGACGTGGTCTGCTACCGTGCCCACCCCGAACGCATGGACTTCGTGGCCGAGTTGGCACGGCGCTGGGTGGCGCTGGCGCGCCTGGACAACCAGGAAAAGCGCGTGGCCCTGGTGCTGGCCAACTACCCGACCCGCGACGGGCGCATTGGCAATGGCGTGGGCCTCGATACCCCGGGCGCGGCGTTGAACATACTCAGGGCCATGCAGGGCCAGGGCTACCCGGTCGCCGGCCTGCCCGACAGCGGCACCGCGCTGATCCACCAATTGCTGGGTGGCGTGACCAACGACCTCGATCATCTCGACCAGCGCCCCTGCGCCCAGAGCCTGAGCCTGGCCGATTACCAGGCGGCCTTCGCCGCGCTGCCCGAGGCCAACCAGCGTGCCGTGCTGGCGCGCTGGGGCACGCCCGAGCAGGACCCGATGTTCCGCAGCGGGCGGATGATGGTCGCCGGCTTGCGCTATGGCCTGACCTTCGTCGGTATCCAGCCGGCGCGGGGCTACCAGGTGGACCACAGCGCGGTGTACCACGACCCGGACCTGGTGCCGCCGCATGGCTACCTGGCGTTCCATTTCTGGCTGCGCAACGGCTTTGCCGCCGATGCCGTGATCCATGTCGGCAAGCACGGCAACCTGGAGTGGTTGCCGGGCAAGGGCGTGGGGCTGTCAGCCGAGTGCTGGCCGGACGCGCTGCTCGGGCCGCTGCCGAACATCTACCCGTTCATCGTCAACGATCCGGGCGAGGGCGCCCAGGCCAAGCGCCGTACCCAGGCGGTGATCATCGACCACCTGATGCCGCCGCTGACCCGGGCCGAAACCTACGGCCCGTTGCGTCACCTGGAACAGCTGGCCGACGAATACTACGAAGCCCAGTTGCTCGACCCGCGTCGGGCCCAGGAGCTGCAACGGGACATACTCGAGTTGCTCAAGCGCAACCATATCGACCGCGAGCTGCAACTCGAAGGCCAGCTCGACGATGCGGCGGTGTGGCTGCCACGCCTGGACACCTATCTGTGTGACCTCAAGGAGTCGCAGATCCGCGACGGCCTGCATGTGTTCGGCCAATCGCCGGCCGGGCGCTTGCGCAACGATACCTTGCTGGCCTTGTTGCGTGTGGCGCGCGGTGATGGCAAGGGGGCCAACGCCAGCCTGATCCGTACCTTGGCCAAGGCGCTTGGGCTAGGCTTCGATCCACTGGACTGCGACCTGGGGCAGGCCTGGGATGGGCCGCGGCCTGCGCCGCTGCAGGCGGTGGACGCGGCCTTGTGGCGGACGTGTGGCGATACCCGCGAACGCCTCGAGCTGCTGGCGTCGAGCCTGATCGAGCAGGCATTGCGCGGTGCTGTCGAGCTGCCGCAAGCGCCGTGCTGGCAACCGCTGCGCGAAGTGCTCGCGGCCTTGCTGGACGATGTCGCGCCTCGCCTCGATGCCTGTGGCGGCGCCGAAATGGACGGCCTGCTGGCAGCCCTGGCTGGGCGTTTCGTCCCGGCCGGGCCTAGTGGCGCGCCCAGCCGCGGGCGTTTGGACGTGCTACCCACCGGGCGCAACTTCTATACCGTCGATGTGCGCAACCTGCCAACCACCACCGCCTGGCGCCTGGGCTTCGCCTCGGCCAACCTGATCCTCGAGCGCCACCTGCAGGACCACGGTGACCACCTGCGTCAACTGGGCCTGTCGGTGTGGGGCACGGCGACCATGCGCACTGGCGGCGACGATATCGCCCAGGCCATGGCGCTGATGGGGGTGCGCCCGGTCTGGGCCAGCGCCAGCCAGCGGGTCGACGACTTCGAGATCCTGCCCTTGAGCCTGCTCGACCGGCCGCGGGTGGATGTGACGCTGCGGGTCTCCGGGTTCTTCCGCGACGCCTTCGGCAACCTCATCCGCCTGTTCGACGCGGCGGTGCAGGCGGTGGCGGCGCTGGACGAGCCTGACGCCTACAACCCGCTGGCCGCCCGCGTGCGCGCCGAGCGCGCAGCCCTGCTGGCCGAGGGCCTGGACCCCGAGCAGGCGGCCCGTCAGGCGGGTTGGCGGGTGTTCGGCGCCAAGCCCGGGGCCTATGGCGCCGGTGTGCAGAACGCCATCGACGCACGCCTGTGGCACAGCCGCGACGACCTGGCCGAGGTTTACCTCAACCATGGCGGCTACGCCTATGGCGCCAGCGACGAGGGCACCCCGGCGCGCGCGCGCTTCGCCCAGCGCCTGAGCCAGGTGCAGGCTGTGCTGCAGAACCAGGACAACCACGAGCACGATCTGCTCGACTCCAACGACTATTACCAGTTCCAGGGCGGCATGCTGGCCGCCGCCGAGACCTTGGCCGGCAGTGCTCGCGCCAGTTACCACGGCGACCACAGCCAGGCCGACCGACCGCGCATCCGCACCTTGAAGGAAGAGTTGAACCGGGTGATCCGCGCCCGCGCCCTCAACCCCAAGTGGATCGACGGCGCCAAGCGGCACGGCTATAAAGGTGCCTTCGAACTGGCGGCGACGGTCGATAACCTGTTCGCCTTCGACGCCACCACGCACCTGATCGACGACCACCATTACCAAGGCCTGGCCGACGCCTATGTGCTCGACCCGGCGACCCGTGCGTTTCTGCGCGAGCACAACCCCGAGGCCCTGCGCGACCTTACCGAACGCCTGCTGGAAGCCCAGCAGCGTGGTTTGTGGCAGGAACCGGGCGATTACCGCGACAGCCTCGAGCAACAGCTGCTCGATGGCGAGGAAGACAGCTGAAAATGAGTGAACCCGTGCAATTCCCGCTGGCAGCGGTTGTCGGCGCCGACGACCTCAAGCTGGCCCTGTGCCTGTCCGCCATCGACCCGAAGATCGGCGGCGTGCTGATCGAGGGCCCGCGCGGCATGGCCAAGAGCACCCTGGCCCGTGGCCTGGCCGACCTGTTGGGTGATGGCCCGTTCGTGACCCTGCCCCTGGGGGCGACCGAGGAGCGCCTGGTCGGCAGCCTCGATCTGGATGCCGCCCTAGGCCAGGGCCAGGCGCGTTTCTCGCCTGGCGTGCTGGCCCATGCCGACGGCGGCGTGCTGTATGTGGACGAGGTCAACCTGCTGCCCGATCCGCTGGTCGACCTGCTGCTGGACGTGGCGGCCAGCGGAACCAACCGTATCGAGCGCGACGGCATCTCCCACCGTCATGCGGCGCGCTTCGTGCTGATCGGCACGATGAACCCGGAAGAGGGGGAGTTGCGCCCGCAACTGCTCGACCGCTTCGGCTTGAATGTCGCCCTGGACGGCCTGCCGGCGCCCGAGGCGCGCCAGCAGATCATTCGCCGGCGCCTGGCATTCGACAGCGACCCTGAAGCATTCCGTGGCCAATGGGCCGACGCGCAAGCGGCCTTGCGCGACCGTTGCCAGGTTGCCCGCGAGCGCCTGGCCGGCATCGCCCTGGACGACCAGGCCCTGGCCTGGATCACCGAGCGCTGTTTCGCCGCCGGAGTCGATGGCCTGCGTGCCGACCTGGTCTGGCTGCGCGCCGCCCGGGCCCATGCCGCCTGGCGCGGCAACCAGGCGATCGAGGAGGCGGACGTCGAGGCGGTTGCCGAATTCGCCTTGCGCCATCGTCGCCGCGGCGATGCTGCAGAGGCACCGCCCCCCGCAACCGGTGGGCCAGCGCCTGGGCAAGATGCCCAGGGCGGGCAGGGCGACTGGGGCGCATTGCCACCCCAGGTCGTCACCAGCGCGGCCCGCCGCGAGGTGCCTAACTGGGCAAAAAAGCCCTGAGCATCCGCGCGCGCAGCGCCCAGGCGTCGGATGCCAGACCGCGCGGCGGTGATTTGACGGGCACTGTCCGTGGTCGCGCACGCGTCGCCGACAGCGGCCGTATCGCTTGGCTGGCGACTCTGCTCAAGGGCCGGCCCCGCCAGCGCCGTGACCTGTGCTGGCAACAGCGCCAGGCCCAAGGCCCTGAGCTGTGGCTGGTGATTGTCGATGCCTCGGCCTCGACCCGTCGGCACCAGGCCCTGGCCCAGGGCAAAGGCCTGCTGGCCGGGTTGTTCGACCAGGCTTATCGGCAGCGGGCCCGTTTGGCATTGCTGACCGCCAGTGGTAGCAAGCCGCACTGGCAGCGCCACGGGCTCAAGGCCTCAGGCGCCTTGCAGCCATGGCTGCAGGGCCTGGGCGCGGGCGGCGGGACGCCACTGTTCGCGGCGCTGGAGGAGGCCCGCCAATGGCTGCTGGCGCGCGGCAAGCGTCTGCCCCATGAGGTGCAGCGCTGCTTGATATTGACCGACGGCCGCTTGCAACAATGGCGCGCGCCACAGCCGATGCCTTGCAGCACCCTGTTGGTGGATATGGAAATGGCGCCGGTGCGTATCGGCCGCGCACGACAACTTGCCGAACAACTTCAGGCCGACTATCGACATATCGAACAGTTCGCGGCGGTCAATTGAACGGTACAAGTGCGACACTTTGTCGCAAGTATGAAGTTGTTACAAATACCCAAGGGATGTTTGCACAAGTGCGCGAGGGCGCGCACTTGTGGTGGGGCAGTACTTACTTCGGCATGGACCAGGGTTGCAGGTCATAACCCTTGCGCGACAGTTCCGCGCGCACTTCCTCGATCAGGCTGGCCCATTGCGCAGGGTCGGAGTAGACCCGCGAGGATACTTGCTTGCTGCCGATACGGGTGCTGGTCCGGTCGATCACTGCCAGGCTCAGCTCACCAGTGCCATTGGGTGCATCCCAGGCAACGCACTGGAAGGGTTCGAAGGCGTGGTCGGCGATCAGCAGTGCTTCGTTGACACGGAGCGGGGCATTCATGGTTCGGTCTCTCTCATGGTCCCAAACAGCGAAATAAAGTTCCGCGGTGCAGTATTTCAAAAGTCTACAGCGCGGGGTTATTCGTACTGATGCTCCAGGTCAGGGTTGAAGTCACATGGCCGTTGAAATTTTTTTACTTGTGCCGATTTTAATCTGAGTCTCCCCGGCGCCTATGACGTCAGGTCTGGGTGAAAATTCCCCGCAGCGCTTTTACCGAAGCAGATGGGCTGACCAACGGTCATGGAGGGCGTCAAGTTCATTGCTACTGTTAATTTTGGCGTCGCAACTAACTGTTTATACGTAAAAAACTAAAATCTGGCGCCAAGGAACGGTCATGCTTGAACCTGCTTCCCACCGCCGCCTGCTGATCGTCGACCCGTGCGACGATTGCCACCGTTTGCTCCCGGGCTTGCGCAGCGTCGGCTGGGAGGTCCGCAGCTGTACCTTGGACGCTGCCTTGCAGCAGCCGTGCGATGTGGGCCTGGTGCGTTTGCAGGCCTCGCACCTGCGTCATCCCGAGGCCGTCAAGGACCTGATCAAGCGCAGCAACACCGAATGGATCGCCGTGCTCAGCGCCGAGGAGCTGCGCTTGCAGAATGTCGGCGACTTTGTGTGCGAATGGTTTTTCGACTTCCATACCTTGCCGTTCGATGTGTCGCGGGTTCAGGTCACCCTGGGGCGCGCGTTCGGCATGGCGCGCCTGCGTGGCAAGGGGGCCGTGCAGGTCAATGAGCCTGCGCATGAGCTGCTGGGCGAGAGTCGACCGCTGCGCGAACTGCGCAAGCTGCTGGGCAAGCTGGCGCCCACCGAGTCGCCGGTGCTGATCCGCGGCGAGAGCGGCACGGGCAAGGAGCTGGTGGCGCGTACGCTGCATCGGCAGAGCCAGCGCCACGACATGCCGTTCATCGCCATCAACTGTGGCGCCATCCCCGAGCACCTGATCCAGTCCGAGCTGTTCGGCCATGAGAAGGGCGCGTTCACCGGGGCCCACCAGCGCAAGGTGGGGCGCATCGAGGCGGCCAATGGCGGCACGCTGTTTCTCGACGAGATCGGCGATCTTCCCTTGGAGCTGCAGGCAAACTTGTTGCGTTTTCTCCAGGAGAAACACATTGAACGGGTGGGCGGCAACCAGCCCATTGCCGTGGATGTCAGGGTATTGGCGGCCACCCATGTGGACCTGGAAAAGGCGATCGGGCAAGGGCGCTTTCGCGAAGACCTGTACTACCGCCTCAACGTCTTGCAGGTGGTGACCGCGCCCTTGCGCGATCGGCATGGCGACCTGTCGATGCTGGCCAGCCATTTTTCGCAGTTCTACAGCCAGGAGACGGGCAGGCGACCCCGTTCGTTCAGTGAAGGCGCCCTGGCGGCGATGGGGCGGCACGACTGGCCAGGCAACGTGCGTGAGCTGGCCAATCGGGTCAGGCGTGGCCTGGTACTGGCCGAAGGGCGCCAGATCGAGGCCCAGGACCTGGGCCTGCAGGCGCTGCCGGAGCAGGACCAACCCTTGGGCACCCTGGAGGATTACAAGCACCGGGCCGAGCGCCAGGCTTTGTGCGATGTGTTGAATCGCCACAGCGACAACCTGAGCATCGCGGCGAAGGTGCTGGGGGTGTCCAGGCCGACATTCTACCGCCTGCTGCACAAGCACCAGATCCGTTAGCCCCCGGTTTGTGCGCCATTGCTGTAAAAGGTAGCAATGGCGCGCAATCTCAACGCGGCAACCGCCCGCTGACGAAATGCGCCACGTCATTGAAGCCTGGCGTGGACGCATGCCCCGGCGTCACCAGCGAATCGATGAACGCCTCGTCCTCGGTGCTGATCTTCACGGTCAGTGCCCCGGCATAGGTGTCCCACTGCGCTTCGGTACGCGGCCCGACGATGGCCGAGCTGACCAGGCGATTGTTCAGCACCCAGGCGATGGCGAACTCGACGATGCCGACCCCCTTGGCCTCGGTGTAGGCGTGGATCTTCTGGGCGATGGCCAGTGACTCCTGGCGCCATTCCACTTCCATGATCCGCTTGTCCTGGCGCCCGGCGCGGCTGCCTTGGTCCGGGGTCGAGCCAGGGGCGTACTTGCCGCTGAGCACGCCGCGGGCCAGCGGGCTGAACGGCACCACGCCCAGGCCGTGGTAAGCGGCGGCGGTGAGTTGCTCGGGCTCGGCCTGGCGGTTGACGATGTTGTACAGCGGCTGGCTGACTACTGGCTTGGCCACGCCGAGCCTTTGTGCCACGTTGCAGATTTCGGCGATGCGCCAGCCGCGGAAGTTGGACACGCCCCAGTAGCGGATCTTGCCTTGCGCCAGCAGGTCGCCGATGGCGCGCACGGTCTCTTCCAGCGGTACCGAATGGTCCTCGCGGTGCAGGTAGTAGATGTCCAGGTAGTCGGTGCCCATGCGCGTGAGGGTGGTCTCGATGGCATTGAACAGGTGTTTGCGCGACAGGCCGCTGCGGTTCGGCAGGCCGTCGACCGGACCATAGCCGGCCTTGGAGGCGACGATCCACTGGTGACGGTTGCGCGCCACCGCCTCGCCGACGATCTCCTCGGAACGGCCGCCATTGTAGACATCGGCGGTGTCGACGAAGTTGATGCCCTGGTCCCAGGCCTTGTCGATAATGCGCAGCGAGTCTTCGGTGCTGGTCTGTTCACCGAACATCATGCTGCCGAGCGTGAGGGCCGAGACTTGCAGGCCGGAGTGGCCGAGGGGTCGGTAAATCATTGCAGATAATCCTTTTCTGACAGCCTGAGAGGGGTTCCCTCTTTTACACAGTTCCGCGCTGCTTTGAAAGCGCGGGCCAGGCGCCGTTTCCAGGCCCTGGCGAATGGCTCATCCCACAGGCCGGCGGCGGCCTAAAGGTGCGCGTCCACTGTGAGCGAATGGTCTTTGGCCTCGGGCAGCGCCTGCTCGTCCCCCCATACCTGGCCGTCCCTGACCTGCACGGCATGCCGGCGCAAACCGGCCAGCGCCGGGGGCTCGCATACCGCGCCCTCGTCCACGGCGAAGGCGGCCTTGTGCCAGGGGCAGATCAGCAACCCACCACAGACCGCGCCTTGTTCCAGTGGCGCGCCCTCATGCGGGCAGTTGGCCTGGTAGGCACGCACCCGCTCGCCCTGGCGTACCAGGACGATGTCTTCGGTGCCGGCCTGGACGCGCAGGGGACGGTGTTCATCAAGCTGGTCGAGGCTGGCCACGGCATGGAAGGTCATGGGGATCTCCTCAGCAGGTTGTGTTCATTTGACGCCTGCCATGGAGCCAGGCTGCGCCCAGCCGACGATCGGAAGGGTGATTACAAGATTTCACAAAAAGTTCAAATGAGACTAAATTGACTCAAATCGAATGCACCAGTACCATTCGCGCCAATTTTAGTTAACGGCTCGGGTGAGTTCATGAGCAATTTGCGTGCAATAGGGATGGTCAGCTGGCTGGCAGTGGCGGTAGCACTGGCCGGCTGCGGAGCGGCTGAAGAACAGCAGGCCGCGACTGAAACGGCATTTGCGGTGCAGACCGTAACGCTGGCCAGCGAACAGCTGGCCCTGGCCTCGACCCTGCCGGGCCGGGTCGAACCGATGCGGGTGGCCGAGGTGCGTGCCCGGGTGGCCGGCATCGTCCTGCACAAACGTTTCGAGGAAGGCGCCGACGTCAAAGCCGGCGATGTGCTGTTCCAGATCGACCCGGCACCGTTCAAGGCTGCCCTGGCGCGGGTCGAGGCCGATCTTGCGCGGGCCCAGGCGGTGCAGCAGGAGGCCCAGGCACGGGTCAAGCGCTATGAGCCGCTGGTCAAGATCGAGGCGGTCAGCCAGCAGGACTTCGACACCGCCAGCGCCGAGTTGCGCAGCGCCCAGGCGGCCGTGCGCTCGGCCCAGGCCGACGTGCAGACCGCGCGCCTGAACCTGGGCTATGCCACGGTCACCGCGCCGATCTCCGGGCGCATCGGCCGCGCCCTGGCCACCGAAGGCGCCCTGGTCGGGCAGGGCGACGCCACCTTGATGGCGCGCATCCAGCAGCTCGATCCGATCTACGTCGACTTCACCCAGTCCGCCGCCGAAGCCCTGCGTCTGCGTCAGGCCCTCAAGGACGGCGCGCTCGGTGGTGGCGACGACAAGGCGCTGACCGCCCAGGTGGAAGGCACCGACTACCAGCGCCAGGGCGCGCTGATGTTCACCGACGTGGCGGTCGACCGTGGCACCGGCCAGGTCACCCTGCGCGGTCGCTTCGACAATGCCGACGGCATCCTGCTGCCGGGCATGTACGTGCGCGTGCGCACCCCGCAGGGTACCGACCAGCAGGCCATCCTGGTGCCGCAGCGCGCGGTGCAGCGCGGCAGTGACGGCGAGGCGCGGGTGCTGGTGGTCGGCACCGGCAACCTGGCCGAGGCGCGCAGCGTGCGCACCGGCGGTATGCACGGCTCGCGCTGGCAGATCACCGAGGGCCTGCACGCCGGTGACCAGGTCATCGTCGGCGGCCCGGCCGGCCTTGCCCCGGGCATGCCGGTGCAGCCGGCCCAGGCGCAACAGGCCGCGGCACACTAAGGCGAGGGTAGCGAGATGTCCAAGTTCTTCATCAATCGGCCGAACTTCGCCTGGGTCGTGGCGCTGTTCATTTCCCTGGCCGGGTTGCTGGTGATCCCGGCGTTGCCGGTGGCCCAGTATCCCAGCGTGGCGCCGCCACAGATTTCCATCAACGCCGTCTACCCGGGCGCGTCCGCCAAGGTGATGGTCGAGTCGGTGACCAGCATCATCGAGGAGTCACTCAACGGCGCCAAGGGCCTGCTGTACTACGAGTCCACCAACAACTCCAACGGCGTAGCCGAGGTAATGGTGACGTTCCAGCCCGGCACCGACCCGGACATGGCCCAGGTCGACGTGCAGAACCGCCTGAAGAAGGCCGAGGCGCGCATGCCCCAGGCGGTGTTGACCCAGGGCCTGAAGGTCGAGCAGGCCAGTTCCGGCTTCCTGCTGATGTACGCCCTGACCAGCGCCAGCGGTGGGCGTGACGACATCACCACCCTGGCCGACTATGCCGCGCGCAACATCAACAACGAGCTGCTGCGCGTCCCCGGCGTGGGCAAGCTGCAGTTCTTCGCCTCCGAGGCGGCGATGCGGGTCTGGGTCGATCCGCAGAAGCTGGTGGGCTACGGCCTGTCCATCGACGACATCGGCAACGCCATTCGTGGCCAGAACGTCCAGGTACCCGCCGGCAGTTTCGGCAGCACGCCTGGCGCCAGCGAGCAGGAACTGACCGCGACCCTGGCCGTGCAGGGCACCCTGGAAACCCCCGAGGCCTTCGCCGGCATCGTCCTGCGCGCCAACCCGGACGGCTCCAGCGTGCGCCTGGGCGACGTCGCGCGCCTGGCCATCGGCAGCGAGAACTACAACCTCTCGGCGCGCCTGGACGGCAAGCCCGCCGTGGTCGCCGCGGTGCAGCTGGCACCGGGCGCCAACGCCATCGAAACCGCGACCCTGGTCAAGGAGCGCCTGGCCGAGCTGTCGCAGTTCTTCCCGGAGGGCGTCGAATACTCGGTGCCCTACGACACCTCGCGCTTCGTCGACGTGGCCATCGAGAAGGTGATCCACACCCTGATCGAAGCCATGGTGCTGGTGTTCCTGGTGATGTTCCTGTTCCTGCAGAACGTGCGCTACACCCTGATCCCGTCGATCGTGGTGCCGGTGTGCCTGCTGGGCACGCTGATGATCATGAAGCTGCTGGGTTTCTCGGTGAACATGATGACCATGTTCGGCATGGTACTGGCCATCGGTATCCTGGTGGACGACGCCATCGTCGTGGTGGAGAACGTCGAGCGCTTGATGGCCGAGGAAGGGCTGTCGCCGACGGAAGCGACCATCAAGGCGATGGGGCAGGTGTCCGGGGCGATCATTGGTATCACCATGGTGTTGGCGGCGGTGTTCCTGCCGTTGGCGTTCATGTCCGGCTCGGTCGGGGTGATCTACCAGCAGTTCTCGGTGTCGCTGGCGGTATCGATCCTGTTCTCCGGCTTCCTGGCCCTGACCTTCACTCCGGCGCTGTGTGCCACGCTGCTCAAACCCGTGGCCCATGGGCACCACGAGAAAGGCGGTTTCTTTGGTGCCTTCAACCGCGGCTTCGCCCGTGTGACCGAACGCTATTCGCTGATGAACAGTGCACTGGTGGCCCGTGCCGGACGCTGGATGCTCGCCTATGTCGGCATCCTGGTGGTGCTGGGTTATTCCTACCTGCGCGTGCCGGAGGCCTTCGTGCCCGCCGAGGACCTCGGCTACGGCATCGTCGACGTGCAACTGCCGCCTGGCGCCAGCCGGGTGCGCACTGATCATACCGCCGAAGCGCTCGAGCAGTTCCTGATGTCTCGCGAGGCGGTGGCCAATTCGATCGTGGTGACCGGCTTCAGTTTCTCGGGCCAGGGCGAGAATGCCGCGCTGGCCTTTCCGACCTACAAGGACTGGTCGCAACGCGGCAAGGGCCAATCGGCGGCTGACGAAATCGTCGCGACCAACGAGCGCTTCGTGGCCAACGGCGACGGTGCCATCACCGCGGTCATGCCGCCGCCGATCGACGGCCTGGGCAACTCCGGCGGTTTCGCCCTGCGCTTGATGGACCGCGGCGGCCTGGGGCGTGAAGCGTTGCTGGCGGCTCGTGACCAGCTGCTGGCCCGCGCCAACGGCAACCCGGTGTTCCTCTACGCGATGATGGAAGGCCTGGCCGAGGCGCCGCAATTGCGGGTCAAGATCGATCGCGACAAGGCCCGTGCCCTGGGGGTGAACTTCGAGTCGATCAACAGCACCCTGGCCACCGCCTTCGGCTCGGCGGTGATCAACGACTTCACCAATGCCGGGCGCCAACAGCGCGTGGTGGTGCAGGCCGAGCAGGGCGAGCGCATGACCCCGGAAAGCGTGCTGCGCCTCTATGCGCCGAACGCCAGCGGCGAGCAGGTGCCGTTCAGTGCCTTCGCCACCACCCAGTGGGAGGAAGGGCCGGTGCAGTTGGTGCGCTACAACGGCTACCCGTCGATCCGTATCGCCGGCGACGCCGCGCCCGGCTACAGCACTGGCCAGGCGATGGCCGAAATGGAGCGTCTGGTCGGCGAGCTGCAACCCGGCATCGGCTATGCCTGGACCGGCCTTTCCTATCAGGAGAAGGTCTCCAGTGGCCAGGCCGCCGGCCTGTTCGCCCTGGCCATCCTGGTGGTGTTCCTGCTGCTGGTGGCATTGTACGAGAGCTGGGCGATCCCGCTGACGGTGATGCTGATCGTGCCGATCGGCGCCTTGGGCGCGGTCTGGGCGGTATTGCTCACCGGTATGCCCAACGACGTGTACTTCAAGGTCGGCCTGATCACCATCATCGGCCTGGCGGCGAAGAACGCCATCCTGATCGTCGAGTTCGCCAAGGAACTGTGGGAGAAGGGCTACAGCTTGAGTGACGCCGCCATCGAGGCCGCGCGCCTGCGTTTCCGCCCGATCGTGATGACCTCCATGGCCTTCATCCTCGGCGTGGTGCCCCTGGCCATCGCCACTGGCGCCGGCGCGGCCAGCCAACGGGCCATTGGTACCGGCGTGATCGGCGGCATGCTCAGCGCCACCTTGCTGGGCGTGGTGTTCGTGCCGATCTGTTTCGTCTGGGTGCTGAAGCTGCTCAAGCGCAAGCCGGCCCCGGTGCAACATGCTGTCGAGGTGACGAAGTGATGGTCATGGGTAAATATGCACTCCCGTTCGCGCTGGCCTTTACCCTGGTCGGCTGCTCCCTGGCACCGACCTACCAGCGCCCGGAGGCGCCGGTGGCGGCTGCCTGGGGCGATGCCGCCGGCCATCAGGGCAAGGCGGTGGAGCAGCTGGATTGGCAGGCGTTCATCGTTGATCCGGCCTTGCGCCAACTGGTCACCACGGCACTGGACAACAACCGCTCCTTGCGTCAAACGCTGCTGGATATCGAGCAGGCCCGCGCGCAGTACCGTATCCAGCGGGCCGACCGGGTACCTGGCCTGAATGCAGGTGCTTCTGGCAACCGCCAGCACCTGCCGGCGGACCTGTCGAACAGCGGCAGGGAAGGGGTCAGCAGCAGTTACCAGGTGGGGCTGTCGCTGCCAGAGTATGAAGTGGACCTGTTCGGTCGGGTCAAGAGCCTGAGCGATGCGGCCCTGCAGCAGTACCTGGCCACCGAGGAAGTCGGCCGTGCCGCGCGCATCGCGCTGATCGCCGAAGTGAGCCAGGCCTACCTGACCCTGGACGGTGCCGAACGGCGCCTGACGCTGACTCGCCAGACCCTGGCCAGCCGCGAGGACTCGCTGGCCCTGGTCGGCCAGCGGCGAGGCGCCGGCACGGCCACGGCGCTGGACCACCAGGAAGCGCTGGGGCTGGTTGAGCAGTCACGGGCCGAGCTGGAAGGCATCGTGCGCGAGCAGCGCCAGGCCTATAACGCGCTGGTCCTGCTGCTGGGTAGCGCCGAGGCGGGCAAGGTCATTCCGGCCGGGCGCTCGGCTGAGCCGATGGTCCTGCAGGACATCGCCCCAGGCGCGCCGTCGGCGCTGATCGAGCGCCGCCCGGACATCCTCGCCGCCGAGCACCGGCTGCGGGCGCGCAATGCCGATATCGGCGCGGCGCGGGCGGCGTTCTTCCCGCGGATCAGCCTGACCGGCAGCTTCGGCACCTCCAGCGCGCAGATGTCCGGGCTGTTCGACGGTGGCTCGCGTAGCTGGACGTTCATGCCCCAGCTGTCGCTGCCGCTGTTCGACGGCGGGCGCAACAAGGCCGGCCTGAGCCTGGCCGAGGCACGCAAGGATTCGGCGGTGGCCGCTTACGAAGGCACGATCCAGAGCGCCTTCCGCGAAGTGGCCGACGCCCTGGCCGCCACCGATACCTTGCGCCGCGAGGAAGCCGCGCGGCGTGCCCTGGCCGATACCAGCCGGGCGACCGAGGCGTTGGCCAAGGCGCGTTATGAGGGCGGGGTGGACAACCACCTGCGCTACCTGGACGCGCAGCGCAGCAATTATGTGAATGAGGCGGCCTTCATCGAGGCCAGCACCCAGCGGCAACTGGCACTGGTCGATCTGTTCCGTGCACTGGGTGGCGGTTGGCCGGACAAGGGCTGAAACCAACTCCTTTGGTTGGGGATTCCAACCGCTCGGCCCCGGGGATCTTTGCCTCGGGGCTTTTTTTATTCGGGTTTACACAAGCTGTGTAGGAGCGGCCTTGTGTCGCGAAAGGGCTGCACAGCAGCCCCGGGATCTCGTGGCGAGGCAAATATTGCCGGGGCCGCTACGCGGCCCTTTCGCGACACAAGGCCGCTCCTACAGAGGAGCGAGGTGTACCAAGGTCCAGGTTAATCCTGTAACCACTCCGGGCTATTGAAGTTGCTCAGGCGCAGGTCATCTTCAGCACATTCCAGGCCCTGCACGCTGTCCTGCAACAACGCCTTCTGCAAACTCCGCTCGCCCGCTTGCCAGGCCTGCTCCAGCAGCGGCAACAAGCGTCGCGGCAATACACTGAACATCGGCTGCCAGTAGCCACCCTGGCGCACCATGGCCGCGCTGTCGTGGGCCACCGACAATGTCAGCAGGTCTTCGATCAAGGCCTTGTCGATCCGTGGTGCATCGCAGGCCAGCAACACCACCCATTGATGCCGCGCCACCTTGAGCCCGCTGATCACTCCGGCCAGCGGCCCGGGGAAGTCCGCGTCGGCGTCGCCGACCAGCTGGTCGGCATAAGCCGCATAGGCTGCTTGGTTGCGGTTGCAAGAGATCACCAGGTCATCGCTGAGCGCGCGTACGGCACGCTGCACATGGGCCACCAGCGGCTCGCCGTGCCAGGTCAGCAGCCCCTTGTCGCGCCCGCCCATGCGCTGGCCGCGGCCGCCGGCAAGAACAAGGATGGAGCAGGGGGGAAGAACGTCGGGCATGAAAAAGGGTTCCGGGCAGTCAATGCCGGGAACCCTCCCATTTAACGCGGGGCTTGTCCAGTCAGGCTTCGCCGTTGGCCACCGCGCCGGCCTTGGCTTTACCACGCCGGGCCAGGCGCATCACCACCACGAAGAACACCGGCACGAACACCACGGCGAAGGTGGCGCTGAGCATGCCGCCAATCACCCCGGTGCCGATCGCTTGCTGGCTCGCCGAGCTGGCGCCGCTGGCGATGGCCAGCGGCACCACGCCGAGGATGAACGCCAGCGAGGTCATCACGATCGGCCGCAAGCGCAGGCGCGCCGCCTTGATCGCCGCGTCCACGGCATCGTGGCCCTGGTCCACCAGGTCCTTGGCGAACTCGATGATCAGGATGGCGTTCTTCGCCGAAAGGCCGATCAGGGTGATCAGGCCCACCTTGAAGAACACGTCGTTGGGCAGGCCGCGCAGGGTCACCGCGACCACCGCGCCGAGCACCCCCAGCGGCACCACCAGCAGCACCGCGGTGGGAATCGACCAGCTTTCATACAGCGCCGCCAGGCACAGGAACACCACCAGCAGCGACAGTGCCATCAGCAACGGCGCCTGGCTGCCGGACAGCCGTTCCTGCAGCGACAGGCCGGTCCACTCCAGGCCGGAGCCTGCCGGCAACTGCGCCACCAAGCGCTCGATCTCGGCCATGGCCTCGCCCGAGCTGAAGCCAGGCGCTGGCTCGCCGGAGATCGACACCGCCGGGTAGCCGTTGTAGCGGGTCAGCTGCACCGGCCCGGTCTGCCAGTGGGCACGCACGAAGGCGCCCAGCGGGACCATCTTGCCGGCGTTGTTGCGCACGTGGATCTTCAGCAGGTCTTCGACCTGGCTGCGCTGGTTGCCTTCGGCCTGTACCACCACCCGCTGCATGCGGCCCTGGTTGGGGAAGTCGTTGACGTAGTTGGAGCCCACCGCCGTGTCGAGCACCGCGCCGATATCGGCGAACGACACGCCCAGGGCATTGGCCTGGCGGCGATCCACCTCCAGCTCCACCTGCGGGCTTTCGGCCAGCGAGGCTTCGCGCACGTTGACCAGCACCTTGCTCTTGCGCGCCTCGTCCAGCAGTTGGTCGCGTGCCTGCATCAGCTCGCGGTGGCCCATGCCGCCACGGTCCTGCAGACGGAACTCGAAACCGGTCGACTCGCCCAGGCCATCCACCGGCGGCGGCAGCACTGCGTAGGCGATGGCATCCTTGAGCTGGGTGAAGGCCATGGTGGCGCGCTCGGCGATCGACTGCGCGCTGTCGTCGCCACCGCGCTCGGACCAGTCCTTGAGCGTGGTGAAGGCCAGCGCCGCGTTCTGCCCGCTGCCGGAGAAGCTGAAACCGAGGATCAGCGTGGTGTTGGCCACGCCAGGCTCTTCGGCGTTGTGCGCCTCGATTTGCTGCCCGACCTCGATGGTGCGTGCCTGGCTGGCGCCCGGCGGCAGCTGGATGTCGGTGATGGTGTAGCCCTGGTCCTCGGTGGGCAGGAAGGCGGTGGGCAGCTGGCTGAAACCGTACACCAGCACGCCGACCAGCGCGGCGTACACCAGCAGGTAGCGACCGCTGCGGGCCAGGGCGTGGGCCACCCAGCGCTGGTAGCCGTTGCTCATGCCTTCGAAGCGGCGGTTGAACCAGCCGAAGAAGCCCTTGCGCTCATGATGCTCGCCTTTCTCCAGCGGCTTGAGCAGGGTGGCGCACAGGGCCGGGGTCAGGCTCAGGGCGAGGAACGCCGAGAACAGGATCGACACGGCCATCGACACCGAGAACTGCTGGTAGATCACCCCCACCGAACCTTGCATGAAGGCCATCGGCAGGAATACCGCCACCAGCACCAGGGTAATGCCGACGATGGCGCCGCTGATCTGGCCCATGGCCTTGCGCGTGGCTTCCTTGGGCGGCAGGCCTTCCTCGGCCATGATCCGCTCGACGTTTTCCACCACGACGATGGCGTCGTCCACCAGGATACCGATGGCCAGCACCATGCCGAACAGGGTCAGCACGTTGACCGAGAAGCCCAGCACGTTCATCACCGCGAAGGTGCCCATCAGCGCCACCGGCACCACCAGGGTTGGAATCAGCGTGTAGCGGAAGTTCTGCAGGAACAGGAACATCACCGCGAACACCAGCACCATGGCCTCGAGCAGGGTGTTGATCACCTGCTTGATCGAGACCTTGACGAAGGGCGAGGTATCGTAGGGAATGTCGTACTTCACCCCGGCCGGGAAGTAGCGCGACAGCTCGTCGAGCTTCTGCTTGACCAGGGTCGCGGTTTCCATGGCGTTGGCGCCGGGCGACAGCTTGACGCTGAAGGCGCTGGTGGCCTTGCCGTTGAGGCGGGTGCCGTACTGGTACTCCTGGGCCCCGATCTCGACCCGCGCGACGTCACCGACAGTGACCGTGGAGCCATCGGTGTTGGCGCGCAGGACGATGGCGGCGAACTCCTCGGGGGTGCTCAACTGGCCCTTGACCACCACGTTGGCGGTGATCTCCTGGGTCGGTCGGCTCGGCAGGTCGCCGATGCTGCCGGGGGCGACCTGGGCGTTCTGCGCGGCGATGGCCTCGGCAACGTCGTTGGGCGTGAGGTTGAAGCCGACCAGCTTGGCCGGGTCGATCCAGATGCGCATGGCCCGTTCGGAGCCATACAGCTGCGCCTTGCCGACGCCCTTGAGGCGACGGATCTCGTTCATCACGTTGCGCGCGAGGATATCGGACAGGGCGATCTCGTCGAGGCTGCCATCCTCGGCGGTAAGGGTGGCCATGAGCAGGAAACCGGTGGACACTTTCTCCACTTGCAGGCCCTGCTGGGTTACCGGGCGTGGCAGGCGCGACTCGATCACTTTCAGGCGGTTCTGCACGTCCACCTGGGCCAGGTCCGGGTTGGTGCCAGGCTGGAAGCTGGCGGTGATGGTGGCGCTGCCCAGGCTGCTCTGCGACTCGAAGTACAGCAGGTTGTCGGCACCGTTGAGCTCCTGCTCGATGATGCTGACCACGCTCTCGTCCATGGTCGCCGCCGAAGCGCCGGGGTAGACGGCGTAGATTTCCACCTGCGGCGGGGCCACATCGGGATACTGGGCCACCGGCAACTGCGGGATGGCCAGGGCACCGACCAGGAGGATGAACAAGGCCACCACCCAGGCGAACACCGGGCGGTCGATGAAGAACTGCGGCATGGATCAGGCCCTCATTGGCCGTTGTGTTGGGCGACTGCGGTGGCGCCTGGTTGTTCGTCGACTTGCACCTGGTCGCCGGCCTTGACGTGTTGCAGGCCCTCGACCACCACGCGGTCACCCGGGGCCAGGCCCTCGCTGACGATCCAGCGGTCGCCCTGGGCGCTGCCCAGGGTCACCTGGCGTTCGCTGATGCGGTCCTGCTGGTCGACCACCAGCACCTTGGGCACTCCAGCACTGTCGCGCAGGATGGCGCGCTGCGGCACGCTGATGCCCTTGGGCTGCACGGCCTGCTCCAGGCGCACGCGCACGTAACTGCCCGGCAACAGGTCGAGGTCGGGGTTGGGGAACTCGCTGCGCAGGGTGATCTGGTTGGTGCTCGGGTCGACGCTGATGTCGGAGAACAGCAGCTTGCCAGCCAGCGGGTAGGCGCTGCCGTCATCCTGGATCAAGGTGGCCTTGACTTGGTCCTGGCCGACCCGTTGCAGCTCGCCGGCGCGCAGCGAACGGCGCAGGGCGTTGAGCTCGCGGGTTGACTGGGTGACGTCGGCGTGGATCGGGTTCAGTTGTTGGATGATCGCCAGCGGCGTGGTCTCGTTCTGGCCGACCAGCGCACCTTCGGTCACCAGGGCGCGCCCGACGCGCCCGGCGATCGGCGCGGTGACCGTGGCGTAGCCCAGGCTCAGGCGCGCGCGTTCCAGCGCGGCCTTGGCCTCGGCGACAGCGGCATCGGCCTGGAGGAAGGCAGCGCGGGAGTTGTCGTACTCCTGGCGGCTGACCGCCTTGTCGTCGACCAGCTCGCGGTAGCGCTGTTCTTGCAGGCGGGCCTGGTACAGGGTGGCCTCGGCCTTGGCCAGGGTGGCCCGGGCGCTGTCGAAGTCGGCCTTGAATGGCGCCGGGTCGATCAGGAACAGCACATCGCCCTGTTTCACGTCGCTGCCTTCGCGGTATACGCGTTTGAGCACCACGCCGGCGACCCGGGCGCGTACTTCGGCGGTGCGCGGGGCGAGGATGCGGCCGCTGAGTTCGGTGCTGATGGCCAGCGGCTGCACGGCCAGGGTTTCGACCCGGACCTGGGAGGGTGGGGCCTTTTCTTCCTGCTCGGCGGCGTCGTTGCAAGCGGCCAGGGAAAGGGTCATCAGCGCCAGCAGCGCCAGAGGGCGCAGGCGCAAAGCACGGAGCGTGGACATACGGATCTTCCAGGTTTGATCCAGCGTATGCTAAAGCAGCCGTTCGGGTGGCGGCTGTTAAGCTGTGTTGGGCGTGTGTGAAAAAGTGTGAACAATCGGCGGTGGCCCGCCCGGGATTCTATATCCTGCCTTACTTCAATCTTTCGTCAAATCCCCTTATGCCGAACATTCTCCTGGTCGAAGACGACAGCGCCCTGTCCGAGCTGATTGCCAGCTACCTGCAACGCAACGATTTCCATGTCCGGGTGATCGCCCGGGGCGACCATGTGCTGGAGGACTTTCACCGGCACAAGCCGGACCTGGTGATCCTCGACCTGATGCTGCCGGGCCTCGATGGTTTGCAGGTGTGCCGCCTGCTGCGCCAGGAGTCCCAGGGCCTGCCGATCCTCATGCTGACGGCCCGCGACGACAGCCACGACCAGGTGCTGGGGCTGGAAATGGGCGCCGACGACTATGTCACCAAACCCTGCGAACCGCGGGTGTTGCTGGCGCGGGTGCGCACCTTGCTGCGCCGCAGCAGCGTCAACGAGCCGCGCCTGGACAGCGACTTGATCCAGATTGGCGGCCTGCGCATCGACCTGGCCGAGCGCAACGTCAGCTGGCGCGGCGAAGAAGTGGAGCTGTCCAGCGGCGAGTACAACCTGCTGGTGGTGCTGGCGCGCAACGCCGGCGAGGTGATGAGCCGCGACCGGATCCTCCAGCAATTGCGCGGTATCGAGTTCAACGGCACCGACCGCTCGGTGGACGTGGCGATTTCCAAGCTGCGCCGACGTTTCGACGACAGCGCCGGCGAGGCGCGCAAGATCAAGACCGTGTGGGGCAAGGGCTACCTGTTCAGCCGCGTCGAGTGGGAGTGCTGAGCCAACATGCTGAAAATCCTGGTGCGCCTGTACCTGGTGATCATCGTCGCCTATGCCGGTGCCTTGCTGCTGATCCCCGATGCCATCGTCGGGCTGTTCCATGAGCGCTTCATGGCCTACAACTTGGATCAGGCCAAGGGCGTGCAGACCCTGATCGTTCGCCAGTTCCAGCAGACGCCGCAGGCGCAGTGGCCGGCGCTGGAGAAAGACCTGGCCGCGGCGTTCAGCCCGCTGGAGGTGACCTTGCAGCGCATCGACCAGGCCGACCTCGCGCCGGAGGAAAAGACGCGCCTGGCGCAGGGCCTGTACGTGGTGCGCCTGGCCGATTGGGGCTACTACGAAACGGCGCTGGCGCCGCTGAACCAGCAATGGCTGGTGCGCCTGCACTCGCCGGACGATCCGCTGGACATCAACCTGCTGTCCTGGGGCGTGACGGTGCTGATCGGCGCGGCCATGCTCGGCTGCCTGCTGCTGTGGGTATGGCCGCACTGGCGTGACCTGGAGCGCCTGAAGGAAACCGCCCGGCGCCTGGGCCAGGGCGCGATGAGCGAGCGTACGCAGATTCCGCCGCGCTCGAACATCGGCGAGCTGGCGGGGGTGTTCGACACCATGGCCGGTGACCTGGAGCGCCACGTCAACCACCAGCGCGAACTGCTCAACGCGGTGTCCCATGAGCTGCGCACGCCGCTGACCCGGCTGGATTTCGGCCTGGTACTGCTGTACGACGAGGTGCCGCCGGCCAGCCGCAAGCGCCTGCTGGAGCTGGTGGGGCATGTACGCGAACTCGACGAGCTGGTGCTGGAGTTGCTGTCGTACAGCCGCCTGGAGAACGCCGACCAGGCCCGCGAGCGGGTCGAGGTGTCGTTGCTGGAGCTGGTCGACAGCGTGCTCGGCGGTTTCGCCGAGGAGCTCGACAGCCGCGGTATCCAATGGGAAGTGCGCTGCGAGTCCGAACTGCCGCGGTTTGTGCTCGACCCGCGGCTGACCGCCCGGGCGGTGCAGAACCTGGTGCGCAATGCCATGCGCTATTGCGACGAGAGCCTGGTGCTGCGCCTGCGCCTGGAAGACGGGGCCTGCCTGTTGACGGTAGAGGACGATGGCATCGGCATCCCGCCAGAGGAGCGCGAACGGATCTTTCAGCCGTTCTACCGGTTGGATCGCAGCCGCGATCGCAATACCGGTGGGTTCGGCCTGGGGCTGGCGATCAGCCGGCGGGCCATCGAGGGGCAGGGCGGCACGCTGACGGTGGCGCAGTCGGCGCTGGGCGGGGCGCAGTTCAGGATTCGCTTACCCGCTGGTTGATGCCGCGGCTGAAGCGGCATCATCGCGGCTGGCTTGCCGACCAGGTCGCGCAGCGGTCCTTGCCAGCGCGCTTGGCTTCGTACAACGCCTGGTCGGCCCGCACCAGCGCCACGCTCAGGGTATCGCCACGGTCGACCCGGGCCAGGCCGATGCTGATCGTCACCGGGTGCGCGCTGTCGTCCTCGCGCACGCGCTGGCACAACGCCGCGGCCTGCTGCTGGGCCGCAGGCTCATCCAGCCCCTGGAAGAACACCGCGAACTCCTCGCCGCCCAAGCGGGCGAACTCATGCCCGCTTGCTGCCCCCTTGATATGCCCCGCCACGCGCTTGAGCACTTCATCGCCGACGTCATGCCCGAAGCGGTCGTTGACCTGCTTGAAATTGTCGATGTCGATCATCGCCAGGTATTGCCTGGGCCCGCCCAGTTGCAGTTGGTGCTCGGCCTTGGCCATGAACGAGCGGCGGTTGGGGATCTCGGTGAGGGTATCGATATAGGCTTGTTCCAGCAGCACCTTGGTCAGGTAGAAGTTGTGCAGCTTGGCCTGGCGGATGCGCAGGTAGCTGTAGCTGACCAGGCCGCTCAGGCATAGCGCGTAGCTGAGCAGCATGGCGCCTTCGAGCTCCAGCACTTGCAGGCCGGTATGGTAGAACGGCGTGAGCAGTGCCCAGGTAATGGCCATGGTGCAGAAGAACGACCAGCGCCGTACTGGCAGCACCGACACCGTGTACAGCACGGTGGAGACACCGAGCATCAGCCACAGCGGCCGCAGGGTGATCGGCACGCCCTCGATCACCAGGCGCATGGCCAGGGTGATGACGGTCACGAACAATAGGTTGAGCACGTCGAAGTGATGGCTCTTGCGGGTGAACCCCAAGACCACGGTGAGACAGCAGAGCAGGGCGATGAACAGGCCCGAACGCCAGGTGAAGTCCTGCCTGCCCAGGTAGCTGACAATCAGGTCGAAGACCAGCCAGATGGCGATACCGATACAGAAGATCAGCAGGCAGAAGCGGCGCATGGCCTCGAATTCGTGCTGGCGAAACTCGGCGCGCAGGGCGGCGGGGGCGACCTGCTTGCGGATATGGGTTTCGAGGGTCTTGTACATGGAGGTTGTTGTCTGCGTGTCTTCAGGGCTGTCAGGCCTCTGTAGGAGCGGCCTTGTGTCGCGATAGGGCCGCAGGGCGGCCCCGGCGATCTTGCATGCCGCTGCGCGACCCAATCGCGACACAAGGCCGCTCCTACAGCGCGTCCAGTTTTAGCACATTCTTGGCCCAGGGCCGATAGCGCAGAGCGAACACGGCTTCGGCATGGCAACCTCTGCTCAGCGCCGGTTGCGCAGGTTCCGCGCGGAACGACTGGCCAGGCTTGCTGACCTGGCGAAACGCCTCGCGCACGATGCCCACCCGGCAGGGCAGGGCCTGTTCGTAGCCTTGGCGTACCAGCGGCGCCAGGCGGCCTGTGCCGGCGCCGTCCTGCCACCAGACGTTCAGGCCAAGGCTGGCCAACTGCTCCAGCCACGCGCCAGTGACCCGCGGCGACAGCTGGCCGGCGCTGAACGCGCTGATATGCAGGGGCTTGTCCAGCTGCCGGTTGAAAGCCTGCAACTGCGTGTGCAGCGCATCGCGCCTGGCCGGGTCGCGAAAGTGCAAGTCGTCCAGTTCCATGGGCAGGTACCAGCCCGAGACCGACAGCGCCCAGCTGGCCTTGAGCTGTTGGTATTGGCTCAGGGAGCGGCCCAGTTGCGCCTTGAAGTAGCTGTTCAGACCTTCGCCATCGAGTTGTTCCAGGCGCTGGTAGTAGGCCGGGTCCATGTACAGGCCCAGCACCAGATCCAGGCCCTGGGCCTGGGCTTCGCGCAGGCTGTTGGCGAGCCAGCCCTGGGCACCGCCGAAATCGCTGTCGCCGTAGGCGCTCCATTGCACGATCAGGGTCTTGCCGCCTTGGGCCACGGTTGCGCGCCACAGCTGCTGCCATTGGGTGGAAGTCACGTCAGCATCGCGGTTGAGCGGCTGGTAGAACAGGCGCTGGTCAGCCTGGACAGGCAGGCACAGGGCCAACAGGCAGATAGCCAGTAAGGTGCGCATCAGAAGTTCATCTCCACACCCACCAGCACGCCATTGGCGCGCACGTAGAGGTTGCCGCCCAGTGCCTGCTGGTACTCGGCGCGTACTTTCAGCGATCCGCGATAGGCGTTGTAGCGGTCGTCGTCTAACCACCATTGCCAGCGCACCCCCACCCCGGCGCGGGCATCCTGGCGCCAGTCGTTGCTCGGGTCCTGGCTGGCGAATTCGATGAAACCGTAGGGCATGATGCTTTGCGGCGAGTTACCGGGCAGCTTCCAGGCATGGCCCTGCTGGAAACGCGACAGCCAGGCATGGTCGCCGGCGCGGGTCCACCAGGCGGCGTCGAGGTAGAGGAAACGCTCGTCCCAGTCATCCTCGTCGACACGCCAGTCGTTGCGGTACTTGCCCTGGTCGAGGAACGAGGCGGTGGCACGCAGCAGCAGGTCATTGCTCGACTCGGCGTGGTGGCGCAGGTCACCCCAGTTGCCGCCGACCTTGGCCGGGCTGAGCAGCTCGCCCAGGCTCAGGCCGTTGTAGTGCTCGCTGTCGATCTGGCGCTGGTGGTACAGCTCGGCGTACAGGTTGAGGTTGGCCTGGCCCAGCGGCTTGTAGCGCAGGCCCACGCCGGTGCCCATGCTCTGGGCGTAGTCGGTGCGGCTCTGGCCGCCGAACAACACCCGGCCGTAGACCGACAGGGTACTGCCGTTGCGGCTGGGTTCCTCGCCCAGGGCATGGTCCCACATGGCCAGCTGGACATTCTGCGAGCGCGCCTTGCGCGAGGTGCCGCTGCGCTCACCGGTGTCGAGGAACTTGTCGTTGGTCGAGGTGCCGGCCGGCGACCAGGTGCTGGCCAGGGTGATGGTATCGCGCCGCGACAGGGTTTCATGGGCGCGGCGCTGGCGGTACTTGCGGGCCTCCAGGCTGCCGTACTCGTCGTCGCCGTCGACCAGGTTGTGCTCGACGTCCAGCACCCGGCGCAGTTCTGCGCGAGCGGCGGCGCTGTCCTCGGCTTCGTCGTAGCGCAGGGCCAGGGTTTCGCCGAGGCGGTAGTCCTCGGGGAAGTCGCGGGTAGCGCGTTGCAGATAGGGAATCGACTGGCGGCGCAGGGCCTTGTCCTCGGCGCCGGCCAGGCGCATGCCATAGTCGGCGCGATAGCGTGGCTGCTCCGGCGCCAGGCGCACGGCTTCGGCCAGCCAGGCGGTGCTCTGGGCCGTGTCGCCAGCCTGTTGGGCGGTGCCGGCGGCGGCATAGTAGTGATCGGCGCGTGGGCCGTGGCGCAGCGCTTCACGTTGGAAGGCCAGGGCTTGCTGAGCGTCGCCCTGGCGCTGGGCGATGGCGGCGCCCAGTGCCCAGTCATCGGCACTGCGGTGCGCCGCCGCGTCCCAGTGACGGCGGGCGGTGCTGGCGTCACCGGCATTCAGCGCGCCACGGGCGGCGGTCAGCCGGGCGTTGTCGTTCCAGGCGCTGGCCGGCAGGCTGTTCCAGATCGGCAGGGCCGCGACAGGATCACCCGAGGCCTCCAGGGCATAGGCCAGGGGCAGGCGGCTGGCAGGGTCGCCCAGGCGCTCGGCGGCCTGGTAGTAGACTACTGCCTCGCCGGGCTGGGCGGGCATGGCGCAACGGCCAAGCGCGCGGTACTGGCCGGGCTCGGTGGGCGTGGCCGGTACCGCCTGGCGCACAGCGTCGCACTGTCCGGCCTCGGCCAGGCGGCCGAGCAACTGGGCACGGGTGGCGGCATCGACCCGTGGGATCAGGAGCAGCATGCGCTGGCGGTTCAGCGGGTCATCGTTGCGCGCATAGAGGTTGCCCAGGCGTTGCAATAACGAGGGCGTCAGGCGCCCCTGGCGCTGGTCGTAGGCGCGTTCGAGCAACTGCCGGGCACGGTCGGCCTGGCCTTGCTCGAGCAGCATGAAGGTGGCTTGCTCCAACGCTGCGAGGTCGCCGCCCTGGCGGTAGCGCTGCTCCCATTGCGCCACGGTACGGGGCTGTGGGGGCTGGGGCGGATCACCGTAGAGGCGCTGCTTGAGGACCGCGTAGCTCCGTTGGTTGTCGCCGGCCTGGCATTGGCCCAGTTGCTCGCGGGCCAGGGCCAGGTCCTTGTGCGACAGCCAGTCGACGGTCTCCAGGCACGGGCGCTGCAATTCATTGCTCAGGCGCCGCACCAGCGGCGCGTCGTCGCCTTCGCGTGCCAGTTCCCACAGTTGCTGGCGCTGTTCGGGGTGTTGCAACTGTTCCTCAGGCAGGCTTTGCAACCAGCGCTCGGCCTGCTGGTTGTGGCCCATGGCAATGGCGCGGTTGGCCATGGCCAGGCGTGTTCGGGTTGCCGCCTCCTGGGACGGTGCGCTGGCCAGCAGCTTGTTCAGGCCTTTTTCGTCGACCTGCTGCACATAGGCATTGGCCAAGCGTTGCCAGTCTTCGGCAGGTAGCTCGCCCTTGTCGGCCAGCGGTTGCAACTGGTCGATGGTCTCGCCCCAGTTGCGCAACTGCTCGGCGAAGTTGGCCCGGGTGCTGCGCAGCACCAGGCCGTCGTCGCGCACCGGCAGGTGGTTGAGCCATTCCAGTGCCTTGGCCGCGCCACCGAACTTGGCCAGGCTGACACTATAGGCTTGCCACAGGCGCACGCGCTGCTGGCCCTGGCTGTTGGCGAGCCAGGCCTCCACCTGGCCGGCGGGCGGTGGGTCCTGTTCGATCCAGGTCAGGCGCAGTTCCAGCAGGGCGTCGGCGTGCTCGGGGTTGTCGTCGAGGTCCTCGGCGATGGCCTCGGCCTCCTGATAACGCCGCTGGTGCGCCAGGGATGCTGCCAGCAGGGCACGGGCCTCGTTGTTATTCGGCACGCGTTTGAGCAGGTGGCGGGTCAGGCGCTCGACCTCCGCCCAGTTGTCCTTCTGCGCTTCACGGTAGCCGCGCTCCATGAACGGATAGCTGGTGAAACGCTGGAAGTCGGTCATCGGCGCGGTTGGCGCGGCCAGGGTCGAAGAACACAGCAACAGGCTGGCGAGCGCCAGGGAAATACCGGGCTTCATGCCACCTCCCGGGCCAGTTCATAGGCCGCCTGTTGTTCGCTGGCCTGTTCGGCAAGGGCCTGTTGCAGCACGGCTTCGGTAATGATGCCGCGGGCGATCAGGTGCTCGCCCAGGCTCTGCTGCTCGGGGTTGAAGTCGATCAGCGCCTGGTTGAACAGGGTGACCGGCACCATGCCGCGCACTTGCAGCAGGGCACCGAGCATCACCTGGTGGCTGCTGACCTTTTCCAGCAGCTCGGCGTCGTCCTGGTGACGCTCCAGCACCGCGAGCATCTCGCGGGTTTCCGGTTTCTGCCAGGGGCTGGGGTAGTGGTGGCGCAGGCCCAGGGTCACCCGGCCCTGGGGGGCCAGGCGGGCGCGCACCGGGCGCTTGAGCTGGCGGCTGATGACGCCCAGGGACACCTGGCTGACCGGGCTTTCGCTGGCCAGCACCAAGGTTTCGCCATCTTCTTCCACCGGCAGCACGCCGTAGTGGGTGGCCAGCTTGCGCGGCAGCTTGGCGATCAGCGCTGGGGCAATCTTGAACGGGTTGAGCGGCGCCCAGGGCAGGTCCAGCTGTTCGGCCAGGGCCTCGACCAACTGCTCGCTGCTGATCCAGCCGCGCAGCAGCAGTTCGCGGCCCAGGCGCCGGCGTACCGGGCTGGTGATCGCCTGCTGCAGCTGTTCTTCGTTGATCAGGCCTTTATCTACCAGGCGATGGCCCAGCGGCGTGCGCGCCGGCGAGGCGAGGGCGGGGAACTCGTGGGTGGTCTTGTCCCAGGCCACGCGCCGCGAATCGCCCATCTCCATCACCTGGCGCAGGGCGCGCAGGTTGGCGAAAAAGTTGACGAAGTTGCTCCACATCATCCGCGGTGCCGACAGCAGGCCCTCGAAGATGCCGTAGTAGCGAGTGACGAACCAGAAGCGCTGGAACAGGCGGTTGAACAGCAGCAGGCCGTTGAGCCACAGCAGCGTGGTGAGCAGGTGGCTGTCGCTGAGGATCGACATGAAGCGCCACGACTCAGGGGCAATGACGGTGACCAGCCACATGGCCAGCAGCACCAGCAACAACAGGTTGACCAGGAAGCTCAGCAGGTAGGCGAACAACCCGCGACGGTCGCGCCAGAGGAAATAGTTGAGCGCGCCCTTGCGACTCCAGCCCAGGTTGCTGGTGCCTTGGAATACGATGCCGACGATCCACCGTGATTTTTGCCGGATGGCGTGTTGCCAGTCCCGCGGGAAGTGCTCGCGCACGCAGATCACCTGGGCGAACTCACGGCTCATGCCCAAGCGCCATTCCTGCTTCAGGGCCAGGCTGGGGTCGGTGATCGAGTAGCGGGCGAAGATGCACTTCATGCCCTTTTGCTTGAGACGAAAGCCTATGTCGTAGTCCTCGGTCAGCGACTGCACATCGAAGGCGATGCCGTCGCCGTCCTCGAGCAGGGCACTGATCGCCCGGCGGCTGAAGCAGGTGCCGACGCCGGCGCTGGGCACCTGGCCGGTGAGGGCCTCGCGCACGATCACGTCCTTGCCGTGGTTCTCGGCGAACTCGTCGACGTAGTGGCCAGCAGTGAAGCCTTTCCATTCTGGGGCATAGGGGTACACCGGGATCTGGATCATGTCCTTGTTCGGCAGCAGGTAGTTGTACAGCCGCAGTTCCATGGGCGAGATCACGTCCTCGGCGTCATGCAGGATGAAACCGGCGAACTCGATGCGCGCGTCCTGCTGGAAGCGCAGGATGGCGTCGATGATGTTGTTCAGGCAGTCGGCCTTGCTAGTAGGGCCCGGGCGGGCGCAGACCACCTTGTGCACGTTGGGGTAGTGCAGGCACACGGCATCGACGTCGGCCTGGGTCTGTGGGTCGTTGGGGTAGGTGCCGACGAATATCTGGTAGTTCTCGTAGTCGAGGGTCGAGGCCGCCAGGCGCGCCATTTCGCCGACCACGCCGACTTCGTTCCAGGCTGGCACCATGATCGCCAAGGGCTTCTCCGCTACCTCGAACAGACGCTTCTCGTCGGCTTTCTCGTACTTGTCGTAGATGCGAAAGCGGCGGATCAGCTTGCGGCCCCAGTAGCACAGGTCGATGAACAGATCGTCCAGGCCGAGCACGAACATCAAGGCGGCCAGGACGATGGCCAGGATCTTCAGGCCAAACAGCACATAGGTGAGGAAATCGATGAAGGCCAGGCTCATGCGTCGTCCCGTGCGGCAGATTGCTCGGCGAACCAGCGGCTCAGGCGTTCGGCGATGCGCTCGCTGGCGTGGCCGTCGCCGAAGGGGGTGTAGACCTGGGCCATGCGCTCATAGGCAACCGGGTCGTCGAGCAGCTGGCTGGTCTCCTGGACGATGCGCTCGGTGAGCGTGCCGACCAGCTTGACCGTGCCGCCCTTGAGCACCGCGGGGCGCTCGGTGACCTTGCGCAGCACCAGCACCGGCTTGCCCAGCGCGGGGGCCTCTTCCTGCACGCCGCCGGAGTCGGTGAGGATGATGTGCGCGCGGTTCATCAGCCAGACGAAGTGCGGGTAGTCCTGGGGCGCGACCAGATGGATGTTGTCGCGGCCCGAGAGCACGCTGTACACCGCGTGCTGCACCTGCGGGTTGAGGTGCACCGGGTAGAGGAACTGCACGTCCGGGTAGCGCAGGGCCAGTTCGGCCAGGGCCAGGCAGATGCGTTCGAAGCCGCTGCCGAAGTTCTCTCGGCGATGGCCGGTGATCAGCACCATGCGCTGGTCGTCACGCAGCACATTGAGCGGGGAGTCGTCGGCGGGGTGCCAGTTGTCCTTGTTCAGCTTGTCGCGCATCCACAGCAGGGCGTCGATCACCGTGTTGCCGGTGACCTCGATGTGCTCGGGCGGCACCCCTTCGCGGATCAGGTTGGCGTCGGAGTCGCGGGTGGGGGTGAAGTGCAGGTCGGCGAGCACGCCGGTCAAGCGTCGGTTGGCTTCCTCGGGCCAGGGTTGCTGCAGGTTGCCGGTGCGCAGGCCAGCCTCGACATGACCGATGGGAATGTGACGGTGGAAGGCGGCCAGCGAGGCGATGAAGCTGGTGGTGGTGTCGCCGTGGACCAGGACGATATCGGGCCTGACCTGTTCATAGGCCTGGTCGAGCTTGTCCAGCAGGTCGCGGGCCAGGCCGTTGAGGGTCTGGTTCTGGGTCATCACCTGCAGGTCCTGGTCGACCTCGAGGCCAAAGGCGGTGAGGACCTGTTCGAGCATTTCGCGGTGCTGGCCGGTGGAGCAGATCTGCAGGTCGACCTCGGGCCAGTCGCGCAGCACCCGGGCCAGCGGGGCCATCTTGATCGCTTCCGGGCGGGTACCGAATACCATCATCACGGTGTAGGCCATCGTGGAGTTCCTCGTTCGATTCCCTGGACGAAGTTGTACGACGTGTCGCCGCTTGCACGTGATAGATACAAGCAGCCGAATGCGGGGTTGTCCAATGCGCCCGATGACCCTCAAAGCAGCAGGGCAAACCCTGGCGAGGCGTCATGCAAGCGGGGTCGTGTCGGCGCGGGAAGGGGGCCGGACACCAGGGAGATACAGCTTGCGGAAACGTTTATGCTAGTTTTTCTTGATTGAACGGTCAGTCAATAAAGTATTTCTGACTTTTACTTGTAGGACAGTTTTAGTAACGTGATGGGTCTTTTCTGAGGGGGCTGCACATGCAAGGCAAGGCGCGCAAAGTCGTTCAGGCCATCCTCTACGAGGCCATTGCCGTGGCTTGCGTGGCGCCGGCGCTGGAACTGGCGTTCAGCGCGGGCATGGCGCAATCGACGCTGCTGTCGATCCTGATGTCGGGCATCGCCATGAGTTGGAACATGGCCTACAACTGGGCGTTCGAGCGCTGGGAGGCGCGCCAGCAAAAGCGCAGCCGCACCTTCATGCGCCGCTTGCTGCATGCGTTGGGCTTCGAGGGTGGGCTGGTGCTGCTCCTGCTGCCGCTGGTGGCGTACTGGTTGGACATCAGCCTGTGGGCGGCATTGGTGACCAACCTGGCGTTGTTCGTGTTCTTCTTCGCCTATGCCTTTGTCTTCCAGTGGGGCTTCGACAAGGTCTTCGACGTGCCGGTGTCGGCGCAGGAGGCCGCCGAGGGCTGCTGAGGACTGGTTGGCGGCGGGCTGGGTGACACTGTTGCCGGCGAACACTGCCAAGCACCGCGTCGCCTGGTTCGCCAGCAAGCTGGCTCCTACGGGCCAGGCAGGTCGCAATCAGTGTAGGAGCCGGCTTGCCGGCGAACACCGGCGTCGCCGGTGCCAGCCCGTGGATAACGGCCACTCAGCTCGAATGGGCGATAGGGGTGTCGAGCAGTTCCTCGGGTAGTTCCTCTTCACCTGGCACGGCGGTGATCACGCTGAAATCACTCACCTCGACCTCACCGCCGCCGTAACCCAGCAAGTGGAAGGAAAACGCCTTGCGCACGGTCGGGTTGTCGAAGTCGAACTCCATTTCCAACGGCTGGTCGGCGCTAACCCGCATCTCCTCGGGCAGGCCCAGCTGGACATCCTGCTCCAGCTCCTTGGCCTTTAGCTGAATATAGGCGTCATGCCGGGGGTCAAGGGCGCGGACCTTCAAGCGCACCTTGGTGCGGGTGCCCTGCGGCATTTCCAGATACTGCGCGCCGATCAGGTTGTCGGCCCAGTCGTCGCGGATGCGGGCCTGCAGGGCAATGGGCGACGGGCCGCCGAACTGGTAACGCAGGTTGAGCGGCGTTTGCAGCAAGGACTGGTCCAGGGTCGCCGCCAGCAGGTTTATCTGCGGACCCAAGCTGTCGGCGCCGCGCCCCAGGTACTTGGCCTGCGCGGCAATGAAGCCCTCGCTGGCGTAGCGTCGGCAGCGTTGCTGGAAGTCGCACTCGCTGAACGTGCCCTGGCCATCGTGGTAGCGCAGCACACCGTTGGTGTAGGAAATCATCTCGCGACCGGTCTCGTAGTCGCGGTACAACGAGCGGCCACTCAGCGCCGCCGGGATCGGCAGGGCGAAGTAGTCAAGCAGCGAGGTGCTCAGGTCGACATGGCCATAGGTGCCGCGCTTGAGGTGCGGCAACTGTGCCTGTTCAGGAGCCAGGGTCAGGTTGAAGCCCCAGGCCGAGGCCAGGCGCACGCCATCGATACCGTGGGATTCATCCGAAGTGACCACCACCAGGGTGTCCTTGAGCACGCCCTGGTGTTCGAGGCTGTCGAGGAAGTCGCCCAGGGCGTCGTCCAGATAGGCCACGGCGGCCTGCTTGGCGGTGGCATGGCGTTGCAGGTACGCCTCGGGCGCTGAGTAGGGCTGATGGGTACCGACCGTGAGCAGGGTCAACATCCAGGGTTGCGGTTGCTTGCGCAGCTCGCCGACATAATCCAGCGCGCCTTCGAAGAAGGCCCGGTCGTCCTTGCCCCAGGGGAACTCCAGGTAGTTGTCGTTGGCGAACCATTCCAGGCCGTGCACCGCATCGAAGCCGATGTGCGGCATGATCCGGTCCTTGGCCATGAAGCGCAGGCCGGCGCCTTGCAGGTAGTGGGTGGTGAACCCGGCCTGGCGCAGTTGCGCTGGCAGGCAGGACTGGTTGCGCAGGTCCTGGGTCAGCAGCTCGACGCCCTTGGGCGTGCCGTTGGCCAGCTTGTCGTAGTCACCGCAGAGCATCGCGTACAGGCCGCGGATGGTCTGGTGGGTATGCAGCACGTAGTCGGGGGTGTTCATGCCGCGCTCGGCCCAGCTGCTGAGGTTGGGCATCAGCTCGTCGTCGAAGCGGCTGCCGATGGCCTGGCGGTTGCTGCGGATATAGGCGCCGGGGATGCCCTCGACGGTGATCACCAGCAGGTTGCGCGCCGCGCCGGGGCCGTCGAGCAGGCGGCGGCCATCGAGGTCGGCTTGGGTCAGGCCGTTGATTGGCAGCGGCGTCACCGGCGTTTCGCCGGCCACCAGCACCTGGGCGCGGTGTTGCAGCGCGCCGGTGGCGGCGGCCAGCAGTTGGTGAGGCAGGTTGTACTGGCGCCACTGGTCGGCGTCCGATGGCGCGAGTTGCTGGCTGCCCCAGTGGGCGGCCAGCAACACCGCTGGCACGGCCCAGGCCTTGCGCGGCAAGGTGGCGGGGCGTTGCTGGCGCGCGAACCAGGCGCTGGCCAGCCAGGCCAGCAGCGCGCCACCCAGCAACCACGGCAGCCAGGGCTGCGCCAGGCCGCCACCGGTGGAGTTTTCCATGAACTGCGGGTCGAACAGGTAGCCGAGGTCGGTCTGGTTGGGCAGACGACCCACGGCGCTGACCAGTTCGGCCGAAGCGATCATCAGCCCGCCCCAGGCCAGCAGCAGCGGCAGCGCCAGCCACAGCGGGCAGCGCTGCAACAGGAGCAGCAGCAGGGCGCCGATGGCCAGGTCAGAAAGGTAACCGAGCGGGTCCGACCAGCCCAGCAGCGCACGTGCGCACAGGGGGAAGACCAGCACCAGGCTGGCCAGGGCGATCAGCCGGGCCCGAGGGTGGTCAAGCAAATTTCTCACTGCAGCATTCCTTCTTGCCATCAAACCGTCACACAAATCTGCTGGATGATATCAGGCTGGGCATACGAAGGTGCTGTAGGACAAGGCTGGTTACGAAACGCCGGCCCGGTAAAGCGGGGCCGGCATGGGCAGGCTCAGAAGTAGTAGGGGAATTTCAGGCTGAACGAGAAGTCGGGGGCATCCTCGGTCAGGCCAATGGACAGGTTGGGCACGATGGTCAGGTTGTCGGTGGCGGCGAAGGTCAGGCCGACGTTGAAGTTCGCGGCGTTGTAGTCGCTGTTGGTGATCGACTGCCAGTCCTGGCCGTCGGGCCTGATCTTGCTCTTGCTGGCGAACTGGTCGGTGACAGAGAACGACATGCTCATCCGTTCGTTCAAGGCGAAGGCGATACCGCCGCCGATTTGCCAGGAGTCCCCCAGCTTGACATCGCCCTTCACCTTGCTGTTCACCTGAGGGCTGACATCGCTGAACGAGTCCTGCACGTTGTAGGTATAGGACAGGCTGGCGAATAGCACGGCGGGGTCGAAGGTCTTGACCAGCGAGATCCCCGGTGTGATCGCCCAGACACCGTTGCCGGTTGGCAGGCTTTCTGGAACCGCGAGGTTGTCGTTGGTTGGGTCCTGGATCAGCTTGATGCCATAAGGATCCTTGCCCGTGGGGGCCTTGACCCGTAGCGTGACCACCGCGTCCGGCCAGTTCTCCGACTCATCGAGAAACTTGTAGGCGACCCCCACGTTGACATCGCCGATGGCGGGATCACGGGTGACCGAGGCATCCGAGGCGTTGGTGCCGGAACCACTGACGCCACCTGAGGAATAGGTTGTTTCGCGATAGACAATCGGTACGTTTATGTCGAACTGCCAGCGTTGGTCCATGTTGTAACGAGCGGTCAGGTCCAGTGTCCAGTTATCGGCCTTGATGCGGTCGATGTTGATGTTGCCGAGGAAAATCGAATCCAGCGCCAGGAAGCCATTGAGGGTCAGCGCCCGGGTGTCGTAGTGGGTGTAGGTCAGGCCGGTCTCGACGCTGAACTTGCCGCCACCGAAGAATCCACTGGCCTCGTCGTACAGGTTGGAAACGCTTTGCGCGGGTTCCGAGTCTTCCTTGAGCGACTGGCCGTAGGAGCTGCCGCCATTGGCCGTGGCCACGGTTTCGGCGCCCTTGGCCGGCGTCGAGGGGGAGCGCACCAGGCGCTTGGGCGGGGCCAGCGCGGGGGCCTCCTCGACCTGGCGAACGCGTTGCTCGAGCACCATCAGGGCATTTTGCTGGGCTTCGTAGCGCTGTTTCAGCTCGCGAAGCTCCTGCTTGAGCGCCTCGACCGTAGGGTCCGCGGCTGCATACAGCGCGGTGGCGGGGGCCAGCGTACTCAAACAGACTACAGCTCTGAACGTCAACGATCGGTGCATGGGTTAGCCGTCCCTTCAGACAACATACGATGAACGTCAGCGTAGATCAGTATCCGAAGCCGCGAAGCCCTTTGAGCTGGTCAAGATTGCCGTTCAGCGAAGTGGCGGCCATATTGTCGCGCAGCACCACGTTGAGCGAGGTGAGGTTGCTGACCCGGTTGCCATCGCCAAGCAGCGTCGCGTTCTGCAGCAACCCGCCCTGGGCGATGCGTTGCAGGCTGCTGCCCTGGTTGTTGTTGGCCACCACATTGAGCTGCACGCCGCCGCCGCTGGCGGAGACGCTCAGCGAGCCGGCGCCATTGGCACCCACCAGCGTGGTGCCGGCGGCCAGCACCTGGCCTTGCTGCGGCGTGTCCGGCGCCTGGCTGGCCTTGCTCACGTTGATATCGACGTTGTTGTAGGCGGTGTTGTTGTCGCCGGCCGCCCTGACCACCTGGGTGACGCCTTCGCTGGTGTTCAGGCCGCTGCCACCGGTGACGCTGCCGCGGCCTTCGGCGTTGCCCAGGCCGGAGCCCTTCTTGTCGATCATCGACACGTAGAACTGCGGCTTGATGGTGGTCTGCTGGACCTGCATGGAGGACGTCGCGCCGATGACATCGCCATTGGCGTTCTGCCAGGTGGTGGACATGACGATGCCGAAGCTGACGATGCGCCCGGGCATCACATAGCGCCCGCGCAGGTTCGCCAGCTCCTGGTCTTTGAGTTCAATGGGCTTGAACGTCTCTGCCTGGGCCGGCAAGGCGGCGGCCAGGCAGATCAGGGTGAGCCAGGCTGGGGTCTTCATCGGATGCTCCCGGAGCGTCGTGCTCGATTGTCATTAGAAGAAATCGCTGCGGATGAAGCCGAAGTCCAGAAGTTCGGCATCTTTTACCGGGGTGAAACGGTTGATTCGATCCCTGGCGCTCAAGGGCAACGGCGGGTCGAGCAAGGCGTTGGCCTTGTCGTAGCCCTGGCCGATCACGGCGAAGATGATGCCGTTCCAGCCCTTGAGGAAGTCCTCGACCTTGTAGCGCTTGTGGCCGAGCACCGGGTCGCCGATGTATACCCAGCCTTTGTCGACGCGCTGCAGGACCACGAAATGCTTGTAGCCGCGGATATCCATCAGCACCACCACCGGGATGCGCACGCTGGTCAGGGTGTCGGCGGCCACTCGGTAGCCGCGGGCGCGCATGCCCAGGCTTTCGACGTAGCGCTTCATGTCGAGCATGGAGAAACCCTGGACGCGGACCAGGTCCTGGTCGGCGTGGGCCAGCATGCCTTCGATCACCTGCTCCTCGTTCACATCCAGCCAGTAGGCCTGGCGCAGGATGGTTGCCAGCGACGCGGCGCCGCAACTGAAGTCGGTTTTCTGTTGCACCAGGTCGGCGAATTTGCGCTCGCGGATGCTCTGGATGGGCTTGTAGATCACCGCGCCCCCCGGCAACACCGAAAGCGGCATTTGCGCCGCCTCGCTGTAACTGGCCATGCACAGCACAAACGCCAGGGCGATCATACGCATGGTCGGTGCCTCCTGGTCCTGTTCGAAGAAAGGCCCCCCGAAGGGGGCCTCATGGGCATTGCACTCAGAACGAAGTGTTGGAGATGGCCAGCGAGTTGCTTTGCTGGTTGCCCACACCGGCAGCCACGTTGACACCGAGGTTGCCGCTGCCACCGTTGACCGAGCCGCTCAGGGTGGCGGTGTTGGTCACAGGGTTGGCCCAGCCGGTCGGGGTCAGGACCTGGAACGACACAGTGTTGCTCAGGTCATACGAGCTGGATTCGCTGAAGCTCTTCGAACCCGACTTGGACGACTCGTTGGCCGCGCTGCCCGACTTCTCGTACGAGGAGTCGTAGGCTTTCTCGAACGAAGAGTCGTAGGCCTTCTCGAACGAGGAGCTGGAGGACTTCTCGTGCGACTTCTCGTACGAGGCGTCGATCGAGGCGTTGAGCGAGGCATCGAACGAGTCGGTGCGGCTGCGCTCGTGGCGGCCGAAGTCCTGGGTGCGGGTCACGCTGCCGTCTGCCGAAGCTTCCAGCGAGGCGTTGAACGAACCACTGGCCGACGAGCTCGAGTCACGGCTATGCGAGCCGCTGGCGTTGGAGCTGTTGGAGCCATTGGCGCTCCAGCTGTTGGCACCGGCCGCTTCCCAGCTCGACGAGGCGCTGCTGTCCTTGCTGTAGTTCGAGTCCTTGTTGTACGAGGCGCTGCCGGACTTGGTGGTGGTGAACGACAGGGTGTCGACCCGGTAGGTGCGGTCGGCGTTGTTGTTCACGGTCAGGCCTGGGCCGTTCTGGTCGGCGGAGGCGGTAGCGGTGGCGTTGCCCAGTGGCGCATTGGAGTTGGCAATGGCCATGGTGTTTTTCTGTTGGTTCAGATCGCCACCGGCCACGTTGATGCCCATGTTGCCGCTGCCGTTGTTGCCCGAGCCGCTCATGATGCCGGAGTTAGTGGTGCCGTAGTTGTCGACGCGGTTGTTGTTGCTGTATTGGCGCACATCGGCCGTGGCCGAGGCGGAGCCGAACACGAAGCTGTTGTCCAGGCTGGAGTCGGCGCCGGCGTTGGCGATGGCGGCGGCGTTATCCTGCTGGTTGCCAGCACCGGCCGCCACGTTGACACCCACGTTGCCGCTGGTGCCGGAGGCCGAGTTGCTCATTTCAGCTTCGTTGACAGTCCCTTCGTTGCGGATGCGGTTGCCAGTGCTGCTTTGCTTGTCCCAGGCATTGGCGGTGGCATACACAGGGATCTTGGTCGGAGGAGGGGTGTGGTGACCGTTGTTATGGTGGCCATTATGGTGGTCATTGCCACGCCGGTCGTTCTGCCCAGCTTGTACAGCTACAGCCATGATCGCAGCAATTGCGAAAACCAGAGGCTTGAGTGCCATCGAGGGTTTCATGGTGATTCTCCGTACTTTTCTTAGGTTAAGTGTTGTCTTGCAGGTTTTGGGTCAGTCAGCGACCCGGATGCTCAGGGTGTTGGCCGTTCGGTTGCCCACCCCGGCACTCTGATTCAACTGCACCACGCCACGGCTACCGGTGAATGCCTGGTCGCTGGTGCTGACCTGGCGATGGCCGGGTGTTGCTGCGGTTGAATCCGAGCTGTTGAGCAGCGCCACGTTCTGTTGCAGAAGGACGCTGTCGTCGATGGTTTGTGGCTGGGCACTGACGCTGATGCGCAGTGCGTTGGCTTGCTGGTTGCTGGCGCCGGCGCTCTGGTTGACCCCGAGGATGCCGCTGCCCTGGCTGAAGGCGTTGCCCTGGATGCTCGCCTGGGCGTCGAGCGCCGGGTCGACCAGGCTGCGCGAGCGCTGGCGGATCTGGGTGCTGGCGTTGGCGTCATGGCCGATGGCGATGGCCCGCGCGTTGACCTGCTGCTGCTGGTCGCCGGCCGCCTGGTTGACCCCCAGGTTGCCCTGGTAGCGGGCGCCGGAGCTGTCGATGGTGGCGTTGTTGACCACCGGCGGTTGGGCGAGGACCGAAGCACTGCACAGGGTGACGAGCATCAGCAGCGAGCGCCTCATGTCACTGGCCTCCGTTGAGGATCTTCAGCGCGCCCAGGCCTTGCTGGACGTTGGAATTGACCATGTTGGCGATGCCGTTGCCGCCGGAACCCGAGCCACGGCCACCGGCGATGTTCGGCAGTTGTGCCTGGGTGTTGATGCTGGTGCCGAGGGTGCTGGTCTGCTGGGTGATCAGCGAATTGATGCCCGCGCCGCTGCTGATGCCGGCGAAGTCGCCGTCGCTCAGCTCGTTGGTCTGGCGCAGGATTTGCGCCGAGGGATTGGTGTTGACGGTGACCGGGTTGGGGTCGGGGATCACTGGCGGGCGGATGGCATTGCGTACCTGGACTTCACGGGTGATGACGACGATACCGTTGTCGGCCTGCACTGGCAGGCTGAAGCTCGACCCCAGTGCGCAGCCGAGCAGCAGGAGGCGATACATGCCTTTGTCTGGTTTCCCCACGATGGCAATTCCTTCTTTGGCGTGTCGGCCTGGCGCCGCGCGTTGCCAAGGGCAGAGCAGAAGGTGTGCCGCTTTTTGTTAGTGCTGTTGAATCAAAGGGTTGCGCGGTGTGATGGGCCGCGCCGGCTTTTTGTTGTATCAGTGTTGAGACAAACCCACGGGCAAACCGTCGGCAAACCCGGTAGTGGCGGGGAATCCACGAGGTTTTCACAAAACTGTTGCACGCCTGAGACACTCCCCCCAGATTTTGCGCTGGGCTCGCAAACACGGGGGGTGGGGCGCGGTGGCGTGTAACGGCAGGCTAACACTCGGCGGGGCAGCATGGCAGTTTGCCGTCTAGTAGCCGTTGCACCGCCTGCAGCACCACGGCGCTGCGCCGCGCCCAGTCGCCGTCGATGATCTGGACGGTCTGTCGATGGCGTTGCAACCAGGCCAGGCTGTCTTCGAAGAACGCCTGGCGTTCCTCCAGCTGCGGCTGGCAGCGTAGCCCGTCGCCGATCCACTCGACGCCCTCGGGGCGCAGCAGCAAGTGCAGGTCGTAATGCCGGGCGGCGAGGGCTTGCTCGAGCCAGGCGGGGCAGTCATGGAACAGCGCGCGGCTCCAGAGGATATTGCTCAGCAGGTGCGTGTCGAGGATCAGCAGGCCCGGCGCCTGGGCGCGGCCCAGGTCTTCCCAGGCGAGCTGGCCACGGGCGATGGTGGGGATGTCGGTGTAGCAGGTGTCGCGCTGCTCGCGTTCCATGAAGTGGCGCACGTACTCGCCCACCAGCACGCCACCGAAGTGGGCCTGGATTTCGCCGGCCAACCAGCTCTTGCCGCTGGATTCCGGGCCACACAGCACCAGGACCTTCATGCCGCGACCAACGCCGGGTCGCGGCGCCACTCCAGCCAGCCGCGCACCGCGATCAGGGTGAACAAGGCATACAGGGCGGCGGTCAGGTACAGCCCCTTGTACAGGAACAGGCCGACGAATGTCACGTCCAGCACTACCCACAGGGCCCAGCATTGCAGGCGTTTCTGCGCCATCCACAGCTGCGCCACCAGGCTGAAGCCGGTGAGGGCGGCATCCAGCCAGGGCTGCGCGGCATCGGTCCAGTGGGCCATGCCGGCGCCCAGCAGCAGGCTGGCCAGCAGGCCCGCCGCCAGGCCCTTGAGCAGCGGCGCGACGGCCAGGCGGCTGACCTGGCGGGCGTCCTCGACCCGCTCCGGGCGGGTCCATTGCCACCAACCGTACAGCTGCAGCACGGCGTAGACCAGTTGCAGGAGCATGTCCGAGTACAGCTTCACTTCGTAGAAGATCCAGCTATACAGCACCACCATCACCAGGCCGATGGGCCAGCACCAGGGGTTCTGCTTGACGGTGAGCCAGACGGCGATGACGCCGAGCGCGGCGGCGAAGAGTTCGAGGCCGGACATCGGCGATCCTTGGGCTGGTTTAGTGAAGGGAGGGGATTGTACCCGTTGGCACGTGGTGTGCCACCCACCTTGTGCCGACCCTGCACCTGGCAGTTTTGTCAGTTTCGCCTGGCTATGGGAGTTGGCAGGCTAACCCGGCGGGTGTGGGAAAACCACACTGCGGCGCGTGGGCGCCGCACGCTCAATCATGGATTCGATGGAGGGGTGATGAAAACAACATTCGTAAAACTGCTGCCGTGCCTGGTGTTCCCAGTGTTGCTGCAACCCTTGGCCGCCAGTGCCGAGTCGTGCGCTGAAACCTTGAAAACCGTCGAGTCGCTGTACAACACCACCGTTGACAGGTGCCGCTCGGGGCCGGCGTCGAACTGTTCAGGGCTGCTGATCAGAGGCACCCATCGTTCGCCAGACGGCAAGTACGACGTTTGGAACCCCAGTCCGACGGCGGTGCAAAAAGGCACCTTCGCTGCCTCGTGGATGCGCGCCGATGGGATCAGCTATGAAGACCCTGGGCTGCGAACCAACAATGGTTATCTGATTACACCGTTCGACAGGGTCGATAAGCCAGAGACACCCGTACACGTGTATTGCGCCTTTCCCAACGATGCCTGGACCGATTTTCGCGACGATCAGGGCTGCGGTGACAACGAAAGAACCTCCTCGACCCAAGAGCCGGTCTGCCAGGCCATGCAGCCACCGATCAATGACGCCAAAGCCTGGGTGGCGTTGTTCAAAAAGTACCAGAGCGATAAACAGCAGAACTTGCGGCAATGTGGCTTCGACATGAGGGGGCGCAGCGCCAAGGACAATGACAACCGCACTGTTGCGTTTGAGCAATTCATCAAGGCGCGGCAGGTTATCAATAGCCGCGAGTTCCAGACGCAGACCGAGCTGCGCCTGGGCAATCCGAAAACCGATGAGTTGCCGATTCTGGCCTTCTTCTACAGTGAACCCCGAGGCCTGGAGGACGCGAAGAAAAACGCGGCGGACTACAAGGCGAAGACGGGCAAGGAGCGCAATATCGTCAAGATCGATTTCCCCAAGACACCGAACGGCAAGGCCAGGTTCTCCTGCGTGAGCACGGCGCCGACACCGCCTGCCACCCCGTATTGTGACAAGTACATCGCCTCCAGCAACTGGATCCAGCGTGACGACCCCAAACTGGGAAAAGACACCTGGACGCTGGAGGTCGTGCCTACCGATTGCGGGCGCAAGATCTCCGACGAGCAGACTGATCGGATGTGGGCCGAGCTGTACAACAAGCATAAGGATGACCAACAGTGGCGCCAATACAGCCAGAATGGTGGCTCCATGCGCCGGCAAATGGTTTGTCACCTGACCTTGGTGGATGATGGTCGGCCAGTGCGCAACAAACCTGAGTGGAATTTGGAGCCTGCGCGCCCCTATGTCGACCATGAAATGGCGTTGAAGATGAAGTGCAATCCCTATTGACGGGCGCTGTTGCGCCCAGTGGTATGGGGTGACCCATGAAATCGGCCCGCGATTCTCTGCGGGCCGTTTTCATGGCAGTGGTTCAATGGGCCGTCAAGGGTTGCACTGGGCCGCTTCGGTCTGGCCCGACGAGGTGGCCTGGCGGTAGGGTTCGAGGTTCCAGTCTTTTTTCGGGTTGTAGTTTTTATGCAGGCAGGCCAATTGCAACTTCATGCTGCCGGCGACGCCTTCCTGCCACTGCTCGTCGCGTCCGCGTTGGCGGAACAGCTCGGCATACAGATCCTCCACTGAAGCCTGCCGCCCGCTCAGGGTCGGCACGACCTGCAGTCCGAAGAATTTCGCCCCGGTCTTGTTATCGGTCTGTTCGGACCAGGCAGCCGCCTCGATCAACTTGCGCACCGGGTTGCAGCCGCTCTTTCGCATGTCATTGGCAGAGGCGGTCGGGCGGAAGGGCTCAAGGTTCCATTGCGTCTTGTCCGGATAGTGGCTGGCCAGGCATTCGACCTGGGCGCGCATGCTGCCTGGATAGATCTCGTTTTCACGCCAGTGCTGTCCGTCGCCATAGCGATTTTCCAGCGCCTGGTAGATGGCCTGGAGGTTGCCCGCGCTCACCTTGACTCCTTGCTTGAGCACGACATTGAGTGTCCACTCCTCGCGGCCCATGCCAGGGTCGTGGCGCTTCACCCAGGTGGCGGAGTCGATGTAGTCCTGGTCTTGAGCGTGCCGTCGCTGGGTAAGGGTTGATCACCCAGCGGCACGACCTGATCGGCGGCTACATAGCTGAAGCGCTCGCTGGCCGGCTTGCTGAAGTCGATGCGCAGCACCGGTACCGCGTAGCCTTGCGCATAGAGCTTACGCTGGAACGCCTGTGCCGGTTTGAGCCCGACGGTGGGCTTGGCCTTGCTGGTATCGCCACGGGTATTGGCTAGGTGCTGTTCGGATCCCAGGCGAAGGCGTCGATAAACGGCAGGCGCGCGCTGCCATCACTGGCTTGGCCAGCGTTGCGCAGCAGCATTTCATTGGTCAGCTCTTTGCGGGCAAAACTGTCGGCTGCCGGCACCTCCCTGCCCAGCAGGTTGCGCGTGACTGTTCGCGGGTTCTGGTGCACATCGATCATCGCCGCCCAGTCGCTGGGCTGCTCGACGTTCCAGGAGCACTGGGTGACCTGGATGCGGTTCAGGTCGTTGCGCACATAGCGATAGTTTTTGCGCCACTGGTCCGCGGTATCGATGCCGGCACTGTCGCAACTGCCATAGGCCAGGGTGTTGTTGAGGTTTTCCGGGCTGGTCGCCGAACGAGCCTGATGGTTGGCGGGAAGCGCGGCATTGTAGGCGCCGCAGCCATGGGCTAGACGCTCCGGCCCGGTGAAACCATCGAAGCTGTAGATGCACATGAAGCCGGTCTCCATGACCGGCGCCTTGAGTTGCCGGGCATCCTCCGGCGTGCGCAGGATGAAACCGGCAGGGCGGATCAGGCGATTGGTGCTCAGGTCCGCGCGAATCCAGCTGAAGGAGGTGGCGCCTGTTTTCAGCGCATAGGGGCTGTAGTCCCATGGGTTGAAGGGGCCGTCGTCGACCATCCGCACGCTGACCCCGCTGCAATAGTAATAACCGCGCGGCGCGCCAGCGGGCTCCTTGCAGTCGCTGCGAAGGCTGTTGTAGTTCGCGTTGATGCGCTTGACGGTGTTCTGCGGGGTGTCGACGGCCACAACCGCGGCAGCTTGGGCGGCCGACGTCCCGAGAAGCAACGCAATCACCAATGTGTGCTGGTACATGAGACCTCCTGTCTTGGCTGGGAGGTCAACGTTCTGTTACGCAGGTAGAGGCGTCTACTGGAAAAAATACCAGGTGGCCAAAGGCCTCAGACCTTGAACTGCTTGAGCAACTGCTCCAGCTCCTCGCTCAACCGTGCCAGGGCACTGCCCGCATCACTGGACTGGCGCGCCGCCTCGGCGGTCTGCTGCGACAGGTCGGCGGTTTCGGTGACGTTGCGGTTGATCTCCTCGACCACATGGGACTGCTGCAAGGTGGCGCTGGCGATCGAGGCGTTGAGCGCGCCGAGGTTGCCCAGGGCCTGGCTGATGGCATCCAGGCTGCTGCCGGCCTCACGGGCCTGCTCGACGGTCTGGCGCGAGGCCTCGCTGCTGGTGTCGATGGCGCGCACTGCCGCCTCCGATTGCCCTTGCAAGTGCTCGATCATGGTCTGGATCTCGGCGGTCGATTGGGCGGTACGCTGGGCCAGCAGGCGCACTTCGTCGGCGACCACGGCGAAGCCACGGCCCTGTTCACCGGCACGGGCCGCCTCGATGGCGGCGTTGAGGGCCAGCAGGTTGGTCTGTTCGGCGATCGAGCGGATTACCTCGAGCACACCGCCAATCTTGGTGCTGTGGCTGGCCAGTTCGCGGATCACCTGCACGGCCTGGTCGATGGTCGCCGAGAGCCGGTCGATCTGTTGCAGGCTGCCATGGATCGCCTGCTGGCCATGGCCGACCTGGGCCTGGGCGTTGCGCATCTCGCTGGCGGCCTGCTCGGCGTGCTTGGCCACGTCGTGCACGGCGTAGGTGACTTCGTTGACCGCGGTGGCCACCTGGTCCATCTGCAGCGACTGCTGGGCGCTGCGGGCCTGGGCTGCGCCGGCGTTGTCGCCGACATGCCCGGCAGACTCGGCCAGGGCGTGGGCGGCGCCTTGCAACTGGCCGATCACTCCCTGCAATTTGCCGTTGAAACGGTTGAAGTGCTCGCCCAGGTGGGTGATCTCGTCACGGCCGTGGGTATCCAGACGCCGGGTCAGGTCGCTTTCGCCGCTGGCGATGGTGCCCATGGCGTGTACCGCCTCTTGCAGCGGGCGGGCGATGCTGCGGGCGATCAGCATCACCAGCAGGGCCATTGCCAGGGCAATGGCGAGGCCGACCAACGAGGCATCGCGCAACTGGCGGGCGAACTCGGCCTGCACATCGTCGATGTACACGCCTGAGCCGATGATCCAGCCCCAGGGCTTGAACAGCTGGATGTAGGAGGTCTTGGCCACCGGCTCGCTGGCGCCGGGCTTGGGCCAGCGATAGTCGACCGGGCCTGCGCCCTGGCTGCGGGCCAGGGTGACCATTTCATTGAACACGGCGAAACCGTCAGGGTCGCGGATCGCAGACAGGTCCTGGCCATCGAGCTTGGGATTGGCCGGGTGCATGATCATCTTCGGCTGCAGGTCGTTGATCCAGAAATAGTCGTTCTGGTCGTAGCGCAGCCCGCGCACCACCTGCAGGGCCTGCTGCTGCGCGGCCTCACGCGTCAGGCTGCCAGCGGCTTCCAGGCCTTGATAGTAGGCCAGCACGCCGGCGGCGGTCTGCACCACGTGGCGGGTCTTCTCGGCCTTGGCCTGGTACAGGTCGCCATGCAACTGGCGCAACAGCAGCAGGCCCAGTACCACCAGCATGGCCACCGCCACCAGCAGGATCAGCCACAGGCGGCGGCTGATCGACATCGACCTCAGGGTCTTCATGATGCGTTACTCCAGTCTTGTTCTTTTTTGTCTGCATCCAAGCATGCTTTGCCATCGGCCCCCACACGACCAACGGCTAATGGGTAAAACCAGACAAGCCTTGTTGCAGGTAATACAGAAGCTGCAACACTTGCTTTGATAAGATTTCGGCCGCGCCAGATGAAACCTTTAGGCCGCTGAACTTTTCCGCTGGCTGCGTGACCAACTGTCGCTGTAAAACAGCGTCGCCGCGTGTGGCACCTGTAGATAAATCAAAATAAGCGGCCTGCCACGCGCAGCGTCGCACTTGGGGGATTGATGGATTTTTGGAGTGCCTTGCAGGCAATCATCTTGGGCGTGGTTGAAGGCCTGACGGAATTTTTGCCGATTTCCAGTACCGGGCACCAGATCATCGTTGCCGACCTGATTGGCTTTGGCGGTGAACGCGCCATGGCGTTCAACATCATCATCCAGCTGGGCGCCATCCTGGCGGTGGTGTGGGAGTTTCGACGCAAGATCCTCGATGTCGTGGTCGGCTTGCCGACGCAGGCCCCCGCGCGGCGTTTCACCGCCAACCTGCTGATCGCCTTCCTACCGGCGGTGGTGTTGGGCGTGCTGTTCGCCGACCTGATTCATGAGTACCTGTTCAACCCGGTGACGGTGGCGGCCGCGCTGGTGGTGGGCGGCCTGATCATGCTGTGGGCCGAGCGGCGCGAGCACCGGGTGGACGTCGACCATGTCGACGAGATGCGCTGGAGCCATGCCTTGAAGATCGGTTTCATCCAATGCCTGGCAATGATCCCGGGCACCTCGCGGTCCGGCTCGACCATCATCGGCGGCCTGTTGTTCGGCCTGTCGCGCAAGGCCGCCACCGAGTTCTCGTTCTTCCTGGCCATGCCGACCATGGTCGGCGCGGCGGTGTACTCGGGGTACAAGTACCGCGAGCTGTTCCAGCCCGGCGACTTGCCGGTGTTCGCCCTGGGCTTCGTGGTGTCGTTCATCTTCGCCATGATTGCCGTGCGCGGCTTGCTCAAGTTCATTGCCAACCATAGCTACGCGGTATTTGCCTGGTACCGCATTGCCTTTGGCTTGCTGATCCTGGCTACCTGGGAGTTTGGCTGGGTCGACTGGGCGACGGCGCACGGCTGATGGCGCGGGCACAGACAGCGGGCCGGGGAGAGGCCCAGGGCGTGCGCCATGCGCGCCTGAAGTTGCTGGTGCTGGCGGGGCTGTGCCTGCTGCCGTTGCTGGGGGGGCTGCAGATGGGCCTCAGCGGCCAGTCGTGGTTGCCATTGGCGTTATATCCGGCGGTGAGCTTGATCAGTTTGCTGTTGTACTGGCAGGACAAGCAGCAGGCACGTGCCCAGGCCTGGCGTACGCCGGAAAAGGTGTTGCATGCCAGCGAGCTGCTGGGGGGGTGGCCGGGGGCATTGCTGGCCCAGCAGCTGTTGCGCCACAAGACTCGCAAGCTGTCGTATCAGCTGGTGTTCTGGGCCATTGTCGCGGTGCATCAGCTGTTCTGGATCGATCACCTGCTGCTGGGTGGCCGTTGGCTCGGCCAATGGTTTTGATCCACATGCGCTTTGCCACCTGTAGGCGCCAGCCTTGCTGGCGAACCAGGCAACGCGGCGCATGCACAGCACATCAGTCCAGCAGCAACCCCAGCTGCAGCCGCTTGGGCAAGCGCCGTACCACCAACTGGTGCGAGCGGCGCAGCAAGTCGCTCATTTCTTCCCGGGCCATGGGATAGGGCTGTTCCAGGCTGACCCACTTGGCCCGCGCCAGGTAGGGCGCCGGGCGTATCCCCGGGCGGTCGCAGTAGCCCAGGAACAGCTCATCGGCCACCTTGAACGCCAGCCCGTCGCCGCTCAGGCCCTGGATCGCGAACATCTTGTTGCCGGCCACCGAGAACACCCGTATGCCGCCCCATTTATAGTCCTCTTGCGCCCCGGGCAGGGCCAGGCAGAAGGCCGCGACCTGTTCTGCCGTCATCCTGTGCTCAGACATAACGCTCTCCACATGCCTCGAACGAAGCCGCGAGGTGGTCTATCCATACCCTGACCGCCGGCAGCAACCCTCGCCGGTGCGGATATACCGCCTGCAGGTAGCCGCCCGGCAGCGACCAGTCTGGCAGCAGGCGCACCAACTCGCCACGCGCCAGTTCCTCCTCGCAGAACATGCTGGGCAGGGCGGTAAAGCCCAGGCCCGCGCGGACCGCGGCATTGCGCACGACGAAGTCGTCGATGGCCAGGCGCGGTTCCAGCGCCACTTCCTCCTCACGACCGCCGGGGCCGAACAGGCGAAAATGCACCAGGCGGTCGGCCTCGGTGGCGCCCAGCACCGGCAATGTCGCCAGTTGCGCCGGCTCGTGGACATGCTCGGCAAAGCCCGGCGCCGCCACCAGTTGCATCTGCGCCTGACGCAGGCGGCGGGTGACCAGCGCCGGGTCTTCATCGCCCAGGTCGCGTACGCGCAGGGCCACGTCGATACCCTCGGAGATCAGGTCGACGCGACGGTTGAGCAGTACCATGTCCAGTTGCACCTGAGGGTACTGGGCCAAGAAGCGGCTGATGACATCCGGCAGAAAGGCATGGGCCAGGGCCACCGGACAGGACACCCGCAGGCGGCCGCGGGGCTCGCTGGACATGCTGGCCACCACTTCGTCGGCCATTTCTGCCTCCAGCAGCATGGCCTGGCAGTGGCTCAGGTAGCGTTCGCCCACCGCGGTGAGCTTGAGCTGGCGGGTGGTGCGTTGCAGCAGGCGGGTGCCCAGGCGCTCTTCGAGCTCGGCGATGCGCCGCGACAGCCGCGACTTGGGAATCCCCAGCTGGCGCCCGGCAGCGGCGAAACCGCCAGCTTCGACCACCCGGGCGAAGTAGAACAGGTCGTTGAGGTCTTGCATGTGACAGTCTCATTGTTCCATCAGTAGAACAAACTAACGCATTTTTGCCGACTTATCAGCCATTCGCTGTATAGGTAGGATTCTCTCCAACGTGATCGCCCACCGCCGCGGTCTTCATTCACAGGAGAGTCCCATGAAACTGTTGCATATCGATTCGAGCATCCTGGGCGACAATTCCGCCTCCCGCCAACTGAGCCGCGAAGTGGTCGACGCCTGGAAAGCCGCAGATCCGAGCATCGAGGTGGTCTACCGTGACCTGGCCGGTGACGCCATCAGCCATTTCTCCGCCGCCACCTTGGTCGCCGCTGGCACCCCCGAGGAAATGCGCGACGCCGCCCAGGCCCACGAAGCCAGGCTCAGCGCCGAAACCCTGGAAGAGTTCCTGGCCGCCGACGCGGTGGTGATTGGCGCGCCGATGTACAACTTCACCGTGCCGACCCAGCTCAAGGCCTGGATCGACCGTGTGGCCGTCGCCGGCAAGACCTTCCGTTATAGCGAAGCCGGCCCTGAAGGTCTGTGCGGCGACAAGAAGGTGATACTGGTGTCCACCGCCGGTGGTCTGCACCAGGGCCAGCCGACCGGTGTTGGCCATGAGGACTTCCTCAAGGTGTTCCTCGGCTTCATCGGTATCACCGACCTGGAAATCGTCCGTGCCCACGGCCTGGCCTATGGCCCCGAGCACCGCGCCAAGGCCATCGACGCCGCCCAGGCGCAGATTGCCGGTGAACTGTTCGCCGCTGCCTGATCCCGCACTGCGGCAAGCAAGCCGACTGGCGCCTCGCGCGCCAGTCGGTTTTTTTCATCCAGTTTTCATGTGACCACGGCGAAGCGGGTTCTATGCTGATCCATACCGCTGCCCGCTTGACGCACCGCGATGAACCGAACCCGCACCCTGATGGCCCTGTTGCTGCTCGCCGGCCTGTTGGCTCGCGCCGACGCGGCGCCATGGGTTGCCGGTTTGCACCATCTGACCCTGGCCGACCCGGTCGATGCGCGGCCCATGCAGGCGCTGGTGTTCTATCCAGCCAATGGCCAGGTGCGCAACCTGCGGATCGAGGGCTACCAGACCCGGGTCGCCGAAGAAGCACCGGTGGCCATGGGTCGGTTCCCGCTGCTGCTGATCTCCCACGGCAACACCGGCAGCCCGATGGCCCTGCACGATTTGGCCAATGGCTTGGCACGCCTGGGGTTCGTGGTGGTGGCGGTGATCCATCCCGGCGACAACAACCGCGACCACAGCCGCCTGGGCACCCTCAGCAACCTCTATGGCCGCCCTTTGCAGATAAGCGCCGCGATCACGGCGGCGCGTGCCGATGCCTTGCTCGCGCCTTACCTGAACGATGGCAAGGTCGGGGTGATCGGTTATTCGGCCGGGGGCGAAACCGCGTTGATCCTGTCTGGCGCCAGGCCTGACCTCGAACGGCTGCGCCGCTACTGTGAGGCCCGCCCGGGCGATGCCGATGCCTGCAAGACCCATGGCGTGCTAATTGCCGACCACAGCGAATTGGCGCCACGGGCTGACCCTCGGGTCGGGGCGGTGATGCTGATGGCGCCGCTGGGCTTGATGTTCGGGCGTCACGCCCTGGCTGGCGTGCAGGTGCCGGCGTTGATCTACAGCGGTGATCGCGACCAGTTGCTGGCCTTGGAGCACAACGCCGACGCCCTGGCCCGCAAGCTGCCGGTCAGCCCCGATTACCGGCTGCTGTCGGGAGCCGGGCACTTCGTGTTCATGGCGCCCTGCGATGCCGAGCAGCACCAGCGCATGCCCGTGCTGTGCAAAGACCCCGAGGGGGTCGACCGCCGGTATATCCACCGCTCGTTGCGCAGCGCAACCTCGGCGTTCTTCGGCCAGGCCCTGGGCGCGCCGGCGCCTGCCGAGCGTTCAGCCGCGCTGGCTGCGCCGGGCCAGCCACAAGCTCAGCGCAACCCCTGACAGCGCGAGCAGGGCGGCGACGCAGAAGATCGAGGCATAGCCCAGGCGTACCGCCACCGCCCCCATCACCGGGCCAGCAATGGCCAAGGCCAGGTCGAAGAACACCGCATAGGCGCCCAGGCCGGCACCGCGGCTGCTGCTCGGCACCTGGCGAATTGCCTCGACGCCCAGGGCCGGGTATACCAGCGACAGGCCGAACCCGGTCAGCCCGGCACCGAGCAGCGCCCACAGCGGCGTTGGCGCCAGCCACAGCAGCGCCAGGCCCAGGACCTCGGTGCCCATGCAGGCGATGGCGACGTTGTAGCCGCCAAAGCGGTTGACCGCGTTGACGAACAGCAGCCGCGAAACGATGAAGCACAAGCCGAAGGCGCTCAGGCACCAGGCCGCGCCAACCCAGCCGCGCTCCAGGTAATAGAGGGTAACGAAGGTGGTCAGGGTGCCATAGCCGATCGACGCCAGGGTCAGCCCCAGGCCGCAGGGTGCGATTCGGGCGAAGGCCGACCAGAATGGCAGCCGCTCACCGCGCACCACCACGACATCCGGGCGCCTGCGCAACGCCGCCAGGGCCAGCAATGCCAGCACCAGCAAGGCAGGGCCTAACACCACGAAGTGCAGCGCATCCACCAGCAACACTCCCGCCGGCGCGCCAATGGCGATGGCGCCGTAGGAGGCGATACCGTTCCATGAGATGACCCGCGCCGTGTGTTGCGCGCCTACCTGGCCGATGCCCCAGCTCAGCGTCGCCACCCCGATCAACCCCTGGGCGATACCCAGCAGCAGGCGCCCGCCCAACAGCAGCGCCAGGCTCAGCCAGGGCAGGGCCTGGCTCCAGGCCGAGAACAGCGTGAGCAGTCCGCAGCCGGCGATACCGTACAAGCCGTAGCGAATGGCGCGCTTGCCGCCCAGGGTGTCGGCCACGCGCCCGGCAAAGGGCCGGCTGAGCAGAGTGGCCAGGTACTGCAGACCGATGGTCAGGCCGGCAATGACCGCGCCGAAGCCTAGTTGATCATGCACGTGGCTGGGCAATACCGCGATTGGCAGGCCGATGCAGAGGAAGGCGATGAAGGTGTAGAAGACGATCGCGAGGATCTGCCGGGTGATGCCGAGGGTGCTGTGGGGCGTGGTCATGGGCTCGTTCGCGGGCGGGCGGTGGGCTGTGCCCATCATGGCCGCTGCGCGACGGAAAAGAAAGCAGGCTAACTAAACCATCGCGGGGCAAGCCCGCTCCCACAAAGGCTATACAGACCTTGTGGGAGCGGGCTTGCCCCGCGATTGAGTCAGGCGGTCAATAGCGCTGGCTATCGTTACCCGTCGATCAGACCACCACGCCCTGGCTGCGCAGGTAGTCGTCGTAGGTACCGCTGAAGTCCACCACGCCATCGGCGGTCAGCTCGATGATGCGGGTGGCCAGCGACGACACGAACTCACGGTCGTGGCTGACGAACAGCAGGGTGCCCGGGTAGTTTTCCAGCGCCAGGTTCAGCGCCTCGATCGATTCCATGTCCAGGTGGTTGGTCGGTTCGTCCATCACCAGTACGTTGGGCTTTTGCAGGATCAGCTTGCCGAACAGCATGCGGCCCTGTTCACCACCGGAAATCACCTTCACCGACTTGAGGATCTCGTCGTTGGAGAACAGCATGCGCCCCAGGGTGCCGCGGATCACCTGCTCGCCGCTGGTCCACTGGCCCATCCAGTCGAACAGGGTCATGTCGTCTTCGAAGTCGTGGGCGTGGTCCTGGGCGTAGTAGCCCACCTCAGCGCTGTCGGTCCACTTCACCGCGCCCGCGTCCGGCTGCATTTCGCCGACCAGGGTACGCAGCAGGGTGGTCTTGCCGATACCGTTGGGGCCGATGATCGCCACGCGCTCGCCGGCCTCGATGGTGAAGCTGAAGTCCTTGAACAGCACCTTGTCATCGAAGGCCTTGGCCATTTTCTCGACGATCACTGCCTGGCGATGCAGTTTCTTCGTTTGTTCGAAGCGGATGAACGGGCTGACGCGGCTCGAAGGCTTGACCTCGGCCAGCTGGATCTTGTCGATCTGCTTGGCGCGCGATGTGGCCTGCTTGGCCTTCGAGGCGTTGGCCGAGAAGCGGCTGACGAAGGTCTGCAGCTCGGCGATCTGTGCCTTCTTCTTGGCGTTGTCCGACAGCAACTGCTCGCGCGACTGGGTAGCAGCTGTCATGTATTCGTCGTAGTTGCCCGGGAACAGGCGCAGCTCGCCGTAGTCCAGGTCGGCCATGTGGGTGCAGACGCTGTTGAGGAAGTGGCGGTCGTGGGAAATGATGATCATGGTGCTGTTGCGCGCCGTGAGAATCGTTTCCAGCCAGCGAATGGTGTTGATGTCCAGGTGGTTGGTCGGTTCGTCCAGCAGCAGCACGTCCGGGTCCGAGAACAGCGCCTGGGCCAGCAGTACACGCAGTTTCCAGCCGGGCGCGACCTCGCTCATCGGGCCGAAGTGCTGCTCCAGAGGGATACCCAGGCCCAGCAGCAGCTCGCCGGCGCGGGAGTCGGCGGTGTAGCCGTCCATTTCGGCAAACTCGGTTTCCAGCTCGGCGACGGCCATGCCGTCTTCCTCGGTCATCTCCGCCAGCGAGTAGATGCGGTCGCGCTCGGCCTTGACCTTGTACAGCTGTTCGTGGCCCATGATCACCGTGTCGATCACGGTGAAGTCCTCGTAGGCGAACTGGTCCTGGCGCAGCTTGCCCAGGCGGGTGTTCGGCTCGAGCATCACCTGGCCGCCGGACGGCTCGAGGTCGCCGCCGAGGATCTTCATGAAGGTCGACTTGCCGCAACCGTTGGCGCCGATCAGGCCGTAGCGGTTGCCGTTGTTGAATTTGACCGAGACGTTTTCGAACAGCGGCTTGGAGCCGAACTGCATGGTGATATTGGCGGTGGAGATCAAAGCGCTTACCTATCAGTAACTTACGCGGCTGGATTCTCGGCTGATACCGATTTGATACCAATCTTGAGCTTTTCCAGCTCGCTCCAGTCGGAGCTTGAGTTGAGCCAACGCGCATACGTCGACAGCAGCATTTGCACGCTGTGACCCAGCTGTTGGGCGATAAATGCGGGGTTGAGGCCAGACATTAAGCATATTGTCGCATAGGTGTGACGACAGTTGTATGGGGGCCTCCTCCTGATACCCAGCTCATTCAGCACCGGCACCCATTGCTTGTGCAGGTCCGACGTCTGTTTCACGTATTCGCTCCCCTTCGACGGAGGGAACACGTAAGCACGTAGCCGACGGATCCCAGAGCCCGACCACAGCGTCGGGCTTTTTGTTGCCTGCAGGAAAGCGCATGGAGCCTCCTGGCATTCATCATGGCCCTGGCAAGCTACGCCCTGCATCGCGACATCAGCGCCAAGGTCTTTCTTGGTTGCTATTCATCATTCAGGATCGAAAAACTCGCAGGGAACTGGTTGCATATACAGTACTATGCTGCCATAGTGATTTCACTCCCGGGTCCAAATGCAGCACATGCACACTGGTGGTGCTGATCAATAGGACCGAACGAAAGCCCTGAGCTTCGAGCCATCGCCTTTGAGCGACATGAATGCGGAATTTCCCGCGATCAATCATTCAATTCAAAGGTGAAAAAATGAACACAGTAACTATGGGTAAACACTTCATTACCGCTTTTCCTAAAGGGGTTCTGGAGATCGTTTCCGCGGCACAAAACACTGGTGGTCTGATCATCCAGACCGGCCTGATCAAGACCTCGACAGGTACCGTTGATTTGTATGTTGGCCCGACCGGTTCAACCATTTCCAACTCGGCAATCATCTTCTCCGGCAATGGTTCCACCATCGCTGGTAGCGACTCGGAGATTGTTATGCCGTACCCGATCCGCATTCCCGCGGGACAAGCATTGTGGGCATACTCGTCTACACCGAATGGTGCAATCGCACTGACTTGGGATTTACTGGCCTAATGCTTCCTTCTGATCCCGCCTAGTGGCGGGATCTTTCATTGTGGCTCCGCCTCACCGATTGCTCCGAGTTGGGAGTGTTGCTGGTGTCGGCTTTCTTCTGGGTACCTTTGGCGACTCTCTCATCGCAGCCCTTCACCGTGCAATCAACGCCGTATCGTCCGGGATGATCGTCATCTGGGCGACCTGGTACGTACTGAGCGGTAAGGGGCGAGACGGGATCATCAGCGGAGTCATCACCACTGGCGTGATCTACGCGGACACCAAGGCAGGCGTAGCCGTCGTGCATGACATCCCACTCAAATCCTCTGATGGCGAACACCCGAACATCAATTCGTCAGAAGGCGTTACCGCTCTAGGCTGGATCGGATTTGCCGTGATCGCCATGGCCCTGGCTGCACCGCGACATCAGCGCCAAGGTCTTTCTTGGCTGCGTATTCACCATTCAGGATCGAAAAAACTCGCAGTCAACTGGTTGCATATACAGTGCTATGCTGCCATAGTAATTTCACTCCTAGGTCCAATAGCGGCACATGCACACTCGTGGCACTGATCTATAGGACTGAACGAAAGCCCTGAGCTTCGAGCCATCGCCTGTGAGCGACATGAAAGCGGAATTCTCCGCGATACAACATTCGACTCAATAGGTGGTTAGTATGAACGCAGTAAAAGTTGGCAAGAATTACCTGACAGTAAACCCAGGTAGCAATGTGGTTCAGGTTGTAGCTCCTGCGGCAAATACCTCCGGTGTGATTGTTAGCACTTGCCTCATCAGTACATCCAACGGCGGGGTGGGAGTGTTCACTGGTACTTCTGCTCCTTCGAGCATTGCCGACCAATCCAAGCCAATCATTTTCTCAGCAAATGCGAGTTCGGCTGTCGGCACTGGCTCGGAGCTTGCTCTTCCTTACCCATTGTTTCTTCCCGCAGGTCAGGGGCTGTGGCTCGCCGCAAGTGTTCCAGGCGCAGCGGTTGCGCTGACGTGGGATGTCTTGGTTTGATCTGAGAGTGCGTGTAAGGGCTTCGATAGAGGCCCCACAGTAGACATAAGTCTCTAGTTAATCCATCGCCTCGGCATTTGCCGGGGCTTTTTTGTTTCTGGAGCACACAGATGAACGAAGAGTCGAAGCGCCTCAAGCAATACGTCATCGACGCCGTCGTTGGCGGTAACCTTGATCGTCTTGGTCCTAGCCTGGCCAGCCTCTGGACGGTTGACCCAGGCGAGTATCGACAGCAGCGCTCGAGCAGAAGAACAACGTCGCGCCGCGGCACATGAAGAGGTGAGGGCGCACGTTAATGAACAGCAGGCGTTTGCCGATAACGATGCTGCTGGGGCTGATGCTGCTGGCCAGCGGCTGCGCGACGAAGCCGGCCTGGCATGCGAGGCGTCCTACGACCGCTTGGCCGAGTAGGGCAACTGAGGCACAAGAAGAATGAACCCCGCTTTATAGCGTTGGGTCACAACAAGATCGTTATGCACCCGGCGATATGCCGGCAAGGGAGAGATTATGCGAAGGAAAGAGCTGAAGAGGGAGGTCCAGTCTTGGGCTATGGTTGCGCTCTGGGTCTGCGGTATTGCGCTGGCCACTTTGGCCTGGCACCGCATGCTGACTTGAAGCGGTGCTCGTTGCGGTCCGCTCGAGCCTATGCTGCCCTGATCAAGCCACCAGGGCGGTATGGAGAGTAAACCACGCTTGGGAAGCAGCACCTGTTCCGTCTGTGGGGAAGGCTCAAGAGACCTGCGTCAGGCATTCTTGATCCAAGCAATATTGACCTATCTTGCACACCGGCCCCTGCATAAGGACGTTGTAGTGGTCATCAAGCTCGATAGCGATTTGACCACCCGGCATGTGCACGGTTATCTGCCGGTCAACGAACCCAAGCCGGCGCGAAACTGCCGCGGCGGCACAACTGCTGGTACCCGAAGACAGCGTGTAGCCAACGCCTCGCTCCCAGATCTGCACCCTCAGGTTTGCGCGGTCGATGACGCTCACGAATTGAACATTGGTCCTGTTCGGGAACCGCGATAAATGTTCGATGATCGGCCCGAGCCTGCGGGCGAGTGCCTCGGTGGGCTGATCGACGAACACCACGCAGTGAGGGTTGCCCATCGACACTGGGTGCAGGTGCAGTTGCATGCCATCGAGGTCCACGGCGTGTCGTTCGATCTCGGGGAAGCTCGCCATGCCCATGGCGATGGAAATGCGCCGACCGTTGTCGAGTACCTGGCAATGAACCCGCCCGCCTTGGGTTGTCAGGTCGAACGGCGCGTGCGTCACGATGCCCTGATCCCAAAGATAGCGACAGAGAATACGCAGGCCGTTGCCACTCTTCTCTGCCTCGGAGCCATCGATATTGAAGATGCGCACCGCGAGCGGCGCGTCGACCGCGATTAGCGGCACCAGGATGCCGTCGCTGCCCAGCCCTTTGTGTCGGTCGCAGATCAGCGAGATTGCCTGGGCCGAACAGGCGAACGGTGTGTGGTCGTGGTAGACCAGATAGTCGTTGCCGGCCGCGTGGTATTTCATGAACTGCATGGGTTATAGCTCCAAGAGGCGCCTGGGGCGGTCAGGGTCAGTCTTGCTACACCGCTACGCCAGCCGCAACAGGCTTCATCAGTCATGCGGCGAGTGGCCGTTGACGTCTGAGGCGGATGTTCGAACTTGTTTCGGCCAGCGCTGCGCGGTCATGGGCAGCGGGGCGTGGCAGCCATCAATGAGTTCAACTCGCCATAGGTGTGGGCCTTCAAGGCATGGCTGTCGAGTTGCCCACGCTCCAGGAAGCTGCGGGCCAAGCCAGCCATGGCGCCGTACAAGAACTCGGCGATGCTCGAGCCGGCACTCAGGCGCCTGACACCGAGGCGTTGCAGCTCGCCCGGCGCAGCCAGGCCTTCGCGCCAGAGCAGATTGACTGGCAAACGCGATGTTCGGCACAGCGTGGCGATTTCACCAGCCTCGACCACGCCAGCGGCGAACAATCCGTCTGCGCCGGCATTGGTATACAGCGCGGCGCGCTTGAGGAGTTCTTCCAGGCGTTGCTCGGCAGGCACCAGGTTTTTCAGGTAGACGTCGCAGCGCACGTTGACGAACAGCTTGACCCCGTGCCGACTGGCAACGTTCCTGGCGGCGTCGAGCTTGCGCATGAGCAGCTCGGGAGAGCCCGCGCCGTCTTCGATATTGATGCCGACCGCGCCCTCGGTGATGACAGCGTCGATCACTTGCGCGACCTGCTGAGGGTCCTCCGAATAACCCCCTTCGATATCCACCGTCAGGGGGACGCCAAGCACCCGCGTCATGGAGCCGATGGTGGACCGCAACAACGCCAGCGGCAGCTGGTTGCCATCCTGATAGCCGTGGGACCAGGCCATCGCCGCGCTGCTGGTGGCGACGGCCTTGCTGCCCAGGCGCTCGACGAGACGCGCGCCGCCCGCGTCAGCCACGTTGGCCAGGGTCAGCAAGCCGTCCTGGTGAAGACCATGAAACACATCATCCAATGCCGCCATGAAATCCCGCTCCTTAGAACATCATAATGTGGCCCCTGGTCGAGGTGGTGCGCACCGGCCCTGAGTGTACCTCCATGGCGGGGTAGTCGGAAGCAGGGCAGGGCTGTAACCACAGGGGGCGTGAGTGCGGCGATATTCGACACAAGTCAGCTGCGCTGCGACGCCAGCAGTTTTTCCAACAGCGCGCAAAGCTGCTCCTGTTCTTGCGCATCCAGCCCAGCAACGATCGTGTGCTGGTTGGCGACATGGACCTCAACGGCTTTTTCAATCAGCGCGAGGCCGTCGGGTGTGAGTGCAACGAGCGTTCCTCTTTTGTCTGCCGGGTTCGGCCGGCGTGCAACCCAGCCAGCCTTCTCCAGCCGATCGATCCGATTGGTCATGCTTCCAGACGAGATCATGGCGGCTTCATAGAGGTCGGTCGGCGTCAGGGCGTACGGTGCGCCACTGCGGCGCAATGTGGCCAAGACATCGAACTCCCCTGGCTGCAATCCAAACTCCGCAAACAAGGGGTTTAGCCGGTCACGTGCGACCACAAGTGCGGCTTCTGCCAGGCGACCCAACAAGGTCATCGGTTTGGTGTCGAGGTCTGGCCGTTCGCGCGCCCATTGGCTGGCTGCTTTCAGTGCTCTGTCCATTGTCTCGCCCGCTATTTATCTTTACGTAGAGATAATTTATCTCTACATTAAGATAACAGAGCGCGGACACGCGGAAAACACTGGTTCAGGAGCCTGATCATGCCCACTGCTTACAACCGTTGGCTTTGTGCCCTGGCAATAGTGCTCGTCGGGATCAATCTGCGTCCGACCATGGCAGCTATCGGTCCGCTGCTGGATGCCATTCAGCGCGACACCGGCCTGTCCGATACCGGCGCAAGCTTGCTCACTACGCTGCCTGTAGCGTTGATGGGCGTGTGCTTGCTTGCAACTGCAAGACTGACAACATGGGTCAAGGAGCGTAACGGCATCGCGCTGGGTTTAGCGCTGATCCTCATGAGCAGTTTACTTCGCTGGTTAATACCTAGCGCAGACTTGCTGCTTGCCACGGCGATCCTGGGCGGCATCGGGATTGCTGTCGTGCAGGCCATGCTTCCGATCCTGATCCGACACCGTGCCGGCGTCGGGGCTGCCAGCCTGATGGGCGTCTACTCAACCGCGATCATGGGTGGCGCTTTCCTGTCGGGGACGGCCAGCCCATGGATGGCGAAAGTTTACGACTGGCCTGCTGCATTGGGCATCTGGGCACTTCCTGCCCTCGTTGGGTGCCTGGTTTGGTGGGGCGCTACCACCGGTAAGGACAACGTTCCTGGCAAACCGCGACGCTTGCCCGTATCGAGCAAGTCGCGCGCGTGGTTGTTGCTGGCGTTCTTTGGACTGAGCACAGGCGCTTACACGCTCGTTCTAGCATGGCTGCCGCCTTTTTACACAGGCTTGGGGTGGTCCGCCGAGTCGGCAGGAATAATGCTCGGCATCGTCACTTTGGCGCAAGTGGTCGCCGGAGTTGGTGTGTCGTACTGGGTCAGCCGCTGCGCCGATCGTCGTCTGGTCATATTCGCGGCCATCGGCGCGCTTTTCCTGGGGCTGCTCGGTTTCGCCATTGAACCGCAGCTTGGCGCGTGGCCCTGCGCCTTGCTGGCAGGTTTACGCATTGGTGCACTGTTCCCGCTGGGCCTGATCGTTGCGATGGATCATGGCGAAACGGCGGACGAGGCAGGAGCGATTGCCGGTTTTGTCCAGGGCGGTGGCTATGTGCTTGCTGCTGCACTGCCGCTCTTGGCGGGTTTTCTGCGTCAGCACCTGGCTGACCTCTCGCTGGCTTGGTGGCTGATGGCTGTTCTATGCCTGGTGCTTTGGTTGATCGCCAGCCGTCTGCGCCCAGGCACGCACATTTCATTTTGAACCGCCCGAAGGAGCATCGCATGGCTTATTACTATGTACAGGGTCGCAGCAATTACTACATGGAATTTGGCCAAGGCAAGCCTGTTCTGCTGTTGCATGGCATCAGCAATTCTGGCCGCGCCTGGTCGCCGCAAATTCCTGCGTTGGCAGATGCCGGGTACAGGGTAATCGTGCCCGACCACGCCGGGCATGGCGCTTCGGCTAATGTGGTGCGCCCGTTTGGCGTCGCCGATATTGCCAACGACGTGGAGTGCCTGCTCGCACATCTTGGTATCGACAACCTCGATGTGGTGGGCCTATCGCTTGGAGGAATGGTGGCGTTGGAGCTGGCGCTGCGCCATCCTGCCAGAGTCCAGCGGCTCGTTGTTGCCAACAGCTTCGATAAATCGGCAACGCTGGAGTTCAAGGAGATGGCTGAAGGATGGGCCAAGGTCTTCGAGCAGCCGCATGGTCCAGTGACACGCCTGGAGTCGAACTGGATTGCTTCTGTTTCAGAAGCGTTTCGCTCCACGGCGGACGGCATGCGAACCTATCAGACCTGGCACGGGATCGCGGCGACTACCGATGGACCGTCTCTGGCACAGGTAGCACGCGGCATCACAAGGTTCGATGTCTCGGCACGACTTGGCGAGTTGGCAATGCCCACACTCTATATCGCGGGCAGTCTCGACAAAATGTCGCCACCTGAACTGAGCCGTGGCATGGCCGAGCAGACGCCGCATGGGGAGCTATCCACCATTGAGGGGGCGGCGCATATCTCCAATGTCGACTCGCAAGGCGAGTTCACCGCGCGGCTTCTTGCATTCCTGCGGCGTGGTGCATCTATCCAGTAAGAGCTGCAACAGTTGTATCTGCAAACGACGGCACGCAGGAGTGGATCCGTTCTAGCCGCAACCTGGAGGCAATCAGGGGCGGCGAAGAACATTTGGATATGGCGCTGAGGCGCTGTTTTCGGTGAGCAGAAGTTGCAATGTACCTGCCAAAAAAACCTCGATACCCCCAGCTGGATGCGCGAGCTCTGCTCGCATCGCCAGCCGAGCGGAAGCTCGGCACTGCTGTATCTTCGGTCGATACCTGCTCACCGGCGCACCTTCAACTGCAACGTCATCGGTAGGCCCCTTCGATTAAGAAGTGCCTTCGCTGACATGGAACAAGGCAGTTACGTATGCGGGCAGTTCGCTGCTGGCGATATCCTTCGCCTCTGCTGGCGTCAGCCCATAAAGGCGCATGAAGCACTCGATGGTGTTGTTCACGGTATTGGGCGGCGCCTGGCCTTCGAGCAGGTTGCGCATGGCGGCGATGAGCCCGGCGATGGTGATCTGGGCTGCGGCCTCCACACAGGCGACGTCGAAGCGCCCACTGGCCACGCCTTCGGCGATATCCGACTTGGCCTGTTCGTTGAATGAGTCGCTCATGGCCTTATGGCTGGCATGCGAGCGCACGATGAACCACCCCCAGATCTCATTCTGGATGGCCTGGGTGAGAAACAGTTTCTGCACGTAGGTGATCGACAGGGCGCGGTCCTGCTCGGCTTGGTTGATGGCGCCGATAATCCGTTCGATCTCGTGGTTCTTCTCGAGAAACAGGGCCGTGGCGATGTCTTCCTTGGAATGGAAATGGTTGTAGAAGGTGCCAAACCCGACATCGGCGCCGTTGGTGATGTCCTCGATGGTCATCTGCTCGAAGCCTTTCACCGCGATCAGCCGTTGCACGGAGTCGATCAGCTTCTTGCGCGTGCGCATCTTCGACTTGAGCCCCCGCGGCATGGCAACCGGTTTGCTGTCCTCGGCTGGGCGATGCTCGTTGTTCTTCATGAAATCCCCGCTGTGCTCGTTGTTGCGCCGCCTGCTTGGTCGCAAGCGATGGCGGGCGCGTATCGGGCACATGATGCCTCAGATGGCGGGGCCTGGGGTATCGCCGCCGAAGCATCGTCTGGCAACGCGCTTCAGCGGCATGGCAGCGCGGCTCTAACAGGCTGCTGCCAAGCGGTGGTACTGGCGCCGGAAGTACATGAGGCTTTCGTTGGGTGGACCGAAGCGCACGTCCTGCACCTCGCAGATGAACACACCATGGGTGCCGACCTCGGTGACCTGGACGACCCGGCAGTCGAAGGACACCAGGCTGTCGTCCAGTGACGGCGCGCCAGTGCGCAAAGCGCTCCAGGCGACGGCTTGGAAACGCTCTTCGAGGCTGATCTTCAGGGCGCCGCTGAAGGTGCGCGAAATGTCTTCCTGGCGCCCGTGCAACACATTGACGCAGGCCACGCCATTGTTGACGAAGCGTTCGTACTGGAAGCCGCCCTTGTTCATGCAGAACAGCAGGGTTGGCGGTGAGTCGCTCACGCTGCAGACGGCGGAGGCTGTGAACCCTCCGAGCCCGGCAGCACCGTCAGTGGTGATCACGTTTACAGCCGCGCCGAGATGGGTCATGGCTTCGCGAAAGCTGATGGCGTCCATCGTTACCTCCGTTGACTCCAGGCATTGGCCGTGGAGCGCTTGATTGTTCTTGTTTGATTGACGATTAAATCAGAACTGATGAATTCGTCACTTAAAACGCTACCAGAAGATTTTCGTGTTGACCAGTGCCGTCCAGCGCGCCTCGCCGATGACGACCAGCGGTGGTCTGGAGGGGGGTGAAAGGATGTTGACAAACAGAGAATATGATCGCCTAATCGTAACTGATGACTAGATCAGTTGTGATTGTTTAGTCATGATGCTGGCCGCAATCCAGCGGACTGTCGGAGAATAAAAACAATGAGCATGCCAATTTGCCTGTCTCCATCCACCTTGCTTGCGCGTTGCCGTTGCGCACGCTCGAAAGCCTCTCGCTCATTGTTCCTGCGCCCGAACGACGCCTTGGCGTCGACTCGGCTGCGACCGTCACGTTTTCCCACCTGATCGCGGTCATGCGCACAGCCTGCCGCGCGCAGGCAAACAACCATCGAGAACAAGAGGCTGAACAATGGGAATTCTCAGAGTGGGCCACGTCGACCTGAAGGTGGGCGACCTGGACCAGGCACTGCACCACTATGTCAATATCATCGGCTTGAGCGAGACCTCGCGTGACGCCCACGGACGCGTCTACCTCAAAGCCTGGGACGAGTGGGATGCCTATTCGCTGGTGCTGTCGCCTGCCGGTGGACCGGGCTTGAACCACATCGCCTACAAGGTCGAACACGACAATGACCTGAACGTGCTCGCCGAGAAGATCGGCAGCCACGGCGTGGAGGTGAGCTGGAACGCCGAAGGCTACCTGCATCAATGCGGTCGCTCGATCGGGTTCGACCTGCCCAGCGGCCATCGCATGTACCTGTACGCTGAGAAGGCGTTCATCGGCAAGGCGGTCGGCACCTTGAACCCCGAGCCTTGGCCCGATGGCCTGCTTGGCGCGGGCGTGCACTGGCTCGATCACGTCATGCTCACCTGTCCGGTGGACGAAAATCGCGGGATCAACACCGTCGTGACCACCACCGACTTCCTCATGCAGGTGCTGGGTTTCAACCTCGCCGAACAAGTGGTCACCGATGACGAAGGCAAGAACCAGTTCGCCACCTGGCTGTTCCGCGGCACCAAGGCCCATGACCTGGCGCTGGGTGCGGGAGGGGGCACGGGGTTGCACCACATTGCCTTCTACCTGGAGGACTGGAACGCGGTGTTGCGCGGAGCTGACATCCTCGGCAAGCACAAGGTGCCGATGGATGTGACGCCGCAACGGCATGCCATCACCCGTGGCCAGACCACGTATTTCTTCGACCCCAGTGGCAATCGTAATGAGATGTTCGCCGGGATGGGCTACTTCGCCCAACCGGACATGCCGACGATTACCTGGCTGGCCAAAGATATATGGCGCGGCATCTTCTTCCATGACGGTACGCCACGTCCGGACTTCCTCGAAAACTATACCTGAGTCGAACTTTATCGTTAGAGGTTCCGCAGCCGTCCGTGGCCGCGGTGGGCAGGCTTTATCTGAAAGTTGGGTGTTTTATGAAACATGAGAACTCTCCCGAACAGGGTTTGGTCATTGATGCTGGCGGCATTGCGACCAATTATCACGATCAGGGCGAAGGTTATCCGACGTTATTCATCCACGGGTCCGGTCCGGGTGTCACCGCCTGGGCGAACTGGCGCCTGGTATTGCCGGTGCTGGCCACACAGATGCGGGTGATCGCCCCGGATATCGTTGGCTTCGGCTACACCCAGCGTCCAGAGGGCATTCGCTATGGGCGCCAGGTCTGGGTCAAGCATTTGCTGGACTTCATCGACGCGCTGGGCCTGGACAAGGTCAACCTGGTGGGCAACTCCTTTGGCGGCGCCCTGGCACTGGCAATGGCGGTCGATCACCCGGAGCGGGTGAACAAGCTGGTGCTCATGGGTAGCGTGGGCGTCGCGTTCGAGCTGACTCCCGGGCTGGACGCGGTATGGGGGTATGAACCCTCGATCGCCAACATGAGGGCACTGCTGGAAGTCTTTGCCTTCAACCACGACCTGGTCAATGACGACCTGGCGCGCATGCGCTACGAGGCGAGCATTCGCCCCGGCTTCCAGGAGGCGTTCGCCTCGATGTTCCCGGCGCCGCGTCAGGCCGGCATCGACAAGTTGACGGTGCCGGTCGACCAACTTTCCGCGCTTAAGAACCGGACGTTGATTGTGCACGGTCATGAAGACCAGGTTATTCCGGTGGCGAACAGTCATCGCTTGTTCGAGTTGCTGGAAAACGCCGAACTGCATGTGTTCAGAAAGTGTGGGCACTGGGTACAGATCGAACACGCAGAGCGTTTCGCTTCATTGTTGAAAGGCTTCTTGGGCAGCTGAAGCAGGGTCGGCCTGAAACCTTTCCGATTGTCTATCAATACGCGAGTGGCGATGTACGCCATCGGCGCCAAGCAGTGCGGAGTTAATCATGAAAATCAGTTATTTCCAGCAAGTACCCTATCGGTCATTGCCGGATGACTTCGAGTCCAGGCACGAGTCTGTCGTGACCACCCCTTACCACGACCTGGTGACACCGGAGGGCATCCGCAGCGCCTTCAAGGACGCCCTGGACGAGATGATGTTCGCCGCCCGTTGCGGCTTCGATGGCATCGCCATCACCGAGCATGGCCAGAGCAGCTACGACATGATGCCCAACCCGGACCTGTTCCAGTCCGTGGTGGCCTATATGACCGAGCAGGAAGGCCTGGAAACGGCGATCTACCCGTTGGGTCGTTCGCTAGGCAAAACCCGCGAGCCGCTGCGCGTGGCCGAGGAGCAGGCAATGCTCGACTGCATGTCGGGTGGGCGTCTGATCTGTGGCTTCCCGATCGGCTTGGCCTATGACGCCAACTCCAACAATGGCGTGGCGCCGATGGAAACCCGCGAGCGTTTCGACGAGAACCTCGAGCTGATCCTGCGGGCCTGGCGTGAGCGCGAGCCGTTTGCCTTCAACGGCAAGTTCACCAAGCTTAGCAAGGTGAACATCTGGCCACGCCCGCTGCAGACGGCGCCGCATCCGCCGGTGTGGATCACCGCCATCGGTAACCCGAACACCATGAAGTTCATCCTGGAAAACAACTACGGCTTCAACTACTTCGGCTGGTTTGGCCCGAAGGTCACGGGGCGGCGGATCTTCGACCGTTTCCAGCAGATCGCCGAGGAGCTTGGCAAGGAGGTCAACCCTTACCAGGTCGGTTTCATGCAGATGGTCGCCGTCGCCGAGACCGACGCCGAAGCCGAACGCCTGTATGCCCGCCATGCCGAGTACTTCTTCCGCAAGTCCTTGGGCGGCATCGGCATGAACCGCCTGGCGCTGCCGGGGGGCATCGATATCCGCGGCCTGGAGTTCATCTACCGCGATCCCAAGGACTTCGGCATCTACGAAAAGATGCGCACCATCACCTTCAAGGAGTTGGTCGAGTGCGGCGCGATCATCTGCGGCAGCCCGAGCACCGTGCGCGAGCGCATCAAGGAGTTCGCCAGCGATTTCAAGATCGGCAACCTGCACGCGATGTTGCAGTTCGGCTCGATGCCCACCGAATTGGCCAAGTACAACATCGAGCTGTTCGCCAGGGAGGTCAAACCGCACCTGTCCCAGCTCTGGAGCGACCAGGGTTACCAGCATCACTGGTGGCCTGAGCGTCTCGGCGGCAAGCCGGCCTGAACATCCCCACAGTCTTTGGAGTCACTGCAATGAACTCAACTCAATACCTTCAAGTAAAGGCCTGGGACGGCAAGGTCACTGTGCGCGTGCGGGTGGCCGGCCAAGGCCCGGCACTGGTCTACCTGCATTCGGCGGCAGGTCCGCTGTGGGACGATTTCCTCGATCGCCTGGCCGAGCAATACACCGTCTATGCGCCGGAGTTTCCTGGCACAACGCCGGACGATCCTTATGCCGTGAAGCAGCTCGACGACCTGCAGGACGTGGTGTTGCTGTACCAGGAGGTGATCGGCAAGCTGCAGCTGGAGCGCCCTGTGCTGGTGGGGCAGAGCTTTGGCGGCATGCTGGCGGCGGAACTCGCCAGTGTTTTCCCGCAATTGCCGTCGAGATTGGTCATCCTCAATGCCATCGGCCTGTGGCGTGACGACGCGCCAATCGCCAATTGGAACGAGGTGCCTGCGCCCGATATGCCGGCGCTGCTGTTCCATGACCCGGCCATCGAGGTGGCACGCAAGATGTTCGAGCTGCCACAGGACCCCGAGGAGCGGGTCAAGGCCATGGCGGCGGGTGTCTGGGCGCTGGGCTGTACCGGCAAGTTCGTCTGGCCGATTGCCGACCGTGGCCTGAACAAGCGCCTGCATCGCATCGCGGTGCCGAGCCTGATCGTCTGGGGCGAGCACGACCGCCTGGTGCCGGCAGTGTACGCCGATGAATTCGCCACGCGCATCGCTGGCAGCCGCGTGCGGATGATCGCCAACGCAGGGCATATCCCGCAGATGGAAAACCTCGAAGCCACCCTGGGCGCAACCCTGGACTTCCTGGGCGAGCAGGCGCAGTAGCGCAGCGGCGGCAAGGGGGCCACCGGCCCCCGATCCACCCATGCTCCTTTCAACCGCCTGATTGACGAGAATCATCATGACGCCAACAGACCACACCCTGGAGCGGCTCGCGCACGTCCTGCGCGAGGCCGAGCGGCAGGGCGAAGCCATCGCCCCTCTGCGCGAGCAGATTGGCGAAAACAACGCCGAAGCCGCTTATGCCATCCAACGCTTGAACGTGGCCCATGCCCTGGCCAAGGGGCGCCGCCTGGTCGGTCGCAAGATCGGTTTGACCAACCCCAAGGTGCAGGCCCAGCTAGGGGTCGACCAGCCAGACTTCGGCTGCCTGTTCGCCGACATGGCCTACGGCGACAACGAGACCGTGCCGTTCAGTCGCGTACTGCAGCCGAAGATCGAGGCCGAGATCGCCCTGATACTCGAGCGCGACTTGCCCAACGCCGACACCACCTTCGCTGATGTGCTCGATGCCACCGGTTGGGTCGTGCCGGCCCTGGAAGTCGTCGGCAGTCGCATCGCCGACTGGCGCATCCGCTTCGCCGACACCGTGGCCGACAACGCCTCCAGCGGTTGCTTCGTGCTCGGCGGGCCGGCCCGTCGCCTCGACGGCCTCGACCTGCGCGGCGCGACCATGCGCATGACCCGCGACGGCGAGCCAGTGTCCGCCGGCAGCGGTGCCGAATGCCTGGGCCACCCACTCAATGCCGCGGTATGGCTGGCACGCACCATGGCGCGCCTGGGCGACCCGCTGAAGGCCGGCGACATCATCCTCACCGGTGCCCTCGGGCCGATGGTGGCGGTGGCGGCCGGTGATCGTTTCGACGCCGAGATCGACGGCCTTGGCCGGGTCGGCGTGACCTTCAGCAGCGACTAATCGCAGGGAGAACTTTCATGAGCACTAAACGCAAAGTTGCCATCATCGGTTCCGGCAACATCGGCACCGACCTGATGATCAAGATCATGCGCCACGGCCGGCACCTGGAAATGGCCGCCATGGTCGGCATCGACCCCAACTCCGACGGCCTGGCCCGCGCCGCACGCCTGGGCGTGGCCACCACCCACGAGGGGGTAGAGGGCCTGGCCCGCCTGCCGGTGTTCCAGGACATCGATTTCGTCTTCGACGCCACCAGCGCCGGCGCCCACGTCAAGAACGACGCCTTCCTGCGCCGGCACAAACCAGGCCTGCGCCTGATCGACCTGACCCCGGCGGCCATCGGCCCGTACTGCGTGCCGGTGGTCAACCTGGAGCAGCACCTGGGCCAGCTCAACGTCAACATGGTCACCTGCGGCGGCCAGGCCACCATTCCCATGGTCGCCGCGGTATCGCGGGTGGTCAAGGTGCACTACGCCGAGATCGTCGCCTCGATCGCCAGCAAGTCGGCAGGCCCCGGTACCCGCGCCAACATCGACGAATTCACCGAGACCACCGCCAAGGCCATCGAAGTGATCGGCGGTGCGAGCAAGGGCAAGGCGATCATCGTCATGAACCCGGCCGAACCGCCGCTGATGATGCGCGACACGGTGTACGTGCTGAGCGAGCCGGCCGACCAGGCCCAGGTCGCGGCGAGCATCGAGGAAATGGCCGCCGCGGTGAAGGCCTACGTGCCGGGCTATCGCCTCAAGCAGCAGGTGCAGTTCGAACAGGTGCGCGACTTGAAACTGCCGGGGCAGGGGACCTTCACCGGCCTGAAGACCTCGGTGTTCCTCGAGGTCGAAGGCGCCGCCCATTACCTGCCGGCCTACGCCGGCAATCTCGACATCATGACCTCCGCCGCGCTGGCCACCGCCGAGCGCATGGCGCAGGCGATGGGAGTTTTGGCATGAGCAAGAAACTGTATATCTCCGATGTGACGCTGCGCGACGGCATGCATGCCATTCGCCACCAGTACTCCCTCGACGACGTGCGCGCCATCGCCACGGCGCTGGACCAGGCCAAGGTCGACTCCATCGAAGTGGCCCATGGCGACGGCCTGCAAGGCTCGTCGTTCAACTATGGCTTTGGCGCCCACACCGACCTTGAGTGGATCGAGGCGGCGGCCGATGTGGTGCGCCATGCCAAGATCGCCACGCTGCTGCTGCCGGGCATCGGCACCTTGCATGACCTCAAGGCCGCCTATGACGCCGGTGCGCGAGTGGTACGGGTGGCGACCCACTGCACCGAGGCCGATGTGTCCAAGCAGCACATTGAGTACGCCCGCAACCTCGGCATGGACACCGTCGGCTTCCTGATGATGAGCCACATGCAGACCCCCGAAGGCCTGGCTGGCCAGGCAAAGCTCATGGAGAGCTACGGCGCCACTTGCATCTATGTGGTGGACTCCGGAGGCGCGATGAACATGGCTGATATCCGCGCGCGGTTCAGGGCGGTGAAGGCTGTGCTCAAGCCCGAAACCGAAACCGGCATCCACGCCCATCACAACCTTAGCCTGGGCGTGGCCAACTCCATCGCCGCGGTGGAGGAGGGCTGCGATCGCATCGATGCCTCGCTGGCCGGCATGGGCGCTGGCGCCGGCAATGCGCCGCTGGAGGTGTTTATCGCCGCCGCCGACAAGCTCGGCTGGCACCACGGCACCGATCTCTATGCACTGCTCGATGCCGCCGACGACCTGGTACGGCCGCTGCAGGACCGGCCCGTGCGGGTCGATCGCGAGACCCTGGGCCTGGGTTATGCCGGCGTCTATTCCAGCTTCCTGCGCCATACCGAGATCGCCGCGGCCAAGTATGGCCTCAAGACCCTCGACATTCTGGTGGAGCTGGGGCGCCGGCGCATGGTCGGCGGCCAGGAGGACATGATCGTGGATGTGGCGCTCGATCTGTTGCGGGCGCGGCAGGCGGGCTGACCCGCTGCGGTTCGAACCCATTGGCCTGTCGGGCTGCTGGCCTGGCAGGTCCAACCCATGGTTGCTGGAGCATTCAACATGAACACTCATACTGGCCGTGTAGCGGTCATCACCGGTGCCGCCAAGGGCATTGGTCGCACCCTGGCCGTCAGCTTCGCGCAACGCGGTGCCGACCTGGCACTGCTGGACCTGGACGACTGCGCGCAGACCCAGGCCGAGGTCGAGGCTTTGGGCGTCAAGGCCATCCGGGTCGCCTGCAACGTGGCGGCCGAGGCAGACTGGAAGAAGGCGCACGATGCCGTGGAGCAGGCGTTCGGGCGGGCCGATATCCTGGTCAACAATGCCGGCATCTATCCATTTGCGCTGCTCGAGGAACTGAGCGTCGAGACTTACAACCGCGTGCTTTCCGTGAACCTGGTAGGACCATTTCTGGGCGCACGCACCTTCGTGCCGTTGATGGAAAAGGCCGGATGGGGGCGTATCGTCAACATCTCCTCCGACTCCATCGGCACCAACTTGCCCGGCCTGAGCCATTACATGGCAAGCAAGATGGGTGTCATCGGGCTGACCCGCGGCCTGGCCAATGAGCTCGGTGAAAAGGGCATCACGGTCAATGCCGTCGCTCCGGCAATCACCCGTACCCCTGGGACCGGCGCCGTGCCGGAAGAGGTGACCCGTGCGGTCTGGAACCAGCAGGCGATTCGACGCTTCGCCGAGCCACAGGACATTGTCGGGCCGATCCTGTTCCTGACCTCCGAGGATGCCGGTTTCGTGACGGGGCAGACGCTGGTGGTGGATGGGGGGATGTGGAAGCTATGAACACTATCCGCAAAGGTAGGGCCGTGGTGCTGGAGCGCCCTGAGTCGTTGGTCTTGCGTGAGCTTTGTGTGCCGTCGCCCTCTGCAGGCGCCGTGGTGGCACGGGTGGAGTACGGTGGCGTGTGTGGCAGCGATGTGCACATGACCAAGGGCGAGTTCAATCTGCCTCACGCGATTGTGCTGGGTCATGAAGGTGTCGGTGTGATCGAGGAACTGGGCGAGGGCGTGCTCCATGACTACGCCGGCGTCAATGTTACCGCCGGCGATCGCATTTACTGGTGCCCCATCGCGCCTTGCCACAAGTGCTGGTATTGCACGATCGAGAAGGATTTCTCGTCCTGCACCCAGGCGACCTGGTTCGGTCCTGTGGACAAGCCGACCTGGGGCAGCTACGCCGACTTTGTGACTTTGCCCGAGGGCGCGGCCTTCTTCCGTATTCCCGATGGCACGACGAGCGAGGCCGTGATCGCCTTCGGCTGTGCGTTGCCGGCAGTCTTGCAAGGCGTCGAACGCGCGGGCGGGATCAAGCCGTTGAGCCACGTCGTGGTTCAAGGCTGCGGGCCGATCGGCCTGGCGGCGGTCATGCTGGCCAAGCTCTCCGGGGCCGCCACAGTGACCGCGATAGACGCCTCGCCCTTGCGCTTGAGATTGGCTGAGCAGTTCGGCGCGACCAGCGTGCTGGACCTGGCCAGCACTTCGCTGGACGAGCGCCTGGCGCGCGTTCGCGCAGTCAGCGGGGGGCGTGGGGCCGACCTGGTCATTGAGGCCAGCGGGCACCGCTCGGCTTTCCCCGAGGGTGTGGGGTTGTGCGCCAGGAATGCGGCATACCTGTTGATCGGCTTGTGGGCGAGCCAGGGCGAGCAGCCCTTCGATCCTTCGCTGATCGTCCAGCGCAACCTGCGGCTGATCGGCACCCAGTACGCCCAGGGGCGTCATTATCACGATGCGATGAAGATCGTCTCGCTGCACCACCAGGCGTTCCCCTTCGAGGCGCTCATCACCCATCGCTGTGGCCTGCACGAGGCTCGGCAGGCGCTTGGCCTGGTGACCTCAGGACAGGCGGGGAAAGTCGTCATGCGACCGTAAGCGCCGGATCACCAACACCCACACCTTCTCGGTAACCGACCTGGTGGGCATTACTGCCCGCCACGGCTTCGGCCTGCCCATTGAAAGACAGGATTTGATAATGAATAACAAGAAACAAGTCCGGACCATCGCTACCGCCAGTACTCTGGCCGCCGCGATGTTGCCTTTGTGTGCGACTGCCGGTGGCCACTACACGCCGGGTGTCGAAGGCCTGCAAGCGGCCAGCGCGCCGCCGCCCGGGCTCTACTACCTTGCCTATGTGGTGAACTACGACATCGACAGCTTCCGCGCCCCTGGCAGCAACGACGACTTGCCGGGCCACAATCGAGGTAATGTCACCGCGGTGGCGAACCGGCTTATCTGGGTCACCGACAAGAAAGTGCTCGGCGCCGACTTCGCCGTGGAGACGATGGTCCCCGTCGCGCACACCTCGCTCAACCTGAACGCTGCGGGAATATCCGACTCGCGCACCGGCATCGGTGATATCTACGCCGGCGTGGCGCTGATCTGGCATGGGCAGCAGTGGGATGCGGCGGCGGTCGGCGGCCTGTGGTTTGACAACGGCAGCACCAGCGACCCAGCGTCGCCTGGCAAGGGCTTCAAGACCACCATGCTTTCAGGTGGCGCGACCTACTACTTCGATAGCGCCAAGACGATCACCGCCTCGGCGCTGATGCGTTTCGAACGTAATGGCGAGGACGATTCGGGATTCCGGCCGGGTAATGAAGTGACGCTGGAATGGGGGGTGGGCAAGAACCTGGGCACCTTCCAGGCCGGGGTGGTGGGTTACAGCCAATGGCAAGCATCGGACGACAAGGGCTATGGCGCGAGCAACGACCGTTCATCACGCCACGCGGTCGGCCTGGAGCTCGATTACCCGCTTCCCGGCACGGGCGTTCTGCTCAAGGGCGCGGCTTACAAGGAGGTCAGCGTGACGGCGGGCAGTGCTGCCGCCGCGAAAGGCTCGGTATTGCGCTTTACGCTCGTAAAGGCTTTCTGAGTCTCGCTGGCCGTTAACCCTCGAACTGTTTGTCCAGCGCAGCCTTGAAGCGGGTCAGGGCACTGCGAAACTCCGCCAGCCTCGGCTTGAAGCGCGCGGTGGGCGCGACCACCGATACTGCGTGCGGCCCCATGAACGTGGGGATCAACAGGCTCATCGCGCTCACCCCCAAGGTGTGTTCCTCGATGTCCACGGCCATGCCGCTACGACGAATCTCCGGCATCTGCGCCAGCAGTTCCGGCAAGCCGAGGGTATTGGCCGTGAGCTTTTCCAGCGTGTCTGGCAGCCATTCGCGGATGCCCTCGTCACTCAGGGTCGAGAGCAGCACCTTGCCATCACTGGTGGAGTACATGGGCAGCGTATGGCCCAGCGGAATCACCACGCGCAGTTCCTGCTCGCTGATCGCGCGGATGATGACGTTGGTCCGCTTGCCGCGGATGCACGACAACACCACGGTTTCCCCTAGGGCTTCACCGAGCTGCTCCAATGACTCGCGGGCCACGGAAATGATGTCGCCATGGGCATGGTGGATCAGTTGGCCCAGCGCCGGGCCCAGACGATAGCCGCTGCCAGGGAGGCTTTCGACCAGGCCTTCGGTTTCCAGCGCGCCGATGATGCGCTGCACGGTGGAGCGGGGCAGGTCGGTGGCCTGGGCGATGGCTGCCAGGCTCAGGCCCTGGGGCTGGGCCCCCAGGGCCCGCATGATGGCGCTTGAGCGCGCGATGACCTGGATGCCGCCACTGCGTTGCTCGTCCGCTGCGTTGTCTTTGTCACTGCTCATCACTTTCCTCGTAAACGGCGCCGCCGCCGACACCTTGGCGGCTGGGCGAGTGTACAGGTTCATTTCGCCGCTCGGCAGCGAAGGTTTTTTCTTTTATTGTACTGCTTGTATCGTAATGCGGTACACGGTACCGTATTGTGGTACATCAAGAATCGCTCAATGCTCGTGATGCTTGCAAGTTCCTCCTGCAGCGTCCGGGTCGGCGTCATGTCCAAGGAGAATCCATGATCAGCAGAACCTCGCGGGGCCTCGGTGCCTTGCTGTCGATGACCCTCGCGCTGTCCGCGTGCGAAAAGGCCGAGCCGAAGGTGACGGCCCAGGCTCCCGAAGTGGGGGTGGTCGAACTCAAGGCGCAGGACCTGCTGCTCAGCAGCGACTTGCCGGGCCGTACCACCGCGTACCGGGTGGCCGAAGTGCGTCCGCAGGTGAGCGGCATCGTGCAAAAGCGCCTGTTCACCGAAGGCACCGTGGTGCGCAAGGGGCAGCAGCTGTACCAGATCGATCCGGCGCTGTACCAAGCTGCCGTGGACAAGGCCGCAGCCAACCGCGACACCGCGCGTAACCTGGCCCAGCGTTACCAGCGCCTGCTGGAAACCAAAGCCATCAGCCGCCAGCAGTTCGACGATGCCCAGGCCAGCTGGAAACAGGCCGAGGCCGAGTTGAAGACCGCGCGCATCAACCTTGAATACACCCGCGTGCTGTCGCCGATCGATGGCCGTATCAGCCGCTCGAACGTCACCGAGGGCGCGCTGGTCAGCGCCGAGCAGAGCCAGGAGCTGGCCTCGATCAACCAACTGGACCCGATCTACGTGGACGTCACCCAGGCCTCCACCGAAATGCTCCGGCTACGTCGCGAGATGGATGCCGGGCACCTGGCGATGGTCGGCCCCGGCCAGGTCAAGGTCGACCTGACCCTCGAAGACGGCACGCCCTATGCCCAGCCGGGCGCGTTGAAGTTCTCCGAAGTGACGGTCGACCCGACCACCGGCGCGGTCACCCTGCGTGCGCAGTTCCCCAACCCCGACGGCATCCTGATGCCAGGCATGTTCGTCCATGGCGCCCTGGCCGAAGGCGTGCGCCGCAATGCCGTGCTGGTTCCGCAACAAGGCGTGACCCGCGACCTCAAGGGTGAGGCCACGGCTTGGGTGGTAGGCGAAGGCGACAAGGCCGAGCTGCGCCATATCCGCACGTCGCGCACCGTGGGTAACCAGTGGCTGGTGGAATCCGGCCTCAGCGCCGGCGAGCGGGTGGTCACCGAGGGCGTGCAGCGTGTGCGCCCAGGCATCGCCCTCAAGCCAGTGGCCGCCAGCAACGTCGCACCGCTGCAATCCATCGTCAGCTCGAAGTAACCCAGGCTGTCCCGGCATCGCCGCCACTTTTCGGTAAATTCAAATGGCATCGTTCTTCATCAACAGGCCGATCTTCGCCTGGGTGATCGCTATCGTGATCATGCTCGCCGGGTGCTTCAGCATCATGAAGCTCCCGGTCAACCAATACCCCAACATCGCCGCGCCCGCGGTGAGCATCACCGTCACCTACCCAGGCGCCTCGGCACAGACCGTGCAAGACACCGTGGTGCAGGTCATCGAGCAGCAGCTGAACAACCTCGACGGCCTGCGTTACATCTCGTCGGAGGGCAACAGCGATGGCAGCATGACCATCATCGTTACCTTCGACCAGGGTACCGACCCGGACATCGCCCAGGTCCAGGTGCAGAACAAGCTGCAACTGGCGACCCCGCTGCTGCCCGAGGAAGTGCAGCGCCAGGGCCTGCGCGTGGCCAAGTACCAGATCAACTTCATGCTCATCGTCGGCCTGTACTCCGAAGACGGCAGCATGGATGACTTCGACATCGGCAACTACATCGCTTCCAACCTCAAGGACCCGATCACCCGGGTCAAGGGCGTGGGCGACTTCCAGATGCTCGGTGCGCAGTACGCCATGCGCATCTGGACCGACCCGAAGAAACTGCTCAGCTACCAGCTGACACCGCAGGACGTGATCAACGCGGTGCGCTCCGAGAACGTCCAGGTGTCCTCGGGCTCGCTGGGCGGCCTGCCGACCCATGAAGGCGTGCAGCTCAACGCCACCGTGCTGGGCATGTCGCGGATGCAGAGCGCCGAGCAGTTCCTCGAGATCCTGCTCAAGGTCAACCCGGACGGTTCCCAGGTTCGCCTGAAGGACGTCGCCACTGTCGGCCTGGGGGCCGAGGACTTCTCGATCTCCGGTACCTACAACGGTAAGCCGGCGGCGGCCATCGCCCTGCGCCTTGCCACCGGCGCCAACCTGCTGGACACCGTGCAACGGGTGCGTGACACCGTTGGTGAGCTGGAGCCTTACCTGCCGGCGGGGCTGAAGGTGGTCTACCCGTACGACACCTCGCCGGCGGTCGGCGCCTCGATCCACGAGGTGGTCAAGACCCTGTGCGAAGGTATCGTCCTGGTGTTCCTGGTGATGTACCTGTTCATGCAGAACCTGCGGGCCACCTTGATCCCGACCCTTGCGGTACCGGTGGTACTGCTGGGCACCTTCGGCGTGCTGGCGGCGTTCGGCTTCACCATCAACATCCTGACCATGTTCGGCATGGTCCTGGCCATCGGCTTGCTGGTGGACGACGCCATCGTGGTGGTGGAAAACGTCGAGCGGGTCATGATCGAAGACAAGCTGTCACCCAAGGAAGCCACGCGCAAGTCGATGGGGCAGATCCAGGGCGCCCTGGTGGGCATCGCCATGGTGCTGTCGGCGGTGTTCGTGCCGATGGCCTTCTTCGGCGGGGCCACGGGCATCATCTACCGGCAGTTCTCCATCACCATCGTCTCGGCCATGGCCCTGTCGGTGCTGGTGGCGATGATCCTCACGCCGGCCTTGTGCGCGACCCTGCTCAAGCCGATCGGGCACGACCACCACGACAAGAAGGGCTTCTTCGGCTGGTTCAACCGTACCTTCGAGCGCAACGCCGATCGCTACAAGCTCGGGGTGCTGGGTATCGCCAAACGCAAGGCGCTGTTCCTGGGCATCTATGGCCTGATCGTGGTAGCGCTGTGCTGGTTGTTCCCGAAGATCCCCACGGCGTTCCTGCCGGGTGAAGACCAGGGCACGATGTTCGTCCAGGTGCAGATGCCGACCAATACCAGTGCCGCGCGCACCCAGGTGGTGCTCAACGAGATTCGCGATTACCTGCTGGAGGACGAGGGCGGTCTGATCGAGTCGGCGTACACGGTGAACGGCTTCAACTTCGCCGGTCGCGGGCAGAGCTCGGGCATGCTGTTCGTCGGGCTCAAACCGTGGGAGGCACGTAACAGCGAATACGGCACCGATATCTTCGCCCTGTCGCAGCGCATCCAGGCGCGCGCCTCGCAGATCAAGGACGGCACCGTCATTGCCTTCGTGCCGCCGGCGATCCTCGAACTGGGCAACGCCATGGGCTTCGACTTCTACCTGCAAGACCGTGTCGGCATGGGCCACGAGAAGCTGATCGCGGCGCGCAACCAGTTCCTGCAGCTGGCCGCGAGCGACCCGGTGCTGGCCAACGTGCGCCCCAACGGCATGAGCGACGAGCCGCAGTACCAGATCGTGATCGACAAGGAGAAAGCCCGGGCGTTGCAGGTGAGCATCAGCGACATCAACGACACCATGAGCACTGCGTGGGGCTCGTCCTATGTCAACGACTTCATCGACCGCGGTCGGGTGAAGAAGGTGTACGTGCAGGGTGAAATCGGCTCGCGTATCGCCCCGGAAGACTTCGACAAGTGGTACGTGCGCAACGCCAACGGCGAGATGGTCAAGTTCTCGTCCTTCGCCCACGGTTTCTGGACCTATGGCTCGCCCAAGCTCGAGCGCTTCAACGGCGTGCCGGCGGTGGAGATCCAGGGCGAACCGGCGCCGGGCTACAGCTCGGGTGACGCCATGCAGGCGGTGGCGCGCATCGTCGCCCAGCTGCCGGATGGCGTGGGCCTGCAGTACACCGGCATGTCCTATGAGGAGCGCCTGTCCGGTTCCCAGGCACCGGCGCTGTATGCGGTGTCGGTACTGATCGTGTTCCTCTGCCTGGCGGCGCTGTACGAGAGCTGGTCGGTACCGCTGGCGGTGATCATGGTCGTGCCGCTGGGCGTGATCGGCGCGGTGCTCGCCACCCTCGGTCGTGGCCTGGCCAACGACGTGTTCTTCCAGGTCGGCCTGCTGACCACGGTGGGCCTGTCGGCGAAGAACGCGATCCTGATCGTCGAGTTCGCCAAGGCGCTGCACGAGGAGGGCATGCCCTTGCTGCAAGCCGCGGCGGAGGCAGCGCGTCAGCGTCTGCGGCCAATCATCATGACCTCCCTGGCCTTCGTCCTCGGCGTATTGCCACTGGCGATTTCCAGCGGCCCAGGTTCGGGCAGCCAGCACTCGATCGGCACCGGCGTGGTCGGCGGCATGCTGACCGCGACCTTCCTGGCGGTGTTCTTCGTGCCGCTGTTCTTCGTGGTCGTCACCCGTCTGTTCAGCCGCAAGGCGCAGCAGGCCAATACCGAGGCACAAGGAGAGCACGCATGAGCCACGGCAATCTGAAAGCGGCCCTGGCACTGGCCATGGGCCTGGTGGGCGGTTGTTCGCTGATCCCCGCGTACCAGCGCCCGGCGGCGCCGGTGGCTTCAGAGTGGAAGGTGCCGTCCGCCGAGGCGGGCAGCGTCCTGCCCTGGGCTACCTTCTTCCATGACCCGCAACTCAAGGCCCTGATCGGCGATGCCTTGCACAACAACCGCGACCTGCGGGTGGCGCTGCTCAACATCGAAAAGGCGCAGGCGCAGTACCGCATCAGCCGTGCCGACCTGCTGCCGTCGATCGATGCCACGGTCTCCGGCAGCAGCCAGCGTACGCCGGCGGACCTGTCCGCGGACGGGCGCAATGGCACCAGCCACCGCTATGATGCTGGCGTCGGCTTCGCTTCTTATGAACTGGACTTCTTCGGCCGTGTGCGCAGCCTCAACGAACAGGCGCTGGAAAGCTACCTGCAGACCGTCGAGGCGCAGCGCAGCGCGCAGATCGCCCTGGTGGCGGAAGTGGCCAACGCCTATTACCAGCTGCAGGCCGACATGCAGTTGCTGGCCTTGAGCAAGCAGACCCTGGATAGCCAGCAGCAGAGCTACCTGACCACCCGCAGCAGCTACCAGGAGGATGTCGCCACCGAACTGGACCTGAGCCAGGCCGAGAGCACCGTGCGCTCGGCGCAGGCCAGCGAGGCCAAGTACCAGCGCCTGGTGGAGCAGGACCGCAATGCCCTGGTGTTGCTGGTGGGCAAGCCGCTGGCGCCGCAGCAGATGGCTGTGAGCGCGCCCGAGTCGCTGGTGCTGGGCGCCAGCCTGCCGGCCGGATTGCCCTCGCAGGTGCTGACCCAGCGCCCCGACATTCTGGCTGCGGAGCACGCGCTAAAGGCTGCCAACGCCAACGTCGGCGCGGCCCGCGCGGCGTTCTTCCCGAGCATCAGCCTGACCGCCTCGGCGGGCTCGGCCAGCCGCCAGCTGGGTGACCTGTTCTCTGGCGGGCAGGGGGCCTGGAGTTTCGTGCCGTCGATCAACGTGCCGATTTTCAACTGGGGGCGCAACCAGGCCAATCTCGACGTGGCCAAGGTGCAGACCTCGATCGAGGTGGCCAACTACCAGAAGGCGATCCAGGTGGCCTTCCAGGAAGTGGCCGATGGCCTGGTGGCGCGTCGTGAACTGGACAACCAGGTCAGGGCCCAGGACTTGCTGGTCAAGGCCAACACGCGCAGCTATGGCTTGGCCGAGCAGCGCTACCAGACCGGGGTGGACACTTACCTCAACAGCCTGGATGCGCAACGCAACCTGTTCGCCTCGCAGCAGGAGCTGGTGAGCACCCAGCTGGCGCGCAGCCAGAACCTGATCGCGTTGTACAAGGCGCTGGGTGGAGGGAGCCAGTGATGCTGGGCCTGGCGTTGTCGAGATCGTGGCGATGAGGCGGTGCAAGGCCGAGGTCGAGCAGACGCGCCAGCGCCTGCTCGACGCCGCCGAGCGGGTGTTCAGCGATCGCGGCTACGCGATCGCCAGGCTGGAGGACATCGCCGATGTCGCCGGCCTGACCCGCGGCTCCATCTATTGGCACTACCAGGGCAAGCCGGAGCTGCTCGAGGCGGTGATCGAGCGGGCCTGGTTCCCCTGGGACCAGTTGCCGGTCGCACGCAGCGAGGCGCAGGCGTTGCCGGATATCGCCAGCATGGCCGGTGTACTTGGCCAGGGGTTGCAGGACACCCTGGCCAAGCCGCACCTGCGTCGCAGTGCGGCGATCCTGCTACAGGGGCATGAGCTGCGGCATGTCAGCGCGCGCGTGCAGGCTCGTTTGCAAGGGATGCAGCAGCGTATTCGCCGTTATGTGTCGCTGGTGCTCGAGCATGCTGGCGCGGGGCGCCTGGCGAACACCGAGCGCGAGGCGCAGGCCCGGGCGGTAGGGGTGTTCATGTTCGGTGCGCTCAGCGAGGCCCTATTGCTGGGGTTGCCGGGCGAGCACTATCCGATAGGCAGTGAGGTCGAGCGTTTCATCCTGGCTTTGCTGTTGCCCGGTGGGGCGGGAGAGTAGGGCATGGCCATTGACCTGTTGCATTGCATGCAGGCATTCGTGCGCGTGGCCGAGAGCGGCAGTTTTTGCCGGGCGGCGCAGCAGTTGGAGATTTCCTCGCCGACTGTCTCGCGGCAGGTCGCCGCGCTCGAGGAGCAACTGCGCGCGCGGTTGCTGCAGCGAACCACCCGCTCGCTGGCGCTGACCGAGGCCGGGCAGCGTTATCTGAAACGCTGCAAGACCATCTTCGCCGAGCTCGAAAGCGCCGCCGCCGAGGCCTCCAGTGCCCAGTCCCGGGCCGTTGGATGCCTGCGTCTGCACACGATCACCGAGTTCGGCCTGGAATACCTCATGCCGTTGGTGGGGCATTACCTCGAGCAGCATCCGCAGGTGTCCATTGATCTATCGCTGACAGAGCAGACGCCGGCGCTGCTGGATGAGGGCCTGGATGTGCTGGTGACCTTGGCGCTGGGCCTGCCGGACTCGGACTTCGTCGCCCAGCGGTTGGGGCAGATCCACAGCGTGCTGTGTGCCGCGCCGGCCTACCTGGAGCGGCATGGGGTGCCGACCCGGCCAGCGCAATTGCACGAGCACCGCTGCATCCTGCTGGCCGATCCACTGTACCCGCAGGGTTGGTACTTCGGTCCAGAGGCGACCTTCAGATTCCAGAATGTGTTGCGCGTCAACCAACCGGAGGCAGCCTGCCAGGCCGCGGCCAGCGGCCTGGGCGTTTGTCTGCTGCCGAGTTTCGTCGCGGCCAAGGCGTTCAGCGAAGGGCGCCTGTTGCGCCTGATGCCGGATTGCCAGTTGCATCCGCGTGAGGTGTACGCGCTTTACTCGTCACGGCGCTTTCTCGATGCCAAGATCCGCACCTGGGTCGAGCACCTCAAGGCACACCTGCCAAAGGCGTTCGAACGTGACCGACTCGCGCTGGAAAACCCGCGCCACTGGGCGGCCCAGCATGTGGGCGCCTCATGAGCCAGCACGAGACGGGATCGATCTATACAGCATTCCCCCCCAAACTGACAGCGGTTGCCGCGCCTCTGCGTGACCGGGTGATCGCGGCCATGCCTGGAGAGGACCGCCTGTGCTGAAGCGACCTGGGCCAAAAGCTACGGTGCATGGCGTAGAGCTTCGACAAGCAACGTAAAGGCGGCGCTGGGGTGACGTCGGCTAGGGTAGTACAAGCAGTAGGGCTCGAATGTCTTGCGCCAGTCTGGCAGAACCTCGCTGAGCTGACCGCTATCAAGGGCATCGCTTACGTAGGCGAAGGGCAGATACGCCAGCCCTAGCCCATGCAAGGCAGCATCGCGTGCTGCTGAAATACTGTTGCTGACGAATTGGCCTGTCACCCTGACGCGCTGCTCCTGACCTGTCTTGGCGAAGAGCCAGGCGAAATGCTCGCCATGCGTTGGCAGGCGCAGATTGATGCAGGTGTGTTCGGTCAGGTCGCGAGGATGCTTTAGCTGTTTTCTTTGTTCAAGGTAGGTCGGCGAGCCGACGACGGCCATGGGGTGTGGCGGGCTGATGGTCACCGCGATCATGTCCTTGGCAACCAGGGCGCCTCGACGCACACCGGCATCGTAGCGGCCACTGACGATATCAGTCATGCCATAGTCGACGGTGAGCTCGACATTGATGTCCGGGTATTGCGGCAGAAAGCGGCTCAACACCGGCTGCAGGACACTCTGCACGGCGTATTCATCCGCCGTGATACGGACGGTCCCGCAAGGCTTTTCACGTAGTTCGGTTACCTGTTCCAGTCCTGCTTGAATCTGGCCCACCGCCGGCCCGATCAGCAACAGCAGGCGCTCGCCTGCCGCAGTCACGGAAACGCTCCGCGTGGTGCGCGCGAACAGCGGCAGGCCCAGGTTTTCCTCAAGTCCACGGATGACTTGACTGAGGGCTGACTGCGAAATGCCCAGCCGAGCAGCCGCCCGGGTGAAACTGGCCTCTTGCGCGACCGCTAGAAATGCTTCGAGGTCCCGTAGCCGAGGTGCCTGCATTTATCAATCCTGCTTATTACTGAATCCTGATTTTGAAGGATTATAAATCAACGCCTCACGGCTTACCTTGGTGGCAGTTCGGCGTTGGCCGAAAGAGCGGATCTTGCGTTCATCATCATTGCGAGGACTCAGCCATGAGCCACACCATCGAAACCGTCCAGTTCTGTAACCCCGGCATGGCCTGGGCCATTGCCGCGGATATCCATTTCCCCCCTCACTTCGACAAGCACAGCCAGTACCCCGCCATCATCAGCGCCCATCCGATTGGCAGCTGCAAGGAGCAGACCGCCGGCAATGTCTATGGCGCGGCCTTGGCCAAGGCAGGCTTTGTGGTGATCGCCTTCGATGCCAGCTACCAGGGCGCGAGCGGCGGGGAGCCGCGTTTCATCGAGGAGCCGGGGCAGCGGGTGGAGGACTTCCGCCAGGTGGTCGACTACCTGGTGACACTGCCCTATGTCGACAGCAGCCGAATCGGTGTGCTGGGCATCTGCGGTGGCGGCGGCTATGCCATCAGTGCCGCCAAGTCCGAACGGCGCATCAAGGCCGTGGTCAGCATTACCGGTGTCAATTTCGGGCGCCTCAGCCGTGAAGGTTTTGCCGGCCACGACCCCCTTGGCACGCTGGAGGCCATCGCCGAGCAACGGACCGTCGAAGCGCGTGGTGGCCAGGCCCGTGTGGATGATGTGCTACCGCCCTCGGTGGAGCAGGCCATGCAGGCCGGCATCTCCGACATCGATGTCCTTGAAGCGACCGACTACTATAAGACCGCGCGTGGCCATGCCGAGCACGGGCCGACCCGTATCTTGTTTTCGCGCCGTGCGGCGGCCGTGGACTGGGATGCCTTCCATTTGGCCGAAGTGCTGTTGACCCAACCGTTGCTGGTGGTAATCGGTGACAAGCCAGGCGGCTTCGGTGCTTATCGTGACGGCCAGGAGATCTACGGCCGTGCAGCGTCGAAGGACAAGGAGCTACTGGTAGTGCCCAATACCTCGCATTACGAGCTTTACGACCAGCCTGAGGCGACAGGGAAAGCATTGGAGCGGGTGTTGCCCTTTTTCAAGAAGCATCTGTCTGCATGACGAAGTGGCTCCTCGCGGTAACGCGAGGAGTTCTGACTCATAGCGTGAGTGACCCGTTATCGCGTAGAAGCACGAAATCTTGGTTATTTTCTAAACAGTCTGGTCGTGCCGAAGGTTTTCACACAGCCTGGGGTCGAAAGCTGCCCTTTACCACGGGCAGCTTTCCGTTAGAGCCTCGGTATTGGAGTAATGGAACGCCTTGACTGTCATCTTTTTTATCATCCGGTTCTTACGCTCGACCTGCCCATTCGTCCGCGGATGGTAGGGTTTGGTTAGCCGATGCATTAAGGACTACCGCCCAACATCATCGGCTGTATCTGACACGCTGCCATGCAGCGCCAGCGCCCTCCTGATTGCCCTCCTCAGCTAACAGTACCGCCCCCCACCTGCCCCCTGACCTGGGGGGACGTGCAGGTTCCGATCGCCCGGCACGATCGGCAAAACGCACCAGAACAAACACAAGGTGCCTGTATGCAAAACCTGGAGTCGTTTCCCGACGATTGCATCGTCTGCCGATCACCTGACGATGGCGGCAGCTTTCTGCCCAGAGCCTCATCTGTCGCTTCCAGAACCTGCCCTCGGTTTCGGCGAGCCGGGCAAGGGCTACCTCACGCGCATCCTGCCTGTGGCCGGCGGCAACCTGTTGGTCGGGCGCCAGCTGGCCTTGGCGAGTGACACTCGCCTGCAGGTCATCGGCGCGGAGGGGCGGCCATGAAAGCCTTGCAGAGTTTCGCAGTGCGCTTTGCCGAATGGTGCATCGCCCATCGCGTGTCGGTCAGCCTGGTGGTCGGCTTGCTCACCCTGGGATTCGCCTTGAGCCTGACGCGGCTCGAAGTGCAGATCTGTTCCTCGCGGCAGGAGACCAAGAACTCCTTGTCGATGTTCTCTTCGCCGAGTTCGTTCTCGATGATCGCCAGCCGCTGGCCGTGCCGTTCCTCAAGGAGTCTTTTCAGGAGTGTGGTTTCGTCGCACCCAGGAAACCGGTCAGGATCGTTACGGGGATCTGCATCGTTGGCGTGGGCCTCGGTCGTGTCAGGAGCCTCGTAAGCTACCCCGCGGGCCGACGGCGACCAATTCGCAAATCCCGAACCGGGGGTTTGCGTCTGCGCCAGCGGCCTTCACTCCACGGCGATGCTGATCGCCCGGCGCCGGTATTGGCTCGGCGTGGCGGCCATGATGCGCTTGAACGCGGTACTGAACGAACTTTCCGACTCGTAGCCCAAGGAAAAAGCGATGGTCGACACGTTGTCGGTGCCGGTGCGCAGCCGGTTGGCGGCCATCAGCATCCTCCAGCGCGCCAGGTAGTCCATCGCGGTGTTGCCGACTAACGCCTTGAAGCGTTGCGCAAACACCGTGCGGGAAACACCGGCGATTCGCGCCAGTTCCTCCAGGGACCACTGCCGTGACGGCTCGGCGTGCAAGGCCGCGATGGCCAGGCTGATCTGCCGGTCGGTGAGGGCGAGGAACCAGCCCTTGGGCAGTTCGTTGGCGCTTTGCAGGTAAAGGCGCAGTACCTGCACCAGCATCAGGTGCGCCAGGTGGGTGGACATGAGTGCGCCGCCGGGTTGCGGATTGCGCAGCTCGTTCGCCCACTGGTCCAGCAACCAGCGCAGCACCCCTGCCTGGCTTGAGGCCTTGGGGATATTGATGACGGCAGGCAGGGCTTCGAACAGCACGGCGGCATGGTCGCCGGAAAAGGCGAAGCGGCCGCTGATGAGGAAGACTTCGCCTCCGCCGTTGTGCACGGCGATACCGTCGCGGCTCACGGCTTCCAGGATGCGGTCGCCGCCTTCGGCCGGCAGGTCCGGGTCGGAAGACAGAATGAAACGGCGGTCGCTGTTGAGCAGGAAGCAGTCTCCTTCTTCGAACCGGATCGGCTGCTCCAGGCCCTCGGTGATGCCCCAGCAACTGCCGCGGATCACTGCGGTGAACTTGATGCCGTCATGGGCGGGAAAATCGAAGGACCAGTCACCGGCGGCGTCGAAGCCGGCGTAGAACTGGTTGCGTGGCTGTAGCAGTGACAGTACGTCGGACAGAGGATCCATGGCAGCAATTCCGTACTTTTAAAAAAGATAAGCGGACTTTACGACATGGTCCGTTCGTAGCTCAAGGCGTATCTTCACAGCCATCGTCATCTGGAGAACACCCTATGAACACGCCGAACACCGTCTGGTTGATCACCGGCGCCTCCTCAGGCTTCGGCAAGGCCCTGGCCGAAGCCGTCATCGCCGCCGGCCACCGGGTCGCCGTCACCGCCCGTCGCCAGGATCGCTTGCAGGCACTGGCCCAAGGCCGCGAGGCGCAAGTGCTGCCCCTGGCCCTGGACATCACCGACGCCGCCGCCCGCGAACGTGCGGTGGCCGACACCCTGGCGCGCTTCGGCCGCATCGACGTGCTGGCCAACGTCGCCGGCAGCGGCTCGCTGGGTGCGGTCGAGGAATTCACCGAAGCCGAACTGCGGGCTCAGTTCGAGCTGAACTTCTTTGCCACCACCCAGATGAGCTGCGCCGTACTGCCGCAGATGCGTCAACAAGGGAGCGGGCATATCGTGACCGTGACCAGCGTCGCGGGCCTGGCGCCGATCACCGGCTGTGGGCCGTACTGCGCCAGCAAATTCGCCCTCGAAGCCTGGACCGAAACCCTGGCCATGGAAGTGGCGCCGCTGGACATCCGCGTCACCCTGGTGGAGCCGGGTTCGTTCCGCACCGGTTTCGCCGGCGACGTCAATGTGCGTCCGGCCCGCCGTCTCGACACCTACCGCGACATCGTCGGCCCGGTCGAGCGTTTTCTGGAGCAGTCCGCCGGCCACGAGATCGGCGACCCCGCCAAGGCGGCCGGCGTGATCCTCGAAGCGGTCAACAGTTCGGCGGCGCCGGTTCGTCTGATGCTGGGCGCCGATGCCTATGCGCTGTGGGACCAGGCCATCGAACGGCGCATCCAGGATATCGATGCCTGGCGGGAGCGGGGCCTGGCGACCGCGTTCGACGGCGTCGAGCTGAAGCCCATCGGCGGCTGATCCGCCCCAACTCTTTCACCGGGTCACACTGACCCAGGAGACGACAAAATGAGCAATCCATGCGCAAAAGTCTGGCTGATCACCGGCGCCTCGTCCGGTTTCGGCAAAGCCCTCGCCGAAGCGGTGATCGCCAACGGCGACATCGCCGTCCTCACCGCCCGCCGCCTTGAACGCCTTCAAGCCATAGCCCGGGGGTTCGAGGACCGCGTACTGCCGCTGGCCGTGGACATCACCGACGCCGCCGCCCGCGAACGTGCGGTGGCCGACACCCTGGCGCGCTTCGGCCGCATCGACGTGCTGGCCAACGTGGCCGGTCGGGGCGTGGCCGGCGCCTGCGAAGAGTTCAGCCTGGAGCAACTGCGCGAGCAGATGGAGCTGAACTTCTTTGCCGCCGCGGAAATGACCCGTGCCGTCCTGCCGCAGATGCGCAAGCAAGGCGCGGGTAACATCCTCACCGTCAGCAGCATCGCCGGCCTGGTGGCGATGAATGCCGCAGGACCCTACTGCGCCGCCAAGTTCGCCATCGAAGGCTGGACCGAGTCGCTGGCCATCGAGGCCAAGCCGCTGGGCATCCACGTGACCCTGGTCGAACCGGGGGCGTTGCGCACCGAGTTCGCCGGCGACGTGAACATGCGCCCGGTGGATCGCATCGAGGCTTACCGCCCGATGGTCGAGCCGTTCGAGACGTACCTGGAGACCTCCGCCGGCAAACAGATGGGCGACCCGGCCAAGGCCGCGCAGCGCATGCTCGAAGTGGTGGCCAGCGAGGCGCCGCCGATCCGCTTGATGCTGGGGCGCGATGCCTTCTCGATCTGGGAGGCGACCCTCGGCAAGCGTCAGGAAGACCTGAACCATTGGCGCGAACGCGGCGAGGACACCGCCTTCGATGGTGCCGAGCTGGTGGAGATCCAACTGTAATGACCAGCACAGCAGCTTGGGGCCTGGAGGAGGGTAAGGCCATGTCGGACCCGCAGACGCCCCTGAACACCGGTTTTGGCAGGCACAGCACAGCCACCGAGGTGCTGGCCGGCATCGATCTGTCTGGCAAGCAGGTCATCGTCACGGGTGGCCATTCCGGCCTGGGTCTGGAAACCACCCGGGCGTTGACCGGTGCAGGTGCCCAAGCGCTGGTGCTGGCGCGCAATCCGGCGGCGGCCGCCCAGGCCCTGGCCGGCCTGCCGAATGTCGAGGTCGACACGCTGGACCTGGCCGACCAGGGCAGCGTGCGCGCTTGTGCCGAGCGGTTCGTCGCCAGCGGCCGGCAGGCCGACATCGTCATCTGCAACGCCGCGGTGATGGCTAACCCGCAAAGCCGCGTGGGCAATGGTTGGGAGTCGCAGCTCGGCACCAACCACCTGGGGCATTACACGCTGATCAACCTGCTGTGGCCCGCCATTGCGCCGGGGGCGCGGATCGTCTCGCTGTCGTCGATGGGCCACCACTATTCGCCCATGCGCTGGAACGATGTGCAGTTCGACAGCGGCTATGACAAGTGGCTGGCCTACGGGCAGTCCAAGACCGCCATCGCGCTGTTCGCCAAGCACCTGGACACCTTGGGGCAGGCCAAGGGCGTGCGTTCGTTCTCGGTGCACCCGGGCAAGATCTACACCCCGCTGCAACGTCACATGGACATGACCGAGATGACGTCGCTGGGCTGGCTCAACGAGGCCGGCGAAGTCATCGACCCGACGTTCAAGACGCCGGCGCAAGGTGCGGCGACCACCGTATGGGCCGCCACCTCAGCCCTGCTCGAGGGCAAGGGCGGGTTGTATTGCGAAGACTGCGACGTGGCCGTGCGTGACGACAGCCCGCAGCCAACCGAGTCCGGGGTGCGCAGCTTTGCCATAGATCCGGAGCAGGCCCAGCGTCTGTGGGCGCTGTCGGCCGAACTGACGGGCGTCGATGCCGTCGCCTGAGCCTGGTTTCCGGCGGCCAGGCCTGCAGGTCGATCGCTGAAAGACTGCCCGTACGATCAGTAAAGTTTTAAGTGCTTTCCAGTATGGGAAGTACCGGCCTTGACCGGTAATTTACCACTGTTCAAACGCTTCGAATGCACGGGCGACGAGGCCCTCGCTTGGGCCACGTCGCCCCCACGCTATAAAGGAAATTGCAATGAGCAAGACCTGGTTCATTACCGGCGCATCGTCCGGCCTCGGCCGTGAATTGGCTGAGGCCGCACTGGCCAAGGGCGATAACGTGGTGCTGTGCGCCCGGCGCCTGGAGCCGCTTCAGGCAACTGCCGCTCATTACGGCGGTCGCGCCCTGGCCGTGAAGCTGGACGTTACCGATGCCGAATCACGCGCAGCCGCCTTGCGCGCGGCCCTGGACAGATTCGGCCGCATCGACGTGCTGGCCAACATCGCAGGCGCCGGTTCCTATGGCGCGCTGGAGGAGTTCACCTCTGCGCAGATCCGTGCCCAGATGGAGCTGAACTTCTTCGCCGCCGCCGAACTGTCGCGCGAAGTGCTGCCGCAGATGCGCGCGCAGCAGTCCGGCCACATTCTTAACCTGACCAGCATCGCCGGCCTGGTGGCCTTTCCCGGCAGCGGTCTGTACAACGCCTCCAAGTTCGCCCTGGAAGGCTTCACCGAAGCGTTGCACCATGAGGTCAAACCGTTGGGCATCCGGGTGACGCTGATCGAGCCGGGTGCGTTCCGCACCGACTTCGCCGGCAGCGCGGCGATGAAGGCAGAGGGCGAGATCGCCGAGTACGCGGCGCTGGACGCCGGCATGGTCGAGTATTACGCCAGCCAGAATGGACGGCAGATGGGCGATCCTGTTAAAGGGGCGGCGGTGATCGTCGACATGGTCAACAGCGCGGTCGCCCCGGTGCGCCTGCTGCTCGGTGAGGACGCCTATCAACTGTGGGAAGGCGCCGTCGCATCGCGCAACCGCGATATCGCACCTTGGCGCACCCGGGGCGAGGACACCGCCTTTGCGGACGCAGTGAAGAATCCCGTCCAGGCACTCTGAGTGCCCCACGGCCGGCGGCGATCGCCGCCGGCCGCTTTTCCTTTCCGATATTTTTCCAGGAGAACCTCAAGGTGGCTCTTAGCTCTTCCCTGCGCGCCATTCCGGCATTGCTGCCCCTGTCGTTCGCTGCAGCGCTGGTCGGCTGTGGCAAGCAGGATGCGGCACAAACGGTAGCGCCTCCTCAAGTAGGCGTCTATCAAGTCAAGGCTCAGGCACTGGTGCTGACCAGCGACCTGCCAGGCCGCACCTCGGCGTATCGTGTGGCCGAGGTGCGCCCGCAAGTTTCGGGCATCCTGCAGAGGCGCGCCTTCGTTGAGGGCAGCGAGGTCAAGCAAGGCCAGGCGCTGTACCAGATCGACCCGCGTACCTACAACGCCCAGCTGGCCCGCGCCGAGGCCAACCTGCGCACGGCGGCCAACCTGGCCCAGCGCTACCAGCGCCTGCTGCAGAGCAATGCGGTCAGCCAGCAGCAGTACGACGACGCCCAGGCCAACTGGCTGCAGGCCCAGGCCGATGCGCAGATGGCACGTATCAACGTGCAATACACCCAGGTGCTGTCACCGATTTCCGGGCGTATCGGGCGTTCTTCGGTGACCGAAGGTGCCTTGGTCACCAACGGCCAGGCCCAGGAACTGGCCACCGTCACCCAGCTCGACCCGATCTACGTCGACGTCACCCAGCCGATCACCAAGTTGCTTGGTTTGCAGCGCGCGCTGGCGTCGGGGCATTTGCAGAACGGCGAAAGCCAGGCCGAGGTCAGTCTGGCCCTGGACGACGGTAGCCCGTATCCGCTCAAGGGCACCTTGAAGTTCTCGGAAGTGCGGGTCGACCCGACCACAGGCTCGGTAACCCTGCGCGCCGAATTCCCCAACCCCCAGCGCACCCTGCTGCCTGGCATGTTCGTGCGCGCCCGGCTCAACGAAGGGATGAACGAGGCTGCCTTGCTGGTGCCGCAGCAGGCGGTGGTACGCGACACCCGTGGCCAGCCGCTGGTGTGGGTGGTCGGCGCGGACAACCAGGTGCAGCAACGCGAGGTCCAGACCCTGCGCACCGTCGGCAACGCCTGGCTGATCGGCCAGGGCCTGGAGGCCGGCGAGCGGGTGGTCACCGAGGGCCTGCAGCGCCTGAGCAAGGGCATCGAGGTCGAGCCTGTCGAGGCCAGCAACGTCAAGCTGGTCACTGATTTCACTGGCCCTGCCCAAGCGGCCAACTGAGGAGCATTCGCCTCATGTCACGCTTTTTCATCGACCGACCGATCTTCGCCTGGGTGCTGGCGATCATCGCCATGCTCGCCGGCGCGCTGTCGCTGTCGAACATGCCGATCAGCCAGTACCCGAACATCGCCGCGCCGGCCGTGTCCATCCAGGTGTCCTACCCGGGCGCCTCGGCGCAGACCGTGCAGGACACCGTGGTCCAGGTCATCGAACAGCAGATGAGCGGCCTGGACGGCTTCCGCTACATGTCCGCCGAGAGCAACGCCGACGGCAGCATGACCATCATCATCACCTTCGAGCAGGGGGTGAACCCGGACATCGCGCAGGTACAGGTGCAGAACAAACTGCAGCTGGCCACCCCGCGCTTGCCGGAAGAGGTGCAGCGCCAGGGCCTGCGGGTGGTCAAGTACCAGCAGAACTTCTTCCTGGTGGTGGGGCTGGTGGACAAGTCCGGCAAGCTCGACAACTTCGACCTGAGCAACATCATCGCCTCGGACTTCCAGGACCCGATCTCGCGGGTCAACGGCGTGGGTGACGTGATGCTGTTCGGCGCGCCCTATGCCATGCGCATCTGGCTCGATCCGAGCAAGCTCAACAGCTTCCAACTGACCCCGAGCGATGTCGCCGCGGCGATCCGCGAGCAGAACGTACAGGTGTCGTCCGGCCAGCTCGGCGGTCTGCCCACCCGTGGCGGCGTGCAGCTCAACGCCACCATCATCGGCAAGACCCGCATGACCAGCGTGCGCGAGTTCGAGGACGTGCTGATCAAGGTCAACGACGATGGCTCGCAGGTGCGGGTCAAGGACGTGGCCAAGGTCGCCCTGGGCGCCGACAACTTCTCCATCAGTATCCGCCACAACGGTCATGAGTCGTCGGGCCTGGCCTTGCGCCTGGCACCGGGCGGCAACCTGTTGGAAACCTCCAAGGCAGTGCGCGCGGTGGTGGAGAAACAGGCCAAGAACCTGCCAGAAGGGGTGGAGGTGATCTTCCCCTACGACACGACGCCGGTGGTCACCGCGTCGATCGACTCGGTGGTGCACACCATCTTCGAAGCGGTGGTGCTGGTGTTCCTGGTGATGTTCCTGTTCCTGCAGAGCTTTCGCGCCACGCTGATACCGACCCTGGCCATCCCGGTGGTGCTGCTGGCGACCTTCGCCGTGCTGCCGCTGTTCGGCATCACCATCAACGCCTTGGCCATGTACGCGATGGTGTTGGCCATCGGCCTGCTGGTGGACGATGCCATCGTGGTGGTAGAGAACGTCGAGCGCCTGATGCATGACGAAGGGCTGTCGCCGCTGGAAGCAACGCGCAAGTCCATGGAGCAGATCTCCGGCGCCTTGATCGGCATCGGCACGGTGCTCTCGGCGGTGTTCGTGCCGATGGCCTTCTTCGGCGGTTCGGCGGGGATCATCTACAAGCAGTTCGCCGTCACCGTGGTGGTGTGCATGGGCATCTCGGTACTGGTGGCCCTGGTGTTCACCCCGGCGCTGTGCGCGACTATCCTCAAGGCGCCAGTGGGCCATGGTCACGCCGAGAAGAAAGGCTTCTTCGGCTGGTTCAATCGTACCTTCGACCGTGGCACCCAGCGCTTCGAGCGCGGCGTGCAGCACATGCTCGGCCGCCGTGGCCGCTACCTGCTGATCTTCCTGCTGATCACGGTCGGCACCGGCTACCTGTTCACCCGTATCCCCAACGCGTTCCTGCCCAATGAGGACCAGGGCGTGCTGATCATCGAGGCGCGCATGCCGGTCAATGGCTCGGCCGAGCGTACCGAGGCGGTGTTGACCCAGGTCACCGACTACCTGCTGAAGAACGAGAGCGATATCGTCGATTCGGTACTGACCGTCAACGGCTTCAACTTTGCCGGCCGCGGGCAGAACTCCGGTGTGGCCTTCGTCCTGCTCAAGGATTGGGGTGTGCGCCATGCCGCGGGCAAGGACGTGTTCAGCCTGGCCAACCGCGCCAACGCCAGCTTCTCCGGGATCAAGGACGCCACGGTGATGGCCTTTGTGCCGCCGGCGATCCTGGAGATGGGCAACGCCATGGGCTTCGACTTTTACCTGCAGGACAACGCCGGCCTGGGCCATGACGGCTTGATGGCAGCGCGTGACCAGTTCCTGGCGCTGGCTGCCAAGAGCCCGGTACTCGCCGCAGTACGCCCGAATGGCAAAGGTGATGAGCCGCAGTACAAGATCGAGGTCGACGAAGAAAAGGCACGTACGCTGCAAGTGAGCATCCAGTCGATCAACGACACCATGTCGGCGGCCTGGGGTTCGATGTATGTCAACGACTTCATCGACCGGGGGCGGATCAAGCGGGTCTACCTGCAGGGCGAGGACACCTCGCGCATCGGCCCCGAGGACTTCGACAAGTGGTATGTGCGCAACGACCGTGGGCAGATGGTGCCGTTCTCGGCTTTCGCCAGCGGCCGCTGGGTCAGCGGCTCACCGAAGCTCGAGCGATTCGGCGGTATTTCGGCAGTGCAGATCCTCGGCCAGCCGGCCCCGGGCTACAGCACCGGCGATGCGATGATCGCGATTGCCGAGATCATGCAGCAAATGCCCAACGGCGTCGGCCTGAGCTACAACGGCCTGTCGTACGAGGAGATCAAGACTGGCAGCCAGGCGCCGATGCTCTACGCCCTGACCGTGCTGATTGTGTTCCTCTGCCTGGCGGCGCTGTATGAAAGCTGGTCGGTGCCGGCGGCGGTGATCGCCATTGTGCCGGTGGGCATTCTCGGTGCGGTGCTGGCAACCCTGTGGCGCGACCTGAGTGCGGACGTGTACTTCCAGATCGGCCTGATGACTACCATCGGCCTGACCGCCAAGAACGCGATCCTGATCATCGAGTTCGCCAAAGAGCTATACGAGCGTGAAGGCATGCCGCTGGCCAAGGCGGCGGTGGAAGCGGCGCGCCTGCGTCTGCGGCCGATCCTGATGACCTCGCTGGCCTTCACCTTCGGTGTGTTGCCGATGGCCCGCGCCGCTGGTGCCGGCTCTGGCAGCCAGCACTCGCTGGCCACCGGGGTGGTGGGCGGGATGATCACCGCCACCGTACTCGCTGTGTTCTTCGTGCCGCTGTTCTACGTGGCAGTCGTGGCCTTGTTCGAGCGACGCACCAAGAAACAGGCTGTTGCGCAAGGAGAACAACCATGAAGCTCAAGACCCTGAGCCTGGCGGTGGCGCTTGCCTTGAGCGGCTGCAGCCTGATCCCCGATTACCAACGGCCCCAGGCGGATATCCCGGCCAGCTGGCCACAGGGCGCGGCCTATGCCGCGCCTGCCCAGGCCGGTGACGCCAGCGCGCTGGCCTGGCAGTCGGTGTTCCAGGACCCGGCGCTCAAGCGCCTGGTCGGCCAGGCCCTGGCCAACAACACCGACCTACGCCAGGCGGCGTTGAACCTCGAGGCGTACCGGGCGCTGCACCGTATCCAGCGCGCCGAGCAGTTCCCCAACGTCGAGCTGGGTGCCAGCGGCAGTCGCCAGCGAGTACCGGCCGACCTGTCGCCCACAGGGGAGGCGAACATCCAGAGCCAGTACCAGGTGGCGCTCGGCGTATCCTACGAACTGGACTTGTTTGGCCGTCTGCGCAGCCTGAGCCGCGCTGCCGCCGAGCAGTACCTGGCCGCGGACGCGGCGCGCTACAGTGTGCAGGTATCGCTGGTGGCCGACGTGGCCAGCGCCTACCTGACCTGGCGCGGCGACCAGGATCAACTGGCCCTGGCCCAGTCCACGTTCAAGAGCCAGGCCGACAGCCTGGCCCTGGTCGAGGACCGCCTCGACAACGGTACTGCCTCGCAGATCGATGTCCGTCAGGCGCGTACCCTGGTATCCCAAGCCCAGGTGCAAGAAAGCCTATATACCCGCCAGGTGGCCCAGGACCTCAACGCCCTGGAACGCCTGCTCGGGGGGCGGTTGCCGACGGACCTGCCGCAGGGCCAGCCATTGGGCGAGTCGATGCTCGCCGTGTTCCCTACCGGTTTGAATTCCGAGGTACTGCTACGCCGGCCGGACATCCGCGCTGCCGAGCACCACCTGCTGGCGGCCAACGCCAACATCGGTGCGGCCCGCGCGGCGTTCTTCCCGAGCATCAGCCTGAGCGGTGCCGCCGGCACCGCCAGCGCCGAGCTCGATGGGCTGTTCAAGGGCGGTGCGGGGATGTGGCAGTTCGTGCCGCAGATCAACCTGCCGATCTTCAACGCCGGTCGATTGAAGGCCGACCTGGATTACGCGCGGATTCGTCGCGATATCAACGTGGCCGAGTACGAAGGCGCGATCCAGACCGCCTTCCAGGAAGTCTCGGACGGTTTGGCGGCGCGAGGCACCTATGGCAAGCAGTTGCACAGCCAGCAGGGCAGGGTAGAGGACAATCAGGCCTACTACGAGCTGGCTCGCCAGCGTTATGACGAAGGCGTGGACAGCTACATGGCGGTGCTCGATGCCCAGCGTGAGTTGTTCGCGGCCCAGCAGCAGCTGATTCAGGATCGCCTGGCGCAGTTGCTGGCCGAGGTGAATCTGTTCAAGGCCGTTGGCGGCGGGTGGCACAGCGAAACCGTGGCTGCCGTGCAAGGCAGCTTGGGCCACCCGGCGCCTTGAGACGTTATGGAAGTCACTGGCATGCAGTTCGACGAGAGGATACTGAAAGCGCTCGACTTCGATGCGTTGGTGGTGTTCCTGGTGGTATTCAGGGAGCGCAACGTATCGCGGGCGGCTGTATGCCTGGGGCTCACGCAACCTGCGGTGAGCAATGTGCTCGGCAAGCTGCGCAGGCAGTTCGGTGACCCGCTTTTCCTGAGGTGTGGCCGAGGCGTGGAGCCTACGGGGCGAGCTGATCGCATTGCTAGCTTGTTTAGCCCCGTGCTGGTTGCGCTGCAAGATGTTGTCGTGCAGACAGATGCTTGCGGCGCACCACTGTAGGCCGACTCAATACGTTGATATCTCGGTTAGTGACTCATTTGACGCATGTAGGCCTGTTACCCGGATGACGTAAATTTCTTGTTTGAATCTCATTAAAAAAGAGCCAGATGCGTCGAAAATGACTGGAATGCGACGGACGGTCTTGGACTCAAGTCCAGATTAAAATACTGATTTTATTGGGGTTTATGGACCTGAGTGGACGTCAGTCACAGGCTGTCGGGATCCCCAAAGAACATTTTGACATCGATATAAATCAAAAGGTTATGAGTGGGAAATTGAATTTGTACCCCCAGAAGTACCCCTTTTTGCCGTGGTTACGAGTGGACGATAGTGGAAGCACTGAGGGGCGGTGCTGAAGGTTCTATCACTCGCCAAAGCGCTTCAGCATTGATCATCGTGGTCACAGGCAAGCGCTTCCATTGGCTCAAAACAGATGGCCAGCAGTATTGCGCTGTAGCGCAACCAAGAGAAGTCCCGGGTGCTAAGGATCAGGGAACTTGAAGGACATGAACTCGATGGGCCTACCTGTTCTCCCGCAAGGGGGAGCTTAAAGAGACCATCAGTAGTTTCGATGTCACCAGTCGCGAGCACTACCCAATGTCTGGCTGTTGGTCAGCGCGATAATCCTCCGCGCCACGTCTGTTGGGGCTGCCTGGTTTTCGAAGGTGGTGAGCTTAAGCGGCGGTTGTACTCTCGTGAGCACTCTGGAAAGCGAATAATCACTGTGAAGACTGTCTTTGACAGCGGAGAGGAACAGCATGGTCGGCAGATTACCGAAAGCTGAGCATCTTCGGTTGGGGCATCCTTTTCGAACCATCCAAAGCATGCCCTCAAATATGCCCCAAATGTAGCAATTAGCTGGAAGTAAATGGCTCTTCGAGGCTAGGAAAAGGCAGAAATGATCCGCGAACAAGCATGCGCGAAGCCCCTAAAGACTCTCAGGGTCCCCAAAGAACATCTGTATCCGCGACCTCAACCAGCGTTCCGCCGGATCATTGTCCTGCGCCCCACGCCACGCCATGTGCAATTCGAACGTACGTACCTGCAGCGGCAGGTCCTCGGCGCGCAAGCCACCCGCGGCGGTTAGCGCATCGGCGGTGTAGTCCGGCACCGTGGCGACGATATCGGTCCCCGCCAGCAAGCTCCCCAGCCCGTTGAACTGCGGCACCGCCAGCACCACATGGCGCTTGCGGCCGATTTCGTCGAGGGCCTCGTCGATGAACCCGGACAGATCGCCAGCGAACGACACCAGCGCATGCGGCCGGGCGCAGAAATCGTCCAGGCTGATGCTGCCCGGCATGCTGTCGGCGCGCAGCAGCTTGGGCTTGCTGCGCCGCAATACCTTGCGCTTGGCGTTGGCCGGCAGTTCGCTGGTATAGCTCACGCCCACCGAGATCTCGCCCGAGGCGAGCAGGGTTGGCATCAACAGGTAGTTGACCCGGCGCACCACCAGGACAATACCAGGGGCCTCGGCGCGCACGCGCTTGAGCAACTGCGGCAACAGGGCGAACTCGGCGTCGTCGGACAGGCCGATGCGGAACACCGCGTTGCTGGTGGCCGGGTTGAATTCGGCGGCGCGGCTGACCGCCGTGGAGATCGAGTCCAGCGCCGGCGACAGCAGGGCGAAGATCTCGTGGGCCCGGGCCGAGGGCTCCATGCTGCGGCCGGTGCGCACGAACAGCGGGTCGTCGAACAGGTTGCGCAGGCGCGACAGCGCCGCGCTGATCGCCGGCTGGCCGAGGAACAGTTTCTCGGCGGCGCGGGTCACGCTGCGTTCGTGCATCAGCGTCTCGAACACGATGAGCAGGTTGAGGTCTACGCGACGCAAGTCGTTACGATTCATTCGATGCGGCTCGCCAGAAGTGGGGCAGGGGTGAATCTTAAGGCCAAAGGCTGTTACCCTGCACCGATTTCCGGGGGCCAATGCACATAAAAGTCAGGGGCCCAATCAATGACAGGCATGTCGACTATTAACAGCCACTGATGGTCGAACCGCCAAAGCCCGGATAAAGTCCGTGGTAATACCAGATTCACACAGGCGAGGTATGCGATGTCCCGCATGATCCGTTTCCACAAGTTCGGCCAGGCCGATGTGCTCCGTTGCGAGGAGCAGGCCGCGCCGTCCCCGGCGACCGGCGAGGTGCAGGTGCGCGTCGAGGCGATCGGCGTCAGTTGGTATGACGTGCTCTGGCGGCAGAACCTGGCCCCTTCCCAGGCGCGCCTGCCGGCGGGCATCGGCCATGAGATGGCCGGCGTGGTCACGGCGGTCGGCGACGGCGTGGACGACATCGCCCTGGGCGACCGGGTCGCCAGCTTCCCGGCCACCAGCCCCAACGATCACCCGGTGTATGGCGATGTTATCGTCCTGCCGCGCAGCGCCATCACCCGTTACCCCGACGTGTTGACCCCGATCGAGGCCAGCGTGCATTACACGCCGCTGCTGATCGCCTATTTCGCCTATGTCGACCTGGCCCGGGCCAAGGCCGGGCAGACCGCGCTGATCACCGACGCCAGCCATTGCGCGGGGCCGGCCTTCGTGCAACTGGGCAAGGCCCTGGGGCTCAAGGTGTTCGCCGTTACCAAGGAGCCGGAGCAACGCGAGTACCTGCTGGGCCTGGGCGCCGACAAGGTAATCGTCAGCGAGGAGCAGGACCTGCTGATGCAGGTGGGCAAGTACACCGATGGCCGTGGCGTGGACATGGTGCTCGACGGCATGGGCGGGCCGCAGATGTCGCTGCTCGGCGATGCCCTGGCGCCCCGTGGCAGCCTGGTGCTGTACGGGCTGCAGGGCGGCAACCAGACACCGTTCCCGGCCTGCGCGGCGTTTCAGAAGAACATTCAGTTCCACGTGCACTGCATCGGCAACTTCACCGGCAAGCCGGAACTGGGCATCGCCCAGGACCAGGTGGCGTTGCAACGAGCGTTGCGCGATATCAACCAGTTCACCGCCGATCAGCTGCTGACGCCGCAGATCATTAAGGTCTACCCATTCGACCAGGTGGTCGAGGCGCATCGCTACATGGATGAGTGCCCCTGTGGCGGGCGCGTGGTGCTGGACATGGGCGTGCAGTGACGCCTTTGCTGGACTGATAGCGAAGCCCGGGCATTGCCCCGGGCTTTTTCATTGGCGCAGGCCTTGAGTGAGCGATGTGCGTCTGCGTGACTCGCCAAGGGCGCAACACCGATGCCTGCAAGCCCTGATGCTGCGTTCCAATAATTGTCCTACAGGGTTATGGGAAGCGTCCTTCAACTGTGGTGCTGTATTCACTGCCAGAATCCAGGCTTCACCTAGAAGCCGTCAGGAAGATGGAGCGAACGCATGAGCACAACCCACGATCAAGCCATGCACTATATCTACCAGCAGGTGCTGCAACGCCTGCTCGATCACATGAACCAGGCGCAGCGCGCGTCGGTGCAACTGCTGGTGCAGAGGATGTTGGTGATGGGTGGTGGCGCGGACAACATCGGTGCTTTTAGGGTACTGGTGCTGCAGGGGCTGGACTCGCGCAGCACGCACCTGCTGGCCTGCCTGCGGGCCGCCCAGTTGATCATTGCCCTGCGCCATGCCAGTACCTTTCGCCTCCAGGTACTGGTGGCCAGGCTGCCCGGCCTTGACTGCGAAGCCTTGGCCCTTCACGAGCGCTGCTTCAGTGCCCTGTTCCTCCAGGATGACCCTCGGGTCGAGCTGCTGCGCGCCGACGGGGGACAACTAGGTCCATTCGGCGCCCGGTCGGCTTGCTCACCCAGTCAGACAAGTGAAGCGGGCAAGGCCTGGCTGCTGTTCGGCCACCTCACCGGTGCTCAGCCCGATGTCCTGCTCGGCGCCAGGGGCTACGTGGAACTGGCGGCCAGCCTGGCACAGGCGCTTGGCGACGAAGATGGCGCCAACCTGCTGGTCAGCGCCATCGCGCCGACCCGCCTGCATCACTTGATGGCGTGGGGGCGGCGCTGCCTGCGCCATACCGAGCACTTGACGCAAAGCGCGGGCACCGACAGTGTCGTCAGTTGGGCCGCGGGCATGAGGCAACTGGGCGATGCTTTGTCCGACCCGCTGCGATCCCCTTCAACTCAACCCCCTGCAGAGGGGGGGCGGGTGGTGCGGGTGGTTTCGGTCGAGGCGTTATTGCCGCACCCGGAGCAAGCTGGGCCGCTTGAGCGCATGCTTGGCTGGCAATTGACCGACACCTGCCAGCCCCAGGGGCCGGCGGGCCTGTTCGATCCGCTGCCGTTGGCGCACCTGCATGGCCTGAGGGCGCAGGCTGTCGAACAAAACAGCTATCGCGAGGGTGCCCAGGCGTACTTCGCTGGCCTGGGTGATCACGCCATGCCCTGGCCGCAGGGGGCGGTGTTGCGTAACGAGGCCCAGGAGCGCCTGGGTGACGCCTATGGGGTTGCCGAGAAACAGCTGCAGTGCTGGTTGTTCAAGCCGTTCGACGCCCATGGGCGCAACCTTGAGTCCTTCGTGTCGAGCAGCCATCCCACTATGCGGGTCGCCTTGCCCTATCTGCACAGGGCGCTACAGGGCAGACCATGCCCTGGACCGGTCAGCCAGTGGCTGACCGAGACCAGCGGGTTGACGCTTGAGCAACTGAGGGCGGTTTATGCAGGTACCGTGCGGCCTGAGGTCCGGCGTTTGTACCGGCTGTTGGCGCAACGCGACCTGTGGTTGCGGCGGGTACCTGAATTGGCCTGCTGCCAGGGGCGGGGGCAACGGTCTGCGGTATAAGCACCCGCAGGATCACTGTCATTCAGGGTTCTGCGCCTTGCAGTGCGCAGAATGCTGCATCAATGGCCATACCGGTAACTTGCGATCTAGGCAGACGTTGAACGCCAAGGCAGCTACGTTGCTTGGCTAGAGCGAAGCGTCAAGGGATTGAACAATGAAGTGCCGCAGACCATCAACCGCACTTGATCACTGCGACGCCTTGCTCCGATAGACCTCAATACCTAGTGTGGTGTTGAGATTAAGCAGTTGCTCGGACATGTTTGCTCCTGCTCAAAGCTTACCGATGCGATCGAGCTCATGCTTGAGCTGCTCGCGGTCGAGGTGATCGAAAGGCAGTGCGAAGAAGGCCTGGCAGCGAGCCTTGATGCGAGCCAGCGTGGCGCGAAACGCAGCGTCGACCGTGGCCTCGTCAGCTACGATATCCGACGGATCCTCCAGCCCCCAGTGCGACTGCAGCGCAGGGCCGAAATACACCGGGCACGCTTCGCTGGCAGCCTTGTCGCAAACAGTGATGACGATGTCAGGAGGGGCGCCTTCGAACGCCTCATTGCCCTTGCTGCTCAGCCCTTCAGTAGAGATGCCGGCTTGTTGCAAAGTGCTCAAGCTGCGAGGCAACACTTGGCCTTTGGGCAAGCTGCCGGAACTGACGGCTTCAAAACCGTGATGCGCCAAGTGATTGAACATGGCCTCGGAAAGGATACTGCGGCAGCTGTTGGCCGTGCACATGAACAGGACTCGCATGGGGCTCCCCCGCTTCGTGGCGGATGTCAGAGGCTCAGGCGCAATGCCAGCGCCGAAAGGGTGATCAACAGAACCGGCAGCGTCAGCAGGATGCCGACCTTGAAGTAGTAACCCCAGGTGATGCGCGTGCCTTTGCGCTCCAGCACATGCAGCCAAAGCAGCGTGGCGAGGCTGCCGATGGGGGTGATTTTCGGGCCAAGGTCGCAGCCGATAACGTTGGCGTAGATCATTGCCTCGCGCACCAGCCCTTGCGCCTCGCTGGCCTGGATCGACAAGGCACCGACCAGCACGCTGGGCATGTTGTTCATGACCGAGGACAGTACTGCAGCGATCAACCCGGTGCCGATGGTTGCACTCCATAGCCCTTGCTGCGCAAGGCGGTTGAGCAGGTGTGTGAGCACGTCAGTAAGGCCGGCGTTCTTCAGTCCGTAGACCACCAGGTACATGCCGAGAGAGAAGATCACCACCTGCCAGGGCGCTTCGCGCAGTACCCGCTGGGTCGAGATGCGGTGGCCGCGGGCGGCGACGGCAAACAGGACCGCCGCGCAAACCGTGGCTACCGCGCTGATCGGGATACCCAGTGGTTCCAGGGCGAACAGGCCGATCAGCAACATCAGCAGCACCCAGCCACCAACCTTGAAGGTGGCGCGGTCATGAATCGCCTCGCTTGGCATCTTCAGGGCCGCGACCGCGTAGTGTCTTGGGATATCACGGCGAAAGAACAAGAACAGCACCAGCAGGGTTGCCGACACGCTGGCGAAATTCACGGGCATCATCACCGACGCGTATTCGCTGAAACCCAGCCTGAAGTAGTCGGCCGAGACGATGTTCACCAGGTTGGAGACTACCAGCGGCAGGCTCGCCGTGTCGGCGATGAAACCGGCGGCCATGACGAAGGCCAGCGTTGCGGCAGAAGAAAAACGCAGCGCGAGCAGCATCGACATGACGATAGGCGTGAGGATCAATGCCGCACCGTCATTGGCGAACAGCGCCGACACCGCAGCACCGAGCAGCACGCAGAAGGCAAACAGGCGGTAGCCGCTACCGTTTGCCCAGCGCGCCACGTGCAACGCGGCCCACTCGAAGAAACCGGCCTCATCCAGCAGCAGGCTAATGATGATGACGGCGATGAAAGTGGCGGTGGCGTTCCAGACGATGGCCCACACGGTCGGTATGTCGTGCAGCGAAACGGCACCCACCGCCAGGGCGATGAGGGCACCGAGCGCGGCACTCCAGCCAACCCCAAGCCCCTTCGGCTGCCAGATGACCAATATGAGGGTGAAAACAAAGACGGCAATTGCGGCCAGCATGAGGATCTCGCTCGGTGATGATCAGCAGCAGGCAGCATCACGAACGGGGCGGCCGTCCATGTTCTTCAGCCGAAGAGCGTTGTCTGCCAGCCATTGTGAGTTGGCCTGCAAGGTCACCTGCAGCATTTCATGCACCCAGGCGGGCAGCTGTGGATTAAGGCGGTAATACACCCATTGACCCTGTCGGCGATCCAACAACATGCCACTGCTGCGCAACTGCGCGAGGTGGCGGCTTATCTTGGGTTGACTGTCATTCAGCGCGCACATCAGTTCGCACACGCAAAGCTCGCCGAGGCTTGCGATCAGCAAGGTGGCACGAGCACGGGTCTCGTCGGAGAGGCTTTTGAACACATCAGGTGGGTTGATCATGGCTGTGTTTGTATATTCGGAAATTCGAATATACGAATTTTCATATGTGTTGGGCAAGTGCGTCGTGCGACACGCCCCTGGGTCGAAAGCAGCTGGTGAAATGCAGAGCGGTCAACGGCGAGTCGACCGATTCAGTCGGTGCCGGTACGCTGGCGATCTTCACCTGTACGGACGCGCCGATGACAGAGGCATACCAAGGAAGCTGCTTATGCGCAGCAGTCAGTTTCGAGCTACTCACCCGGCCAATGGCAGTGACTCATTGCCATTGCAGCCAGTGCCGCAAAGGCCACGGAGCTGCATTTGCTTCGTATGGCAGCGTTCCACGCAGCAAGCTGCGATTACTGCGCGGCGCCCATAGTATCAAGACCTATGCCTCTTCACCGAAGGTGGCGCGCGAGTTCTGCGTGGAGTGCGGCTCGAACTTGTTTTGGTCAAGCTCCCAAGGCGAGTTTGCCGATTGGGTTTCGATAGCGCTGGGCACGCTGGATACCCCCTTCCTGGCAAACAAACAGAGTCATCTTCACCTCGAATCGGCAGCGCCTTGGCACACGCCATCGAGCGGCGAGTCGGTGAAGGTGAAAAAGCCGTAGGAGCAAACCCATGGCTTTCCCACCAATCGCGCCGTCAGCGTGACCACTGTTTACAGGCCCTGCGCAAACGCCGCCAGCCCAGCACTACGCCACTGACGGCTAGCAGCAGCCCACCGCTACTGAAGGCGATGATCAGTCCTTCCCGCAACCGCGGTCGCGCCAGCAGCGGTTGCCAGTCCCAGCTGTGCAGCAGATTGAACAACCAGCGCCCGGTGCGTTGCGCCCGGTCGTGGCTGGCCACCAGCATGCCACTGGCCGGGTCCAGGTAGGCCCAGGTGCCAGCCGGGTCGGCGAAGCGCAGCCGTAGCACGGGCAGTGGCCGGGCCTGGGAGCCATACATGCTCTGCGGATCGCGGGCGAAATAGTGGAAGTCGTAGGCGCTCTGCCAGTCGTCGCGCAGCGCAATGCCTGGGGCCATGGCCTGCGCGGCCGCCAGCAGGCGCTGCCGGGTGAAGCCACGGGCCGGGGCCGCGCCGTCCTCGACCAGGCGGCTGTCGCCGTTGGCGCTGCGGGCCAGCAGATAGGTGGTATCGGCCAGCTGTTGCCACTGCAACTCGACGGCGTCGAAGCCCACCTCTTGGTGCAACCGCGCCAGCGCGGTGCCGATCCCAAGCTTGAGATCGGCGGCGCGCAGCGGAGCGGGTTGCAGGGGGAGCTGGGCGCGGCTGTCGGTCAGGCCCCAGGGGCGCATCGACATCAAGCCGCTGAATACCCACAGCACCAGCACTGCGCCGAACAACAGCCCGACCAGGTGGTGCCAGCGCAGCCAGCCGCCCGGGTAGGGGCTGCACGAGCCGCCGCGATAGCGCCTGCGCAACCGCAGGCGCAGGATGCCCACCGCCATGCCGAGGATCGCCATCAGCGTGCCGAGCACGGACAAGCCGATCACCAGTGTGCGCCAGCCGTTGTCGAAGCCGAATCCGCCACGCAAGGGATAGAGCCAGTGCAGCCAGGCCCCGACCCAGTTCCAGGCACGCTCCTGGGCGGTGGCATCGCGCACCACTTCACCGCTGCGCCCGGACAGGTACAGCCAGGTACCGGCGGCATCGTCCACCCGCACCCGGTGCAAGGGCCGGTCGCCGTCCAAGGCTCGGGAGTGAGTCCACATGTCCTCGTCCACCGTGCCCTGGTAAGCCAGTGCCGCGTCACCGGCGTACTGCCGGGCATTGGCCAGGGCCCAGGCGGCGTCCGCATGCACCAGGGGTTCACCGCTGGCGGCATCGAGGGTGACGCGGCGACCGTCGGCCAGCTCCAGCAGGTAATGCGCGCGCCCGCCCAGGCTGGTCAGGCGCAACGCCTTCAACGGCTGTTGCGCCCACTGCACCGGCAATTCGGCGCAGCACCCCGCCGGCAATGCCGGCAGGTGGGCCAGGCGCTCGGCCTGGGTCAGCTTGGGATAGCCGACATAGAGCATGACCACCCCAGAGACGAACCACAGCACCATGAACAGGCAGGCGACGATGCCCAGCCAGCGGTGCCACAGGTACAGCTGGCGCTTGAGGCCCATCAGTAGCGCCACTGCACAGCGACTTCCAGGCTGCGCGGCTCACCCAGGTAGTACTGGGTGTTGGTCTGGTGGATGAAGCGGGCGTAGACCTCGTCGGTGAGGTTGCGCAGTCGGGCGCTGAGCTGCACGTGCTGGTCCAGGTCGTGGGTCATCGATAGCCCGTAGACGGTATACGACGGTACCCAGGCGGTGTTGGCGGTGTTGGCGTACACCGACGACACATAGCGGGCGTCGGCGCCGACCTGCCAGCCCGGCGCCAGGTCGTAGGTCAGCCACAGGTTGGCGACGCGGTCGGGGATGTTCACCGGATGCTTGCCCTTGCGCGAGTACACAACGCCGCCGATGCTTTCGTTGAACTCGTCGTACTCGGCGTTGACCCAACTGAAGTTGCCCGCTGCCAGCAGCTTGGGGGTGACCTTGAACGAGGCCGCCAGCTCGATGCCTGTGGACGTCTGCTGGCCCGCCTGCTCGGTGGTGTTGGGCACGGTCGAGGAGGGCACCGAGATGTTCTTGCGCACGATGCGATAGGCTGCCGCCGTAGCCGAGCCGCGCCCGTCGAGGAAGTCGAACTTGCTGCCCACTTCCACCTGGCGCCCGCTGCTCAGGTCGAAGTCGCCGACCTGGCTGAGCGAGGCGCCGGTGAGCGCGCCGCCTGGTGGCTCGGCCGAGGTGCTGTACTGGGTGTACAGGCTGACGTTGGATGTCAGGTCGTAGACCAGGCCCAGGCGGCCGGTGAAGGCATCCCAGCGCCGGTCCAACTTGGCCCGGGTCACGTGGTCGACCACGTCGAAGTCGATATGGTCGTAGCGCAGCGCGGTGATCAACGACAACTGGTCGGTCAGGCGAGTGCGGTTCTCGACAAAGCCTGCTGTGGTGTCGGTGGTGGTACTGCGGCCTTTGGCGCGCGGCGCGCCCATGCCGGGGATGTCGAGGAAGTGGCCGGGCTGGAAGGCGTTCGGGTCGATGCTGTCGAAGGCACCTTTGGACAGTGGGTAGGTGGTCTGCTGGTTGCGGCTGTAGTCCACGCCGAACGCCCAGTCGCTGGCCAGGCCGAACAGCTGGCCCTGGTGGGTCAGTTCGAGGCGATTGCCGTTGACCTGCTGGTCGTGGCGCTGGCGGTAGCCGCCGGAGCGGGCGATGTTGGTGTTGCCGGCGTTGTAGCGGTACACCTCGAGGTTGCGGTAATCACGCTGGCCATTGTAGTGGTAGAAGGTGTTGCGCAGCTGGTTGCTGTCGTCGATGCGATAGTCGGTGATCGAGCGCAGCCAGCGGGTGCGCTGCTCGTAACGGCCGTCCTCGACGTTGTAGTTGTCGAAGCGATTGTGCTTGTCGATGTGCAGGGTGCCGACCGCCGGCTGCAGCACCGGCGCGCCCCAGTAGGGGCTGTCTTCCTGCTCTTCGAGGTACTCGATGGCCAAGGTGTGCGAAAGCTGATCGTTGATGTCGCTGAGCAGCGAGAAGGCCAGGTTGCCGGCCCCGTTCTCCTGGCGGTCGATGTAGCCGTTGGTGCTGGTGCGGCTGTAGTCGAGCCGCGCGTAGTGGCGCGGTCCGTCGCCGCTGTTGAGCGCCTTGTTGAAGCCGACCGAGGTTTCCATCGTGTCGTAGCGACCATAGCTGACGCGACCTTCGAAGCTGTCCTCGTCGCGGTTGGCCAGCTTGGTGATCACGTTCAGGCTGCCGCCGACCGCGCCGCTACCGTTGAGGAACGACGAAGGTCCGCCGAGCAGCTCGACGCGGTCGTAGATCCATGCACCGACCGGGCGCCCAGCGGCGCCGGACTGCAGGTTGATGCCGTTGAACAGCTGGCTGACCTGGGCACCGTTGAAGCCGCGGTATGCCACATAACCGCCCCAGCCAGGTGGCGCCGAGGCATTGACCCCGGGCAGGGCGTTGGCGGCGTCCTGGAAGTTGCGCGCGCCGATGCGCGCCATGGTCTTGCGGTCGGCGACGCTGACCGAGGCGGGGTTCTCGCGGGCGCTGAGGTTCAGCCGCGAGCCGCTTTCGATGGTCCGGTCGAGGTCCAGGCGGGTAGCCTCCTGATTCTGGTCGGCGGAGGCGGTGACGTTGCTGGCGGGCAGGGTCAAGGTGTCGTTTTGCGCCCAGGCGCAGGTTGCGCTGCCAACGAGCAGCGCCAAAGTGGTCATGCGAAACATGCAAGGCTTCCTGGCTGAAATCGATGAGCGCACGCCCGCTGCCGATCAGGCGGCACGAGGGCGTGGCGATGTCAGAACGCTAGAAGCGAAGCGGGGGAGGCGCGGGGATTGACCAGTGGCCAGCGCTGCTTGGGCAGGCGTGGCGCGGGTTGCCTGGGTAAGGGCTGGCGCGACTCGAGGCTGAGCAAGGCCAGCAGGCCGAAGAACACGGCCAGCAGCGTGGCGTTGAACAGGCTGGCGATCACGCAGTCGCCGCTGGCGGGCAGCACCGGGTCGCTGAGGTCCTGGTCGCCTTTGAACACGCCGCTGCTGTCGGCCGCGCACCAGGCGGCGTCATCCAGCCCGGCAAGGCGCAAGCCGGCCATCTGGCCATGGCCCATGGCGCACAGCAACGAGCCGAACAGGATGCTGAAATACAGCACCCAGGCGACTTGCGAGCGTGTGTGGCGGGCCAGTGTCATGGGTAAGGCTCGGGCAGTGGTCAGGCGAACTCGAGGGCGGAGTTTACAGGTTTTGCCATGCCTGAAAAGCGCATTTGCGAGGCAATGGCAATTCGTATGAGTGTCTGTGGCGGGGCAGGGACGCTTCGGCAAGCAGGACGCGCCTGATGGTCATGGGCGCATCGCGGCCTGCATTTGCTGCGACGCCCCCAAACCTGTCAGGCCACAGTTGCCAGGCCCACGCAAAAAACGCGTCGGGCGCACAAGGCTGACAACCATGGCCTACCAGGCATGGCCACGTTGCAACAAATGTAGGAGCGGCCTTGTGTCGCGATGCGCCGCGCGGGCGGCGCTCGATCTCATAGGCGCCGCAAGAATTGCGACGGACACCTGCAGCCCCCTCGCGATCAACAAGCCGTGAATACCGCCCATCGGACCGAGGGCCCGGCGACACTTGTCTCCCTGTGCGACTGTATGTATAACCAGCATTCATTCCCAGCCCCGCTTCCTGCCCCGTGATCGCCCATCCCGTCGACGACCCCCTGTACTACCTGTACAACTTCCGCCAGGTGCTGAGCTGGGTCGAGCAGCGCTACGCCGACCTGCTGAACCACGACGAGCTCGCCTTCATCCAGGCCTTCGCTGGCTTGCCGACCGCGGCCCAGGCCCTGCTGGTGCGCATGGTCATGCGCAAGGGCCAGTGGTTTCGCAGCGACAAGCTCGATTACAGCGAAATCGGCGACACCCAGGCCGCGCTGGCGCCCTTGCTGGCGTTGGGCTGGGTCGAGGCCGACGGGCCCATGACGCTCGAGCAGTTGTGGCCGCTGCTGCGCAAGGACGAGTTGGCCCTGTGCTTTGCCGGGCGGTTGGCGCGGCCACGGGCGGGCAAGGCCGAGCTGCTGGCGCAGTTGCAAGCGCTGGAACTGCCCGCCAGGCCCCTGGCCGAATGGTACCCAGGCTTCGCGCCAGACCTGCTGCGTTGGCGCCTGCAACCCCTGTGCGACCGTATGCGCCTGCTGTTCTTCGGCAACCTCTACCAGGACTGGTCGGACTTCGTGCTCACCGACCTGGGCGTATTTCGTTACGAGCAGGTGCTGTTCAGCGACGATTCCTGGGCCCTGCGCCAGCGCGCGGAGGTCGACCTGGCCATGGCCTTGCACCAATGCGCCGAACAGCTGCAGCAGGGCGCGGCGCCGGCCGAGGTGCTGGCGGCGTTGCCCGGGTTCGACAGTGGCAACCCTTGGCTGGCCCGGCGCCGGGCGCGCCTGTTGTTCAGCCTCGGCCAGCAATGCGAGCGCCTGGGCGATTGGAACCTGGCCCTGCAGGTATACGCCGATTGCGCCCACCCTGAGGCGCGCATTCGCCAAGTGCGGGTGTACGAGCGCAGCGAGCAGTGGCCACAAGCCCACGCGTTGGCCACGCGCATGGCTTCGGCACCGGCCAATATCCTGGAGCAACAGGCCTTGGCGCGCCTGCTGCCGCGCCTGCGGCGCAAGCTGGGCGGGCCGCCACAGCCGCGCCAGCGCCAGGCCGCGGTCGCGCTGATCGAACTGGTGTTGCCGGCGGAACTTGCCGAACTGGGCGTGGAGGAGGCCGTGCGGGTGCACCTGCAACAGGCCGGCGCAGTCGCCCACTATGTCGAGAACACCCTGTTCAACAGCCTGTTCGGCCTGCTGTGCTGGGAGGCAATCTTCGCCCCGCTGCCGGGGGCGTTTTTCCACCCCTTCCAGGCCGGCCCGCAGGACCTGCATGACGCCGACTTCCAGCAGCGTCGGGCGGCCCTGTTCGAGCGCTGCCTGGGCCGCCTGGACGATGGCAGCTACCGCGCGGCCATTCGTGACTGCTACGCGGCCAAGCAGGGCCTGCAATCGCCGTTCGTGTTCTGGCAGATGCTCGATGAGGCATTGCTCGAGCAGGCCCTGGCCCATGTACCGGCGGCGCACCTGAAGGCCTGCTTCGAGCGCCTGTTGCAGGATATCCGCGCCAACCGCGCCGGCATGCCTGACCTGATCCAGTTCTGGCCGCACGAGGGGCGATACCGCATGGTCGAGGTCAAGGGCCCGGGGGACCGCCTGCAGGACAACCAGCTGCGCTGGCTCGAGTTCTGCCATGAACACGGCCTGCCGGTTGCCGTGTGCCATGTCCGCTGGGCGCCGCCGGCATGAGCTATGTCGTTGCCGTGCGGGCCCTGTGCGAGTTCAGCGCCAAGGTTGGCGACCTGGACTTGCGGTTCACCCCGTCGCCCACCGCCGAGGAAGGCATGGCCGGTCATCGCCGGGTGGTGGCCCGGCGCGGCGCCGGGTATCAAGCCGAGGTGACGCTCGAGGGCGAGTACCAGGGCCTGCGCGTGCGTGGTCGAGCCGATGGCTATGACCCCGCGCGCAACCGCCTGGAGGAGATAAAGACCCACCGTGGCGACCTGGCTCGCCAGCCGGACAATCATCGCCAGTTGCACTGGGCCCAGGCCAAGGTCTACGGCTGGCTGCTGTGCCAGGCGCGGCAACTGACGGCCATCGAGGTGGCACTGGTGTACCTGGATGTGGACAGCGACGGCCAGACGATTATCAGCGCACGCCATGACGCTGATGAGCTGCGGCAGTTCTTCGAAGCCCAGTGCCAGCGTTTTCTGGCCTGGGCGCACGCGCAAGCACGGCGCCTGGCCGAGCGCGATCAGGGGCTGCAGGCGCTGACATTTCCCTACCCTGAGTTTCGCCAGGGCCAACGGCAGTTGGCCGAGACGCTGTACAAGGCCGTGAGCACCGGCCGCTGCTTGATGGTCCAGGCCAGTACCGGCATCGGCAAGACCCTCGGCACGTTGTTCCCGCTGCTCAAGGCGCTGGTACCGCAGCAGTTGGACAAGCTGTACTTCCTGACCGCCAAGACGCCCGGCCGCGCCCTGGCGCTGGATGCCCTGCGGCAAATCACCCAGGCCTGCGCGCAACCGGCCTTGCGCAGCCTTGAACTGATCGCCCGCGACAAGGCCTGTGAATTCCCGGACAAGGCCTGCCATGGCGAGTCCTGCCCCTTGGCGAGGGGCTTCTACGACCGCCTGCCGGCCGCCCGCGAGGCGGCGGCGCAGGTGCCGTTGCTCGACCGTGCGACGCTGCGCGAAGTGGCTCTGGCGCACCAGGTCTGCCCCTATTACCTGAGCCAGGAGATGGCACGCTGGGTCGACCTGCTGGTGGCCGACTACAACTACTACTTCGACGCCCACGCCTTGTTGTTCGGTCTGGCCCAAGCCAACCAGTGGCGCACCGCGGTGCTGGTGGACGAAGCGCACAACCTGGTGGAGCGCGGTCGGCAGATGTACAGCGCCAGCCTTGACCAGGGCCGCTTGCTGGCCCTGCGTCAAAGCAAGCCTGCCGGGTTGGGCGGCGCCCTTGACCGCCTGAATCGGCAATGGAACGCGTTGTACAAGGCGCAGGTGGCGCCGTACCAGGCGGCCGAGCAATTGCCCGAAGCCTTCCTGGGGGCGTTGCAACAGTGCATCGGGCTGATCCAGGAGCGCCTGAACCAGGCCCCGAACGAAGTCGAGCCTGCAGTACTGGAGTTCTTTTACCAGGCGTTGCAGTTCAGCCGGGTCGCTGAACTGTTCGACCCACACTTCCTGTTCGACATCACCCTGCGTAGCGGGCCGCGCGGCCGGCGCCTGGCCACGCTGTGCCTGCGCAACGTGGTGCCGGCGCGGCTGCTGGGGCCGCGGATGAGCGCGGCGCGCAGCGTCACCTTGTTCTCTGCCACCCTCAATCCGCAGCACTATTACCGCGACCTGCTGGGCATGCCGGCCGACACGGCCTGGCTGGAGGTCGCCGCGCCGTTTCGCGGCGAGCAACTGGAGGTGCGCATCGTCAGCGAGGTGTCGACCCGATACCAGCAACGCCAGGCCTCGCTGGCGCCGATCGTCGAGTTGATCGCGGCCCAGTACAGCCGCCAGCCGGGCAACTACCTGGCGTTCTTCAGCAGCTTCGAGTACCTGGAACAGGTGGCCGGGTTGCTGGCCGCGACGCACCCCGGCATCCCCTTATGGCGCCAGGCACCGGGCATGGACGAAGGCAGTCGCGAGGCGTTTCTGGCGCGTTTCGTCGAGGACGGGCAGGGTGTGGGTTTCGCCGTGCTCGGCGGTGCCTTCGGCGAAGGCGTGGACCTGCCGGGCACGCGACTGATTGGTGCCTTTGTCGCCACGTTGGGGCTGCCCCAGGTCAACCCGGTCAATGAGCAGTTCAAGCAGCGCCTGGGCCGACAGTTCGGTGCCGGCTTCGACTACGCCTACCTGTACCCCGGGGTGCGCAAGGTGATCCAGGCCGCGGGTCGGGTCATCCGGGGCGATCAGGATCGCGGGGTGTTGCTGCTGATCGACGAGCGCTTCGTCGAGCCGCGGGTGCGGCAGATGTTCCCCAGTTGGTGGCACTGCGCCTGAACATGCCCATCGCCTGGCGCTGAAACTCCCAGTACACTGCGTGCTCCAACACCAACATCCGTTGAATCTCGAGGTTCTTGCATGACGCTCAGTCCTTTGGCAGGCAAGCCGGCTCCGGCCAGCGTGCTGGTCGATATCCCCCGCCTGTTGACCGCTTACTACACCGGCCGCCCCGACGCCGCGGTAGCGGCCCAGCGCGTGGCCTTCGGCACCTCGGGCCACCGCGGCACTTCGTTCGAGCTGAGCTTCAACGAATACCACGTGCTGGCGATCACCCAGGCCATCTGCCTGTATCGCCAAGAGAAAGGCATCGACGGTCCGTTGTTCATCGGTGCCGATACCCACGCATTGTCCGCCCCGGCCGCCGCCAGCGCCCTGGAAGTGCTGGCCGCCAATGGCGTGCAGGTGATGCTGAGCAAGGACGACGAGTACACCCCGACCCCAGCGGTGTCCCACGCCATCCTGTGCTACAACCGTGGCCGCCAGCAGGGCATGGCCGACGGTATCGTCATCACCCCGTCGCACAACCCGCCGCAGAGCGGCGGCTTCAAGTACAACCCACCCAATGGCGGCCCTGCCGACAGCGACGTGACCAAGTGGGTCGAGGCCAAGGCCAACGAGCTGCTGGCCGCAGGCCTGGCCGGGGTCAAGCGCATGGATTACCAGCAAGCCCTTGGCGCCGCGACCACCCAGCGCCATGACTATGTCAGCAGCTATGTCGCCGACCTTGAAAACGTCATCGACTTCGAGGTGATCCGTGGCGCCAACCTGCGCCTGGGCGTCGACCCACTGGGCGGTGCCGGGGTGCGCTACTGGTCGGCCATCGCCGAGCGCTACCAGCTCAACCTGGAAGTGGTGAATACCGAAGTAGACCCGACCTTCCGCTTCATGACCGTCGACTGGGATGGGCAGATCCGCATGGACCCATCCTCGCCGTACGCCATGCAGGGCTTGATCGGCCTGCGCGAGCGCTTCGACGTGGCCTTCGCCTGCGACCCGGACCACGACCGCCACGGTATCGTCACCGCCGATGGCCTGCTGCAGCCGAACAACTACCTGGCCGTGGCCATCGACTACCTGTACCGCAATCGCCCGCAATGGCGCAGCGATGCGGCGGTGGGCAAGACCGTGGTTTCCAGCGGCCTGATCGACCGCGTTACCGCGGCGCTGGGCCGTGAGCTGTACGAAGTGCCGGTGGGCTTCAAGTTCTTCGCCCAGGGCCTGTTCGACGGCTCGTTGGGCTTTGGCGGCGAAGAGAGCGCCGGCGCCTCGTTCCTGCGCAAGGACGGCAGCGTCTGGGCCACCGACAAGGACGGCCTGATTCCGGCGCTGCTGGCGGCCGAGATGACCGCCCGCACCGGGCGCAACCCGAGCCAGATCTACGCTGATCTGACCGCCAAGCTGGGCAAGCCCTACGCCACTCGCGTCGAGGCCAAGGCCGATGCACGGCAGAAGGCGCTGCTGAGCAAGCTGGCGCCGGAGCAGGTCAAGTCCACCGAGCTTGCCGGCGAGCCCATCGAGCAGATCCTCAGCCACGCGCCGGGTAACGGCCAGGCCATCGGCGGGTTGAAGGTGATGACCGCCAACGGCTGGTTCGCCGCGCGCCCGTCCGGTACCGAGGATATCTACAAGATCTACGCCGAAAGCTTCATCGACGAGGCGCACCTGGCACGTCTGGTACAGGAAGCGCAGGTGCTGGTGGATGCGGCGATTGCCTGACCGGCCTCTGCCAGCGTTTACCGGCCTGTAGGCTGCTCTGCGCAGCCGGTGCCATGCACCGCGTCGCCTGGTTCGCCAGCAAGGCTGGCTCCTACAGGGCACAGCAGGCTGCTCTCTGCGTAGGAGCCAGCTTGCTGGCGAAGCAGGCGACGCCGATGTTCAGCGCAAGTCGCTGCCGAGTATATTGTTCCATTTTTGGAACGATCCATGCCGTTTTAGCTATCTACCGCATGATTAGCCTCACCGGTAAGGTGATATTCATCCACGAGAGGAGGCTTCTCATGAAAAAGATCCAAGGTATCCACCGCAGCCCCAATGCCCACTGGGTGGGTGACGGCTTCCCGGTGCGCAGCCTGTTCACCTACGACAACCTGGCCCGCCATATCAGCCCGTTCCTGCTGCTGGACTACGCCGGTCCCCACGATTTCACGCCCACCAGCGCCCGTCGTGGCGTCGGCCAGCACCCGCACCGCGGCTTCGAGACCGTGACCATCGTCTACCAGGGCGAACTGGAACACCGCGACTCCACTGGCGCCGGCGGCCTGATTGGCCCAGGCGACGTGCAATGGATGACCGCCGCCGGCGGTATCCTCCATGAGGAGTTCCACTCGCCAGCCTTCGCCAAGCGTGGCGGCACGCTGGAAATGGTCCAGCTGTGGGTCAACCTGCCGGCCAAAAACAAACGCGCCGCCGCCGGCTACCAGACCCTGCTGGCCAGTGACATTCCGCTGGTGACCCTGGACGGCGAGGCGGGCAGCCTGCGGGTGATCGCCGGGCGTTACCTGGACCACCAGGGGCCGGCCCGGACCTTCACCGAAATGGACGTGTGGGACCTGCGCCTGAAGGCTGGCGCCTCGTTGCAGCTGCCCGTTGCCGCCGGCCGCAATGCCGCGTTGGTGGTACTGCGTGGCAACCTGCGGGTCAATGATCAGCGTGAAGCTGGCCCGGCCAGCCTGGTACTGCTGGAGCGGGACGGCGAAAACCTGCGCATCGAGGCGCTGGAGGATGTCAGCGTGCTGCTGCTCAGCGGCGAGCCGATCGACGAGCCCATCGTCGGCTACGGCCCGTTCGTGATGAACAGCCAGGCGGAAATTGCCGAGTCGTTCGACGACTTCCAGGCCGGGCGGTTTGGCCAGATGGGCGGCGCCGAGCGTGGCGCCCGGCACTGATCACAGCTAGATCCCAATCGCCGGCAAGCCGGCGATTGTTTTTTTAGGTTACAGCTGCTCCGGCAGCACCGCGATCACATCGATCTCCATCAGCCATTCGGCTTGGGCCAAGCCTGCCACCACCAGCCCGGTGGAAATCGGGAACACCCCCTTCAACCATTTGCCGACCTCCTTGTACACCGGCTCGCGAAAGCGTGGATCGGTGATATAGGTGGTGGTCTTGACGATATGCGACAGATCCGAGCCGGCCTCTTCGAGCAACTGCTTGACGTTCTTCATTGCCTGCTCGGCCTGGGCCCGCGGGTCGCCCAGGCCCACCAGGCGCCCCTCGAAATCGGTGCCGACCTGGCCACGCACGTAGATGGTGTTGCCGGCCCTTACGGCCTGGCACAGGTCGTTGTCCAGGGTCTGGTTGGGGTAGGTGGCCTTGGTGTTGAACATGCGGATGCGGGTATGGGTAGGCATCAGTGGGCTCCGAAGGTGCTGACGTTGCTGATCGAGGAAGTCTGCTCGGCGTCGGCGCGCTGTTCGCGGTCGCGGTAGGCCAGGTAGGTGCGTTGGGTGGCGATATGCCCGGCGACATGCTTGGCGTCGTGCCATACGCCCCAGATGAACGATGAGCCACGGCGCGACAGCCAGGGCAGGCCGAGGAAGTACACGCCTGGCTCCTTGGATACGCCGCGCTGGTGCTGCGGCTTGCCGTTGGCGTCGAAGGTGTCGACCTGCAGCCAGCTGAAGTCGACGCCATAACCGGTGGCCCAGATGATGGTGCTGATTTGGGCCTGGGCCAGGTCGAGTTCGCGCAGGGGCTGGGTGAGGCAAGCCGGGTCGGGCAGGCGTTTGCGCGCCTCGGGCTCCTCGGGCAGGTCCAGGCCGTTGCGCGCGACATAGGCGTCGGCCGCGTCCAGCAGGGCCAGGTAGTTCTCGTCGCCACGCTTGATATTCTCGGCCAGGTTGTCCTGGAAGCGCGCCACGCCGCCCTCGAACGACTGGGTCAGGCCGACCAGGGTCATGCCTTGGTGGGCGAGGGCGCGAAAGTCCACGGTGTGCCCGCCTCGGGCGCCGGATACGGCGATGGTCACGTGCTCGCGACCGGGTTTGGCGATCTCGGCGTCCCACTCGCCGAGCACTCCCAGCCACCAGCAGAAGTCGCGGTTGCGATAGCTGCGCGGTGGCCGGTCATGGGCGCCCACCGACAGGTACACCTGACGTCCGGCGCGCAGCAGTTCCTCGGCGATCTGCACCCCGGAAGAGCCAGCGCCGACCACCAGCACCGCGCCTTCGGGCAACTGTTCAGGGTTGTAGTAGGCGGCGGAGTGAAGCTGGTGCAGGCCGGGATCCTGCGGGGCGATGGCCGGGATCACCGGGCGCTGGAACGGGCCGGTGGCGGCCACCACGCGGTTGGCATGGATCACGCCCTGGTTGGTGTCGATGGTGAAACCCGGGCGGTCGCTGTTGCGCAGCACGCGCTTGACCTCGACCCCGGTGCGCACCGGCAGGTTGTACTTGCGCACGTACTGCTCGAAGTAGTCCGCGACCTGCTCCTTGCCGGCGAAGGCGTCGGGGTCGAGGTCGAAAGCCAGGCCGGGGAAGCGGTCGTGCCAGGCCGGGCCGTTGGCCACTAGCGAGTCCCAGCGCCCGCTGCGCCAGGCTTCGGCGATGCGCTTGCGCTCCAGCACCAGGTGCGGCACGCCGAGCTTGCTCAGGTGTTCGCTCATGGCCACGCCGGCTTGGCCGGCGCCGACCACGAGGGTGTCGATTTCGAGATTGTTCAATGTCATGTCCCAGCCCTTCTTCTGCGGCGTTCTTGTTCAAGTCGGTGTTGCCTGGAGCCAGACTAGGGATGGGCCGGTAACCGCGAAAATAGTATTTAGCTGGGGCTTGCCGATAAAACGGCGAAGACCAGATGTTCAGGGGGGGCGTGGGGCCTTATAGGCGCCTTAGTTTTTTCCTGCCCAGTGCCGAGGAAAATGTTGGTTTCGTCGCTTGCGGGTGCGGTCGAGAATGCCAGTAAACCCCCAACAGGAGCTTTACCCATGACCTTCTCCATCGTCGGCCGCTGCCAGGAAACCGGCCAACTGGGCATCGCCATCAGTTCATCGAGCATCGCCGTCGGCGCCCGCTGCCCCTGGGTGCGGGCCGGGGTCGGCGCCGTGGCCAGCCAGAACATCACCTTGCCGGCCCTCGGCCCGCAGATCCTCGACGCCCTGGAACACGGCCAACTGCCGCCTGCCGCCGCCCTGGACCGGGTACTCAGCGCCAACGGCTGGAGCGAGTACCGCCAGGTCACGGTGATCGACAGCCAGGGCCAGGTGGCGCTGTTCACCGGCAAGCGGGCGCTGGGCGTGCACAACGCCGTGGCCGGCGAACACTGTGTGGCGGCCGGCAACCTGTTGTCGTCGCCTGCGGTGATCGAGGCCATGCTGGGCGCGTTCGAACAGGCCACCGGCCACTTGGCCGAGCGCCTGCTGGCGGCGCTGCACGCGGCCATGGCCGCTGGTGGCGAAGCGGGGCCGGTGCACTCGGCGGCGCTGAAGGTCGCCGGCGAGCTGACCTGGCCACTGGTGGATCTGCGCGTGGACTGGACCGAGCACGATCCGATCGCCGAGCTGGACCGCCTGTGGCAGGCCTACCGGCCGCAGATGCAAGACTACGTGACCCGCGCCCTGGACCCCAGCACAGCGCCAAGCTACGGGGTGGCGGGCGATGAATGAGCTGTGCAGTCGGGCGTTGCTGGCGCGATTGGTCGGGTTCGCCACGGTCAGCCGCGATTCCAACCTGGAGCTGATTGCCTTCATTCGCGATTACCTGGCGGGGTTTGGCGTTGCCAGTGAGCTGTTCCTCAACGAGGAGGGCACCAAGGCCAACCTGTTCGCCACGATCGGTCCGAGCGAGCGTGGTGGCGTGGTGCTGTCCGGGCACACCGACGTGGTGCCGGTGGACGGCCAGGCCTGGACCGTCGCGCCGTTCCAGCTCAGCGAACGTGATGGCCGCCTGTATGGCCGTGGCACCGCCGACATGAAAGGCTTCATCGCCGCCGTGCTGGCCGCGGTGCCGGCTTTTCTGGCGCAACCGCTGGCGATGCCGGTGCACCTGGCGTTTTCCTATGACGAGGAGGTGGGCTGCCTGGGAGTACGCTCGATGCTGGCCGCCTTGGCGCAGCGACCGCACAAGCCGCGCCTGTGCCTGATCGGCGAACCCACCGAACTCAAACCGGTGCTCGGCCACAAAGGCAAACTGGCGATGCGCTGCCAGGTTCAGGGCGCGGCTTGTCACTCGGCCTATGCGCCCTATGGCGTGAATGCCATCGAGTACGCGGCGCGGTTGATCGGCAAGCTGGCTGAGATCGGCGACGACCTGGCGCGCCCCGAGCACCACGACGAGCGCTTCGACCCGCCGTTTTCCACGGTCCAGACCGGCGTCATCCAGGGTGGCAGGGCGCTGAACATCGTGCCTGAAGAATGCGCGTTCGACTTCGAGGTGCGTGCCTTGCCAGGCTTCGCAGCCCAGGTCGTGGCCGACCGGCTGCACACATACGCCGAAGCCGAACTGTTGCCGCGCATGCGGGCAGTCAACGCCGCCAGTGCCATTCGCCTGCAGCCGTTGAGCGCCTACCCGGGCCTGGCGACAGCGGCCGACAGCGAGGCGGCGCGGCTGGTGGCGTTGCTCAGTGGCTCGGATGACTTCGCCACCGTGGCCTTTGGCACCGAAGGCGGTCTGTTCGACCAGGCCGGTATTCCCACGGTGGTGTGCGGCCCGGGAAGCATGGAGCAGGGGCACAAGCCAGATGAGTTCGTCAGTATCGAGCAGTTGCAGGGCTGTGACGCGATGCTGCGGCGCTTGGCCGAATACCTCAGGCAGGCTTGATATCGCGGGGAAAGCCCGCTGCCGCAAGGCTTCAGAATGTCGCCTTGACCTGCAAGCCGAACACCAGCGCATTGTCGATGTTCTGCCCGGAAAACGCCCCAGGCTCGACAATGTACTGTACGTCCGGCCGCAGGTTCAGCCAGGACGTGGCCTGGTAGCCATAGCTGAGCTCCAGCAATTGTTCGGCGCTGTCCAGGTTGGGGAAACCTTGCCCGGCCTCGAACGCCGCGGCTTGCTGCACATCGCGGCTGCGCGGGTTAGGCACCGCGCGCCCGTAGCCGAATGCCAGGGTATCGCGCGGGCGACCTGCGAATGGCTTGTACAGCACCACGCCGGCGCCATACCAGCGGGTGAAGGGCGAGGCGGCCTGGCTCGATGCCGAATACTGGCCAAAGGCATGCAAGCTGCGTCCAGCCGATGCCGGGTCGTGCCACAGCGCCTGGTCGACCAGCAGGTAGTGGCCGCCGCGGCCGGCGACGCGCTTGTCGCTGCCGATGCGCTGCACGTTGGAGCTGTCGTAGTAGTAGCCGAGCTTGTATTCGCCCGGCAGCACGCCTGGGCGCTTGTACACCAGCTCCAGCGGCAGCACGGTGCCGGTGGTGTGCTTGGGCCCCAGGTGCCAGGCGCGGCTGGCATTGCCGTTGCTCGCAGGGTCGACGTTGAACGCCGCCAGCCGTAGCTGCCAGGCCGGTGCCAGGTCGTACTTTAGGCGCGCGCCAAGGTGGGCGTTGGGGTAGTTGCTCCAGCCGCTGCCGCCGGACATGTTCAGCGGATGGCCGCAGAATCCGGCGTTCATGAAGTTGCACAGGATGCCGCTGTCCAGGCCGCCGAGGTCGTTGCCCATGGCCATGTAGCCGAGCTTGAGGTTCAGCGCCGGGGTCAGGTTGCGCGCGTAGCTGAGCTCGGTCAGGCGGGTATACAGGCCGCCGTAGTTTTCCTGGATGGGCAGACGGTTGCCGACCAGGTCCTCGGAGGCGCTGTTGCCGCGGCGGTCGTTGATGCTCAACTGGACTTGGCCGGCGTCGTCCAGGCCATACAGTTTCGCCAGGTCGAACTGCACGCCGAGCTTGATGTTCTGCGCATAGCGGGCTGAGCGGTGCTGGCCGCCGTGGGCGTTGTAGGCGGTTTCGCCGCTATAGTCACCGGTGAAGGTGACGCCGTCGGCTTGCAGTTGCTGGCGCAGGCCGCCCCAGTCGCCGGTGAGGGTAGTGGCGTCGGCCAGGGCGGTGGTGCTGGCCAGGATCAGGAGCAGGGCGGGGGTGATGCGGGGTACGAAGCGCATTGCAAAATTCTCGGGACTGCTGAAGGCCATCGCGCGGCAAGCGCGCTCCTGCAGGGCCTTGTACAAGACCCGTGGGAGTGCGCTTGGCGCGTATGGGAACGCGATGCTTACGGCAGGGCGTAGGCCATCACATAATCGCCACGGTCGCTCGACTGGCGCGCGCCACCGGCGCTGATCACCACGTACTGCTTGCCGGTTTTGGGCGACACGTAGGTCATCGGCCCGCCTTGGCTGCCCACCGGCAGACGGGCCTTCCAGAGCTCATTGCCGTTGCCGCTGTCGTAGGCGCGCAGGTAGAAGTCCTGGGTACCGGCGATGAACACCAGGCCACCCTGGGTCGACAGGGTGCCGCCGAGGGTCGGCAGGCCGATCTTGATCGGCAGGTGCATGCGGATGCCGAGCGGGCCGGTGTCCTCGACGGTGCCCACCGGCACCTGCCAGGCAATCTGCCGGGTGCGCATGTCGATGGCGGTCAGGGTGCCGTAGGGCGGCGCCTGGCAGGGGATGCCGGCCACCGACAGGAAGCGGTTCTTGTTCACCGCGTACGGCGTGCCCTTGAGCGGCACGGCGCCCATGCCGGTATTCAGCGCCTCGCCACCGGAGGCGGCGTCGCCCTGGTTCTGCGACGGCACCATCTGGATCCACAGGCCCAGGCGCATGTCGTTGACGAAGATGAAACCGTGCACCGGGTCGGTGGACAGGCTGCCCCAGTTCATGCCGCCCAGCGAGCCAGGGAAGCTCAGCGACAGGTCGGTGCCGGGCGCGGTATACAGGCCGTCGTAGCGCATCTTCTTGAAATCGATGCGGCACAGCAGCTGGTCGTATGGCGTCGCGCCCCACATGTCCGCCTCGGTCAGGGTCTGCGCGCCGATCTGCGGCATGCCCACCGACTTCGGCTGGGTAGGGGAATAGGGCTCATGGGGGATGTTGCCCGGCTTGACCGGCACTTCGTCGACCTGGGTCAGCGGCTTGCCGGTGGCACGGTCGAGTACGTAGAGCTGCCCGGCCTTGGTGCCGATGACCACGGCTGGCACGGTCTTGCCGTCATCGCCGGTGAAGTCGATCAGGCTCGGCTGCATCGGCAGGTCGAAGTCCCACAGGTCGTTGTGCACGGTCTGGTACACCCATTTCTGGTTGCCGGTGGTGGCGTCCAGGGCCAGCACCGAGGCGCCGTAGGTGTGGTCCAGGATGTTGCGCTCGACCCCGTAGATATCGGTGGAGGACGAGCCCATCGGCAGGAACAGGGTGTTCATCGCCGGGTCGTAGGACATCGGCGCCCAACTGTTCGGTGTGCTGCGCACGTAGGTGGCGTCGCCCTGCGGGGCGTTGCGCTGTTGCGGGTTGCCCGGGTCGAAGGCCCAGCGCATGGCCCCACTGATCACGTCGAAGCCACGGATCACGCCTCCGGGCATGTCGGTCTGGACGTTGTCGGCGACGCGCCCGCCGACCACCACGGTGGTGCCGGCCATCAGCGGCGCGGACGACAACTGGTAGTAGGAGTCCGGCACATTGCCCAGGCCGGCCTTGAGGTCGACCTGGCCATTGTTGCCGAAGCCCTGGCAGAACGCGCCGGTGTCGGCGTCGACGGCGATCAGGCGGCCGTCGATGGTGTTGGTCAGCAGGCGGCGCTGGCAGTTGGCGCCGGGCGCCACCTGGGCCACGGTGACTGGCGAGCTGCCCGGCTGGGTCGGTTGCGCCAAGGGGGCGCTGGCGTCGAAGTAGGCCATGCCGCGGCAGCGCTGCCAGACCTTGGACTGGGCGTTGATCTGATTTTTCCAGAGCTCGCGGCCGCTGTCGGCGTCCAGCGCGATCAGGTTGTTGTGCGGGGTACAGATGAACACCTTGTCGCCGACCTGCAAGGGGGTCAGTTGGTCCTCGGCGCCGTTGCCGTCGCTGATGGCCACGTCACCGGTGTGGTAGGTCCAGGCCACCTGGAGCTTGTCGACGTTGCCACGGTTGATCTGCTCCAGCGCGGCGAAGCGGCTGCCGCCTTCGCTGTTGCCGTAGTGGGCCCAGTTCTGTTGCGCCGTGCCCGGCGCCACCGGGGTCAGGCCCGGGCCCTTGCCGTTGGCGACGACGCTGGGGTGGGCGATGAACATGTTGCCGGCGGCGATGGCCAGCCCCACGGCCAGCACGCCGGCCACGCCATAGGCAGCGCGGGCCTGGCGCCGCACCAGCTGTGGGTAGACCAGCGCGACCAGCAGGCCGATCGCGGTGAACATGAACAGGCGTGAGAACAGTGGCCAGAACACCAGGCCCGTGTCGGCCAGCGCCCAGGCCAGGGTGCCGAGCAGGAACAGGGCGTACAACCAGGCCCCAGCCGGCTTGCGCCGGGCGATGAGGATGCCGGCGATGGCCATGGCCAGGCCGCCGACCAGGAAGTACCAGGAGCCGCCCAGGCCGGCCAGCGTGACGCCGCCAGCAGCCAGGAGCAGGCCAAGCAGGGCGATGACCACGCCCAGGCCGACCAGGATGAATGTGCAGGCGCCAGGGGCGCGGGGAGTGTGTTTCATGCCAGGGATCTCGCAGGTGGAATGCGCGGCAGTGTAAGCCCTTAGCAAGCTAATTAACAAGTTAGTACATTTTGTCTTGGCAAGATTCCGGGTTGCCGGCGAACATCGATACAGCCGCTGCCATCCGCCACGCCGCCTGGTTCGCCAGCAAGCTGGCTCCTACAGTTGCAAGCCTTCCAGCAAGCAGCGCAGCGCCGCTTTCACCCGTTCTGCGGCCTGCTGCGGATCGTCCTGGGCAACCAGCCACATTCCGCTGTCGCCCATCGCGCCGTTGATCAGATGGGCCATGGCCACGGCATCGAACGCCCGCAACCGGCCGGCTTGCTGCAACTCCACCAGGCCCTGGGCCATCGGCCCGATGTAGCTGGCTTCCTCCAGCTCGCGCAAGCGCGGGCCGAGCACGGCTGGGGCGTCCTGCAGCAGGATCCGCCGCAGGGCCGGGTCGTGCAGCAGGTCGTAATAGTGCAGGCAGGTGTCGATGTAGCCCTCCCACGGGTCGGTATGGCTGTCGTAGCGAGCATCCAGGGCCTGGTTGATCGCATCCAGCAAGTGCTGGACCACGGCGCTGAACAGCCCGGCCTTGCCGCCGAAATGGTGGTGCAGGGCGCCGCGGGTCAGGTCGACCTCGGCGCACAGGTCGTCCATGACCACGGCAGCGAAGCCCTTTTCGGCGAACTGGCGGCGGGCGGCGGCAATCAGCCGTTCGGTGGTGTCGGCGCTCATGGCGGCGCGGCTGCGGCGAGGGGCGGGCATGGCAACTCCAAGGTGAAAGCGATGGAGCACAAATTAGCATACGTTGCGTATGTCAATAAATGGCATTAGCATACGCGACGTATGTCAATTGGAGGTTGTGGCCGTGACTGCCCGTGATTCATCTACCCCTGTGGCCTGGCTGGGCGAACTGCCAGGCCTGTTGCGCCTGGCCTTGCCCCTGGTGCTGGGCTTGTCGGCCGCCGAGCTGATCAGCCTGACCGACACCGTGCTGCTGGCATCGCTGGGCACCGTGGTACTGGCCTGTGTCGCCCTGACCAGCAGCGCCGGGCTGATTTTCCACGCCGGCTTGTATGGCATGCTTGCGACCCTGAGCGTGCGCGTCGGCCATGCCCATGGCGCCGATGACCCGGCTGACGTGGCGCGCACCTTGCGCGGCGGGCTTGGCTACGGCTTGCTGATCGGTAGCCTCGGCTGCCTGCTGATGCTCGCCAGCTTGCCGCTGCTGCAATGGCTGGGCGTGCCGCTGCCGGATGTGGCGCTGTTGACGCCGTACTGGCAGGCCATGGCGGTGTTCCTGATCCCGTATTGCCTGATGGTGGTGTTCAAGGACGTGCTGGAGGCCATCGGCCGGCCGTGGGTGGCGGTGCTGCTGGTGATGAGCGCGGTGCTGTTCAATATTCCGCTGAGCTATGGCCTGATCCATGGCCATTGCGGCCTGCCGGCCCTGGGCCTGGTCGGGGCGGGGATCGCCGGGGTGATCGCCGAGTCGTTGGCGGTCGCCTTGGCCCTGGCCTACTGGCGCCTGGCACCGTCGCTGGCGCGTTACCGCCTGGCGCCCCAGGGGCCACGGCTGGGCTGGAAGACCTTGCTCGGCGAGGGCTGGCCATTGGGCCTGGGCTACCTGGCCGAGGCCGGCGCGGTGGTGATCGCCGCCTGGATGCTCGGCTGGCTGGGCACCGCGGCCCTGGCGGCCAACCAGGTGGTGCAGTCGATCGGTGCGCTGCTGTACATGCTGCCGCTGGGCATGGCGGCGGCGGTGAGCATCCGCATCAGTCAGGCCCAGGGCCGCGGCCAGACCACGCGCATCCGCGCCATCGGCAGCGCCACCTTCATCAGCGTGACGGCCTGGATGCTGGTGGCCACGCTGCTGCTGGCGCTGTTTGGCCGGCGCATCGCCGAGGCCATGAGCGACGACCCGCAGGTGATCGCCATCGCCGTGCCGATGTTCGTGGTGGTGGCTGCCATGCAAGTGGCCGACGGCTTGCAGTCCACCGCGTTGGGGGCCCTGCGCGGCTTGCAGGATTACCGCTGGCCGGTGGGGGTGACGATGGTCAGCTACTGGTTGCTGGCGCTGCCGCTGAGCTACTGGCTGGCGTTCCATTCGGCGCTGGGCGCGGTAGGGGTGTGGGTCGGCTTTGCCAGCGGCCTGGCGGTGGCGGCGCTGCTGCTGCCCTGGCGCTTCTACCAGTTGCAGCGGCCGGCGCCGTGCGGAGCTGCTGTTCAGGCGCGATAGAACACCGCCAGCCACACCGTCGCCACGCCGGGTTCGGTCCAGGCCACCCGGTGGCGGCAGTGGGCGGGGATATCCAGGTGATCGCCAGCACGTAGTACGCGAGGCTGGTTTTCATCTGCCAGCTGCAGCCCGGCGCTGCCGCTGAGCAGCACCACCCATTCGCCTTCGTCCTGGTCGTACCAGAACCCCGGCGGACTGGCCTGGCCAGTGGAAACGATGCGCTCGATGCGCATGCCCGGGCGTTCGAGCAAGGTGCTCAATTGCTCCTCGGCCTGGGCGTTCAGGGGCGGCAGGGCGGTGAACAGGTTGCCAGGCATGTAGACCTCCATGGAGTTGATTGCACGGCAAGATTGTAGGAAGGTTCCTGGCTTTGCCCCAGGGAAAGTGCAATGGACAAGCTGTTGGCGATCAAGGCGTTCATGGCCACTGTCGAGGCCCGGGGGTTTTCCGCCGCCGCGCGCAAGCTCGGCGTGGCAACCTCGTCGGTGTCGCGGCTGGTCGACGCCCTGGAGCAGGACCTGGGCGCCAGCCTGTTCAATCGCTCGACCCGCCAGGTGAGCCTGACCGAAGCCGGCGCCGGTTACTACCAGCGTGCACGGGATATCGTCGAGGCCCTGGCCGATGCCGATGCCAGTGTCGCCGACCGTGGCGAGGAGCCGGTGGGGGTGCTGCGCCTGTGTCTGCCGGTGGAGTTCGGGCGGCGCGTGATCGCCCCGCACCTGGGCGCGTTTCTGGCGCGCCACCCGGGGCTGGAGCTGGACATCGACCTCAGCGATCGATTCGACGACCTGCTCGATGGCCGCTACGACCTGAGCATCCGCCTCGGCGAGCCTGCGCCCAGTGACGAACTGGTGTGCTGCCCGTTGGGGCGTTTCCAGCGTTGGTTGGTGGCCAGCCCGGCTTACCTGGCGGCGCGGGCGCCCTTGCAGCATCCGCAACAACTGGCCGATTGCGCCTGCCTGCGCTTTCGCTACGGTCAGGCCGCCCGGCCTTGGCGGCTGCGCCAGGCCGAGCAGACCCTGGAACTGAATGTCGCCGGGCCCCTGCGCAGCGCCAACGCCGACCTGTTGCGCGAGGCTGCCATTGCCGGCAGTGGCGTCGCGCTGCTGGCCGACTGGCTGGTGCGCGGCGATGTCGAGGCCGGGCGCCTGCACCGCCTGTTCGCCGACTGGGAGGTCAGCCCCGGCATCGCCAGCACTGGGATCAATGCCTTGTACCTGCCCAACCACCGCGGTTCGCGGCGGGTGATGGCGTTCGTGGCGTTCTGCGAGGCACTGCTGGCAGGCTGAACCGTTGCGCGCTGCGCAAAGGCCCGTTGCGCAGGCGGTGGATTCTCGCCCGCGGGCTGGCACGGCACCATGCGCGCACTTTCCGTCGTTTGCGAGGCATTGCCCCATGCATCCTTCCCTGGCTGTCGCCCAGCCCTCGGTCCCCGGCCTGAGCCGGGCCCTGGTGACCCTGCTGGCGTTCTGCTGCGGCGCCATCGTCGCCAATATCTATTACGCGCAACCCATCGTCGGGCTGATCGCCCCGGACCTGGGCCTGTCCGGCGAGCGTGCCAGCCTGATCGTTTCCCTGACCCAGCTGGGTTATGCCCTGGGCCTGTTGCTGCTGGTGCCGTTGGCCGACTTGCTGGAAAACCGCCGGTTGATGGTCGCCACCGCGCTACTGGCCACGCTCAGTCTGTTGCTGGCCGGCACCCGTGACCATGGCCAGGGGGCCGCGTTCCTGGCCTATGCCGGGTTGATCGGGTTCAGCTCGGTGTCGGTGCAGATGCTGGTTCCCCTGGCGGCGCACCTGGCCCCCGAGCAGCAGCGCGGGCGGGTGGTGGGCAACATCATGGGCGGCCTGCTGCTGGGCATTCTGCTGGCGCGCCCGCTGTCGAGCCTGGTGGCCGATCACTTCGGCTGGCGCCTGGTGTTCATCGGTGCCGCCGGGGTGATGTTGGCGATCATCCTGCTGCTGGCGCTGACGCTGCCGCGCCGGGTGCCTGAACACAAAGCCAGCTATGCCGGATTGATGCGCTCGCTGCTGGTGCTGCTGCGTCGCTATCCGCTGCTGCGTCGGCGGGCGCTTTACCAGGCGCTGATGTTCGCCGCCTTCAGCCTGTACTGGACCGCAGTGCCGCTGGCGCTGGTGATAGGTGTCAGCGCGCCGGGCATGAGCGTGATTGGCCTGGGACTTACCGGGGTGATGCTGGATTTCGCGGTGCAGATGAACATGGTGATCGGCCAGCGCGAGGTCTATGCGCTGGACCCTGCCAGCCGCGGGCGGCTCAACGCGCTGTACATGACCAGCATTTTCCTCGGCGGCGCCGTGGGCTCGGCGCTGGCCAGCGGGGTGTATGCGCAGTTCGGTTGGAGCGGCGTGGCGCTGCTGGGGGCGGGGTTGCCGACCGTGGCGCTGGTGGTCTTCCTGTTGGTCGCGGATGGACGACGCCCTTGAGCGGCAGGGCCTGTCACGTCCCGCTAACGCCCCAGTGGCAAGGCCACGCCGATTACCGCGAACAATCCCCCGCAACAACGGTTGAAACCCCGGCCACCCTTGGCCAGCCACGGGCGAATGCGAAACGCCAGGCGCGCCAGCAGGTATTCGACCAGGCACTCGACGCTGGCGAAGGTCGCCGCCATCACCACGAACTGCATCAGCAAGCCACGCTGCGGGTCGATGAACTGAGGCAGGAAGGCGCCGTAGAACAACAGCACCTTGGGGTTGGCCATGGCGGACAGGCAGCCCTGGCGGAACAGCCCGGCATTGTTCAACCGGGCGTTGCCTTGGGGCTGCTCCAGGTGCAGCGCCGGGCTGCGCCACAACTGGATGCCCAGCCACAGCAGATAGGCCCCGCCCAGCCACTTGAGCACGCTCAGCAGCGAGGCAGAGGCTTGCAGCAAGGCACTCAAGCCGAACATGGTCAGCGCGATCAGGGCACTGAAGCCGAACACCCCGCCGAGAATGGTGAACAGCGTACGCCGGGCACCGTATAGCGCGCCGTGGGTCAGGGCCAGCAGGCTGTTGGGGCCTGGGGTCAGCGACAGGCCAATGCTGGCGAGCAGGTAGATGAGCCAGGTGTCGAGTGCCATGCCTAGGTACCTTTGACGAATTCAGGGCGCCAGTGTAGGGCACGGCGTTGCAACGGACGGGTATTATCTAGACATTCAAAGGTTTTATCTGGACATCCTGATGACTCCCGACCTGCGCTTGCTGATTCTGCCCTTGCCAACGTTCGCGCTACTGCCCTTTGGCGGTTTTCTCGACAAATTGCGGTTCTCGGCCGATGACGAGGACTACAGCCGCCAACGCTACTGCAGTTGGCGTATCCTCGGGCTCGATTCCACCCCGGTGGAGTCGAGCAGTGGCGCGGTGGTGCAGGTGGATCTGACCGCGCAGCAGCTGGACTGGGGCGACTTCGATTACCTGGTGCTGTTCGGTGGGCGCAATGCCGCGCACACCGCGGCGCTGGCCCCGCGCTACAAACCCTTGCTGCGCCAGGCGGTGAAGGCGGGAGTGAAGCTGGTGAGCATCGACAATGCGGCGTTCCTGCTGGCCGCCTGCGGTTTGCTGGATGGGCACAAGGTGGTGCTGCACTGGCGCCACGAGGCTGAGTTTCGCGCGTCGTTCCCACAGCTACAGGTGCTGACCGAGCAGTTGTACTGCTTCGATGGCGCCCGCATCAGCTGTGCCGGCGGCACCGCCGCCATCGACCTGGCCGTGGCCTTGATCGCCCAGGCCAGCGGCCGGGCCAGGGCGCTCAAGGGCCTGGCCGACATGCTGGTGGACGAGAGCCGCGACAGCCGCCATGCCCTGCGTTCGCTGGAGGCTGGGCCCGAGCAGGCGCGCGCGGTGCAACGGGCGAGCGCGCTGATGCGCCATCACCTGGCGGCGCCAGTGACCATCGAGGCCTTGTCCGCGGAGCTGGGTATCAGCAGGCGCCAGCTCGACCGCCAATTCCAGGCCTGCCATGGCATGAGCGCCAAGGCCTGGTGGCTGGAGATGCGCTTGCAGCAGGCGCGCTGGCGGCTGCTCAATTCCAGCCACAGCCTGGCGCAGATCGCCGATGAAGTGGGTATGGGCGACGCCAGTTACCTGGGCAAGTGGGTGCGGCGGCGCTTTGGTTGCACGGCGCAGGCGTTGCGCAGGACGTGAGATCGTGGGGCGTTGGCAGTGTGCGCTCCATGGGCCGCTCCCACAGGGGGCGTGCATGGCAGGCGGATCTTTCGTGCCTTACTGCGGCGTACCGAACATCCCCGTCCAGTAGATGCCGGCGTCGCTCTTCGGGTCCACGGCATAGGCCGCGCCCAGTTCACGGAAGTCCGGGTTCATCAGGGTGGCGCAATGCCCAGGGCTGGCCAGCCAGCCATCGACCACCTTGCGCGCGGTGTCGCGCCCGGCGGCGATGTTCTCGCCAATCTGCCGATACAGGTAGCCGGCCAGCTCCGCGCGGTCGCCCGGGGTGCGGCCCTCGCGGTCGATATGGTCGAAGAAGTTCTGGTTGGCCATGTTGCGCGTGTGGGTGGCGGCGACCCCGGCCAGGGTCGTGCTCCAGGTCAGGGCCGGGGCGGCAGGGTAGGGCTGGCCGCCGCACTGGCGTGGCAGGTTGCGCGCGGCGTTGACTTCCTGCAGCAGCTTCTGACCTTCGGCCTGCCAGTCGCCCAGGCGGCCGCTGAGCAGCGGCCGGGCCAGGACGATGCGCCAGTCACGGCCTTCCTGGCTGACGCCGATATCGACGAACTGTGGGTCGAGCACCACCTGGCAGAAGCTTTCCTCGACGGCCTTCATCGCCGCCTTGGCGTCGCGCGGGCCGGACAGGCTGATGGCTTGCACGTTGACCATTGGGTAGGCGGCGCGGGTCATGGCCTGCTGCAGGTCGCGGGTGCCTTCCGGCGACAGCGCCAGGCGCGTGTCGCTGTTGAGTGGCGGCAGCTCCAGCGAGGCTTCGCCAGCGCAACGCTGGGCCTGGCTGCGGTAACTGTTGATCGTATCGATCAGTTGCGCTTCTTCGCCGGTGAAGGCCTGGGCGCCGCCGCTGGCGAGCAGGCCCAGCGTCAGGCCGAAGAGGCAGGCAACGGATGGGACGCGCATGTGGATCTCCCTGTAACTGGCAGCGTCGGGTCTGCGCTGCTCATCCTACACAAGCGCGCGGCGTTTGGCCCGGCGTTGTGCGATGGGTGAAAACGCTCGGCAATCGATTGCGAGCGGCAAAAGAGGGAGTAGACCTTGGGTATTTGGGAAAGTGCGATTTACCCATGGCTCAACGTGCCAACGCCGGGTTCGGCCGGTAGAACAGGAAGTGCCGGGTTTCGGCGGTCTTGTGGTAGGCCTTGGCCCAATCGGGCTTGACGTTGCGGTCATGGAAATACAGCGCGCCGCCGGTGGGGTCCGCGAGCTGCTGGTTGAGCGCCTTGCGCGCGATTTCCTTGGCCACGGCATAACGCTCGGCCTCTTCCACCTGGTCGGGGCGCCCGTCGCACCACCAGGAAAACTGGCAGCTCTTGCTTTCCACGCCTTGCTTGACCACCGCGCAGATGCTGTCGGGGAAGCCATCGTGCCCCACGCGGTTGAGCACCACGCTGGCCACGGCGCGCATGTCCTGGTCATCGGCGCCCTTGGCTTCCCAATAGAGGGTGCGGGCCAGACAGGTGATGCTGTCGTCCAGCGGTGCCTGGCCTGCCGGGTCGACGGCCTGTACTTCGCTGCGCTTGAGGGTTTCCTGTGGTTTTGGCGGTGCTGCGTCCTCGACCACTTTGTTCTCGAGCACTTGCGCCTTGTCTTCGGCGATCGCTGCCGTTGGGCTGTCGGCGGCGTGGAGCAACGGGCTGGCGAGCAGGGACAGGCTGAACAGGATCCAGGCAGGGGGCATGGTCGAGCTTCCTTGGGGAGGGCTGAGCTGAGTCTAGCCAAACGGCGTCAACCCAGAGCCAGGCTCAGCACCAACGGCAGGGTCGCGGCGGCAAGGACGGTCTGCAAAGCGATGATGGTCGCCATCAGCGGCGCGTTGCCGCCCATCTGCCGGGCCATCACATAGGACGACGAGGCGGTGGGCAGCGCCTGGAACAGCACCGCCACCACCGCCGCCTGGCCGCCGAGGCCGAGCAGGCGGCACAGGCCCCAGGTGGTCAGCGGCATGACCAGGAACTTGAACAGCGAGGCCGCCAGCAGTGGCTTGACCTGTTGGCCCAGACGCGCGCCGCCCAAGGCTGCGCCGACACACAGCAAGCCCAGCGGCAATGCGGCCTGGCCCAGGGCCTTGACGGTCGGCTCCAGCCCCGTTGGCAGACCCAGGCCGCTGATTCGCAGCAGCAGGCCGCCGGCGCAGCCGACGATCAGCGGATTGGCGAAGATCGCCCTGAGTACCGTGGCCGGCGAGCTGTGGCGGGCGCTGAATCGGGCGAACACCAGCACGCAGAGCAGGTTCACCAAGGGCACGATGGCCGCGTTGGCCACCGCCGCCAAGGCGATCCCGGCGCTGCCGTAGAGGCCGGCGGCAAGGGTGGCGCCGATATAGTTGTTGAAGCGCACGCCGCCCTGGAACACCGAGGTGAAATCGGCGCCGTCGTGGCTTGCCGCGCCCTGGTAGAGCACCAGCAACAGGGCACCGAGCAGGGTCGAGAGCATCAGCACGCCGACCATGCCCAGTACTGGCACGCCGTCGAGGTTGGCGCTGGCCAGGCCATGCAGGAACAGAGCAGGCAACAGCACGTAGTAGCTCAAGCGCTCGGCGCCGGGCCAGAAACTCTCGGCGACAAAGCCACGGACCCGCAGCCAGGCGCCCAGGGCAATGAGCAGGATGATCGGGACCAGGGTGGTCAGCAGCAGGTGGAGCATGGCGGGCGGTCCGTGAACGGGTACCGGCACAGGGTAGCGGAGGGAAGTGCACAGAAAAAACGGTGTTTTCTGCAGTGACCATTGAGAAAAACTGCATTGTCGCTGGGGCCGCGTTGCGCCCTTTTCGCCGCCATGCCGGCTCCTGCAGGCACCGCGTGCTGGCGAAAGAGCCGCTAGGCCTCCAGTGCCGTTTTCAGCACCGCGCTCAAATGCCGGCGCTGGCTCTTCTCGTGCTCGAGCAGCACCATGCGCCGGGTCAGTTGCGGCTCGCCGAAGGGCAGCACGCTGGCCGCCGGCAGGCGGGCCAGGTCGTCGTCGCTCATGGGGATGATCGCCACCCCCAGGCCCATGGCCGCCATGCGCGCCAGGGCTTCCTGGCTGTCCAGTTCCATCTGCTCGCTGACTTGCAGGCGCTGGCGGCGCAGCTCCTGCTCGATCTGCCGACCGGCCCAGGCGCGCTTGTCGAAGCGCAGGAACGGCTGGCTGGCGAGCAACGCGGGCAGGCTTTGCCCTGCCAGCTCGGCGCTGGCGATGGCCCAGAAGCGGTCTTCGAACAAGGGCACATAGTGCAGGCACTGCGGATAGGGGCTGACCGGCTCGGTGGTGATGGCCGCGTCCAGCTCGCCATCCTCGACCCGCCGGGCCAGCTCCGCCGACATGCCGGAGACCACGCTGACATGCAATTGCGGGTGGTGGGCCTTGATCCACACCAGCGCCCGTGGCAGGCGCCGGGCCAGCACCGTGTGGATGGCGCCGATGCGCAGCCGACCGCGTAGACCCGGGCCGCTGGCCAGGGTGTCGGCCAGTTCGTCGTAGGCGGCTAGAATCCCCTCGGCGCGTGCCACGGCCAACTGGCCGGCCTCGGTGAGCACCACTTGCCGACGGCTGCGGTCGAACAAGGCCACCTGCAGTTCGTCCTCGAGGGTCTTGATATGCAAGCTCACGGCTGACGGGGTCAGGCTCAGCAGGTCGGCGGCACGGGCGAAGGTGCCGTGGCGGGCGATGGTGACCAGGGTACGCAGGGCTTTGAGGGACACGCGGGGCAGGCTCCGGTGGGTGGCATGGCGGACACCATACGCGAATACCTCGCTCAGCGCCTGGGCTGCCCGTAAGCCTGGCTGATGCGGTCGATGACCATGGCCAGGGCGACGATCGCCAGGCCCGCCTCGACGCCTTGGCCGACATTGAGGGTCTGGATCCCGGCCAGCACGTCTTCACCCAGCCCACGGGCGCCGATCATCGAGGCCACCACCACCATCGACAGGGCCATCATCACCGACTGGTTGAGCCCGGCCATGATGCTCGGCAGCGCCAGGGGCAGGGCGATGCGCCACAGCCGCTGCCAGCGCCCGGCGCCCAGGCCATGGGCGGCCTGCAGCAGCGACGGGTCGACCTGCGCCAGGCCCAGCTGGGTCAGGCGCACCAGCGGCGGCAGGGCGTAGATCAAGGTGGCGAACACCGCCGGCACCTTGCCCAGGCCGAACAGCATAAGCACCGGGATCAGGTAGACGAAGGCCGGCAGCGTCTGCATCACGTCGAGCACCGGCAGCAGCAGGCGCCGGGCCAGCGGGCGGGTGGCCAGGAGGATGCCCAGCGGCACGCCGAGCAGCACGCACAGAACAGTGCTCACCAGCACCAGGGCCAGGGTCTGCAACAGCTTGTCCCACAGCCCCAGCACGCCGATCAGCGTCAGCAGCGCGGTCAGCCCCAGGGCCCTGGCCAGGCTGCGGCTGGCGTGCCAGGCGAGCAGGCCTATCAGCAGCAACAGCAGCCACCAGGGCAAGGCGCGCAGCAGATTCTCCAAGGCCAACAGCAGCTGCAGCAAATGATCGGAGACGCTGCGCAGGTGGTCGCCGTAGTGCAGCACCAGCCAATCGACCAGGTGGTTGACCGACGGCGCGAACGAGAACTGCAAGGCTTCGGGAAAGCCGCCGCTCACAGGCCGGCCTCGACCTTGGCCGCGTTTTTGGCCGGCAGCCAGGCCTTCCAGACCTGCGGGTTGTCGCGCAGGAAGGCGATGGCCGCTTCACGCGGTTTTTGCCGGGTTTCACTCATGTGGGCCAGGGCCTTGTTCAGGGTGGCGATAGGCAAGTCGACCTTTTCGAATACCGCCACCAGCTGCGGGTAGTTGTCGCGAAACGCCTTCGACACGCCGATGGACAGTTTGGCCGGCAGTGAGCGGCTGCCCTGGGGCTTGGGGTTGGCGGCATCGGTCAGGGTGGCCCAGGCGTCGGCGTCGAACGGCGGCTCTTCAAGACGAACCAGATCGTAGCGGCCCATCAGCGGCGTAGGGCTCCAGTAATAGAACAGCACCGGCTGGCCGCGGCGAATGGCCGAGGCGATCTCGGCGTCGAGGGCGGCGCCGGAGCCGCTGCGAAAGTTGTTGTATAGCCCGTCCAGGCCATAGGCCTTGAGCTTCTGGCTGTTGACGGTCTCGGAGGTCCAGCCGCTGGGGCTGTTGAGAAAACGGCCCTTGCCGGGGGCTTCGGGGTCCTTGAACACCTCGGGGTAACGCTTGAGGTCAGCGACGCTGCGCAGCTCGGGGGCCAGCGGCTTGAGATTGCGCACCGGGTCGCCCTTGATCACGTAGGCCGGCACCCACCAGCCTTCCTCGGCGTTCTTGACCGTATCGCCCAGGGCGAATACCTGGCCGGCCTGTTCGGCCTTGACCCAGGCGGGGCTGCGCCCGGCCCACTCTTCGGCGATCACCTGCAGGTCGTTGCGTGCCAAGGCGACCTCCATGCTGACGGTGCTGCCGGGGAGGGCATCGGTAGGCAGTTCATAGCCATGCTCGACGATCAGGCGCAGGATTTCGGTGGTCAGTGCACCGCTTTCCCAGCCGATGGCGCCGAAATGGATGGGGGCGGGTTGCTCAGCGGATGCCGCGCTGTCGGTGCTGGCCAGGCCGATGGCGAGGAGCAGGCCGGCCAGTAAGGTGGGGAATTTTTTCATCGGGGCCTCGTCGGTTGCCGGTCCTTGGGTTCCGGCAGAAGTGTAGACGACGAGGGTTTTGCGCTATGGCCGATGGGCTGCGGGGTGTCTGGCGATAGCCTTGTAGCGCCTATCAAAGCGAGCGCCGTCCGCGCGGTGCTGGGTCTGACAGGCACTGCAACTCTAAAGGCTCAAACGCGGAACTGATCCATCAGTCCCTGCTGCTGGTTGGCCAGGCTGTTCAGCGACTGGCTGACCCGCGCCGATTCGTTGGCCTGGCCGCTCAGCGACTCGGTGACGTCACGGATGGTGGCGACGTTGCTGTTGATCTCCTCGGCCACCGCGCTTTGCTCCTCGGCGGCGCTGGCGATCTGCAGGTTCATGTCGGTGATCACCGTCACCGCCTGGCCGATGCGCTGCAACGCGCTGACGGCCTGGCCGACCTGCTCGACGCCGCCTTGGGCCTGACGATGGCTGCTGTCCATGGCGCCGACCACTTCCTGGGTGCCGGCCTGCAGGGCCTCGATCACCTGGCGGGTCTCCTCCACCGACTCCTGGGTGCGGCGCGCCAGGTTGCGCACTTCGTCGGCGACCACGGCGAAGCCGCGCCCGGCCTCGCCAGCACGGGCGGCTTCGATGGCGGCGTTGAGCGCCAGCAGGTTGGTCTGCTCGGCGATCGAGCGGATCACCTCGAGCACCGAACCGATCTTCTCGCTGTTGTGCGCCAGGCCTTCGACCTGGGCCATGGCGCTGCTCATGTCGGCGGCCAGGGTGTCGATGCTGGTGGTGGTGCGGTCGATCACCGCCAGGCCTTCGCGGGTGGCCTGGTCGGCTTCGCGGGCGGCCTGGGCGGCCTGCGCCGCGCTGCGGGCGACGTCCTGGGCGGTGGCGCTCATCTCGTGGGAGGCGGTGGCCACCTGGTCGACCTGGCGGTACTGCTGCTCCATGCCGGCGCTGGTCTGGGCGGCAATCGCGGCGGACTGATCGGCGGTGCCGCGGGCGGCTTGCACCGAGCGCTTCACTTCGGCGATGGTCGGTTGCAGCTTGTCGAGGAAGCGGTTGAACCAGCCCGCCAACTCGCCCAGTTCATCGCGCTTGTCGTATTGCAGGCGGCGGGTCAGGTCGCCTTCGCCGCTGGCGATGTCCTTGAGCATGGCGGCCACGCCGAGGATCGGCCGGGTCACGCCGCGGGCCATCAGCCAGACCAGCAGCAGGCCGGCAATGGCGGCGGCCAGGCCCAGGCCGAGTTCGAGCAGGGTGCCGCTGGTATTGAGGGTATCGAGTTCCTGCTTGAGGGCTTCGGCCGGGCCGGTGAGGGCATTTTCCGGTACATCCAGCAGCACGCCCCAGGGCTTGCCGCCGGGGATCGGCTCAAAGGCGGCCAGCACTTTCAGGCGTTGCTGGTCGTGAAGGATTTGCAACTTGCCGTCGGCGAGCTTGCGTACCAGTTCGCCGCCCTGGGTCTGGTCGACCTGGTCGAAACGCTTGGCCAGCAGGCCGGCGTCGGCGCTGTAGCCGGCCAGCAGGCCGACCGGGCTGAGAATGCCGACCGTGGTGCGGCCTTCGTAGAGGCTGCGGCTGGCGGCCTGGCTCAGGGCCTGCAGGCTGTTGAGGTTGATGTCGATGGACAAGGTGGCGATCACCTTGCCGTTGGCCTTGAGCGGGAACACGATGCTGGTCATCAGCACGCGCTGGCCGTCGATGTCATAGAAGTACGGCTCGACCACGCACACCGCGCCGCTGCTGCGCGGACACACCCACCAGGTATTGGCCGGCTGGCCGCTGGGGCCGATCTCGGTATTGGCCATGTCATGCTCGGGCAGGGCCATCGAGGTCAGCTGGCCGGCGCGCGGCTGCGACCAGTACAGGGCGAAGCGTCCGGTTTCGTTGCTGCCCAGCTCGCTCTGCCCGGCGAACAACTTGTCCTTGGCGTCCAGCGCGCCTGGTTCGAACACCAGCGACAGGCCCAGCAGGTCGGGGTTGGCCTGCAAGGCCGCACGCACCTGAGCGGTCATGTCCTGGCGCAGGTCGTAGGCGTCGAGGAAGCGTTTTTCCGCCTGCTCGCGCAGGAACAGCACCTGGCGAGCGAAGCCGGCGCCGTACTGGTAGGCGTCCATGAACTGGCGGCGGATGTTCAGGGCCTGTACTTCGCCCTGGGACTCGATGCGCGACTGGGCCGCTTCGGTGAGCATCTGCATGCTGCTGGCCTTGACCAGGTCCGAACTGTGGTCCATGCGGTACAGCGAAAGGCCGACGAGCAGGGTGACGATGGCGGCCAGGCACAGGCCCGCCAGCAGGGTGATCTTCCATTGGATGGAGAGTTGTCGCAGCAAAGGCATGGGGAAAATCCCTTGTAATAGGTTTGATGCTGCCGACTGTGTCGGCGCTTGTGGTTTTTTCTTTATTCAAACGTTCAATTAAAACCGTACGACCTTCGTCTATTCCCACGCCTACCAAAGAAAGGTACGGCTTTGACATCGTCCCTTTCGTGCATCAGAGTGTGCGCCCTTCAGACAAGATCCTTTAGCTTCGGCCTCTGCCTTAGGCAGCATGTCGCCGCAAGTCACGCTTTTTCTGTTTGTTTCTTGAGGTTCGTACACGAATGAATGCAGTAATCGTCGCGGTAGGGCTCATGCTGGTCCTGAGCCTATGCCGCGTGCATGTCGTCATCGCATTGATTGCTGGCGCGTTTGCCGGTGGGATGATTGGCGGGTTAGGGATCGAGGGGACGCTCAAAGCCTTCAACGGGGGGTTGGGTGGCGGTGCCACGGTAGCGTTGTCCTACGCCTTGCTCGGGGCCTTCGCCGTGGCCATCGCCAAATCGGGGCTGGCGCATGCGCTTTCCGATCAGGCCCTGTCGCTGATCAATGGACGGCGAAAGGGTGACGTGCGGGAAGTGAAGTGGGTGTTGGTGTTGCTGATCCTGGTGGTTGCGGTTTGCTCACAGAACCTGATCCCGATTCACATCGCGTTCATTCCTTTATTGCTGCCGCCACTGCTTTATGTGCTGACGCGCCTGCGTATCGACCGACGGCTGATTGCCTGTGTGATCACCTTCGGCCTGATCACGCCCTATATGTTCCTGCCGGTGGGGTTCGGCAACATCTTCCTCAATGAAATCCTGCTGGCCAATGTCAGCCGCGCGGGGGTCGATGTCAGTGAGGTGAATGTCACCAAGGCCATGGCGATTCCCGCTGCCGGCTTGCTGTTCGGGCTCGTGGTCGCGGTGTTCTTCACCTACCGGAAGAAACGCGACTACGACCTGGCGCGTATCGAGCAGGTCGAACAGGTCGGTATTCAGTACACGGCGCGAACATTACTGGTGGCGGCATTGGCGATTGTCGTGGCCTTCGTTGTCCAGCTATGGCTGGGCTCGCTGATCCTCGGCTCGCTAGTGGGCTTTGTGTTGTTCTCGCTGTCAGGCATCGTGCGCTGGAGGGAAACTGACGACCTGTTCACCGAAGGGATGAAGATGATGGCGATGATCGGCTTCATCATGATCACCGCTTCTGGTTTCGCCGAAGTCATGAAGGCGACAGGCGACGTGAACAGCCTGGTGGAGGACGCCGCTCAGTGGATCGGCCACAGCAAGGGCGTCGGCGCGCTGTTGATGCTGCTGGTGGGGCTGCTGGTGACCATGGGTATCGGCTCGTCGTTCTCCACCGTGCCGATTCTGGCGGCGATCTTCGTGCCGCTGTGCATGCAGCTGGGCTTCGACCCACTGGCCACCGTGTGTATCGTCGGCACCGCCGGGGCCCTGGGCGACGCAGGCTCGCCGGCTTCGGACTCGACCTTGGGGCCGACCTCGGGGCTGAACGTGGATGGCCAGCACCACCATATCTGGGACACGGTGGTGCCGACGTTCATTCACTACAACCTGCCATTGCTGGCGTTTGGCTGGTTGGCGGCGATGTCGCTGTAAGGCTTCGCGCCGCTCCTGCAGGCAACCGCGCGCCCTGCAGGCTGGTGCCTACAACGTGCTGGATGCCGCGCGCCCGGGCGGCGCTTTGATGTGGTTGAGCACGGTGCTGCCATCCTTGCTGCGGGTGAGGTAGACCGGCAGCACCTTGGGCAGGGTATCGACCAGGCGCTCGACCTCGGCGGTGTTGTAGATACCGCTGATGCGAATATTGCCGGTGCTCTCGTCGGCCAGCCGCAAGGGCTGCTCGAGGTAGCGATTGATCACCGGCAGGGCCTGGGCCAGGCTCAGGTTGTCGAGCACCAGCTTGCCCTTGCGCCAGGCCAGGCTGTTACCGTAGTCGTCGCTCTGGTTGAGTTCAGGCTCGAAATCGCCCTGGCGGTAGCTGGCCTGCATGCCCGGGCCCAGGCGGTAACCGCCGTTGTGGCCATCACTGCTGACCAGCACCGAGCCTTCCACCAGGGTGACCTTGACCTGGTCCTGGTACTTCCACACGTTGAACTGGGTCCCGGTGACCCGGGTCTGGCCGTTGGCGGCCCGAACGATGAACGGATGGCTGGCGTCGTGGCTGACCCTGAAGAACGCCTCGCCCTTGACCAGGGTCACGCGGCGTTCGTCCTTGAAGTTCAAAAAGCGCAATTCGCTGTTGAGGTTCAGCTCGACCCGGCTGCCATCGCTCAGATGCACCTGTTGGCGTTGCTGGGCGGCCTCGAAGTGCTGGTAGCTGTTGGGCAACCAACCTTGTTCCCAGCCGATCCAGCCGGCCAGTGGCAGGGCCAGCAGGGTGACGGCCGCCGCCGTGGCCAGTGGCTGCCAACGGCGCGCACTCCACCGGGGCGCAAGGCGTGGTGTGAGTTCGACCACCTGGGCGCTGCGGGGGAGCAAATCGGCGGTTTGCCAGATCTCCAGCATCGCCTGGTATTCCTCGGCGTGCCGTGGGTCGGCCGCGCGCCACTGCGCGAAAGCGCGCTGTTCGGCCGCCGTGCAATCTTCGGCGTGCAGGCGCATGCACCAGTGCGCGGCGGCATCGGTGATGGCATCGTCTTCGCTGGGGATGTGGCGGTCGTGGTTCATTGCGGCTCCCGGTTTTGCGGCATTCTACCCTTGGCGTGGGGTTCCGAGAACGTGTTAATGGCGAATGACTATCAATTATGCTGAATTTCCCCGTATCTGAGGTTGGGTTGCATCCGTATTCGGTTGCCGTCGTGGCAATGCGTCCAATCTCCCGCCATCCCCTGATGAACCTTTCATGACAAAAGTTCGGTAGCAAAGCGCCATCCCCGTCAAAGCCATGGAAACGCAAAGGGCGTCGGGCCACCAGGCCAGGCACAGCGTAGGAGCGGGGCGATGGGATCTATGGAACGCTACACGAAAGTGGGAATGCAGGAGCTCGACCAACGCCTGGCGAAGATCGTCGAGGCCGCGCGCAAGCAGCCGGTGTCGGTGTACCGCTATGGCGCGCCCTGGGTCTGGATCGTTTCCCAGGAAGACTGGCAGGGTGCCCTGCGCGAGGTCGCCAGTTGCGTGCCTCCCGGGCACTCGCTGGCGCTGCTCAAACCCCGCATCGAGGCGCTGCTGGCCGAGCACCAGGGGCCATTGGCGATGCTCGCCGAGCAACAGGGCATGATCATCGCCCCCCACACCCTGATGCACGTGTTGCTGTTGCAACTGTTGTATTCGGTGCCCAGCGAAAAGCAGCTCTACGAGCAGCTCACCTACAACCTGCTGTTCCGCTGGTTCGCCGGCCTGGCGCTGAAATCGCGGGTGTGGAGCTTCAGCCTGTTCAGCCATGACCTCGGCGTGCTGCTGGCCAGCCCCATGGCCGTGTCGCTGTTGCAGCGAATGGTCGACGAGGTGCTCGGTGCCAGCCTGCAGGCGATGCCCGAGTTCAGCCTCAACCTGGGCCTGCTGCACAGCTGGCTGGCACGTCACGACAACCACTAGAAACCAAACCAACTGCAGGCGCTCAAGGGGGCGGTGTGGAGCATTTTTTCTTCAAGCGATGCGGCGTTGGCGCAGGGGTGCTGCTGTGCCTGCTGTCGGCCACGGCGGTGGCCGAGGCACCGGCGGGTGCGCCTGAGCGGCGGGTCGAGATCAACGAATACGTGGTGCGCGGCAACACCGTGCTCGACGCCCAGGCCATCGAAGAGGCGGTGTACCCGTACTTAGGCCCGGACCGGACCCTGGCTGACCTGGAAGGCGCCCGCGAAGCCTTGCAGAAAAGCTACCAGGCCCGTGGCTACCAGTCTGTGTTCGTCGAGCTGCCGGAGCAGAAGGTCGAGGGCGGCATCGTCTACCTGAACGTGACCGAGACCAAGGTCGGGCGGGTACGCGTGGTCGGCGCCAAGCACTACTCGCCGGTGGAGATCCGCGAGCAGGTGCCGGCGCTGGAGGAGGGCAAGGTGCCTGATTTCGCCCAGGTCCAGGATGAACTGGCGAGCCTCAACCGTACCCCGGGCCGCCAGGTCATGCCGCTGGTGCGCGAAGGTCAGCGCCCCGGCACCATGGACGTCGACCTGCAGGTCGAGGACAAGCAGCCCTGGAGTTTGACCCTGGGCCTGAACAACGACCACAGCGCCGACACCGAGAAACTGCGCAGCATCGTCAGCCTCGGCTACAACAACCTCTGGCAGGCGGGCCACAGCGTTTCGCTGACCTGGTTCACCGCCCCAGAGGATCGCGACAACGCCGAGGTCTGGTCGGGCTCCTACGCCATGCCGCTGAGCGCACGCTGGACCTTGCAGTTCTCCGGCTACCAGTCCGACAGTGACGTGGCCACCGTGGGTGGCAGCAACGTGCTGGGCAAGGGGCATTCTTACGGCGTCTCGGCCATCTACAACTTGCCGGGCGTCGGCGCCTGGGCCCACGCCTTGTCGTTTGGCGTGGACTTCAAGGACTTCGACGAGCAGGTCGCCCTGGGCAACAGCCGTGACAAGGTACCGCTCAAGTACGCACCGATCACCCTGGGCTACAACGGCTACCGCTTTACCGAGCAGGACCAGCTGAGCCTGGGCCTGAACCTGGTGGCCGCCACCCGCAGCCTGTTCGGCTATGGCAGCGACGACCAGGCGTTCGACTACAAGCGCTTTCGCGCCGACTCCAGCTTCGCCCTGATCAAGGGCGACGGCAGCTATGGCTTCGACTTTGCCGGCAACTGGCAAAGCGCATCCAAGCTGGCCTTCCAGCTGGCCTCCGGGCCGCTGGTGTCGAACGAGCAGTTCGCCGCCGGTGGCGCCACGTCGGTGCGCGGTTACCTGGCCGCCGAGCGCACGGGTGACGATGGCGTGCTGTTCTCCCAGGAGCTGCGCACCCCCTCGATCGGTCGCTATGTCGGTAGCTACATCAGCGACTGGCGTTTCTACCTGTTCGCCGAAGGCGCGCAACTGCGCTTGCAGGACGCCCTGCCCGAACAGGACGACAGCTACAGCCTGGCCAGTGTCGGCATCGGTACCCGCGCCAGCCTCAACGACTGGTTGTCCGGCAGCCTCGACTGGGCCGTGCCGCTCAAGGACGGCCCCAACACCGACAAGAACGACCCGCGCGTGCACTTCAGCGTGCAGGCGACCTTCTGAGCTTTCGACCTAGTGAGCTTGCAACCTTCTGACCGGCATCGACCTGGAGACCTCTCATGCAACGCCTGATCTTGACCTTGCTGCTGTGCCTGGGCTTCGCCCTGCCAGGCAGCGCCAGCGCCTGGTGGCAGGACGACTGGATGTACCGCAAGCAGATTGCCGTGGACACCACGGCGCAAGGCGCCGACCTGACCCAGGCGCTGGGCCGCACGGCGCTGCTGGTGCGCCTGCACACCGGCAATTTCAGCTTCGACGGCGTCAGCGAGACCGGCGCTGATATCCGCTTCGTCAGTGCCGACGACAAGACCGTGCTCAACCACCACGTCGAGCAGTTCGACCCGCTGATGGGCATGGCGCTGATCTGGGTGGACGTGCCGCGCATCGAGGCTGGGCAGCGCCAGGAGCTGTGGATGTACTACGGCAACCCCAAGGCCCAGGCCGCCGCTGGCCAGCCGAGCTTCGACGCCGACTACACCGCGCTGTACCACTTCGACGGCGCCACGCCGCGCGATGCCAGCCCTTACGGCAATCCGCTGCAAGGGCCGACGGTCAGCGTCGATGGCGTGATTGGCCGGGCCATCCAGCTCGGCGGCCAGGCCTTGCAGTTGCCGGCCAGCGCTGCGCTGCAGCTGCCGGCCGGCGCGGCCTTCACCTTCAGCACCTGGGTGCGCCAGGACCAGGCGTTGGGCGAGCAACTGTTGCTGGCCCGGCGCGAGGCCGGGCATGGCCTGCTGCTGGGCCTGGCCCAGGGCGTGCCTTTCGTCGAGGTCGACGGCCAGCGTGCCAATGCCAACCAGGCGCTCAGCGCCGGGCAATGGCAACACCTGGCACTGGTGGGCGAGGGCGGCAACCTGAGCGTGCTGGTCGAGGGCCAGCCTGTCGCACGCCTGGCGGCCAGCCCTGCGGCCTTCAGTGGGGCAATCGGTATCGGCGGCGACCTGCCGCCAGCCGAGGGCGAGGCCGCCAGCTCCTATGCGCCCTTCGTCGGCGCCCTGGATGAGCTGCGCCTCTCTCGTGTCGCCCGCACCCTGGCCAGCCTGCAGGCCGATGTGCTGGCCCAGGGCGCCGAGTCGCGGCTAGTGGTGTACGGCGTCGACGAGGAACAGTCGGGCTTCGGCTTCGGCGGCCTGGGCTTCCTGCTCAAGGCGGTGCCGGTTGATGCCTGGGTGATCATCGCCATTCTGGTGCTGATGATGGTGCAGTCGTGGGTGATCATGCTGCGCAAGCAGCGCACACTGAACCGCGTCACGGCGGCCAACGCGCAGTTCCGTGAGCAGTTCGCCACGGTCGGCACGCGCCTGGAGCAGTTCGCCGACGATCGCGACCTGCAAGCGCGCCTGCATGACTCCTCGCTGTGGCGCCTGTACCTGGTGGCCGTGCAGGAAATTCGTACCCGCCGCGCCCAGGGCGCCGACACCACCGAGGTGTCGGCGGCCACCATCGAGGCGATCCGCTGCTCCATGGACGGCGTGCGCACCCGGGAGAACCAGGCGCTGTCGGCGAAGCTGTCGAGCCTGTCCAACGCCATTGCCGGCGGCCCGTACATCGGCCTGCTTGGTACCGTGCTGGGGATCATGGTGGTGTTCCTCGGCACCGCCATGGCCGGTGACGTCAACATCAACGCCATTGCCCCAGGCATGGCCGCCGCGCTGCTGGCCACTGCCATGGGCCTGTTCGTCGCCATCCCGGCGCTGTTCGGCTACAACCGCCTGACCACCCGCAACCGCGAAGTCAGCGCTGACATGCGGGTGTTCGTCGACGAGTTCATCACCCGCCTGGCCGAGCTACATGGCCAGGGTCAGGCAGGCGAAGCCGCGCAGCGCAGCAGCGCGCGTGGCGTCAGCCCGTCGGTTCCAGCGTGAGGGCGCAGCCATGGCATCCGTGAACAACGCCCATGACGACGACGCCGACGCGGCCGTGGACAGCATCAACATCACCCCGCTGGTGGATGTGCTCATGGTGGTGCTGGTGATGTTCATCCTCACCGCCACCGCGCAGGTCTCGGGGATCCAGGTGCAGTTGCCCAAGGCCAGCGCCTCGGTGTCGCTGGCCCAGCCCAAGACCAAGGCGATCTCGATCAACGACGCAGGCCAGGTGTTCCTCGACGCCTACCCAGTGACCTTGCAGGAGCTCGAGGACCGCCTGCGCAGCGAGAAGGCGCGTAATCCGGACTTCCCGTTGATCGTGCGCGGTGACGCCGGGGTGCAGTACCAGAAGGTGGTCGAGGTGCTCGACCTGTTGCGTCGCCTCGAACTGGCCCAGGTCGGGCTGGTGACCGGCAAGCCGAACCAGGGGTGAGGGCGGGTATGCAAGCTAAAGCCAATCCCCGTCGCCTGCTGACCTGGGCAGTGCTCGCCGTGGCTGGTGTCGGCCTGGCCTGGTTGCTGTGGCAGTGGGCCAATGACATGGCCGGGGTGCGCCGCGAGGCGCCCAAGGTGCCGGCGATCATCCCGCTGCCACCACCGCCACCACCGCCGCCGCCCGAGCCGCCGAAGGAGCCCGAGCCACCGGTGGAGGAAAAGATCGTCGAGCCGCAACCGGTGCCGGAGGCCGAGGAGGTCAAGCCGGCCGAAGAGGCGCCGGATCCGGCCCAGGACCTGGCCGATCCCATGCAGATGGACGGTGACGCGCAGGCCGGCAGTGACAGTTTCAACGTCGGCGCCGGCAAGGGTGGCGGCATGGCCGGCGGTGGCGGCGCAGGCCTGGGCAGCGGCACCTACAGCCAGTATCTGGCCTACGCCTTCCAGCGTTTGCTGCGCGAGAGCCCCGAGCTGCGCAACCTCGTTTTCAACCTGCAGGCCGAGATCTGGCTCAGCGCCGCCGGGGAAATCACCCGGGTCGAGCTGCTGCGCGGCAGTGGCGAGCCTGAGGTCGATGCCCAGGTGCTCGCCGCCCTGCGCGCCGCCCGCGCCCTCGACCAACGTCCGCCCGCCAGCCTCACCTTGCCGGTGAAGATCGCCCTGCAGGGGCGCCGGCCATGAATAACGCAACCGCACAGACCAACAGGAGTTGCACACCCATGAAGTGCCCAGTGAACCGATTGACCCTGGCGTTCGGCCTGCTGGCCGCCGCCACCGCGGTCGGTCCGGCCGTCGCCCACGCCGCGCCGTCGGAAAACGCGACCGTCAACCTGATTCGCCTGTTGGTGGAGCAGGGCGTGCTCAAGCAGGATAAGGCCGCTGCCTTGATCGCCCAGGCCGAGCGCGAGGCCCAGCAGGCGCGTGCCGCCAGTAGCGCGCCAATCGTCGCCCAGGCCCCGGCGGCCAACGGCGAGGTGCGGGTGCAGTACGTGCCGGCCATCGTGCGCCAGCAGATCCGCGACGAGATCAAGGCCGAGGTGCTGAACACCGCCAAGCAGGAACAGTGGGCCGCGCCCAATACCTTCCCTGACTGGGCTTCGCGCATCAGCTTCGACGGCGACCTGCGCCTGCGCGGTGAATCGCGCTCGTACGCCGACAGCAACAGCAACGAGATCGTCGACTTCGCCAAACTCAACGAAAAGGGCCCCTACGACGTCAACCCCAACAGCAGCTCGAGCCTGCCGCCACTGCTCAACACCCGCGAGGACCGCGACAGCATCCTGCGCCTGCGCGCGCGTTTCGGCCTCAAGGCGCAACTGGCCGAGCACTGGGTGGCGGGCATTCGCATCGCCACCGGTTCCAACAATAACCCCGTGTCGACCACCCAGAACCTCGGTGGCGGCTTCGGCAAGAAAGACCTCTGGCTCGACCAGGGTTACCTCAGCTGGAGCCCCAGCGAGCACCTGACACTCACCGGCGGGCGCATCGCCAACCCGTTCATGTCCACCGATATCCTGTACTCCCACGACCTCAACTTCGATGGCCTGGCGGCGATCTTCGACCAGCCGGTGAACCCTGACCTCAGCGTGTTCGGCACCGTCGGCGCGTTCCCGGTGCAGTACAGCGACGACAACGCCACCAGCAACGGTTTCGACAAGGAAGACAGCGACAACAAGTGGCTGTATGGCGCCCAGCTCGGCGCCAAGTGGGCTATCAACGAGCACAACCGGCTCAAGGGCGCGGCCGCCTACTACCGCTTCGACGATATCGTCGGCGAGCGTTCAAGCCCTTGCGCGCCCTGGGATGGCCAGCCCGGCTGCGACACCGACGAGACCCGTCCGACCTTCATGCAGAAGGGCAATACCCTGTTCCTGCTGCGCGATATCACGCCGAACCCGGCCAACCCGGCTGCCACGGCGCAACCGCAGTTCGTCGGCATCGCCTCGGAGTTCGAACTGCTCGACCTGAACCTGGTCTGGGACAGCGACCTGCCGCATGACTTCAAGCTGCGCAGCCAGGCCAACTACATCCACAACCTGGCCTACGACGAGGGTGAAATGCGCAAGCGCTCGGCTGGCCAACTGGCCAACAACGTCGATGAAAACGGCAACATCAAGAGCGGCAGCGATGCCTGGATGTTCCAGTTCACCCTGGGCAACGCCCTGGACATGCGCAAGGCGGGCGACTGGAACCTGTTCGCCGGTTACAAGCGCATCGAGCCCGATGCCTTGCCGGATGGTTTCAACGACTCCAGCTTCCACCTGGGGGGCACCAACGCCAAGGGTTATTTCCTCGGCGGCAACTATGGCTTGGCCGACAACGTCTACGCTACAGCGCGCTGGCTGAGCAGCGAGGCGGTCTACGGCGCGCCGTTTGATATCGATGTGCTACAACTTGAAGTCAACACGCGTTTCTAGGGAAGGAGCACGGGCATGAACAAGGGAGCTTACCGCCGTCGCTGTACCTGGCTGGTGCTGGCCCTGGGCGCAAGCCTGGCGGCCCCGGTGTCGGCCGACACCCTCGAGGAACGCTTGCGCGCTCAGCTGCGCAGCACCACCCAGCAACTCCAGGCACTGCAGAGCGAACAGGCCCAGGCCAGCGCCGCGCGCCAGGCCGCCGAGCAGCAGCGCGATGCCGCCCTGGGCCAGGTGCGCGAGCTCACCGCGCAGTTGGCCAAGGCCCGTGGCCAGAGCGAGCAACTGGCCGGGCAGCAGCAGGCCGTGCACAGTCAGGCCCAGGCCCTGGTGGCCAGCAGCAGCGCGCAACTGCACAAGTACAAACAGGCTTACGACGAGCTGCTGGGCATGGCCCGGGCCAAGGAGAGCGAGCGCGTCGGCCTGCAGGCGCAACTGGCCGAACGCGATGGCCAGGTGCAGCAGTGTCAGGCGCGCAACCAGCAGATGTACGGGGTGGCCAAGGACATGCTGGCTGCCTACGAGAAGGTCGATATCGCCGATGTGGTGAAGATGCGCCAGCCGTTCGCAGGCGCTGCCCGGGTGCGCTTCGAGGAGCTCGCCCAGGCCTATGGCGACAAACTCTACGAAAGTCAGTTCGACGCCCCCACGGGCGTGACCCAGTGACGTTTTCTCAACGCAAGGAAGTAAGCACATGACCGCAGTCACCCTGATCGAAACCGTTAGCGCCGACTCCCTGACCCAGCTGCTGCAGGACGCCGGCTGCCGGGTCAATCGCACCGAACAGAACGCCGTGGTGCAACTGCTCAGCGCCAGCCAGGGCGTAGGCTATGCCGTACGTTTCGGCAACCGTGCCGTGGGCAAGGAGGGCGAGTTCCTCGACTTCACCTTCAGTTGCGCGCTACGCATCCAGGGCGAGCTGCCGGCGGGCCTGGCCGAGCACTGGAACGCCAGCCGTCGCTTCGCCCGCCTGTCGGTGCAGGGCGAGTTCCTGGTGATGGAGCAGGACGTGGTGGTCGCCGACGGCGTCAGCCAGCAGCACCTGCTGGGCAGCCTGGTGCTGTGGGACCGGTTGCTGCAGGAACTGATCGTCTACCTGCGTGACTACAGCCGCAACGTCGCCGACCAGCAGCCCGCCCAGGTCGGCGCAGACCAAGAGCGCGCCTCGTGACGGCGCGCGCTTTCTGGGCCAGCGCTGGCGCGCTGGCCGTGGTCGCGGTGGCGGTCGCCCTGGCCTTGCGCCCGGGCGCTGAACCGGTGGCGGCGGCGCGCTCGACGTCCGTGCAGGCCACCAACGATACCGGCCCGGCCTTGGCCAGCCTGGGGCAGCAGATGGTCGGCAGCGGTGAGCTCAAGGCGCTCATTGCCCAGTTGCCCGAAGATGCCCGGGCCAACCTGCGTGGCGATCGTCCGGCCCTGGAGGCGTGGATCCGCGCGCGCCTGGCGGAAAAGGCCCTGTACCAGCAGGCCGAAGCCCAGGGCTGGTTGCAACGGCCCGAGATCCAGGCGCAGACACGCGCGGCCACCGAGCAGATCGTGCTGCGCGACTACCTGAGCTCAGTGAGCCAGGTGCCCGACGACTACCCTAGCGAGGCTGAACTCAAGCAAGCCTACGAGGCAGGCAAGGCCGGGCTGCAATTGCCGGTGCGCTACCGCTTGAGCCAGATTTTCCTGCGCCTGGAGAACCCCAGGGATGACGAAGCGGTGCGCAAGCAGGCCCAGGCCCTGGCCAAGCAGGCCCAGGCCAGCGATGCCGATTTCGCGGCGCTGGCCCGCGAGCACTCGCAGGATGCCGGCACTGCCACCAAGGGCGGCGACACCGGCCTGCAAGCCTTGGCGCAATTGTTGCCCGAGGTGCGTGGGGTGGTGCCCAGGCTCAAGGTTGGCGCGGTCAGCGAGCCGGTGCAGAGTGCGGCGGGCTATCACATCATCAAGCTGGTCGAGCAGCAGCCGGCGCGTGCGGCGACGCTCGAGGAGGTCGCCCCGCGCCTGCGCCAGGTGCTACGTGCCCAGCGCCAGGAACAGGTGGCCAAGGCCTATGTCGAGGGCATGTTCGACAGCGCCACCCTGAGTATCGATGGCGCGGCGCTCAACCAGGTACTCGAGAGCAGCCGCTGAACCTCAACAACCATGGATGAATCGGGCCTGCCCAGGCGGGCCCGCGGGAGGCGAGGGATGCCGATCGATCTGTCCCGGGGGCGACCCCCGGAAACTGCCATGCCTGTCGTTCGCTCCCAGGTGCCGTTGGCCCTGGACGAACAGACCCTCAACTGTTTTCTGGTCACCGCCCGTTGCGGCTGTTTCATGCAGGCGGCGCGGCGGCTGAACCTCAAACCGGTGGTGTTGCGCAAACGCCTGGCGGCGCTGGAAGCGCGCCTGGGCTACAGCCTGTTCGTCAACCGCAACAACAACCCGATGCTCAGCCAGCAGGGTGAACGCTTGCTGCTGGTGCTGCAGGCCCGTGAGCCTGCGGTGCCGGTGCAGTTGCCAGAGGAGGAGGGCGCCAGGGTGCGCCTGGCGGTGGCCGAGCCGCTGTTGCAGGACCTGCTGGGGCGCAACCTGATCAACTTTGTGCGCCAGCATGCGGGCATGCGCCTGGAGGTGGCCACGCTCGACGGCTGTCAGGTGCCGCGGCAAGGTGCCGACATTGCGCTCTGGCTGGGCGACTTGCAACCGCCTAGCAGCACCCAGGGTGGCGCGCCCGAGGCGTTGGCCACGCTGGACTATCTACCGCATATCGCCAAGCGCTACGCCCGCGAGGCGAATCGGCCGAGCAGCCTGTCCGACTTGCAGGACTACATGCTGGTGCAGTGGCAGGGGGAGGTCGGCGTCGAGGCGCTCAGGCCTTGGCAGGCTCTGCTGCAGAGCCGTAGCGCCGGGGTGACGCAGATCCAGGATTACGAGATGTACTGCCAGTTGATCAAATGCAGTGCCAGCGTGGGCTTGCTACCGCACTATGCCGGGCACCTGGACCGTGGCTTGCTGGCATTGCCGGGGTTGTTCCGCGAGCCGATGCGCCGCCGGGTATGGTTGGCGGTCAACGCCGATACCGAGGGCGACCCCTTGGTGCAGGTGATGCTCGCGGCGATTCGCGCGGCGTTCGACGAGCGTCGCGAGTGGTTCCGATAGCTGGGCTGGCACCCATGACGAAATCAGCCAGGCGCATAGCTGCCATGGACGGTTTCGGCCAACCCGGCCGCGTAGGAACCAGCCTTGCTGGCGAAGCAGGCGACGCGATGGATGGCCCGGCGAGGTGGTCAGCCGGCCTTGCGCAGGGTCAGGTTGATTCGCCGCTCGCCCATGCGCGGGTGCACCCCCGGCTTGATCGGCAATACCCCATGAAAGCGCAACCGGTCCTCACCGCCCCACACCAGTACATCGCCATGGTTCAGGGCGATGCGCTGGGCGCGGTCGGCGCGCTGCAGGCCGCCGAACAGGAACACCGCCGGCAACCCCAGGGAAATCGACACGATCGGCTGCCCGTAGTCCTGCTCGTCGCGGTCCTGGTGCAAGCTCAGGCGTGTGCCGGGCAGATAATGGTTGACCAGGCAGGCATCCGCCTCGAACCCCTCGAAACCGGCCAACGCCGCCGCCCGCGTGGCCAGTGCCAGCAGAATCGGCGGTAGCGCCGGCCATGGATTGCCACTGAGCGGATCCGTGGCGCTGTAGCGGTAGCCCCCGGAATCGCTGACCCAACCCAATGCCCCGCAATTGCTCAGCGCAACCGCCATGTGCTGCCCGCCCGGCGTGCGCATGTGGCGAAATGGCGCCGCGCGCAGCACCGGGCGCAGGGCGTCGAGCAGGGCCTCAAGCTCGGCCAGGGCGAAGCCGGGCAGCAGCACGGTATGGCTGGCCAGGCGTTGCGGCTGGGGGCCGAACAGGTCGAGGTCGGACTGAATCATGGCGCGCATCAACAGAGCGGATGTCGAGCATTCTATCCTTTCCAGGGGATGTTTCATGAAATTTTAATTAGTCAGCTAATCAAGTCTTTGACAATTACTGCCTAGGCAGTAATATTTGTACACAATTATCCGGACAGGTCCCCATGTCTCATTTCACACCGGAAAACTTCCAGACTTGCACCATCGGCATGCTGCTCGGTCGCGCCGCGCTGCTCAAGGACCGCATCCTCGACTGCCACCTGGAGGCCGATGGCGTCACCGCCGCCCAGTTCAAGGTGTTGGTTATCGCCACCCAGTACCAGGTCGACACGCCCGCCGAGCTGTGCCGCTACCTGGGCCTGGACAGCGGGTCGATGACGCGCATGCTCGACCGCCTCGAACAGAAGGGCCTGGTGCTGCGCAAGCGCTGCCCCGACGACCGTCGCCAAGTGCGCCTGGCCCTCACCGCCGACGGCCAGCGCTTGGCCGATCGCCTGCCTCTGGTGGGGGCGGCGGCGATGAACGAACTGGTCGGCGTGCTGCAGGCTGAAGAATTGCAGGCCCTCGAGGGCCTGCTGGCGAAGATCCTGCTGCACGCTGGCGACCCCCTGACGATCCGCCGCTTCGCCGATCGTTGATCCTAAGCCACTCTTTTCCAAGGTATTGTCATGGCTACTCCCGCCGACACTTCCCCCCCGGCCGTCGCGCCGGACAACACGCGCAAGCGCAAGGCCTGGCTGTTGGCCCTGCTGCTGCTGTTAATCCTTGCCGGGGCCGGCACCTGGGCCTGGTACAGCCTGATCGGGCGCTGGCATGAAAGCACCGACGACGCCTATGTCAACGGCAACGTGGTGGCGATCACCCCGTTGGTGACCGGCACTGTCACCAGCATCGGCGCCGATGATGGCGACCTGGTGCATGCCGGCCAGGTGTTGCTGCAGTTCGACCCGGCCGACAGCGAAGTCGCCTTGCAGGCGGCCGAGGCCAAGCTGGCGCGTACCGTGCGCCAGGTGCGCGGGCTGTACAGCAACGTCGATTCGCTCAAGGCGCAACTGGCCACCCGCCAGGCCGAGCTGCAAAAGGCCCGGCAGGACTACAACCGCCGGCGCATTCTCGCCGACAGTGGCGCCATCGCCGCCGAGGAAGTGTCCCATTCGCGCGATGACCTGAGCGTGGCCGAGGCCGCCGTCAACAGTGCCCGCCAGCAACTGAACACCAGCACCGCCCTGGTCGACGACACCGTGGTTTCGTCGCATCCCGAAGTCATGGCCGCCGCCGCCGACCTGCGCCAGGCCTACTTGGACCATGCCCGTACCACCTTGGTGGCGCCGGTCACCGGCTACGTGGCCAAGCGCACCGTGCAGTTGGGCCAGCGCCTGCAACCGGGCAGCGCGACCATGGCGGTGATCCCGCTGGATGAGGTGTGGATCGACGCCAACTTCAAGGAAACCCAGCTGCGCGACATGCGTATCGGTCAATCGGTGCAGATCAGCGCCGACCTGTACGGCAGCGAGGTCACGTACAACGGTACCGTCGACAGCCTTGGCGCCGGCACCGGTAGCGCCTTCGCCTTGCTGCCGGCGCAGAACGCCACCGGCAACTGGATCAAGATCGTCCAGCGCGTGCCGGTGCGTATCCACCTCGACCCCGAACAGCTCAAGGAGCACCCTCTGCGCATCGGCCTGTCCACTGTCGCCGAGGTCGACCTGCACGACCAGAGCGGCCCGGCCCTGGCTCAACAACCGCCGCAGCAGGCCAGCTACACCACTCAGGTGTATGACCGCCAGTTGGTCGAAGCCGACCAGCTGATCGCCCGGCTGATCCACGACAACAGCGCCACCGGCAAGACGGCCCAGCGATGAGCCAGCAGGCACCCGCGCAGTTCACCCCGCCGAGCCTGCTACTGACCACCATCGGCCTGTCGCTGGCGACCTTCATGCAGGTGCTCGACACCACCATCGCCAACGTGGCGTTGCCGACCATCTCCGGCAACCTTGGCGTGAGCTCGGAGCAGGGTACCTGGGTGATCACCTCGTTCGCGGTGAGCAATGCCATTGCCTTGCCGCTGACCGGCTGGCTCAGCCGGCGCTTCGGCGAGGTCAAGCTGTTCATCTGGGCCACGCTGCTGTTCGTGCTGGCCTCGTTCCTGTGCGGCGTCGCCCAGTCGATGCCGGAGCTAGTGCTGTTTCGCGTGCTGCAAGGGGTAGTGGCCGGGCCGTTGTACCCGATGACCCAAACCCTGCTGATCGCCGTGTATCCGCCGGCGAAACGGGGGATGGCCCTGGCGTTGCTGGCGATGGTCACGGTGGTGGCGCCCATCGCCGGGCCTATCCTCGGTGGCTGGATCACCGACAGCTACAGCTGGCCGTGGATCTTCTTCATCAACATCCCAATTGGCCTGTTCGCCGCTGCCGTGGTGCGCCAGCAGATGCGCGCGCGGCCAGTGGTCACCAGCCGCCAGCCGATGGACTACATCGGCCTGCTGACCCTGATCGTCGGGGTCGGTGCGCTGCAGGTGGTGCTGGACAAGGGCAACGACCTGGACTGGTTCGAGTCGTCGTTCATCGTCATCGGCACGCTGATCTCGGTGGTGTTCCTGGCGGTGTTCGTGATCTGGGAACTGACCGATCGCCACCCGGTGGTCAACCTGCGCCTGTTCGTGCACCGCAACTTCCGTATCGGCACCCTGGTCCTGGTGGGCGGTTATGCCGGTTTCTTCGGCATCAACCTGATTCTGCCGCAGTGGCTGCAGACGCAGATGGGCTACACCGCGACCTGGGCGGGCCTGGCGGTGGCGCCGATCGGCCTGCTGCCGGTGCTGATGTCGCCGTTCGTGGGCAAGTACGCGCACCGTTTCGACCTGCGCGTGCTGGCCGGGGTCGCCTTCCTGGCGATCGGCACCAGCTGTTACATGCGTGCTGGCTTCACCAACGAGGTGGACTTCCTGCACATCGCCCTGGTGCAGCTGTTCATGGGGATCGGCGTGGCGCTGTTCTTCATGCCGACCTTGAGCATTCTGCTCTCGGACCTGCCACCGCAGCAGATCGCCGACGGCTCGGGGCTGGCGACCTTCCTGCGCACCTTGGGCGGCAGTTTCGCCGCCTCGCTGACCACCTGGATCTGGATCCGCCGGGCCGACCAGCACCATGCCTATTTGAGCGAGCACATCAGCAGTTTCGATCCGGCCACCCGGCAAACCCTCGAGCAGTTGGGCGGTGCTGGGCCGCAGGGGTACGCCAAGCTGGAGCAGATCCTCAACAGCCAGGCCTACATGATGTCGACGGTGGATTACTTCACCCTGCTGACCTGGGTGTTCGCCGGGTTGATCCTGCTGGTATGGCTGGCCAAGCCGCCGTTCACCGCCAAGGCCGGCCCCGCCTCGGCAGGCCACTGAGCACAGGCGCCAGCAAGGCTGGCGCCTGCAGTTACTCATTGCTCCTGACAGATCTTTTCCCCTAGTCTTGTAGGTCTATTCCGCGCAACTTGGAAGACTCATGGACAAGGTTATCGTCATCACCGGTGCCAGCCGGGGCATTGGCGCCGCCACCGCGTTACTGGCGGCGCAACAGGGTTACCGCATCTGCATCAACTACCACGCCGATGACCAGGCCGCCGAGGCGGTGCTGGCGCAGGTTCGCGCGCTGGGCGCCGAGGCCATCGCCGTGCGCGCCGACGCCAGCGTCGAGGATGAGGTGGTGCGCTTGTTCCAACGGGTCGACCAGGAACTGGGCAGGGTCACCGCGCTGGTGAACAACGCCGGCACGATCGGCCAGCAGAGCCGGGTCGAGGACATGTCCGAGTTCCGCTTGCTCAAGGTAATGAAGAGCAATGTGGTCGGCCCGATTCTGTGCGCCAAGCACGCGCTGCTGCGCATGGCCCGGCGCCATGGCGGGCAGGGTGGGGCGATCGTCAATGTGTCATCCGTGGCCGCACGCCTGGGCTCGCCCAACGAGTACGTGGACTACGCCGCATCCAAGGGCGCGCTGGATACCTTCACGGTCGGCCTGGCCAAGGAAGTGGCGGGCGAGGGGGTACGGGTCAACGGTGTGCGGCCTGGCTACATCCACACCGGCTTCCATGCCTTGAGCGGTGATCCCGACCGTGTCACCAAGCTCGAGCCGGGCCTGCCGATGGGGCGCGGTGGTCAACCCCAGGAGGTGGCCGAGGCCATCCTCTGGTTGCTGTCGGACAAAGCCTCGTATTCGACGGGTAGTTTCATCGACCTCAGCGGTGGCCGTTAGCCCAGCAGCGTGATGACCCTGTCGACCAGGTCGGGCAGCTCGAAGGGCTTGAGCAGGACCTGGGTGCGCGGCGGCAGCCTACCGTCACCCTGTGCGGCGCTTTGGTCATAGCCGGTGATGAACAGTACCGGCAAATCAGCAAACCGGGCACGGCAGCGCTCAGCGACTTGCCGGCCGTCGAGCCCCGCGGGCAGGCCAATGTCGCTGATCAGCAGTTGCGGCACATAGCCGCTTTCCAGCAGCTCCAGCGCGGCGGGGCCATGTTCCGCGCGTTCGACGCTATGACCGAGCTCTTCGAGCACATCGCCGATGACCATGCGCAGCGCGGCCTGGTCTTCGACCAGCAGGATCCGGGCTGCGGCGCGTTGCACCTGGGCGGGCGCCTCGCTGGGCGGACGCCGTGCGATGGGTGTTTCGCCGTGGCGCGGCAGGTACAGGTCGACCCGCGTGCCAGCGCCTGGGCTGGAGGTGATCTGCAACTGACCACCGGACTGGCGCACGAAGCCATAGGCCATCGATAGCCCCAACCCTGTACCCTGGCCCAGCGGCTTGGTGGTGAAGAACGGATCGATGGCTTTTTCCTGCACCTCTTGCGTCATGCCGCGACCATTGTCCTGGACGCTCAGGCACAGGTACGGGCCGCAGGGCAGGTCGAGGGCTAAGGCTGTGCTGTCGTCCAGCCAGCGGTTGTCACACTTGATGTCGATCATGCCGCCGGCCGGCAGGGCGTCCCGGGCGTTGATGCACAGGTTGAGCAGCGCGCTTTCCAGTTGCGGCGGGTCGATGAAGGATGGCCACAGCTGGGCATCGCACTGCACCTGCACGCTGATGGCTGGCCCGACACTGCGATGGATCAGCACCACCATGTCCTTGACCAGTTGGCCGACAGCGGTGGCCTGGGGCAGCAAGGTCTGGCGCCGGGAGAAGGCCAGCAGCCGGTGGACCAGTGCGGCGGCGCGCCTGGCCGAGTGACCGGCAGTGTCGAGCAGGGCCGGGATCTCGGCCAGACGCCCCTGCTCCAGGCGTTGGCGCAGCAGTTCCTGGGCGCCGAGCATGCCGCCCAACAGGTTGTTGAAATCGTGGGCAATGCCGCCGGTGAGTTGGCCTACTGCTTCCATTTTCTGCGCTTGGCGCAGGGCTTCCTCGGCCTGGAGTCGACGTTGCTGTTCATCGACCTGGCGGGTGACGTCGTAGATGAACAGGCAGGCCCCGGTGATCCTGCCGCTGCTCTCGCGCAGCGGGTTGAAGCGCAGCTCGAAATGGCGCAGGCGGGCACCACGGCCGTACTCGATGGTCTCGATGTAGCTTTCGCCAGCCAGTGCCCTGCGCCACATGGCTTCAGATCGAGCACGCTCTGCGGGGAAGTTGGCGAGGCGCTCGGGCAGGCTATCGCCAGCTTTGAGGCGATGTCCGAAGAGGAATTCGAAGTCTTTCACCGCACGGTGGTTGACGGCCAGCAAGCGCAGTTCGGTATCCACCACCTGGACACGGGCCACGCTGTTCTCCACCAGCTCGGCGAACAGGCCGCGCTCGGCCAAAGCCTCGGCAACCCGCTGTTCGAGCTGATCATTGAGTTGTTGCAGGGCGTCTTCGGCACGCCGCCGCTCGGTGACATCCTTGAACAGTACCGCCACTTGGCGACGTTCGGCTGGCTCGATACGGAAAGTGGTGACCGACAATACCCTGCCAGTGGCCACCAGCTCCTGCTCGAACTGCAGCGGCTTGCCCGTGCGCAGAACCGCACCGTAGCGCGCCACCCAATTGTCGGCCTCGTCGGGCACCATCTCCCGCAGCTTCTGCCCGACCACATTGGCAATGCCGGCATGGCGGGCGTAGGCGGCGTTGGCCACTAAATGCACATAGTCACTCAACGGACCGTGGGGGCCATCGAAGAACTCGATGACGCAGAACCCCTCGTCCATGGTGTCGAACAGGAAACGGTACAGGTTGTCGTCGCTTTCCCGCTGGGCCAGGCGGGACTCGAGTTCGGCGTTGCGCTGGCGCAACGCGAGGATTTCACGTTCGGGCATGCAGGGGTCCGGGGCTGAGCGGTGCCCAACTGTAGCCTGCTTGCCCGTTGCTCGGCTAGAACGAGCGCACGATGCGTCCGAGGGTTTCCATGGCCTGCTCTGGACCGTCGCCCCAAGGGCTGCCGTAGTTCAGGCGGATGCAGTTGCCGAAGCGCCGGGTCGGCGAGAAGATCGGCCCCGGGGCGATGCTGATGCCTTGGGCCAGGGCCATGTGGAAGAGTTTCAGCGCGTCCATTTGCTCGGGCAGCTCCAGCCACAGGAAGTAGCCGCCGGAAGGCTGGCTGACCCGGGTCTGCACTGGGAAATGTCGGCCGATGGCGGCGAGCATGTTGGCCTGCTGGCCTTCGAGCGCATAGCGCAGTTTGCGCAGGTGGCGGTCATAGCCGCCATGCTGCAGATAGTCGGCGATGGCGGCCTGGGCCGGCATCGAGGCGCACAGCGAGGTCATCAACTTGAGCCGTTCGATTTTCTGGGCGAAGCGCCCGGCGGCGACCCAGCCAATGCGATAGCCCGGTGCCAGGCTCTTGGCGAACGAACCGCAATGCATTACCAGGCCCTCGGTGTCGAAGGCCTTGGCGGGTTTGGGGGCCTGTTGCGCGTAGTACAGCTCGGCGTAGACATCGTCCTCGATCAGCGGCACCTGATGGCGACGCAGCAGTTCCACCAGTTGCTGTTTTTTCGCCTCCGGCATGCTCGCGCCCACTGGGTTCTGGAAGTTGGTCATGCACCACACGGCCTTGACCGGGTGCTTCTCCAGGGTCTGGGCCAGCACGCCCAGGTCCATGCCTTCGCGTGGATGTACCGGGATCTCCACGGCCTTGAGCTTGAGGCGTTCGAGCACCTGCAGGCAGGCATAGAAGGCCGGTGCTTCGATGGCCACCAGGTCGCCTGGCTGGGTCACCGCCTGCAGGCACAGGTTGAGGGCCTCCAGCGCGCCGTTGGTGATCAGCAGTTCCTCCATCGGCAGCATCAGCCCGGCGACCATGTAGCGCAGGGCGATCTGCCGGCGTAGCTGCGGGTTGCCCGGCGACAGGTCGGTGACCACCATGCGCGGGTCCATGGCGCGGCTGGCGCTGGCCAACGAGCGGGCCAGGCGCTGCAGCGGGAACAGTGCCGGGCTAGGGAATGCCGAGCCGAACGGCACGGTATGCGGGTCCTTGATCGAGTCGAGGATCGAGAACACCAGGCCGCTGACGTCCACCTCGGTGGACTCGCTGGCCGGCGCCTGGGCCTGGGGTTCGTTGAACGGGCGTGGTGCATGGGCGTTGACGAAGTAGCCCGAACGCGGCCGGGCACGGATCAGGCCGCGGCGTTCCAGCAGGTAGTACGCCTGGAATACCGTGGACGGGCTGACCCCGTGGGTCTGGCTGGCATAGCGCACCGAAGGTACCCGCTGGCCGGGGCCCAGGACCCCGGAGCGGATCAGTTCGGCAATGTCGTCGGCGAATCGTTCGTAGCGTTTCATTGTGGTTTCGGCAGGCAAGGTCGGCTCAGTGTAAGGGATCAGCGGTTCATCGGCGCGACGAAACGGCTGTTGGCGGTGCTGCGCACGCCTGGCTGGTCGCTGTCCTGGATTTCGAAGGTCAGCGTCTGCGAGCTGCTGGCCGGGCGCTCGGCGAGCATCGCCACCGATACCGGCAACTCGCTCATCTCGCCGGCGGCCAGGGTGATTTCGCTACGCCCATGCAGCTCGAAGCCGTCGGCGTCCACCAGGCGCAGGCGATAGTGCTGGGACTCCTGGGTCTTGTTGATGATCTTGAGCAAGTAAATGTTCTCGATCTGGCCCAGGGCGTTCTCGCGGAACAGGCCGCGGTCCTTGATCACGTCCATCGACACCATCGGGCGCATTTGCAGGGCGATCACCAGCGCGCCGATCATCACCGTCAGGGCCGTGGCGTAGCCCAGCAGGCGCGGGCGCAACCAGTGGGTCTTGCCGCCTTGCAGGTTGTGCTCGGACTTGTAGCCGATCAGGCCGCGGGCATAGCCCATCTTGTCCATCACCCCATCACAGGCGTCGATGCAGGCGGCGCAGCCGATGCAGGCCATCTGCAGGCCGTCGCGGATATCGATGCCGGTGGGGCAGACTTGCACGCACAGGGTGCAGTCGATGCAATCGCCCAGGCCCTGGTTGCGTGGGTCGCTGCCTTTCTTGCGCGGGCCACGGGCTTCGCCGCGGCTGGGGTCGTAGGCCACCGCCAGGGTGTCCTTGTCGAACATCACGCTCTGGAAGCGGGCGTAGGGGCACATGTGCATGCACACCGCTTCGCGCAGCCAGCCGGCGTTGAGGTAGGTGGCGGCGGTGAAGAACAGGATCCAGAACAGTGCCACGCCACCCAGCTCGAGGCTGAACAGTTCCGCGGCCAGGGGCCGGATCGGGGTGAAGTAGCCAACGAACGTCAGGCCGGTGAGCAGGCCGATGGCCAGCCACAGGCCGTGCTTGAGGGTGCGCCGGGCGATCTTCTCCATTCCCCAGGGCGCGGCGGCCAGCTTGATGCGCTGGTTGCGGTCGCCTTCGGTGACTTTCTCGCACCACATGAACAGCCAGGTCCAGGTGCTTTGTGGGCAGCTGTAGCCGCACCAGACGCGGCCGGCGAACACGGTGATGGCGAACAGGCCGAAGGCGCAGATGATCAACAATGCCGACAGGAGGATGAAATCCTGTGGCCAGAAGGTGGCGCCGAAGATGTGGAACTTGCTTTCAGCCAGGTCCCAGAGCACCGCCTGGCGCCCGTTCCACTGCAACCAGGCGGTGCCGAAGAACAGCACGAACAGCGCGCCGGCGAAGACGATGCGCAGGTTACGGTAGAAGCCGCTGAAACTGCGGGTGTGGATGCCGCCAGCGTTGTGGCTTTTGCTCTTGTGGCTGGCGGCGGGGTCAATCTCGATGACTCGGAAGGGGATTCTATCGCTCATGGTTCATCGCTCATCAGGCCTCGATCAGGCCCGGGCACTATGGCCCCCGATCTGTTTGCAGCACAGACTCAGCTATAGCGATAAAAACCGTATCAGATTCTCCGTGTTTGGCATCCGGCCCTTAAATTACCGAGCCTGGAGCGCTGCTCTTCAGATGCCTGCGGCTATCCACCGCACCTGCGACAGTCAGCGCGTCGGCTTCGCTTTCGGTAATGGGGATGCGCTCGCCGGCCAGGATGGCCAGCGACATGCGCAACTGTTCATCGGTGACGATCTCGATTTCGGGGCCGCTGCCCTCCAGGCTTATATGGTCGCCGATCAAGGTGCAACGACGGGTGCTGGGGTCGACTTCAACGGGCATGGCAAGTACCTCCGGTGTGACGGTTACAGGAGTGGACAGTGCCGCGGTGGCAGATGTTGCATCGTTACGCTGGGTGGTGCGGTGGGCACTCGGGGCTGGCTGGAGGGTCATCTCTGTAGGAGCCTGCCGTGCCGGTGCGCACCGGTGCAGCCGGTGCCATCATTCACCGCGGCGTCTGGTTCGCCAGCACGGCTGGCTCCTTCAGGTTCTGCAGGAGGTCGGGATGGAAATGCTACTGCAATCGATAGGGGCGGCGATCCAGGCCGAATTCGCTGATATCACCGACGAAGGCGAAGTGACGCGCATCCTCGTGCGCCTACTGATGGCCGCCATGCTGGGCGCGGTGCTGGGCTTCGAGCGTGAAAGCAAAGGTAAGTCGGCCGGGGTGCGCACCCACATGCTGGTGTCCATGGGCGCGGCGCTGTTCGTGCTGGCACCGGGCATGGCCGGGGCCGATGAGCAGGCCCTGAGTCGGGTAATCCAGGGCATCGTCGCCGGGATCGGTTTTCTCGGTGCGGGCACCATCCTCAAGGGCAACGGGCAGGACCCCAGCCACGTCAAAGGGCTGACAACCGCCGCTGGGCTGTGGATGACCGCGGCCATAGGTACCGCCGCCGGCATGGGGCGTGAAGCCACGGCGTTGATCAGCACAGTGCTGGCACTGTTGGTGCTGGCGAGCATGCCGGTGCTGGTGGACAAGGTGGAGGGAGAGCAGGAGGAGAAACGCCGGGAGGAGGGCAGGAAGCACTGAGGGGAGCCGAAGCTCCCCTCATAAGCGTTGTTGCTTGCTCTTTTATTATTATTGGAGACGGGCCTGTTGTTGTTTTTGTCAGCCTTTGTCTCGGTGTTGCGGGGCCCCCAACCGGGGCCAAGAGCAAACGTATTTTTTTGAGCGCTGACCTGCGTTCATCGCACGTGATCCAACCTGGACTGCCGCTACCTCGAAGGTAGTTTTGTTGTTCTGTGTCCGGCTGCGGGGCCTGTACCCCAGGAAAGCACGTCGACTCCAAAAAAATCTGCTTGCTACGCCTCTGCCGTGTTGTTCTTGTTATGTCAGAGCCGTTCTCTATTGTTTTTATTGGGTATCGCGTTTTTTGTTCTTGTTATGCCAGAAGATATAGCAGGTGCCGTGCCAACTTTTAAAAATCTTTTAAAATCAAATGGTTGAACGTTTTTGAGTAAATCGTGGCACGTGAAATTTTGTCGATTTGTTTCCCTGTTACCCGATTTTTCGCTGGCGGGCGTGTAGGCGGTAACACTCCACCCACACCTGTGTGACAACCGTATGAATCAGTGCGCGGTCCGCGCGCGCGCCACGCGCGAACCGCTGGCGCGGCCGAGTACTTCGCTGATGCGCAGGCCGGCGGCGATCAGGCGGTCCAGGTCGATGCCGGTGTCGATGCCCAATCCTTGCATCAGGTACACCACATCCTCGCTGGCAACATTGCCGGTCGCGCCCTTGGCGTACGGGCAGCCGCCCAGGCCCGCCACGGAGCTGTCGAACACGCTGATGCCTTCGAGCAGGCTGGCATAGACGTTGGCCAGCGCCTGGCCATAGGTGTCGTGGAAATGCCCGGCAAGCTGCGCCCGGGGCACCTGCGCCGAGACCACCTCGAACAGCCGGCGGGTAGCACCGGCGGTGCCGGTGCCAATGGTGTCGCCCAGCGATACCTCGTAGCAGCCCATCTGGTGCAGCTCACGGGCCACTGGCGCGACCTGTTCGGCCTGGACAGTTCCCTCATAGGGGCAGCCGAGCACGCAGGACACATAGCCGCGCACCCGTATGCCATGCTCGCGCGCCGCTTGCATGATCGGCTCGAAGCGCTTCAGGCTGTCGCCGATCGAGCAGTTGATGTTGCGCTGCGAGAAGGACTCGGACGCGGCGGCGAATACCGCCACCTCCTTCACCCCGGCGGCGAGGGCGTCTTCGAAGCCCCGCAGGTTGGGGGCCAGCGCTGCATAGGTAACACCTTCGCGCTGGCGAATGCCGGCGAACACCTCGCTGGAACCCGCCATCTGCGGCACCCATTTGGGCGACACGAAGCTGCCCACTTCTATATAAGCCAGCCCAGCGTCGCTGAGGTCGTCCACCAGGCGTACCTTGTCGGTGACACTGATGGGCTGGGCTTCGTTCTGCAGGCCGTCGCGCGGGCCGACTTCGACCAGGCGGACTTTCTCGGGCAATGACATGGCGGGCTTCCTGTGGCGGATCAACGGTGGTTGTGCGGCGTATTCAAGGTGGCGGCCAGGGCCTGCTCGCAGCGTTCCTGGGCGGTGTCCAGCTCCAGGTGCATCTGCTGGATATCGAGCATTTGCTGCTCCAGCTGGGCGCGGCGCTCGGCGATCTTGGCCAGCATGCTGTGCAGTTGCTTCTGGTTGCCCCCGCTGGGGTCGTAGAGCTCGATCAGTTCGCGGCATTCTGCCAGCGAGAAACCAATGCGCTTGCCGCGCAGGATCAGCTTGAGGGTGACCTTGTCGCGCGCCGAGTAGATGCGTTCCAGGCCACGGCGTTCGGGGCTGAGCAGGCCCTGCTCCTCATAGAAGCGGATGGCGCGGGTGGTGATGTCCAGTTCGCGGGACAGGTCGGAGATGCTGTAGGTCTGGCTGCTCATGCTCGGGCTCGGGGTAAGGAATGCCGCTAACCTAATGCCAGCTTGACGTATACGTCAAGCTGGCAGCGGGTCAAGGCGAGCCCCGAGTTGTACTGTTCACCAGCGCGGTGGGCCATAGTAGACCGGTGGTGGTCCGTAATAACGCCGATAGACCGGCGGTGGCGGGGCGGGGACATAGCGCTCGACCACATAGGGCTGGTAGTACACCGGCGGCGGGGGCGCTTGGACATAGACCGGCGGTGGCGGCGCATAGTAGGCCGGCTGGCGTTCGACATACACCGTGCGGTCATGTCCGCCGGTCACGGCCGCGCCCACCACTGCGCCAACCACGGCCGCGCCGATCACCGGCCCCGGGCCATACCAGCCACCACCATGGGCGGCGGCCTGGCCGCTAACGGCCAGCGCGCCTACCAGCAGGGCGATACCGGGGAGTAGACGTTTCATGCTGACACCTCGCAAGACAACCCCAGGCTTGGGGCCTGACTACTATGACCGCGCGCCCGGTAAAGCGAGCGCAGGCAAAGGGTAAAGGTTGTGTAAGGGGCGACCGGCGGCGGGGTCTGCTACGCTGGCGCAATCGTTTCAGCCATGTTTTCAGGAGTCGCGATGATCATTCCACCCAGCCGGGACACGGTCCTGTGCATTTCCTTGGCCGGTCGCCCCGGCACCTTCGGCGTGCGCTTTCACAACCACCTGTACCAGCAGTTGGGCCTGGATTACTACTACAAGGCCATGACCACCCAGGACCTGCCGGCGGCAGTGGCGGGCGTTCGCGCCCTGGGGGTGCGTGGTTGCGGTGTGTCGATGCCGTACAAGGAAGCCTGCATGGCGCTGGTGGACGAAGTCGACCCCTCGGCGGCAGCCATCGAGTCGGTCAATACCCTGGTCAATAACGACGGCCATCTCAAGGCTTATAACACCGACTACCTGGCGGTGCGCCAGTTGCTGGCGCAGCATCAGGTCGACCCGGCGACCGGCTTCGCCCTGCGCGGCAGTGGTGGCATGGCCAAGGCCGTGGCCAGCGCGCTGCGTGACGCCGGGTTCGCCGAAGGCACCATCGTCGCGCGCAATGAGCAGGCCGGGCGCCAGTTGGCGGATGTCTGCGGTTATCGCTGGCTGCCCGAGCTGGGCGACCTATGCCCGCCGATGCTGATCAACGTCACCCCGATCGGCATGGCCGGCGGGCCCGAGGCGCAGCAGCTGGCCTTCGCCGAGACGGCCATCGCCGCAGCCGAGCGGGTGTTCGACGTGGTGGCGATGCCGGAGCGCACGCCGTTGATCCAGGTGGCCCAAGCGCTGGGCAAGCCGCTGATCACCGGGCTCGAGGTGATTGCCCGGCAGGCGCTGGAGCAATTCGTGTTGTACACCGGTGTGCGGCCAAACGCTGAACAAGTCGCGGCGGCGGTGGCGTACGCCCGGGATATTTAGCCCCACCTCATACTGTAGGTGCTTGCTGGCGAACGCTGTCTGGACGCCAGTGTTCGCCGGCAAGGCCGGCTCCGACCGTGACGCTGCCTAGAACGTCTTGTGGCCCTGGTCCAACCGCTGATCGACCAGCGCCCGGCCATGAGCCAGGGAGACATGCTGGGCATTCTCCAGGTCGCTGAAGAATTTCATCGGCATGGAAATGCGCTTGCTGGTATGGCCATGGGGATCGGTGATCAGGCAGCCGGCCGCATAGGGCAGGGGGGAGTCGGGGTGGGGCATCACGCTGGCGGTGATGTGGTGATCGCGGTATTCACAGTGAAGGGTTTGCATCGTCCTGACCTCGCTGTGGCTGGAAAGCAGTTCCTTCCGTATACCACAGCGAGGGGCCGGAAGTGTCCGGCCCGACGAGCGTGAAGCGTGGCGTCAGCCTTGCAGGTCGGTCGGCTGGATCACTTCGACCCAGTAGCCATCCGGGTCCTTGACGAAGGCCAGGTGGTTCATGCGGCCATCTTGCAGACGTTTCTGGAAAGGCACGTCCAGCGCCTCGAAACGCGCGCAGGCAACCCGCACGTCTGGCACCGAAATGCAGATGTGGCCAAAACCGCGCGGGTCGGTATTGCCGTTGTGGTAGGCGAATTGCGGATCGTTCTCGGTGCCGTGGTTGTGGGTCAGCTCGAGCACGCCCGGGATCGACTTCATCCACTGGTGGCGTTCGGCATCATCGGCCGGAATCTGCGCCGGGTCGACCAGGGCCAGGAAGTACAAGCTGAAGGCCGCCTCCGGGAAGTCGCGTTTGTCCACCAGGCGAAAGCCCAGGACGCGGGTGTAGAAGTCCAGGGACTTCTCGATGTCCTTGACCCGCAGCATGGTGTGGTTGAAGACGAACTGGGAGGTGGCGGTGTCTGGCTGGGCGGTGACGCCGGGCAGCGCTTGAAGATCGTGCAGGCTCATGGGGTACTCCAGAATCAGGGCCTTGGTAGAGGCGGGTCATGATACGGCAGTCAGCCAGCAGCGCAAATGAAAGCGCCCCGCACGAGGGCGGGGCGCTGGAATTAGAGGCCCGCATGTGCGGGCGCGTGATGGGGTCGCTAGTCCTTTAGCTGGTTCGATACTGAGCCAGTGCTTGTGAAAAAAGTGTGAAGCGGGTGTCGAGGTTTCATCAGCGCACCCAGGTTTCCACCGTCTGTGCACCGTACTGTTGCTTCCAGGCCTTCAGGCCGCGGTGGTTGCCACCCTTGGTCTCGATCAACTCGCCGGTGTGCGGGTTCTCGTAGACCTTCACCACCCGCGGGCGGCGCTGCTGCTTGGCGGCCACGGTCGGGGCGCGCTGGGTGGCCTTTGGGTCGAGGATGGCGATGATATCGCGCAGGCTCTTGTCGTAGCTTTTCATCAGGCCGACTAGTTTCTGCTCGAATTCGATTTCGCGTTTAAGGCCGGCATCCTTTTTCAGCGCCTCCAGTTGTGCCATCTGTTCCTGAAGCGCTTTTTCGGCAGCACGAAACTCTGCAAGTCTGGACACTGTCATCACTCCTGTAAGTCTGCGGTGGCATGACGTGACGAACATAAACTGGACTAAACGCCGGCCACGCGGATGGGTATAGCTGTTCGCTGAGTGTCAGTGTAGACATCGCCCGCACCTGGGTAAACAGCAAACTTTCAATCAATAAACCGGGAACTTTGCCGATTTTTCGCGGGGTATTCGAACTTCCCTGCCAGGGTATCTGGCCGAGGCCTTAGACCATGGTCCCATGGCGCAGGCTAGAGGCCCTGGGTGAAAATTATGGATGATGGTCGAAATGTATTCGCTCATCACGTAGTGCCGGTGCAGTCGATTGCCCGGATCGTTTTTTGCCCTTCTTTTGGATGTTTTGTTCGCATGTTTGCCCCTTTCCCCCTCGCCCCCGGGCGCCGAGTTGCCGGCCTGTTCTTCCTGTGTGTCGGTGCCAACGCCCAGGCCGCTGGTTTTCTTGAAGACAGCAGTGCCAAGGTCGAAGCACGCAATGTCTATTTCAACCGGGACTTTCGCGACGGCCACAGCAGTTCCAGCCAGGGCGCGTCGAAACGCGAAGAATGGGCGCAGGGGTTCATCCTCAATGTCCAGTCCGGTTATACCCAGGGCCCGGTAGGTTTTGGCGTCGATGCCCTGGGCATGGTCGGGTTCAAACTGGACTCGAGCCCTGCCGACAGTAACAGCGGTCTGTTGCCGTCGTCCGGCCACGATCCGCGTCACTCCGCCGACCAATACGCCAAGATGGGCATCGCCGGCAAGGTCAAGGTTTCCCAGACCGTGTTCAAATACGGCTCGATGATGCCCGATGTACCGCTGCTCAAGTACAACGACGGCCGTCTGTTGCCAACCATGTTCCATGGCGCCTGGCTGACCAGCGAGGAAGTGCGCGACCTGAAGTTCACCCTGGCCCGCCTGAACCAGTACACCGCGCGGGATTCCACCGACCGCCAGGACCTGCGTGTGCACTGCAAGAACAAGCGCTACGCCTGCGACATCGAGGCCGATCACTTCGACCTGGCTGGCGTCGACTACCGCTTCAACGAGCGCATCAGCGCCCAGTACCAGGTCTCCAAGCTGGAAAATATCTACCGCCAGCATTTCCTCGGCCTGGTGGCCAGCCAGCCACTGGACGTCGGCACCCTGTCCGCCGACCTGCGGGTGATCAAGAGCGACGACATCGGTAACGCCCGGGCCGGCCAGATCGACCACCGCGCCTTCAGCGGCATGCTCGGCTACAGCCTGGGTGGCCACAAGATCAGCGCTGGCTGGCAGCGTATGTATGGCGATAGCGCCATGCCGTACCTCGATGGCACCAACCCATACCTGGTCAACTATGCCCAGGTCAACGACTTCGCCGCCGCCCAGGAGCGCTCCTGGCAACTGCGCTACGACTATGACTTCAAGGCCATGGGCGTGCCTGGCCTGACCTTCTTCACCCGTTATATCAACGGTGACAACATCAAGGTCCCGGGCAGCAACGCCGAAGGCAAGGAATGGGAACGCGACACCGAGCTCAAGTACCAGGTCCAGAGCGGCACCTTCAAGGATGTCAGCGTGCGCCTGCGTAACTCCACCTATCGCAGCAACTACGAGAAGTGGGCGCGTGACATGGACGAGACCCGGGTCATCGTCAGCTACAATTTCTCGATCCTCTAAATCGCCTTTGCCAAGGGCGGGTGGTCGGCCGACAATGACCACCCGTTTCTTAAGCAGGGCAGGCGATGAAACAGCTGCTACTGATTGGCATCGGCCCCGGCGATCCGCGCCAGGTCACCTATGAGGCCGTGGACGCGCTTCGCCGTGCGGCGGTGTTCTTCGTGCTCGACAAGGGCGCGGACAAGGATGACCTGGTGCGCATGCGTCGGGCCCTGCTCGAACGCTACCTGCCCCAGGGCGGCTACCGCCTGGTGCAGGTCGCCGATCCCTGCCGGGACAGCATGGCCAGCGACTATGTCGAGGCCGTGCGCGACTGGCATGGCCAGCGCGCCGCGTTGTACGCCAGGCTGCTCGAGCAGGAGCTGGCGGACAATGAGGTCGGCGCCTTCCTGTTGTGGGGCGAGCCAGGACTCTACGACAGCACGCTGCGTATTCTGGAGTTGGTCCGGCAGCGCGGCGTGGCCTTGTCACTTGAGGTGATTCCTGGGATCAGCAGTATCCAGGCCCTGGCTGCCCGCCATCAGATACCCCTCAACCGCATCGGCGAGCCGTTGACCGTGCTGCCCGGCCGGCGCCTGGGCGAGCAGGCGCGGATCGACAATGTGCTGGTGATGCTCGACGGCCGGGGTGCCTTTGCCGAACTGGAGGATGCGCAATTGGTGATCTACTGGGGCGCTTACCTGGGCACGGCGGATGAGCTGCTGGTGCATGGGCCGCTTCTGGCGGTCAAGGCACGCATCCTGTCGCTGCGTGAAGAGGCCCGGCGGCGCAAGGGCTGGATCATGGACACCTACCTGCTGCGCCGCGAGCTGTAGGCGTCTCTGCGCCGAAGCCCGACTTGCGAGAACTCAGGGCCTGCCCAGAATGGCCATCACCTTGTCGCGCAATTGCTCGATGCTGAACGGCTTGCCGATCAGGTGCATGCCCGGCGGCACCTCGACGCTCTCGGCGTAGCCACTGGCGAACAGCACCGGCAGGTTCGGCCGGGTTTCCCGGGCCTTGGCCGCCAATTCCTGGCCGCGCAGGTCGGGCAACCCCACGTCAGTCATCAACAGCGCCAGCGGTTGCGCGGGATTCTCGATGATCTTTAGGGCCGCGGCAGCGCTGTCGGCCTCGATGGCGGTGTAGCCCAGTTCGTCGAGCACTTCGACTATCAGCATGCGAACGATGTCGTCGTCTTCGACTACCAGAAGGTGCATGGGTGGATCCTGTTTCGATGAATGGTCTCTACTCTGTGCCCGCGGCAAGGGCAGAAGTTCCCAAGCTTACCGGCATGGGCAAATAGATGGAACGATTGGCGGCCTGCGCCTTCAAATACTGGCTAAATGCCCTGCCAGAATGGCGAAAGCTGGTTAGACTCGCTGTATTTCCCGGTCGGTCTGGCGCAGGGCAAGACCTACAAGACGTATCGCCACACTGTTCAATGGACTTTTTCACGCGGGCATTTTCTGATGATTCAAGCAGCCTCGATGGACCAGCGCAGCTTTCGCAAGCTGCTCAGCCGCAACGTTGGCCTGCCCCTGGCGGTGGGGCTGTTGGGCGCCGTGGCGTTCGTCGCGGTGATCAACTACCTGCTCTCGGCCATGCAATGGGTGGAGCACACCGACCGGGTCATCGGCAACGCCAACGAAACGGTCAAGCTGTCGATCGACATGGAAACCGGCATGCGCGGTTTCCTGATCACCGGCGACGAGCGCTTTCTCGATCCCTATGAAGTGGCCAAACCACGTATCTTCAGCAGCCTCGAGGGCTTGAAGGGCATGGTCGCGGACAACCCCCAGCAGGTTGACCGGATCGATCGCCTGGTGGCCTTGCAGCATGCCTGGAACGATTTCGCCAGCGAGATGATCGGCCTGCGGCGCAACAAGGGCGACGTCCAGCTCTCCATTGGCAATGGGCGTGGCAAGCGCATCACCGACGAGATCCGCAAGGAGTTCGATGGCCTGATCGGCACCGAGCAGCAGTTGCGCATGGCCCGTACCGAGACAGTCAGCAGCGTCACGGTGATTGCCATCAGCGCATTCGTGCTGTTCATCGTTACCCTCAGCGCCTTGCTCGCCTACCTGGGCCGCCGCGACCTGCTGGCGCTGTCAGCCAGTTACGTCGACAACCTGCAGGCCCAGCAGCGCAGCGCCGAGCGCCTGGAGCATCAGGCCTGGCTGCGCACCGGGCAGACCCAGTTGGCCGAGCAGGTGCTGGGGCAACTGACCCTGCCGCTGCTGGGGGACAATATCCTGCGCTTCTTCGCCGGTTACCTCGGCAGTGTGGTGGGTGCGTTGTACGTACGCGACGAGCACGGTCAGTTGGTCCGGATCGCCAGCTATGGCCTGGACGCCGAACAGCAGGCGCTGCAGCCGCGCACGGGGGACCATGCCGGGTTGCTGGGCCAGGCGTTGCTGGAGAACCGCTTGCTGCGCCTGGACGACCTGCCACAGGATTACTACCGGCTCAGCTCGGGCTTGGGCAGCGGCTTGCCGCGCAGTGGCCTGCTGATCCCGGCGAGGAACGATGGCCTGGTCAATGGCGTGCTCGAGCTCGGTTTCCTGCGTCCCCTGCAAGCGCGTGATGGCGAGTTGCTCGAGCGCGTCGCCGACAACCTGGGCATCTCCATAGAGAGCGCCCGCTATCGTCAGCGCCTGCAAGAGGTGCTGGCCGAGACCCAGCAGCTCAACGAAGAGCTGCAGGTGCAACAAGAAGAGCTCAAGACCGCCAACGAAGAGCTCGAAGAGCAGTCGCGGGTGCTCAAGGAGTCCCAGGCCCACCTGGAAACCCAGCAGGCGGAACTTGAACAGACCAACGAACAACTGGCCGAGCGCACCGAGGCCCTGGACCGCAAGAACGGCGAACTGAACCAGGCCCAGGTGGAGTTGCAGGCCCGTGCCGACGACCTGCAACGTTCGAGCAAGTACAAGTCCGAATTCCTCGCCAACATGTCCCACGAGCTGCGTACACCGCTCAACAGCTCGCTGATCCTGGCCAAGTTGCTGGCCGAGAACGCCGAAGGCAACTTGAGCGCGGACCAGGTCAAGTTCGCCGAGTCGATCTATTCGGCCGGTAACGATTTGCTCAACCTGATCAACGACATCCTCGACATTGCCAAGGTCGAAGCCGGCAAGCTCGAAGTGCGCGCCGAGACCACGCCCCTCGAGCGCCTGGTCGAAGGTTTGCAGGGCATGTTCCGGCCCTTGGCCCAGGACAAGGGCCTGGCCTTCGAGGTGCACCTCGAACAGCCCTTGCCGGCGACCTTGTTCACCGACCGCCAGCGCCTGGAGCAGATCCTCAAGAACCTGCTGTCCAACGCCATCAAGTTCACCGAGCGCGGTCAGGTGAGCCTGCGCATCAGCCACCAGAACGGCATGGGCATCGTGTTCGCCGTGCGCGATACCGGCATCGGCATTGCCGCCGACCAGCAGCAGGCGATTTTCGGCGCGTTCCACCAGGTCGACGGCACCAGCAACCGCCGTTATGGCGGTACCGGCCTGGGGCTGTCGATCTCCCGCGACCTGGCGCACCTGCTTGGCGGGCAGATCAGCGTCGACAGCAGCCCGGGGCAGGGCAGCGTGTTCAGCCTGATCCTGCCCGAGCACTTCGAGGCCGGCACGCAACAGGCCGAGGTTCATAGCCTGCGCCCGGCGGTCGACGAACTGCCGCCGGCACCGCCGGCCAGCGCCCCGGTCAGGACCGAGCGCCCGACCCCGACCTTCGCCGACGACCGTGAGCGAGCGCCGTTCGGCAACCGCTGCATCCTGGTGATCGAGGACGAGCCGAACTTCGCCCGCATCCTCTACGACCTGGCCCATGAACTGGGCTACAGCTGCCTGGTCGCTCACGCCGCCGACGAGGGCTTCGAGCTGGCCGCGCAATACCTGCCCGACGCCATCCTGCTGGACATGCGCCTGCCCGACCATTCCGGGCTGACGGTGCTGCAACGGCTCAAAGAGCAGGCCAGCACCCGGCATATCCCGGTGCACATCATTTCGGTGGAAGACCGTGTCGAGGCAGCGATGCACATGGGCGCGGTGGGCTATGCGGTCAAGCCCACCAGTCGCGAGGAGCTCAAGGTGGTGTTCGGCCGCCTGGAGGCCAAGCTCACGCAGAAGCTCAAGCACATCCTGCTGGTCGAGGACGATGACCTGCAGCGCGACAGCATCGCCCGCCTGATCGGCGACGACGATATCGAGATCACTGCCGTGGCCCTGGCCCAGGACGCCCTGGCGCTGCTGCGCGAGAACATCTACGACTGCATGATCATCGACCTCAAGCTACCCGACATGCTCGGCAACGAGCTGCTCAAGCGCATGACCGCCGAAGACATCCGCAGTTTCCCGCCGGTGATCGTCTACACCGGGCGCAACCTCACCCGCGAGGAGGAAGCCGACCTGCTCAAGTACTCGCGCTCGATCATCATCAAGGGCGCGCGTTCGCCCGAGCGCCTGCTCGACGAGGTCACGCTGTTCCTGCACAAGGTCGAGTCGCAGCTGTCCAACGAACGCCAGCGCATGCTCAAGACCGCGCGCAGTCGCGACAAGGTGTTCGAAGGGCGGCGGATCCTGCTGGTGGACGACGATGTGCGCAACATCTTCGCCCTGACCAGCGCCCTGGAGCACAAGGGCGCCATCGTCGAGATCGGGCGCAACGGCCGCGAGGCGCTGGAGTGCCTGGAGGCCAACGATGACATCGACCTGGTGCTGATGGACGTGATGATGCCGGAAATGGACGGCTACGAGGCGACCCGGCTGATCCGCCAGCAGCCGCGCTGGCGCAAGTTGCCGATCATCGCCGTGACCGCCAAGGCGATGAAGGACGACCAGCAGCGTTGCCTGCAGGCCGGCGCCAACGACTACCTGGCCAAACCTATCGACCTGGATCGCTTGTTCTCGTTGATCCGGGTCTGGCTGCCGCAACTGGAGCGAATCTGAAATCTTGACCAGCGAACGCAACACCGATATCGAGATCCGGCTGCTGATCGAGGCGATCTACCTCAAGTACAGCTACGATTTTCGCGATTACTCCGGCGCCTCGATCAAGCGCCGGATCCTCCATGCCTTGCGTCAGTTCGATTGCCGCACGGTGTCGGCCTTGCAGGAACGGGTGCTGCACGACCCGGGCATGTTCCTCGAGCTGCTGCAGTTCCTGACGATTCCGGTCAGCGAGATGTTTCGCGACCCGGGGCACTTTCTGGCGCTGCGCAACGAGGTGGTGCCGCTGCTGCGCACCTGGCCGTCGCTGAAGATCTGGATCGCCGGTTGCAGCACTGGCGAGGAGGTGTACTCCATGGCCATCCTGCTCCGCGAGGAGGGGCTGCTGGAACGCACCATCATTTATGCCACCGACATCAACCCTCATTCGCTGGAGCGCGCCAAGCAAGGCATCTACTCGATGCAGAGCATGCGCGATTACCAGGAAAATTATCGCAAGGCCGGTGGGTGCCGGGATTTCAGCGAGTACTACACCGCCGCCTATGGCAACGCCATCATCGATTCCAGCCTGCGCGAGAACGTCACCTTCGCCGACCATAGCCTGGCCACCGACAGCGTGTTCTCCGAAACCCAACTGGTGTCGTGCCGCAATGTGCTGATCTATTTCAACAAGGGCTTGCAGGACCGGGCCCTGGGCTTGTTCCACGAGTCGCTGTGCCACCGTGGTTTCCTGGTGCTGGGCAGCAAGGAGTCGGTGGACTTCTCGGCCTATGGCGAACGCTTCGAGCCGCTGGTGCGGCCTGAGCGGATCTACCGCAAGGTATGAGCGGCGTGGGCGCGATCGTCATCGGTGCCTCGGCGGGGGGCGTGGCCGCGCTGTTCAGCGTGCTCGGCGCGCTGCCGGCCGGCTTCTCAGTTCCGGTGCTGTGCGTGCTGCACCTGCCGGACGACCGCCACAGCCAACTGGCCGAGGTGCTGCAGCGGCGCCTGCGCCGCCCCGTGCGCGAGGCGCAGGACAAGGCCGCCATCGAGCCTGGCCTGATCTACGTGGCCGGGCCGGGCTATCACCTGTCGGTGGAGCGTGACCTGAGCTTTTCCCTGAGCCAGGAGGAGCCGGTGCATTTCTCGCGACCGGCAATCGATCTGTTGTTCGAGTCGGCGGCCGATGCCTATGGCCCGGCGCTGCTCGGCGTGCTGCTCACCGGTGCCAACGAGGACGGTGCCCGCGGGCTGCTGCGGATCAGACAAAGCGGAGGCCGGACCGTCGTCCAGGACCCTCGCGACGCACAGGTCGCGCTGATGCCAGAGGCCGCCTTGGCCCTGCACTGCCCCGACCACATTCTTCCCCTGAGCGGTATCGGGCAGTTGCTCGCTACCCTGGAACCCAGCGCATGCTAAGCCATATCACCGCCAAACTGCTGATCGTCGACGACTTGCCGGAAAACCTGCTGGCCCTCGCTGCCCTGATTCAGGGCGAGGACCGTGAGGTGCACCAGGCCCAGTCCGCCGAGCAGGCCTTGTCGCTGCTGCTCGAGCACGAGTTCGCCCTGGCCATCCTCGATGTGCAGATGCCGGGCATGAACGGCTTCGAACTGGCCGAGCTGATGCGCGGCATGGAAAAAACCCGCAACATTCCCATCGTTTTCGTCAGCGCCGCCGGGCGCGAGATGAACTACGCCTTCAAGGGCTATGAAAGCGGGGCGGTGGATTTCCTGCACAAGCCGCTGGACACCTTGGCGGTAAAGAGCAAGGTGTCGGTGTTCGTCGACCTGTTCCGCCAGCGCAAGGCCCTCGACCGCCAGTTGCAGGCCCTGGAGCGCAGCCGCGCCGAACAGGAACAATTGCTGGCGCAGTTGCAGGTGGCCCGCGGCGAACTGGAGCATGCCGTGCGCATGCGTGACGACTTCATGTCTATCGTCTCCCACGAAGTGCGCACCCCGCTCAACGGCCTGATCCTCGAGGCCCAGCTGCGGCGCATGCACCTGTCTCGGGGCAACCTGGCGGCATTCAGCGAGGAAAAACTCAAGTCCATGGTCGAGCGCGACGAGCGCCAGATCAACAGCCTGATCCGCCTGGTCGAGGACATGCTCGATGTGTCGCGGATTCGCACCGGCAAGCTGTCGATTCGGCCCAAGGCCTTCGACCTCGGCCAACTGGTAAGCGGGCTGGTGGAAAACTTCGCGGCCCAGGCCCATGCCCTGGACACCCATATCGAACTGCAAGTCTGCGAGGCCCTGCAGGGCGAGTGGGACGAGTTTCGCATCGAGCAGGTGCTGGCCAACCTGTTGTCCAACGCCTTGCGTTACGGCGAACGCAAGCCGGTGACGGTACGGGTGTTCGGCAACGACGGCATGGCTTGCGTGCAAGTGCAGGACCAGGGTATCGGCATCGATGGGCAAAACCAGCAGCGGATCTTCCAGCAGTTCGAGCGGGTGGCTGCCCAGCAGGCCAGCGGCGGATTGGGGCTGGGGCTGTATATTTCCGAGCAGATCGTCCTGGCCCATGGCGGGCGGATCCAGGTCGATAGCCAGGTCGGCGCCGGGGCGACGTTCAGCGTCTACCTGCCGTTGTCCGGGGTGCTGCAACACAGCGACCAGACCCAGGCAACCTCTGCCTAAGCCTGGGGTCTGATTGCCAACTTATCGAATGTGAAGGCGTTGACATGAGTGAAGATGCACAAGATGTGGTGCTGGTGGTCGAGGACGAGCCAGCGATCCGCATGATCCTGCGGGATTACCTGGCGGGCGAGGGCTACCATGTGCTGGTGGCCGAGGATGGCGAGCAGGCGTTTGCCATCCTCGCCAGCAAGCCGCACCTGGACCTGATGGTCACCGATTTCCGCCTGCCCGGTGGCATCTCGGGAGTGGAGATTGCCGAGCCGGCGGTGAAGCTGCGACCGGATCTGAAGGTGATTTTCATCAGCGGCTATCCGGCGGAGATCCTCGAATCTGGCAGCCCGATCGCGCGCCAGGCACCGATCCTGGCCAAGCCGTTCGACCTGGATACCTTGCACGAGCAGATTCAGGCGCTGTTGCGCTAGCCAAGCCCTGCGCAGTGCCGCTGAACTCAGGGCGCAGCCTGCTCCAGGGCCCGCAGGTCATCCTCCACCTGCTGCATCCGTTTTTCAGCCAGGGCTTGCACCTTGGGGTCGCTGGCGCTTTCACGCATGTATCCGGTGAGTTTCTCGCTGAGGCGCTTGCCTTCGTCGGTGTCGCCCAGCGCCTTGGCCTTGGCCGGGTCGCGGGTGGCGGCGACGATGCTGGCGAATTCGGCATCGCTGAAGTGCTGCTCGCTGTACAGCTTGAACAAGTCCTGGCGTTGGTCCTCGACGGTCAGGTGCTTGCGCAGCACCTCGCGAATCTTGTCCTCGGTCACTTGCCGGTGGGTCATGGCCAGCAGCCCGGCCATGCGCTCGATGTTGTGGCTATAGGCGTCCTGCAAGGGCAGCTCGGCGAGGATCTTTTCCTCGCGACTGGGGGGGTGGTC